>NZ_CP109199.1:5254000-6567500 GCF_036250065.1 Micromonospora sp. NBC_01699 | reverse complement strand
CATCTCAGTACCCGTAGGAAGAGAAAACAAAATGTGATTCCGTGAGTAGTGGCGAGCGAAAGCGGATTGAGGCTAAACCGGCTGCGTGTGATACCTGTCAGGGGTTGCGTGGTTGGGGTTGTGGGACTCTGCTGATTCAACTGACATTGGGTCGAGAAGTTATAAAACCAGTTGCTAGCCGAATGGTGTGGGAAAGCCAACCGTAGACGGTGAGAGTCCGGTAGGTGAAAGTGGCTGGTCTTCTGTGGATGTTCCCGAGTAGCGGCGGACCCCTGTAATCTGCCGTGAATCTGCCAGGACCACCTGGTAAGCCTAAATACTTCCTGGTGACCGATAGCGGACTAGTACCGTGAGGGAATGGTGAAAAGTACCCCGGGAGGGGAGTGAAATAGTACCTGAAACCGTTCGCCTACAATCCGTCGGAGCCTTTAGGGGTGACGGCGTGCCTTTTGAAGAATGAGCCTGCGAGTTAGTGGCATGTGGCGAGGTTAACCCGTGTGGGGTAGCCGTAGCGAAAGCGAGTCTGAATAGGGCGTTCAGTCGCGTGTCCTAGACCCGAAGCGGAGTGATCTAGCCATGGGCAGGCTGAAGCGTGGGTAAGACCGCGTGGAGGGCCGAACCCACCAACGTTGAAAAGTTGGGGGATGACCTGTGGTTAGGGGTGAAAGGCCAATCAAACTCCGTGATAGCTGGTTCTCCCCGAAATGCATTTAGGTGCAGCGTCGCGTGTTTCTTGCCGGAGGTAGAGCACTGGATGATCTAGGGGGCCTACAAGCTTACCGAAATCAGCCAAACTCCGAATGCCGGTAAGTGAGAGCGCGGCAGTGAGACTGCGGGGGATAAGCTTCGTAGTCGAGAGGGAAACAGCCCAGATCACCAGCTAAGGCCCCTAAGCGTGTGCTAAGTGGAAAAGGATGTGGGATCGCATAGACAACCAGGAGGTTGGCTTAGAAGCAGCCACCCTTTAAAGAGTGCGTAATAGCTCACTGGTCAAGTGGTTCCGCGCCGACAATGTAGCGGGGCTCAAGTACACCGCCGAAGCTGTGGCATTCATATTTTACTTCGCGTGTTCTTTCGAGGGCGCGTGCAGGTGTGTGGATGGGTAGGGGAGCGTCGTGCCGCGGGTGAAGCAGCGGAGTGATCCAGTTGTGGACGCGGCACGAGTGAGAATGCAGGCATGAGTAGCGAAAGAAGGGTGAGAAACCCTTCCGCCGGATGACCAAGGGTTCCAGGGCCAGGCTAATCCGCCCTGGGTGAGTCGGGACCTAAGGCGAGGCCGAGAGGCGTAGTCGATGGACAACGGGTTGATATTCCCGTACCCGCGAAAGAGCGTCCGTGGTGAACCTCATTGTGCTAACCATTTGATTCTGCTGGGGCCTTCGGGTTTTGGTGGTTGATTCTGGGAACCTGGTGGGTAGTAGTCAAGCGATGGGGTGACGCAGGAAGGTAGCTGAGCCCGGCCGGTGGTTGTGCCGGGGTAAGCGTGTAGGCCGTGTCGTAGGCAAATCCGCGACGCATATAGGCTGAGACGTGATGCCGAGCCGATTCAGGTGAAGTCAGTGATCCTATGCTGCCGAGAAAAGCCTCTAGCGAGTTCTTAGCGGCCCGTACCCCAAACCGACACAGGTGGTCAGGTAGAGAATACCGAGGCGATCGGGCGAACTGTGGTTAAGGAACTCGGCAAATTGCCCCCGTAACTTAGGGAGAAGGGGGGCCGGAGACGTGAAGCCCCTTGCGGGTGGAGCGTTGTATGGCCGCAGAGAGCAGGGGGAAGCGACTGTTTACTAAAAACACAGGTCCATGCGAAGAAGTAATTCGATGTATATGGACTGACGCCTGCCCGGTGCTGGAACGTTAAGGGGACCGGTTAGCTCTTCGGGGCGAAGCTGAGAACTTAAGCGCCAGTAAACGGCGGTGGTAACTATAACCATCCTAAGGTAGCGAAATTCCTTGTCGGGTAAGTTCCGACCTGCACGAATGGCGTAACGACTTCCCCACTGTCTCAACCACAGGCCCGGCGAAATTGCATTACGAGTAAAGATGCTCGTTACGCGCGGCAGGACGGAAAGACCCCGGGACCTTTACTATAGCTTGACATTGGTATCCGAATTAGCTTGTGTAGGATAGGTGGGAGCCGGTGAAGTCCATACGCCAGTATGGGTGGAGGCAATCTTGAAATACCACTCTGGTTGATTTGGGTATCTAACTTCGGACCGTGATCCGGTTCAGGGACAGTGTCTGGTGGGTAGTTTAACTGGGGCGGTTGCCTCCTAAAATGTAACGGAGGCGCCCAAAGGTTCCCTCAGCCTGGTTGGCAATCAGGTGTTGAGTGCAAGTACACAAGGGAGCTTGACTGTGAGACTGACAGGTCGAGCAGGGACGAAAGTCGGGACTAGTGATCCGGCACTTGCGAGTGGAAGCGGTGTCGCTCAACGGATAAAAGGTACCCCGGGGATAACAGGCTGATCTTCCCCAAGAGTCCATATCGACGGGATGGTTTGGCACCTCGATGTCGGCTCGTCGCATCCTGGGGCTGTAGCAGGTCCCAAGGGTTGGGCTGTTCGCCCATTAAAGCGGTACGCGAGCTGGGTTTAGAACGTCGTGAGACAGTTCGGTCCCTATCCGCCGTGCGCGTAGGATACTTGAGAAGGGCTGTCCCTAGTACGAGAGGACCGGGACGGACGAACCTCTGGTGTGCCAGTTGTCCCGCCAGGGGCACGGCTGGTTGGCTACGTTCGGAAGGGATAACCGCTGAAAGCATCTAAGCGGGAAGCTCGCTTCGAGATGAGGTATCCCACCCATGCAAATGGGGTAAGGCCCCCAGCTAGACTACTGGGTTGATAGGCCGGAGATGTAAGCTCGGTAACGGGTTGAGTTGACCGGTACTAATAGGCCGAGGACTTGATTACTAAGGTGCTACGCGTCCACTGTGTGATTCCCGACAAACGAACAACACCCCAAATATGGTTTGGGTTGAGTTGTTTGTTAAGTCGATAGTGTTACGGCGGTTATAGCGGTGGGGAAACGCCCGGTTACATTCCGAACCCGGAAGCTAAGCCCTCCAGCGCCGATGGTACTGCACTCGTGAGGGTGTGGGAGAGTAGGACGCCGCCGGACAACTTTCTAGTTAGGGCCACCCTTCGGGGTGGCCCTAACTTGTTTCCCAGCCACAATGTGTCGCCCTGTTTCCAGCACGTGATGTGCTACTTCCCGCCGTCGGTCCGGAAACGAATCCGACGGCGCGCGGTCAGCTTCGGGTCTGTACGGCGGAACGGATCTCCAGCATCAGGGGCGCCGCCTCGTCGGCCGTACGGCCCGGGAACATCGCCAACGCGACACTGCCATGGTCGGCCCAACCGCAGACCGTCAGGTCGTCGCCCTGGTGGCTGGTCCCGCACTTGAGCACCCCACCCAGTTCACCCGCCGGCACCTCACGCAGCCCGTCGATCCGGCCGGAGTCGTCCGCCACCAGCTTGAACAGGCGATCCAGATCCTGCTCCGGCTGCCACATCACCGTCGTACCGCCGAAGAGCAGGACCGAGCCCTCCGGCCGGGCCGGGTCGGCGTACACGGCCGCGATGCTCTGGTCGACCTCGATGTCGGCGAGGAACCCGCTGCGCAGGTAGTCGGCCGTGGTCCTGGCTCGCTCGCTGCCGTCCAGGGTGAGGCCGGCGAGCTGGTCGGGCGTGGTGAGGGAGGCGTCCTTCTGCTGTGCGACCTGCCACCCGAAGGCGCCCAGGACCGCGGCACCGGCCACCCCGATGAGCAGGGCCGCGCCGAGCGCGATCAGCCGACGGCGCGACGGCCGACCCGACCGCTCCCTCTCCTCCTCGTCGTCGTCAAATCCGAAGCCGGGGGTGATGTCGTACGGCTCCGGGGTGACGTCGACCGGCACCGGATCGGTGGCCGAAGGGCGATCGAAGAGGTTCGCGTCGGACATGACCGACACCGTAGCCCAACCGGTGGTGGTCCACGACGGTCCCGGTCGGGGCCTCCGTAGACTTTCAGGGTGACCGAGACACTGGATACCCAACGCACGGCCGTCCCGTCCCTGCCCGCGCAGTACCAGCCGGGTGAGGTAGAACAGCGACGGTACGAGCAGTGGGTAGCCGCCGGCCACTTCCGGGCGTCGGCGGACAGCGACAAGCCGCCGTTCACCATCGTCATCCCGCCGCCGAACGTCACCGGCTCGCTGCACATGGGGCACGCCCTCGACCACACCGTGCAGGACGCCCTGATCCGGCGCAAGCGGATGCAGGGCTTCGAGGCGCTCTGGCTACCCGGCATGGACCACGCCGGCATCGCCACCCAGAACGTGGTCGAGCGGCAGCTCGCCGCCCAGGGCCTGTCCCGGCACGACCTGGGTCGGGAGAAGTTCGTCGAACGGGTCTGGCAGTGGAAGGCCGAATCCGGTGGGACGATCCTCGGCCAGATGCGCCGGCTCGGCGACTCGGTCGACTGGGACCGCGAGCGTTTCACCATGGACGAGGGCCTCTCGCGGGCCGTACAGACGATGTTCAAACGGCTGTACGACGACGGCCTGATCTACCGCGCCGAGCGCATCATCAACTGGTGCCCGCGCTGCCTCACCGCCCTGTCGGACATCGAGGTCGAGCACACCGACGACGACGGCGAACTCGTCTCGATCCGGTACAGCGACGACGTGGTCGTCGCCACCACCCGGGCCGAGACGATGCTCGGAGACACGGCGGTGGCCGTACACCCGGAGGACGAGCGGTATCGGCACCTGATCGGGACCGAGGTCGAGGTGCCGCTCACCGGGCGTTTGATCCCGATCGTCGGCGACGAACACGTCGACCCGACCTTCGGCACCGGCATGGTGAAGGTGACCCCGGCGCACGACCCGAACGACTTCGAGATCGGCCAGCGGCACCAGCTGCCCTCGCTCACGATCATGGACGAGCGCGGCGTGATCACCGCGCCCGGTCCGTTCGAGGGTCTGGACCGGTACGAGGCCCGGCCGGCGATCGTCGCCGCGCTGCGCGAGGACGGCCGGATAGTGGCGGAGAAGCGGCCGTACGTACACGCGGTCGGGCACTGCTCGCGGTGCCGTACGACGGTGGAGCCCCGGCTCTCCTTGCAGTGGTTCGTCAACACCACCCCGCTGGCGCAGGCGGCCGGTGACGCGGTCCGCGACGGGCGGGTCCGGATCGAGCCGGCCGAGCTGTCCAAGCGCTACTTCGCCTGGGTCGACAACATGCACGACTGGTGCATCTCCCGCCAGCTCTGGTGGGGACACCGGATCCCGGTCTGGTACGGCCCGGACGGCGAGGTCGTCTGCGTCGGGCCGGACGAGCAGCCGCCCGCCGGGCCGGGCTGGCGGCAGGACGAGGACGTACTCGACACCTGGTTCTCCAGCGGGCAGTGGCCGTTCTCCACCCTCGGCTGGCCGGAGCGCACCGCCGACCTGGAGAAGTTCTACCCGACCAGCGTCCTGGTCACCGGCTACGACATCCTTTTCTTCTGGGTCGCCCGGATGATGATGTTCGGCCTGTACGTGATGGACGGCAAACCGCCGTTCGAGGTCATCGCGCTGCACGGGATGGTCCGCGACCAGTACGGCAAGAAGATGTCCAAGTCGTTCGGTAACGTCATCGACCCACTGGACTGGATCGAGCGGTTCGGTGCCGACGCGACCCGGTTCACCCTGGCCCGGGGCGCCAACCCCGGTGCGGACGTGCCGGTCAGCGAGGACTGGTGCCAGGGCTCCCGCAACTTCTGCAACAAGCTCTGGAACGCGACCCGGTTCGCGCTGATCAACGGCGCGAACGTTGACGGGCCACTGCCGGAGCCGGCTCGACTCTCCCCGGTCGACCGGTGGATCCTGTCCCGGTTGCAGCACGTGGTCGCCGAGGTCGACGAGCAGTTCGAGGCATACGAGTTCGCCAAGGTCTGCGACACCCTCTACCACTTCGCCTGGGACGACGTCTGTGACTGGTACCTCGAACTGGCGAAGCCGGTGCTGGCCGCCGGTGGCGAGCCGGCCGAGGTCACCCGCCGGGTGCTCGGACATGTACTGGACCAGGTGCTGCGCCTGTTGCACCCGATCGCGCCGTTCGTGACCGACGAGCTGTGGATCGCGTTGACCGGGCGGGAGACGGTGCAGACCGCGACCTGGCCGGTGACCGAGCCGACGCTGGTCGACGACGCCGCCGAGGCCGAACTGGTCACGCTGCAACGGGTGGTGACCGAGATCCGTAGGTTCCGCTCCGACCAGGGGCTGCGGCCCGCGCAGCGGGTCGCAGCCCGGCTCGACGGGTTGGCCGACGCGCGCATCGCCGGACACGAACCGCTGATCCGTTCGCTGGTCCGGCTGGACGACGCCGGCCCGGACTTCACGGCCAGCGCGACGCTGGCGGTGGCCGGTGGGGTGAACGTGGCCCTGGACACCCGTGGCTCGATCGACCTGGCGGCCGAACGGGCCCGGCTGGAAAAGGACCGGGCGGCGGCGGAGAAGGAAGCGGCCCAGGCTCGGGCGAAGCTCGGCAACCCCGCGTTCGTGGACAAGGCACCGGAGCCGGTGGTCAACAAGATCAAGGATCGGCTGGCCGTCGCCGAGGCCGACCTGGCCCGGATCGCCGCCGCACTGGAGGCACTCTCGTGAGCGACCGTAACGAGTTCAACCGGGTCGACGCGGAACTGGAGGCACGCGGCTTCACCCGGATGGTCTTTGACCTGGGCCGGATCGAGCAACTGCTCGACCTGCTCGGCAGCCCGCAGCGGGCGTACCCGTCGATCCACCTGACCGGCACCAACGGCAAGACCTCCACCGCGCGCATGATCGACGGGTTGTTGCGGGCGTTCGGCCTGCACACCGGCCGCTACACCAGCCCGCACCTGGAGACTGTCCGGGAGCGGATCAGCCTGGACGGGGAACCGGTCAGCGAGTCGCGGTTCGTCGACGCGTACCGGGAGGTGGTGCCGCTGGCGCGACTGGTCGACGTGAAGGCCAGCGAGCCGCTGACGTACTTCGACATGACCACGGCGCTGGCGTTCGCGATCTTCGCCGACGCGCCGGTGGACGTGGCCGTGGTCGAGGTCGGCCTCGGCGGGGCGGACGACTCGACCAACGTGCTCGGCGCCGGCGTCGCCGTGATCACCCCGATCGGGCTCGACCACACCGAGTGGCTCGGCGACACGATCGAGGACATCGCGCTGGCCAAGTCCGGCATCATCCACAAGGGTGCCACGGTGATCTCGGCGACCCAGACCGAGGAGGCCGCCCGACCCCTGCTGGAGCGGGTCGCCGAGGTCGGCGCCACCATCGCCCGCGAGGGCAGCGAGTTCGGAGTCGTCCGGCGGGCCGTGGCCGTGGGCGGTCAGGTGCTGGCCATCCAGGGACTCGGCGGCGTCTACGACGAGATCTTCATCCCGCTGCACGGTGCCCACCAGGCGCAGAATGCCGCGGTGGCGCTCGCCGCGGTGGAGGCGTTCCTCGGTGCCGGCGCCGACCGGCAGCTCGACATCGACGCGGTCCGCGAGGGCTTCGCCGAGGCCAGCTCACCCGGCCGGCTGGAACGGGTACGGTCCGCGCCGACGATCCTGCTCGACGGTGCGCACAATCCGCACGGGATGGCCGCCACCGTCCACACCCTCCAGGAGGAGTTCGCGTTCAGCCGGCTGATCGCGGTGCTCGGCGTACTCGCCGACAAGGACGTGTCCGGGATGCTGGAACTGCTCGAACCGGTGGTCGACGCCGTGGTGGTCACCCGGAACACATCACCCCGGGCGATGCCGGTCGAGCAACTGGCCGAGCTGGCCGAGGAGTTCTTCGGCCCGGATCGGGTCCAGACGGCGGAGGACATGCCCGACGCGATCGAGCTGGCCGTGGAACTCGCCGAGTCGAACCCCGAGGCCGAGCTGAGCGGGGTCGGCGTACTGGTCACCGGGTCCGTGGTCACCGTGGCGGACGCACGGCGGCTGCTGAAGCGATGAAGCCGGAGAGACGATGACAGCGGAACGGGAAACGGTTGAACCGGACGAGGACGCGCGGCCGTCGGGGCTGCGCAACCCCGTCCGGGCGGTACGCGGCCTGGGCGCCGGCACGCTGGTCATCGAGATGCTGGTGCTGCTGCTGGCGATCCAACCGATCCGACTCGTCGGCGGTGACCTGAACGGCACCGCGATCGGGGTCATCGTCGCGCTGGCGGTGTTCGCGGTCGTACTCAGCGGACTGCTGGCCCGGTCGTGGGCCTGGCACGCGGCAACGGCGTTGCAGGGGCTGCTGCTGCTGTCCAGCTTCCTGCACTGGTCGCTGGGCGTGCTCGGGGTCATCTTCGCGCTGGTCTGGGTGTACGTGCTGCACGTACGCCGGACGATTTTGGGTTGACCGGACCCGGCGGCGGACCGGTCAGCTCGCCGGGCGACCGCGCCACTGGGTCAGTGCGATGCCGTGGCCGTCCGGGTCGCGGAACGCCGCCGCCCACAGTTCCAGCTTCGCGCCCCGGTTGACCGCCCTGGGCGCGTAGGTGAAGCGCACCCCCTTGGCGCGAAGGTCCTCGTAGACCGCCTCGACGTCACCGACCTCCAGGTTCAGGTGCACCAGGCGGCGGTTGATCGGCGCCACGTCCGGGATGGCCCGCAACACGATTCGGGTGGCGCCGGAGGCGAGTACGGCGTTGCCCTCGCCGCCGTCGATCTCGAAGAAGCCGAGCATGTCCCGGTAAAACGTCACCGAACGTTCGAGGTTCGTGACGAGCAGGGTGATGCCGACGCCGTGGATCGGGCCCGTCGCGCCGACCTCGGCACTCGGCGGGTTGGCCACCAGCCCGGCGAGCAGGTCCGTGTCGTCGTCGGGGGCCCGGTCCTCGGGTGCGGCCGGGCGTTCGGCCGCCGCCTCGGAGCCCGGCGACCGGTCGCGCCGCGACGTCGGGTCGCCGAGATCGAGCTCCAGGTCGATGTCGTCTACCGGCCGGACCCGTCCGGGGCCGGCCACCCCCGGTCCGGACTCCGCCCGGTAGACGTCCGGCCGGTCGTCGTCGCCACGGTCGCCGTCGCCGTCGTCGTCACGACGGCCGTCGTCGTAGCGTTCGTCGTCACGGTCCCGGTCGTAACGCTCGTCGACCCGGTCCTCGACCCGGTCCTCGACCCGGTCCTCGACCCGGTCCTCGACCCGGTCCTCGACCCGGTCCTCGACCCGGTCCTCGACCCGGTCCTCGACCCGGTCCTCGACCCGGTCCTCGACCCGGTCGTCGTCGTGGCGGTCGGGGTCAGAGGGGTCGGTGTTCGACCGGTCGTCGCCGCCCCGGTACGGCGGCGCGTCCGGGTACGGGTCGTCGGAGCGTGCGCTGCGGGTCGGGCCCGGGGTCGGCTTCGCCCGGCGCGGCAGCGGCACCGCGGGCGGCGGCTCGACCAGGGTGCCCTCCAGCACGATGGTCCCGCCCGGCGTGTGGTGCACCACCACCGGCTCCTCCCGCAGCCCGCGCAGGTCGTCGCTCAGGTCCGCGGTGACCGGATCGCCCGGCGGGGTTGTCCGGTATCCGTCGTCGGAGCCCCGGCGCACCCACGGCGGAACGTCCTCCCCGATCAGCGCGTCGTCGCCGAGCCGGTCGAGATCCTCGTCGAACTCCGGCGGCAGGTCCATCCGGTCGGCGGCCTCCGCGTGCGTGGGCACCTCGTCCCAGAGGATCCGTACGTGCCGGGGGTCGTCGATGGCAACCATGATCGGTAGGGCGGTGCCCGGTGCCGGCCACTTGGTCACCGGCACCCGAGGGTCGCGTACCCGGATCGACCGGGGTGGCAGGCCCGGTGCGTCCAGCACTATCTGGAGTTCGCACCGGCCGAACACCGACGACGCGGGCGGCTCCGACACGCTGTGTACGTGCGCGATCCCGGACACCCAGGCCCGCGCGCCACTGCGTACGTTGGTCACCAGGCCGAGTCCGACGGCCAGCACCAGCAGCGCCACCCCGAGGGCGACGATCGCCCAACTGGGCATGCCGCAGCCGAACAGGATGACAAAAGTGGCGAAGGTGCCCAGCACCCCGGCGACAAGCCTGCGCACGGGTGCGACCGATCGACGAACACCGTCTGCCACAGTGGACCTCCCTGGTTAAGGCCAGGCTAGGCCCGATCCGCCAGGATTGGAAAGAGCGGGGCCGTGAGACGTGGCCGGCGTCGGGCGCCACCGGCCGGCTCGCTAGGCTGACCTTGGTCCAGCCGTACCCGCTCCCGCTCAGGAGGAAAACAGCGTGTCCACCAGCAGCCAGGACGAGCGCACCCTCGTTCTGATCAAGCCCGACGCGGTTCGCCGCGGCCTGGTCGGCGAGATCCTCTCGCGGTTCGAGCGCAAGGGCCTCGCTATCGACGCGTTGGGACTGCGCACGATTGGCGGCGATTTCGCCGACCAGCACTACGCCGAGCACGTCGAGAAGCCGTTCTACCCGCCGCTGAAGGAGTTCATGACCGGCGGCCCGCTGGTCGCGGTGGTGCTCTCCGGCGACCAGGTGATCGAGGTGGTTCGCGGACTGGTCGGTGCCACCGACGGCCGCCGGGCGGTGGCCGGCACGATCCGCGGCGACTTCTCCCTGTCCAACCGCGAGAACCTGGTGCACGCGTCGGACTCGGTCGACAGCGCCAAGCGCGAAATCGGGCTCTGGTTCCCCGAACTGGGCTGATCTCCGTACCCCGGTCGTGGGCCCGGCGGGTGGCGTGACGGGTGTGTCCGGTTGTCGTACCGGACGACTAGTTTCTGCGGCATGGCCACGCTGGCGACGTACTCATATCTGCGCCCGTCCGGGCTCACCCCCGACGACCGGCAACTGACCTTGCAGACCTCGGGTGGGCCATCGGCCCACCCGAGGTTCTTCGACGGCTTCCTGACCACCCCCGAACCGGCCGCCGTCGGCCTGCTCGCGGTCGCCGAGGTCGCCAGGACCCGCTACTACCAGCCGGTCAGCCCGGCCAGTCTCGACCCGGTCGTCACCGGTGGACTCGACCGGCTGCGATTCGAGTCGTTCTCCGGCTGCTGCGGGGTCTACGCCCGGCTCGACGTGCTGCCGGCCGGTCTCGACGGTCGGATCACCAGCCACGGCACCACCAACGTCGACGTCAACCCGCCGCTGCGCCAGTCCCTGGCCGGCCTCGGCGGCAACGACCCGATGCACGTCGCGGTCGGGCCGGACGACCTCACCGTCACCACCATCGACGACGGGCCGCTGGTCGAACGGAAGGTGCCGCTGCCCACCCGCTGGCTGCGCGGCTTCGCCGAGGCGCAGGTCATCACCGCACCGTTCGAGCCCCGGGTCGAGGTCAGCGGGGCCGAGGCGACCGCGTTCCTGCGCCGACTGCCCAGCGGATCGGACCGGTCGGTGCTGTGGGTGGTGCCGGCCGGGCGGTCCCTGCGGCTCACCTCACGCGCGGTGCCCGGCGCGGTCTGCCTGCCCGGCGCCGGCCGGTTGGCCGCCCTGCGGCCGTTCCTGCGGTTCGCCACCGCACTGCGGGCGTACGGGCCGGTGGTGCGGACGGGCAGCGGTCCGGTCGCCAGCACCTGGGAGCTGAGCACACCGGCCCTGCGGCTGTCACTGACCCTGTCACCCGAACCGCACCGAGGCTTCTCCGGCGAGGGCGCGGTGCTCGCCGCGCTCGCCGGTGACGACGTCTGCGACGACGCCGACCTGGTCAGCGCGTTGCTCTCCTGGGACCCGACGATCGACATCGGCGCGCTGGCCGCCGCCGCCGGGCTCCCCGTCGACCGGGTACGGGCCGCGCTGACCCAGCTCGGCACCGCCGGCCGGGTCGGCTACGACGTGGCCGAGGCGGGCTACTTCCACCGGGTGCTGCCCTACGACGGGGCCGCGGCCGAGCGGATGAACCCACGGCTGGTCGGCGCGCGGGCACTGGTCGACGCCGGCTGCGTGCGGATCGACGGCGAGCTGGCAACCGTACGCAGCGGCGAGGAGACGTACCGGGTCCGGTGGACCGGGGCCGCCGCCTCGTGCACCTGTCCCTGGTGGGGTAAGTATCGGGGCGGGCGCGGGCCGTGCAAACACGCGCTCGCGGTCCGGCTGGTCACCGCGGCCACCGCGCCGTCCGAGGTGTCGGTGTGAGCGCCATCCACCGGGAACCCGAGCTGAACTGGCCGGACCTGCGGCACGCGATCGAACTGGCCCGGGTCGGGGTGGTCGGCAAGCTGCTTCGCGGCGGGACCGAGGAGCAGCGCCGGACCTTCGGCCCGGAGCTGGAGGCGTACGTCAAGGGTCTGCCCGACGAACGCTGGTGGGGCAACCGCCGGCCGGCCGCGGCGGTGGCGGTCGCCGCGCTCGGCTGCCTGCCCTCCGCCGCCCGGACCGCGGCCCTGCTGACTCGCCGGAACGTACGCGACTGGTGGGGCGACATCCCGGTCGGCGAGATGGTCCAGATGGCCCGCGCCCGGGACCTGCCGTGGCTCGGCGACCTCGCCCTGCGACTCGCCGGCAAACTCGGCCGGGACGGGGAGGTGGGGCAGTGGGCGCTGGTCGCCGGGCTGCTCACCGAGGCCGGGGTCGCCCCGCCCACCGACGACGCGTTCGTCCGGGGCTGGCTCGGACACCTACAGGCGTGGCACCTCGGCGACAAGCGCCGCCCGCTGCTCGACCGGCTGCGGGTCGACCCGTACCTCGACGCGCTGCTGCCCCGTCTGTTCGAGGTCGACGGGCTCGGGGTCGAACTGGCCCGCAGCACCTGGGACCAGACGCAGCGGCGCTGGGACCACCAGCCGGCGATGCCGTCCGCCCTGGTCGCGCTCGCCGCCGAGGGACGCGTCGACCGGGCGGTGCTGCTCGACGGCGTACTCGGCCGGTTCCTGCGCGGGGACAGGGTGGGGGCGCTGCGCGCGTTCGTGGTGCTGCACGACGAACTGGCGCCGACCGACGCCGAGCTGACCGTACGCGTCGGCCGGTACGCGCGGCTGCTGCCGGACGCCCACTCCACCGTCGCCGGGCTCGCCCAGCGGGCCCTGCGCCGCTTGGACGACAACGGCCGGCTGGAGCTGGACACCCTGCTGCACGGCAGCGGCCAACTCCTGGCCCGGCCGGAGAAGATGCTGGTCAAGGCGCAGCTGAGCTGGTTGGACCGGGTCGCGAAACGGGACCGGGACCGGGCCGGCGAGGTGCTGGAGACGGTGGCGGTCGCCTTCGGACACGACGCCCTCGACGTACAGGAGCGGGCGCTGACCATCGTGCTCCGGCACGCCGCCCGGATCGAGCCGCCGGTCCGCGACCGGCTCGCCGAACTGGCCGCCGTACTCGGCGGTGACCTGCCCGGCCGGGCCGCCGCCGTACTCGGTGAGTCGTCGGTGGTGGTCGACGTACCGGCCGGGCTGCCGCTGGTGCCGATGCCGCCGGTCACGCCGATGCCGCCGCCGGTGACGAGCGCCGCCGAACTCGCCGAGGAGATCGGCGCGCTGGTGCACGACCAGAGCTCGTTGATCGGCTGGGAACGGGTGCTCGCCGGACTGGTCGCCTGTCACGCGGACGATCCGGTGGCGCTGCGCGACGCGCTCGTGCCGATCCTCGACCGGTACGAGGCGCAGTTCCTGCCCGGACACGTGCAGGGCGCTCCCCGGCTGCGGCAACTGCTCGGCGAGGCGGTCCGGGCGGCCGTACGCGTCGACACCCGGCTCTCCGGCTGGCAGCGCGGGGTCGGAATGGTCCGGGCCGCGCTCGGCGGTTCGCCCGCCGGGCTGCCGATCACCGGGTACGGGCCGGGACCGCAGCAGGTGATGGCCCTGCGGGTCGCCGAGATGGCGGTCCACACCCGGTACCGGCCGGTGCCGATGCTGGTCGCCACCCCGAGCCGGGCCAACGGCCAGCTCGACGCGACGGTACTGGTCGATCGGCTCGCCGAGGCCGAACGGGCGGGCTGGCAGCCGTGGCGGTTCGACCTGGAGCAGGCGTTGCTGCGGCTGCCCCGGGAGATCGACGGCGACGCGCTGAGCCGGGCCGCCGCGCTGCGTTCGCCGGCCGGCGTACGACTGGCCCACTGGCTTACCGACGGCGGTGCACCCGATCCGGTATCGGTCCGGGTGGAACAGCGGCGGCCGGCGGCCCGGCGCTTCGATCGCTGGGAGCTCAGTCAGCTGCCCGAGCGTCGGGTGGTCGTCGCGCTCCGGCCGGGTGCCGCCGAACACGGGCCGCTCGGCCGGGAACTGTTCGAGATCGACCCGCCGGACCGGCCGGTGTTCCAGTTCAGCGACCCCGAGCACCAGCTCTGGCCGGGGGTGCTGCCCAACCATCGCGAGGTGGTTGCGGCGTGGGCGCTGCCCACGTTCGCCGGCCTGGCCGACTCCGACCAGCGCGGGGCCGAACTGTTGCCGCTGCTCGCCGAGGTCGCCGGCCCGGTCGGCCCGGCGGTGACCCTGGCGCTGACGTACGCCCTGGCGGCCCGGCACGAGGCGGACCGGGTCGCCGGAGTGGACGCGTTCCTCGCCCTGGCCGGCTCCGGGGACCTCGACGGGCCCGCCCTCGGTCGGGAGTTCGGTGGTCTGGCCGCGGACGGCACGATCAAGCTGACCCGGGTGGTGGCGGGCCTGTCCGAGGCGGCTCGGGCCGGTGCGCGGGCGGAGGTCTGGGCCGCCATCGAGGCGGCGCTGCCGGCGGTGCTGGCCACCACTGGGCGCGGCGGACCGGACCTGCTCGCCCTCGGCGCCCAGACCGCGACCGTCACTCCCACCGTCACTCCCACCGCCCGTATGACGGGCGGCGGATCGGGGACCGGGGGCGCCGGTGAGGCGGCGGGCGGGCCCGGTCGGGGCGCGCTGCTGGCCGTACTGGCCGAGATTTCGGGGCGCGGGGGCAGCGGTCGGCTGGTGACCGAGGCCCGCCGGCTGGCCCGGGTGCTCGGCGAGTAGCGGCGCCTCAGGTTCGGCACACGGACAGGGCGGGCTCTCTCCCCCTCCCCCCTCCCCCCTCCCCCTCCCCCCGGGCCCCCGCCGCGCCCGCCTCCCCCGCCGCGTTGATCTAGGGCAAATGGGGGTGATTAGAGATCAACTAACACGTATTTGCCCTAGATCGCGGGAGTGACGGGGCGGGGGGAGGGGAGGGGGAGGGGGAGGGTTACTCGGGGGTGGTGGGGGTGGGGGGCGGGTAGGGTGGGGGGATAGGCGATGACCCGGATATCACCGGTGAGCCTCCGGAAGAAACGGCGGGGTCCCGACAGGGGTGCCGGCGGAGTAGAACCGGACGGGGCCGGCCCGTCACAGCCGACGAACGAGCGGGCGGTTGATCCTGACCGTCAAGCGGGGTGGTACCGCGGGTCCCGCGGCGCGCCGGCTGTCCGGCGTACCGTTTCGGGCTCGTCCTCGCAGTCCACTGACAGTGAGCTGCACCGAGGAGAGCGACCCCCGATGGCGTATCCCAAGCACGCGTCCGACGGCACGGGCGTACCGGCGAGCCCCGACCTGCCCGCGGTCGAGCGCCGTGTGCTGGAACACTGGACCGCCGACAAGACCTTCGAGGCGAGTGTCGAGCAGCGGCCGGCCGGCGACAACGGTGCCAACGAGTACGTCTTCTACGACGGCCCGCCGTTCGCCAACGGCCTGCCGCACTATGGTCACCTGTTCACCGGCTACGTCAAGGACGTGGTGCCGCGCTACCAGAGCATGCGCGGCCGGCGGGTCGAGCGGCGGTTCGGCTGGGACACCCACGGCCTGCCCGCCGAGGTGGTCGCCGAACGGCAACTCGGCATCACCAGCAAGGCCGAGATCCTCGACCTCGGGGTGGCGAAATTCAACGACGCCTGCCGTACGTCGGTGCTCCAGTACACCCACGACTGGGAGCGGTACGTCAACCGGCAGGCCCGCTGGGTCGACTTCGGCAACGACTACAAGACCCTCGACCTGGACTACATGGAAAGCGTCATGTGGGCCTTCCAGACCCTGCACAAGAAGGGGCTGATCTACGAGGGCTTCCGGGTGCTGGCGTACTGCATGCGCTGCGAGACGCCGCTGTCGAACACCGAGACCCGGATGGACGACGTCTACCGGGAGCGGCACGACCCGACGCTGACCGTCTGGTTCCAGCTCGACCCGACCGCCGACGGCCAACCCGGCGAGAAGATCGGCGTCTGGACCACCACCCCGTGGACGCTGCCGTCCAACCTGGCGCTTGCCGTCGGCCCGGACATCGAGTACGCCGTACTCGAACGCAACGGGGAGCGGTTCATCGTCGGCGCCGCGCGCGTCGGCGCGTACGCCAAGGAGCTGGACGGGTTCACCCAGATCGGCACGGTGTACGGCCGTGACCTGGTCGGACGCCGCTACACCCCGCTGTACGACTTCCTGGTCGAGCAGGCCGGCCCGAACGCGTACCAGGTGCTCGGGGCGGAGTTCGTCACCACCGAGGACGGCACCGGTGTGGTGCACCTCGCCCCGGCGTTCGGCGAGGACGACCAGAACGCCTGCAACGCGGCCGGCATCCCGACCATCGTCACGGTGGACGACCACGCCCGGTTCACCGCGCTGGTGCCGACGTACCAGGGCGAGCAGGTGTTCGACGTGAACAAGCCGGTGATCCGTCAGCTCAAGGAGCGGGGGGTGGTGCTGCGGCAGGACACGTACACCCACTCGTACCCGCACTGCTGGCGCTGCGACACCCCGCTGATCTACAAGGCGGTGTCGTCCTGGTTCGTGGAGGTGACCCGCTTCCGGGACCGGATGGTCGAGCTGAACCAGGAGATCAACTGGACGCCGGGGCACGTCAAGGACGGCTCGTTCGGCAAGTGGCTGGCGAACGCCCGCGACTGGTCGATCAGCCGCAACCGGTTCTGGGGGTCACCGATCCCGGTCTGGAAGTCCGACGACCCGAACTATCCCCGGGTCGACGTCTACGGCTCGCTGGACGAGATCGAGCGGGACTTCGGCGTACGGATCACCGACCTGCACCGGCCGGTGGTCGACGACCTGGTCCGCCCGAACCCGGACGACCCGACCGGACGCTCGACGATGCGCCGGGTGCCGGAGGTGCTGGACTGCTGGTTCGAGTCCGGTTCGATGCCGTTCGCCCAGGTGCACTACCCGTTCGAGAACCGGGACTGGTTCGAGGACCACTATCCGGGCGACTTCATCGTCGAGTACATCGGCCAGACCCGTGGCTGGTTCTACACCATGCACGTACTGGCGACGGCGTTGTTCGACCGGCCCGCGTTCCGTAACTGCCTGGCACACGGCATCCTCCAGGGCGCCGACGGGCGCAAGATGTCCAAGAGCCTGAACAACTACCCCGACGTGTACGGGGTCTTCGACTCCTACGGGTCGGACGCGATGCGCTGGATGCTGATGTCCTCGCCGGTGCTGCGCGGCGGTGACATGCCGGTGACCGAGGTCGGCATCCGCGACGCCGTACGTCAGGTGCTGCTGCCGCTGTGGAACGTCTGGTACTTCTTCTCCCTCTACGCCAACGCAGACGGCTACGAGGCGAAGCGGGTTGAACCGGAAGTAGTGGGCACTCTGCTCGACCGGTACGTGTTGGCGAAGGCGGGTGAGCTGGTCGGCACCGTGCAGACCCAGCTCGACGAGTACGACATCTCGGGCGCCTGCGCCACCGTAAGGTCGTTCCTCGACGCGCTCACCAACTGGTACGTCCGCCGTTCCCGGGACCGCTTCTGGTCCGGCGACCGGCAGGCGTTCGACACCCTCTACACCGTGCTGGAGACGCTCTGTCGGGTGGTCGCGCCGCTGGCGCCGCTGACCGCCGAGGAGATCTGGCGCGGGTTGACCGGCGAGCGTTCGGTGCACCTGACCGACTGGCCGGACGCGGCCGAGTTCCCCGCCGACCACGAGCTGGTGGCGGCGATGGACAACGCCCGTACGGTCTGCTCGGTGGCGTTGTCGCTGCGCAAGGCGAAGGGCCTGCGGGTCCGGCTGCCGCTGTCGTCGCTCACCGTGGCCAGCTCGAACGCGACCGCCCTGGAACCGTTCGCCGACCTGATCGCCGACGAGGTCAACGTCAAGACGGTGCTGTTCACCACCGAACTGGCCGGCTACTGCGAGCAGGTCCTCACGGTGGTGCCGAGGGCACTCGGCCCGCGCGTCGGTGGCCAGGTGCAGACGGTGATCAAGGCGGTCAAGGCGGGCGACTGGTCCCTGGTCGACGGTGCGCCGGTGGCCGCCGGGGTCACCCTCGCCGAAGGCGAGTACGAGCTGCGCCTGGTCGCCGCCGACGTGGAGCACTCGGCCCCACTGCCGGGCGGCGAGGGGGTGGTGGTGCTGGACACCACGGTCACCGCCGAACTCGCCGCCGAGGGCCTGGCCCGTGACGTCGTACGGGTGGTGCAGCAGGCCCGCCGGGCGGCCGACCTGGACGTGTCGGACCGGATCGAGGTGGCGTTGACGGCGTCGCCGGAGGTGGTGGCGGCGGTCGAGGCGTACCGCGACTTCGTGGCGGCGGAGGTGCTCGCCGACGCGATCGCGCTCACCACCGCCGACGGGCAACTGCCGCCCGACGCCTTCACCGGCGAGGTCGGCGAGGGCGAGCCGGTGGCGGTGACCGTGCGGCGGGTCTGACGCTGATCGCGGTGACCGTGCGGCGGGTCTGACGCTGATCGCGGTGACCGTGCGGCGGGTCTGACGCTGATCGCGGTGACCGTGCGGCGGGTCTGACGCTGAACCGGCGGGACCGTGGGGACGGGGAGGGCGCCGCTTCGTACATCGAAGTGGCCCTTCCCGGCCCGGCGGACCGGGCCCTGGCCAGCGCAGGGTGAGATGGAACGCTGGCGATGCTGAAGTCGGAGCGCCTCTGGCCTACCATCGGTGCGGCGGCGAGGGCCGCCGCGACCGGTGGGCCCGGGCGCTGACCAGGGGAGGCCGCGTGCCGCTGCTCTACACCGTCGGCAAAATCACCGTCGGAACGGCAATGAACGTGGTCTGGCGTCCCACCATCGAGGGGCTGGAGAACGTTCCCGCCACCGGCGGCGCGATCATCGCGGGCAACCACCTCTCGGTCGCCGACGAACTCTTCCTCGGCTCGGTGGTGCCCCGGCACATCTCCTTCTGGGCCAAGGCCGAGTATTTCACCGGGACCGGGTTCCGGGGCTGGCTGAGCCGCTCGGTGATCGGCGGGCTGGGGGCGATCCGGGTCGAACGCGGCGGCGGGCGGGCCGCCCTGTCGGCGTTCGACGGGGCGATCCCGGTGCTGCGTTCCGGTGAACTGGTGGCGATCTACCCCGAGGGGACGAGGTCACCCGACGGGCGGCTCTACCGGGGGCGTACCGGCACGGCCCGGCTGGCGATGGCGGCCGGCGTGCCGATCATCCCGGTCGGCATGATCGGCACCGACCGGGTCCAGCCGATCGGCGTACGGGTGCCGAGGCCGCACGTGCGCGGCGTGGTGATCCGGTTCGGCAAGCCGATCGACGTCAGCGGGCGACAAGACGACCGCACCTCGTTGCGCGAGGTCACCGACGAGCTGATGGCGGAGATCCAGCGGCTCACCGGCCAGGAGTACGTGCCGCGTTACGCGCCCGCCCGGCAGAGCCCCACCTCCGACCCGACCGAGTAACAGCACTCACCGTCGGCTCCCCGGTCCCGCGTCACGGGGCCGTGGAGCCGCGCCGCCGCTCCTGCTCCCGGACCGCCGGCACGTTGTCGAGCCGGTCGAGCTGGTGCAGGCTGCGGGCCATCCGCGCGTTGCCGGGCAGGCGCTCCCGATTACGGTCGAGAAAGACCCAGTGCCCGGCGGTGTACGGGCACGCGTCCTCGCCCAGCCGCCGCTTCGGGTCGTACCGGCAGCCGCCGCAGTAGTCGCTCATCCGGTTGACGTACGAGCCACCGGCCGTGTACGGCTTCGTGCTCAGCTGGCCCGGGTCGGCGTACTGGCTCATGCCGGCGACGTTGGCCGTCAACGCCCACTCGTGGCCGTCGACGAACGACCGGTGGAACCAGTCGACCAGCTCCGACGGGCGCCAACCGCGCTGCACCGCGTAGTTGCCGAGCACCATCAGCCGGGGCACGTGGTGCACCCAGCCCCGGTCCCGTACCCCCGCCAGCACGTCGGCGAGGCAACGCGCCTGCACCGCGTCGGCGTCGAGATCGGCGAACCAGGCCGGCACCGACTTGCGGGCGCCGAGCCGGTCGGAACCGCGGGAGCCGGCTTCGAAGTACCAGTACAGGTGCCAGACGAAGTCCCGCCAGCCGAGCAGCTGCCGGACGAAACTCTCCACACCGGATAGTGGGGCTTGCCGCTCCCGGTAGGCCCGCTCGGCGCCCCGGATCGCCTCCATCGGATCGAGCAGGCCGAGGTTGAACGACGAGGAGAGCAGGCTGTGCGCCATGAACGGGTCGGTGGAGAGCATCGCGTTCTCGTACGGCCCGAACGTCGGCAGCCGGTGTCGCAGGAAGTGCCGAAGCCGGTCGGTCGCCTCGGCCCGGGTGGCGGGGAACAGCCGGGGGCCGTCCCGGCCGACGAACCGGATCCCCTCCGCCGCCCACCGGTCGAGGTCGTACCGGACCTCGGCGTCGATGTCGTCCTCCGCCGGGAGTGGGGGTGGGGGGACGTCGAGCCGTTCGGACTCCCTCGGCGGCGGCTGCCGGTTGTCGGCGTCGAGACTCCACCGGCCGCCGACCGGCTCGTCGGCGTCGAGCAGGACCCGGTGCCGGCGGCGCGCGTGGCGGTAGAAGTCGTCCAGTCGCATCGCCCCGCGCCGGTCGTCGGCCCAGGCGGTGAAGTCGGCCTGGCTGGTGACAAAACCGCGCGCCGGCAGCACTGTCACCCGGTCGTCCAGGGACCGGACCAGGTCCCGGGCCCGGCGCGAGGTCGGATGGCAGACCTCGATCGGTCCCCGGACCT
Organism: Micromonospora sp. NBC_01699; assembly: GCF_036250065.1. Taxonomy (NCBI): domain Bacteria; kingdom Bacillati; phylum Actinomycetota; class Actinomycetes; order Micromonosporales; family Micromonosporaceae; genus Micromonospora; species Micromonospora sp. NBC_01699. The sequence goes on along the minus strand of NZ_CP109199.1, from coordinate 6,546,720 downwards.
GTCGAAGCCCCTCCCGATAGGTGTCCGTCCGTACGTGCAATGCCTGGTCACCGAGCTCGGCGGCCCGATGTCGGAGCGCGGACAGGATCAGGTGCGCCTTCTGCCGGTGGAACGCCCGGCGACGGAAGACCGCCTTCGACTCGATCAGGAGTAGTTGCTGTTCGCGGTCGTCGAGGAAGTGCGGCCCGAGTTGGTCAGCGAAGATCCAGCGCCGCGACATAGCCCGATTGTGCACCGCCTGACTGGTTTCTACCGGAGCTTATCCGTCGGTCGACTGTGTATCCGGTCACACGAAATACGGTCACTCGTGCCTGATGATCTCGGTCCGCAACCGGGCGAGCAGACTCGCACTGTCCTCCATCGACAGTCGGGTGAACAGCACGGTTCCGAGGCTGCCGTGATCGGCCCAGGAGCAGACCACCACGTCGGTCCTGCCGGCCTGGCCGATGCCGCAACGCTGGAACTCGCCCCGTACGCCGGTGTCGATCACGGTTACGTCGTTCAGCGCGTACTCGGTGCTCAGTTGCGCCATCGCGGTGTCGAGGTCCTGCTCCGGGTTCAACCGGAACCCGGTGCTGCCGTAGATGGTGACCACCTTGTTCGACGGGTCGGTGTAGACCCCGGCGAAGGTGTCGCCGAACAGGTCGCTGGTGGCCATCTGCTCCCTGAGCTGCGTGGTGACCTGCTCGCTCGCCTGGTCCTCCCGCTTGTGCAGGTCGATCACCTCGGCCGGCAGGGTGGCGCTGACCGGGTACTGCTCCCACATCGGCTTGGCGTACCAGGCCGGGCCGCCGCAGCAGCAGACGAGGCCGAGCAGGGACAGCACCAGCATCACCCTCGGCCACCGTCGCCGTCGCCGGGCGGTGACCGCGACGTACCCGGGTGGTGGACGCCAGCCGGGCGGCGGCGCGGATGTCGGGCCCTGGGGCGGCGGCCGGTCGCGGTCCCGGCGGCCGCGCCTGGTCTGCGCCGGCACCTTCGCCACCGGAGCCGGCACCTTCGCCACCGGCGCCGCTGCCGGCGGCCGACCGGACCGCGCCGACGGCGGTGGCGGCGGCGGGGGCGCGGCGGCCGGCGGGCCCGCCGAGAACGGCCGGGTCGCGGGGTACGGCCGCACCGGCGGACGCGGCGGAGCCGGCGGGTACGCCTGCGCGGGCGAAACCGGTCGGTACGGCTCGCCCGGCGGCACCCCCCGGCGCGGATCATCCGACCCGACCGGCCGGTACGACTCCGCCGGCAAGGTCGGCCGGTACGGCTCCGCCGGGGAGACCGGGTGGTACGGCTCAGCTGGTGAGACCGGCCGGTACGACTCCGCCGGGGAGACCGGCTGGTACGGCTCAGCCGGCGAGATCGATGCCACGTGTGCCGCCCAGGGTTCCGGGTCTGCGGCGGCCCACGGGTCGACCGGGGTGTCCCGGTCCGAGATGTCCGGTTCGCCCACGGGTAGCCGCAGGGTGGGGTTGCGCGGCGGCGGCACGGCCCGGTTCTGCTCCCCGCCCCCGCTTCCGGCCGCGCCCCCGCTTCCTATTCCGCCCAGGGGGCGCCGCTTCTTCTTCGGCGTCGGTGGCGGCACCGCCGCCGACCCGGTCCAACGTGGTGGTGCCGGCTCGGTCACCGGCTTGTCCGACCTGGTCGCCGGCAGGTCGCCGGCCTGCGGCGTCTGCGCTCCGGCCGGGTCCGCGTCGCTTCCGGCCACCGGTATATCCGCCTTCGTCGCGGTCGCGTCGGTCGCGGTCACCGGCGTCTGCGCCTTCGTCGGCGGTGCGGGGGTCGGGCCTGTCGGCGTCTCTACCTTCGTCGGGGGTGTGTCGATCCGGGCCACCGCCGGCTCCGCCTTCGTCGGGGGTGCGTCGGATCGAGCCGGCGGCGGCTTTGCCCCGGTCGGCGGCGCGTCGCCGCGCGGTGTCTCGATCCCGGCCGTGGGCTGGTCGGCCGGGGGTACAACCGTGCTCCCCGCCCTCGCGTCGGCCGAGGTCGGCGGCTGCGGAGTCGGGGTGGGGGTCGGGTCGGCGGGACCCCGCTCCGGGGGCGGAGCGGCAGCCGAGGGCTCGGGCGGTCGGGACTGGCCGGCCGGTGGGGTGACTTCCGGCTGTGGCTCCGGCATCGGGGTGTGCTCCTCTCGCGCGCCGGTACGAGGGTAGTAGCGGCGGGCCACTGCGGCATCGAGGGCCACGGGGGGCATCAGCGCTCCCGCGCCGGTGAGCACACGACCGCTCGGGCATATGGTGACCGGTCGGCCGGGCGCGCCGCGTACCCTTGGCGGTCATGAGCGTCCCGACGACCACGACGAGCCACAGCAACAGCATCTGGCCGCAGCTTGAGCCGCTGTTGCCCCGGGTCAGCAAGCCCATCCAGTACGTGGGCGGCGAACTGGGCGCGGTAATCAAGGAGTGGGAGTCGGCAACCGTCCGCTGGGCGCTGATGTATCCGGACGCGTACGAGGTGGGCCTGCCCAACCAGGGCGTACAGATCCTCTACGAGGTGCTCAACGAGCAGCCCGACGTGCTGGCCGAGCGGACGTACGCGGTGTGGCCCGATCTTGAGGCGTTGATGCGCGAGCATCGGGTGCCGCAGTTCACCGTCGAGGCACACCGGCCGGTCGGCACCTTCGACCTGTTCGGCATCTCGTTCAGCACCGAGCTGGGTTACACCAACCTGCTCACCGCGATCGACCTGGCCGGCATGCCGATGCTCGCCGCCGACCGGACCGACGCCGACCCGATCATCGTGGCCGGCGGGCATGCCGCGTTCAACCCGGAGCCGATCGCCGACTTCATCGACGCGGCGGTGCTCGGTGACGGTGAGGAAGCCGTACTGGAGATCACCGCGATCGTGCGGCAGTGGAAGCACGAGGGGTCCCCGGGCGGCCGGGACGAGCTGCTGCTGCGGCTGGCCCGGACCGAGAGCGTCTACGTTCCCAAGTTCTACGACGTTGACTACCTGCCCGACGGCCGGATCCAGCGGGTCGTGCCGAACCGGCCGGACGTGCCGTTCCGGGTGCACAAGCGCACGACGATGGATCTCGACGCCTGGCCGTACCCGAAGAAGCCCCTGGTCCCACTCGCCGAAACGGTGCACGAGCGGTACGCGGTGGAGATCTTCCGGGGGTGTACCCGGGGTTGCCGGTTCTGCCAGGCCGGCATGATCACCCGTCCGGTACGGGAGCGGTCGATCACCACGGTCGGGCAGATGGTCCGCGACGGTCTGGAGTTCTCCGGCTTCTCCGAGGTGGGCCTGCTCTCGCTCTCCTCGGCCGACCACTCCGAGATCGGCGACATGTGCTCCGGCCTGGCCGAGCAGTACGCCGGCACCAACGTCTCGCTCTCGCTGCCCTCCACCCGGGTCGACGCGTTCAACATCGACCTGGCCCAGGAACTGTCCCGCAACGGCCGGCGCACCGGGTTGACCTTCGCCCCGGAGGGCGGTTCGGAGCGGATCCGCAAGGTGATCAACAAGATGGTGTCGGAGGAGGACCTCATCCGCACCGTCGTCACCGCCTACACCAACGGGTGGCGGCAGGTGAAGCTCTACTTCATGTGCGGGCTGCCCAGCGAAACCGACGAGGACGTGCTTCAGATCGCCCGGCTCGCGCACGAGGTGATCAAGGCTGGGCGGGCGGCGACGGGGTCGAAGGACATCCGCTGCACCGTCTCCATCGGCGGCTTCGTACCCAAGCCGCACACCCCGTTCCAGTGGGCGAAGATGGAGACCCCGGAGGTGATCGACAACCGGCTCCGGCTGCTCAAGCAGGCGATCAACTCGGACCGGTCGCTGGGCCGGGCGATCGGCTACCGCTACCACGACGGCGAGCCGTCGCTGATCGAGGGGCTGCTCTCCCGTGGCGACCGCCGGGTCGGCGCGGTGATCCGCAAGGTCTGGGAGGACGGCGGGCGGTTCGACGGCTGGAGCGAGCACTTCTCCTACCAACGCTGGGTGGGTGCCGCCGCCGAGGTGCTGCCGACCTTCGGCGTGGACCTCGACTGGTACACCACCCGCCAGCGCGAGGAGCAGGAGGTGCTGCCCTGGGACCACCTCGACTCCGGCCTGGACAAGACCTGGCTCTGGCAGGACTGGCAGGACTCGATGTCCGAGTTCGAGCAGGATGACTGCCGATGGACCCCGTGCTTCGACTGCGGTGTCTGTCCCTCGATGGACACCGAGATCCAGATCGGGCCGACCGGTAAGAAACTGCTGCCGCTCACCCCGGTCAACGCCGGCCTGCGGACGCCGACCGGCGTCTGACCCGGCCACCGTCGGCCGCCGCAGGCCGTACCCATCCGAGCCGGAGCGGGCCACCGCCCGCCCGGCCACACCGAGGAGCACCACGATCAGCAAGAAGAACCAGCCAGAGGGTGGTCAGGCGCCGGTCGTACAGCGGATCCGGATCAGGTACGCCAAGCGCGGGCCGCTCCGGTTCACCTCGCACCGCGACTTCGCGCGCGCGTTCGAGCGGGCCCTGCGCCGGTCCGGCGTACCGGTGGCCTTCTCGCAGGGCTTCACCCCACACCCCAAGATCTCGTACGCCAGCGCGGCCCCCACCGGGACCGCGAGCGAGGCCGAGTACCTGGAGGTCGGGTTGCAGGCCGAGGTCGACCCGGAGGCGTTGCGGGTCGCGCTCGACGCCGCCCTGTCGCCCGGACTCGACGTGTTGGAGGTGGTGGTCGCCCACGGCGGCAGTCTCGCCGATCGGATCGACGCCTCGCACTGGCGGATCGAGCTGCCGGGGGTCGAGTCCGACGTGGCACGGCAGGCGGTGGAGAAATTCCGGGCCTCGTCCGAGGTACTGGTCGAGCGGTTGACCAAGCAGGGGCGGCGTACGTTCGACGCTCGCGAGGCAGTCAACAGGGTCGATGTGATCGACCAGACTGGGGCACCTTCCGAGGTCGCGGGCGTACCGTGTGCGATACTCGACCTAGTCATACGGCAGGTCACTCCGTCCGTACGACCCGATGACGTCCTTTCCGGCCTCCGCGTGGTGGCCGACCTGGAGCCGCCGGTGCCGCCAAGGGCGACCCGGCTGGCACAGGGCTCGTTGACCGCGCACGGGGCGATCGCGGATCCGTTGGAGGCGGACCGCGACGGGGTAGACCATCGGTGAACGCTAGTCGAATTCCGGCCAGCGCTCAGTGTTAGCCAGACTTCGGTAGTCCGTGCATCTGGACGCGCTGCCGGAAACACCTTTGCGGCAACCCTGCGTGGCAGCGCTCACCCGCGCCCGGGGCAGCCAGAACTGGAGAACGTCCAATGCTCGACAACGAGCCCGAGGGCGGCGAACGGACCGGCTCCCAGCCGGCCGGTGACCCCGCCGAGACCACTGACAGCAGCACGCCCGTGCGGCGTACCCGCACGACCCGGCGGCGGACGCCGTCGGCCACCGCCGAACCTGCCCAGGCCGGTGCCCCGGTCGAGGCTCCGGGCGATTCCCGGACCGGCTCCGACGAGGCACCGCAGGCCGAGGTTTTCGCCCCGGTCGCGGGCGACACCGAGCCGGCGCCGAAGGTCACCCGTCGACGGCGAAAGGCCACCACCGCCGACAAGCGGGACGAACCGCCCGTGGCCGGTGAACTCGGCACGAGCGGCGTCGCCGATCCCGAACTGACCGCCTCCGGCGGAGACTCCACCCAGCTCACCGGCAGTGCGCCGGTGGCCGAGCCCGAACAGCCCGAGCCTGCCGCGCCGGTCAAGGTCACCCGTACCCGGCGGCGCAAGGCCGTACCGGCGGCGGCCGAGGCCGAGCCGGAGAACGTACCCGCCGAGCCTGAGGTCACCGCCGCGCCGCCGGCGCCCGCACCGGCCGCCGTCGAGGAGGAGCCGACCCCGTCCGCGAGCACCGAGCAGGTGCCGCCGGGTGTCGCCGTACCGCCGACCTCGGCGACCGCCCCGAGCGGGCCCGACCTCGCCGAGCCGGCCGAGGAGGAGGTGCCGCGTACGCGTCGCCGTCGCGCCGCGCTGTCCGCCCCCACCGTGCTGTTCATGGCGCCCGAACCGGAGATGGCGCCAATCCGGCCGACCACCCCGCCGCCGGCCGTACTGATCGAGCCGGTTCCGGTGCCCCTCGACGACGAAGCGGCCGAGGAGGCCGACGCCGAGCCGATCGAGCCGTCCCGTCGCCGTCGCCGCGGTCGCCGTACCGGTGAGCCGGTCGAGCTGCCCAACGACGCGGTCGAGCCGGTCACCGACGCCGCCATCGAGGGCGAGCCGGACCAGGTGGACCTGGACGAGGACGACGAGGACGAGGACGACGAGGCCGGTGCCCGGCGCCGTCGTCGCCGCGGTCGCCGGGGCCGGGGTCGGGGCAAGGGCCCGACCGACGAACTTGAGGACGAGGACGCCGAGGAACCGGCACAGGCCGAAGCCGAGGCGGAAGAGGACGAGGAAGACGACACCGACGGTGGCGACGGGCTGACCCGCCGCCGTCGTCGCCGCCGGCGCAAGGGCGCCGGGGACGGCACCGAGGCCGGTGCGGCCGAGGACGGCGTACACACCGTTGTCAAGATTCGCGAGCCGCGTCGGACCACCGACGAGGTGCAGGGCGTCTCCGGGTCGACCCGGCTGGAGGCCAAGCGGCAGCGTCGGCGCGACGGGCGCGAGCAGCGCCGTACCCGGCCGCCGATCCTGAGCGAGTCGGAGTTCCTGGCCCGCCGCGAGGCGGTCGACCGGGTGATGGTGGTCCGCCAGCGCGGCGACCGTACGCAGATCGCGGTGCTTGAGGACGGGGTGCTGGTCGAGCACTACGTCACCCGGGCCACCTCCGGAACCATGGCCGGCAACGTCTACCTGGGCAAGGTGCAGAACGTCCTGCCGAGCATGGAGGCGGCGTTCGTCGACGTCGGGCGGGGCCGCAACGCCGTGCTCTACGCCGGTGAGGTCAACTGGGACATGAGCGGCCTGGAGGGGCGCGCCCGCTCGATCGAGCACGCGCTGCGCTCCGGCGACGCCGTGCTGGTCCAGGTCACCAAGGATCCGATCGGGCACAAGGGGGCCAGGCTGACCAGCCACATCGCCCTCTCCGGTCGGCACCTGGTCTACGTGCCGAACGGCAACGCCTCCGGGATCAGCCGCAAGCTGCCGGACAACGAGCGCAAGCGGTTGCGCGACGTACTGAAGAAGCTGGTCCCGGACGGCGCGGGCGTGATCGTCCGGACCGCCGCCGAGGGGGCCAGCGAGGACGAGCTCGCCCGCGACGTCAAGCGGTTGCAGGCGCAGTGGGACGACATCCAGGCCCGAGCCGCCGAGGGTGGCGCCCCGGCGCCGCTCTACGAGGAGCCCGATCTGGTCATCCGGGTGGTTCGGGACCTGTTCAACGAGGACTTCCAAGAGCTGGTCGTGCAGGGCGACGAGGCGTACAGCCAGGTCGAGTCGTACCTGGCGCACGTCTCGCCCGACCTGGTGGCCCGGCTGCACCGGCACACCGGCACCGGTGACGTCTTCGTCGAGCGGCGGATCGACGAGCAGATCCTCAAGGGCCTGGACCGCAAGGTCTACCTGCCCTCCGGTGGTCACCTGGTGATCGACCGGACCGAGGCGATGACCGTGGTGGACGTCAACACCGGTAAGTACACCGGTGCCGGCGGCAACCTGGAGGAGACCGTCACCCGGAACAACCTGGAGGCGGCCGAGGAGATCGTCCGTCAGCTCCGGTTGCGCGACCTCGGCGGCATCGTCGTGATCGATTTCATCGACATGGTGCTGGAGTCCAACCGTGAGCTGGTGCTGCGCCGGCTCACCGAGTGCCTCGGCCGGGACCGGACCAAGCACCAGGTCACCGAGATCACGTCGCTCGGCCTGGTGCAGATGACCCGCAAGCGGATCGGTGCCGGGCTGCTGGAGGCGTTCAGCGAGACCTGTGACTGCTGCAAGGGCCGTGGTGTGATCATCCACACCGAGCCGGTGCCGGAGAAGCGCGCCCCGGCCGGCGTGAACGGTGGCGGCGACCGGGTGAAGGCGGTTGCCTCGGCGACCGCACCGAGCGGAACCACCGTACCGAGCGGCCCCGCCGCGTCGGCGGCACCGGCCGAGACACCGACGGTCAGCCGGCGTACGCGGGCCCGCAAGAGCGCGGCGCCGGAGCGGGTCGCGGTCGAGATCGCCGACTCCGACGAGATCGACACCATGGGGTACGACCTGTCGCGTTACGAGGTCGACACGAACGACGCGCCGGATGTCGCCGACGCCCCGTTGACCGGGTCCGCCCGGCTCGCCGGAGCCGACGACCCGGACGCGTTGGGCGACGAGCTCGACGAGGACGGCGAGCCGACCGAGGGCGGTGTCGGTGGCCGGCGGCGGTCGCGGCGCGGTGGTACGCGTCGGCGTACCCGTCCCTGACCTGTCCTCCGATCGACCCGGACGCCGATCCGTAACGATCATGTGCCCCGCACCGGTTGCGTCCGACGCGCCGGTGCGATGCACTAGGGGGCCGAGCGCTGAGAAGGCCCCTTCCAGGCCAAAATGCGACTGGAAGGGGCCTTTTACCATCCGCACCCCCTCGCGAGGAGAACAGATGCGACGCCCGCTGCCGGCCGCCGTCATCACGACCGTCGTACTCACCGCCGTCCTGCTGGTCGGTTCCGGTTGTGCCGCCGAACGTCCCCGTGGGGAGGCGTCGGGCACGGCCGCGCCGTCCGCGTCCGGTTCCGACGTACCGGGTGCGCCCGGTGCCAGCGGCATGCCGCCGGCCGGTTCGACCGACGCGCCGGGCGGTGCCACCGGTGGCCCCGGCGCCCCGGCGAATCCACCGCCGGTGCTTCCCCCGGCCGGCGGTAACGCCAAGGAGGTCTGCGCGGCGGCGCTGAAGACCAACACCGACATGGGTACGGCCTTCATCACCGAGATGGTGACGATGATGCAGGCGACCAGTGACGGCGACAACGCCGCGGCGACGGCCGCCCAGGGTCGGGCGCAGAAGAGCCTGGCCGACTGGACCGGCGCGCTGCGCGGGCACGCCGCCGAGGCCAGCGACGCCACGCTGAAGAGCACGCTTGGCGATCTGGCGACGCAGGTCTCCACGATGAAGCCCGAGGCGAACTCGATCGACGAGATCAAGCTTGAGTCGCTGAACGAGCGCATCGGTCAGCTCTGCGGGACCTGATCACCGGGGCCCGGTTTGGGCGTCGGACCGGCCATGGCGTACGCTAGCCTGCGGCGCACCTTTGGCGCCAAGCTCTCGCGTGCCCGCCCCCGCATTCGTGCGGCCGAGGCGGGCTCCGCGAACAGCATTCCAAGCAGCCTCAACGACAGGGAGTCCGCCTCCGATGTACGCGATCGTCAAGACCGGCGGCAAGCAGTACAAGGTCGCCGAGGGCGACGTGATCGAGGTCGAGAAGCTCGTCGGTGAGCCTGGCGACGCGGTGACGCTGTCCGCGGTGCTTCTCGTCGACGGTACCGACCTGGTGACCGACGCGGCCAAGCTCGCCAAGGTCGCGGTTTCCGGCGAGATCGCCGCCCACACCAAGGGCCCGAAGATCCGGATCCACAAGTTCAAGAACAAGACCGGTTACCACAAGCGTCAGGGGCACCGTCAGCCGCTGACCCAGGTCAAGGTGACCGGCATCTCCAACGGTAAGTAGTCGGCGGCAGGGTAAGAGTCCAGCGGAAAGTTAGGTCGTCCTCAGATGGCTCACAAAAAGGGTGCGTCCAGCTCGCGCAATGGTCGCGACTCCCAGGCGCAGCGGCTCGGTGTCAAGCGGTTCGGTGGCCAGGTGGTCAGCGCCGGCACGATCCTGATCCGGCAGCGCGGCACCAAGTTCCACCCCGGCGACCTGGTCGGGCGCGGCGGCGACGACACGCTCTTCGCGCTGGCCCCGGGTGCGGTCCAGTTCGGCACCAGGCGTGGCCGCAAGGTCATCAGCATCGTGCCGGCGGCACAGTAGTTAGCTTCTCCAATCGGCGGAGCGGGCCGTGGACCTGAGTGTCCCGGCCCGCTTCGCCGTTTGCGTGGCAGGCTTGTTGTCGCGGGGATGGACTCCGCGGAGAGGATTGGCGTCGTGATTACCTTCGTTGACCGGGTCGTCCTGCATCTGCGGGCCGGCGACGGCGGGCACGGCTGCGTCTCCATCCACCGCGAGAAGTTCAAGCCGTTCGGCGGGCCGGACGGCGGCAACGGCGGGCACGGCGGCAGCGTCTCGCTGGTCGTCGACCCACAGGTGCACACCCTGCTCGACTTCCACTTCCGGCCGCACATCAAGGCCGACAACGGCAAGGGCGGCGCCGGTTCCAACCGCGACGGCGCCAACGGCGGCGACCTGGTCCTCAAGGTTCCCGCCGGCACGGTGGTACTGAGCACCACCGGCGAGGTCCTGGCCGACATGACCGGCGCCGGCACCGTCTTCGAGGTCGCCCGCGGCGGGCGCGGTGGACGCGGCAACGCGTCGCTGGCCAACGCCCGGCGCAAGGCCCCCGGCTTCGCCGAACTGGGCGAGCCCGGCGACGAGATGGACGTCGTACTCGAACTCAAGAGCGTCGCCGACGTCGGCCTGGTCGGCTTCCCCTCGGCCGGCAAGTCGTCGCTCATCTCGGTCATCTCGGCCGCCAAGCCGAAGATCGCCGACTACCCGTTCACCACCCTGGTGCCGAACCTCGGCGTGGTCCGGCAGGAGAACCACACCTTCACCGTGGCCGACGTACCGGGGCTGATTCCGGGCGCGGCCAGCGGCAAGGGGCTCGGACTGGAGTTCCTGCGGCACATCGAGCGTTGCTCGGTGCTGGCACACGTGGTGGACACCGCGACCCTGGAGCCGGGCCGGGACCCGCTCGCCGACATCGACGCCATCGAGGCCGAGCTGTCCGAGTACGGCGGGCTGGCGGACAAGCCCCGGATCGTCGTACTGAACAAGGTGGACGTACCGGACGGGCAGGATCTCGCCGACATCACCCGGGCCGACATCGAGGCGCGGGGCCTGCGGGTCTTCGAGGTGTCGGCGGCGACCCGGGTCGGGCTGCGGGAGCTGACCTTCGCCATGGCGGAGTTGGTCGAGCAGCACCGGGCGGCGACGCCGGTGCTCGAACCGACCCGGATCGTGCTCCGCCCGGTCGCGGTGGACGACGCCGGTTTCACCATCGAGACCGACGCCGACGGGGCGTTCGTGGTGCACGGCCCGCGCCCGGAGCGCTGGGTACGGCAGACTAACTTCGACAACGACGAGGCGGTCGGCTTCCTCGCCGACCGGCTGGCCCGGTTGGGCGTCGAGGAGAAGCTCGCCAAGGCGGGTGCCGAGCCGGGCAGCCTGGTCCGGATCGGCGTACGCGAGTTCGACTGGCAGCCGACCCTCTACGCCGGTGCCGACTTCACACCCGGTAACCGGGGCACCGACATCCGGCTGGAGACCCAGTCGTCGCGTCCGTCGGCGTCGCAGCGGTTGGCGGCTCGGAAGGCCCGTCGGGTGCGTCCCGAGGACGAGTTGCAGGCGGCGCTGGCCGCGGCGGCTGCCGCCGACGCCGACGAGGCGCCGGTGACCGTCGGTGGCGGGGACAGCACCGCCGACTAGACGGATTCACGCTCTGTTGGCGCCACTTTCGAGAAACCTGGGCGAAACGGCGTTTGATTACCCTGAGTGGATGTTAATCGAGTCTCGTCCATACTCCGATCCGGAGCTCGCCGCCCTGATGACCGCGCAACAGCGGGAACTGCGTGAGGCGAACCGACCGGTCGGTGGGGTGGCCGACTCCGTACCCACCCGCGACGACGTACGGCACCTGGTTGGCGTGCTCAGCGGGCGTGCGGTGGCCTGCGGCGCGATCCAGTCCATCGATGAGACGACGGCCGAGATCAGGCGGATGTACGTCCGCCCGGCCCACCGCAGGCGGGGCATCGGGCGGCAACTGCTCGGCGCGCTGGAGGAACTGGCCTTCTGGGCCGGTCACTCCGTGTTGCGACTTGAGACCGGCACCTACCTGCCCTCGGCGCTGGCGCTCTACCGCTCGTCCGGCTACACCGAGATCCCGGTCTACGGCCGGTACGTCGGCAACCCGTACAGCGCGTGTTTCGAGAAACGGATCTTAGTTTCGGCGTGAACGGTGTACGGGGGAGCGCTGTGTCCCCCGTACACCGGGTCACCGCTCTTCAGGTGAGCAGGCCGATGGCGCGCTTGGCCCGGTGCACCGTGTCGGTGGCACCGTCGCGGGCCCGTTCGGCCCCCTCGGCCAGCACCCGCCGGACGTAACCGGGGTCGCGGGTCAGTTCGGCGTGGCGCAGTTGGATCGGCCGCAGCAGCGCCTCGACCGCCTCCGCCACCGCCCGCTTGAGCTTGCTGTACGAGGTGAACTCGTCGGCGAGGGCGGTCGGCGGAGCGTCCACACAGGCGGCCAGGATCTCCAGCAGGTTCGCCAGGCCGGGACGGGTGTCCGGGGCGTACTCGACGCCGCGACCGGAGTCGGTGACCGCGCGGGTCACCTTGCGCCGGATCACCTCGGGCGGGTCGAGCAGGAAGATCGTGCCGGCGTCCGCGCTGGTGGTCTTGCCCATCTTCGAGGTCGGGTCGCTCAACTCCATCACCCTGGTGGCCACCGGCGGGTGTACGGCGCGCGGCACGGTGAACGTCTCGCCGTACCGGGTGTTGAACCGGATCGCCACGTCGCGGGCGAGTTCGAGGTGCTGGCTCTGGTCCTCGCCGACCGGCACCTCCTCGGCGTCGTGCAGCAGGATGTCGGCCGTCATCAGCACCGGGTACGTCAACAGGCTCAGCCGTACGTGCTGTTGCTGGGCGGCGGACTGCTCCTTGAACTGGATCATCCGCTGGGCCTCGCCGACGCCGGTCGCGCATTCGAGCAGGAAGTGCAGCTCGGTGTGCTCCGGCAACTGCGACTGGACGTACAGGATGGCCCGGTCCGGGTCGAGACCGGCGGCCAGCAGCATGGTCGCCTGCTCCAGGGTCCGTTCGCGGACCCGGGCCGGTTCGTGGGCGACGGTGAGCGCGTGCAGGTCGGCGAGGAAGACGATGGTCTCGGCCCGGTACTGGGCGTCGACCACCGGGCGGATCGCGCCGAGCAGGTTGCCCAGGTGCAGCGAGCCGGTGGGTTTGAGGCCGGTCAGCCGGCGTTTCGGTACGGTCCGGGTGATCGTCGGGGTCGCGGTCATCGGGGGGCTCCTTCGGAGGTACGTCGACCGCCCGTCCCGGGTGCGCATACGTCAACGGCCGCCCGGGTGGGGCGGCCGTGGTGGGTCTCGGGGTGCGCGGATGCGTGGCCGCCCGTCAGGGGGCCCGCCAACCGTCTGTTGTCATCCGCACCCGATCAGCTTAACCCACCGGACCGGGCGGCTCGTCCGGGTGGCCGGGTGCGGATGTGCCGTAACGCCGTCGCCTCGGTGATCGTTTGCCCGATCGTGAGGGGCTGATCGGGGCATCGGAGCTGATCGGGGTCGGTGAGCATCGGAGGGATGCGTGAGCGGCCGCGCCGTTGCCTGGTTGGGCCGGCGGGACCCGGGCTACCGGACCATCCGCCGCGCCGTACGGCTGACGCTGATCGGTGTCTTCGTCTTCTACGGCGGCATCTACCTGGTCGGCAGCATCACGATGGCCCTGTACGCGGTCTTCACCGTCTTCGCCGTCGGGGTGCTGGCCCACCTGCCGGTCACCCCGTGGGAACGGGCTCGGGTGCTGCTCGCCGCGCTCCCGGTGGCCTGGGTACTGGTGGTGTTCGGCACCGTGCTGGCCGCGCACATCTGGGCGGCGGTGGCCGGCATGCTGGTGGTCGGGTTCGGGGTGACCTTCCTCGGGGTCGGTGGGCCCCGGCTGGCCGGGGTGGCAGCCGGGCTCCAGCTGTTCTACATCCTGTCCTCCTTCGGCCCGTACGCACCGGACACGCTGGGTGAGCGGCTCGGCGGGGTGACCGCGAGCACGCTCCTGCTGGTCTTGGCCGAGCTGGTGCTCTGGCCGGACAGGGTGACCCTGGTCCGTTATCCGCAGCGGCTCGCGAGCGCGGCCCACGCGGTCGCCTCGTTCCTCGACGTGCTCGCCGACGTGCTGTCCGACCGGGTCGATCCGGGGCCGGAGCCGGCCCGGCGGCAGGCACTCGCCGGGCAGGCGGTCAACCGGCTGACGTTCGAGGAGTTGCCGGCGACCGAGCGGCCGACGAGCGCCTGCCGCCGGGACCGGGCGATGCGTGACGCCGCCGTGGCCCTGCGGGAGGCGCTGGACTTCGCCGAACGGCTGGCCGTCGACACGGCGGTGCCGGGGGCGTCCGCCCCGACCGGTTCGCCGCCGCCGCCGGGGGTGCCGGGGACGCCGGACAGCGACCTGGACCGGTTGCTGCGCCGGGGAGCGGACCAGATCCGGGCCGCCGGCCGTACCTTCGTCGGCGAGGGGGAGCCGATCGGCGCGGGAGAGCCGCTGCGGCTGCACCGGACGATCGAGGAGATCCGGGCCCGGCCGCGCGGCGAGTCGGCACAGGAGCCGGGTCTGAGCCGGCTGTGGTTGGACGCGATCGTCCTGCGGGTGGTCGAGCAGGCGCCGATCCTGGCCACCGCGGCACGGATCACGGCCCGGTTGCCGGTCGGGGACCTGACCCGGCTCCCCGGCCAGCCACACCGCCCGTTCGAGTACGCACACCGCCCGGTGATCGCGCTCTACTGGGAGCGGCTGCGGGTGCACCTGACCCCGAGGTCGGTGCACTTCCAGGGTGCGGCGCGGATCGCCCTGGCGTTGTCGGCGGCTCGGGTGGTGGCCGGTTACCTGAACCTCCAGCACGGTTTCTGGGTGCTGCTGGCCACGCTCACCCTGTTGCGTACGTCCGCCGCCGACACCCGGACCACGCTGGGCCCGGCGGTGATCGGCACGGTGTGCGGTGCCGCCGCCGGGGCGGGGCTGCTGCTGGTCGCCGACCGGCCGGAGGTCTACCGGGGGGTCCTGCCGGTGGCGATGGTGCTGGCCTTCGCGGTCGGCCCGCTGCTCGGGCTGGCCTGGGGGCAGGGCTTCGTGACGCTGCTGCTCACCACCCTGTTCGCCCAGATCGGACCGGCGAGCCTACAGATAGTGCAGGCCCGGTTCCTGGACGTGGTGGTCGGTGCGGTGGTCGGTGTGCTGGCCGGTCTGCTGCTCTGGCCCCGCGGTGGGGGCGGTGAGCTGCGCCGGTCACTGTCGCACTATCTCGACTCGGCGGCGGCGTCGAGCGAGGAGACGGTCGAGGTGCTGACCGGCCGTCAGCCGGACCGGGGGGAGCTGGGGCGGGCGCAGCGGGCGATGGTGCTCGCCGAGGCGTCGATGATCCAGTACCAGGCGGAGCGACCGGCCCGCCGCAACGAGGGGGTGGACTGGAGCGCGGTGCTGATCGCCGGGCACGAGATGGTGCGGGGCGGCCAGGCCCGGCGGGACTACCGGCCGCCGCCGTACCCGGAGCTGACCGACGAGGTGGCGGGGCCGCTGGACGACTTCGCCCACCGGGTACGGCGCGCGTACGGGGACGTCGCGGACCAGTTGCGTCGGGGTGGCCGGGCGTACGAGGTGGCGACGCCGCCGGCGCCCGACGATCTGCCCGCCCGGCTGCGGACCCTGCTCGGGGCCGGTGGCACCAGGGCGGAGGCGTTGGATCTGGTGGACCTGGAGATGTGGCTGATCTGCCTGACCGCGCACCTGGACCGGATCCAGACCGAGGTCGACGGTGCGTCAAGACAACTACCGCTGCGTTAGCGCCGACCGCTGCCGCCACCGCCGGGGTCGGCCGTCCGGGCGGGACCGGGCGATGATCGCTCAGATCCGGCGTACGGCCGCCCGTGCGTCCGGGGCGCGTCGCAGCCTGGAGGGGCGAGCCCGGCGGATAGCGGAAGGGGTGCCATGACGCAGCAGCAGACGGTCGCGTTCCTGGGCCTCGGCGGCATGGGACAGCCGATGGCCGCCACCGCGCTGCGGGCCGGTCTGCCGACGGTGGTGTGGAACCGTACGCCCCGGGCGACGGAGTCGCTGGCCGATCTCGGTGCGCGGGTGGCCGGGAGTGCGGCCGAGGCGGCCGGGCAGGCGGCGATCGCGGTCACCATGGTGACGGACGTCAACGCGGTCACCGCGATCGCGGTCGACCAGGGCATGCTCGCCGCGTTGCCACCGGGTGCGATCTGGGCGCAGATGAGCACGATCGGGGTGGCCGGCATCGAGCGGCTCGCCGCGCTGGTCGAGCGGGAGCGGCCGGACGTGGTGTTCCTCGACGCGCCGGTGGCGGGTAGTCGGGGACCGGCGGCGGCCGGACGGCTGACCATCTACGCGTCCGGGCCGACCGGGGCCAGGGACCGGGTGGCGCCGCTGTTCGACGCGCTCGGTCAGCGTACGGTCTGGGTCGGTCCGGCCGGGCAGGGCTCCCGGTTGAAGCTGGTCAACAACATCCTGCTGGCGTTCCTCGCCGAGGGGATCGCCGAGTCGGTGGCGCTGGCGCACGCTGTCGGCATCGGTACGGAGACCGTGCTGACCGCGCTGGCCGGCAACCCGATCGTCCCGCCGTGGGCTGAGGCGAAGCTGCCCCGGATGGCCAGGGGGGATTACTCGCCGGAATTTCCGCTGTCGCTGGCGCTCAAGGATCTCTACCTCACGCTCGACGCGGTCGACCCGGCCGAGTTCACCGTCGCGGGCTGCCTCGCCGCGCAGTGGCGGCGGGCGGTCGACCGAGGCTTCGGTGGCGACGACGTGACGGTCATCGCGCGAGCCATGACGCCGGGCCCCGGATGACGGCGCGTGGGCCGTGACGCCGGACGACGGATGAGGGCGCGCGGGCCGTGACGCCGGGACCCGGACGAGGGCAGGCCCGTCCGGGTCATCCGAGCGGTCGGCCGGCGGCGCGGTCGCTCGGATGACCCGGAGCGGTTGTCGTCCTACTCCAGGTCGAACTCGCCGTCCTGGGCGCCGGCCACGAACGCGTCCCACTCGGCCTGGGTGAACACGAGCACCGGACCGTCGGGCTCGGCGGAGCTGCGCATGCCGATCAGGTCGTCCACGAACGCGACCTCCACCGCCGCCTCGGACGTGTCGCCCTCGGCCCGCTGCCACACCGCGCGGGACAGGTCGAAGTCGCCCTTCGGGTGCTGCGCCATCGTCGATTCCTCCACTGCGCGATCCGTCATGGGAAAGCCTTTCCACTCTTCATGTTGCAGGATATGCGGATGCCGAGCCTTACCCGGGTCGAGGCGGCCGAGCGCGCCGCGTTGCTGACCGTCGAGTCGTACCATATTGATCTTGACCTGACCGCCGGTGACACCGGTTTCCGGTCCGTCACCACGATCCGCTTCCGGGCCACCCCCGACAGCACCACCTTCGTCGATGTCAAGCCGGCCCAACTGACCAGCGTACGGCTCAACGACACGACGATCGATCCGGCGACGCTCGCCGACGATCGTCTTGTGTTGACCGGGCTGCTGGCCGAGAACACGCTGACCGTCGACGCGGAGATGGCGTACTCGAACACCGGGGAGGGACTGCACCGTTTTGTCGACCCGGCCGACGGCGAGGCGTACCTCTACGCCATGTCCTTCCTCGACGACGGACCCCGGATCTTCGCCAGCTTCGACCAGCCCGACCTGAAGGCACCGGTGACGTTGAGCGTCACCGCGCCGGAGAACTGGCTGGTCGCGGCGAACGGGGCGGCACTGCACCCGCCGACCGGCGGCCGCTGGGAGTTCGCGCCGACCGTCGCGCTGGCGACCTACTTCACCTCGCTGATCGCCGGCCCGTACCACGCCCGGTACGACGAGCACGACGGTATCCCGCTCGGCATCTATTGCCGCCGGTCGCTGGCCGAACACCTGGACCGGGACGCCGACGAGATCTTCACCGTGACGAAGCAGTGCCTGGACCGGTTCCACGAGCTGTTCGACGTCCGCTACCCGTTCGGCAAGTACGACCAGGCGTTCGTGCCGGAGTTCAACGCCGGCGCGATGGAGAACCCCGGTCTGGTGACGATCCGGGACGACTACGTCTTCCGGTCGGCGGTCACCGACAGCGAGCGGGAACTGCGGGCCACCACCATCGCCCACGAGATGGCGCACATGTGGTTCGGTGACCTGGTCACCATGCGCTGGTGGGACGACCTGTGGTTGAACGAGTCGTTCGCCGAGTACCTGGGGACCAGGGTGACCGCGGAGGCGACCCGGTTCACCGGCGCCTGGACCACCTTCGGCCTGCGGCGCAAGGGCTGGGGGTACGCGGCCGACCAGCGCCCGTCCACCCACCCGGTCGCCCCGGACGACGTTCCCGACGCCGCCGCCGGACTGCTCAACTTCGACGGCATCTCGTACGCCAAGGGCGCCTCGGTGCTGCGCCAGCTCGTCGCCTGGCTCGGTGACGAGACCTTCCTGGCCGGGCTGAACGCGCACTTCGCCGCCCACCGGTACGGCAACGCCACCCTGGCCGACCTGCTCACCGCGATGAGTACGGCCAGCGGGCGGGACCTGTCCGAGTGGACCGAACTCTGGTTGCGTCGGCCACAGGTGAACACCCTGCGGGCCGAGGTGACGGTCGCCGACGACGGCACGTACACCGAGGTGGCGGTGGTGCAGACGGCCACGCCGGAGCATCCCGTACTGCGTCCGCACCGGATCGGGGTGGGCCGGTACGACACCGACGACTCCGGTGAGCGGCCGGTGGCGGTGCTGCGGGAGCGTACCGAGGTCGATCTCGACCCGGCGCTCGACAAGGGACGGACGGTGCTGACCGAGCTGACCGGTCGACCGGCCGCGGCGGTGCTGCTGCTCAACGACGGGGACCTGACCTTCGCCAAGGTGCGCCTGGACGACGCGTCGGCCGCGGCCGTACCGCAGGTTCTGCCCGGCCTGACCGACTCGCTGGCCCGCGCGGTGCTGTGGACCGCGACCATCGACGCGGTGACCGACGGGGAGCGCCCGGTCTCCGACCTGGTCGCGTTGATCCTCGCCGCGCTGCCCGGCGAGACCGAGGTGATCGTGGTCGAGGATGTGCTGAAACTCGCCCGTACGCTGATCGACCGCTACCTCGACCCGGAGCGCCGGCTGGCCGCCCTCGGGTACGTCACCCAGGCCTGCGACCGGCTGCTCGGCACTGCGGCGTCGGGTGGTTCGGTGCAGCTCGCCGCCGCTCGCGGGCTGATCGGGGCGAGTGCCGACGCGGCCCGGCTGACCGGCTGGCTGGCCGGTGCGGGGGTGCCGGACGGGCTCGCGATCGACACCGACCTGCGCTGGGCGCTGGTCGGCCGGCTGGTCGTGCTCGGCGTGGCGGGGGAGGCGGAGATCGCCGCCGAACTGGCCGCCGACCGGAGTGCGGCCGGCGAGGAACGGGCCGCCCGCTGCCGGGCCGCGCTGCCGGACCCGGCCGCGAAGGAGCGGGCCTGGCAGATCATCGTCAGCGACACGTCGCTGTCGAACCGGCTGGTCGAGGCGAACGCGGGCGGGTTCTGGCAGCCGGAGCAGGAGGCGCTGACCGAGTCCTACGTGGAGCGGTACTTCGCCGAGATGCCGGCGGCGGCGCGGCGACGTACGGCCTGGACCGCCGACCAGGTCGCCAAGCTGGCCTTCCCCGAGTACGCCGTGCAACCGCGGACCCTGGAGTTGGCCGCGGCGCTGCTGGAGCGCGACGACCTGACGCCGGGGCTGCGCCGGGTGGTGACCGACGCCGACGACGACCTGCGCCGGGCGCTGCTGTCCCGCTCCGCCGGGCTGCTCTGAGGCTCGCCCGACCCCGGTACGGGGAGCATCGACCGGGTGCGATCTGCGTCATGCCGGGGCGGTTGGGCCACCGCCCCGGCATACGATCAAGAGGTGGAGGAAGATACCCGGCGAATCGGGATCATGGGCGGAACTTTTGATCCGATCCATCACGGTCACCTGGTCGCGGCCAGTGAGGTCGCCGACCGGTTCGGGCTCGACGAGGTCGTCTTCGTGCCCACCGGCCACCCGTGGCAGAAGGCCGACGAGCCGGTCTCCTCGCCCGAGGACCGCTACCTGATGACGGTGATCGCGACCGCCTCGAATCCGCGCTTCCAGGTGAGCCGGGCCGACATCGACCGGGACGGCCCGACCTACACCGTCGACACCCTGCGCGACCTGCACGAGGAGTACGGCCCGAAGGCGCAGTTGTTCTTCATCACCGGCGCGGACGCGTTGGAGAAGATCCTGTCCTGGAAAGACGCCGACCGGATGTTCGAACTGGCCCACTTCATCGGGGTGACCCGGCCCGGTTTCGAACTCTCCGCCGGGCACCTGCCGGCCGACTCGGTGAGCCTGGTGCAGGTGCCGGCGATGGCGATCTCGTCCACCGACTGCCGGGCCCGGGTGGCCGCCGGGGAGCCCGTCTGGTACCTCGTTCCCGACGGTGTGGTCCAGTACATTGCCAAACGCCGGCTCTATCAGTAACAGTTTGTGGTGGTTTGCGACCCGTTGTTCGCTAACTGCCAAGCTGTAACTCGGCCACGTGTGAGAGGCTAGATAGGTCTCATGGTCGACCCCAAAGGAGTACGGTGACAGCTTCCGATCGCGCCCTCGAACTGGCATTGGCCGCCGCCCAGGCCGCCGCTGACAAGAAGGCGCAGGACATCGTCCTGATCGACGTAGGCGACCAGCTGGCCATCACCGACGTGTTCCTGATCGCCTCCGCCCCGAGCGAGCGCCAGGTACAGGCGATCGTCGACGCGATCGAGGAGCAACTGCTCACCCTCTCGGACAAGGCGAAGCCGGTCCGGCGTGAGGGCGAGCGGGCCGGACGTTGGGTGCTGCTCGACTACGTCGACATCGTGGTGCACGTCCAGCACACCGAGGAGCGCGAGTTCTACGCTCTCGACCGGCTGTGGAAGGACTGCCCGATCATCCCGTTCGTGGATCGTGACCTCGTCGACGCCGACGCCGGCCACGGCGAATGACCCGACTGATCATCTGGCGGCACGGCAACACGGACTGGAACGCGGGCAACCGCGTGCAGGGGCAGACCGACACCCCGCTCAACGAGCTGGGTCTCGTACAGGCCGCCAACGCGGCAGCCCTGCTGGCCGAGCTGAAGCCGGACGCCATCGTCGCCAGTGACCTGCAACGGGCCAGCCGTACGGCGGAAGCCCTCGCCGCGCTGACCGGGTTGCCGGTACGCACCGACGCCCGGCTGCGTGAGCGTTACTACGGGCAGTGGCAGGGTCTCAGCATGACCGAGGTGGCCGCCCGGTTCCCGACCGAGCACGCCCGCTGGCGCAACGGTGACTCCGATCCCGGCTGTCAGGTCGAGGCGCTGGACGACCTGGCCGTGCGGATCGGCACCGCGTTCCAGGCGGCGGCCGACGCCAACCCCGGCGGCACCACCGTGGTCGCCACCCACGGCGGCGGCGCCAGGCAGGGCTGTGGCCACCTGCTCGGCTGGGGGCCGCCGATCCTGCGTGCGCTCGGCTCGTTGCAGAACTGCCACTGGACCGAGCTGCGCCACGACGAGGTACGCGGCTGGCAACTGCGCGCGCACAACGTCGGCCCGGCGGCCCGGGAGCCGATCCCCGCCGCCATCTGAGACGGCGCGCTGGCCGACCGGCCCGTTTTGGTGCTTGTTCCGCGCCCAACGCTGCTGATTTGCGGCATTCGTCCTGGTGGCACCCCATATCAACGACGGCGGTCACCAGGTGGATCGGCTACCGTGCCGGGATGCCCGTCGCGGTCGCCACCGACTCCACCGCCTACCTGCCGGAACCGCCCACCGACCGGGCGACGGCCGGCGCCGGTGCCCGGCCCACCGTCGTCCCGCTGACGGTGGTTCTCGGCGGGGTGCAGGGGCTGGAGGGCATCGAGGTGTCGCCGGCCGACGTGTCCCGGGCGATGACCGGGCGCCGGATCGCGGTGAGTACCTCCCGACCGGCACCCGAGCAGTTCGCGGCGGCGTACCGCCGGCTGTTCGACCTGGGGGCGAGCGGCATCGTGTCGGTGCACCTGTCCGCCGAACTCTCCGGCACGGTCGACGCCGCGACGCTGGCCGCCGCCGAGTTCGGCGACCGGGTCACCGTGATCGACTCCCGGTCCACCGGCATGGGTCTCGGCTTCCCCGCACTCGTCGCCACCAGCGCCGCCGCCGACGGCGCGGACCTGGCCCGGGTCGCGCAGGCGACGAGGGAAGCCATCGGGCGTACGTTCAGCTTCTTCTACGTCGACACCCTCGAATTCCTCCGCCGGGGCGGCCGGATCAACGCCGCCGAGGCGCTGCTCGGCACCGCCCTGTCGGTCAAGCCGATCCTGCACGTCCGCGACGGCCGGATCGCCGTCCGGGACAAGGTGCGCACCGCGAGCCGGGGACTGGCCCGACTGGTCGACCTGGCCGTCGCCGCCGCCGGTGACTCGGCGGTCGACGTAGCCGTACACCACCTGGCCGCGCCGCAGCGCGCGGAAGCCCTGGCCGAGGCGCTGGCCGTACGACTCGGCGACCGGCTGCACGACCGGCACATCACCGAGGCGGGTGCGGTGGTCGGGGCACACGCCGGACCGGGGCTCGCCTGCGTGGTGGTGCACCGCCGGCCGTGATGCCCCCTCCCGCGACTCAGCCGAGGGTCAGCCAGCGGACGCCGGTCCGGTTGATCCGCTCGGTCTCGGCGGGGGTGATCGGGGTTCTTCCGGTCGCCTTGCGCAGGAAGGTCAGCCGGTCCCAGCCGAGGTCCTGCCTCGCCGTGGTGCCTCTCAGCAGGTCCTC
Organism: Micromonospora sp. NBC_01699; assembly: GCF_036250065.1. NCBI lineage: Bacteria > Bacillati > Actinomycetota > Actinomycetes > Micromonosporales > Micromonosporaceae > Micromonospora > Micromonospora sp. NBC_01699. The sequence goes on along the minus strand of NZ_CP109199.1, from coordinate 6,524,134 downwards.
GACCAGTTCGGCGGCGGGTCCGGTCAGCCACGGTGGGCGGTCCAGCGCCGCGGCCAGGTCCAGGCCGTGCACCGCGACCTCGACCACCCTGGTACGCAGAAACTCCGTCAACAGCATCGGATCGCCGTGCCGGGTGCGGACGACCCGGTCGGGCGGCTCGGCCCGACAGAGCCGGTCGACGCGTGACCAGGTGGCGATGAAGTCCCGGACCAGCGATTCTCCGTTGTCGTATGCCGCCGCGTGCTGCTGGGCGAGCCTGATCCGGGTCCCGTTGGTGTCCGGGGCGAACCGGTCGTCCGGCCGGTAGTACGCCGCCGCGTCCACCTCGGCGCCCGGCGGTGGTTCGGCCGCCAGCATCTCCGGCAGCCAGGCGATCACCACTCGGACATGCCCCAGCAGGTCGCGTACGCGCCACGGGGTGCAGGCGGTGGGGCGGTCCCAGTCCCGTTCGGACAGCCCGGTCAGGGCGCGGCCGAGCTGCTCGGCCTCGCCCCGGAAGACGTCCAGCACCCGATCTTCCGCCATGCCGGTCAACGTACCAATCGGGCTGTGCCATCCGTCCTTCGGTCGGTCGAGGCCTTTCCGCCGGCTACGACAGTGCCGGACGGGATTGCCGGAATCCGTACTCGTTGTCCGAACGCAATGGGCGCCTGGTCGGTCATTGTTTCCTGCCGCTCGTACACCTCTTGTTAGCCGACCGCGGCTAGCTTTCGCTGGACCAATTCAGTTCGACCCGAAAGCCGAATGACATGAGCGCAATCCTTGTGAAGATCGCCGTCGACGTTCTCGCCGCCGCGCTGGTGGCCCTCGTCGCAGCACTCGTCCAACGGGCGCTGCGCGCCGCCTGAACCGCCCGACATCGTCGCCCGCCCGCCCGCCCGCGCCGCCGCTCGCGCGGCACGCCTTGACCTCAAGTCCAATTGAGGTTCTACCGTTCTGGGGTCCGTCCAGTTTGGTCGGCGGCCCGGTTCGTAGGCGCCCGGTTCGGTAGGTGTTCGGTGGGCGGTCGGGAAGGAGCAGCAGAGGTGGTCGTGAGGGAGTATTCGCAGGAGGAGCTTGCCGCCCAGCCCATTGGTTACTGGAGTGGCGAGGCATACCGCAGGGTGGTCGGCCGGATCCGGGCGGAGTTGGCCGTGGAGGACCTCACCCAGCCGCACTGGTGGACCCTGAACCATGTCGCCGGCGCTCCCGGCACGTGGACCCGGACAGCGCTCGCCGAACGGTTGCTTCCGTTCGACGACCTCGGGATCGACTTCGGCGGGGTCTTCGACGACCTGATCGCCCGAGGGTGGATGACGGAGGACGCCGGGCTGCTGACGCTGACCGAGTCGGGCGAGGGCGGCCGACTTCGGGCTCGGGCTCGCAACCTGGGCGTCCACGAACAGACGCACGAGGGCATAACAACGGCGGAGTACGTCGCCGCGCTCAACGTACTGCGGCGCATGGTCGCGAACCTGGGCGGCAACAGCGACCTTCCCTGAGCGGGGAACCGGTAAGCGCCCCGGGATCCAGCACCCGATCCCGTGGCAGGTCGGTCAACGTACCAAATCGGCGACTGCGGGGGAGTCAGCTCGGCCGGGACGGGGGTGTGTTGGCCGACATGCGACGGAGGGGCACACCCAACCGGGTGTGCCCCTCCTCTCCGCGCCGGCGCCGCTACTTCTGGTATCCGTAGTTGTCGCAGGTCCTGCGCTGGAAAACGCAGTTCTTGGTGCGCTTGTTCATGGTGTTCACGTCCCACATCACAAAGGCGTCACCGTGCATCGAGGAGGCGCTCTTGCCCTCCTTGTCGGAGGAGAGGTAGTAGCCCTGCGGGGTGCCCTTCGCCCCGTACTGGATGTCGAAGGTGATCGCCGGGATCTTCACCGGGTGGCTGGACGGGCAGCCGTCGCCGACGCCGTACGCCATGTGGTCCTTGTGGTTGGGGCTGTCCAGGTGCTTACCGTCCCAGCAGCCCGGAAACTGCATCATGAAGTGCAGGGTGGCGTCCCCGCCGCAGATGGGCCAGTTGCCGTTGGTGCTGCGGGCAATGCCGTCGAGGTCGCCGGGGCCGTAGAAGGCGCAGTAGAACTGGCCGGTCGCCCCGCGCGGCGTCGGTTTCTTCTTCTTGGCGTCGCCGCTGATCATGCGCAGACCGTTGGGCACCGGCAGCAGGCCGGTCGAGTTCTTCGTCAGCGCGCGGTAGTAGACCCGGAAGCCCGTGGTCTCGACCGGCTTGCCGGTCGCGTTGTCGTAGAGCGTCGGCACCCAGTACGCGGAGTGGTCCTGGACCGGCTTGCAGGAGGTGGCCGTGAACTTCATCAGGTCCTCGGCCACGGTGCCCGCGTCGACGGCCTTGTTGCCGACGAACGAGTGCATGTGCGAGGCGCCCGGCAGGCCGGGGGCGACAATCGGGTCGTCCGGCAGCGAGTGGCTGTACTGGCAGTCGGCCCGGAACTCCGGGAGGTTGCCCACACCGGCCGGGACGGCGTCGATCTTCAACCCGTTGTACGCGTCGACCTGCGCCTTCCAGGCCGCCTTGTCGACCGGGATCCAGCCGGTGGCGGGGATCTTCTGCGTGCTGGCGGCGGGCGGCTTCGCGGAGCCCGAAGGTGTCCCGGCGGCGGACGGCGTGACGGAGGCGGACGGCACCGCGCCGAGCGCCTCCGCCTGCGCGGCCGGCGCCGAGGCGTACGGGAGGGCGTTGGCCGCGTTCGACGGCTGGGGCTCGGCGGGGGCGTTGGCCCGGTACAGGGCCGTGGCCGCGACGGCGATCACGACGACGGCCACACCGGCGGCCATGCTCAGCCTGTTCCGGGCGAGTCGCCCCGGCAGGCCGGGGCGCGCCGGCGGTGGGCTTGCGTCGGGTTCGCGGAACGAGGCGTACGACAAGGGTTACTCCCCAACAGGCAAGACACGACAAGCTGACCGAACGGCCACGGCCGCCGTATGTTAGGCGCTTCCCGCCCGTACCCGATAGTTTCTTAAACCTCCCTTAAAGCAGGAGCTACGAGTATGTGTATCGCGGTTGGTTGTCGTCGCCGAAACTGTAATGTCCGCTGACCACGACGGTCCGCGCCCGTGGTCCGACGGGCGGACCAGTCCGTCTACCGTCGACCCTGCACCGTGAAGCGGATCACGAGCAGGGCGACAAGCTGGCGCACTCCAGGTGGCGGAATCTCCTTGTCGCGGGATACTTGCGCCGTGACGGAGCGAGCCCAGTGGCACAACCTCGGGGCGATGATGCGCACGGCCCGAATCAAACATCGCGACGGTTCCGGACAGATGTTGTGGCCGGTCCAGCGTCTGGTCACCGAACTAGATCGTGCCTTGCCGACCAGTGAGCTGGCTCGGGTCCGTGACCAGGGCGTCATTCTGCGTCCTTGGAAACGTAGCGCAATTTATGCGGCCGAGAGTGGTCAGGTGCCCTCGCGGGAGCTCGTCGAACTCTATGATGCCCTGTTTGATTATGGTGCTGGCACGCTGGTTATTGTCTACGAGAATGCGAAGGCGGTATCGCCACCTCGTTACCGGCCGAGCCGAGGGGATGATGGATATCCGTTGGAAGGCGATGCATCGGAATTCGTCTGTGACGTAACCGTGCCCGATGGCCTTGCCGTCCCGTTGGGGGCACGTTTCACCAAGATCTGGCGCTTCCGTAATTCCGGCACGGTGCCCTGGGTTGGCCGTAGACTTGCCCATATCGGTGCAATAAGTCATTTCGCGATGCCTACCGCGCCACGCGCCGTGTTGGTTCCCGATACCTATCCGGGCGATATCGTGGACGTCGGAGTCGAGCTGGTGGGGCCTCCGATGCCGGGTGCCTTCATCACCTACTGGAAGTTCGTGGACCCCGACGGATCACCGTATTTCCCGCAGTACCCACTGGGGGTCAACTGTCTGTTTCGGACAGTTGAAGGAGTTCCTATGCCCGATACGCGTATCCCGTTCGTCTCGGGTGAGCGGCAGGGTTGACCAACCGTTGGTAACGGGCCGAATGCTACGGCCTCTACTGGTGCAGCTCGCGGCGCTCATCGCGCCGAGCTGCACCAGTGGGCCTTATTCGAGTTAACATCCGATCGGTACTCCGAGAACTGCTCAGCAGACGGTCTCGTAATTCGAGCCGGCGTTGTATGTCTCGGCATAGTGACTGCCGTTGGAGTACTTGAGGTGTACCTGGAAGTGGATGCAGGTGCTGCCCGGTGCATAGACCTGCATGCTGTAGCTGGAGCCGGTGCCGTAGTCTGTCTCCGCGGGAATGCCGGGCTGTCCGTCAGCCCAAAGGTTCTTGACGGTGGCGCCACCGGCGGGATTGCTGCGCACTCGAATCCAGTTGGTCGCGCAACTCGAAGAGTAGTACACGTCTACGTAGGACACGATCTGGCCATACTCGGTCTCGATATCGCGGGTCGCCACCAGGAAGGCATTCTGGTTGCAGCCGGTCACCGCCGGGTCGGTGCCATGATGCTGGCTCCCTGCCATCGCCGCCTGGGGGTTGGGCAGGGTCGATACGACGCCGAGCGCAAGAATCGCGATCACCCTAGCGATTGTACGTCTCATTCGCGTTCTCCGATCCCATAATCTTTGGCTGGTTGTCGAAACTAGTGACAATCATGCGGTACGGGCCCTCGTCCGGCGATAGCTGGACATGCGATCATGAGATGAGTTTCTGGCGGTAAGGGGTCTTGCCGCGTCCACTTCTCGCTATGACGTGCCTCTACCGGAGAAAAGAATCGACAACCCGACCTGATGCGGGGCCCCGATGATCCGGGAGAGTCTGGCTCGCCATCGCCGGCCGAACTCTTCGGGATCATGGGCTTCGAATTTCTTGATTGTGGGGCCTAGCAGATTTGGGCATGATCAGGGCGTTTTCCACAGGCGGGAGAGTTGTCCACAGGAGAGCTTCGAGCGGCGGTGTGACGGGCGGATTCCGCCTAGCGTCCGGCTGGTGTCCGATGACGACGACGAGACGAGGGTGCGGGAGCGGCTGGCCCGGCTGCTGGGTGGTGCGGCGGCTCGTCCGGCCGTACCGGTGGAGGTTGGTGTAGCCGCGCCGGGTGACAACCCGGCGGCGGATCCGCCACCGGGCAGGCTGGGTGGGCCGGGTGCCTTCGATCCCGGTCGGCGTGGGGTCAAGGCGCTCGCGGTGGTGGCCGCGCTGGTGGTGCTCGGTGCCGCCGGCTGGGCCTGGCGTGCCCGCCCGCAGGCCGAACCGGTCGACGTGGCAGCGACGGCGGGCGCCGACGAGCCAACATCCGCGAGCGCCGGACCCGGTCCGGGCCCGAGTGCGAGCGCCGGGCCGGAGGTGGTCGTGGCGGTCGCCGGCAAGGTACGCCGCCCCGGCCTCGTTCGGCTGCCCGCCGGAGCCCGGGTCGCCGACGCGCTGACCGCCGCCGGAGGTGCCCTGCCCGGAGTCGACGTCGCCCTACTCAACCTCGCCCGCAAGGTCACCGACGGCGAGTTGATCCTGGTCGGGGTGACCGCCCCGCCCGGAGTCGCCGCCGCACCCGCCGGTCCGGGACAGCCCGGCGACCCGGCTGTGGCCGGCGGCGGCAAGGTCAACCTGAACACCGCCACCCTGGCTCAGCTCGACACGCTGCCCGGTGTCGGGCCGGTGCTCGCCCAGCGCATCCTCGACCATCGCGACCAGCGCGGCGGCTTCCGATCCGTGGGCGACCTGCGGCAGGTCAGCGGCATCGGCGACGCCCGCTACGAGCAGCTCAAGGAACTGGTCACGGTATGACCAAGGCGCACGCTACGAGCAAGGCGCACGCTAGGAGCACGGCTCACGGTACGACCACAGCAGTGGCGAGCCGGGCTGGACGGGTCGAGCCCGACGTCCGGCCGACACCGCCGGACCTGCGGCTCGCCGCAGTGGCGCTGGCGACCTGGCTCTCCGCCCTCGCGACGCTCTACCTGTCGGCGCGCTCCGGAGTGCTGATCGCCGTACTGGCCGGTGCCGGTGCGCTGACCCTCGTCGCCTGGCTGACCCGGCGGAGCGGCCCGTTCGGCAACCGGTACGGCTGGGTAGCGGTCGCCGTACTGATCGGGGTGGTTTGTGGCAGTGCGGCAACGGCCGCCCGGCTGGGCGTACGGGACGCGGCGCCGCTGGCCGAGCTGGCGCGTACGCGGGCACCGGTGACCGTCGAGCTGGTCGTGCGCGACGATCCGCGCGCGGTGGCCGGGGCGGCGGGGCGGCCGGCGATGTTGCTGCTCTCGGCGGAACTGGCCTGGCTGCGCGGGCCGGACCGGCGGCGGATCGAGCTTCCGGCCCGGATCCTGGTGCTGGCCACCGATCCACAGTGGCGAAACCTGCTGCCGGGGCAGCGGCTGACCACCGATGGTCGGCTGGCTCGGGCACGCGGTGGTGACCTGACGGCGGCCGTACTGTCGGTCAACAGTGCGCCGGTGCTGGTCGGGGCGCCCTCGTGGACCCAGCGGGCGGCCGGGGCGCTGCGGGCCGGATTGCAGCGGGCCTGCCTGCCGCTGGCCGACGAGCCGGGCGGGCTGCTGCCGGGGCTGGTGGTCGGTGACACCAGTCGACTGTTGCCAGCGGTCGAAGACGACTTCCTGACCACCGGCATGACCCACCTCAATGCTGTTTCCGGGGCGAATGTGGCAATTGTCGTTGGACTGGTGCTGCTCTGTGCCCGCTGGGCTCGCGCCGGCCCGTGGCTGACCGCCGTGATCTGCGGCATCGCCCTGGTCGGCTTCGTGATCCTGGCCCGGCCGTCGCCGAGCGTGGTCCGGGCCGGCACGATGGGCGCGATCGGGCTGCTGGCGCTGGCCCTCGGTCGACCGCGCGCCGCCCTGCCGGCGCTGGGAGCGGCGATCACCGTCCTGGTGGTGGTCGATCCGGAACTGGCCGGCGACGCCGGGTTCGCGCTGTCCGTACTCGCGACCGGTGGGTTGCTGCTGGTCGCGCCGAAGTGGCGGGACCGGTTGCGGCGCCGGGGAGTGCCGGCGGGGCTGGCCGAGGCGTTGGCTATCCCCGCGGCGGCGCAACTGACCTGCGCCCCGGTGGTGGCCGGGCTCTCCGGGACGATCAGCCTGGTGGCCGTCCCGGCGAATCTGCTGGCCGTGCCGGCGATCGCGCCGGCCACCGTACTCGGGGTGGCCGCCGCCACGGTGTCGCCGGTCTGGCCGGCGGGAGCCGAGTTCGCGGCCTGGCTCGGTGGTTGGCCGGCTTGGTGGCTGGTGCTGGTGGCGCGCTACGGCGCCCGGGTGCCGGCCGGCACGCTGCCCTGGTTGGACGGTGTCGCCGGTGGACTGCTGCTCGGTGCGCTCACCGTGGCGCTGCTGGTCGCCGCCCGGCATCCGCTGGTCCGCCGGCTGGTCGCGGTGGTCGCGGTCGCGGCGGTGATCGGCGCGCTGCCGGTACGCCTGGTCGCCGCCAATTGGCCACCGGACGGCTGGGTCTTCGCGCTCTGCGCGGTCGGGCAGGGCGACACCGCCGTGCTGCCGATCGGGGCCGGGCGGGCCGTGGTGGTCGACGCCGGACCCGATCCGGCGGCGGCCGACCGGTGCCTGCGCCGGCTCGGCGTACGGGCGGTGCCGCTGCTCGTGGTCAGCCACTTCCACGCCGACCATATCGGCGGACTGGCCGGGGTGCTGCGGGGCAGGCGGGTCGGGGCGGTGGTGACTCCGCAGTGGCCGGAGCCGACCGCCGGCCGCTCCTCGGTCGAGCGGGCCGCAGCGGCGGCCGGAATCCCGGTCGGCGGCATCGGCCCCGGCTGGCGGTACGTCGCCGGCCCGGTGGAACTGACCCTGCTCGGCCCGCCGTACCCGATGCGCGGCACCAGATCGGACCCGAACAACAACTCGCTGGTGCTCAAGGCCAGGGTCGGCGGTGTCCGGGTGCTGCTCGCCGGGGACGCCGAAGAGGAGGAACAGCGGGCCCTGCTCGACCACCTGCCCGCCACCGACCTGCGGGCGGAGCTGTTGAAGGTGGCCCACCACGGATCGGCGTACCAGGAGGTCGGTTTCCTCGACGCGGTCGACCCGGCGGTGGCGCTGGTGCCGGTCGGGGTGGGCAACGACTACGGCCACCCGAACCCGGCCGTGCTGGCGAGGCTGACCCGCAACGGCGCGCGGGTGTTGCGTACGGACACCGACGGCGACCTGGCCGTGATCCGGCGCGACGGTGCGCTCGCGGTCGTCCTACGGGGACTCGGACCCGGCGAGGAACGGCCGGACTGATGACAGCCGGAGCCCACAGGTCAAGAGCAGTACGTCAGGATTAAGATAAATGTCTGGATTTGCGCTAAGTGCGGGCTCGGCTACGGGTACCGGGGTGACCAGGCCCGACCTGCGCACCTGGCGTGCGACGATGCTCAGGTGACCTCCGTTAGCCTCGCCCCGGTCCTGCTCGTCCTCGGAGACGAGGAACTGCTCGTCACCAGGGCGCTCGCCGGGGCCGCCGAAACGGCCCGCGAGATCGATCCCGGCGCCGACGTCCGTGACTACGAGGCCGGCTCGGTCAACCCCGGCGAGGTCGCCGAGATGCTCAGCCCGTCCCTGTTCGGCGGTCGCCGGGTACTGCTGCTGCGCAACGGCCAGGACGCCCGCAAGGACCTGGTCACCGTGCTGCTCGCGTACGCGAAGAACCCCGACCCGGACGTCCACCTGGTGGTGGCCCACGCCGGTGGCGCCAAGGGCAAGACCTTCGCCGACGGGCTGCGGACCGCCGGAGCGACAGTGATCCCGGCGGCCAAGCTCAAGGGCGAGCGGGAGCGGATCGCCTTCGTCCGCGACGAACTGCGGCGCGGCGGCGGCAAGGCCACCGACGACGCGGCTGCCGCCCTGGTCGCCGCAGTCGGCAACGACCTGCGTGAACTCGCCTCCGCCTGCGCCCAGCTCATCGCCGACACCGACGGGCGGATCGGTGCCGACACCGTCGCCCGGTACTACAGGGGGCGGGCCGAGGTGAGCGGCTTCACCGTCGCCGACGCCGCCATGGTCGGTGACCTGCCCGGCGCGCTGGAGGCGCTGCGCTGGGCACTGCACGTCGGCGTCGACCCGGTGCCGATCGCCGATGCCCTCGCCGACGGCGTACGCACGGTCGCCCGGGTCAGCTCCGCCGGGCGAGGTAGCGCGTACCAGTTGGCCAGCACCCTCGGCATGCCGGCGTGGAAGATCGAGCGGGCCCAGCGGCAGGGGCGCGGCTGGACCCCGGAAGGGCTGGTGGACGCGATGCAGGCCGCCGCCGAGTGCAACTCCGCGGTCAAGGGCGGTGCCGACGACCGGGCGTACGCGCTGGAACGGGCCGTCTTCGCGGTCGCCGCGGCCCGCACCGGAAGTGGTACGCGATGAGCGGGCCACCCCATCTTCGACTGCCCGTCCGGTTACCCGTTGGTTGGCGCCGCCGGACGGCCGACGAGGCGAGCTACCCGGACCTGTCGGAAGCGTTGGACGATGCCGGCCCGATGGTCGCCGGGAACGTCGCCGTGAGCTACCCCGGCCTGGTCGCGGAGGTCTGCGCCGACCTCGACGGGGCCTCGCGCGCCGACCAACCCACCGTACGGGTCTACCCCCGGCTGCTCGAACCCGTCCACCAGCCCCCGCCCGTCGACGACGAGCGGGTACGCCCGCTGTACTCCCGCGTGCTCCGGCTGCACCACGTCGACCCCGGTGGCCTGCTCTGCTTCCTCTTCTTCGAGGGCACGGTGGCCCTGGGTCTGCTGCTCGCGCTCGCCGAACTGGTCAGTTGGTGGGGAGTGCTGGTCCTGCCGGTGACGGTCGCCGTCATGGTCAAGCTCAACGACCTGGTCGCCGCCGCCGTGGTCCGCAACGCGGCCCGAGTGCCCGACCTGGAACAGGAGCGGTTCCGGCGGGAGATGCTGCCGGCGGTCGGCCGAGCCCGAGTGCCCGACGCGTGGAAAATCAGCCCGTACGCGCCGCCGCCCGCTGCGATCGGCGCGCCGGACGCGTACGGCACCGGCAACCCTGCCTCCTTCGGCACCGGCAACCCGGCCGGAGACGACCTCGCCAGCGGCTTTGCCAGCCCGGTCGGCGGCGGAGCGCAGGCGGGTGGTGGCACGGCGGACCGGACCCGGCCACAGCCCGGCACGTCCGGTGCACCCGAGTCCGTCGAGCCGGGAGCGGCCGAGGCGCTGCCGGCGGTCGCGCGGGTGGTGCTGGGGCGGGTCGCCGCCAGCCGGATCCGCGCCAACTCCGGCCACCCGGGTTCCCGCCGTACGACGATCGGGCGCCCTGCCAACGCGCACCCAGCGGCGGGGGAGCGGACCGAGCAGTGGCCGGGCCAGCAGGCCGGGCGATGGACCGACCCGGCCGACCCGCCGCAGCAGCGCGCCCGTCAGTCGGGCACCCACTACTACGAGCAATAGGCAGGCGCTGTGTGATCGGCTGATGAGACCGGAGCTGCGCCGGTTATCACGACAGAGCGCTGATAGGACAGAGCTACGCCCCGAGCCTTCTCGGCTCGGGGCGTAGCGGTGAAGTCTGTGTCGAGTCCGTCAGGCAGCGACGGAGAGCGACTCCAGGCGCTTGGCGATTGCCGACTTGCGGTTCGCCGCCTGGTTCTGGTGGATGACGCCCTTGCTGACAGCCTTGTCAAGCTTGCGCGAGGCGTCGCGCATCAGCGCGGTGGCCTGCTCGGCGTCACCGGTGACAGTCGCCTCGTTGAACTTGCGGATGGCGGTCTTCAGCGACGACTTGACCGACTTGTTGCGCAGCCGGCGCTTCTCGTTCTGCCGGTTGCGCTTGATCTGGGACTTAATGTTCGCCACGCGACAGCCTCGTCTTGATAGCTCGGGTTGGTCAGCTTGATGCACGGGCGACGATCGGCGTAGGCCCTCCGGGGCACCAACACACAGTTACATCGCCACACGCGAAAAGTCAGGTTACCAGGTCGGCCCGGTGGGGCCAAAACCGGTCACCGTCCGGCCCCTGGTCGGCGGTGCTGTCACGGCCGCCAACCCCGCCGGGCGGCCAGCCAGCCCAGCGCCGTCTCGCCGCTCCACCGCTGGTGCGCCCGCAGGTGCGGGGAGTCGCCCGAGGGTTCCGCCGTCGCCCGGACCAGCCAGTATCCGGCGAGCGCGGCGAGCGCGGCGTCCAGCCCGTCGGCCGGTGCGTCCCGGGCGGCCGGATGCGTCGCGAAGGCCCGGTCGGCGTCGAGCCCGCTGGCGTACACGGTGACCAGGAACCCGGCCAGGTCGAACCAGGCGGGCCCGAAACAGAGCCAGTTCCAGTCGCAGATCCAGGCCGCGCCGGCCCGGTCGATCAGTACGTTGTCCAGCCGCAGGTCGCAGTGGATCACGCTGCTGCCGTACGCGTAACCGGGCAGCAGGCCCTCCAGGGCGGCCAGCTCGGGCAGCCGCCCCCGCAGGCTCGCCGGCACCCCGGCCGGCACCGGCTCGCGCCCGTCGACGATCTCCCGCCACCAGGACAGGTCGGCCCGGAGCAGGTCGGCGAGCTGCGGCAGGCCGAGCGCGACCAGTTCGGCCGGGGGTTCGCGCAGCGCCTGCGCCACCCGCGCGTACGCCTGGAGCGTGGCGGACAGGTCCGCCGGGTGCCACGGCAGGGCAGGCGTACGGCCGTCGATGGCGTCCAGACAGATGACGAAGTGACCGGCGGTGGTGAGGGTCCACCGGGGGCGGGCGACCGGCAGGTCGGGCGGGAGCGCGGCGATGATCGCGGTTTCCCGGGCGTACCAGTCGCTCAGGTGGCGCTGGTCGGCGAGCGAGGCGGCCTTGACGAAGACCCGGTCCCCGGCGGTGGTGTCGAGCACCCCGGCGAAGCCGTTGGTGAAGCCGCCACCGGCGGTGGTCGCCCAACTGACCCGGGCCCCGAGCCGGGCGCCGATCGCGGCGCGCAGTTCCGCCGGCAGATCGGCCCAGTCCGGCCGGACGGCGGTCGCACCGTACGGCACCAGCGGTAACGAACTCGCGGACATGCCCCCATCCTGCCTCAGCCGGCCCCACCGTCGCCGGCACCCGTGGCGGGGCTGGCGGGACCGGTCCACCAGTACTGGTGGCGGGGCTGGCGGGACTACTGGTGGAGGGGCTGGCGGGACCGGTCCACGAGCATCGCCGTCACCGGCGGCGGGGGTGGCGGGGGATGTCACAGCGGTCTGCCAGACTGCCGGGACATGAGGACCGACGACTTCTGGGCGCTGATCGATGATGCCCGCACCGGTGCCGACGGCAGCACCGAGGCGATCACGGCGCGGGCGGTGGCCCTGCTGGCGGCTCGGGACGTGACCGAGATCGCCGGCTTCGACCAGCACCTGTGGCGGGTGCTGGCCGCCTCCTACCGGGCCGATCTCTGGGGCGCGGCGTACCTGATCAACGGTGGCTGCTCCGACGACGGCTTCGAGTATTTCCGCTGCTGGCTGGTGCTACAGGGGCGGGCGACCTTCGCCCAGGCGGTCAAGGACCCCGACTCGCTGGCCGTCCTGCCGGCGGTTGCACAGGCGGCGGTCACCGGCGAGGAGTTCGAGGCCGAGGACGTGTTGCAGATCGCCCACGACGCGTACCGGAAGGCCACCGCGTCCGAGTTGCCGGACCAGCAGCACGCCACCTACCCGGAGCTGGACGAGTTCTGGGACTTCGACGACGAGGCGAGCGCCCGCCAGCAGCTGCCCCGGCTCGCGGCGCTCTTCGTGGAGCCGCCGGACTGAACATCTACGCACCCGGCCGGTGCCAGCGGCGGCGGTCATCGTCGTTCTGCTGCCAGCGGCGGCGGTCATTGTCGTTCTGCACGGCGGGGCCGGGGTGCTGTCGTACCGGGGTGGCACGCTGCCGGGCCGTGGACATCGACGGATTCTGGGCGCTGATCGAACGGTCGGCGGTCCTCGCCGACGCACCCGACGACCGGCTGGAGTGGCTGACCGACCGGCTCGCGGAGCTGCCGGCCGCCGAGATCACGGACTTTTCGGTACGGCTGGACGAACTGCGCCGCCGGGCCGACACCCATCACCTGTGGGGTGCCGCGTACCGGATCTGTGGCGGACTCTGCTCCGACGACGGGTTCTTCTACTTCCAGGCCTGGCTGGTCGGGCTCGGTCGGGAGGTGTTCGAGCGGGTGGTGCGTGATCCGGACGAGCTGGTCGAGGTGCCGGCGGTACGTCGGCTGGCCGGGCGGTCGTCGGGGGACTGGGACGACGACGAGTGGCCGGACTGGGAGGGGCTCGACTACGTGGCGGACGCGGCGTACGAGCGGGTGACCGGCGGGCCGGACGGGCTCGACGCGGTGCTGGAGCGGGACGGGCACGACCTGCTGCTCAGCCCCGAGCCGACCGACGACGACTTCGACCCGCGCGACCGGGCCCAGGCCGTGGCCCGCTACCCACGGTTGGCCGAGCTGTTCCCGCTGTCACCCGCCCGGCTCTGACCGGGGTCGGCCGCCGGCTGAAGCAGCGTCGGCTGCGGGTCGGCCGCCGGTCGGTTGCCGGCTGAGCAGACGGGCTGCGCCGGGGAGTCCCGGGGGCATGGGATCATAGAGAGTGGTCGGCGCGAGCGTCGGCCGTCGCGCCGCGCCCACCGGGCCGGCGCGCCCGCCCCAGCGTCGGGCAGCCGGACGGCTGCCGACCCGACCAGACCCGCTCGACTAGACCCGCTCTTGCCAGCCCGACTAGAACGGACCGCCGTGCCACCGACGCCCGACCCAGGCGCGAACACTCCTGGTGCCACCGATCCCGGCCGGATCAGGAACTTCGGCATCATCGCCCACATCGACCACGGTAAGTCGACCCTGGCCGACCGGATGTTGCAGCTCACCGGCGTGGTCGACCCGCGGCAGATGCGGGCGCAGTACCTGGACCGGATGGACATCGAGCGCGAGCGCGGCATCACCATCAAGAGCCAGGCGGTCCGGATGCCGTGGACCGTACGGGAGGGCGAGCAGCAGGGCGAGCACGCCGTGCTGAACATGATCGACACCCCGGGACACGTGGACTTCACGTACGAGGTGTCCCGTTCGCTGGCCGCCTGCGAGGGTGCCGTGCTGCTGGTCGACGCGGCGCAGGGGATCGAGGCGCAGACGCTGGCGAACCTCTACCTGGCGATGGAGAACAACCTCCACGTCATCCCGGTGCTGAACAAGATCGACCTGCCGGCGGCCCAACCGGAGAAGTACGCCGAGGAGCTGGCCCACCTGATCGGGTGCGAGCCGAGCGACTGCATCCGGGTCTCCGGTAAGACCGGCGACGGGGTGCCGTACCTGCTCGACGAGATCGTGCGGCAGTTCAAGCCGCCGGTCGGTGACGCCGCCGCCCCGGCCCGCGCGATGATCTTCGACTCGGTCTACGACGTCTACCGGGGCGTGGTCACCTACGTCCGGGTGATCGACGGGCGAATCGAGGCCCGCGAGCGGATCAAGATGATGTCCACCGGCGCGGTGCACGAGCTGCTGGAGATCGGGGTCATCTCGCCCGAGATGGAGAAACACACCGCGCTCGGCGTCGGCGAGGTCGGTTACCTGATCACCGGCGTGAAGGACGTACGCCAGTCGCGGGTCGGCGACACCGTCACCATCAACAACCGGCCGGCGACCGAGGCGCTCGGTGGTTACAAGGACCCGAAGCCGATGGTCTACTCGGGTCTCTACCCGATCGACGGCTCGGACTACCCCAACCTCCGTGACGCGCTGGACAAGCTCAAGCTCAACGACGCCGCGCTCGACTACGAGCCGGAGACGTCGGGTGCGCTCGGCTTCGGCTTCCGCTGCGGCTTCCTCGGCCTGCTCCACCTGGAGATCATCCGGGAGCGGCTGGAGCGCGAGTACAACCTCGACCTGATCTCCACCGCGCCGAACGTGGTCAACCGGGCGCTGCTGGAGGACGGCAGCGAGATCACCGTGACCAACCCCAGCGAGTACCCCACCGGCCGGGTCGTCGAGGTGTACGAGCCGGTGGTGCGGGCCACCGTACTGACGCCGAACGACTACGTCGGCGCGGTGATGGAGCTCTGCCAGGGGCGCCGGGGCAACCTGCTCGGCATGGACTACCTCTCCGCCGACCGGGTGGAACTGCGCTACACCCTGCCCCTCGCCGAGATCATCTTCGACTTCTTCGACCAGCTCAAGAGCCGCACCAAGGGCTACGCGTCGTTGGACTACGAGCCCTCCGGTGAGCAGAAGTCCGACCTGGTCAAGGTGGACATCCTGCTGCACGGCGAGCCGGTCGACGCGTTCAGCGCGATCGTGCACAAGGACAAGGCGTACAACTACGGGGTCACCATCGCGGCGAAGCTGCAAAAGCTGATTCCCCGGCAGCAGTTCGAGGTCCCGATCCAGGCCGCGATCGGCAACCGGGTCATCGCCCGCGAGACGATCCGGGCGATCCGCAAGGACGTGCTCGCCAAGTGCTACGGCGGTGACATCACCCGTAAGCGCAAGCTGCTGGAGAAGCAGAAGGAAGGCAAGAAGCGGATGAAGATGGTGGGCCGGGTCGAGGTGCCGCAGGAGGCATTCATCGCCGCGCTCTCCTCCGACGAGTCGTCCGGCGACGGCAAGGGCGGCAAGGCGGGCGGCAAGAAGTGACCCTGCGGGCGTACGGGCCGGACGCCTCGTTCTGCCCGCGCTGCGGGGCGCCGCTGGCCGGCGCCCCGCCCATCGCCTGCGGTCGCTGTGGCTACAACCTGTTCGTCAACCCCCGCCCGACCGCCTGCCTGATCGTGCTCGACGGCGACCCGGTCACGCCCCGCTTCCTGGGCCTGCTGCGCGCCGCCGAGCCCTGCTCCGGGCAGTGGGCGACGCCGGGCGGCTTCTGCAACGGCTGGGAACACCCGAGCGCCGCCGCCGTCCGGGAGGGACGGGAGGAACTCGGCGTCGAGGTCACCCTCGGCGACTGTGTTGGCATGTACCTCGGCAGCTACGAGTACCAGGGCGAGACGCTGCCCGTACTGGATGTGTTCTATTTTGCCGCGATCGACGCCGGTGAGATCCGGCTCGACCCGGCGGAGGCGTCCGAGATGGCGTGGTTCGAGTTGGCCGACCCTCCCAAACTGGCCTTCGAGACCATGAACGAGGCCGTTCGGGCAGCCGCGCGACAACTGGGACTCTGAGTCGGTTTGAGATTTCGACGGGTCGGGCACTAACCGGTCAGCACACGACAGGGTGTGAATGACCCGAGTAGGAGACGACCGATGACTGTTGTTGGCATCATCACCGCACTCATTGTTGGCCTGATCGTCGGCGCCCTCGGCCGCCTGGTCGTGCCCGGCAAGCAGAACATGCCGATCTGGCTGCACATGCTGATCGGCGTCGGCGCCGCGCTGCTCGGCACCGTGATCGCACGGGCCGCCGGCATCGCCACCGAGACCGCCGGCATCGACTGGCGCGAGCTGCTGGTACAGGTTGTCGTCGCGGCGATCGCGGTGGCCATCGTGGCCGGTGTCGGTGGGCGCCGCAGCGTCAGCCGCTACTGACCCCCGGTAACAGCACCTCCCCGTACGACATGGCAGGGGCGTCCGACCGAACCCGGTCCGGCGCCCCTGCCGTACGTCTCGGGGGCGTCGTAGGGTGTGGAACATGACGGGCAGAGTTGTTTCGGTCAACCTGGGCCTGGTGACGCGGGCGGCCTGGGCCGGCGACCCGAGCGGACGCACCGGCATCGACAAGCGGCCGACGACGGAACCGGTGGCGTTGCGCACCGGCGGGGTGGCCGGCGACTTCGTCGGCGAACTCTCGGTCCACGGCGGGCCGGACAAGGCGGTCTACTCGTACGCCCGCGAGGACGCCGACTGGTGGTCGCGGGAACTGGGGCGGGAGATCCCGCCGGGCGGCTTCGGCGAGAACCTCTCCACCGAGGGAGTCGACCTGACCGGGGCGGTCATCGGCGAGCAGTGGCAGGTCGGTTCGGCGCTGCTACAGGTGAGCCAGCCGCGTACGCCGTGCCGGACGTTCGCCGGCTTCTGGGACGTACGGGACCTGATCAAGCGGTTCGTCGCGCGGGCGCTGCCGGGGGCGTACCTGCGGGTGCTCCGTGAGGGCGAGGTGACGGTCGGCGACTCGGTGACGGTGGTGCACCGACCGGCACACGGAATCACCATCGGGGAGACGTTCCGCGCCCTCAACATCAGCCCGGAACTGCTGCCGCGCCTGCTCGACGTACCGGAACTCCCGGCCCACCTGCGGGAGCGCGCCGAGCGGCGGACCGCCGGCCGGCCGGGCTAGCGGAACCGCCGGTGTCCTATCCCTCGGCGTAGACCTCGGCCACGACCAGCGTCGAGTTGGCCGACCCGTCGGTGATCGGCGCCCACGAACCCTCGTCGGCCGTCCATTCCAGATTCTCGAAGCTGACCCGCTTCACGCCGTTGTCGCCCGCGTGCGAGACGAGCCAGTGGGCGTAGCGCCAGCCGGTCTGGACGCTGGCCGCGGGCACCGCCAGACCGGTCAGCTCGGCCGGCGCCGTCGTCTGCAACCTGCCCCAGTCCAGGTTGAGCCCGGTGGTGAGCGCGGTCGCGGCGGCGTCGCCACGCAGCAGCGGCTTGCTGCCGACGGTGCAGGAGACGGCCCCGGTCGCGTTGCCGAGCAGCGCCCTGGTGAGTACGGCCGACTCGTCGGACCACTTCTCGTACGCCTCGGGGAACGCCGACCGCTGCACCTTCTGGGCGGCGTCGGTGACCCGCATCTGTTCCCAGCCCTTGACCTTCTTCAGCGCGGCGTAGAACTTGTTTGCCGCGTAGCGCGGGTCCCGGATCTGCTCCGGGGTGCCCCAGCCCTGGCTCGGGCGCTGCTGGAACAGACCGATCGAGTCGCGGTCGCCGCCGGCCAGGTTCTCCAACCTGGACTCCTGGAACGCCGTGGCGAGGGCGACGATCACGGCCTGCTCGGGCATCTTGCGCTGGGTGCCGATCGCGGCGATCGTGGCGGCGTTCGCCATCTGCTCCGGGTTCAGGTTGACCCGACCGTCGGCCTCGACGGTGCAGCCCCGCACGGCCGTGGGCAGCGGCAGCTTGCCGACGATCTCGCGCGAACCGAGATAGACCCCGAAGGCGGCAACCGCCGCGAGCGCCACACCGGCGGCAACCATCGCTCTCGTCCGCACCCGCACCCCCTGCTCGTCCGGTCGGCCCGACCCGTCCGCGTCGATCCCCGGCCCGTCCGGGCCGGCGATGATCGTCGAACAGCGCCTAGCGTACGTCCCGTCGCCATACTCTCGGCCAGCCTTGTTTTCCCGGCAGACCTGTGCTCATTCGATCTTCATCGGTTCCATACCGGTGACCAACCCCGTCCGCCGCTGTTCAGGCCCCGGGTACCCAACGAGCCGGCCGTTTCTCGCGGAACGCGAGGATTCCCTCCCGCCCCTCCTCGGACCGGAAGTAGCCGGTCGACAGGGCGCCGAGCCGGGCGAGTTCGGCCCGCAGGTCGGCACCGGCCGGTCGGGACAGCAGCTCCTTGGTCCCGGCCAGGGCGCCGGGCGCACCCCGGACCAGGGCGGCGCAGTAGTCGGCCACGGCCGCGTCCAGCTCGTCGGCCGGCACCGCCCGGCTGACCAGCCCGATCCGCTCGGCCCGCTCCCCGTCGAAGGTCTCGCCGGTCAGGTACAGCTCGGCGGCGGCGCGCGGCTGCAACCGGGGCAATACGGTCGCCGAGATCACCGCCGGGATCACCCCGATCCGTACCTCGGTGAAGGCGAACGTCGCCTCCCGGGCACAGAGCGCTATGTCGGCGGCGGCGATCAGGCCCAGGCCGCCCGCGCGGGCCGGTCCGGCGATCCGGGCGAGGACCGGCTTCGGGCACTCCGCAACGGCGGCGAGTACGTCGCCGAGCATCCCGGCCGGCACCGAGCCGCTGTCGAACGCCGCCGCGGTCTCCTTCAGGTCGGCACCGGAGCAGAACACCGGCCCGTTATGCGACAGCACCACCACCCGTACGGTGTCGTCGGTCACAGCGTCGGCCAGGGCGGCGAGCAGCTGGGTCATCAGCGGGGTGGAGAGCGCGTTGCGGTTGCGCGGGCTGTCCAGGGTGAGCGTGGTCACCCCGGCGGCGGTCGACACCCGGACGAGAGTGTCAGCGGCTGCGGTCATGCCGGCACACTAGTCGCATGCCCGGCGTCCTCCCCGAAGGTGAACCCGTACCCGCTGACGGTTCGCTGCCCCGTACCGCCCTGGCCGCCGTCGGCGCCCGGGGGTTCGGGGTCTACGTGCACGTGCCCTTCTGCGCCAGCCGGTGCGGATACTGCGACTTCAACACGTACACCGCCACCGAACTCGGCGGCGGTGGTGGCCGGGACGGCTACGCCGACTCGGTGCTGGCCGAGCTGGCGCTGGCCGGGCGGGTGCTGGGCGAGGCCCCGCCGGGGCGGGTGGACACCGTCTTTGTCGGCGGCGGCACCCCGACCCTGCTGCCCGCCGACGAGCTGGCCCGGATCCTGGACGGGATCGACCGGACCTGGGGGCTGGCCGCCGACGCCGAGGTCACCACGGAGGCGAACCCGGAATCGGTGACCCCGGAGTCGCTCAAGACGCTGCGGGCCGCCGGCTACACCCGGATCTCGCTGGGTATGCAGTCCGCCGCCGCCGGGGTGCTCGCCCTGCTCGACCGCAAGCACACCCCGGGACGGGCGGTCCAGGCCGCGCTGGAGGCGCGTGACGCCGGGTTCGACCACGTGAACCTGGACCTGATCTACGGCACGCCGGGCGAGACCGCCGACGACTTCGCCGCCTCGCTGGCCGCGGTCACTCGGGCGGGCGTCGACCACGTCAGCGCGTACGCCCTGATCGTGGAGGACGGCACCCGGCTGGCCGGTCGGATGCGGCGCGGCGAGCTGCCGTACCCGAGTGACGACGTGGCGGCGGACCGCTACCTGGCCGCGGAGGCCGCCCTCGGCGCGGCCGGTTTCTCCTGGTACGAGGTTTCCAACTGGGCCCGCACCGCCGACGCCCGGTGCCGGCACAACCTGCTCTACTGGACCGGCGGGGACTGGTGGGGCCTCGGTCCGGGGGCACACAGCCACGTCGGCGGCGTGCGGTGGTGGAACGTCAAACACCCCACGGCGTACGCGGACCGCCTCGCCGCCGGTGCGTCTCCCGGTCAGGCGCGGGAACTGCTCACCGGTGACGATCGGCACATGGAGGACGTGATGCTGCGGCTGCGGCTGGACTCCGGTCTGCCGTTGGCCGGGCTCGACGACGCCGGCCGACTCGGAGCGGACCGGGCCCTGGCCGACGGTCTGCTCAGCCGGCCCGAGTACGCGGCCGGCCGGGCGGTGCTGACCCTGCGCGGCCGACTGCTCGCCGACGCCGTGGTACGCGACCTGCTGCCCTGAGCCGGCGGCCCCCCGTGCTGGCTCGGGCCGGTTCGGACCGACCCGAGCCAGCGCACGACAGCTACTTCACCAGGCGGTACGTCATCGGGTACCGGTAGACGGCACCCTCGTTCGCCTTGAGACCGCCGATGATCGAGAAGACGACCACCACGGCCCAGGTGATCAAGGGAAGGAAGGCGAGGAGCCCGAACGAGCAGACCCCGAGGATCACCGCGACCAACGTGGCGACGGCCCAGGTGATCTGGAAGTTGAGCGCCTCGACCGCGTGCACCCGTACGGTCGGCGACTCCTTGCCCTTCGCCAACAGCGAGATCAACGGGGCGATGAAACCCACGACGATGCCGCCGAAGTGCGCGATCAGGGCAAAGGTCTTCTCGTCGCTGTTCGCGTACCCGTGCGGGACCGGGCCGCCCGGGTAGCCGCCGGGCGGCGGGTAGCCACCGCCGGCGGGCGGGTAACCACCCGGCGGGGGGTAGCCACCGGGCGGGGGATAACCACCCGGTGGCGGGTAGCCACCGGGCGGGGGATAGCCGCCGCCGGGCGCGTCCGGTGCGCCGTACTGCGGGGCTGGCGGAGGGGAGCCGTACTGCGGGGCGGCCGGCGGCGGGCCGTACCCGGGCGGCGGAGCCTCACCGGGACTCGGGTACGAGCCCGGCGACGTGAACGGAGCGGTCGGCGGTTCCGGCGGGTGACCGCCGTTGCCGCCCTCTCCGGGAGGGCGGGGTGGTTCAGTCATGGTGGTCACGGTAGGGGTATCGATCAAGCGACGCCACCTACCACGGGTGACGACCGGTGGACAATTGCCGACTGAAGCTGTTGTGCCGACATCGGGTCGGTTACGGTCCACCAGATCACCCATGATCTCCGCCACCGGGTCAACCAGGTTCTCCTGGCGGCGCGAGGTCGATCATCGCAACCGGGTGGGCCCGCGTCGTAGACTGGCACTCGTTACAGTCGAGTGCCAGACTGGTGGCCCGGGTGCTCGCACCGACCCGGTCGCAGGGAGGTGAGGATGGGTCTCGACGACCGCAAGCTCGACGTGCTGCGCGCGATCGTGGAGGACTACGTATCCACCCAGGAGCCGGTCGGCAGCAAGGCCCTGGTCGAACGGCACCAACTCGGTGTGTCGCCGGCCACTGTCCGCAACGACATGGCCGTACTCGAAGAAGAGGGCTACATCCGGCAGCCGCACACCAGCGCCGGCCGGGTGCCCACCGACCGGGGCTACCGCCTCTTCGTCGACCGTCTCTCCCGGGTCAAGCCGCTCACCCCGGCCGAACGCCGGGCCATCGAACGTTTCCTGGTCGGCGCCGTCGACCTCGACGACGTGGTGCACCGTACGGTCCGGCTGCTCGCCCAGCTCACCCGGCAGGTCGCCGTGGTGCAGTACCCCAGCCTGGCCCGCTCGTCCGTACGTCACCTGGAACTCGTGCCGATCTCCACCACCCGGCTCATGTTCGTCATGATCGCCGACACCGGTCGGGTCGAACAGCGCCTGGTCGAGATGCCCGCACCACTGCTCGCCGACGACGTCACCGACCTGCGCCGACTGGTCAACGAGAAACTCGTCGGCAGCCGGCTCTCCGACACCCCGCCGCTGGTCCAGGCACTCGTCGACGAGGTCACACCCGACCTGCGCCCGGCGATGGTGACCCTGGCGACGGTCCTGCTCGAAACCCTCGTCGAACGAAACGAGGAACGCATCGCCCTGGCCGGCACGGCCAACCTGACCCGTGGCGGGCTGCTCGACTTCCAGGGCTCGCTGCGCCCGATCCTCGAAGCGCTGGAGGAGGAGGTCATCCTGCTCAAGCTCTTCGGCGAGGTCGAACCCAGTACGCTGCGAATTCGGATCGGCGACGAAAATGAGATCGACAACCTGCGGGCCACCTCGGTGGTGAGCACCGGGTACGGCACCGGCAGCAACATCCTCGGCGGGCTCGGGGTGCTCGGGCCGACCCGAATGGACTACCCCGGCACCATCGCGACCGTACGCGCGGTCGCCCGTTACGTGGGCGACCTACTGGCACAGAACTGATGGCGCCGGGGCAGCGGGCAGCACCGGCGCGGAACCGACCGACAAGCTGACCCGACAACATCGGCGGACGGCACGACTGACATGGGGACACGGAACACAGTGGCCAAGGACTACTACGGGATTCTCGGCGTCAGCCGGGGGGCCTCCGACGACGAGATCAAGCGCGCCTACCGCAAGCTGGCGCGGCAGTTCCATCCGGACGTCAATCCGGATCCGGAGGCGCACGAGAAGTTCAAGGACATCAACGCCGCCTACGAGGTCCTCTCCGACGACCAGAAGCGCCAGATCGTCGACCTTGGCGGGGACCCCCTGGCCCCCGGCGGTGGCGGCGGTGGTGCCGGACCCGGCGGAGCCGGCCCGTTCGTCGGCTTCCAGGACATCATGGACGCCTTCTTCGGTGCCGCGGGTGGGAGCAGGGGGCCCCGGCCACGTACCCGGCCGGGCGCCGACGCCATCCTGCGCCTCGAACTGGACCTGAACGAGACGGCCTTCGGCGTCGAGGCGCCGATCACCGTCGACACCGCCGTACTCTGCACCACCTGCGCCGGTGCGGGCACCGCCGCCGGCACCCATCTCGCCACCTGTGAGGCGTGCGGTGGGCGCGGCGAGGTCCAGTCGGTGCAGCGGACCTTCCTCGGCCAGGTCGTCTCGTCCCGGCCGTGCACGGTCTGCCAGGGCTACGGCACCGTCATCCCGCAACCCTGCCCGACCTGTGCCGGTGACGGCCGGGTCCGTACCCGCCGGTCGCTGACCGTCAAGATCCCGGCCGGGGTCGAGGACGGCATGCGGATCCGGCTCGCCCAGCAGGGCGAGGTCGGCCCCGGTGGCGGCACCGCGGGCGACCTCTACGTCGAGATCCACGAACGCACCCACGACGTCTACTCCCGCAAGGGCGACGACCTGCACTGCCGGGTCACCGTGCCGATGACCGCCGCCGCGCTGGGCACCCGGCTCACCATCAAGACGCTGGACAGCGACGAACCCGTCGACGTCAAGCCGGGCACCCAACCGGGCAGCACCCTGCGGCTGCGCGCCCGTGGCGTACCGCACCTGCGCGGCACCGGACGGGGTGACCTCTTCGTCCACCTGGACGTCCGTACCCCGACCAAGCTCGACGCCGACCAGGAGCGCATGCTCCGCGACTTCGCCAAGACCAGGGGCGAGGAGGTGGCCGAGCTGAGCAAACAGGGCGGCTTCTTCTCCCGCATGCGAGACGCGTTCAACGGGCACTAGTTTTTTGGCCCCGGCTCCGCCGGGGCGGCTCGCTCCGCTTCGCGCCGCCCAGGTGCGGTGACTTCGTCCTGCGGGCGACGAAGGCTTCGCCTCGTCGTCCTCGGACGAAGTCACCGCGGCGGCGCTCGGTCGACTCGCGACGTTGGTTGCGGTCAAAGCTGGCGGGGTGATTGGCAAGTTGTAGAGAAAGAGTGGTTATTCCTTTGGGGGTAGCCACTCTTTTTCTACGTGAGGGGCCTTATTGGGGGTGGGGGTGGGGGTGGGGGAGCGGTTAGCCTTTCTTCGTGTCTGTGGCGTTGTTTTTGGTGGAGGACCTGCCGGTGGGGGAAGTGTTCACGCTGGGGGGAGTTGAGGGGCATCATGCGGCTACGGTGCAGCGGTTGCGGGTGGGGGAGGGGTTGCTGCTCGCGGATGGGCGGGGTGGCACGGCCAGCGCGGTGGTGACGGCCGTCGGCCGGGGGACGTTGGAGCTTCGGATCAGCTCGTTGGCGTACGACGATGCGTGCGACCCGCGTCTGGTGGTCGTGCAGGGGATCGCCAAGGGGGACCGGGGCGAGTTGGCCGTACAGGCGATGACCGAGGTCGGGGTGGACGAGATCGTGCCCTGGGCGGCGTCCCGTTCGGTGGTGCAGTGGCGCGGTGAGCGGGGTGGCCGGGCGCGGGAGAAGTGGGTGGCGACCGCGCGGGAGGCGGCGAAGCAGTCCCGCCGGTCGTGGTTGCCGGTGGTGGCCGGGCCCCCGGACGAGTCGACCGGGCGGGTGGTGGACCGGATCGCCGGGGCGGCGGCGGGCTTCGTGCTGCACGAGGAGGCGACGGTGGGGCTTTCCACCGTGGAGCTGCCGGCGAGCGGGGAGATAGTGCTGGTGGTGGGGCCGGAGGGCGGCATAACCCCGGCCGAGGTGGCCGCATTCGAGGCGGTCGGTGCGCGGACGGTGCGCCTGGGTCCGGCGGTGCTGCGTACGTCGACCGCGGGCGTGGCGGCGCTGGCTGTGTTGTCGGCGAGGCTTGGGCGCTGGTAGGCCGGATCGATCGGGCCGGGGGCCGACGGTCAGTCGGTGACTTCCAGGGTGGTGGTCAGGCGGATGTCGGCGACGCCTCGGGCGGCTTCTACGGTGTAGGGGCCGGGGACCGTACGCCATTGACCGGCCCAGATCTGGGTGGAGCGGGCGGCCAGCGGGACGCGTACGGTGATCGTCTCGTCGGGTGCGGCGGTGACCGTGGCGAAGCCGGCGAGTTGCCGGGTCGGGCGCTCGGGGTCGGGCTCGGCCGGGCCGACGTAGAGCTGTACCACCTCACGGCCGGTACGGCTGCCGGCGTTGCGCAGCGTCACCACCGCGACCGGGTTGTCGGCGGTGGTGTCGACCGTCAGTGACTCGTACGCCCAGGTGGTGTAGCCGAGGCCGTGGCCGAACGGGAAGAGGGGTTCGGCCCGCCAGCCCCGGTAGCCGATGAAAACGCCCTCGTCGTAGCTGAGGGTGCGGTCGGTCGGGGCGGTGGAGAGGACGGGTGCGTCGTCGGCGTGTCGGGGCCAGGTGGTGGGCAGCCGCCCGCCGGGCTCGGCCACGCCGAGCAGTACGTCGGCGAGCGCGGCACCGGCCTCCTGTCCCGGAAACCAGGTGAGCAGGATCGCCGCCACCTCGTCGGCCCAGGGCATCAGGACCGGGGAGCCGGCGTTGACCACGACGACCGTACGCGGGTTGGCCGCGGCGACCCGGCTGACCAGTTCGTCCTGGCGGCCGGGCAGGGCGAGGCTGGTCCGGTCGAAGCCTTCGGACTCGACCTGTTCGGTGGTGCCGACCACGACGACGGCCACGTCCGCCTCGGCGGCGGCGCGGGCGGCCGCGTCGATCAACTCGTCGGGGCTGGCGGTCGGTGCGGCGTGGCCGAGGGCGAAGTGCACGGCGCCGGCCATTCCCTCGACCACCTGCTGGGTCAGGGTCACCTGCACCGGTTCGCCTTCGAGCAGGGTGATCGCGAAGCGTCGCTCCACCGGGGCGAGGAATGTCTCCGCCGGGTCCTGCTCCCCGTCGAAGAGCGGGCCGTCGAAGATCTCGGTGCCGGCGACGGTGAGCCTGAACAGCCCGAACCCGTCGATCGAGAGCTGGTGTTCACCGCTGGTGTGCGGGGTGCAGCGGGCGGACAGTTCGACCGAGGCCAGTTCGGTCGGGTCGACGCCGGCGGGCAGGGCGCCCAACCAGCGGGCGACGGCGGTGCTCAACTCGGCCCGGTAGAGCGCTTCGCCGTCGGCGTCGCGCAGGGTCGCGGTGATCGAGGACCACTGTTCGCCGCCGGCGGCGGCGAGCCTCGGCCGGGGGTCGGCGCCGATCGCGTACGTGACCTCGGCGTTGGGTAGCGCGAGGGTGAGCCCGGCGAGCGGGGAGACGACCCGCTCCGGGACGACCTGGGCGCTGCCGCCGCCGAGGATCCTCGCGTCGGTGGCGAGCGCGCCGCAGACCGCTACTCGGCGCAGCGCGGTCGAGTCCAGCGGCAGCAGGTCGGCGACGTTCCGGGCGAGCACGAAGGAGCGGGTCGCGATGTAACGCGCCACGTCGGGTCCGTGCAGCGGCGCCGGCCGATCGTCGGGTTCCACCGCCGGGGGTACGCCGTCCAGCAGGCCCACCCGTGCGGCGAGGCGCAGAACCCGCCGTACCTTGTCGTCCACCATGTCCTCGGCGACCCGGCCGGCGCGTACGGCGGCGACCAGTTGTGGCCCCCACGGGTCACCGTGGGCGGGCATCACCACGTCGAGCCCGCCGTTGGCGGTGCCCACCGCAGACCGGGCGGCGGTCCAGTCGGAGACGATGAACCCGTCGAAGCCCCAGCGTTCTTTCAGGAGCCCGTGTTGGAGGTCGGCGTGTTCGGTCATGGTGACGCCGTTGACCCCGTTGTACGCGGCCATCACGCCCCATGCTCCGGCAGCCACTATCCGCTCGAACGGGGCCAGGTACAGCTCGTGCAGCGCCCGGTCGGACACCCGTACGTCGACGGTGAACCGTTCGGTTTCGGAGTCGTTGGCGACGAAGTGCTTGACCGTGGTGCCGACGCCCTGGTCCTGCACGCCGGTGACATAGCCGGCGCCGATCTCGCCGGTGAGCAGCGGATCCTCGGAGTAGCACTCGAAGTGCCGGCCACCGAGCGGGCTGCGGTGCAGGTTGACCGTGGGAGCGAGCAGCACGTGCACACCCTTGCGCCGGGCCTCCTGGCCGAGCAGCCGGCCGGCTGTCCTGGCCAGCTCCGGATCCCAGGTGGCGGCGAGCGCGGTCGGGCTGGGCAGCGCCACCGACGGGTCGTCGGGGGTCCAGCCGATTCCGCGTACGCCGATCGGCCCGTCGGACATCACCAGGGAGCGGAGCCCGATCTCGGGCAGTGCGGGCAGGGTCCACCAGTCCTGGCCGGACAGGAGCCGGGCCTTGGTTTCCAGGTCGAGCGCGGTCAGCGCCCGCTCGATCGCCGTCTCGGTTGCCGAAGCTGTCGCCGCTGCCGTCATCCCGCCGCCCCCTGAAAGGTCGATTCCGCTCGATCCTGCCAGCCGAAAGCCGCCCCCGCATGCCCATCCACACCCCGATACCCGTGGTCGTCCGCAGGTCGCCTCGCGTGTCGGCGAGGGCTCCGCCTAGGGTGGCTGACGTGTCGGCAGTTGTAATGGATCAGGGTCAGCAGGAACGTACGTTTGGTGACGTCTTCACGCGCCGGTGGGTGGTGGACGTACTACTCGACCTGTCCGGCTACCTTGTCGACCGCGATCTGGCCCTGCTGAGGCTGGTCGAGCCCTCGGCGGGGGCGGGGGCGTTTCTACTGCCGGCGATCGAGCGGCTGCTGACCAGTGCCCGAGCCCACGGCCACGCGATCGACGAGCTTGCCGACTGCATCCGGGCGTGGGAGGTTCAGCCGCAGCTTGCCTCGGACCTGCGCGCGCGGATCGCCGCCACGCTGGTCACCTCTGGAGTTGACCCGGACGATGCCCAGCGGCTGGCCCGCTTGTGGGTGGTGAGCGGTGACTACCTGTTGAGTGGAAACGTGCGGTGGATATCGCCGGACCATCGGGCCGACATCGTGATCGGCAACCCGCCCTACATCCGGCTGGAGGACATCCCGGACGAGCTGGCGGGGCAGTACCGCAAGCGTTGGCCAGCGATGGGCGGGCGGGCCGATGCCTACGTCGGTTTCATCGAACGATCTCTGTCGATTCTGCGTCCGGGGGGACGGGTGGCGTTCATCTGCGCGGACAGATGGATGCGCAACCAGTACGGCAGGGGCCTACGCAAGATGGTCGCCGACGGCTACGCCCTCGACCATGTCTGGGTCATGCATGATGTCGACGCCTTCGAGCAGCAGGTGTGCGCCTACCCGGCCATCACGGTAATCCGTCAGGGCGAGCAGGGCGGTGTGATCGTCGCTGACACCACCGCCCGATTCGACGAGCACACGGCGGCGCGGCTGGTGGCCTGGAGCGCCACCGCTCGGGCGTCGGGGTTCAGCGGGCGCGGTGTCGAGGCATACAGGTTGCCCCACTGGTTCGGCGGCGACGAGTCATGGCCGACGGGAAGCCCGGCCCGGCTGAGGCTGATCGAGAAACTCAACGACAAGTTCCGTCCGCTGCACGACGCGGAGACGGGGACAAAGGTCAGTATCGGCGTGGCAACCGGGGCCGACGGGGTCTTCATGACGACGGACCCGCACTGCGTCGAGTCCGAGCGGCTGATCCCATTGGCGATGGTCCGGGACCTGACGTCGGGGACCTTCGCCTGGTCGGGCACCTACCTGGTCAACCCCTGGCACGAGGACGGATCACTGGTTGACCTCGACCACTACCCGAGGTTGAATGCTTACTTCAGGGCGCACAGGCTGAAGTTGCGCGGCCGATACGTGGCGACGAAGACCCCGGCGGCCTGGTACCGGACCATCGACAAGGTCGATCCCAATCTGACCGGGCGGGATAAGTTACTGCTACAGGATATGAAGTCCACCATTCATCCTGTGCTGGAATCGGGCGGGCACTATCCACACCACAACCTGTACTACGTGGTTTCCGACAAGTGGGACCTGAACGTTCTCGGGGGATTGCTGCTGTCCCGGATCGCGCAGGCGTTCATCGAAGCCTACTGCGTACGCATGAATGGCAATACGCTGCGCTTTCAGGCTCAGTATCTGAAGAAGATCCGGGTACCTCGCCCCGATGCCGTACACGCCGGTACCCGCGCCCGGCTCGCGCGGGCATTTCGCGATCGTGACGTCGACGCGGCAACCGTGGCTGCCGCCGAGGCGTACGGAATCGACCTCAAGGACTACGAACTTGTCTGACGACACCATCCCCGATCCCACCAGCGACGCAGTTTCCCTGTTCTGGGATAAGCGCACTGCTCAGTTGGCTGCCTTGCCTGACCGGGGTGCCGCCGGTGGTGGCGCCCGCGCCGGTAAGCACATGAACGGAATCCGTGAGCTTGTGGCGTCGATATTCGTCGAGGCTGGAATGCCCGAAGAGGCGATTGTCAGGGAGCCGTACCTGCCCGGCTACTACCGAGCCCGCAAAAATTGGGACCTGGCGGTACGGTACAGAGGAGCGCTGGTTGCTGCGTTCGAATTCAAGAGTCAGGTCGGTAGTGTCGGCAAGAATATCAGCAACCGTCTCGAAGAGGCTCTAGGAGCGGGAACTGACGCGAAGGAGGCGCAGCGTAAGTTCGAAGCGTTCGGGGATATCCCGCCCTGGCTCGGCTACGTCTTCGTCCTGGAGGAAAGCTCAGAGACCGAAAAGGCTGGTCGTCATATGTCCGCCCTGTTTCCGGTGGACCCTGCTTTCCATGGCATGTCTTACAGTCAGCGCTACCAGGAGATGATCCGTCGCTTGATGAGTGACAACGTGTACCAGCTCGGCTGGTTTATCACGACTTGGATCGACGACCACGGTGCTGTCTACTACGACGAACCCCTCGCGACGGCAACTGGAAAGGCGTTCCGGGCGGCTGTGCAAGGCCGGGTCGATTATGTTCGTCAAGTCCTCGGCTGAGGCCGAAACGCCAGCACCGGGCCGGACTTGTCCCGGCTGTCACGTATCTGGGCGGTGCGGTCGACGTACCGAGCTTCGACGCGCTGGCCGTCTCGATCTTGGTACTCGCCGTCCCGGATCTTCTTGATCATCGCAGTCGACGCCCTCGCGGACAACGCCGAGGCGCGCAGGCTGTTGAAGACGACGGTACAGCGCCGGACATCCTCGCCTTCGGCGCAGAGGTCGCCGGTCAGGCCCTCGATGTAGACACTCCGGGTCCAACCGAGCCGCGACGCGTTGCTCGATGGCTTCGGGTGCGGGCTGGGTCGCCCCGCCGCTCGCGATCGCGCGGGCGTACTCCTCGGTCTGAAGATGACCCGTTACCACGATGGTCTCGAAGTTCTGTAGCTCGTCGGCGGCGGATTCCAGGCCGATGTACTGGCGGTAGGTCGGTGGTGGGTCGCCCGCTTTTGCGGCTGGACGGTGCCGGGACGGCCTTTCCCGGCGATCGGGGGCGGGACTATGCCGCGTTCAGTTCCAGGGTCGTGCCGTCTGGGTCGTCGAAGTAGACGACCTCGGTGCCGGGGGCGCCGGTGGGAGCGTCCGCGTCCACGTACCGAAAGGGCAGACCGAGGAATTCGATGCCGGCCGCCGTCATGCGTTCCCGGACATCGTCCAGGTTGTCGACCCGGAAGCAAAGGTGCATGCTGCCTGGTCGGTCGCCGGCCACCACAGCCCGGTCGGCTGATGGTCTGTCGAATTCCACCAGGTTGATGCGTACGTCCCGAAGCTGAAAGATGGCGTACCTCAGCCGGGCCGGCGGTGAACCGGGCTGGTCGGGGGACTCGGGCCCCTCGGTCCGTTCGTTTCCGACACTGGGGTCGATGCCCGTGAGCAGTCGGTAGAAGGCGATCGACCGGTCCAGGTCGGCGACCGTGATCCCCACGTGAGCGGTCGCGGTCAGGCCGATCGGCGCCGACGTCGAGTCGCCGGGAGTGCTGGTCATGTGCGTGGCCCGGTCAGTCGTCGCCCACGAGGTCATCGGCTACCGGCCATCTGCCACCCGCCGGCATGTCCAGATTCTCGTGCAGGGATTCGCGCCATTCCGGCGTCGGGAACGGCTCGCCCCAGTAGTCGGTGACCTGGACCGCCTTGCCGTCCCGTACCTTGGCTATCGTCACGTTCCGGTAGATCCGACCGTCGCCGTAGTCGTTGCTCCACTCCACGATCCGGGCGTCGCCGGCATCCGTACGCTGCCCTACCGCGAGCCGTAGTCCGACGAAGTGCGACTCCACCTCGGCAATCGTTTTCCGGCCCCGAATCAGTTCACCGGATTGCGGCCACTGCCGTACGGCGTCGTCCGCCAGCGGCATGTCGAGAATCCGTTCGAGCCGTGTCTGCGCCCCGTCGCCCATATCTCGGAGCCTAATTGCGGGACCGGATGCGGCAGGGCCCAACGCGTCTCTTGATGTTGAGCCCGGGGCTTCCGGTCAGCTGCGCAGGTACGAGGCACCGTTGAGGTCGAGGATGGTGCCGGAGGCCCACTCGGCGGCCGGTGAGGCGAGCCAGTGCACGGCGGCGGCGATCTCCTCCGGGCGGGCGACCCGGTCGAACGGGCTCTGTGCCCGCATCGCCGCGGTGCGCGGCGCCTTGATGTGCTCGTTGGTCAGGTCCGGTTCGACGAAGCCGGGTGCGACGGTGGCGACCGCGATGCCGTACGGGGCCAACGCCACCGCCAGCGACTGGCCGAGCGCGTTCAGCCCGGCCTTGCTGGCGCCGTACGCGGGGTGGTTCGGCTCGCCCCGGAAGGCGCCCCGCGAGGAGACGTTGACGATCCGGCCGCCCCGCTCCCGCATGTGCGCGACAGTGCACCAGGTGACGTTGGCGGCACCGACCAGGTTCAGGTCGATCGTCCGGCGCCAGTGCTGCTGCCACTGCTCGTACGTGGTTTCGGTGATCGGGTGCGGCGTCGACTGCCCGGCGTTGTTCACCAGTACGTCCAGCCCGCCGAGCCGGGCGGCCGCGTCGTCCACCATCCGGCGTACGGCTTCGGGGTCGGTCAGATCGGCTCGGACCACGACGTGTCCGGTGCCGGGCAGCGCCGCCGCGAGTTGTTCGGCCAGCTCGGCGGACTCCCGGTGGTGGACCGCCACCCGGTCGCCGCTCTGCGCGAACGCGGTCGCCACCGCCCGTCCGACTCCCCGGGAGGCCCCGGTCACCAGCACCGCTCGTCCTGTCACGCGCATCATCATCCCCCGGAGGCATAGCATGCCGGGCGTGGAGACTGACTGCTTGTTCTGCCGGATCGTGGCCGGCGAGATTCCGGCGACCGTGGTCCGGGAGACCGAAACGACGCTCGCGTTCCGCGACATCTCGCCGAAGGCACCGGTGCACATCCTGGTGATCCCGAAGGAGCACTTCGTGGATGTGGCGACGCTGGCCGAGGCGGATCCGGCGCTGGCGGGTGCAGTGCTGGAAACGGCGGCGACCGTGGCCGAGCAGGAGGGGCTGACCCTGGACGGCTTCCGGCTGATCTTCAACACCGGGCCGTGGGGCGGCCAGGAGGTCTTCCACGCCCACGCGCACCTGCTCGGTGGCGCCCCGCTCGGGCCGATGCTCGCCGGCTGACCGCTGCCGGGCAACCGTCCTCGGCGTACGGGGTGGCGCCGCCGATATCATCAGCGTGATCTTGACGGTGGCGGGAACGTGGCGGTGGAGGGTTGGGCCGATGACCGAGGTGGGCCGGCAACTGGCACGGATGACCCGTGAGGTCCAGGCGCAGGAGCGGGTGCCCGCCCTCTCGGTGGCGCTGCACCGGGCCGACCGGCCGCTCTGGGCGCTCGCGGTCGGCGGGACCGGCAACGACAACCCGCTCGGGCCGCAGACCCCGTTCCGGATCGGCTCGGTGACCAAGACCTTCACCGCCGTACTGGTGTTGCAGGCCCGTGACGAGGGGCTGCTCGACCTGGACGACCCGATCGGCGCGCACCTGGACCTGCCGGCACACGGCGAGCTGACCGTACGCCGGCTGCTCTCGCACACCGCCGGGCTGCAACGCGAGCCGTACGGCGACGTCTGGGACACCCTGAGCGCACCCTCGGTGGACGGGCTCCTGGCCGAGCTGGACCGGGCCGAGCGGGTGCTGCCGCCGGCCCGCCGCTACCACTATTCCAACCTCGGGCTGGCGCTGCTCGGGCACGCGGTCGGCCGGCTGCGCGGCGGCACCTGGGCCGAGGTGTTGGTCGACCGGGTGCTGCGCCCGCTCGGCCTGTCCGCCACCACGATCACCCCGGCCCCGACCGCCGCGACCGGGTTCCTGGTCGACACCTACTCCGACCACGCCCACCCGGAGCCGCCCACCGACTTCGGTGCGGTCGCCCCGGCCGCGCAGCTCTGGAGCACCGCGCCGGACATGGCCCGGTGGGCCGCCTTCCTGGCCGACCCGGCGGCGGTCGACCCGGCCGGGGCGGTGCTCGCGCCCGCCACCCTGGATGAGATGCGCTGGCCGCTGACGGTCACCGACGAGACGCTCTGGGGCCGTACCTTCGGCCTCGGGCTGATCATGGTCCCGCAGCCGGACCCGGTGACCGGTGGGCCGCGCCGGGTGGTGCACGTCGGGCACGACGGCGCCATGCCCGGCTTCCTGGCCGGCGTCTACGGCCGCCGGGGTGGCCCCGGTACGCCGGGCGCGATGGGCGCCGCCGTGCTCGCCTCGTCCGGCACCGCGAGTGCGATCCTGGACCTGCCGCACCGGCTGCTCGAAGCCGCGGTCGCCGACGACCCGGCCGACATCGTCGCCTGGACTCCCGGCGAACCGGCCCCCGAGCGCTACCGGGGCCTGCTCGGCCGCTGGTGGGGCGAGGGGTACGAGTACGTCTTCTCCTGGCGGGACGGGACGCTTCAGGCGCGCGGCGCGGACGACCCGGCGGGGCGACCGCCGGCGATCTTCACACCGCTGCCGGACCGGCCGGACGTGCTGCGTACCGTCTCCGGGCGGGAGGCGGGTGAGCTGCTCCGGCTGACCCGTGACGAGCGGGGCACGGTGGTCCGGATGCACTGGGCGACGTACCGGTTCACCCGTGCCCAGGAGGGCTTCGACGGGTTCGACTTCCGGGCCGTCGACGGGCGGTAGCGGGGCGGTGCGCGGGCGGCGCCCGAAACGACCGACGGGTGTGGCGCCAGGAGCGGAAATGGGCGGCGCCCCGCCGGTGTTGAGCAGATACGATGGGAAAGTCGTCCGTACGCTGCGCCATCAGGGCGCGGCCATGAGATCGAGAGCAGGTGGCGTGGGGCCCGCCGGGCCCGACCTATGACCGGTACCCCACCTCCCGGGCAGGCCCGGGTGCAGACCAGGATCACCGTTCCTGACTCGCAGATCATGGTTAACCTGCTCGGACCGGGAGACGAGGTTCTCCGCCTGGTCGAGCGATCGATCAACAGCGACGTACACGTACGGGGCAACGAGATCACCATCACCGGCGCCCCGGCCGACAACGCGCTCGCCGAGCGGCTCTTCACCGAACTCCTCGAACTGATCGAAAAGGGCGAGACGCTGACCGTCGACGCCGTACGGCGTACGGTCGGCATGCTCGAACAGGGCAGCGCCGAGCGGCCCGCCGAGGTTCTCACCCTCAACATCCTGTCCCGGCGCGGGCGCACCATCCGGCCCAAGACGCTCGGCCAGAAGCGCTACGTCGACTCGATCGACGGGCACACCATCGTCTTCGGCATCGGCCCCGCCGGCACCGGCAAGACCTACCTGGCGATGGCAAAGGCCGTCCAGGCACTCCAGGCCAAGCAGGTCAACCGGATCATCCTGACCCGGCCGGCGGTGGAGGCGGGTGAGCGGCTCGGCTTCCTGCCCGGCACCCTCTTCGAGAAGATCGACCCGTACCTGCGCCCGCTCTACGACGCGCTGCACGACATGCTCGACCCGGACTCCATCCCGAAACTGATGCAGGCCGGGACGATCGAGGTCGCGCCGTTGGCGTACATGCGGGGGCGGACCCTCAACGACGCGTTCATCATCCTGGACGAGGCGCAGAACACCACGCCCGAGCAGATGAAGATGTTCCTCACCCGGCTGGGCTTCGGCTCCCGGATCGTGGTGACCGGCGACATCACCCAGGTCGACCTGCCCGGCGGCACGACCAGCGGCCTGCGGGTGGTCCGTGACATCCTGGCGAACGTGGAGGACGTCCACTTCGCCCAACTCGCCAGCTCGGACGTCGTACGTCACCGACTGGTCGGCGACATTGTCGACGCCTACGCCCGGTGGGACGCCGAGCGGGAGGCGAAGCAGGCCCAGGGCGTGCACGCCGTGCCCGGCTCGACCGCACAGGGTGGCCGCGCCAGCCGGCGCCGCTAGACCAGCCGCAACTATCAAGCAGCAGGGGAAACAGTTGTCCATCGAGATCGCCAACGAGTCGGGCGCCGAGGTCGATACCGACGCGGTGCTCGCCGTCGCCCGCTACGCCCTGGACGAGATGGGGGTCAACCCCCTCGCCGAGCTGTCCGTGCTGCTCGTCGACATCGAGTACATGGCCGAGCTGAACCACCGCTGGATGGGTGGGGACGGGCCGACCGACGTACTCGCCTTCCCGATGGACGAGGGCAGCGTCGACCACGGCCCCGGCGAGGTCAGCGGCGGTGAGCCGGCGCTGCTCGGCGACATAGTGCTCTGCCCCGAGGTGGCGGCCAAGCAGGCGGCCACCGCCGGCCACTCGTCCGGCGACGAACTGCACCTGCTCACCGTGCACGGGGTCCTGCACCTGCTCGGTTACGACCACGCGGAGCCGGAGGAGGAGCGCGAGATGTTCGCGTTGCAGGCCAAACTCCTCTCCGGTTGGCGAGCAGCGCGAGCCCATTGATGCCCGACCACTTAGCCGCCGCCGGTGCCACCGCCGCCGGCCTGCCCGATCTGCAACTCCTGTTCTTCGGCGCCGCCCTGGTGGTGCTCGCCGGCCTGTTCGCGATGACCGAGGCCGCGCTCGCCGCGATCTCCCCGGCCCGCGCCGGCGAACTGGCCCGCGACGGGGCACGCGGCGCCCGTACGCTCCAGATCGTCGCCGCCGACGCGGTCCGGCACCTGAACCTGCTGCTGTTGCTGCGACTGCTCTGCGAACTGACCGCGACCACCCTGGTAGCCCTGGTCGCGGTCGACACCTTCGGTGCCGGCTGGCGGGCGGCCCTGGTCACCGCCGGCGCGATGACCGTGGTCAGCTTCGTGGTCGTCGGCGTCGCGCCGCGCACCATCGGCCGGCAACACGCGTACGCGGTCGGCCGGGCCAGCGCGCCGCTGGTCCGCTGGCTGGGCCGGGCGCTGAACCCGCTCGCCTCGCTGCTGATCCTGATCGGCAACGCGGTCACCCCCGGACGGGGTTTCCGCGAGGGCCCGTTCGCCACCCAGGTGGAGTTGCGCGAGCTGGTCGACCTGGCCGAGCAGCGGGGCGTGGTCGAGCACGGCGAACGGCAGATGATCCACTCGGTCTTCGCCCTCGGTGAGACGATCGCCCGCGAGGTGATGGTGCCGCGCACCGAGATGGTGTGGATCGAGGCGCACAAGAAGCCGCCGCAGGCGATGCTGCTGTTCCTGCGCTCCGGATTCTCCCGGATCCCGGTGATCGGCGAGAGCGTCGACGACGTGCTCGGCGTGCTCTACCTCAAGGACCTGATCCGGCGCACCCAGGGCGGCGACCCGGCCGCTGAGGAACTGCCGGTCTCCGACCTGATGCGCGAGGCGATCTTCGTACCGGAGTCCAAGCCGGTGGACGACCTGCTCTCCGAGATGCAGGCCGCGCGTACCCACCTGGTGATCGTGGTGGACGAGTACGGCGGCACCGGTGGCCTGGTCACCATCGAGGACATCCTGGAGGAAATCGTCGGCGAGATAACCGACGAGTACGACGTCGAACGCCCACCCGTGCAGCGCCTCGACGACGGCGACGTACGGGTCACCGCCCGGCTGCCGGTCGAGGACCTCGGTGAACTGTTCGACGTCGAACTTCCCGCCGACGAGGTGGAAACCGTCGGCGGCCTGCTCGCCCAGGCGCTCGGCCGGGTGCCCATCCCCGGTGCCGCCGCCGAACTCGGCGGCCTGCGGCTGATCGCCGAGGGCACCACCGGCCGACGCAACCGGATCGACTCGGTGCTGGTCAGCCGGCTCGGCATCGGCGGCCGGGACGAGCCGGAGGGCACCGAGTCGCACCGGGCCGCCGAGCCGCGCAAGAATGCCGAGCCGCGCAAGAATTCCGACCAAGGCAAGAGCCAGAAGCAGAACCAGGACCGAACCGAGGAGAGGCAACCCGCTGATGCCTGAGTCGCCCGCCGTATCCGCCGCCGCACCGGCAGGGCCGATCGGCTCCGCCGACGCGCCCGCCGAGTTGAGCGCCGAGGACGCCAAGCTGGTTGTCCTGGCCCGGGGCGCCCGCGCCCGGATCGGCGCGGTGGAGGGAGCGGCCGTGCGCGACCAGGACGGCAGGACGTACGCCGCGGCCAGCGTCGCCCTGCCCTCGTTGACCATCACCGCCCTCCAGTTGGCGGTCGCCTCGGCGGCAGCCGCCGGAGCCAACCGACTGGAGGCGGCCGCGGTCGTCACCGAGGCGTCGACGCTCGACGGTGCCGGACACGCCGCCGTACGCGACCTGGCGGCCGACGCGCCGATCCACGTGGCCGCCCCGAACGGCACCCTGCTCGGCACGGTGCTCGCGTGAGCGGCCGGACGGCCACCCCGCGCGGGCTGCGGACGGACGGGACGGGGGCAGCGCCGTACCGTGCGGGTTTTGCCTGTTTCGTCGGACGGCCGAACGCCGGCAAATCCACCCTGACCAACGCGATCGTTGGCCAGAAGATCGCCATCACCTCCAGCAAACCGCAGACCACCCGGCACGTGATCCGGGCCGTCCTGCACCGCCCGGAGGCCCAGCTCGTCCTGGTCGACACCCCCGGCCTGCACCGGCCCCGGACGCTGCTCGGCGAACGCCTCAACGACCTGGTCCGCTCCACCTGGAGCGAGGTCGACGTGATCGGCCTCTGCGTGCCGGCGAACGAGCCGGTCGGACGCGGCGACCGGTTCATCACCGGCGAGCTGGCCGAGCTGAAGGCCAGCGTCATCGCCGTGGTCACCAAGACCGACCTGGTCGACAAGAAGCGGCTGGCCGAGCAGTTGCTCGCGGTCAACGACATGGGCGAATTCGCGGCCGTGGTGCCGGTCAGCGCGGTCTCCGGACACCAGGTCGACGTCCTGGTCGACGTGATGACCGGCTACCTGCCGCCGTCGCCGCAGCTCTACCCCGACGACATGCTCACCGACGAGCCCGAGCAGGTGCTGGTCGCCGAGCTGATCCGGGAGGCGGCGCTGGAAGGGGTCCGTGACGAACTGCCGCACTCGATAGCGGTGGTGGTCGAGGAGATGGTCCCCGAGGACAAGCTGATCCGGATCTACGCCGACGTGTACGTGGAACGGTCCAGCCAGAAGGCGATCGTCATCGGTCACCAGGCCAGCCGGCTCAAGGACGTCGGCACCCGCGCCCGGCAGCAGATCGAGGAACTGCTCGGCAGCCGGGTCTACCTCGACCTGCACGTACGGGTCGCGAAGGACTGGCAGCGGGACCCGAGGCAGTTGCGCAAACTCGGCTTCTGACACGGGGGAGATGGACGTGGCGCGGGAGCTTCTCGTCACCGGGTCGGCCGGCCGGATCGGTCGGCTGCTCCGGCCCCGGCTCGCCGCGCCCGGCCGTACGCTGCGCCTGCTGGACCGGGCCGACCAGGACCCGCCCGCGCCCGGCGAGGCGGTCCGCCTGATCCGGGCCGACCTGACCGATCCGGCGGCACTCGAAGCGGCCTGTGCCGGAGCCGACGCGATAGTGCACCTGGCCGCGCTGGCCGGCGAGGACAGCTGGGAAAACCTGCTCCGGACCAATGTGGACGGCACCCGTACGGTGCTGGAGGCGGCGCGGGCGGCGGGTGTGTCGCGGGTGGTGCTGGCCTCGTCGGTGCACGCCGCGGGTTTCTACCGCCAGGCCGGCAGCACCCCCGAACCGGCCGGGGTGCCCGCCCCGACCGGCCCGGACGGGGTGCCGGCCGACGTCCCGCCCCGGCCGGACACCTACTACGGCTGGACCAAGGCCGCGGTCGAGGGGCTCGGCAGCCTCTACGCCGACCGGTACGGGATGACCGTCTTCGCGCTGCGGATCGGCGCCTGCTTCCCCGAGCCGCCGGGCGTACGGGGCCTGGACATGTGGCTGTCACCGGACGACTGCGGTCGACTCGTCTCGGCCTGCCTGGAGACCGGGGTGACCGGCTTCCGGGTGCTCTGGGGAGTCAGCCGCAACACCCGCCGCTGGTGGTCACTGGCCGAGGGCCGGGAGATCGGGTACGAGCCCCGCGACGACGCCGAACCGTACGCCGCGACCGTACGTGAGCGCGCCGGAGAACGAGAGACGGCCGGCCTGATCGGCGCCGCCTTCTGCACCTACCCACTCGGCACCATCCCGCACTACGACAACTAACGCCTCCCCGCCTCTCCCCGCTCTCGTCGACGATCTTGCACTTGTGGTGCCTGATTTAGGGCACTCATCCGGATTTGTGGACGACCACAAGTGCAAGATCGCGCGGTGTTTGAGAGTGTGGTGTATATACACTGGATTGGTTCGGGGGGATATAGGCGGATCCTGTGGGGTTGTTCACCTGTGGGGCACCCAGTGCATCGTTCGAACGGTGGAGCGGCAGGGTAGGAAAACGTACGACCCCCTGTCGCCCCGGTTTAGATGCAGGCTGATGCGAAACAGATACGTAGATCTGCTCCGTTTTCTGGCAATCATCCGAGTTGTCGTCTACCACACCACCGGCTGGGCGTTCCTGACCATCGCCTTCCCCGCGATGTCGGTCATGTTCGCACTCGGCGGATCGCTGATGGCGGCCTCCCTCGACCGCTCCGGAGCCGGGGCGGTGGGCCGACGGTTGCGCCGCCTGCTCCCGTCGCTCTGGCTGCTCGCCGCGTTCTTCGTACCGGCCATGCTGCTCACCGGACTGCCGGTGAGCTGGCGGCTGCTGTTCTGGGCCGCGCCGATCGCCGACCCGCCCAGCAACGGCTGGGGCGCGCTCGCGCTGAGTGCCATCTGGTACCTGCGCGACTACCTCTGGTTCGTGCTCGCCTCACCACTCGCCCTGTGGCTGTTCCGGCGGTTCCCGCTGCCCACCCTGGCCGCGCCGTACGTGCTGCTGGTCGTGGTGGAACTCTGGTTCCCGACCGCGCCGATCGTGGTCCGCGACTTCGGGCTCTACTTCGGAGCGTGGCTGATCGGCTTCGCGCACCACGACGGCCTGCTGCGGCGGATCCCCCGCCGGGTGCTGATCCCGGTCGCCGGCACGCTCGCCGCGCTCGGCGCCGCGTGGTTCCTCACCCACCCGGGACCGCGCGGCTTCGACCTGAACGACATCCGGCTCGGCAACGGCCTCTGGTCGGCCGGATTCACCCTGCTACTGCTCGGACTCGCCCCGGCCGGTGCCGCCTGGGTGGACCGCAACGAGATCCTGGGCCGGGCGGTGACGGTGCTCAACCGGCGGGCACTGACCGTCTACCTCTGGCACATGCCGATCGTGATCGGCCTGACCGCGCTGATGGCATGGGCCGGTTGGAAGCAGACCGACCTCACCGGAGTCACCGTCCGGCTCGTCGTGGTCGCCACCCTGGTCGCGTTGGCCACCGGCCTGTTCGGCTGGATGGAGGACCTGGCCGCGCGCCGCCGTACGGTTCTGCTGCCCGGTGGCGAAACCGCCGCCCGACCGCGCGACGGGACAGCCGTACCAGGTGGTGGGGACGGCCGATCGCGGCCGGACCGGACCGGTGGTGCCGATCCCGCCGCGCCCGGTGCCGAGCAGCCGATCGCCCCGGCCCCCGAGCCGGCGGCGTCGCCCGCCCCGGCGGCCGGTCCGGTACGCCCGGTTCGCCCCACCCGCCCGGCGATCCCGATCCAGCGGACCGGGCCCGCGAACGGGCGCGGCTCCGCCGACCGGGGTGGACCGGCCCGCCCGCAGGAAACCGTGGACCGCGACCGGATCCGGCGGTGAACCGACTCAGCGGGGAGTGATCGTGATGTCGCCGCTGCCGGTCTCCAGGTCCAGCCGGTTGACCGCGCTCGGGTCGTCGGCCAGTCGGGAACGGGCCGTGCCGGACGAGGTCGCCGACCGGATCCGGTACGCCCCGTCGGGCACCGTCAGCTCGATCGAGCCGCTCGACGCACGCGCGTTCACCGAACCCGCCGTGTCCAGCGCCAGGATGATGTCCCCGGAGCCGGTGGTGGCGTCGACCGTACCGCCGAGCCCGTGGCCGTTCACCGAGCCCGAACCGGTGCGTACGGTCGCCGCGGTGCCGATCCGGCCGAGGTCGATGTCGCCGGAGCCGGTCTGTGCCCGGACCGTGCCGGTCGCGCCGATCAGGGTGATGTCACCCGAGCCGACCTTCACGTCGACGTCGCCGACGTCGGACAACTCCACGTCACCGGAACCGTTCTCGCCGCTGACCGACACCCCGGTCGGGGCGACGATCTCGTACGAGACACCGCACCGCGAGCCGCAGTCGGTGTCGATCCGCAGCTCGCTGCCCTCGATCACGTACGTGGAACCGGGCTCCGAGCCGCGGTAACGGACCACCCGCTTGATCCGTACGTCGGACACCGCCGCCGTCGACACCACCACGTCACCGGAACCCGGCGCCACCACTATCTTGGCGATCTTGACCTTTTCGGTCTGGTCGAAGTCGAGTCGCCGCTGCCCGACCGTCAGGTCGTCGCAACCGGCCAGGATGCCCAGGGTGAGCGCGCCCGCCGTGACGGCGGTGACGATCCGGAACATGGTCATACAGATCAGGCTATGAGCCGGCGGGCCCCCCGGACATCAGGGAGGAGCCACGCATCCGCCCCGGAGAAGACCCTGAGAACGCCCTCAGGGTCACCGTCCCGACCCGGGTGCACCGGGGCCGACCCGGGGCAGGGGAGAATGGTCGGATGGCCGGGTACCGCAGACAGCTCTACCGCGACGACGCCGTGGTGCTGCGCGTACAGAAGCTTGGCGAATCCGACCGGATCATCACCCTGCTGACCCGCAAGCACGGCCGACTGCGGGCGGTCGCCCGAGGCGTACGCCGAACCAGCTCCCGCTTCGGCGCCCGGCTCGAACCGTTCGGCCACGTCGACCTGCAACTCGCCGGCGACCCGCAGGGCAACATCGGCAGCCCGCTGCACACGGTCAGCCAGGTCGAGGGAATCGACCTGTACGGTCGCCGGTTCCTTGAGGACTACCCGCGCTACACCACCGCCAGCGCCATCGCCGAAACCGCCGAACGACTCACCCCGGTGGAACGCGAACCCTCGCTGCGGCTGTTCCAACTCACCCTCGGGGCGCTGCGCGCGCTGGCCGAGGGGAGCCACGCCAGCAGCCTGGTGCTCGACGCGTACCTGCTGCGCGGGATGGCGCTCGCCGGCTGGGCGCCGGCCCTGGTCGCCTGTGCCGTCTGCGGCACCCCCGGAGCGCACCGGGCGTTCTCCGTACCGGCGGGGGGTTGTGTCTGCCCGGACTGCCGCCCACCCGGCGCCGCCCACCCGGCCCCGGCCACCATCGACCTGATGTCCGCCCTCACCACCGGCGACTGGCGGGTGGCCGACGCGACCGAGGTCAGCCACCGGCGCGAATGCAGCGGCCTGGTCGCCGCACACCTGCAATGGCACCTCGAACGCGCGCTACGCTCGCTGCCGTTGGTTGACCGAGACGACCGGCCCGTCCGGGCCGATCGGAACGACCCGGCCGGAACATCGGAGTACGGGCCGGAGCAAGGGGAGACAACGCAGTGATCCGATCCATGACCCGCGGAGCACGTCGGCAACCGACCCCGCCGACCCCGCACCCCACCGGCGCCCGCCCGCCGGCTCTGCCCGCGGACGCCCTGCCCAAGCATGTCGCGGTGGTGATGGACGGCAACGGACGGTGGGCCAAGGACCGGGGCCTGCCCCGGACCAAGGGCCACGAGGCCGGCGAGTTCTC
This sequence comes from Micromonospora sp. NBC_01699, assembly GCF_036250065.1. Lineage (NCBI taxonomy): Bacteria > Bacillati > Actinomycetota > Actinomycetes > Micromonosporales > Micromonosporaceae > Micromonospora > Micromonospora sp. NBC_01699. Next base: position 6,481,633 of record NZ_CP109199.1, on the reverse strand, counting down.
CCTGTTCGACACGATCGAGGGCGCCATCGAGCTGGGCATTCCCTACCTGTCCGCGTACGCGTTCTCCACCGAGAACTGGCGGCGCTCGCCGGACGAGGTGCGCTTCCTGATGGGCTTCAACCGGGACGTGATCCGGCGGCGCCGCGACCAACTGGTCGACCTCGGCGTACGGGTGGTCTGGTCCGGGCGGGCCGGACGGCTCTGGAAGAGCGTGATCTCCGAGTTACAGACCGCCGAGGAGATGTCCCGCGACAACACCGCGCTGACGCTCCAGTTCTGCGTCAACTACGGCGGCCAGGCCGAGATCGCCGACGCGGCGGCTGCCATCGCCCGTGACGTCGCGGCCGGCCGGCTCGACCCGGCGAAGGTCAACGAGAAGACGGTCGCCCGGTACCTCTACCACCCCGAGGTGCCCGAGGTCGACCTCTTCCTGCGCCCCTCCGGCGAGCAGCGGACCTCCAACTTCCTGCTCTGGCAGAGCGCGTACGCCGAACTCGTCTACCTCGACGTGCTCTGGCCCGACTTCGACCGCCGCCACCTCTGGTACGCCTGCGAGCTGTACGCCCAACGCGACCGCCGCTTCGGCGGCGCCCTCCCCAACCCCGTCCCCCCGAGCCCCCTCTCGCCCCCGAGCCCCCTCTCGCCCCCGAGCCCCCTCTCGCCCCCGAGCCCCCTCTCGCCGTCGATCTAGGGCAAATGGGGGTGATCGGAGATCAACTCACAACGATTTGCCCTAGATCGACGAGGCGGCGGGTGGCGAGGGTTCTGATTACCTCGGGGGTGTCGGTCAGGTCGGTTAGGACCGTGTGGGCGCCGGCTGCGGTGAGGACGGCGGCGGGGGTGGTGCCGGTGGCCACGGCTACGGCGGTTACTCCGTTGGCCAGCGCACCGGCTACGTCGTGCACGGTGTCGCCGATGACCAGGATGTCGGCGGGGGCGAAGCGGTGTCCGTACTTGGCCTCGGCCCGGTCACGGCACTGGCGGACCAGGGCCGCGCGTACGGTGTCGTGCCGGCCGTAGCCGCCGATGTCGAGATCCAGGCCGGCACCGAGACCGAGGGCGGTGAGCTTGTCCTCGGCGACGGCGGGGATGTTGCCGGTCACCAGGGTCTGGACGACGTGGGGATGGGCGCCCAGCCCGGCGAGCACCGCGGCGACGCCGGGTAGTACCCGCCCCTGCTCGGTGATCAGATGCCGGCGGGCGGCGAGCGCGGCGGCGTAGCGGAGGAAGAACTGCTCCAGCAACGGCTCGTAGTCGGCGACGCCGTGCGTGGTGAACGCCTCGGCGGCCAGGTCCCGGTCGGTCCGGCCGGCCGAGTGCGGCATCCGCTGCCAGGCCACCCCGGTCAGGGCGGTGAAAGCCTCCGCGTACGCGAGCTTCGCGACCCCTCCGGTCTGCACCAGCGTGCCGTCGATGTCCCACATCAGCAGCCGTGGTGCCGGCGTCAGCGGACCGGTGGGTGGTGCCGGCGCGCTCATCCGTCGGCCAGCCGGGCCTCGATGTGCGCCACCTTCGCCGTCAACGCGTCGGTGACACCGGCCCGGATGTCCGCCTTGAGGACCAGGCTGACCCGTGGCGACTGCTCGGCGAGTACGTCGACCGCCCGCTTCACCACCGCCATCACCTCGTCCCACTCGCCCTCGACCAGGGTGAACATGGCGTTGGTCTCGTTGCGCAGTCCGGACTCCCGGACCACCCGTACGGCCTCGGCCACGGCGTCACCCACGGACTCGCCACCGCCGAGCGGACTCACCGAAAACGCGATCAGCATGTCGTTGATGGTCGCACCGCTGGCCGGCCCGGACCACCATGACGGGTCCGGCCGAGATAAATCGGATGCGTCGGGGAGGACGGCGTGGTTAGTCTCTGCCCATGCGTTACTGATGCCCCTGTGCACCGTGCCGGCCCGCCGCCTTTTCGCCGTGGGCCCGTGCCGGGCGTCCACGCTCTCTCCGCGCCTGCCGCGATGATCCCGAGCGTTGAACATCCTCGCCGTCGATTGTCGTGACATCCGGTCGTCGTGACCGTCGCGGAGCCGTTGTCTTCGGACGCTCCGGGCACTCGTTTCTCACCTGACCGCCCCGACGCGAGCGGGGTGGAGATCTTCCAGAGGAGGCCAGAATGCCTGGTAAGTCACACTCTCGAACCAACGGTCAGCGCAAGCAGGGCGTCGCGTTCGTCGTACCGGCGCAGGAGCGGGAGCACGGCGACGTGACCGGGGTGCTCGGACCGATCGAGGTCCCGGAGACCGGCGAACCGGTGTCGCTTCCGCCGGCCGCGCCGAAGGCCGGTCCGCCGGTCCGGGGCGGGCGCTCGGGCGGCGTCGGCCGCTCGCAGGGCACCCGCCCGACCCGCCAGTACGCCTTCCGTCGCAGCTGATCGACCCGGCGACGGCTGATCCGCCCGGCCGTAGCTGATCCGCCCAGCCGTAGCTGATCCGCCCGGTCGCGGCGGGCCGGCGGCGTAGAGGGCCCCTTCCTGTCGTTCTCCGGCCGGAAGGGGCCCTTTTCCGGCCGCAAGCGGCCCTCTTTGGTGGACGCAACAGGCGTCGGGTCGGGCTGCTCGCGGCGTTGGATGACGCTCGATGTAGCGCGGTTCGGGTGGGCGGCGGGGTGCGGGGACGAAACCGGTGTTTCCGGCGCGGTCGGTCGCCGGGCCGGGCTACCGTGCCCAGGAGGGGGCCGGCGCCGCCCGCTGTCGCCGGACACGACGCCGGTGGCCCGACACACGCCCCGACCCGCCGCCTGGTCGGCCTAGCGGCTGGTGGACCCACCGGCTGGTCGGCCCGTTGGCTGGTCGGCCCACCGGCTGGTCGGCCCGTTGGCTGGTCGGCCCACCGGCTGGTCGGTCTGGTGGCAATCGAGGAGGTGGGACCGTGGTCGCCCGTGAGGTCGTACGGACCGACTACTCGGCGCGCCGGCTCACGATCCCGGTGGACGCGTCGTTCGACGACTTCCAGCGGCGGTACGAGCAGGCCGTACCGGTGTTCGACCCCGCGACGTTCAAGCCGCTGGCCGACCGGAAGGCAGACTGGTCGGAGTGGGTCGAGGTGACGAACAGGGCGGCGCCGTACGAGTTTCTCATCTACTGGCACATCGACACGCAGTGGATCATGGGGGCGGCCGGGGACCAGGCCCGCTGCGCCCAGTACCAGATGGGCAACCACGTCGTCGCCGAGCGGATGTTCCGGCACGATTCGACCGTGTTCCTGTACGTGCCGCTGGCGGTCACCATCACCGACGACGGCAGCACCGGCACCTGGTTCTCCATCGACCAGCCGAGCAGCACCCTCCGCTCGTACGGCCGTCCGGAGATCACCTCGGTCGGGATCGAACTCGACCACAAGGTCGCCCGACTGCTGGAACACCTCGGTGTGGCCGTACCGCCGGTGTTGGTGGCCTGATCGCCCCGACCGGTGTCAGTTCGGCGCCGGGGACGGGCTCGGGCTGAGCACCCGGCACGCGTCCAGGGCGGCGCCGACCTTCGGGTCGGTACTGTCCAGACCCGCGGCGAGCGGCACGCCGTGGTCGCTGAGGCAGTTCGCGTACGCGCTGTCGGGTGCGGCGCCGCCACCGGGTCGGCCGCTGTGGCCCTGGCCCCGGCCGGGTCCACCGCTGGGCAGCACGGAGGCACACGCCTGCTGAGCCCGCTGCCAGGTGGCGTCGTCCACGTCGGACGGCCGGAACCCGGAGAACCCACCGCCGGGCCCCCGATAGCCGCCCGGCCAGCCGGACGCACCCGGCGACGGCTGGCCGGACGGCCGCCCGGAGGGAAAGCGGGACGGGCGTCCGGACGGAAAGCCGGACGGTCGACCGGAACCGTCGGGCCGGGGTCGCGCGGACGGCCGCCCGGTGGGCAGGTTGTCAGGTACGTCGATGCCCTGCTTCCTCAGACAGTCGACGTACGCGGCGAAGGCGTCGGGTCGACCACCCGACGTCGGCTCGGCCGCATCCTGACCGCTGGTGTCGGCGCCCCCGCATGCCGTCGCGAGGATCAGGGCCGCCGACCCCGCCGCCGCGGCCAACGTCCAGCGCACCCACCAGCTCAACACCGCCACCGGTACCTCCCTCGGGTTGACGCCACCGGGGCCGGAGAGGGTGAGAGGGGTTCCCCGGGGCGCGTACACAGGTAACCGCGACCACCTCCGGGCAAGATCGGATCAGGCTCGACGCCGGCTGGGAATCCGTGCCGATGCCCGCGCCCTCGTGCCGCCGCGCGCCTGCGAAGGACTCTCAGCCGATTCCGAGGTGCGGCCGAGGCGGCCCCGAGCCGGGGCGATGACACTCGCCCGTCATGGGTATCGGCCTGAACGCCGCTGGGCATGCCGGACGCGGCCGGCGGGTGTGGTGGTTGTCCGGTGGCGTGACCGTGGTGCTCGTACTGTCCGGCTCGGTGGCGGCGTACGCGTTGACCGGCGACGATGCCGAGCCGTCCCGCCCGGCGGCGACCGTCCGGGTGGATCGTGGCGACGTCACGCTCGCCATCGCCACCACCGGCGTACTGCGCCCCGGCCGGACCCGCAGTCTCGGATTCAGCGGCGCCGGTACGGTCACCGAGGTCGGAGTACGGGCCGGCGACCAGGTCACCGCCGGTCAGTTGCTGGCCCGGCTCGATCCCGCCGACGCCCAGCAGCGGGTCGACTCGGCCAGGGAGGCGTTGACCGAGGCGCGAGCCGCGCTCGACGCCGCCGAGCAACGCCAGGCCACCCCACCCGGCACGGCCTGGGGCTCGGGCGCGGGTGGTGGCGCAACGGGTGCCAGCGGCGGGACCGGTGGCGGCGGGACACCGATGCCGAGCCGGTTGGCCGCTCCGAGCACGTTGGCCGCTCCGAGTCGGTTGGCCGCTCCGAGTCGGTTGGCCGCTCCGAGCTCGCCGAGCACGTCCGGCACGCCCGGCTCGTCGGCCACGACGGGGCCGTCCGGACCGTCGGCCAGCACCGGGCCGTCCGGACGGCCGGGAGCGTCCGCCGGTACCGGGCAACCGGCTGGCGGGGCGGACTGCGGCGGCCGGAGCGGATCCGCGTCGGTGGGCGGGCCGGATCCCGTACTGCGGGCGCAGCAGCAGGTGACCGACGCCCAGCTGAACCTGGACACGGCGACGGACGCGCTCGCCGGGACCAGGATCACCGTGCCGATCGCCGGCAGGGTGCTCTCCGTGGCCGCCGGGGTCGGCGCGGTGGTGGGCGGCGGCAGCTCCTTCGTCACCCTCGGCGACGTGGCCGCGATGGAGGTCGAGGCGAGTTTCCCCGAGGCGGACGTCGGACGGCTGGCCGTCGGCCTGGTTGCCACCGTGACCCTGGCGAACCGGCCCGGTGAGCAGTTCCCGGCGCACGTGGCGCAGGTCGACCCGGTCGGCACCACGGTCGGGCAACTCGTCCGCTATGGCGCCGTACTCGGTTTCGATCGGGTGCCCGCCGACGCGCTGGTCGGACAGACCGCCGACGTGCGGGTGACGATCGACTCGGTGTCGAGTGTGCTGCGGGTGCCCGCCGGCGCGGTGCACCCGACCGACCCGGCCGCCCCGAGCACGACGGACGGCACCGGACAGGTGCGGCTCCGGACCCCGGCCGGCGGCACCGAACGCCGCCGGGTCACCGTCGGCGTACGGGGGGACCGGTACGTCGAGATCGTCGGTGGCCTCGCCGAAGGGGACGAAGTCGTACTCGACTGGTGATAGCGCCAGCTCACCGTGACCCGGTTCCCAGGTCGCTCCCAGCGGACTGGGCTAGAGATGACCCGGAGTTCGAGGGGGAGGAGGCCGAGGGTGCGCCCATCGGCGGGAGAGTCGACCCGACGGTCGACCAGGGTGCTCGTCGTGGACGACGAGCCGAACATCTGCGCGTTGCTCTCGGCGACCCTGCGGCTGATCGACTTCGAGGTGCGGATCGCGTACGGCGGGCACGAGGCGCTGGTCGCCGCCGCCGAGTTCGAGCCGGACCTGGTGGTGCTCGACGTGATGATGCCGGACCTGGACGGCTTCCAGGTGGCGCGACGGTTGCGCACGGCGAGCGACGGCCGGGGCGTACCGGTGCTCTTCCTCACCGCGCGCGACGCGGTGGAGGACCGGATCTCCGGGCTGACCGTCGGTGCCGACGACTACGTCACCAAGCCGTTCAGCCTGGAGGAGGTGGTGCTGCGGATCCGGGCCATCCTGCGGCGCAGCCGGGTCGAGCCCGAGCCGGGTGTGATCCACTACGCCGATCTGGAGCTGAACGAGGACGCGCACGAGGTACGCCGCGCCGGCCGGCTGGTCGAGCTGTCGCCGACCGAGTTCAACCTGCTGCGCTACCTCATGGTCAACGCCGGTCGGGTGGTCAGCAAGGCGCAGATCCTGGACCGGGTCTGGAGTTACGACTTCGGCGGCGACGGCCGGATCGTCGAGTCGTATGTCTACTACCTGCGGAAGAAGATCGACCGCTGGGATCCGCCACTGATCCAGACGGTACGGGGCGTGGGGTATGCGCTCCGGCTGCCTCGACCGGTCGGCGAGTGACCGGCCGGCTCGGCCAGCCCGGCGGTTCCGGACCACCCGGTCCGGCCGCCGCACCCGGCTGGCCGCCCCCGCCACCGCCCGACTGGACGGCGGCACCCCCGGTCGGGCGGTGGCGGCGGCGACTGGCCCGGGTACGCAGGTGGAGCCACTGGACGCTGCGCGCCCGGCTGGTGGTGGTGATCGCCGTACTGACCGCCATCGCGCTGGTCGTGGCGAACGCGGCCGGGCTGGTGCTGCTCCGGTCGTACCTCACCGATCGGGTGGACGAGCAGTTGCAGCGGTCGATCCGCCCGTACATCGCGGGTTTGGTGCCGGAGCTCGGCCCCGCGCCGGCCCACGGCGGCCGATCCACCCCGGCCGGCGGGCCGGGCCAGGCGGTGGTGATCTACGACCCGGGTGGCTCGGTGCTGGTCGCCGTCCTCTCCCACGAGGAACTTTCCCCGCCCGACCTGACCGGCTTCGCCGACCTCGCCGGTCGGGCCGACGGCGGTAGGCCGTTCACCGTGGACGCGGTCGACTCCGGCAGCGGGTGGCGGGCGCTGTCCGCACCGACCGCGAGCGGCGGGCTGGCCGTGGTGGCGGTGTCGCTGCGCGACGTCGACGCCACCGCCGAAGGGCTGCTGCTGATCGACGGCACGGTGATGGTGCTGGTCCTGCTCGTGCTCGGGCTGGTCGCCGCGCTGGTGGTACGGATCGGGTTGCGCCCGCTGACCCGGATGGAGAACATCTCCAGCGAGATCACCGCCGGTAACCTGGCCCGGCGGGTGGAGGACGCCGACCCGCACACCGAGCCGGGGCGGCTGGGCATCGCGCTCAACGTCATGCTCGACCGGATCGGCGCCGAGATGGCCGCCCGTACCGCCTCCGAGCAGCGGCTTCGGCAGTTCGTCGCGGACGCCTCGCACGAGTTGCGTACGCCGCTCACCTCGATCCGCGGCTTCGCCGAGCTGTACCGGCGCGGCGGGGCACCACCCGGAGCGGCACTGGACGAGACGATGAGCCGGATCGAGGGCGAGGCGGCCCGGATGGGCCTGCTCGTCGAGGACCTGTTGCACCTGGCCCGGCTGGATCTGCGCCGGCCGATGGACCGGGCCCCGGTGGACCTGTTGGCGATCGCCGCCGACACCATCCGGGACGCGTACGCCCGCCGCCCCGACCGGCCGATCCGGCTGGTCCCGTTCGAGGGCGGCGCCGACGCGGACACCCCCGGTGGTGGCCTGGAGCCGGTCACCGTGCTCGGTGACGAGCACCAGTTGCGCCAGGTGGCGACGAACCTGGTCACGAACGCCCTGCAACACACCCCGCCGGACGCCCGGATCACCGTCCGGGTCGGCCGCTGGTCCGCCCCGGTCCCGGCCCGGTCCACCACCGACCCGATTCCCGGGTACGCGGTGCTGGAGGTGTCCGACACCGGTCCCGGCATCCCGCCCGAGCACGCCGGCCGGATCTTCGAGCGGCTCTACCGGATCGACCAGAGTCGCACCCGTACGCCCGGTGTCGGTTCCGGGCTGGGCCTGGCCATCGTGGCCGCAATAGTGCAGGCCCACGGCGGTCGCGTCGACCTGATCGACTCAACCGGCACCGGCGCAACCTTCCGCCTGCTGCTACCCACCCCACCCCACCCCCACTGACCCCAAGCCCGCCGCCCCCTCCTCCTCCCCCTCCTCCTCCCCCTCCCCCTCCCCCTCCTCCTCGTCGTCGATCTAGGGCAAATACGTGTTAGTTGATCTCTAATCACACGTATTTGCCCTAGATCGACGTCGGGGTGGTTCGGGGGGAGGGGGAGGGGAGGGGGTGGGGTTTTCAGGGGGCTTCGAGGTGGCGTTGGGGTTGTTTCGAGTTGGGGGATCCAGGCTGGACCGCATGCCGGTGCGACGTCTGGGTCTGCTACGCCGCCCGTCGGTGCTCGTCAACGCCGTACTCGGCCTGGCGATCATCGGCGGTGGTGTCTGGGTCTACGCCTCGTTTGTCGAGCCCGAGTCGAGCGCGGCGGCGACCGGGGGTACGACCCGTACGCTCCCGGTCGGGCAGGGCACGGTGACCGCCACCGTCTCCGCGCCCGGTACGTTGCGCAGCGCCGCCACCGCGACCGCCACCTTCGGCACCGGCGGTACGGTCAGCGAGATCCTGGTCAGGGTCGGTGACCTGGTCACACCGGGCACGGTGCTGGCAAAGGTGAACCCGACCGCCGCGAACCGGCAGCTCACCGCCGCGCGGGCCAACCTGGACGCGGCGAAGGCGGCCCGGGACCGAGCCGAGGCGGCCGGCGCCGACACCACCGACGCCCGGAGCCAGGTCACCACCGCCCAGTTGGCCGTCGACACCGCCCGGGACGCGGTCGACGGCACGGTGCTCAGGGCGCCGATGGCCGGCACCGTGATCGCCGTAAACGGAACCGTCGGTGGTTCCGTCAACGGCGCCGTTGGTGGTTCCGCCGGCAACGGCGCTGGCCCGAGCGGTAGCGGCTCCGCCGCCGGCCAGTCGAACGGTTCGTCCGGCGTGGGCTCGTCCGGTGCGTTGTCGTCGGGCGGCTCGTCGTCGGGCAACGCGTCCGGCTCGTCGTCGGGCAACGCGTCCGGCTCATCGTCCGGCAATGCATCGGGTGGCAGCGCGTCGTCCGGCAATGCATCGGGTGGCAGCGCGTCGTCCGGCAATGCATCGGGTGGCAGCGCGTCGGGCGGGTTTGTTCAGCTCGCGGATCTGGGCAAACTGGAGGTGTCCGCCTCGGTTGCCGAGGCCGACGCGACCAAGCTCAGGGTGGGGCAGGCGGCCACGATCGCCTGGAACGCGCTCGCCGGTGCCACCGCGACCGGCAAGCTCACCTCGATCGACCCCAACGCCAGCACCAGCAACAACGTGGTCACCTACGGCGTGGTGTTCGGGCTGGACCAGCTCCCGCCCGGTGTCCGTCCCGGCCAGACCGTCCAGGCGACCGTAATCGTCGGCCAGGCGCAGGACGCGATCTACGTCAACTCGGCGGCGCTCACCACCGTCGGCAACCGGCACACCGCGACCGTGCTGGAGAACGGGCAGCCGGTGACCCGCCCGGTCGAGGTCGGGCTGACCGGCGACCAGACCGTACAGGTCACCTCCGGGCTGAGCGTGGGTGAGCTGGTCGTACTCAGGACCGCCGCGACGGCCGGGACCGGATCGACCGGTGCCGGCCGGACGGGCGGCGGTTTCACCGGTGGCGGCGGCTTTCCCCGGGGCGCCGGGGCCCCGCGCGGTGGGCGATGACCGCGCCGGGCCGCGCGGTGCTCGACGTCCGCCGGCTGACCAAACGGTACGGCGACGGCGAGGCGACCGTACGCGCGCTGCGCGGGGTGTCGCTCGTCGTCGGCGCCGGTGACTACCTGGCCATCATGGGTTCGTCGGGTTCGGGCAAGTCGACGCTGATGCACATCCTCGGCTGTCTGGACGTGCCCACCACCGGGCAGTACCTGCTGGACGGGGTGGACGTCAGCCGGCTCGACGACCGGCAACTGGCGCTGGTCCGCAACCGACGGATCGGCTTCGTCTTCCAGGCGTTCAATCTGATCGCGCGGACCAGCGCACTCGCCAACGTCGAACTGCCACTGGCGTACGCCGGGGTCGGGGTGAACGAGCGGCGCCGGCGGGCGTTGGCCGCGCTGGACCTGGTGGGGTTGGCCGATCGGGCCGGGCACGAGCCGAACCAGCTCTCCGGCGGACAGCAGCAGCGGGTGGCGGTGGCCCGCGCACTGGTCACCGAGCCGGCACTGATCCTGGCCGACGAGCCGACCGGCAACCTGGACAGCCGGTCGACGGCGGACGTACTCGCCATCTTCGACCAATTGAACGCGGCCGGCCGCACCATTGTCGTCATCACCCACGAGTCGGAGGTGGGTGACCGGGCCAAGCGGCTGATCCGGCTCTTCGACGGGGAGATCGCCAGCGACCAGCGCCAGGACGGCCGCGATGGCCAGGACGGCCGGGCCGGTCCCGCCACCCTCGTGCCGGCGACGGTACGACCGGAGCCGATCCGGTGAGTCTCTTCGAGATCCTGCGGTTCGCCGTACGCGGCATCACCGTCAACAAGCTCCGCTCGGCGCTGACCATGCTCGGTGTCCTGATCGGGGTCGGCGCGGTGATCCTGCTGGTCGCCGTCGGCAACGGCTCGGCGAAACAGATCACCGACCGGATCGCCGCGCTGGGCAGCAGCACGCTCACCGTGCAGAGCACAGCGCGCGGCGGCAGCGGCGGTGACGCGATCACCGTACCGACGGCGTTGGCGTTGCGGGACCCGGTCCTGGCCCCGGACGTGCGGTCGGTCTCCCCGGTGGTGAACGCGTCGGCGACCATCACCCACCAGGGCGCCGACCACCAGGTGGCGCAGTTCGTCGGCACGTACCCGAGTTATCTGGGGGCGTCGAACACCTCGGTCGCGACCGGCGCCGCGTTCGGCGACTCCGATCTTGCACAGGGCCGGCGGGTGCTGCTGATCGGGCAGACCGTGGCAGCCGAGCTGTTTCCCGGCACCGACCCGATCGGCGCGCAGGTCACCGTCGGCGGAGCGCTCTACACGGTGGTCGGCGTACTGGCGGAGAAGGGTTCCGCGACCGGGTTCCAGGATGCCAACGACGTGGCGATCGCGCCGCTGACCGCGGTCCAGCAGACCCTCACCGGCTACGGACCGGTCAACTCGGTGCTGGTCGAGGCGACCGGACCGGACCGGGTGGACGACGCCCAGGCGCAGATCGCCACGATCCTCGACCAGCGCCTCAGGATCACCCCGGCCGCCGCCGGGCGGGCGCAGAGCGCACCGTACCGGATTCAGAACGCGGCCCAGCTGCTCCAGACCCAGACCCAGACCGAGACCGCGGACACCTTCACCGTCCTGCTCGGCGCGGTGGCCGGGATCAGCCTGCTGGTCGGCGGGATCGGGATCACCAACATCATGCTGGTCACGGTGACCGAGCGGACCCGCGAGATCGGCATCCGCAAGGCGCTCGGTGCGCCCCGCCGGGTGATCCTGACCCAGTTCCTGGCCGAGGCGACCATGCTCAGCCTGGTCGGCGGGGGACTGGGCGTGCTGGCGGCCCTGGTCGGCAGCCAGTTCACCATCGTCGGCGTCAAGCCGGTGGTGGTGCCCGGTTCGATTGCCCTGGCGCTGGGCGTCTCGGTCGCGATCGGACTCTTCTTCGGCAGCGTACCGGCGAGCCGGGCGGCCGGCCTGCGGCCCATCGACGCCCTCCGCTACGAGTGATGACGAGTGATTCGGGGCGGGCGGGCCCAGCCAGGACGAGACCTCCGGGGGAGCAGCCATGACGAGAGCAGCGCGGTGGGGCCGCCGGTCGCCGGACGTACCCGGTGTGCACCGCGACCTGTCGGCGGACGCCCCGACCGTGGTCGGTCCGCCGCCCGTGGCCGCCGGACCGGGTGCCCCGCCGGCCGGGGCGGGACCCGACGACGACCTCGCCGGTGAGCTGGCCGCCGTGGCGGGTCGCCGCTGGTGGAACCGGGCAACGCTTTACCTCGGTGCGGCGGTGCTGCTGATCGGCGGCTTCGCCGGTGGCGTGCAGGTGCAGAAGTCGTACGGTAATCCGGCCGGAACCGGTCCGGCGGCCGCGACCGGCCGGGGTGCCCAGCGCGGCGCGGCCGGCTTCCCCGGTTTCCCCGGCGCCGCCGGCCGCCCCGGCGCTACGGGAACCGCCGCTGGTGCCGACACCGAGACCGGTACGGCGCAGAGCACCACCGGCACCGTGAAACTCGTCGACGGCACCACCGTCTACCTACAGACCGCCGACGGCACCGTGATCACGGTACGGACCGGCGCCGACACCGCCGTGGCGATCGCCCGGTCCGGTTCGCTCAGCGACCTCCGGGCCGGTGACACCGTCACCGTCGACGGACCGAACTCCGCCGGCACGGTCACCGCCACCAGGGTCACCGCGCAGTCGAAGTGACCGGTGCCACCGGTCCGGCATCGGCTGGGGCGTGGTGCCGGACGTGCACGTGACCGTCGTTGGGGAACGGCGGCCGGGCCGGCAGGACCTGCTCGAACCGGTACCCGGCCTTCTCCGCCACCCGGCACGAGGCGGCATTGTCCACCTGGTGCAGCAGGTCCAGGCGGGTCAGGCCCGCCGGTGCGAAGGTCTCGAAGGCCCAGCCGGTCAACGCCGTCAGCGCCAGCGGTGCGATCCCCCGACCACGGGCGTAGACCGCCGTCCAGTAGCCGACCTCGGCGGACCCGGAGCCCGGCTCGACCGTCTTCAGCGCGACATTCCCCAGCAACCGCCCCGGCCGCTCCTCCCGCCCCGGCCCATCCTGCACCGGCCCATCCTGCACCGGCCCATCCTGCACCGGCCCATCCTGCACCGGCCCATCCTGCACCGGCCCATCCTGCACCGGCCCGTCCGCCAGCACGGCGAAGCTGTGCCGCTTTCCGCTCCGCCAACCCTCGCTCTGTAGGGCCAGCCAGCGCGCCGCGTCCCCGGCGTGCGCCACCGGCATCCGGGTCCACCGGCGCAGGACCGGATCGCGGTACGCCTCGACCAACCCCTCGGCGTCAGCCTCGATCCAGGGCCGCAGCAGCAGCGCGGGCGTGGACGCCGTGGCCCGTACCCGCAACACGAAAGTCATCGGAATCCTCCCCGAGCCGCGGTGCGACACCGACCGGTGATGATCAGCCGAGCAGCGGTTGGAAGGTACCGAGCAGGATGCTGACCGTCAGCGCCGCCCCGGCCAGTACGGCGGCACCCAGGATCAGTGCGGTGTCGGCGACGGTGAACCGCTGCCGTCGGGCGACCGTACGCGGGGTGCCGGCGTCGAAACCGCGGGCGTCCATCGCGGTGGCCAACCGGGTGCCCCGGCGGATCGCCCCGACGAGCAGCGCGAACGCGGTGGCGGCGAAGAGCCGCAGTCGAGCCACCGGGTTGCGCCCGGCGTCCACGCCCCGGGCCCGCCGCGCCATGCCCAGCAGTTGCCACTCGGCGGCGAGCAGCGGCAGCATCCGGAACGCGGCCAGCGCGCCGAGCGCGAACCGGGGCGGCGCCTTGGCGTTCTGGATCAGCGCGTCGGCCAGGTCGGTCGGGTCGGTGGTCGCGAACACCAGTACGCCGGGCAGGGCCACCGCCACCAGGCGCAACGCGAGTCCCGACGCCGAGGCGAGGACCCCGGTGGTGACCGTGACCGGGCCGGCGTCGAGCAGCAGGGTTCCGGTCCGGTCGGCGGCGAACAGCACCATCGTGAACACGACGCCGAGCGCGCTGAGCAGCAGCGGCCAGGCCCGTCGGGCCAGGGTGGCGTAGCGGACGCCGAACAGCGGCAGCACGGCGAGTTCGATCGCGATGGCCACGGCGGGCGCTACCGGGTCGATCGTGGCGACCAGCGTGAACGAGAAGACCAGCGCGGCGGCGAGTTTCGCGACCGGGTTGCGCCGGGCCAGCGGCGCCGTCGCCGTACCGACCGGCCCGGTGACGATCACGCCGACCCTTTCCGGTGCACACCGTCGGCTCCCCGGCGCACGGGGCCGGCCGCCGGGTCGGTGGCGCCGGCCAGGGTCACGGTCCGGTCGGCGATCGCGGCGACGAAGTCGGCGTCGTGGGTGACGGTGACGACGCCGTGGCCGGCGTCGCGCAGATCGGCGAGCAGGTCGACCAGTTCGATCCAGGTACGCCGGTCCTGGCCGAAGGTCGGCTCGTCCAGTACGAGCAGCCGGGGCGCCGTGGCCAGCGCGGTCGCCACGCTCAGCCGCCGCGCCTCGCCACCGGACAGGGTGTACGGGTTCGCGCGTGCGAGCCGGTCCAGTCGCAGCCGGGTCAGCAACTCATCCACTGTGGAGCGCACGGCGGCTTCGGGGTGGCCGGTCCGGCGTGGCCCGAGGGCCAGTTCGTCGAAGACCGTACCGGTGAGGAACTGGTGTTCGGGGGACTGGAAGACCGAGCCGATCCGGCGTACGAGCGCCGTGGCCCGCCAGCGGTGCGGTGGTGTGGCGGCGTCGGCTCCGGCCAGGGCGGCAGTGGCGGTGAGTCGACCCGTACCCGGTTTCATCAGCCCGCCGAGTTGCAGCGCCAGGGTGGTCTTGCCGACCCCGTTGCGCCCGAGTACGGCAACCGCCTCGCCGGAGCGTACGGTCAGATCGGTCGGGGCCAGCCGGGGTGGTAGGCCGAGCCGGTCGGCGGTGAGCAACCCCTCGCCCGCGGCGGTGGCCGCCGGTCGGGCGCGCACCGACCGGCCGGGCACCCAGACCCCGGCGTCGGCGAGGCTGTCACCGTGTGCCGCGAAGACCTCGTCCGGGGTGCCGTCGGCACGCACGCCGCCGCCCGGTTCCAGCACCACCACCCGGTCGACCAGCGGCAGTGCCTCGGCGATCCGGTGTTCGACCAGGATCAGGGTGGTGTCCCGGTCGACCGCCGCACCGATGGCGGCCCGGACCAGGTTGGCGCCGGCCGGGTCGAGGTTGGCGGTGGGCTCGTCGAGCAGGAGCAGTCCGGGCCGGAGCGCGAGTACGCCGGCCAGGGCGAGTCGTTGCTGCTCACCGCCGGAGAGGGCGGCGGTGGACCGGTCCCGCCCGTAGGGGAAGCCGACCCGGTGCAGCGCCTGGTCGACCCGCGCCCAGATCTCGCCGGCCGCCACCCCCCGGTTCTCCAACCCGAACGCGACGTCGTCCCCGGCCCGCGCCATCACCAGTTGACTCTCCGGGTCCTGGAAGAGGATCCCGACCCGCTCCCGCGCCGTACGCGGATCGCTGCCGTCGACCTCGATCCGCCCCTCCTGCTCCCCGGAGTCCTCGGCCAACAGCCCGGCGAGCGCGGCCAGCAACGTGCTCTTTCCCGCCCCCGAGGCCCCGAGCAACAACACCCGCTCCCCGCGCTCAACCCGCAGATCGACCCCCCGCACCGCCCACCGCTTCCGCCCCGCATGCCGCCACCCAAACCCCCGAACCTCAACCCCCCTAACCGCCCCCACCCCCTCTCACTCTCCTTTGTGCGCGTTGATCATGAAGTTAGCGACCGAAATAGAGATCAAACTTGCGCTAACTTCATGATCAACGATGTGGGCCGGCGGGCCGGGTGGGGGTGGGGTGGGGGTTAGATGGGGGTGCGGGTGCGGCCGGCGGGGAAGCGGTCCAGGGCGCCGGTGTTGGCCAGGGCTCGGGTGAGGGCGATGCTGCCGAGGCCGGCGACGACCAGGGAGCTGACCGTGGTCAGGGCGAGGTACGGCAGGCGGAAGCTGCCCCACGCGGTTCCGGGGTACCAGACGACGATGTCGTAGATCGCGGCGGCGAGCCCGGCCAGCGCGGCGGCCAGCAGTGACACCGGCAGCCGGTACACCCGGTAGGCGAAGAGCGCGAAGGCCAGCTCCGCGGCGGCCGCTTCGAGTGGCCCCTGCACCACGAGTGTCCAACCCCAGCTGGTGCCGAGGGCCACCGAGACCAGTGCGGCCAGGGTCAGGGTGTAGAAGGCGGCGCCCGGCTTGCGGATCACCAGTGCGCCCAGGACGGCCGGCACCAGCCACACCCCGTAGATGACGGCTCGACCGGGCAGCGGAATGGCGTCCGCCGGGCCGTTCCAGAGCAGGCCCCAGGCCCAGAAGATGACGCCGAACGCCACGCCGAGGGTCGACGCGATGACGATGTCGACGGTACGCCAGCGGTTGTTGGTGGAGCCTTCCATGGTGTTGCCTCCCAGTTCTCGAAGTGAACCAGGAGAAGTCGCACGCCTCGGCCGGCAGAATGCCGGACTCCGGCGCGGGCCGGAGCATGACCGAACTCCCTGCGCTGGCATTACCCAGATCAGGTTCGAGGGTCTGCGGATGTCATCCCGCACTCTCAGCGCTGTGCGCTCCCCTGTCGGATGTGAAGTTGTTTCGGCGACGCTAGCACCGACCGGCGGCGCGGCACAGTGCCGTATCGATCGGGTGTGGCGGTCGACACCGGGACTCGGGTTAGGGTGAGCTGCCATCGGACCAGGCCGAGCGAGGAGAGCAGAGACGCCGTGACCGCCTCCGACCGCGCGACCGAGCGTCGCGCCGGACCCGGCGACGAGATCGACTGGACGATCCCGCCCGCCACCGGCAGCGACCCGGCGGGTCCGCACCAGCACGGTTCGTCCACCGGTCCCGGCCGTGGGTCCACCACCCCCGGCGGTACGCCCACAGCTCGCGACAACCCGCCCCGGCGGCGCCTGTTCGGGGACAGGATCGGCTCGGTCGAGGTGCTCGCCGTGCTGCTCATCCTGCTGGTCGTCTTCCGTGACCCGGTCGCCGACGCGATCTCCGGTCCCCGGTTGCAGACCTGGACGA
Organism: Micromonospora sp. NBC_01699; assembly: GCF_036250065.1. NCBI lineage: Bacteria > Bacillati > Actinomycetota > Actinomycetes > Micromonosporales > Micromonosporaceae > Micromonospora > Micromonospora sp. NBC_01699. The sequence continues at coordinate 6,464,878 of NZ_CP109199.1, read as the reverse complement.
CGGTCTTCGTCTCGGTGTTGGTGCAGGCGGTGCCGTTCCTGGTCTTCGGTGTCGTGCTCAGTGCGGTGATCGCGGTTTTCGTGCCCCGGTCGTTCTGGGCGAAGGCGTTGCCGAAGCATCCGGCGCTGGCCGTGCCGGTGGCGAGCTGTGCGGGCGTGATCCTGCCCGGTTGCGAGTGCGGCGCGGTGCCGATCGCCGGGTCGCTGATCCGCCGGGGCGTCACCCCGGCCGCCGCGCTGGCGTTCCTGCTCGCCGCCCCGGCGATCAATCCGATAGTGCTCACCGCCACCGCTGTCGCCTTTCCGCAGAATCCGGAGATGGTGGTCGGTCGGGGTGTGGCCAGCCTGATCGTGGCGATGGTGATGGGTTGGCTCTGGCTGCGGCTGGGCCGGGCCGACTGGATCCGGTTGCCGCACCGCCCCGACCTCGACGGGGTGTCGAAGGGGCGCGCGTTCTTCTCGGCCGTACGGCATGACGTGGTGCACGCGGGCGGGTTCCTGGTGCTCGGGGCGATGGCGGCGGCCTGTATCAACGTGCTGGTTCCGGAGCGCTGGTTGCAGACGCTGGCCGACAATCCGATTTTGTCGGTGCTGGCGTTGGCGGTCCTGGCGGTGCTGCTGTCGATCTGCTCGGAGGCGGATGCCTTCGTGGCCGCGTCGCTGTCCCAGTTCTCGCTCACCTCCCGGCTGGTGTTCCTGGTCGTCGGGCCGATGGTCGACCTCAAACTGATCTCGATGCAGGCCGGTGTCTTCGGTCGGCGGTTCGCGTTCCGGTTCGCTCCGGCGACGTTCGCGATTGCCGTACTGGCGGCGGTGGGAGTGGGAGCGGTGGTGCTCTGATGAACCGACAGGCACAGGCGGTCGTGTTGCTGCTGCTCGGCGGGGCGGTGCTCAAGGCCAGCCTCTCCGACCTGTACCTGCGTTATGTCAAGGAGGGGCTGCAACCCTTCCTGATCGGGTCCGCGTTGCTGCTGATCGCGGTCGCGGTGATGACCCTGGTGTACGACCTGCGCCCGGCCCGACGCAGGGCCGGGGGCGAGCAGGAGCACGACGACGATCACGGGCACGACCACGGTGGCAAGGGCCACCATGAGCCGCGGGTCGGCTGGCTGCTCATCCTGCCGGTGCTCGGCCTGCTGCTGGTCGCCCCGCCGGCCCTCGGCTCGTACGCGGCGGGCCAGGCCGGTACGGCGCTCGGCAGCCAGCCGTTGTCGGACTATCCGCCGCTGCCCGACGGGGACCCGGTTCGGATTCCGGTGCTCGACTACGCCTCCCGTGCGATCTTCGACAGGGGAGCGTCGCTCGGTGACCGGCGGGTGCAGCTGACCGGCTTTGTCGCCACCGGCGCCGACGGTGAGCCGATCCTGGCCCGCATGATCCTGTCCTGCTGTGCCGCCGACGGTCGGCCGATCAAGCTGGGGCTGACCGGCGACCCGCCGACCGGCCTGGCCCCGGACACCTGGGTCGACGTGGTGGGCCGCTATTCCGACCGGGTTGGCAAGGACCCGGTCAACGACGAGGACATCCCGTATCTCATGGTGGAGTCGTGGCGCCAGGTTGAGGCGCCGAAGCAACCGTACGAGTGAGTGTGGTCGGTGCCGGTTGTGCACCACCACGTCCCCCGCCAATCGGCCGCAACCATAGAAATAGCTGATGATCGATATCTAGGGATTAATCAGGCGAACTTCGTGTCGCCTTGACGACCCCGTACAAATATCGATCAACGCCTATTATCGGTCGGGTAAATGTCCGGTGATCTGAGCCACCGGACATGGCTTTCACGGGTGTATCGGAGGCGATGATCGGCATGGAGGCGGGTGAGCGACATGGACATGGAAGACGTCATGAATTACCTGGTGGACAGGAGGGCGGACGATTTGCCGCCACAGGCGTTCTCCGGAACCTTCATGTCGCTGTCGTGGTACCTGGCCCCGGAGGGGGACAAGATCCTGGCGGTCGCGAGGAAGTGGCTCACCCTCGACGACGAGTACCGGGTGGCGGTGGCGCTCGGGCTGGACGAGGTCTTCCCGGCCGATTCCCGCGCCGAACTGGTGGAGTTGGCCGCCTCCGTACGCGAACGGTTCCCGGCCCTCGCCGGCCCGGCCGAAGAATGGTTGGAACGGTGGGACAGAGCGTTCGGCGGCGGGTGAGGACGATCGTGTGTTGGCCGAGGCGTTGATCTGACGCGTCGGACAGGCTGGACCCCGGGCGTCACCGACGCCCGGGGTCCACGTTCTTCGGGGTCGTACGAGCACCAGCGCGCGGTAATCATCTCGTCGGCGGCGACACAGAACAGGGTGAAGGTCGCCGACGAGTTGGGAGTTCGGATGGGTCCACCACGCAGACGCGACGAAAACTGGTTCACCGGCATCTACGCCGACCAGTACCCCCACATCGTGCGCTACGGCCAGCGCCGGCTCGGCGATCCGGAGGCGTCGGCCGAGTTGGCCCAGGAGGTCTTCGTGATCGCCTGGCGGCGCCGCGCCGAGGTGCCCGACCACACCCTGCCCTGGCTGTACGGGGTGGCCCGGCGGCTGTTGGCGAACCACTGGCGGGCCCGTCGGGCGGCGCCGGACGTACTGCCGATCGGGGATGTGGAGCGGCTGTGGGAACCGGTTTCGGCGGGGCCCGAGGCGACCGTCGCGGTCACCGATCTCCGTACCGCGTTGTCCACTCTCACCGATCTCGACCAGGAGATTCTCCGCCTGGTCGGCTGGGAGGAGCTGACCGTGTCCGAGGCGGCGCGGGTCCTCGGCTGTACCCGTACGACCGCTGCGGTGCGGCTGCACCGCGCCCGTGGACGACTGACCGCCGCGATCACCGCCCGGACGGCCCGGCCGGCGGCCCGGCCGGCGCCGGCCCGGTCCTGAGAGGAACCGTGATGTTCGGAGAACAGCAGATCCGTACCCTGCTCGGCCCGGCGGACCCGGCCCGGCCCGGCGCCGTCGCACCGCCCCGGCTGTCGGCGCACGACCTGATCGTGCTCGCCGAGGCGGCGCCGGAACCGGTCGACACCCGCCTGCCCGCCCGTCCGACCCGGCGACTGGTGCTCGCGGCGGGCGCGGCGGTCGCCCTGGCCGCCGCCGGAACCGTCGTCTACACCTCCCGCGACGAGCCCCTGGAAGTGCCGAACGCCATGGGCCGCCCCGGCGCGAATCCGGCCGGGCCGGTGCTGGTGCCGATCGCGTACCAGTTCCCGGAGGGGACCAGACCGGCCGCCGCCGAACTGCTGGCCCTGGCCGGGCGGTTGCGGGACGCACCGTACGAGAACAGCGTCGGCCGGTACGCCTACCACTCCTCCAGGATGTGGGGCATTCCGATGATGATGGCGACAGCGGGGGGTCCGCCGAGAAGCGGCGGCCCCTACGTGATAGGCCCGGCCTACGAGCTCAAAACCTGGCAGGCAGCCGACGGGACCGGTCGGCAGATCCGGACGTTCTTCGATCCGGAGTTCCCGGACGAGGCGTCCCGCGACTCCTGGACCAACAATCCGCGCCCGTCGAAGGAGTTCCCGTCCTCCAGCTCCGAGGTACTGCCACCGGCGATCATCCGGCCGCTGCCGTCGGACCGCGCCGGCCTGTCCGACCTGCTCAGGGTCGGGCACGGCGCGGGTTGGGCGAGCCTGGAGACCACGAGGGTGTACGAGCGTTATGTCGTCCCGCGTGGGACCCGCGCGGAGATTCTGCGGGTGCTCGCCGACGTACCCGGTTTTGTCTGGCGGGGTGAGGTGACCGACCGGGCCGGGCGGGCGGGCCTGGCGATCACCTTCGATGACCGCGCCAGCGGTCAGCAGCACCTGCTCGTTTTCAACCCGACGACCGGCGAGCTGGCCGCGCACGAAGTGCTGACGCTCGAACCTTTGTTGCGGATCAGCACATACGCGATGATCCTCGACACCGGCCGGACCCACACCACCGGCTGACCCTCCGGCACCGGGCCACCGCTCACCGGTGGCCCGGTGCCCTCGGTCCGGTCACGTGCCGACGGGTCGGAGTTCGGATCCGACCGCACCGATGACCCGTTCGATCTCGTCCGCCGGGTACGGGGTGGCCCGGCTGGTCCCGTGCAGGTGCCAGTAGAACTCGTTCAGCGCGGTGCCGACCGGGGCGTACCGCCGGATGATCGCGGCGGCGGCCGGCGGCAGATTCGGCGGCTCCTCGCCAGCGGCGTACCGGCGGACCAGCTCGTTGCGTTCCCGGGCGGTGAACGGCCTCGGACCGACCGCGCCGATCAGCGCGGTGACCAGCCAGTTGACCAGCGTCGTGACGGCGTAGGCGGCGTCGTGGCTCGAATTGGCGGCGAGAAAGTCCCGCTCGGCGGGGGAGAGGTCGAACCGGGGCGAGGTCGCCAGGCCGAAGTCGGCGAGGTAGAGCCGCCGGCCGTCGGTAAGGATGTTCCGGAAGTGGGCGTCGAAGTGCGTCAACCCGTTCGCGTTCATGAACGCGACGTCGGCGATCAGTTGCCGTTCCACCATGACGCAGGCGGCCTCGATCGCGTCGGTGCCGAGGGCGACCTGTTCGGTCAGCCATTCGTGCAGGGTCTGCGGCAGGTGTTCGAGGAAGAGCACCACGGTCGCGGTCGACCGGGCGGCGGCCAGAATCCTTTCCCGTACGGCAGACAGCCCACCCCAGTACGCGACCGCGCCCTCCACGTCGGCGTGTTCCTCGGGTGTCGGCACCGCCCCCGGCAGTACCCGCCAGTGGTACATCAGCGGGAAACTCTCGCTCTGCCCGCCGAGCACCCAGTTGGTGGTCATGACGTTCGCGGCCAGTTCCCGCCACACGCCGAAGCCCGGCCCGCCGACGCCGTACTGGCAGGCGGTGGGCAGGCCGAACATGTTGGCGGTCGACCTGACGTTGCCCGGCTGGCGTTCCAGGTCGGTCAGGGGTACGCGCTTGGCGAAGACCGGAACGCCCGCTATCTCCAGCGCCACCGCGGCGCCCCCGATGCCGGCGCCCAGGGGCGGCGCCTCGTCCACCAGTCTGCCGAGTTGTCGGTCACTGAGGAGGGCCAGGGCGGTGGACACCACCGAATGACTGCGCAGCCGCGCGGTACGGGACATGCCGGAAGTTTATGGAGTCGGATCGATCGATATCGTCCCCGGAATTTTCTACGGGGGTTAGCCTGCGATCGTCATCCAGGTCACGCCGCACGGAGGTTCCGGTGGTCTCTCGTCTCAACCCGTACATCAGCTTCGACGGCAACGCACGGCAGGCGATGGAGTTCTATCGCCTCGTTTTCGGCGGCGACCTGAGCCTGACCACGTTCGGCGAGTTCGGGGCCGCCGGCCCGGAGGACGCGGACAAGATCATGCACGGCCAGTTGGAAACCGCTAGCGGGTACACCATCATGGGCGCCGACACCCCGCCCGGAATGGCGTACAACCGGGGGGACAACGTCGTGGTGAGCCTGAGCGGGGACGACGCCGACGAACTCCGTGGCTACTGGGAAATGCTGTCCGACGGCGGCAACGTGTCGGTTCCGCTGGCGAAGCAGGTGTGGGGCGACGAGTACGGTGCCGGCACGGACCGGTTCGGCGTCGCCTGGATGGTCAACATCGGGCAGCCACAGGGCTGAGCCGCCCGGCCGGGCACCGCCGTCAGCGTTCCTTGACCGTGCCGACGAACGCCTGCCACGCCGGGGCGTCGAAGGTGAGTACGGGTCCCTGGCGGTCTTTGCTGTCGCGTACGCCGACGATGCCGGGCAGGTTGTCGGCCACCTCGACGCACGTGTCGCCACCGTTGGACGAGCGGGTGGACGTGCGCCAGGTCGCGCCGGTCAGCTCCATGTCTGTGCCACTTGCTTGATCAGGTTGACGGACTGCCGGTGGGGCAGTGCCTCGCTCCGAATACGCTCCCATGTCTCCTGGAGAGTCGCAATGTCCTCGTGGTGGCTCACGATTTGACCTCGGAGCTGGGTATCCAGGTAGGCCACCCAGCCGCCGTCGTCGAATCCGGCGAGCAGGAACGGGCCGTTCAACCCGACGTGTACGCCGACCTCGTACGGCACCACGTGGATGCCGACGTGCGGTAGCTCGGCCAGGGTGACCAGATGGTCGAGTTGCTCGGCCATCACCCTGCCATCGCCTACCCGCCGGTGGAGGGTCGCCTGATCCAGGACGGCGATGAGCTGCGCCGGTTCCTCACGGGTCAGGATCGACTGCCGTTCCATTCGCGCAGCGGCCGGCGCGGCGGCCCTCGTCGGTGAACCGCGCTCATGTTTGGTGCAAACCCCTGCCGGGCAAACCTGGCCGCAACCAAACATGAACGAGAGGTGGGCCCGGGTGTCCAAGGAGACCGAGAAGCAGCGCTGGCAGCGCAACTTCGCCGATCTACTCCAGGAGTTACGGGTCGCGCAGACCGGCGTGCAGATCCTGTTCGCGTTCCTGCTCACGCTCCCTTTCAGTAACGGCTTTCCGGACACCAGCCAGTTCCAGAAGGACGTGTACGTGGTGGCGCTGCTCGCCGCCGCCGCCGCGACCGCGCTGATCATCTCGCCGGTGGCGTTCCACCGGGCGCTGTTCCGGCAGGGGCGCAAGCCCGAACTGGTGCTCTTCGCGCACAGCATGGCCACCGGTGGGCTGGGTTTCATGCTGATCGCGATGGTCAGTTCGGTGCTGCTGATCACCGACTTCGTCCTGGCCCGCCCGATCGCGTTCCTGCTCAGCGGGTTGACCGCCGTCTGGTTCCTGACCTTCTGGGCCGGGCTGCCGTTCCTGCGCCGCAAGTGGGGCGAGGACGACGACGAGGACGACGAGGCGGTGGAGGACGACGAGCCGAAGGTGCTGCCGGGGAGTTGACCGGCTCGGTCACGGTTGCGGAGCGTCACCGGCCGATGCCTCAGAGCTGAGCTGAACTCACTATAAAAACTATCCCGGATGAGGTAGATATTTGCTGGCGGGCGGGGTAACGTTCCTGGTGTCGAGAGAGCACGAACAACGAAGACGCGGACGAGCTGACCGGCACGCGAGGACGCGACCGGCAGGGGAGTCGGGGCCAGGCAGGTAACCAGGGTTCCGATTCGATAGTGCCGTCGAAAGTGCATGGGGCCAGGTGGTTGTGAGGGGCTCCGGCAGCGACGGACATGGAAGTGAAGCACAGCAAGGTAAGTGAAGTAACGACAGTAGGTAAGTAGAGGAATCAGAGGAAAGGGGAGGGCAAGACACCGTTGGATCGCCCGTCGGCTGCGCTCTTGCGCGCGGACGGACACCGTAGTCCCATCGTAAGAAAGGTGGTCTCCGGTCACGATTATGCGATCCGCGTACCGTCAGCCGCTTCGGGCGGCCGGTGCGCACGCGAGAGATCGGCGTCAGCGCCGGTAAATGGTGTTCAACCCAAGACCCTGGGCCCCGGTGCTTCGGCACCGGGGCCCTCGTGACGTGGAGGTGCAGTGGGTCAAGACCCGAACGCGACGTTCGACGACGAGCACTACCCGGCCTACACCATGGGTCGAGCCGCCGAGATGCTCGGGATCACCCCGGGATTCCTGCGCAGCCTGGGCGAGGCGAAACTGATCGAGCCGCAACGCTCGTCCGGCGGACACCGCCGCTACTCCCGCTACCAGTTGCGCCTGGCCGCCCGCGCCCGCGAACTGGTCGACCAGGGCACCGCCCTGGAGGCGGCCTGCCGGATCATCATCCTGGAGGACCAGCTCCAGGAAGCCCTGCGGATCAACGAAGAGCTGCGCGAACGCGACTGACCGATCCCGGTACGCCGACGCTTCGGCGTACCGGCACAGGTCGTCGTCGTCACCGGCACGGGTCGTCGTCGTCACCGGCACGGAATGCCGTCGCTGTCGGAAATCCGGGGGAGTGCACGAACCTACCGCTGGGTAACAGGGGCGCAGCGGCGTTGTCTGTGCAGGCAGCGCGGGCTTTCAGCCGTACCTCGCTCTAGGGGGTTGCCATGACCACCACGAAGGACGACCGGCCGGCGGCGGACGGCGCCGACGGACCGGTGCCGACCAGCTCGAAGGATGGCGTCGGGCCGCTGCCCAAGGAAGCCGGTCAGGTCTCCGAAACGGAGGCCCGCCGAGTCGCCGAGGCGGCCCGGGAAACCGACTGGGGCAAGCCGAGCTTCGGCAAGGAACTCTTCCTCGGCCGGTTCCGGCTCGACCTGATCGACCCGTGGCCGAAAACCGACCCGGACCGCGCCGGCAGGGCCGAGGAGTTCCTCGCCCGGCTCGACACCTACGTCCGCACCGAGGTCGACGGCGCCCAGATCGAACGTGACGCGCTCATCCCCGACGAGGTGTTCCACGGGCTCGCCCGGCTCGGCGCCTTCGGCATGAAAATCGACGAGAAGTACGGCGGCCTCGGCCTGTCGAACCTGCACTACTGCCGGGCGCTGACCCTCGCTGGCTCGGCCAGCCCGGCAATCGGTGCCCTGCTCTCCGCCCACCAGTCGATCGGGGTGCCGCAACCGCTGAAGATGTTCGGCTCCGACGAGCAGAAACAGCGGTTCCTGCCCCGGCTAGCCGCCGGTGAGGTCTCCGCCTTCCTGCTCACCGAACCCGACGCCGGCTCCGATCCGGCCCGGTTGGCGACCACCGCCGAGCCGACCGAGGACGGCACCGGCTACCGGCTCAACGGGATCAAGCTCTGGGCCACCAACGGCACCGTCGCCACCCTGCTCGTGGTGATGGCCCGGGTGCCGGCGACCGAGGGACGACGCGGCGGGATCACCGCGTTCGTGGTCGAGGGCGACTCGCCGGGCATCACGGTCGAACGGCGCAACACCTTCCTCGGCCTGCGCGGGCTGGAGAACAGCGTCACCCGGTTGCACGACGTGTTCGTGCCGAAGGAGAACGTCGTCGGTGGCGAGGGTAGGGGGCTGAAGATCGCCCTGACCACCCTCAACACCGGCCGGCTGTCGCTGCCGGCGATGTGCGTCGGCGCCGCCAAGTGGTCGCTCAACGTGGCCCGCGAGTGGTCCGCCGAGCGGGTCCAGTGGGGGCGCCCGGTCGGCGAGCACGAGGCCGTGGCGAAGAAGCTCTCCTTCATCGCCGCCAGCACCTACGGGCTGGAGACCATGCTCGACCTCTGCTGCCTGCTCGCCGACGACGACCGCAACGACATCCGGATCGAAGCTGCCCTGGTCAAGCTCTACGCCAGCGAGATGGCCTGGCGGATCGGCGACGAACTGGTGCAGATCCGGGGCGGGCGCGGATACGAAACCGCCGATTCGCTCGCCGCCCGAGGCGAACGTGCCGTCGCGGTCGAGCAACTCCTGCGCGACCTGCGGATCAACCGGATCTTCGAGGGCTCGACCGAGATCATGCACCTGCTGATCGCCCGCGAGGCGGTCGACGCCCACCTCGCGGTGGCCGGCGACATCATCGACCCCGACGCCGGACTCGGTCGCAAGGCCCGCGCCGCCGCCACCGCCGGCGCCTTCTACGCCAAATGGCTGCCGACGCTCGCGGTTGGTCGCGGCCAGCAACCCCACTCGTACGCCGAGTTCGGCCCCCTGGCCCAGCACCTGCGGTACGTCGAGCGGTCGTCGCGCAGGCTGGCCCGCTCGACGTTCTACGCGATGTCCCGCTGGCAGGGCAAACTCGAACGCAAGCAGGCGTTCCTCGGCCGGATCGTGGATATCGGCGCGGAACTGTTCGCGATGTCGGCGGTTGCCGTACGGGCCCGTGCCGAATCGGCCGAGCGTCCCGAGGGCGTGGAGTTGGCCGACCTGTTCTGCCGCCAGGCCCGGTCCCGGGTCGAGATCCTGTTCCACACCCTCTGGGAGAACACCGACTCGGTTGACGTGGTGGCCGCCGGGCGCATCCTCGCCGGCCGGTACGCGTTCGTCGAGGACGGTGTGCTCACCCCGCCGGCCGAGCGGGAGTGGGTCGCCGCCTGGGAACCGGGCCCGGCCACCGTGCCGGACGTACGCCGTCGCATCCCGCCCGACCCGTCCACGGCCGCCGCCCCGCCGGAGACCACCGCCCGGCCCGGGACCGCTTCGGGACGGTTACCAGATGACGAGGATGACCAGGGCGAGCACGGCCAGGTTGAGCGGGATCAGGACCAGGTAACCGATCCGGGGGATGCCCCGGCCCCGCTGGGCGGCCCAGAGCAGGGCCGCCGCGTAGAGCAGCAGGAGGACGCTCAGTAGACCCAGCAGGATGCGCACAGTTGTCGACTCTATCGACCACCGCGCAGGCCGAGGTGCCGTAGTTCCAGCGCGGCCAGGGCGTCGACGGTGGATTCGTCGCCGAGGCGCCACGCCTGGGCCACGTCCGGGTCGATCCGGGTGAGCCGGCGCAGCGGCTGGTTGGCCAGGGCCCGCAGGGCGAGCAGATCCCGTCCGGCGGCGGCGTCGCGCAACGCGGCCGCCGCACTGGCCCGGCGGATCCAGCGCAGTCGCAGCGGCAGCCAGCCGAGCAGCACCAGCGCCAGCGGGAAGACCAGCGCCAGCAGGGCCAGGGTGAGGGACAGGTCGGCGACCTGTTCCTGCTGGTTGTGGCCGGCTTCGGCGAGCGACCGTGCGGCGTCGGCGGCCCGGTCGAACGGTCCGGTCAGGTCGTCGCCGACGATCGGCGTACGACCGATCTTGTCGCTGGCCTCGCTGAAGTTCCGGGCCAGGTCGGTGCCGGCGCCCTCCAGCTTCTGGCCCGGTACGGCGAGTTTCTGCACCAGGTCGTACAGCCACATCGAGAACCTGATCGACAGGTACACCCAGGCGATCACGAGCAGGTCGGTGAGCACCTGCCGGGCGGCCTTCGGAAAACGGTCAGCGTAAATCTTCACGCCGGACAGGGTGCCACGTCCCGGCCGACTGTACGAGGTCCCGGCGGACGCACCTGCGCCCACTACCGGCGCCGTTTCCGGGGTTGACCGGTGACGCCGCAGCGGGTGGGTGGGCGGTTGCGTCCGCCGGGTCCGTGGTTGGGGCCCCGGTCGGGCCCGGGGGCCGGTGGGTCGGGCCCGGAGGCCGCCGATGGGTCAGGCCCAGGGGGCGGTCGGGTACCAGGGGATGATCTCGCGGCGGTCGAGCAGGCGTACGTCCCAGTAGAGGAAGGTGAAGACGCCGGCCACCAGCAGCGCGACCGCGGTGATGACGGTGATCCGGCGCGGGTTGACCGCGATCCACCGCTGCAACCGCCCCCCGACGGTGTACGTCAGCAGCAGGAACAGCAGCGCCATCACCACGACGTTGCCGAGCGACTGGAGGGTGAACGCGGCGGCGCCGTACAACGGGTTGCCGCTTTCGGCGGCGTCCCGGAACATCTGCCGGAACAGCGCGAACGGGCGTCCGATCAGGAAGGCGCCGATCAGTACGCCCATGACGACCATCGGCGCGTTCGGGAAGCGCCGGGCGAGCCGGGCGAACGGGTCGCGCACGACGCCGAGTGCCGCCAGCCCGAGGTAGGTCATGGCGAGTCCGACCACTCCGAACACGATCATCGACTGAATGCTGCGGGGTGACAGTTCACCGACCGGGTTCGGTGCGGTGGAGAACTGTGGCATGTCGGTGCCGACGAGCCCGACCAGGATGCCGTACGGGATGGAGACGCTGATCATGCCGACGGCCAGCCAGCCCAGTGGCCGCAGGGTCTGGCCGAGCCGCTGCCACCGGCCGCCGGTGCCGCCGAGCAGCGGTGCCACCGCCCCGAACGCGGCGATGTTGCAGGCGGTGAACGTGCCGGCCAGCCCGGAGACGAAGGCGAACGCGATGCCGGCGGCGATGCCGGCGATCGGGGTCTGCTTGGCGTCGTGGCCGAGCAGCGTGTTCGCGACGTTGTCACCGATGGTCGAGTCGACGAACTCGGCGGACCAGACGACGGTCAGCAGGAAACCGCCGAGCACGCTGAGCAGGATGATGAGCCCTCGTCGCCGGGGAAAATACCCATTGACCAGGGTGGATGTTGGTACTGAGTCGGGAACTACCGTCGATGGGATGTGGATGAGGTCCGGATCGCGCGTTTGACTCACTGCGGTCCTCCCGATTCACGGCCGATGCTCAGGCGGCGGCAAATATGTCGACCGAGTATCCGACCGGAACGGCCGCAGTGGCCACTCCATTGTTGCTCAGATTTATGTCAACGAATGCGAGCAGGTGGTGCAGTCGGGACAGGTGCCGAAGATCTCCAGGGTGTGGCTGACGTCGGCGTACCCGTGTTTGGCGGCGACCCGGTCGGCCCAGTTCTCCACCGCCGGCCCCTCGATCTCGACCGTACGGCCGCAGCCCCGGCAGACCAGGTGATGGTGGTGCCCGTCGCTGCACCGCCGGTAGAGGTGCTCGCCGCCGGCCGGTCGCATCACGTCGATCTCGCCCGCGTCGGCGAGCCCCTGCAACGTCCGGTAGACGGTGGTCAGCCCGACCCGTTCGCCCCGGTCACGCAGCATCCCGTGCAGGTCCTGGGCGCTGTGGAAGCCCGCCACCTCCGCCAGCAGGGCGCTGACCGCGCTGCGCTGCCGGGTGTTGCGTATGGCGGTGCCGGTCTCCGCCTCCGTGTCCGTCATGTCTTCCTCCAGCTCGGTCAGCTCGCCGACAGCCGGGCCGGGGCGGCCTCGCCCGCATGGCTGACGGCGTCCGCCACGATGTGCGCGATGTGCTCGTCGACCAGCGCGTACGCGATCTCCCGGCCACGGCGTGAGCCGCGCACCACACCGGCGCCGCGCAGCACCCGCAGATGCTGGGAGACCAGTGGTTGGGCCGCGCCGAGTTTCTCCACCAACTCGTGCACACAGCGTTCGCCGTCGGCCAGTTCGGTGACGATCGCGACCCGGATCGGAGCGGAGAGCGCGCGCAGCAGTTCACCCGCGCTCTCGTACACCTCGTATCCGCTGGCGCTCGTCATCCCGTAACGGTAACCACTATCGTCCCGGTCCCACCAACGGGGCGGCGTGATCCAGCACCGATTCCGGCACCTCGATCGACGAAATGCCCGCCCTGACCGGAACCACCCGTCGGCGGACCGCCCGCCAGGCCGTACCGCCCACCGCGACGAGCAGGAAACCGGCGATGGAAACCACCACGATCGTCGCCCCGGGTGCGGTGTCGGCGGTCCCGGCCAGCCACACCCCGACCGCGGCGGCGAGCAGGCCGAGCGTCATCGCCGCCGCCATGGTGCCGCGGAAGCCCCTGGTGAACTGCTGCGCGGTGGCGACCGGGATCACCATCAGGGCACTGATCAGCAGCAGGCCGACGGTGCGCATGGCGATCGTCACGGTCACCGCCGTGGTCGCGGCGAGCAGCAGGTTGAGCGCGCGTACCGGCACCCCGGACACCCGGGCGTACTCCTCGTCGTGCGAGATCGCGAACAGCACCGGGCGCAGGCCCAGCATGGCGACCAGGACCACGGCCGCGACCACCACGATCACCACCAGGTCCTGCGGCGCCGTCGTGGTCAGCGCGCCGAACAGGTACGACATCAGGTTCGCGTTGCTGCGGTTGGCCGACAGGCCGACCAGCATCACCCCACCGGCGATACCGCCATAGAACAGCAGCGCCAGGGCCAGGTCGCCGGAGGTCCTGCCCCGTTCCCGGACCAGCTCGATCGCCACCGCGCCGACCGCCGAGACGATCACGGCGGTGAGCACCGGGGAGGTGTTCAGCAGCAGGCCCACCCCGACCCCGGTGAGCGCGACGTGTCCGACCCCGTCACCGATCAGCGACATCCGGCGCTGCACCAGGTAGATGCCGAGCGCCGGGGCGGCCAGCCCGATGACCAGCGCGCCGACCAGGGCGCGCAGCATGAAGTCGTACTGGAAAAGGCTCATTCGATGCACAACCCCGGTAGTTCCTCCGGACCGTGCGGGTGGACGTGGTCGTGCCCGGCACCGGCGTGATGACCCGCCGGCTCCGGCACCGCGCCGTTGTGCACGATCTCCCCCTGGGCGACGACCACCGCCCGGCTGATCAGTGGGGCCAGTGGGCCGAGTTCGTGGGCGACGAGCAGCACCGTGCCACCGTCGGCGACGAAGTGGCGCAGCGCCCCGGCGAACGCCTCCTGGCTGGCCGCGTCGACCCCCGCGGTCGGCTCGTCCAGGATCAGCAGCTCCGGCTGACCGGCCAGGGCACGGGCGATCAGGGTGCGTTGCTGCTGGCCGCCGGAGAGGGTGGCGACCGGGTCGCCGGCCCGGTCGGCGAGACCGACCGCGCGCAGGGCGCTGGCCACCGCCGTCCGGTCGGCGGCGCCGGGCGGGCGCAGGAAACCGCGCCGGGCCAGCCGGCCGGAGCCGACCACCTCCGCCACCGTCGCCGGTACGCCGCCACCCGCACCGAGCCGCTGCGGTACGTAACCGAGCCGGGCCCACTGCCGGAACCGCCGCAGCGGGGTGCCGAACAGCTCGACCGACCCGCCGCTCAGCGGGACCAGCCCGAGCACGGCCCGGATCAGCGTCGACTTGCCCGAACCGTTCGCTCCGAGTACGGCGACCACCTCACCGGCGGTCACCCGGAGCGAGACACCGCGCAGGATCGGCCGCTCGCCGTACGCGACGACCGCCCGGTCGACGGTGATCACCGTCCGGTCCGGCTCGTGCCGCTCTCCCGCATCCATCCCTAGATCGTCGCTCATGAGCAGTTCAGGGCGGTCTTCAGGGCGCCGAGGTTGGTACGCATCACCGAAACGTAGTCTGCGGTCCCGCCCTCCGACAGCCCCTCGATCGGGTCGAGGACGGCGGTGGTCGCCCCGACCTCGCGGGCGATGGTCTCGGCGACCTTCGGGCTGACCAGGGTCTCGAAGAAGATCGTGGTGGCGCCGTGCTCGCGGGCCTCGTCGGCCACCTCGGCCAGCCGCTTCGGCGACGGCTCGTCCTCCGGGGTGATGCCGGAGATGCCGACCTGTTCGAGTTGGTAGCGCGCGGCCAGGTAACCGAAGGCGGTGTGCGCGGTCACCAGCTCCCGGCGCTGGCAGTCGCGCAGGCCCTGGCTGTATTCCCGGTCCAGCGCGGTCAGCTCCGTACGCAGCGCCTGCGCCCGCGCGGTGTAGTCGGCGGCCCGCGCCGGGTCGGCCCTGCCCAGCCGTTCGGCGAGCTTGTCGGCGATGGTGGCGAGCCGGGTCGGGTCGAGCCAGACGTGCGGGTCCTTGACCCCGGCCCGTTCGCCGCCACCGGCGCCCTCCTGCTCGTGCTCGTGGCCGCCGGTCGGGGCGTCGCGCAGCGGCTCCACCCCGGCGACGTCGAAGGTGCGGTCGCCACCGACCTGCTCCACCGCGTCGTCGACGGCCGGCTGGAAGCCCTTCAGGAAGATGATCACGTCGGCGTCGCTGACCTGGCCGACCTGGCTCGGGTTCAGCTCCAGGTCGTGCGGTTCGGCACCGGGCTTGGCCAGGTTCGTCACCCGTACGGCGTCGCCGCCGACCCGCTCGGCCACGTATTGCAGGGGGTAGAAGGCGGCGACCACGTCGACCCGGCCGCCGGCGTCACCCCCGGCGGCGTCCTGCCCACAGGCGGCGAGGCCACCCAGTGCGAGCACGGCGCTCGCGGCGACGGCCAGGGTACGGGGAGCGGAGCGGATCAGCATGCCATCTACTCTCCGCGCGAATGAGAATGATTGTCAAAAACGCATGCTTGCATGTGAGGGAGGCTTCGCCTCCGAACAAGGAAGAGTGGTCGGGCCGGTCAGAGGATCTTGACTAGGGCTACCGCTACCAGCAGGGTCAGCATCAGCAGGCGGATGATCCGGGTCGCCGGCGGCTGGACCGGCCAGGTGAGCCGCAGCAGGGCCACCAGTCCGGCGGCGAGCGCCAGCAGCACCGCCCCGCCGACGATTCCGGGCGCGAAGAGGCCGACCAGCACCACGGCGACCGTGGCGAGGAACACCACGGTCGGGTTCACCCGGGCCAGCCGGGCCAGCAAGACGCTCTGCGTACGCTGCATGGCACAGACTCTACGAGGAGGCACCGGGTGCTGGTGACGAACCGGTTCGTGGTCGACGAGGACGCCGCCGCGTCCTTCACGGAACGGGCGCATGCCGCGCTGGCGGCACTGGCCGCCCGACCCGGCTATCAGCGCGGGCAGCTCGTCCGCGCACTGGAGGATCCCCGGCAGTGGTCGCTGGTGACCGAGTGGGAGTCGGTCGGCACCTACCGGCGGGCGCTCGGCGCGTTCGACGTCAAGGTGTACGCCACCCCGCTGCTCGCCGAGTCGCTGGACGAGCCGTCGGCGTTCGAGGCCCTCGCCAGCGCCGAACCGGGCGGGCAGGTCGAGGTGGCGGTCAGTGACCGGGCCACTGATCCGAGCCGATGAGGTCGCGGGCACTACCCTTGCGTCCATGACCACTGCGGGGCCGGGCGGCCCGCCGATGCCGTACCCGGTGACACCCGGACCGGATGGCCCGCCGCCGGCCTATCCGGCCTATCCGGGCTGGGACGGGTCGGGGAGCGTGCCGCCTGCGTACCCGGGCTCGGACGGGTCGGGGAGCGTGCCGCCGGTGTACCCGGTGCCGGCCGGGCCGGCGCCGTACGGTGTGCCCGGCCCGCCGCCGGGGCCGGGCGTGACGCCGCCGTTCGCCGCCCCGCCGACCGAGGGCCGGACCATGCGGCTGTGGCTCGGGCTCGGGGTCGCCGGCCTGGCCGTCCTGCTCTGTTGCGGTGGCGGGGTGGCGGCCGTGGTCGGTCTGACCGTCTCCGGCGTCGAGGCGATCAACGAGCAGGCCCAGGTGGTCGCCGGTGACTACTTCGAGGCGGTCAGCAACCAGGAGTTCGACAAGGCGTACGACTTCCTCTGCGACGCCGCCCAGCGCCGGGAGTCGCCGCGCGAGTTCGAGCAGCGGGTCGCCGAGGAACCGGAAATCGACTCCTTCCGCATCGGCGAGGTAACAGCCACCAACGACCTGATAGTCCCCGTCGGAGTCACCTACACCAGCGGCAGCCGCGACAACCTCCGCGTCCGCCTGACCCAGGACACCCGCACCGGCGCCCTAGAAGTCTGCGACATCACCTAACCCACCCCGCCCCTCTCCCGCCCCACCCCGCCGCCCTCCCCCTCCCGCCCCTCTTGGCCGGCGATCTTGCACTTGTGGCGCCCGAAATAGGGCACTCATCCGGATTTGTGTACGACCACAAGTGCAAGATCGCCGGGGGGATGGGCGGGGGATGGGGTGGGGATGGGCGGGGGATGGGGGTGGGATGGGGGTGGGGGGCGGGGGATGGGTGGGGGTGGGTGGGGGCGGGGTAGTCTGCTGGGCTTGGAACAGCGGTGGGTGGTGCCGTTGTTCGTTGTTGTCCGTTTCGTTCCTGATGCGTCCCCGCCGACCGCCAGTCGGCGTAGGAGGAGAACCATGCCGGCCGACCGTATCGATGCCGTGGTCAGTCTCGCCAAGCGCCGAGGCTTCGTCTTCCCCTCCAGCGAGATCTACGGAGGCACCCGGTCGGCCTGGGACTACGGTCCGCTCGGCGTGGAGCTGAAGGAGAACGTCCGGCGCCAGTGGTGGCGCAACATGGTGCAGCAGCGCGACGACGTGGTCGGCCTCGACTCGGCCGTCATCCTGGCCCGGGACGTCTGGGCCGCTTCCGGGCACCTGGAGGCGTTCGTCGACCCGCTGACCGAGTGCCAGTCCTGCCACAAGCGGTTCCGCGCGGACCACCTGGAGGAGGCGTTCGAGGCCCGCAACGGCCGCCCGCCGACCTCACTCGCCGAGATCAACTGCTCGAACTGCGGCAACAAGGGCACCTTCACCGAGCCCCGCATGTTCAACGGGCTGATGAAGACCCACCTCGGCCCGGTGGAGAGCGACGAGGGCCTGCACTACCTGCGGCCGGAGACGGCGCAGGGGATCTTCGTCAACTTCGCCAACGTGATGACCTCGGCGCGCAAGAAGCCGCCGTTCGGCATCGCCCAGGTCGGCAAGTCGTTCCGCAACGAGATCACCCCGGGCAACTTCATCTTCCGTACGCGGGAGTTCGAGCAGATGGAGATGGAGTTCTTCGTCGAGCCCGGCTCGGACGAGCAGTGGCACGAATTCTGGCTGCGGGAGCGCTGGAACTGGTACCTCGACCTCGGGCTGAGCGAGTCGAACCTGCGGCTGTTCGAGCACCCGAAGGAGAAGCTCTCGCACTACTCGAAGCGCACCGTCGACATCGAGTACAAGTTCATGTTCGGCGGCACCGAGTTCTCCGAGTTGGAGGGCATCGCCAACCGGACCGATTTCGACCTCACCACGCACAGCAAGCACTCCGGTGTCGACCTCTCCTACTTCGACCAGGAGAAGGGCGAGCGCTGGATGCCGTACGTGATCGAGCCGGCCGCCGGCCTGACCCGCGCGGTGCTGGCCTTCCTGCTGGAGGCGTACGACGAGGACGAGGCGCCGAACACCAAGGGCGGCGTGGACAAGCGGACCGTGCTGCGGTTCGATCCCCGGCTGTCGCCGGTGAAGGTGGCCGTGCTGCCGCTGTCGCGCAACCCGGAACTGTCCCCGAAGGCCCGCGACCTCAGCGCGGCGCTGCGCAAGCGCTGGGTGGTCGAGTTCGACGACTCGCAGGCGATCGGCCGGCGGTACCGCCGCCAGGACGAGATCGGCACCCCGTTCTGCGTGACGATCGACTTCGACACCCTCAACGACAACGCGGTCACCGTACGGAACCGGGACACCATGTTGCAGGAGCGCGTCTCGCTCGACCAGGTGGAGAACTACCTGATCGAGCGCCTGCCCGGCTGCTGAGCCACCGGTCCGGTCAGCTCAGTCGACGGGCCAGGTCAGCCACGCGAGCAGTACCGCCCCGGCGATCCCGGCCACGCCGGCGATGCTGAGCGCGCCCGGCAGCGTCCAGGAGCCGGCCGTCGCGGCGATCCGGCGGGCGTGCACCTGCTCGTAGGTGCCGGTGGTGAGGACCGTCACCGGTCCGCGCCGGGACGGGGTGAGCACGAGGTTCCCGCCGTCGGACCGCGCCCTGCCGATCGCGTACGCCCGCTGGCCGGCGTGCACCAGCAGCTCGGTCAGCACCAGGGTCTCGTGCTTTCCGGTGCCGAGGTACACGTCCCGGGGGATGAGCTGCGGTACCCGGTCCTCGTCCTCGCGGCCGTAGCGCCGGACCGTCGTGGTGGTGATCAGCGGGTCCCCGTCGGTCGACCGCCGGCGCAGTAGTCGGGGATCGATGAGCAGGCTGCCGGTGTGGTCCTGGAGCGCGGGCGGCCCCGGCGCCTCCTGCGTCCACAGGTGGTCCACGCTCGACGCGGTGTCGTCGTACCGGCGCGACGGCTCGCGGACCAGGTCCACGGCGTACCAGGCGCAGGCGGTGCCGGTGACCGGGGAGATTTGCACCCCGGTCGGGCCGGCGGTGGTCATGCCGGCGGCGGCCTGCCAGCGCCGGCCCGCTTGCCAGTCGGCGCACGGCACCAGCGCGGCCCGTTCCAGGATCCGCCGTTGGTTCGCCTCGTACCAGCGGAGCAGGGCGGCCACCGCGCCGCCGACGATCAGGCAGCATCCCAGGCCGAACAGCAGGGCGGCAAAGGTAATCACGGCGGTAAATATAAATCAGATTGACGTCCGGGGGTCCTCGCCAGTCGTGCGGTCCGGGGTGGGATCCTCGGAGGATGACGTCGACCGCCGCTCCGGCCGTGCCGGGTTCGTTGGCCATCGGCGGGCACCCGGTCTGGCCGCCGGTGGTGCTCGCGCCGATGGCCGGCATCACCAATGTCGCCTTTCGCCAGCTCTGTCGGGAACAGGGCGGCGGCCTGTACGTCTGCGAGATGGTCACCACCCGCGCGCTGGTGGAGCGGAACCCGCGCACCATGCGCATGATCGCCTTTGGCGCCGACGAGCGCCCGCGCAGCCTCCAGCTCTACGGCGTGGATCCGGAAACCACCGCCGCGGCGGTGCGGATGGTGGTCGAGGAGGACCGGGCCGACCACATCGACCTCAATTTCGGCTGCCCGGTGCCGAAGGTCACCCGCAAGGGCGGCGGCGCGGCGTTGCCGTGGCGGCGCCGACTGTTCGCCCGACTGGTCCGGGCCGCGGTCGACGCGGCGGCACCGGCCGGGGTGCCGGTCACGGTGAAGATGCGCAAGGGCATAGACGACAACCATTTGACGTACGTCGAAGCCGGTCTCGCCGCCCAGGAGGCCGGGGTGGCGGCGGTGGCGCTGCACGCGCGTACGGCCGAACAGCGCTACTCCGGCAGCGCGGACTGGGACGCGATCGCGACCCTGAAGCAGGCGCTGGACGTACCGGTGCTTGGAAATGGCGACATCTGGGAGGCGGACGACGCGCTGCGGATGATGGCCCGGACCGGGGCGGACGGCGTGGTCGTCGGCCGTGGCTGCCTGGGTCGGCCGTGGCTCTTCGCGGACCTGGCGGCGGCCTTCGCCGGGCGGTCCGAGCGGCGGCTGCCCGACCTCGGCCGGGTGGCCGGGACGATGCGCCGGCACGCGGAGTTGTTGGCCGAGTGGATGGGCAGTGAGCGGGACGGCTGCACCGACTTCCGCAAGCACGTGGCCTGGTACCTCAAGGGTTTCCCGGTCGGCGGCGAGCTGCGCCGGGCGATGGCGATGATCAACAGCCTGGCCGAGCTGGACGACCTGCTCGGCAAGCTCGATCCGGCCGAGCCGTTCCCGCTCAACACCCTCGGTCAGCCGCGCGGCCGGACCAACTCACCCGGCAAAGTGCACCTGCCCGACGGCTGGCTGGCCGACCGGGACAGCGACGTCGTACCGGCCGGCGCCGAGATGGACGATTCCGGCGGCTGAGAACCGTCGAGCCGACGCGAATCCAGCGCCACTCGGAATCTGAATCGGGCTGTGCCTCATAACGGGGTCGGAGTCATGCATTGATCGCGGCGAGGTTGAGGGTGGCCGGGTCCGGCACGTGATCAGGTCGCTTCCCGAGCTCTTGCGCGTTCTTGGCTTACCTGTTCGAGCATGGCAGTGTCGGATGCGAGGTCCGGGTGCCCGACCTGGCGGTCGAGGTTGACGACGAGTTCGAGCTCGCCGATCGCCCGGTCGAGGTTTCCCTCCGTCCGGTAGATCATCGCGATGTTGTACCGGGTGGCCGCTTCGCCGGCGCGGTCGCCGACCTCTCGCGCGATGGAGAGGGCCTGCTGGTAGTGGGTCATGGCTCGCTGCCGGTCCCCGAGATCGTCGTACACGCGACCGACGTTGCTGAGGGTGATCGCTTCGCTGGCGCGGTCGCCGACCTCTCGCAGGATGGGGAGGGCCTGTTGGCAGTAGGTCAGGGCTTGCTGCCGGTCCCCGAGGCTGTCAAATGCGGTACCGATGTTGCTGAGGGTGGTTGCTTCGCCGGCGCGGTTGCCGACCATCCGCTGGATGGGGAGGGCCTGTTGGTAGTAGGTCAGGGCCTGTTGCCGGTCCCCAAGGTGGTCGTGCACGCGGCCGATGCCGTTAAGGGTGGCGGCTTCGTTGCCGCGGTTGCCGACCTCGCGGTACAGGTGCAGGGCGCGCTCGAAGCTCTCCAGAGCCTGTCGGAGTTTCCCCGTGGAGGATTGGGCCCAGCCCAGGTCGTAGAAGGCGCCGGCGTCCGGGCCGAGGGGCAGGGTGGCGTTCGCGAGGGCCGCGACGTCTGCGAACCGGGACCGGCGCAACCACACCCTTGCCACCCGGTTCCCGACGTCGCGGGCGATTGCCGGTTCCCGACCGGCCACCGCCAATCGGTGCACCTCCACCCACTGGGCGTGGGGGGTCATGGAGCGGGCCTGGGGGTGGCGGGGTCGGTGACCCAGAGTTTGTGGAGGGATCGTGCGGCGGCGGCGCAGGCCCGGGTGTATTCGTCGTCGGTGAGCAGGGGGCGGATGAGGGGGCGTAGGACGTTGGAGACGTAGTAGCGGGGTTGGCGGGTTCCGGGGTCGGTGCCTTCTTCGATCAGGCCGAGTTGGACGGCGCGTGTGATGTGGCCGGTGGCCTCCGGGTGGTTGTGGACGGCCTTGACGGTCTCGGCGGGTACGGGCAGTTCGACGACGTTGACCTTGGCGAGCATCTTTTGCAGCTCGGGGGTTTGGGAGTTGAGGAGGTTCCTCGCCAGGATCGTTTCCCGGCGGAACCGGTCGGCTTCCCGCTCGATGGCGGTGATGAGGCCGTCGATGTCGAGGCTGGTGTCGGCGACGATCAGGTCGAGCCAGTCGAGTAGGCGGGGGTTGCCGGCCGCGGCCTGGATGGCGCGCTCGCGGATGTCAGGGTCGATGGTCGAGCCGGGGCGCAGGTTACGCAGGTTCGCGAGTTTCTTGGCCTGTTCGGTTCCGGTGAGGGTTTCGAGTGACTCGACGACGATCGTGGTTGCGGCGGGAGCGGGGAAACGGTAGCGGCTGGTGATGATGACTCGGCTGGGGCTGCCGGTTTCGCGGATGGCCTTGAGTAGGGCGGGCAGGATGTCGGCCATCTCGGCGGAGAGCACGTGTGTGCCGTCGCGTTTGTCGAGGTTGCCGTCCTCGAAGTCGTCGAACACGAACAGGCAGGGGGTCTGCCCGAGAGGTCCGTCGACATCGAGCAGGTGGCGCAGGCGGGCGGCGAGGGGGGCCTCGTTGTTGTCGAGCAGTTGGGCTGCCTCGATCTCCTGCTCAAGGGTGGGGAGTTTGACCTTGGTGGCGAGTTCTCGGAACCTGGTCAGGTCGACGCCGCCGTACCAGACGACACGCTGGTGGGTGGGCATGCGTTCCAGCAGCCGGGAGGCAAGACTGCTCTTGCCGAGGCCGCCCATACCGTGCAGGACGAGGGCCTGCGCCGCGCCGTCGTGACCGTGGGGTTGTTTGAGGGTACGCAGGCAGCGCTGGATGACCCGTCGTCGTCCCACGAAGGCGGCCCGGGTGGCGACCCGGGACAGCTGGGTCTGCGGGTCGAGGAAGTCCTGGTCGGCGGGCCGGATGTGGATCCGTGCACGCCCCTTGGTGTGTAGAGGGGTGACCATGGGCGCCAGCGGGGAGTTGTCGGCGTAGACGCGCAGCAGGTGCCAGTTGCCACGCTTGTGGGCGTACAGGTGCTGTCGGGCTTCGACGAGGGCCCGGTCGAGGGGCTCACCGTCAGCCAGTGTGCGGTAGAACTCGGTCGCGGAGACGTCGCCGACCGGCAGCGCCCACCCCAGTACGGCGGGGGCTCCGGCACGGACGAGGCTTTCGCTCATCGAGGGGAACGTGCCGGCGTCGGGGGCGTTCCCGGTGAGGCAGCCGGAGACGAACACCAGGCGGGGCCAGTGTCCGGCCATGGCCCGGGCGATCTGGTCAGCGGTGGCGTGGGCGAGCCCGCCGAACTCGTCCTCCACCAGGAAGGTGGGTTGGCCGTTCGCGTTGATGGTGGCGTGGCCGCTCAGATGCAGGACGTCGAAATATCCCGCGCCGTAGTCACGACTGAGAAAGCGAAGCCCTTCCAGGGTGCCGCTTTCCTCGACGACCAGGTCGGTGCCGGTACGCGAGGTCGCCGACAGGATGGCCGCCTCCTCCGCCTCGTAGTTGAGCACGGGTTCGACACCCTCCGGGGAGGTGGCCATGAACAGCACCCGCAGGGGTCGGTTTCCAGGGGCGATCGGGGTCTTGAGGGCCGTGTTGGTGCCGATGGCCCGTACCGGTAGCAGCGGAGCGTGGCTGGCGACGGTCAGGTACGAACCCTCTCTGGCGAGCAGTTCCCAGGGCAGGTGCCGTAGCCGTTCCGCGGCCGTGATTCGAAGCGTGGCACCGGACGGATGGTCCAGGACCGGGGTCAGCCACCGTTCATCGCCGTCGAGAAAGGTGGCCAGTTTCGTACCGAGGGCACGTAGCTGCGGGGCACCGAACACCTTCTGAGCGACCGCATCCTGGCTGTAATCGCGTTCAACCATCGCGATCAGGTGATCGATAGCTGTGTTGTCCAGGCCACGGGTCTTCGGCGGGCCTCCGCCGGTCGACAGGCGCAGTTCCCAGTAGCTCGACGTCTGCTCGAAGATCTTCAGCTCGTAGCTGTTCATCTCGCTCACCCGGCTTGTCTCCGCCCTCAGCTCTGCTGCGATTCGTCCTGCCGGAAAACGATCTCCAGCTGGCCCCGACTGACGTTGGCCGAGTCGACGTCGGCTAACACGGTCCCGATGACCCCCAGGTGTGGCAGTGGCCACTGTCCATCATTTCCTTGTCTGTTCGAGCTCGACGAGGAACGCGCGCATCTGGTCGAGTGCCGGATGGCTTGTCTGCTCGGCCAAAGCGATGGCCTGGCGCTGGAACTCGGTGGCGTCGTCCACTCGCGCCATCTGCAAGAGCACAACGGCCATATTGAAGTGTGTCGCTGCCTGTGATCCGCGATCACCGATCATGCGAAATATCCCGAGGACTTCGTCCAAGGTGTCCTTCGCCTCGGCGAAATGGCCCTGCTGCGACCGGATTGCACCGATATTGTTGAGGATGGCCGCTTCGCCGGCGCGGTCGCCGACGTCCCGTTGGATGGGGAGGGCCCGTTGGTAGTAGGTCAGGGCCTGCTGCTGGTCCCCGAGGTTGTCGTACACGAAACCGATGTTGTTGAGGGTGCTCGCTTCGTCGGCGCGGTTGCCGATTTCCCCCAGGATGGGGAGGGCCTGTTGGTAGTAGGTCAGGGCCTGCTGCTGGTCCCCGAGCCCGTTGTATGCGGCGCCGATGTTGTTGAGGCTGGTTGCTTCGCCGGCGCGGTCGCCGATCTCCCGTTGGATGGGGAGGGCCTGTTGGTAGTAGCTCAGGGCCCGTTGCTGGTCCCCGAGCCCGTTGTATGCGGCGCCGATGTTGTTGAGGCTGGTTGCTTCGCCGGCGCGGTCGCCGATCTCCCGTTGGATGGGAAGGGCCTGTTGGTAGTAGGTCAGGGCCTGCTGCTGGTGCCCGAGGTGATCGTGGACGCGACCGATGTTGTTGAGGGTGGTTGCTTCGCCGGCGCGGTCGCCGATCTCCCGTTGGATGGGGAGGGCCTGTTGGTAGTAGGTCAGGGCCCGTTGCCGGTCCCCGAGCCCGTTGTATGCGGCGCCGATGTTGTTGAGGGTGGTTGCTTCGCCGGCGCGGTCGCCGACGTCCCGTTGGATGGGGAGGGCCCGTTGGTAGTAGGTCAGGGCCTGCTGTCGGGCCCCGAGGTGGTGGTGGACGCGACCGATGTTGTTGAGGGTGGCGGCTTCGTTGCTGCGGCCACCGACCTCGCGGTACAGATGCAGGGCTCGCTCGTAGTTGTCCAGGGCCTGTCGGGGTTGCCCCGTGGAGGATTGGGCCCAGCCCAGGCTGTAGAAGGCATCGGCGTCCGGGCCGAGAGTCAGGGTGGCGTTCGTGAGGGCGGCGACGTCCGCGAACCGGGACCTGGGCAGCCACACCCCCGCCAACCGGTTACTGACATCCCGAGCAATCACCGTCTCCCGAGAGGCCACCGCCAGCCGGTGCACCTCCATCAACTGCACGACGGTCGCGGCCGTCCTACCGCGCTCCAGAGGCTCCGGTTTCCCGGCCCGCCCGCTGTCGGCCGCCGAGTCTGGACCATCCGTCAACCTGGCACCGTCCCTGCCTCGCTGCGACCCCCGACACCACACAATCTCGACGAGTGGCTCGCGGAGAAGCGAACCGTACACAGTTCCGACAACCAGAACCAGCAAGTCCTCGCAATCGGCGTTGCCAACCACACGACACCGACGAAGGCCACGTCCCAAACTGATTTGTAGACTCTCACCGTCGCCCTCCAACCCGAAGTCCACAGCGACCCGAAACGCCCACGCCGCACCACGCAGCCCGGCCACGGCCGGTCACCGTCGTCTGGCAAACGGAACCACTCCACAACGGCCAGCACGATACAACCGACACCGATCCGGTAAACCGCGGCGACCATGATCCGACACCCGAGACCACGCCCCAGGGCGGCCTGTCTGATCACAGCCGTCGCCGATGACGCTCACGCGACCATCCGACAACACTCTTGGCCCAGACGTACGGGCGTTGGTCATTCCTTTTCGGTGATGTCCCGTGCGGCCTCGACCAGGACCGGGAGAATCTGCGCGGCGGGTCCGCGCAGATTGACGGCGCAGATCCGGTCGAGCGACGTCGGTTGCGGGTTTATCTGTATGACGGAGGCACCGGAGCGTGCCGCGATCCGGGGGATCTCCGCGGCCGGGTACACGAGGCCGGAGGTGCCGATGGTCAGCAACACGTCGCACGCGGTGGCGACTTCGACCGCCGCGGTTAACGCCGCCTCGGGTAGCGCCTCACCGAACCACACCACGCCGGGACGGACGAGCGCTCCGCAGTGCGTACAACGGGGTGGCGCCATCCGGCCGCCGTCTCCCGGGTCGACTGCCTCGTCGCCCTCCGTGTCCGGAAGGACGGCCGGGTGGGCGGCCTCTGACACACAGCGGGGTGCGAAGAGACTGCCGCGCAGGTGGACCGGCGCCCGGGAGCCAGCCCGCTCGTGCAGGTCGTCCACGTTCTGGGTAATGACGACGCTGCCGGGGATCAGGTCCTCGATGGCAGCCGTGGCCAGGTGCGCGGGGTTGGGCTGAGCGCGGCGTACCCGTGCACGCCGCCACTCGTACCAACCCCAGACCAGATCCGGGTCGGCGTGGAACGCCTCCGGGGTGGCGAGTCGCTGGGCGTCGAAGCGAGCCCACAGGCCGGTGAGGTCGTCACGGAACGTCGGCACGCCGCTCTCGGCCGAGATTCCGGCGCCGGTGAAGACGACGACCCGACGAGCCTGACCGAGGAGTGCGGCGACACCCGACGGCAGGCCACTTTCCATCCGGAAGATTCTGCCATTACACCGAGGCGCTTCCGGGTCAACGTCCCGCAGTCCGCCTGGGGGAGATAGGGCGACGAGGTTGGTGCGGGCGCGGGCGGCGACGTCGTCGGGTGCGGCGTCGATGACTGTCGGAGTATTCGCGGTAGCCGCTGGGACAGCGGGTGGGCCGGAGCAGTTCCTGTTGTTCGTAGTAGCGCAACAGGCGTTCGTGGACGTCGGTGCGGCGCGACAGTTCCCCGATCCGCACGTGACCTCGTTCACTCGGGCTGGACTCTGACATTCGTGTCAGAGTCCAGCGTCCGGTTCATGCGGAAGAGTTACGCCATTCTGGCGGCGCTGTGCGCCAGTGTTTTTGTCGTCGGCACCTCCGAGTACCTGATTGCCGGGTTGTTGCCGTAGGTCGGCGAGGACCTCGGCGTGTCGGTGGGCACGGCCGGGCAGGCCGTGACGGCGTACGCCCTCGGGGTCGTGATCGGCGGGCCGTTGGTGACGATCGCGACGGCGCGGCTGCCACGCAAGGGTCTGGCCCCGGGGCTGATGCTGCTGTTCGCGGCGGGCAGTGCGTTGAGTGCGTGGTCGCCGTCGTTTCCGGTACTGCTGGCCGGGCGGGTGGTGTCGTCGCTGAGCCATGCCGCGTTCCTGGCGTTGGCGCTGATGACGGCGATGCGGGCGGTGCCGGCCGAGCGGGTCGGCCGGGCGATCGCGACGGTGGTCTCCGGGTTCACCGTCGCCACCCTGCTCGGGGTGGCCGTTGGGTGCGCTGCTGGGTGAGCGCGCCGGGTGGCGGTTGCCGTTCGTGGTGTTGACGGTACTGGCGCTGGCGGGCACCGGGTTGCTGGCGGCGGTGCTGCCGAAGCAGGCCGCGCAGCGGGCCGGTATCGGGGAGGAGCTGCGGGTGGTGACACGGCGACCGGTGCTCGTGTCGATCGCCACGACCGCGGTGGGTTTCGCTGGTGTGTCAACGGTTTTCACCTATCTTGCGCCGCTGCTGACGCAGGTCAGCGGGTTCGCCGCGCCGGTCGTGTCCGTCCTGCTGCTGGCCTACGGCGCGGGCAGCTTCGCCGGAAACCTCGCCGCTGGCCGGCTGACCGACCGGTCGTTGAGCGGGACCGTACGCGGAGTGTTCGGCGGGCTGACCGGGGTGCTGGCGCTGTTCCCGTTCATCGTCGTGTGGAAGCCGTCGGCGGTGCTGGCGGTGCTGGCGCTGGGACTGTTGGCGACCGCGACGATCGCCCCGCTTCAGGGCCTGATCCTCAGGCACGCCGGTGCGGCGCCGATGCTGGCGGTGTCGGCCAACGTTGGCGCGTTCAACCTGGGTGCGGCCCTCGGCGCGGTGCTCGGCGGCGCCATCGTCACCCTCGACGGGACGCTCAGACGTGGTGCTCCCTTCGTGGCAGTGCGGGGCTGGCAGGGGCCGCAGGGATAGCGTGTGCTCCGCTCTGCCTCGATCGACCACCACGACACCCACCTCGGCAGGTCCGGACGGCAGCCTGGTCACATGCATGACGCCGGGTGGCGCTCGGGTCGCGGCAGAGCGTACGCCCGTCTTGACCTAAAGTTTGGTTGAGCTTGCATGGTGGTCGTCGACTGAGAGAACGGAGCTACTCGAATGATCGACCCTACGTCGGCGATTCGCCTTGCTCGGCCTACCGGTGATCTGGCGGCGGCTGAACGGTTCTATGTTGAGGGGCTCGGGTTGCATGTGCTTTATCGTGCACTTGCCGAGTCTCCCGGCGAGCATGATCTGGTCATGCTCGGCTGGCCACAAGCGTCATGGCATCTCGAACTTGTCGGTGGCCCCGAACTGGAGGTCCCACCGTCACCGACAGCCGAAGACCTGCTGGTGCTGTATCTGTCCGCGCCGGTCGATGAGTCTTTGATCGCCAGGCTTGAGAAGGCCGGCGGCCGGCGGATCGCCCAGGGCGCGTATTGGGACCGATGGGGTGTCACGGTGGAGGACCCTGACGGATACCGACTGGTGCTGTCCAGCCGCGCCTGGTCCAACACCAGGTAGCCGATTGCACGCGTCTCGGCACAACCGTGCACCGGAAGCGCTCCTGCGCCTCGCATGATGACGCGCGGTCGACGGCAGATCCGGACTTCCGACCTTGACGACCGCGCGTCAGCGTTCTGCCTCCTCCACGTACACCGCGCCGTTGCGCAGGTACGCCGTCCAGCTGTGCACCTTGTCGAGCCAGGTCGGGTTCGCGTGCTCGGCGAGCGCCAGCCAGGCGCAGGCGCGGTGAAGGCCGCTTTCGGTAGTGAGTGCCGTCCGGGCCTGGGCGCGGTCTGCGCTGGGAACGGCGTACAGCCTGAGGGAGCAGCGTGGACGCTTGGGTGGCCGGTGAACCAACTGGTCGCGATCCGTTTTGGCGGCATGGGCGGCCGCGATCCAACGGATGTAGAGAAAGTCGGCCGCCTGCGCATCTCGGCCGAGGTGGCGAGCCAGGTGCTCGGCGCGCTCCAGCACATCGAACGCCGAGCCCTGGTACTGCGCCTGCCGCCTGACGACGATGGCGAGCAGCGAGAGGGCAGACTGTTCCAGCGCCGCCAACCCCGCGGAGCGTGCCAGTTGTACGGCTGACTCCGGTTGCCGGTTCGCAGCCTCGAACGCGGCCATGTTCGCCGCGCGGCGGGCCGCGCGTACCAGCGCCTCCGTGGTGCGGGCCGGGTCCGCGAGAGCGCTGGCCGGAGAATCCTCACCCCAGATCAGATCGATCAGCCTACTGGTGCTGACCGGCTGGCCCGCCCGGGCCAACAGCAGGGCGAACAGATATGCCTGCCGCGGTGGACCGGCGTCCAGCTCCGTGACGCCGCGCCAGAGCCGCAACGGGCCGAGTATCTGGATACGCACGGGGCTGCCCAAGGCCGGTCGAACCTCCTAGCCGGCGACGGATCGGCCATCCAAGCCGCTGAACTCCCAGCTTGTCGACAGGTAGCCGAGAGTACCGACGCTCGGTCGTACCATCGCCGATTCCCGCTGGTCACCTGCATCGGCCAGAACGCGGGTCGAGGCTAGTCAACGAGCATCTGGGTGCCCAGGACGACGGCGAGGGCGAGGCGTTCGGCGTCCTCGGTGCCCGGCTCGGCGGTATAGACGGTGATGCGCAGATCGTCCAGGGCGACGACGAGCGTGTCGCAGTCCAGGGTGATGCGCCCGACCGCCGGGTGGTCGACCATCGGTACAGCAGGTCACGTTCGGTCTCGGCCAGGCGCAGCGCCCGGGCCAGGGCCTCCACCACCTGCGCCGAGGGCGTGGTCGCGCGGCCCTGTTCGAGCCGGGTCAGGTAGTCGGTCGAGATGCCGGCGAGCGCGGCCAACTCCTCGCGGCGCAGCCCGCTGGCCCGGCGGCGGCGCCCGACCGGCACGCCGACGTTCTCGGGCGCTACCCGGTCCCGCCAGCGGCGCACCGTACGGCCGAACTCCCACGCTTCCACGCCGTCCAGTATTCGCGAGCCCGCCGGGGTTGTCCTGGTCCTGGCAGTCCTACGAAAACCGAACGACTGCCTGACGCCGCGCCGCGCTCGCAGACTGACACCATGACTTCCACCGGACCCGGAACCGTTCTGATCACCGGCCCGACGCGTAACCTGGGCCGCCACGCGACGCTGGCCCTGGCCGAGCGGGGCGCCGACCTGCTGCTGGTCGGCCGCGCCGGGCCGGACCTGACCGCGGTCGCCCGCGAGGCCCGCGCGCGCGGCGCTCGCGTCCGCGAGATCGACTGCGACCTGTCGCGACTGGCCGCGGTACGCGCCGCCGCGGCCACCGTGCGCGACCTGCTCGCCGCCGGCACCGTACGCCCGCTGCGCGCGCTGGTCGCCAACGCCGGCGCCATGTCGGTCGATACCCGCCGGGCCTCCGCCGACGGCTACGAAATGACCTTCGCCGTCAACTACCTGGCGCACGCGCAGCTCATCGGCGACCTGCTCGGCTCGTTCACCGCCCCGGCCCGGGTCGTGCTCGTCGGCTCGAATACCTACAGCGCCAACGTGTGGCGCCGGCTGCTGCGCGTGCCGGAGGCCAGGTGGGCCGACCCGGTCGAACTCGCCCATCCCGCCGACGGCGACACGAACCCGGGCATGACCGAGTCCGGGATCGCCTACTCCAACGCGAAGCTGGCAATCCTGTACTTCGCCCACGAGCTGCAACGTCACGCTGGCGCCAAGGTCAACGTGTCGGTGTTCGAGCCCGGCTGGATGCCGGGTACCGCGCTGGGCCGTGGCGCTCCCGCGGCATTCCAGGCAATCGGCCGCGCCCTCGGCCACCTTCCGGGTGTGTCGACCCCACAACGCTCAGGGCCGCTGCTGGCAGCGATAGCCGTAGACGAGAAGTGGGCGCACTTGCGCGACGGCGCGTTCGTGGTGAAGACGAAGCCGACCGAGGTGCAGTTCGTCGCCCACGACCGCGACCGGGAGCGGCGTTTGTGGGCGGCCACCGCAGAGCTGCTGGAACGGGCGAGAGCGGCGCTCTAGCGTTGATCTTGACTGTCCGTGGTCCCGACGACGCCCGATGCCGTCGTGCATCACCATGCCCGGGTCGCGGCAGAAGCGGATACCCGATCCGGTCCGGATGGCGAGGAAAATGTTCGTATGCCTGCTGAAGATCTCCGTCCGCTGTTCACGGCGCTTAGCGCGGCCAAGGTTCACGCCGGGCTGACAATGCATGTGGTCGGTCAGGTTCCCCGCCTTGCCCTGGACGCGGATACGATCGGGCTGCTCCGCGACGGGCTGGGGTTCTTCGATATGGAGATCCGGTGGGTGGCCCATCTCAATGACTCCGACGTGCTCCGGCTCTGGCGATCATGGACTGGCTATCAGGTCTATGAGGCTCAGGTCGAAGTCGATCGTTCAGGGACTCGGGCGAGCTTCACCTACTTGAAGGTGGAGCAGCACACAGACCGTCACAGCGGACGTCTGCCCGAAGAACCGAGCCTGTTCGAGCGTGTGCTGATCTCAACGGTCAACCACCTCAGATACTTCCGGGCCGGCCACACGCCGTACGGACCGTCACCGAACGCCGGACCCGCACCAGTCCCGTGGCCATGACAGCAGGCCCGCGTGAAGTGCGCAGCCCCGAGCTGCACGGCTTTCGTCAGCGGTCACGAGCGGATCGCGGCATGAGCGGAAATGTGATCCTGTGCTGCTGATGGCAGCTGAGGCGGCACGCCATGGTCATGCAGAGCCGACCCGCTCACCGGATCCGACGGTCTGTCACCCCAGGTGATTCCGCCAGGTCGCCCTGGGCACCACCATGCCGGGGCAGGGCTACAGCTACGCGCTCCCGAAGGCGGTCTTGCGGACCAGCATGTACCCGTATGGAGGCCCCGATTCTTCAGGCGGGTGCTGCCTTCGATGACCAGGGCGAAACCGGCGGCGGCGATGCGTTCCCCCATCTCTATGGCCGAGAGCCAGTACCGATCGAAGTCGACACCAAGATCGGTGCTGAACCCGTTGCGACGCAGGGTGCCGTCGCCGTGTTTGAAGGCCGTCACCAGGTATCCGCCCGGCTGTGAGCGATCCGTCACCGAGCGCCGCGACCAGCGTTCAGGGGGGACGGTGTTCGTCGCCGTCCGACGGAGGACTGACGAACCGTGGTGGCCGGCAAGTGACGTACCGACGTGGGCACCGGCGTCGTGGGTTTTGGCCGGCGCGACCATTACGCCGTTAGCGACGGAGGCCCCAGCGTGTGAACATCGTCGGCATGAACCGTCATCCGTTGCGAGCCCTGTCGATTCTGGCCGTCTTCGGCCTGGCTTTCGTCATGATCTTCAAGGGGTACGACGCCGCAGTCATCACGGCCGTGGTGACGGCCACGGCGCTGGCAGCAGCCGATCTTGCGGGCCGGCTCGGATCGGACAAGAAGGGAATTGGATCCGAACAGAAGGGTCAGGACTCGCTGTGACGGCACAGGCAATCTCGTTGATCGGTAGTTTCCGGCAGTATTACCGAGAAGTGCGGCGAGCGGCCGAGGCCTTTGTTAACGCCGGACTGGAGGTGCGGTCGCCGACGATTTGCGAGATAGCAAACGAAGGCGCGGAGTTCGTGAGGTTCAAATCCGACCCTCCGACCTCATCGGACCACCATATCCAGGCGGCTACGTTCGATAAGATCCTCTCGTCGGACGTGATCTACGTAGTCGCGCCGAACGGTTACGTCGGCCCAACGACGAACCTGGAACTTGGCCGGGTCTTGGAGCGCGGCCTGCCGGTCTTCTACTCCGAACGGCCAAAGGATCTGCCGATACCGGTGCCAGACAGCGCCGTGCTCCAGCCGCGCGGCCTCATCGACCTGCTCGCGCGGGAACGACTGCCCCGGCCGCGGGTCCGTCCGTACGCGACGGCTGACCGGGTCGTACTCAGCGTGCGAGACGTGCGGCTGCACGTGCTTCTCGTCCGTCGCGGTACCCAGCCGTACCGTGGCATGCTCGCGTTGCCCGGCGGTTTTGTCCGTCCAGGCGAGAGTCTCGCCGAAACTGCTCGCCGGGAGTTCGCCGAGGAGACCGGCATCGAAGATGCCGACCTGCCGCTGCGGCAGCTCCGCACGTATTCGGACCCGGAGCGTGACCCGCGCGGCGTCGTTCATACCACCGCCTTCCTGGCAGTTTCCGCAGCCCAGCCCAGCCCAGCCCGAGCCTGCAGGCGGAAGCGACGCTGCCAGCGCAGACTGGGTCGAGATCGAGCCGACACTGCGCACACGGCTGGCCTTCGACCACGCCGTGATGCTGGATGACGCCGTAGCCGAGGTCCGCAGCCTCGTCGAGTACACCCCGCTCGCGCTGAGCTTCTGCCCGGACCTGTTCACGCTCACCGACCTACGCCGGGTGTACGAGGCGGTGTGGAATGTCGAACTCGACGCCGGCAGCTTCAACAAGAAGCTTACCGACCCGCACCGAGGGCTTACCGAGCCGACGTCTCTTACCCGCCAGGGCGACCACGGCCGCCCGAGCAAGCTATATCGGCGTGGGCCGGCGTCGTGCGAGTCGTACATCTCGCCGCCCATACTGCCGCCGCGGCGCATCGACTGAGCGCACATCGCGGACGAGTGCGGCCAGGCGCTGGTGAAAGCTGGAGGGCGCGGGTCGCTTTGATCACGTGCGCGCTCATCGGCAGATTCGGATGCCGGGCGTCATGAACGCTGACAGGGTGCGACCGCTCGGCGTTTGCCTGCGTGCGCGGTCGGCGGCAGATCAGTGCGTCTGATCATGAGCCGCATCCGGTGATGGAAGCGTCGGTCCCAGGCGGGCGAGCGGGGACATCGCCATCACCACGGGTGACAACAGCATGCCGGCGGCCGTGACCAGTAGAGCCGTGCGTATTCCCCAGTGTTCGGCGAGGAGGCCGCCGAGCAGTGAGCCGAAGGGCGTCAGGCCCATGCCGGCGAAGGTGATCGTCGCGGTGACGCGGCCCTGCATCGGGTCCGGGGTGGCGGCCTGCCGGACGGCGATGATGGCGACGTTGACCAGTTGGCCGAAGGCTCCGAACACGAGGTTGATCGCGATCAGTGCGGAAACGGTGGACACGGAGGTGCCGTGCAGTGCGGGCACGCACAGCATCACGCCGTCACCGATGACTGCCGCTGCGACGAGCACCGGTCCGTAACCGAGGCGGGTCGGGAGGCGGGCGGCGAGTAGGGAGCCCACGACCGCGCCCGGCCCGGTCGCGGCGAGCGCCAGTCCGATGGCGGTGCCGGACAGGTGCAGTTCCCGTGGCAGGAAGAGCAGGTAGCTGGTCATCGTGGCCGCGAAGAAGAATTGGAATGCGGCCGAGGCGAGGCATACGGCACGTAGCGAGGTGTCGCGGACGACGAAGCGGAGGCCCTCCTGGAGCTGCCGCCAGATCCGTCGGGAACCGCCCGGGTGCTCCGGGATCGACTCGTAACGGCGGATACGGGAGATGCCCAGGACCGACACCACGAAGAACAGGGCGCTGGACGCGGCGGCGATCGGCGCCGACAGCAGGGACATCATCGTCCCGCCGAGGGCGGGACCGCCGATCTGGGCCACGGACCGGCTTGCCTCGATCGCGCTGTTGCCCCGCAGCAGTTGATCGCGTCCCACCAGGCGTACGACAGAGGCTTGGTAGGAGACGTCGAAGAACACCGACAGGGCCCCGACGGCGAAGGCGATGGCCACCAGTGCTGGCAGGCCGAGGCCGCTCACGAGCGCGGCCACGGCGGCCCCGCCCAACGCCAGGGCTCGACCGAGGTCGGCCAGGACCATCACGGTACGGGTGCGCCACCTGTCCACCCACACGCCGACGAACAGCGCGAGCAGCAGTTGCGGTGCCTGCCCCACCGCGCGCAGGACGCCGAGTTGGTCCGCGCCGACGTCGAGGGTCAGGACAGCGATCAACGGCAGGATCACCAGGCTCGCATGCTCGCCCAGTTGCGAGGCCGTCTGGCCCAACCAGAGGCTGCGGAAGTCGGAGTTGCGCCACAGGCTCGGCGTAACGGATCGAGTGGAATCGGAGACGGCGGAGTAACCAGACGACACAAAGACCCCTTGGAGCGCTGCGGACAGGGCGCACCGACCGCCGTACGACAAACGCACTGACGGGGCAGGTTGAGAAGGCTTGCTGTGCCGCGCGATTCAAGGGCAGCACGCGATGACGGGCCGATTACGGCCCAGGACGTCAACGCGCGCTCGGACGACCGGGCATGTCTCAGCTCCTCGTGGGTAACTCGTCGGCCACACTAGCCGCCGGCGGTCCGGCGGGAAAGGCGAATACTCCTACGGACGGTTACCGAGTCCTGGACACCGACCCGCGCGGTCTCCGGCCGGACAAGGTCGGAGGCTGCCTCGTCAGCGCGGGTGACCCGGGTGGTGTCAGCCTGGGGGCGTCAGTCGAGCGAGGCCACGAACTCCTCGGCCCGGCGGGCGAACAGGTGGGTCTCGCGATCGGCGGACCAGGCTCGGGCCGCTTCGGCGGCGGCCCGTACGACGTCGGCGGACTCGCCCCGAGCATGCAACAGGCGTGCTCGCAGCAGGCGGATGAGTCCTTCGGCGTAGCGCTGGCCGTGGGCCTCCAGCGCCCGGTCGGCCCGGTCGAGGGCGGTGCCGGCCTCGTCCGGCCTCCCGGCGGCCAGCCACATCTCGGCGAGCAGTCCGTTGTGGTACGCGATGCCCCACCTCGGCGGGTCGACCAGTGTCGCGGCCAGCAGTTGCTCGGCCTCCGCCGCGATCCCGGCCGGATCGTCGCTGGTGAGGGCCCGAGCCCAGTACCAGTTCAGCCGTACGTAGTGCTTCTGCTGGACGGCGGTGCGGCCGGTGCCCATGGCCATCCACCGCTCGATCGTGCGCATCACCCAGCCCGCGTCACCGGCCATGGAGGCGATGATGGTGATGTAGTAGGCAGGCACGGGGAAGCGCCGCCCGGGACCGGTGACGGGTGTCAGGTCGGTGCGGACCGGAGGGTGTCCGCGACGGGATGACGCGCGGCGGCCAGGGCGGGGATGGCGGTGAGCGCGGCGACGGCGAGCAGGATTCCGAGTGCCGTGGCGAGCATCCAGGAGGCGGGTACGTACTGGAAATCGCCGCTGCCGAAGAATACGTACAGTCCGATGCCGATCGGCATTCCGGCGGCGGCGCCGGGTATGGCGGGTAGCAGTTGTGCTACCGCCAGGCCGGTGCCGGCCTGTCCGGGAGTCGCACCGAGCGCGCGGGCGACGGCCAGCGGTTGCCGGGTGTCGAGGACGGCGGTCCAGCTGCTCACGATGGTGTTGAGCAGCGCGAGTACGCACGCCACGACGGCGACGAGGAGTATGGCCTGGACGATTCGCTCGTCGCGGCGGTCGGGGAGTGTCGAGTAGCCGAGTGGTACCGGGGTGTGATCCTGCGCCTTCGCCATGAGCACGGCGGCGAGCGTGGCCGAGGTGATCAGGGTGTTCACCGTGACGAGCCGGGCGCGGTGCGGCCGGCGCGCATTGATGCGTACCCCGATCAGCAGGGGGGTGGGCAGCCGGCGGGACAGCCAGATGGCCCACCGGCGACGGCGTGGTGGCGTGGCGGCGTCGGCCAGCGTGTGAATGGTGCTGGTGGCGGCGGCGCGGATGACCGGTAGCAGGGTCGCCGCGAGGGCGATGCCGAGGGCGAGGGCGGTGGCGGCGGCCACCACGCGCAGCGGTGGGTGGATGCCGACGGAGCCGATGAGTCCGGCGGTCGGGCGGAACAGTGGGGGAGCGGCGAGCCAGCCGGCGGTGAGGCCGGTGCCGGCGGCGGCGAGTCCGATCACGAGGTATTCGGCGAGGTGGACGGCGGCGATCATGGCGGGCCCGGCGCCGACGGCCTTGAGCAGCCCCACCCGGCGGCGCTGGCCGATGATCCGACCCGCGACGATGCCGGCGACGCCGGCCAGCGCGAGGACGGTCAGCAGCCAGCTGCCGATCAGCAGGGCCTCCTGCGCCTTGTGGTTCAGCCGGCCGTTGACCTCCGCGATTTCCTGCCAGGTTTTGAAGCGCCACCCGCGAAACCCGGGGTCGCCGTGCGACGGGTCGATGACCGAGATGCCGGCTCGCGGGTCCGCCAGCTTCAGGTTCAGGCCGTACGTCAGCGGCTGAGTGCCGGCGAGCGTGGCGATGTCGCCTCGATCGACCCAGACCAGGCCGCCGGCCTCGCTCAGGATGCTGCCCGGCAGGTGCCAACCGGCGTACGGGTATGCGGGCCTGGCCGCGGTGATCGCGATCCCGGTCACGTGCAGTGGGTGGCCGTCGACGCTGATCGTGTCGCCGGTCCGTACGTCGAGGGCGTCGGCGAAGGCTCGCTCGACGACCACGCCGCCGGGGCGTACCCAGGTTCCGTTGGTCACCGCCGGTCGGTCGAGTGTGGCCGGGGTGCCGTCGCGGCCCTCGATGACGACCCGGACGGTCAGGTCGCGGGCGGTCAGTGCCTTGAACAGCAGCGGGTAGGGGCCGCTGTGTCCGGTGACGCCGGGTGCCGTTGTCAGTGGTGTGAGCGCGGCCAGGGCCTCCGGGCCGGTGCGTGCCGGCTCCACCACCAGGTCCGGGCCCGCGGTGGTGGCTCTGGTCTGCTCGTACGGGCGGCTGACGAGTTCGTTGAGGGCGAGGCCGAGGGTCAGCGTCGCGGTCGCGGTGGTGATGGCGACCAACAGCAGTACGGTCTCGGTCCGGCGCCGGCGCAGGTCCCGGACCAGCAGTCGGCAGATGAGCAGTAGGCGACCGGTCACGTCAGCGCCGTCCGTCGTAGACGGTGCTGGTGCTGGTGAGCCGGCTGTCGTCGGCGAGCAGGCTGTCGTCGGCGAAGGCCCCGTCGCGCATGGAGATCACCCGGTCGGCGACCGCCGCGATCCGGGCGTCGTGGGTGACCACCACCAGTGTCTGCCCGGTGCTGCGCAACTCCTCGAACAGGCGCAGCACGTCCAGGGTGGCGGCGCTGTCCAGATTGCCGGTGGGTTCGTCGGCCAGCACGATCAGCGGTTCGTTGCTCAGCGCGCGGGCGATGGCGACGCGTTGGCGCTGCCCGCCGGACAACGCCGAGGGCAGGTACGCGGCGCGGTCGGCCAACCCGACCCGGTCCAGCAGGTGCAGCGCACGTCGGCGGGCCCGACCGGGCGGCTGACCGGCCAGCAGCGCGGCCGTCTCGACGTTCTCCACCGCGGTGAGTTCGTCCATGAGGTGGAACGACTGGAAGACGAACCCGACGGTGTTGCGCCGCAGCCGGGCCAGGGCCCGTTCGCTCATCGTGTCGATCCGGTGGTCGGCCAGCCACACCTGCCCGTCGGTCGGGCGCTGCAACCCGCCGAGCAGGTGCAGCAGGGTCGACTTGCCGCAACCGCTCGGTCCCATGATCGCCAACGCCTGCCCGTCGGGCACGTCCAGGTCGACCTCGTCGACCGCGCGTACCAGCGCGTTGTTCCAGCCGTACCGTTTGGTGAGCCCGCGCGCCCGTAACGCCGCAGATC
Source organism: Micromonospora sp. NBC_01699 (assembly GCF_036250065.1). NCBI lineage: Bacteria > Bacillati > Actinomycetota > Actinomycetes > Micromonosporales > Micromonosporaceae > Micromonospora > Micromonospora sp. NBC_01699. The sequence goes on along the minus strand of NZ_CP109199.1, from coordinate 6,426,384 downwards.
CGGTCATGCCCCCGCCTTCCGTTCGGTCCGATCGCGCTCGGTCCACACCCGCTCGCACGCCTGTAGCCACTCCAGGTCGGCCCGCAGCCGCAGCACCACACCCTCCAACAGCAACCCGGCCACCGGATCCACCGACCGGTCCAGCGCGGCCCGCTGGGTGTCGCGCAGCCGGCGCAGCACCTCACGTCGCTGCGCGTCGACCAACGCCACGGGATCGGCCAGCCGACCGGCCGCGGCGGCCACCAGCTTCAGGTGGAACTCGGTGAGGTCCGGCTTCGGCCAGCTCACCTCGGCCAACCAGCCGGCGACCCGCTCCTGCCCCGCCGGGGTCAGCGCGTAGACCCGGCGGTCGGGCCGGTCCGGCAGGCCGTCGGCCCGTTCCGAGGTCACCAGTCCGGCCTTCGCCAGCCGGGCCAGGGTCACGTAGATCTGCCCCGCGTTCATCGCCTCACCGAGCGGGCCGAGCACGACACGCATCCGACTTCGCAGCTCGTACCCATGCGCCGGCTCCTTCGCCAGCATGGCCAGCACCACGTCCTGCACCCGGGCACACCCCTTCGGACAGACAGACCGCTAATAGATAACCGGTAGCTATAGAGGTGTCAAATCCACCGGCGGGTGCGACGGACCCGGCAGGATGGCGGCATGACCGCCGTGACATTCCGTAACTAGCGACACGACCTCGGCGGAATGGCCCGGTCGACCTCGCCTGGGCCGTCTCCCGAGATTGCCGGGCGACCTGATCGGGGGGCTTGTATCTCAAGCCGCTTGAGATCGCACAGTGGTCGTCGTGGACATGAACGAGCTGTACGCCATCGGGGATGTCGCCCGGCGGACCGGCCTGAGCGTCAGCGCCGTCCGGTACTACGCGGACGCCGGTGTCGTCACGCCGGCCGCCAGCACCCCGGCCGGCCACCGCCTGTACGACGTGTCCGCCATCGCCCGGCTGGAACTGGTCCGGACGCTGCGGGAACTCGACGCCGGCCTGGACGAGATCCGGCGGGTGCTGGCCGGCGAGGCGACGCTGCGCGAGCTGGCCGCCACCCACCTGGCCCTGCTGGCACGGCAGGAGGCACGGCTGCGCAGCCGTCGCGCGGTGCTGTCGGCCATCCTGCGGCAGGACTCCACGGCCGAACAGGTCACGCTGATGCACAAGCTGGTTGGCATGCCGGACGAGGAACGCGACCGGCTGATCGACGAGTTCTGGACCGAGGTCTCCACCGGCTGGGAGCCGCCGGAGCGGATGGTCGAGTGGTGGCGGGCGGCCCGGCCGGAGCTGTCCGAACATCCCACCGCGGCCCAGTTGGAGGCGTGGATCGAGCTGGCCGAGCTGGTCCGGGACACCGAGGTCCGGCAGGCCGTACGCCGTGAGCTGTACGAGGTGTGCACCACCGGGGCCGGGCCACTGATGACCTCGTCGCCGATGCTGGACGCCCTGGAAGAGGGTGCGGCGATCGGCCAGCCGGTGATGGACGCGGCGCGGGAGCAGGTGCCGCCGGACTCGCCCAGGGGGCGGGAGATCGCCGACCGGTGGATCAAATGGCTGACCGGCATCTTCGCGACACCGGACAGCCCCGGGATGCCGGACACGCCCGAGTTCCGGATCGAGGCGGCCGACCACATGCTGGCGGGCGCGGAGTGGGATCGCACGCCGCCGGAGCCGGAGGGACCGTTCGACCGGTACATGGAGCTGGTCACCGCCGTGAACAACGTGCCGCCGGAGCGGTTCCCGTTCGAGTGGCTGGCCGCAGCACTGCGCGCGTCCGCCGTACCGGCTCCCTGATTGGCATCACGTCGCCGTCGAAAGGGAAAATCCTCAGCCCAGGCATCCCCGGCTCCGGCGCGTCGCCCGACGATGCGTTCACCCTCTGCCGTCTCGATGGGGTGCAGGCTCAGTCGCGGCGTTTGAAGGTCGGTCACGGGCAACACCGAAGCAGCCCTCGACACTGCGCAGAAGCCGATTACGCCACCTCGGAAAAAGCCGGTCGCGGAACCCCCTTGGGACACGCGCACATGCCGGCGAGCGGGTCGGCTTCCGCACGAGTGGCAGGCATCCGGACATGCCGAGATCAGTAAGGCTGATCTTGACATGCCAGACTGCCGTTAGCATCGTCGGCATGGCAACCCGGCTCGTTCAAATCAACATGAAGGCTCGGGACGACGCTGCGCTGGGCGCTTTCTGGGCGGAGGCGCTGGGCTGGGGAGTCTCCAGCGAGGGACCGGGCGTGACCAACCTCGAACCCGAGGGCTTCGTCTATCCCGACCCCGTTGCCGTCTGCCTCGACCTCATCGCCTCCCAGGAACCCAAGACGGTGAAGAACCGCGTGCACGTCGACCTCGCCACCACCTCGGCGGCCCATCAGGCGGAGGTGGTCACGCGCCTGAACGATCTCGGCGCAACATCCACCGACATAGGCCAGGGCAACGTCCCATGGACGGTCATGGCAGACCCAGAGGGCAACGAGTTCTGTGTGCTGGACCCCCGACCGTTCTACCGAGACACCGGACCGATCGCTGCGGTAGTGGTCGACTGCGCGGATCCGCGAGCCGTGGCCCGCTTCTGGAGCAAGGCGATGGACTGGGCCCTGCACGAGGTGACCGACGACAAGGCGGTACTGCGCTCTGTCAAGGGCGTCGGCCCATATCTGGAGTTCCTCCGCACACCCGACGTGAAGACCGTGTGGAACCGCGTCCATCTCGACGTCCGCCCATACCCGGGTGACGACCTGGAGGCCGAGGCGGTCAGACTGCGGACTCTCGGCGCCACCGCCATCGACCTGGGCCAAGACGATATCCCGTGGACCGTCCTCGCAGACCCGGAAGGCAACGAGTTCTGCCTCCTCACCCCTGGCTGACCCCCACTGACTCCGGCCTACGCCATGCTCGACGCCGGGGTCAGCCTCCGCGACGTGCAGATCGCCGCACGCCACGCCGACCCGCACGCCACGTTGCGCTACGACCGCGCCCGCAAGAACCTCGACCGCCGCTCCAACTACATCCTCGCCGCCTACATCGCCTCCGGGACATGACGACGGAGGCGGCGAGCGGATCCGTTGCGGAGATCAGTGCGCGGATCGTTGCCGGCGATGGTTACGGTTCAATCATGGCCAATGTGTCACTTGCCGAGTTGATCGCGTTGCTTGCCTACGACAACGACGGCCTGGCCAGAGGCACCGACGCGCACCTCGACTATGGCCTGGCCGGCGCGCTGCTCATAGACCTGGCCCTGGCGGGACGCATCGACGTTGCCGGTAGGTACATCGTCGTCACAAATCCGGCCCCCACCGGTGACCGGCTGATGGACTTCGCGCTTCACCGCTTGCAGCACGACCGCAGGGCCCGCGAGCCCAGAGACTGGATTATCCGGTTTACCAAGGATGTACGCGCGGCCGTGCTGAGCCAACTCATCGACGCAGGCACACTGGGGCGCGAAACCGACAAGATGTTGAAGGTGTTTCCCCGTACCCGCTATCCCACCCACGACGGCTCGGAACCACCAGCCAAGGCAGAGGCCCGCCGACAGATCCGGGCTGCCGCGACCCAACCGGACCATGTTGATGCACGGACAATGGCTCTGTGTGGCCTGGTCAGTGCACTGGGTTGGGAACCACACGTCGTACCGGATCTACCGCCCATGCAGGTGCGCAACCGCTTCGCTGAGTTTCGACGATCGGTGTGGGCTGCAAACGCGGTCCAAAGGATAATCGACGACGCCCGTGCGGCGTCAACAGCAGCGGCAACCGCTGCCGGCGCGACAGCCTGACCTGCCCCGTCCGCCACCAGCGGGAGCTGTCACCCATCGTGGGTAACCCCGGTGCCGGCCGGCACCCGGAACTGCCGGGATCCGTTCACTGCCGGCCGTACCCAGGATCGGTTCGTTGCCAGGGGGTGGTCTCTGCGGCGAGCAGACGTTGAGGTGGGTAGGTGAGGCGGCGAGTGTGTGGTCGGCCCTTCAGACATGATTGCGCGGTGCAGGACTGGGCCGACGGTGATCTCGCGGTGGAATTCGAGCAGCGGCTTGACGCGCTGCTCGCCGATCTCCACCCCGGGTGGCAACCTGCGGAGCTGCCCGAGCCGTACCGTAGCGACCAGCGTTTTTGTGACTATCATCGCCGCAACGCCAAGCGCGCCGAGGTCGGCGATGTCCTGAAGGCCCGGCCGGACGCCGCAGCCGCCCACGCGGACCGGGTGCTCGCAGCAACCGCCTGCGACGAGGACGTGTCCTTCAACAAGCAGCTTCTCCACCCGGTGCAAGATGCGGTGGGGCGGCGTACCGTTCAGCGTTACCTGATTTCGGTCGTTGATCACGGGCTGGCCCACAAGAAAGTCTGCGCCGTGCGCGCTTGGTACTGGTCCCAGGCCAGCCTGGTGTACGACTCGGCCGAGGCGCTCCGCCAAAACCGGCCCACGCGAGCCAGCCAGGCGGCCGACGACAGCGTGGCGGATCTGCGTGGTGAGTATCGGATCGCTTGTCTAAGAGCGTTCGTGGCCTCTGAGCACGAACCGACCCGTGAGTGGCTGGCTTGCGGCTTTCTGCTTGTCGAGGAGTACTACCCACCACATTTGCACCACCTCGTGGCCCAGGCCAGGGCTGTCGCCGAGGTGCACCCCAGCCAGTACAAGGACCTCCTCGCCAGGAAACACGACGGAACCAACATGGCGCAGCTCAGACCCACCGACTCGTAGCCGCACGCGACAATCGGGGCACCGACGCTGCCGCTCGTCCGGGGCGTGGGAATCAAGACATCTCGATCCAGCGCCAGCACATGCCGCCGACCGTGCGCGCCCGCACCGGGAGCGCTTGCCACCCTCGGTAGCCCTAGACGCTGGTGCGCGCAGGTGGGAGGACGTCCGGACATGCCGAGTTGAGTGCGCCTGCCTGACTGGGCGTCAGGTGTCGTACTCACCGCTGTCCCATGGGTCGGTGAAGGCCATGTAGTCGCCGGGCTGCAGGGTGACCCACCATGCGTCGTCGTCCTCCTCTGGCTCTCTTGGGATGAGGCCGAAGGTCGTACCGAACCGCTTGATTGCGAAGGGTTCGACTTCGATGCGGGTGAATGTGACCTCCCCAAGTTCCTTCAGCCGGGCGTCGTATGCCGCCCGGCGCGCCGCGCGGTCCATCCGGGCTCTGGGACCGAAGGCATCAATCCGGGCCTCCAGAAACCGGCCATCGGCGCCGAAGAGGTATAAAGCGACAAACTCCTGACCATCTTCCTCCGCACGGATGGCGGGCTCGAAGGGGGTGGTGAGGAAGAACTGTCTTCCATCAGCGGTGCGCCCCACATGCTCGGCGTGATAGTCGTCGTGATCGATAGCGAGACGGCTCGGCGGTCCGACCCTCATCCAAATCGTCCTCTCCACGCGGACGGTCTGAGCCGTCGCGATCGCCAAACCAGCATCCTGCCTTCCAGGTACGACAGGCAACGGGGCGGCACTCAATGCAAGGCGGCTGGTCTTGTCGCAGCGTTCTCATCACCGCGTGCTCCTCTGCGGCAGGTCGCGCTCGGGAGTCCGCATCGTAAGGTGACCGCCGTGGGTCATATCCTGCAAGACGTCCTCGGGGTCTGCCGACCGTGCGCGACGCCAGGCCCACGTGTCGTCACGCACGGTGGTGCTTTCCGGCATCCTGTGGCACACGGAACTGCCGAAAGGCGGACGCAGCCCGTCATCGACGCTGAGGGGCGTACGACCGGGACGCCCAGTGCCGCGTAGTCGATCTCCTGCTCGACCAGCTTCGCCCGCTGGTTGAACCGAAGCACTCGGTAGCTGAGCGTCAACGCGCCGACCAGTACCGAACTCCTACCCCGACCACCGCCCACGTCCTCAACTACCACGACGTCCGCCCGCTTGAGCCGGGCGGTCACCGCCGCATAGAACGCGGGCTTCGCCATATGAATCATCGGATACAGCACGAACTGCATGACGCACCGTGAGGTATGACTACCTCTCCCGCTTCCGGTCCCGGTGCCGTCTCTCCTGATCGCCGCGTTCTCCGTGCGGCGGTGGCCGCCTACCTCGGTCGGCATTCACCCGCCGACTACGTCCGCAGACCGGTGGTCCCACCCGAATCACCCACCCTCGGGCTCAGCACCTCCAGTTCGAAGCACTGATCACCACCGCACGACAGTCCGGCAACCCGAACGACTTCGCGTTGGTCTCCATGCTCGGCCTGCTGGGGCTGCGGATCTTCGAAGCCTGCGGTTCGAACATCGGCGACCTCGGCGAGGAGCACGACCACCGTGTCCTCCGGGTACGCGGCAAGGGCGGCAAGGTCGTCCCTAGCGCCAGCAGTGGCGAGGGCCGTGGACCGGGCGGTCGACGGCCGATTCGACGGCCCAATCCTGCGCAACACCCTCGGCACCAGGATGGACCGGCACGCCGCGACCCGCCGGCTCAAGCACCTGGCCGCCAGCGCCGGGATCCGGACGCCGAGGATGCACCCGCACATGCAGGCGGCATCGTTTAGGCGCGCGACTCGGAGTCCGGTAACGGCATCCTTCATCTGCCGCCGATCGGGCGCGCCGTTGCTGGAGTACCTGTCACCCTCGGTAGCCGTAAGTGATGGCCCGTCCAGGTCCGAGAACGTCCGATCGTGCCGAGTTCGTGCATTGGCCCGCAGCCTACGGCGATTCCTGTAGCGCCGGCGGCACCCTGCACCGCTCTCGATCGTTGAGACCGGACGGTGCAGCGCCTCATCCTCGACAGTGGTGCCGATGCTGGCCGGCCTGCCACACCTCGGACGGCTGATCGACCGTACGCGAAGGAAGCCTTCGCCGGTCCACGGAAGCACCACCACGAGCATCGACGATCCGGGAGCCGACGGCATAACGATCGCCAACCTGGCGTGGTGTCGTCGCCGGCGATCCTTCGTCAGAATCCATGCGAAGCGACCATACAACCTATAGGGCGACATGCTGGCGGGCGGCCACCGTGCTGACAGCGACGTTGATTGCGAAAATCCCGGCCAAGGCGCCCAGGAGTACAGTCCGGATGCTCAATTCCCAAAACTCGGGCTGCCAGTTCATCGACTGGTAGGACAACACGGACAGGATTGGCACCAGAAGGAGCCCGCTGGCCACGATCGATATCCGGACGTCAAACACCGCGCCCACAAGGGCTGCCACCAGACCGGCGGTCACGATAATTGACAACGTGAACCGGCTCTGCCATCCGTTGAGCGGATTCGGCGTCATGATCGTCACAACGATCACTACGCCGACAAGCCAGAGCCACGGCAGCGCGGCCCGTGGTTGGCGCGATCGCAGCAGCGGGACCATCGTCAGTACCGCCAACAGACCGGCCCAGGTCGGAAGTTGCTCGGCCAGGTGGAGGAGGACCCCCTTAAGTTCCAACTGGCGTTGCTCGACCCCCATCTCTAGCTCTGCCGCGTACCACCCGGAGTACCAGATCTTTACGCCGAGAGCACCGACGGCCATGGCGAACGCGAGGCGATACCGAGCCCATGCCGCACTGGCCAACGCGAGAAGCAACAATCCGGGTATGGCCAGGCTTCCCGCGAAATTCCCAGAGTCGAAGGGGATCCAAGGCAAAAACAACTGCACCACGACGGGCTGGGCCCCAACGGCGATGCCACACACGAGCAGGGACAACACGGTCAATCGCAGCGCGGAGTCCAGCAACGCCGCTCGGGACCCGAACCGGTCCACGCCGGTACGGACCCGCAAACCTCCCACCACGAGTGCCATGGACTCCCGAAGGCTCAGGTGCCTCCGGTCCGACTCCCCCACGCCTAGCAGCGTGTCCAGCATCTCCTCGGCGCGGTACTGCCGATAGGCCCGAGGGTACGCACGCAGCAGCCACCGGTAGCGCCGCTCCAGGTCGCTCATGCCGGTCATGCCGGCACCGTCCGCACCGTCGGAACCATCGACCGTGTGGGACGGTCTCGAACGATCCGAGCCGCGGCGGCCATCCGTGCCGCCTCCTCCTGTAGCGCCGACAACCCGCGCTCGGTCAGCTCATATGTACGGCGGGCACGGCCGTTGACCACCGTCTCCTCGGCCACCCGCACCAACTCCTCACCGGTGAGCCGGTCCAACGCGGCGTACAGCGTCCCGGTCGTCAACCGCACCCGCCCCTCGGACAGCTCCTGCGCGCGCTTGACGATGGCGTAGCCGTGCAACGGTTCGTCCTGCAACGCGGCGAGGATGAAGTACGTGGGCTCGCGCATTGGCGCCGAGGGCTTAGTCATGTCATCAACATAAGCAGATCAACAACGTATCGGTCAAGCTTGGATATCCGATACGCGGCACGCAGAGCGCCACTGCCAGTCGGGATCGTCATCCTCATTTGCCGCGATGCGAGCTGGTGCTGGGCGGGGTGTAACGCCGCGACCGGCCCCCACCTTGCGTACGGGGTCTGTTGGGGGTCTCACTCTCGCCGCGCCCGAAGCAGGGCAATTGAATCATCTTCAAATTCGATGACAGTGTGGTCCGATGCAGGTGGACGACCGGTCGCACGCCCTGCCGTCGGCGGTGGGGCCGTACGCGTCACGGCCCGGCCGGGCCGGTCGCTGCACTAAGCTGAGGCGGTGACCGAGCGGCGTCCGCAGGGGCCCCTGCCTGGGCTTTTGGTCGGTCTGACCGTCGTCTCCGGGCTGGTGGACGCGTTCAGCCTGTTGGGCCTGGGCCGCGTGTTCGTGGCCAACATGACCGGCAACGTGGTGTTTCTGGGTTTCGCCATCGCCGGGACGGGCGGGGTCTCGATCGAGGCGAGTCTGCTGGCATTGGCGGCCTTCGCGCTGGGCGCCCGGCTCGGCGGCCGGTGGGCGGCCGACCGGACCCCGCACCGGGGCCGCCTGCTGGCGGTCGCCACCGGGGTACAGGCCGGGCTTGTCGTCATCGCCGCGATCGTGGTCAGCGTCGTCGGGGTACCGAACCTGGCTACCCAGCTCGGACTGCTCGGGCTGCTGGGGCTGGCGATGGGCGGGCAGAACGGCGTGGTTCGTCGTCTCGGTGTGCCCGGTCTGCCCACCACCGTGCTGACCCGGAGCATCACCGGCCTGGTGGTGGACGCCGGCCATGCGCCGCTGTCGCCTCGGCCGCTGCTGTCCGTGCTCGCGTTGCTCTGCGGTGCGATCGTGGGTGCCGCCCTGCTGCGCTGGCTGGCCCTGCCCGCGCCGTTGTGGCTGGCCGCGCTGCTGCTGGTCGGGTACGGGATGGCCGCCAAGATGGCCGCCACTCGTCCCCGTGCGGACGACTGGCACTGACCGGCGGTGCCGCGCCCCTCCGGGCCCGCTCCTGGCCGGTGGCGACGCCGGAGCCGGCCACCTTACCGAGAATTCTGGTCCTACTGGTCGACCCCGCCATGGAGCCCGGTCTAGGCCCGCTGGTGGTACGTGAGCAGTTGGCTGAGCAGGCGGGTCAGGGTGTCCCTGTCCTCGGCCGGAAGGGGTTCGAGCAGGTCGTCCTGGACCTTGTCGAGTGCGCGGTCCAATCGTCGGAGTTGCCGATCACCCGCCGCGGTGAGGGTCACCATGTTGCGCCTTCGGTCGCCCGGGTCCGGCGTCCGTTCGACAAAACCCCGCTCGGCCAGTTCGTTGATCGCCGCCACCACGTCGCTGCGGTCCATGTTGCACCGGCGACCGAGTTCGGCCTGGCTGGCCACCCCGAACTCGTCCAGCGCGGACAGGATCCGGTAGTGGTATCCGCGCGCGCCCACCTCGCCGAAGCCGTCGGAGGCCAACCGGTGGGCGTGCACTGCCAACTGGGTGAGCAGCCAACTCGGCTTCCCGGCCAGGCGTGCGGGTGTCTCTTCCACGACAGCCACCATACATCGTTGGCGCGGCCAATGAATTTCTGTATGGTTGGTGGCGCCAACGTTGGATGATCCAACGAAGAAGGGATGCCATGTCCACGGATACTCCGATCGCCGGCACCCCACCTGACGAGCGGCCTGCGACTGACCTGCGCCGCGGTGCGTACGTCGGCGGGCTGGCGGCTCCGCGAGTCACGAACCATGGTCCTCTGGATGCAGGAGGTCAACCGGCAGTGACGCGGTCGGTGCCGTCGAGTGGCCCGTTCCCGTCCACCGGGCCGACCTCCCGGCGGGGTGCCGGTACGGTGGCTGCCTCGTCGGCCGGAGCCGGCCAGGGGACCTCGGGCGAGCGGTAGAAGTTGATCCCGCCGACCATCCATCGTGGAGCCTGGGCGGCCAGCCGGAGCCGGAATCCGTCCCAGTCCCGTGCGGAAGCCGTCGACCAGCCCAGCTCGGCGATTGCCACCAGGCGGGGGAAGGCCATGAACTCGATCTCGGCCACGGTACGGATCGTCTCCGTCCACAGCGGTGCCTCGACACCGAGTACGGCCTCCGCCGGCACCCCGTCGAGATAGGCCCCCGGATCCCAGTCGTACGCGGCGCGCACCTCGATCAGGCCGGCCCAGTCCTGCCCGAGCGGGGTCTCCTCGGTGTACTTCATGTCCAGGTAGGTGCGGTTGCCCGGCGACATGATCACCCGCGCGCCGTGGCGTACCGCGGTTGCCACGGGCTCGTCGCTCGTGGTGGTGCCCCAATATTGCAGCACCCGGCCCGGTACGTGGTCGACCGGGGCGAGCTGGTGCCAGCCGACCACCGTCCTGCCCTTGGCGGTGACGATCCGCTGCACCCGGTTCATCACCGTCGCGTAGTCGGCGGCGTCGACCTTGAACGCCTCGTCGCCGCCGATGTGCAGGTACGGGCCGGGCGTCAGGGCGGCCAGCTCGCCGAGCACGTCGTCCACGAAGTCGTACGTCCGCTCGCTGGCCACCGCCACGGAGCTGAACCCGACGTCGGTGCCGGTGTACGGCGGCGGCGCGACCCCGTCCGGCGAGAGTTCCCCGTACGCGCTCAGTGCGGCGTTGGTGTGGCCGGGCAGGTCGATCTCCGGTACGACGGCGATCCGGCGGGCGGCGGCGTACTCGACGATGGTCCGGTAGTCGGCCTGGGTGTAGTAGCCGCCGGTGCCGCCGTCGACCTCGGTGGCGCCGCCGATCTCGGCCAGCCGGGGCCAGGAGTCGATGGCGATCCGCCAGCCCTGGTCGTCGGTGAGGTGCAGGTGCAGGTGGTTGAGCTTGTAGCGGGCGAGTTGGTCCACGAAGCGGAGCACGTCCGGTACCTCGAAGAAGTGCCGGGAGACGTCGAGCATCGCGCCCCGGTAGGCGAACCGGGGTGCGTCGACTATCCGCCCGCCGGGCACCGGCCACGGGCCGGGTCGGGGCGTGGCGCCCTCGATCGCCGCCGGCAGGAGCTGCCGCAGCGTCTGTACGCCGTAGAACAGGCCGTCGGCGGTCGCCGCCCGGACGACCACGCCCCCGGCGGTCACGTCGAGCCGGTAACCACCCGCAAACCCGTCGCCCGTGCCGTCGGCAGAACCGGCGGGGGTCGGCAGCGCGGCCGGGTCGAGCAGCAGGGCGATGCCGTCGTCGGTCGGGGCGGTGCCGGCGGCGAGGTCGGTCGGGCGAGGGGGAGCGGCGGCGGCCAGCTCGGCCGGGGGAGGGGCCGTGCCGGCGGCTACCGGGGTGACCGGCAGTGGGTAGCCGGTGGCCGGGCGGAGCAGGTCGGCCAGGTAGTTGCCGACCGCGCCGGCGGCCGGGTCGGCACTGGTCCGGATCACGGTCGCGGCGGTGAGCGGGTAGTGCACGCCGGGGCTGGGGTGTACCTCCACCGGGGCGGGGATCACGTCGGTGAGCCGGGTCCCGGTGCCGTCCGCCGCCGGTTCGTCCGATCGCGGTCGGGGCGCCGGGGGGTGCGTACGGGATGACTCCAGGGGTGCACTGCTCATCGTCAGTCAGCTTCCTCGCGGCCGGGTCCGGGGGTGTGCCGTACGGGTGCCGTACAAGGTTAGCGCTGCTCGGATGCGTGGTCGTGCACGTGGAAGCGCTCCCATAAACCGGTGCGAACACGGACAGGGACGACGCCTGTGCCGATTGTCACCCAATGCTGACGGGTCGCCCCGGCCTCGCTTAACCTTCGCGGACCAACCGAACCTTCGTTCAGCGTCGTACGTGGGAGGCTCCTGGTGGCATCGAGGAAAACCGCAGCGAGGGAAAACACCGCAGCGGGGGAAACACGAAAATTCGTGTACGACTTCGCCGAGGGCAACATGGGTCTCAAGGATCTGCTCGGCGGCAAGGGCGCCAACCTGGCCGAGATGACCAATCTCGGCCTGCCGGTGCCGCCCGGCTTCACGATCACCACCGAGGCGTGCCAGGCGTACCTGGCCACCGGAACCGCCCCCGCCGAACTCGCCGAGCAGATCACCGGGCACCTGACCGCACTGGAGCGGGCGATGGGCAAGCGCCTCGGCGACCCGGCCGACCCGCTGCTGGTCTCGGTCCGCTCCGGGGCGAAGTTTTCCATGCCGGGCATGATGGAGACCGTCCTCAACGTCGGGCTCAACGACGTCAGCGTGGCCGGGCTCGCCGCCCAGGCCGGCGGCAACGAACGGTTCGCCTGGGACTCCTACCGGCGGTTGATCCAGATGTTCGGCAAGACCGTCTGCGAGGTGCCGGGCGAGGAGTTCGAACACGCGCTGGACGAGGCCAAGCGGGCCAGGGACACCACCGACGACCTCGATCTCGACGCGGCCGACCTGCGGGCGCTGGTCGACACGTACAAGACGATTTTCCGCAAGCACACCGGGCGGGACTTCCCGCAGAACCCGCGCGAACAGCTCGACCTGGCCATCTTCGCCGTCTTCGGCTCGTGGAACGCCGACCGGGCGGTGCTCTACCGCCGGCAGGAGCGGATCCCGGCCGACCTCGGCACCGCCGTCAACGTGGTGGCGATGGTCTTCGGCAACCTCGGCCCCGACTCCGGCACCGGGGTCGCGTTCACCCGCGACCCGGCCAGCGGCGCCCAGGGAATCTACGGCGACTACCTGGCCAACGCCCAGGGCGAGGACGTGGTCGCCGGCATCCGCAGCACCGTCCCGCTGCAAGACCTCGAAAAGCTCGACACCCGATCGTACGGGGAACTGCTCGGCATCATGGCCCGGCTGGAGGAGCACTACCGCGACCTGTGCGACATCGAGTTCACCATCGAGCGCGGCAAGCTGTGGATGCTCCAGACCCGGGTCGGCAAGCGCACCGCGGCGGCGGCGTTCGTGATCGCCGGGCAACTGGTCGACGAGGGGCTGATCGACCTGGACGAGGCGCTGCACCGGGTCAACGGCGCGCAGCTCGTCCAGCTCATGTTCCCGAGGTTCCGGCTGGAACACGACATCGCGCCGTTGGCCGCCGGGGTCGGCGCCTCACCGGGCGCGGCCGTCGGCAAGGTGGTCTTCGACGCCGCCCGCGCGGTGGAGCTCGCCGGTCAGGGCGAGGACGTGATCCTGGTCCGCCGGGAGACCAGCCCGGACGACCTGCCCGGCATGATCGCCGCCCGGGGCATCCTCACCTCGCGCGGCGGCAAGACCAGTCACGCCGCCGTCGTGGCCCGGGGGATGGGCAAGACCTGCGTCTGCGGCGCCGACGCGCTGGAGGTGAACGTACGCGGGAAGCAGTTCACCGCGCACGGGCAAGTGGTGAAGGAGGGCGACGTCGTCTCGATCGACGGCACCACCGGTCGGGTCTACCTGGGCGAGGTGCCGGTGTCGCCGTCGGAGGTGGTGCGCTACTTCGAGGGCAGCCTGAACGCGCAGGAGTCGGACGATCCGCTGGTGCAGGCCGTACACCGGATCATGACGCACGCCGACCAGCGGCGGGTGCTGCGGGTCCGGACGAACGCCGACACCGGCGAGGACGCGGCCCGCGCCCGGCGGTTCGGGGCCGAGGGCATCGGCCTGTGCCGGACCGAGCACATGTTCCTCGGTGACCGGCGGGAGCTGGTCGAGCGGCTGATCCTGGCCCGGACCGACACCGAGCGGCAGGATGCGCTGGCCGCGCTGCTGCCGCTGCAACGGGCCGACTTCGTGGAGATCTTCCGCGAGATGGACGGCCAGCCGGTGACCGTACGGCTGATCGACCCGCCGCTGCACGAGTTCCTGCCGCCGCTGGAGGAGTTGGCGGTGAACGTCGCCGTCGCCCAGGAGCGCGGCCAGGACGTGGCCAAGCAGGAGGCGCTGCTGTCGGCGGTACGCCGGATGCACGAGCAGAACCCGATGCTCGGGCTGCGCGGGGTCCGCCTCGGCCTGGTCATCCCCGGCCTGTTCGCGATGCAGGTGCGGGCGATCGTGGAAGCCGCCGTGGCGTGCGCCCGCGAGGGCCTGGTGGCCGAGCCGGAGATCATGGTCCCGCTGGTCGGTGCGGTGCAGGAGCTGGAGACCGTACGCGCGGAGGCCGAAAAGATCATCACCGAGGTGGTCGGCGACAGTGGCGTGAAGGTGCTGGTCGGCACGATGATCGAGGTGCCCCGGGCGGCGCTGACCGCCGGGCAGATCGCCGAGGCGGCCGAGTTCTTCTCCTTCGGCACCAACGACCTGACCCAGATGGGCTGGGGCTTCTCCCGCGACGACGTGGAGGGTGCCTTCTTCTGGCGTTACCTGGAGCTGGGCATCTTCGGCATCTCCCCGTTCGAGTCGATCGACCGGGACGGGGTCGGCCGACTGGTGAGGATCGCTACCGAGGAGGGCCGGGCCGCCCGACCCGGACTGAAGATCGGGGTCTGCGGCGAGCACGGTGGTGACCCGGAGTCGGTGCACTTCTTCCACGAGGTCGGGCTCGACTACGTCTCCTGCTCACCATTCCGGGTGCCGGTCGCCCGGCTGGAGGCCGGTCGCGCCGCGATCGAGACCACCGGGTCGGACAGCCGCTGACCGATGGACTGTCCACCGGGGACTGTGCTGCCGACGATGTCAGTGCAGCCCCGGTGGGCGCAGGCCACCCGTTTCGGCCCAGAGGTCGGCCGGCAGGGTGGCCATCGGCGTGCGTACGGCCAGTGGGGCGGTCGGGTCGACGGTCGGGATGGTGGTGGTCATCGTCGTCGCGTGCCGCATCGAGTCGACCATCGTGCCGAGCCGCTGCGCGGCCGCCCGTGCCTCCGGGTGGATCCGTTCCACGTTGCTGTCCGGATAGGTCACCAGGGTCAGCAGCCCGTACGCCCCGGCCGGGTAGGTGATCACGCAGCCACCGGCGCTGCGTACGACCGACTCGTGCAGCGCGCCGTGCCCGGCCGACTGGGCGAACCGGTGCCCGAGGCCGAGCGTCGCCGCGGAGAGCGCGGCGAGGTGGTGCGGGTCACCGGCGGTCAGGTCGCAGGCGACCATGAGTCCGTCCACTCCGCCGAGTACCGCGCCGGAGAGATCGGGCAGCCGGCGGCGCAGCCGGTACAACTCGGCCCGGATGGCGGCGTCAGCGTCCACGGGAAAGTCTCCTTTAACTGTCCTGCCGAAGGGTCCGGACGGCCGGGCTGGTCCGGCGCGGTGGCGGTGGCGCGGTGGCGGTGGCGGTGGCGTGGGGTGGTGCCGTGGTGGCGCGGTGGCGGTGGCCCGGGGTGGAGCCGTGGTGGCGGTGGCGCGGTGGGCAGCGCTGGGCGTGCCCCGTCGTCTGGTCGCGGCCTGCCGGCAACGCGGATGGTCGCGTGTCGCGGGTGGGACTGCGGGCTGGTCGGCCGCACGCGGACCGCCGGTATCGCCGCCGGCTGGTGACCTTCTGTTTACGGCACGCTACACCTGGCCATTGGTCGATGTCATCCCGTGACGGTCGGCAATTGGACAGCAACTCTGGTCTGATCGGTGGTTGCGCGGGATCACCAATTCACCGCGCTCAGTGTCGTCCACTCGGCGGTGCATCGCCCCGGACGGGCGGGCGTAACCTGGTCGTCACCCAAGCTTCGCCACCCGATCGTGATGGAGGTTTCTGCCGTGGGCAGTCTCTGGGAGAACCTCGTGGTCGACGCCCGGGACCCGGCGCGACTGGCGCGCTGGTGGGCCGAGGCACTCGGCTACCGGATCACCTACGAGAAGCCCGACGAGGTGGAGATCCGCCGGTCCGCCGACGAACTGCCCGGCCTCATCTTCGTGCCCGTGCCCGAGGGCAAGGAGACGAAGAACCGGCTCCACATCGACCTGCGCCCGGCCGACCAGGAGGCCGAGGTGGAGCGGCTGGTCAACATGGGCGCCCGGCACGTCGACGTCGGGCAGCGGCGCAGCGACCGGTGGACCGTACTGGCCGACCCGGAGGGCAACGAGTTCTGCGTGTTGCAGGCGCCGTCGACCGTCCCGTGACGGGGTGACAGGCTGGGCGGGTGAACCACGACGCTGGGCCGGTGAACCGCGACGCTGGGCCGGTGAACCGCGACGCTGGGCGGGTGGACCGCGACGGCGATGCCGAGCGGCTGGTCGCCGAGCCGCCCAAGGGCACCGGTGACGGGCGCGGGCCGTACCAGCGGGATCGGGCCCGGGTGCTGCACTCGGCCGCCTTCCGTCGGCTGGCCGCCAAGACCCAGGTGCACACCGCCGGCACCGACGACTTTCTGCGTACCCGGCTGACCCACTCGCTGGAGGTGGCGCAGATCGGCCGGGAGATGGGTCAGCGGCTCGGCGCCGACCCGGACGTGGTCGACGTGGCGGGGCTCGCGCACGACCTCGGGCACCCGCCGTTCGGGCACCACGGCGAATCGGTGCTGGACGGGCTGGCCCAGTCCTGCGGCGGCTTCGAGGGCAACGCGCAGACGCTGCGCGTACTGTCCCGGTTGGAGGCCAAGGTGTTGCGGCCCGACGGCGCGTCCGCCGGCCTCAACCTGACCCGCGCCGCGCTCGACGCTACCGGTAAGTATCCCTGGCCGCGCACGCCCGGCCAGCGCAAGTTCGGCGTGTACGCCGACGACGCCGAGGTCTTCGCCTGGCTGCGCGCGGGCGCCCCGGACCGGGTGGTCTGCCTGGAGGCGCAGGTGATGGACTGGGCCGACGACGTCGCCTACTCGGTGCACGACGTGGAGGACGGGGTCTACCGGGGCTACCTGCGCCTGCCGGACCTGCTCGTGGACGTGCACGAGCGGGCCGCGCTCTGCGCCGACGTGGCCGCCAACTACTCCGGCGAGTCTGCCGCCGACCTCTCGGTGGTGCTGGTCGAACTGCTCGCCGACCCGGTGCTGACCCCGCTGGCCGGTTACGACGGCAGCCACCGGGCCCAGGTCGCGCTGAAGGCGACGACCAGCGCGCTGACCGGCCGGTTCGTCGCCGCCGCGGTTGAGGCCACCCGAGCCCGGTACGGACCCGGCCCGTTGCGCCGCTACGCCGCCGACCTCGTCGTACCCCGGACCGTCCGGGCCCAGTGTGCGCTGCTCAAGGGCATGGCCCTGCGGTACGTCATGCGCCGCCCCGGCGCCGACCGGTGGTACGCCCGCCAGCGCGAGGTGATCACCGAACTGGTGCACGCGCTGACCGTACGCGCGCCGGACGCGCTCGATCCGGTCTTCGCGCCGCTGTGGCGTTCGGCCGGCACCGACTCGGCCCGGCTGCGTGTGGTGATCGACCAGGTGGCGTCGCTGACCGACCCGGCGGCGATCGCCTGGCACCACCGCCTCGCCGCCGGCTGACCCGTGCACGGGCGAGGCGGCACCACCGCCTCGCCGCCGGCTGACCCCGCGCGCGGGTGATGCGAAACGTCGCGGCGTGGTTGTATCGAGGACATGCTGCCCTGGGACACCGAACTGGCCGGTCGGCTCGAACGCCACGTCATCTCCTCGGAACTGCTGCGCGGCAACCCGCTCGGCGACCCGCACGAGCGACCGCTCTGGGTCTACCTGCCGCCGGGCTACGACGACGACCAGCGGGCGCGCTACCCGAGCGTGTACGTCATCCAGGGTTACGGCGGGCACGTGGCAATGTGGGCGAACCGACAGCCGTACCGGCAGCCGTTCGTCGAGACCGCCGACCAGGTCTTCGCCTCGGGTGAGGCGCCCGGCTGCGTGGTGGTGTACGTCGACGCCTGGACCGCGTACGGCGGCTCGCAGTTCGTCGACTCGCCCGGCACCGGGGCGTACCACTCGTACCTGTGCGACGAGGTGGTGCCGTGGGTGGACGGGCGGTACCGGACCATCGCCGACCGCGAGTCTCGGGCGATCGCCGGTAAGTCGTCCGGTGGCTTCGGCGCGATGGTCACGCCGATGCTCCGGCCGGACCTGTTCGGGGCGCTGGCCAGCCATGCCGGCGACACCCTCTATGAGCTGTGTTACGTGCCCGGCTTCGGCCAGGCGGTCCGCTACCTGCGCGAGTACGACCAGGACATCTTCCGCTGGTGGGCGGAATTCCGGTCGCGCCCGTCGTTCACCAGACCCGGTGACGAGACGCTGCTGAGCCTGCTCGGCTGCTCGGCGTGCTTCTCGGCCGCCCCGGACGGCACCCCCGAATTGCCGTTCGACCCGCGTACGGGGGTGTTGCGGCCGGAGGTGTGGCAGCGCTGGCTGGACTGGGATCCGGTCCGGATGGTCGAGCGCCACCGGGAGGCGGTCGGTTCGCTGCGCGCGGTCTGGCTGGATGCCGGCACCCGCGACGAGTGGTTTCTCGACCTCGGCACCGAGGCGTTCCGGGCCGAACTCGCCCGGATCGGGGTGCCCGACGACCGGGTGCGGTTCGAACTCTTCGACGCGGGCCACGGTGGCATCGACTACCGCTACCCGCTGGCCCTGTCCTGGCTGGCCCACCGGCTGGCCCGCTGAACGGTCCGCGGTCCGACGTGACCCGCGCCTCGATCGGGGCTCGGGCCGGCACGCCGGAGGAACTTAGGTTAACCTAACCTCATGACGGACCGTAGAGCGCGTGCGCAGGTCACCCACGCTACCGTGAGCCGCACCGAGCGACTCACGCCGCACATGATCCGGGTCGTGCTCGGCGGGCCGGAGCTGGCCGGGCTCGACCTCGGCCGGTGTACCGACCACTACGTCAAGCTGCTCTTTCCCCGGCCGGACGTCGACTATCCGGTGCCGTTCGACCTGGAGACGGTCCGCCGCGACCTGCCGGCGGAGCAGTGGCCACGGCTGCGCTCGTACACCGTGCGGGCCTTCGATCCGGCGGCGGCGGAACTGACCATCGACTTCGTCTACCACGGCGACGAGGGGCTGGCCGGGCCGTGGGCGGCCCGCGCCCGCACCGGCGACCCGGTGATGTTCCTGGGCCCCGGTGGCGGCTACGCCCCGGACCCGGACGCCGACTGGCACCTGCTGGTCGGCGACGAGAGCGCCCTGCCGGCCATCGCCGCCACCCTGGAACGGCTGCCGGTGGACGCCACCGTCCGGGTCTTCGTGGAGGTCGCCGGGGCGCAGGAGGAGCAGAAGCTGGCCACCGACGCGGACGCCGAGATCGTCTGGCTGCACCGGGGCGCCGGCGCCGTCGGCGAAGCCCTGGTCGCCGCCGTCCGCGCGGCCGACCTGCCCACCGGTACGCCGCACGCGTTCGTGCACGGCGAGGCCGCCTTCGTGAAGGAACTCCGGCACCTGCTCCGGGTCGAGCGCGAGCTGAGCCGCGACCGGCTCTCCATCTCCGGCTACTGGCGGCTCGGTACGGACGACGAGGGCTGGCGGGCCGTCAAACCGGAGTGGAACCGCCAGATCGAGGAGCAGGAGGCCCGCGAGATCCGCTGACCGGTCACGCCGGGTCGGCGGTGCGCGAATTGTTCAGGTGCACGATGTGCCGGCTGACCGCGATCGCGTACCCGATCATCAGCAGGGCGAGCAGGGTGAGCAGGGTCATCGGGTCACTCACCAGGAACGCGATCAGACCGACCGGGGCGACGCCGCACACCCCGATGATCGCCCGCGAGCGCGGAATGTAGCCCAGCGAGACCCACTGGAGGCAGAGCCCGCAGAGCATCCAGGTGACCAGGCCCAGCGCGAGCAGCCAGCGCAGCCGGTGCGGCAGTGCGTGGGCGTGCACGCTGACCTGCCCGACGACCTCGCCCAGTGCCCAGCCGAGCAGCAGCAGCGCGGCGCCGAGGATCGAGTGCACGTACGAGTAGGCGAGTCCGGCGTTGAGCCGGGGCAGGGCCAGGCCGGTGGTCACGAACGTGGTGTAGACCCACCACACCGCCGCCGGGATGATCAGCGCGATGCCGGCGGCCACCACCACGTCGACCTCCGGGCGCGGGGCGATCGCGTCCCGCAGGTCGGTCAGGGTGGTGCCGAGCAGGATGATGGTGAACTGGCCGATCCGTTCCGGCAGGTGCGAGGTGTCGACCGGAATCGTGGCGGCGTGGGACCGGTTCAGCCACGGGGTGACGAACTCGATCGCGAGGGCGAGCGCCCACAGCACCGGACGCAGGTGCTCGGGTACGCCCAGCGAGGCGATCCAGACCAGTACGCCGGCACCGAAGCCGATCAGGTAGACCGTGGTGAGCCGGTGGGTGACCGGACCACTGTTGCGTACCCGCAGGTAGAGCCCGATCAGCATGCAGCGTACGACGATGTAGCCGACTGGCAGCAGCAGCGTGTGCGGGGCACTGCCGGCGCCGATCGCCATCGCCCCGGCGCCGACCATGCCGATCAGTACGGCGAGCCGGTGCAGGATGTCGTCCGGGTCGAACCGGGTGTCGTAGAACGCCTGCCCGATCCAGGCCAGCCAGACCACCGCGTAGAGGCCGAAGGTGGCGCCGAGGTCGCCGAGGTGCGGGGTCGGCGAGTCCAGCCGGTTCTGCACGGTGGCCAGGGCGAGCACGAAGACCAGGTCGAAGAAGAGTTCGAGCCAGGTGGCGTGCCGTTCGTCCTGGTCGAGCGGGAGTTCGGACTCGTGCAGGCCGAGCCGGAGCCAGCCGATGCCCCGGCGGCGCACCTTCGCCAGGTTCCACCAGCGCACCGGGTCTCCGCCCGGTCAGATCCGGCGCGCGTACGAGCCGGTCTCGATCTCGTCGAGCAGGGACGGGCCGATCGGCTTCCAGCCGAGCTCGGCGCGGGCCAGGTCACCGGTGGCCTGCTGGTCGAGGCCGAACGCCTCGGCCAGCGGTCCCAGCCGACGGCGGGTCTCCTCCGGCGGTTCGGGGGCGATCCGCCCGTTCAGCCCGAGGGTCCGGCTGGCGGCGGTGGCGATCTCGCGCATGGTCGGGTTCACGCCGTTGACCGCCAGGTAGTACGAGCCCGGCTTGGCCCGTTGGACCGCTGCCGCGTACAGGGTGGCCACGTCGTCGATGTGGATCCCGGTCCAGTGCTGGTCACCGGTGCCGGGGAAGAGCAGGGCCGGTTCGGGATCCGACGACTGCGGCCCGTCGACGATCATCCGGGGCAGGCCGGAGCCGTGGCCGTAGACCACACCGGGGGAGATGATCACGGTGCGGATGCCGCTGGCGTTGCGTACCCGGTCGAAGATCGCCGGCCGCCAGGCGGTGACCTCCGGCGGGTCGAACGGCGAGCCCTCGTCGGCGACGCCGTTGGTGTTGCCGTGCACCCAGATGCCACCGCTGTGGATGTAGAACTTGCCGCTGCCTGCCAGCCCGACCAGGACGCCGTCGACCACCGAGTTGTCCAGCGCGTCACTGATCTGCCCGCCCGGCGTGACCAGGTGGATCACCCCGTCGGACTCGCGGGCGGACTGGCTGAGCAGGGCGCTGTCGGTGACGTCGCCACGTACGGCGGCGGCGCCGGCGGCGGTGACGGTGGCGACCGCGTCGTCGCTGCGGACGATAGCGGTCACCTCGTGCCCATCGAGTAGCAGCGCGGGCAGTACGGCGGAGCCGAGGTATCCGCTTGCACTGGTGAGCAGAATGCGCATGGTTATGACGATGCCATGCTATTGATCCCTTGATGGGTGGTCCGGCTGATTCACCCCCACAGCCCCGACCCGGCGGCGGACGGGCGTCCCCGATGCCACCCGAAGCGGGCCGGATCGGTGCGACAGGGCAGGATGTACCGCTGAGGGGGTGGCGCGAATGGCGGGGCGGATCAGGGACGAGGACATCACGTTGGTCCGTGAGCGCACCTCGATCTCGGACGTGATCTCCGAGACGGTGACGCTCAGGTCGGCCGGTGGCGGCAACCTCAAGGGCCTCTGCCCGTTCCACGACGAGAAGACGCCGTCGTTCACCGTGTCGCCCGCGCGCAACGTCTACTTCTGCCACGGCTGCGGCGCCGGTGGCGACGCGATCAAGTTCCTGATGGACGCCGAGCACCTGTCGTTCCTGGAGTCGGTCGAGCGGCTCGCCGGCCGGGCCGGAATCCAGTTGCGCTACACCGAGGCCGGGCCCGCACCCGTACGCCAGCAGCAGGGCCAGAAGCAGCGGCTGGTTGCCGCGCACGCCGCCGCGGTCGAGTTCTACGCCGGGCAGCTCGGTGCCGCCGGGGCCCGCCCGGCCCGCGAGTTCCTGGCCCAGCGCGGCTTCGACCGGGCCGCCGCCGAGCGCTACGGCTGCGGCTTCGCCCCCGACGGCTGGGACCTGCTCACCAAGCACCTGCGGCAGCGCGGCTTCAGCGCGCAGGAGATGATCACCGCCGGGCTGGCCCGTGAGTCGCGCTCCGGTTCGTTGATCGACCGGTTCCGGCGCCGGCTGCTCTGGCCGATCCGGGAGCTGACCGGGGACGTGATCGGCTTCGGCGCGCGCAAGCTGTTCGACGACGACGACGGCCCGAAATACCTCAACACCCCCGAGACGCCGATCTACAAGAAGTCGCACGTGCTCTACGGCATCGACCAGGCCAAACGGGAGATCGCCAAGCAGGGGCGGGCGGTGATCGTCGAGGGTTACACCGACGTGATGGCCTGTCACATGGCGGGCGTACCGACGGCGGTGGCGACCTGCGGCACGGCCTTCGGGGCGGACCACATCGGCGTACTGCGGCGGCTGCTGCTGGACACCGACGCGGTGGCCGGTGAGATCATCTTCACCTTCGACGGGGACGCCGCCGGGCAGAAGGCGGCGCTGCGCGCGTTTGAGGACGACCAGCGCTTCGTCGGGCGTACGTTCATCGCCGTCAGCCCCGACAACATGGACCCGTGCGACCTGCGCCTGGCAAAGGGTGACATGGCCGTCCGCGACCTGATCGCCCGCCGCGAACCGCTTGTCGACTTCGCGCTGCGGCACGTGCTCAACCGGTTCGACCTGGACACCGTCGACGGCCGGGTGGAGGCGATGCGCCAGGCGGCGCCGCTGGTCGCGAAGCTGAAAGACCGGGAAAAACGCCCGGAGTACGTCCGCAAGCTCGCCGGTGACCTCGGGATGGAGATCGAGCCGGTGCAGCGGGCCGTGCTCAACGCCGCCGCCGCGCCGACCAAGCCGACCCCCGGCGGTACGGCCCCGGCCCCGACCCGCCCCGCCCCGCCCGCGGTGGACAACCCGCAGGTGATGGTGGAGCGGGAGGCGTTGAAGCTGGCCCTCCAGGAGCCGGTGCTGGCCGGGCCGATGTTCGACGCGCTCGGCCCCGAGGTCTACCTGCACCCGATGCACCACGGCGTCCGGGAGGCGATCACCGAGGCCGGCGGCGCGGCGAGCGCGGCCAGCGGCGCGGTCTGGATCGAACGGGTACGGGACGCCTGCACCGACCTCGGCGGGCGGGCACTGGTCGGTGAGTTGGCGGTGGAGCCGCTGCGGATCGACGGCGAGCCGGACCCGCGTTACGTCTCGATCACGCTGGCCCGGTTGGAGTGGGCGTCGGTCACCACTCGGATCCGGGACCTGAAGTCGAAGGTGCAGCGGATCAATCCGGTGGCCAACAAGGACGAGTATTTCGCGCTCTTCGGTGAGCTGCTCTCGTTGGAGCAGCACGCGCGGGCGTTGCGCGAGCAGGCTGCGGGAGGTTTCTGAGGTGGGTCTGTTCAACCGGAAGCCGAAGCTGGCGGCGGACAAGCGTCCGCCGCTGGAGCGGGACGAGCGGATGCTCTCCTGGGCGGCCACGTCCAACGGCGACGGCGTCGTGGTGGTGACCAACCGGGGGCTCTGGCTGCCGGGTCGGGCGCACCGGCTGGGCTGGCACGACGTCAACAAGGCGGTCTGGTCCGGGCGCGAACTCGCGGTCACACCGGCCGAGACGATCGCCGAGCGGGACGGTTACCTGGTGGTGGCCGACCTGCCGGTGGAGACGTACCTGCTGTTGGAGCCGGGAGACGTGCCGCACCAGGTACGCGCGCGGGTGACCTCCTCGGTGTCGTACACTGCGCACCACAGACTGGCGGCCGGCGGTGGGGTACGCGTGGCCGCCCGGCGGGTCAGCGGTGTCGACGGTCTGCGCTGGACGGTCCGCTACGACGTCGGTACGTCGACCGACGAGCCGTCGGTGCTGGAGCAGACCGCCGCGATGGTGGCCGGAGCCCGCGACACCGGCGATCCGGGCGCCCTGCCCGACTGAGCGCTCACCGCCCGCGAAAAACGAAGCGGCCCGCCGACCGGGGAGCGGACTCCCCGGCCGACGGACCCGGCGACCCGTGCGCGGATCGCCATCGAACTCAGAAGCGGGTCGCCTTGATGGCGTTCACGCTGCGCTCGGTGGCGCCCCAGACGCCGCCCTGCTCGACCGGGGTCGAGCCGGCGTTGTCCTGCTCCCAGATGTAGTGGTGCGCGTCGAGCGACTTCAGGCTCTTGAAGAAGTCCTCGAACGGCACGTACCCGCCCGGTACGCCGAACTCGGTCATCGAGAGGCTGGTGCCCTCGGCGTTGAGCAGGCCGTCCTTGACGTGGAACAGCGGGAACCGGTCCTGCTTCTGGGCGATCGTCTTGATCGGGTCGAAGTTGTCCCGCCGGGTGGCGCCGAACTCGTCCACGTAGGTCTTGAACCGTACCTGGGCCTGGTACGCCCAGTAGATGTCCATCTCGAAGTAGACCAGCTCCGGGTCGGTGAGGCCGAAGAAGTACTCCAGGCCGCGCTGTCCGGTGGAGCGGGTCGGCTTGCCGTTGGCGTCCAGCGGCCCGGTGTCGAGCAGGAAGTTGTACTCCCCGTCGTGGTTGTGCTGGTAGAACTTCAGCCCACGGGCCTTCGCGGCCCCACCGACGGCGTTGTAAGCGTCGGCCGCGGCCCGCCAGTCGTTCTTGTACCGGCTGCCGGTCGGCGCGTTCGCGGTGCCGACGAACTTCATGCCGAGCATCTCGGCGATGTCGAGCTGCCGGGTCAGGTCGGTCTGGAACGAGCCGAAGCCGACGTGCGAGCCGACGGCCTTGAGGCCGTTGTCGTTCAGCAGCTTGCGGATGGCCAGGATGTCGGCGTCGGTCGGGTTGGTGCCGTAGCCGGCGAACTCGATCTCCTTGAAGCCGAGCTGGGCCAGCTTCGGCAGCTTGTCGGCGAACGGCGCCGGGTCGCTGCGGACCGAGTAGAGCTGGATGCCGATCTTGCCGACCGGCAGCCGGTGGCCCTGGCTGTCGCGTACCTCGCCGCCGTCGGCGGCCTGGGCCATCCCGCTGAACGGGCCGGCGACGGTGATCGCGCTGGCGGCGGCGCAGGCGGACAGGCCGAGGAACCCTCGGCGGCTCCAGGCGGGGATGGTGGTGTCTGGTGAGGCCATGGTTGGCTTCCCTTTCAGCTCTCGGTGGGCAGGTGTGGTGCTGGCGTGCGCCGATTCGCCGAAGTGCGGAGCCGACCCGGGGCTCTGTGCCACCAGAGCCTGGGACCCTGCGCCAACAGGGCCGGGGGAGACCCTGCGCCAACAGGGTCCGGGATTCCGAGCGGGTCGATCTCCTGTTGCGGACCGTACCCGCGATCAAGGTCAAAAAGAAAGGGTCATCTGACGGGAAACTTTCTCTCCGCAAGCGACAAAGTCGCGTTCATGAAAATGACATTCGTAACCTGCTGGAAACTCGGTGGGAGCTGTCGTACCGCCGGGCTAGGGTCGTCGCCGTGGCCACGGAACAACCTCTCATCCAAGCTCGCGGACTGGTCAAGCGGTTCGGCGATTTTACCGCCGTCGATGGGATCGACGTGGAGGTGCGGCGCGGTGAGGCGTTCGGCTTCCTCGGCCCCAACGGCGCCGGCAAGAGTTCGACCATGCGCATGGTCGGCTGTGTCTCCCCGCCCAGCGGCGGCGAGTTGCGCATCCTCGGCATGGACCCGTTGCGCGACGGCCCGGCGATCCGGGCCCGGCTCGGCGTCTGCCCGCAGACGGACAACCTCGATCCCGAGCTGACCGTGCGGGAGAACCTCACCACCTACGCCCGCTACTTCGGCATCCCGCGCCGGGTCGCCCGCGAGCGTTCCGTCGAGCTGCTCGACTTCGTCCAGCTCACCGAGCGGGCCAACAGCAAGGTCGAGCCGCTCTCCGGCGGTATGAAGCGCCGGCTCACCATCGCCCGTGCCCTGGTCAACGAGCCCGAGATAGTGCTGTTGGACGAGCCGACCACCGGGCTCGACCCGCAGGCCCGGCACCTGGTCTGGGAGCGGCTGTTCCGGCTCAAGCAGCAGGGCGTCACGCTGGTGCTCACCACCCATTACATGGACGAGGCCGAGCAGCTCTGCGACCGCCTGGTGGTGATGGACGGCGGCAAGATCGTCGCCGAGGGCTCGCCCCGCGAGCTGATCGAGCGCTACTCCACCCGCGAGGTGGTGGAGCTGCGCTTCCCGACCCGGTCGCAGGAGGAGTTCGCCGGCAAGCTGTCCGGCATCGCCGAGCGCATCGAGGTCCTACCCGACCGCATCCTGCTCTACGTCGACAACGGCGACGCTGCCCTCAGCGAGGTGCACAACCGCGCCCTACTCCCATCCAGCTCCCTGGCCCGCCGCAGCAGCCTGGAAGACGTCTTCCTCCACCTAACCGGCCGCACCCTCATCGACTAACCCCCACCCCCACCCCCACCCCACCCCACCTGGCGTTGATCATGAAGTTAGCGACCGATTTTCGCCCGAAAACCGCGCTAACTTCATGATCAACGAGGGATTGGCGGGGGGAGGGGGGCTCGTTGGCCCCAGCGGTCGAGTTCGCGGAGGACGGGGGCTAGCTGGTGGCCCCAGGGGGTTAGTTCGTACAGGCGTACGGAGTCGGGGGCGGGGAGGTCGCGGTATTCGACCACCTCGAACTCGACCAGTTCGCGGAGGCGTTTGCTGAGCACGTTGGGGCTGATGCCGGGCAGGCCGGCGAGCAGGTCGGGGAACTGCTTCGGGCCGGGCAGCAGGTCGCGCACCACCAGCAGTCCCCACCGCTCGCCGACCACGTCCAGGCCACGGGCAATGCCGGACGGATCTCCATAACTACGGCTACTGGTCACAGCCGCAGGCTACGCGGTCCCGCCGCCCCGAGTTCACTCCGTCCGCATGATCCACGCGCGCGGACCTGCTGTCGGCGCCGCCCCGCCGACAGCTCGGCGCGCGTCGACCGTCAGATCGAGCGAAGCCCCCGCCGCCGGAACGACGGCTCGGCGATCCAACCGAGAAAACGAGCATCGATCTGCTCCCGCATGAGCCCGTCCAACTCCGCCGCCGCCCGATCGCGGAAGTGGCCCACACCGCCCGTAACCCACTCTCGACCTACGGTCGGCGCCTGCCCCGTCCCTCAACCGGGCAGGGCGGGCGCCGGCCGTTTGTCTGGTCCGAGCCGTTCCGACCCCTGATTGTCTCCGCGTTCAAGTGTGAGAGTGGATGACGGCTGTCGATGTGTCAGTCGCTCGATCCCGAGCCGGAAATAGAACCCATGGATCTGACCGGTGCCCACTGGCGCAAGTCCACCCGTAGTAACTCCAGTGGCGGTGACTGTGTCGAGGTGGCGGACAACCTGACCGCACCGCACACCAGGCGGCGCGACGATCTTGCACTTGTGGTGGTGAACAAATCCGGATGAGGGCCCCAATCCGGGCGCCACAAGTGCAAGATCGTCGACGAGATCGGCGGGGCGAGGTGAGTCTCGATCGATGGGGGGCTCAGCCGACCCGGGTGATCCGGCGTTGGTTGAGTGGGCTGCCGCCGCACACTGTGCTGGTGTGGCTGGAGACGACGACATAGCCGGGCGGGATCGGCGAACTCTGGCAGACGTATTCGACCGCGCCGGGGATCTTGATGGTTCGTTGGTTGAGGGGCGAGCCGCCACAGACGCTGTTGGTTTGCTGGGCCACCACGACGTAGCCGGAGGGAATGGCGGAACTCAGGCAGACGTTCTCGATCGCGCCGGGCGTCTTGATGGTGCGCTGGTTCAGGGTGCCGCCGCCGCAACCGGCACTCGTCCGCACGGAAATGACGACCCAGCCGGCCGGCACCGCCTGGTTGCCACAGATGTTGACCGGATCGGCGCTCGCCGCGCCGGGGGCGACGCCGATGGCGGCCATCGTCAGCAGCGTGGCTACGAGCAAAGATCGCAACAGGGTACGCACTCCGCCATGTTACGAAGCCGCCCCGGTCCGATCGATCGTCAGCATTGGACGGATACCCGACTCGGCCCACGCACGCGCCGATCGCGGTTGCCCGCGACGTTCCTGCGGGGCGGTGATGCGGCCGGCGAACAGTCGGCTACCCGCTAGTTAAATGCCCTCTGACCTGGGAAGATGAGGCCCTGATTGACGTCGGTCGAAGGTGAGATGGTCAACGGCTCGACCGCATGAACGGAAGTGAGAGTTCCCTGATGATCGTGCGCAGGATGTTCGTGGACGGTCAGTACCGACGAGCGCAGATGAAGACATGACGGTGACGGGTTCGTCGGGTGAAGATGAGGCGTACAACCGTGGGATGATCGCGGGACGGGTCGAGCAGCGTCTACAGGGTCATGATGACCATTTCCGGAAGATAAACGGTTCGATCGACTCGATGACGGGTGCGTTGCGCAGCCTCACCGACGAGTTGCGCGCGAACGTCACGATGTTCAGCGCCAACGTGACCTCTGATCGGCGCGATGCCGAAGAACGGGATAAGGTCGTGGTCACGGTCGCCGCCGCCCTGATGGAGAAGGCGAATGAAATTCGCGCCGGGGAGACGAGTCGGTGGGCGGCCTGGCAGCGATGGCTTATCGTCGTCGGCTCGATCGTCCTGACCAGCAATTTCGCCCTGGCGTTCTACCTCGTGTTCGGCCGCTGATCCGCGCCACGTCGCCAGGGTCGTCCGCCATCCTGGCGCCCGGCCGAAACGCCCCACCCGTCCATCACCGCGTGGTACGAATATCGGCGGTGGATGAGGTGAGGCGGACGGGTTGGTGGCGGGTCACCAGGCGGCGAGGCTGTTCCGCAAGCGAGAGCATCCGCACCAGGCGTCCGCGCTCGAACTCTTCTTCGACCTGGCCTTCATTTTCGCGCTCAACCTGCTGACGCGGCGACTGTTCGACAACCTCTCCTGGATCAATCTGCTCCAGACGCTGATCCTGTTCGCCGGCATCTACTGGATCTGGATCGCCACCGCCTGGTCGACGGACTGGTACAACCCCAACGAGCCGGTGATCCGGGGACTCGTACTCAGCGTCATGTTCGTGGGCCTCGTGATGTCGGCCGCGGTGCCGACCGCGTTCGGGCCGCACGGGCTGATCTTCGCCGGCGCGTACGTCTTCGTGCATCTCGGCCGGGGTGCCCTGCTGCTGTCGTTGCTGCGTGGGCACCCGCTGCAACGCCGTTCGCTGCTGGTCGCGATCTGGTTCGCCGTCTCCGCCGTGCCCTGGCTGGTCGGCGCGTTCGTGCCGGGTACGGCGCGGGTGGTGCTGTGGTTGATCGCGCTCGGCATCGACTACGGAATCGCCTGGCTCGGCTGGCCGACGCCGTGGCTCGGGAAGGTGCCGGACGAGAATCTTCGCAACGTCGGCGAGCACCTGTCCGAGCGGTACCAGCAGGTTTTCATCATCGCCCTGGGCGAGGTCGTCCTGGTGAACGGGCTGGCCTACGCGAGCACCGGGATCCGTCCGGCGACGACCGTCGCGTTCGCGCTCTCCTTCCTCACCGTGGTGCTGCTGTGGCGCGGTTACCTGGTCCCCGGGGGTCTGCGGATCGGCGGCATCCTCGACCAGAACCGGCCCCGGATGGCGGTGTCGGTCGCGTTCTGCCACGCGGTGGTGCTCGCGGGGGCGCTGCTCACCGCCGTCGGGAACGAGGTGCTGATCACCGAGCCGACGACCGGGGCCGACGAGCGATGGGTGATGCTGATCGTGGGTGGCGCGGCACTCTTCCTCGTCGGCCGGTTCATGTTCCACGTGGCGGTGTTCCGACGGCTGCCGTGGCCGGGGCTGGTCGGGCTGGGCATCCTCGGTGGCCTGGTGCCCGTTCTGCTCAGGCTGCCCCCGATCGGCGTCTCGGCGATCACCAGCGTCGCCCTCGCCGGAGCCATCGCCGTCGACATCCTCCTCATCCGGCGGGACGAGAGGTCCGACGAAGATGACTAAGCTTTGACTTATATAAGCGACGCCTGATAGCTTCGCCGCGTGCACGCGTTCGACGTACTCGGGGATCCGGTGCGGCGGCGGATCCTCGAACTGCTCGCCGAGGGCGAGCTGACCTCCGGTGCGATCACCACGGTGATCTCCGACGAGTTCGGGATCAGCCAGCCGGCCGTCTCGCAGCACCTCCGGGTGCTCCGCGAGCACGGCTTCGCGACCGTACGACCACAGGGCACCCGCCGGCTCTACGCGGTGAACTCCGAACCCCTGCGGGACGTCGACGTGTGGCTGGACCGCTTCCGCCGGTTCTGGACCCCGCACCTGGCCGCGCTCGCGACCGAGGTGGCCCGGGGCAAACGGGAGCGCCGCCTGCACCCACCCGAGACGCAGCCAACCGGCGGGGACCCGTCCCCGGACAACCCGACAGAGCAGAGGAAAGACCCATGATCGATGTGAACCAGCAGATCAACGCCGTACAACGGCAGGTCGGCAGGCGCGTGCTGGAGGCGGGGGAGGCGCGCGTACAGACCATCAGCCAGGTCTACGACACCACCCTCGAAGACCTCTGGGACGCCTGCACCAAGCCCGAGCGGATCGCCCGGTGGTTCCTGCCCGTCACCGGTGACCTGCGGCTCGGCGGTCGCTACCAGCTCGAAGGCAACGCCGGTGGCATCGTCGAACGCTGCGACCCGCCCAAGGGCTTCGCCGCCACCTGGGAGTTCGGCGGCCAGGTGAGCTGGATCGAGGTCCGGCTGGACAGTGAGCCGACCGGCGGCACCCGGTTCGAGCTGGAACACGTCGCCCACGTCGACGACGACCTGTGGCGCCAGTACGGTCCGGGCGCCACCGGCGTCGGCTGGGACGGCGCCCTGATGGGTCTCGGCCTGTACCTCGCGGCAGGCGGCGACGCACCCGTGGACCGGGGCGCGGTGCAGGCGTGGTCCGCCTCCGACGAGGGCCGGGAGTTCTTCACCCGCAGCAGCGAGCGCTGGCGCGACGCGAGCATCGAGGCCGGCACCGACCCGGCCGAGGCGACCGAGGCCGCCGCCCGTACGACCGGCTTCTACACCGGCGTGCCGGAGGCCGGCACCGAGCCGCGATAAACACGGCGAAAATGTCCGGGGCTGGCCGTACAGTTCCGGCGGTACGACGACCGGGTCGTACCGCCGAGCTGTGCGGAGGCTGACGTGATGCGGTGGCCAGCGAGTGGGCCGGCGGCGGCGCTGGCCGTACTCGAATATCACCTGGCCGACTATCGGCGGACCTGGCGGTCCAGCGCGGTCTCGTCGTTTGTGCTGCCGCTGCTGACCATGGTCGGCTTCGGGCTCGGCGTCGGTGCCTACGTCACGCAGGGCGTCGACGGCGTCGACTACCTCGACTTCCTCGTGCCCGGCCTGATCGCCTCGACCGCGCTCCAGGTGGCGGTCGGCGAGGCGACCTGGCCGGTGCTGAGCGGCTTCAACTGGATCAAGAGCTACTTCGCCCAGATCGCCGCGCCGCTGCGGGTGCCCGACATCCTGGGCGGACACGTGGCCTTCGTGGCGTTCCGGGTGCTCGCCAGCAGTGCCGCGTTCCTGCTGGTGGCGGCGGTCTTCGGCGCGCTGCACTCGGTCTGGGCGCTGGCCACCCTGCCGCTGGTGGTGCTGATCGGGCTGTCCGTGGCCACCCCCGTCTTCGCCTACGCCGCCTGGGTCCGCAGCGACAGCTACCTGGCGATCCTGTTCCGGTTCGCGATCATCCCGATGACGCTGTTCGCCGGGGTCTTCTTCCCGGTCGAGTCGCTGCCGGTCGGGCTGCGCTGGGCGGCATACGTCTCACCGCTCTGGCACGGCGTGGACCTGTGCCGGGCCGCGACCCTCGGCATCGCGCCGCAGTGGTCGATCACCGGGCACCTGCTCTACCTCGCCGCCTGGGTGATCGGCGGCTGGCTGCTGGCCGTGGTCGCGTTCCGCCGCCGGCTCGTGATCTAGGAAAGGGATACCCGTGGTCAGCCTCCTCCTGCCCCGGTTGATCGGCTTCGAGGGAGCCCGTCGATCGGTCTCGGTCGCCGAACGCAACGTCGCCGCGCTCAAGTCCGCCTACTGGGTGGTGCTCGTCTCCGGCTTCTTCGAGCCGCTGCTCTACCTGCTCTCGATCGGCGTCGGCGTCGGCGCGCTGATCGGCGACCTCACCCTGCCCGGCGGCCAGGTGGTGACGTACGCGGCGTTCGTCGCCCCGGCGATGCTCGCCTCCTCGGCGATGAGCGGCGCGCTGTCGGAGACCACCTTCAACTTCTTCGGCAAGATGAAGTTCATGAAGCTGTACGACGGGATCCTCGCCACCCCCGTACGGCCGTTCGAGATCGCGCTCGGCGAGCTGGGCTGGGCGATGCTGCGCGGCACCCTCTACTCGGCCGCGTTCCTCGCCGTCATGGTCGCGATGGACCTGGCCAGCCCGGTACGCGCGCTCGCCGCCTTCCCGGCCGCGGTGCTGGTCGGCTTCGCCTTCGGCGCGCTCGGCATGGCGCTGTCCACGTTCATGCGCAGCTGGCAGGACTTCGACCTGATCGGGTCGGCCCAGTTCGCCCTGTTCCTGTTCAGCGGCACCTTCGTGCCGGCCCAGGGTTACCCGGTGGTGCTGCGCTGGATCGTGGAGCTGACCCCGCTCTACCGGGCGGTGGACCTGATCAGGGGGATCACCACCGGCAGCGGTGGCTGGCTGCGGATGGTCGACGTGCTGTACCTTCTCGCCGCCACCCTGGTCGGCCTGCTGGTCGCTTCCCGCCGGATGGGCCGGATGCTGTACAAGTGAGCTGACCAGGTGGGTTACCCCGGCTGCCGGTGGGGCATCAGGTGGTGACCGTGCCCGCAGACAGGAGGGAGGCCGCCATGGCCTCGGACCAGACGTCCGGTCCACCGCCGGCCCCGGACGAGA
Organism: Micromonospora sp. NBC_01699; assembly: GCF_036250065.1. NCBI lineage: Bacteria > Bacillati > Actinomycetota > Actinomycetes > Micromonosporales > Micromonosporaceae > Micromonospora > Micromonospora sp. NBC_01699. The sequence goes on along the minus strand of NZ_CP109199.1, from coordinate 6,393,362 downwards.
CTTCCGGTCCGCCGGCCCCGGACGAGGGACCGTCGAGCCCGGTCCGGCTCCCCGGCACCTCCTGGTGGGCGGCGCTGCGGCGTACGGTCAGCGAGTTCCGGAAGGACAACCTGACCGACCTGGCGGCGGCGCTGACCTACTACAGCGTGCTCTCCATCTTCCCCGGCGTGCTGGTGCTGGTCTCCCTGCTCGGGCTGCTCGGCGCCCAGACCACCGACGACGTGCAGGGAACCATCCGGGACGTGGTGCCGCAGAAGGACATCCGCAACATCCTCGACGGCGCGATCAAGCAGGTACGCGAGAACAGCGGAACCGCCAGCCTGGCGGCCATCTTCGGTCTGCTGACCGCCTTCTGGTCCGCCTCCGGCTACATCGGCGCGTTCATGCGCGCGTCCAACGCGATCTATGACGTGCCCGAGGGGCGGCCGATCTGGAAGACCCTGCCGATCCGGCTCGGCGTGACCGCGGTGATCGGGGTGATGCTGCTGGCCAGCGCCCTGATAGTGGTCTTCACCGGTCGGTTGGCGGAGGTGGCCGGCGACGTGCTCGGGATCGGCGGTGCGGCGGTGACGGCCTGGGACATCGCCAAGTGGCCGGTGCTGTTGCTGCTGGTCAGCCTCATGTTCGCGATCCTCTACTGGGCGTCGCCGAACGCCCGGCAGGGCGGCTTCCGCTGGATCACGCCGGGCGGGGTGGTCGCCGTGGTGGTCTGGCTGCTCGCCTCCGGCGGACTCGCCCTGTACGTGGTCAACTTCGACTCGTACAACAAGACGTACGGCACCCTGGCCGCCGTGGTCGTCTTCCTGGTCTGGCTCTGGCTGACCAACGTGGCGATCCTGATCGGCGCCGAACTGAACGCCGAACTGGAGCGGGGACGGGCGATCGCGGCCGGCTACCCGGCGGACCGTGAGCCGTACCTGGAGCTCCGCGACGATCGCACACTCCGCAGGGACACGCGTCCGCCGAACGAATGAGTTTTCTTGATCAGGACGCTGCTTTTGCTGGAGAAGACAAAAGTTCGTTCCAGATCTCCTGAAGCTCTAGACAGAGCCGCCGGAAGGCTCCTACTGTGTCGGGCACAACACCTCGACGTTGCGCCGATGTGAACAGACCCGACCGGAGGTGAGTCCACGTGCGTACGGCGGAAGCACTCCACCTCCGGTTGCTGCGACTGCTCCGTGACCAGGGAGCCGTCTCGCGCGCCGAGCTCGCCGACCGGTTGGAAATGCCCCGGCCGCGGCTGCTCGCCGAGCTGGACCGATTGGTCAACGCCGGCTACGTCGCCGAGGCGGGACTCGCCGCCAGCCGGGGCGGACGCCGGTCCACACTGGTGGAACTGAACCCCGCGCTGCGGTTCGCCGCCGTCGACCTGGGCGCCAGCTCGATCGACGTCGAGGTGGTCAACGGCCGCCTCGAACCGGTGATCGCGTACGCCGAGGCCAGCGACATCCGGTCCGGCCCCAAGGTAATACTGCAACGGGTGAACGAACTGTTGCACAAGGCCAAGGTCGAGGGCGCGTACGAGCGGCTCGACGCGGTCGGCATCGGCGTACCCGGCCCGGTGAGCTTCCGGGACGGCGTACCGGTGTCCCCGCCGATCATGCCGGGCTGGGACCGCTTCCCGGTGCGTGAACTGCTCACCCGTGAGCACAACTGCCCCGCGGTGGTGGACAACGACGTCAACATCATGGCGATCGGAGAACGGCACGGAGGGGTCGCCCACTCGGTGGACGACTTCCTTTTTGTCAAGATAGGCACCGGCATCGGGTGCGGGATCTACCTGACCGGCGAGGTCTACCGGGGCACCGACGGATGTGCCGGCGACATCGGCCACATCCAGGTCGACTCGCACGGTCCGATGTGTTCATGTGGCAACGTCGGCTGCCTGGAAGCGCTGTTCAGCGGCGCCGCCATGGCAAAGGACGCCACGGTCGCGGCTCGCAGTGGCGCATCACCGGTGCTGGCCGAGCGGCTCGCGGCGAGCGGTGCGGTCACCGCCCTGGACGTCGCCGAGGGCGCCGTCGAGGGGGACGTGACCTGCATCCGGCTCATTCGTGACGGCGGGCGCCGGGTGGGCGGAGTTCTCGCCGGCCTGGTCAGCTTCGCCAATCCATCGATGATTGTCATCGGAGGGGGGCTGGCCCAGTTGGGTCACATCCTGCTCGCGGAAATTCGCAGCGTGGTCTACCGGCGGTCGCTGCCGTTGGCCACCGGCAACCTGCCGGTGGTGCTTTCCGAACTCGGCCCACGGGCCGGGGTCACCGGCGCCGCGGTACTCGCCAGCGACGTCGCCTTCGGGGAGGCATTGTGAGCGAGCACGTCAGCACCGAACAACAGACAGAATCCGCACAATCCAATATCGTTCTGCGGCTCACCGACGTGGTGAAGACGTTCCCCGGCGTACGCGCGCTCGACGGCGTGCAGCTGGAGGTACGGGCCGGCGAGGTGCACTGCCTGCTGGGCCAGAACGGCGCCGGCAAGTCCACCCTGATCAAGATCCTGTCCGGCGCGCACCAGCCCGACTCCGGGCAGGTCGAATGGCTCGGCGAACCGGTCAACTTCGCCAACCCGCAGGCCGCGATGAAGGCCGGCATCGCCACCATCTACCAGGAACTCGACCTCGTCGACGACCTGTCGGTGGCGGAGAACGCCTTCCTCGGCCACGAGCCGCGCAGCTTCGGCTTCGTCCGCCGGGCCAGGATGGAACGCCAGACCAACGGCATCCTCGGCCGGCTCGGCCACGGCGAGATCCCGTCGAGCCGGATGGTCCGGTCCCTGCCGGCCGCCGGCAAGCAGATCGTCAGCATGGCCCGCGCGCTCTCGCACGACGCCCGGCTGATCATCATGGATGAGCCGAGCGCGGTGCTGGCCCACGACGAGGTCGGCAACCTGTTCCGGATCATCCGCGAACTGACCGCACAGGGCATCGCGGTCATCTACATCTCGCACCGGATGGACGAGCTGCGCGAGATCGGCGACCGGGTCACCGTACTCAAGGACGGCCGGACCACGGCGGCGAACCTGCCCGCCCGGTCCACCCCGACCAAGGACCTGGTCAGCCGGATGACCGGCCGCAACATCGAGTACGTCTTCCCCGACCGGCGGGCCGCGGCGACCGATACCGACGAGCTGCTCAAGGTCGACGGGCTCTGCCGCGAGGGCGAGTTCGCCGACGTGTCGCTCAACGTTCGCGCCGGTGAGATCGTCGGCATCGCCGGGCTGGTCGGATCCGGCCGCTCGGAGCTGCTCGAATGCATCTACGGCGCCCGTCGGGCACAGTTCGGCACCGTCACCATGAACGGGCGGAACCTGCGTCCGGGCAGCGTGGGCGCGGCCGTGAAGGCCGGCATGGGAATGGCACCGGAGGAGCGCAAGAGCCAGGCACTACTGCTCGGCGAGCCGATCTACCGCAACGTCACCCTGGCCACCTTCGCCCGGTACGCCACGTTCGGCTTCACCAACGCGGGCAAGGAACGCGCCGAGGCGGAGCAGATCGCCGACTCACTGGAACTGCGCCCGCGTGACGTACGCCGAGCCGTACGCACCCTCTCCGGCGGTAACCAGCAGAAGGTGGTGGTCGGTCGCTGGCTGCTCGGCGACACCAAGCTGCTGCTGCTGGACGAGCCGACCCGGGGGGTCGACGTCGGCGCCCGCGCCGAGCTGTACCAGGTGATCCGTGCCCTCGCCGAGCGCGGGGTGGGTGTGCTGCTGGTCTCCAGCGAGGTGCCCGAGGTGCTCGGCCTGGCCGACCGCGTGCTGGTCATGCGGGAGGGGCGGGTCGTGCGCGAAGCGCCGGCCGGCGAGCTTGACGAAGACACTGTGCTCGACCTCGTCATGTCGGGGTCGCTGATGGAAGGTGCGCCAGCATGAGTGACGCGACCGCGACCGCGGTGGCCGAGACCCCGCAGCACGGCGGCGCCACGCCCCCGGCCAAGGGTGGCAAGTGGCGTGGCGACCTGGGCGAGTCGATCACCCGGAACCTGGGCCTGGTGGGCGTACTGGCGCTGCTGATCATCATCGGCGCGGTCACCCAGCCCGACCTGTACGGCAACTCGACCTGGGTGTGGAACAACGTCCTGTCGATCCTCCAGCTCGCCTCCGTCGTCGGTGTGGTCACCGTCGGGATGACCTTCGTGATCATCGGCGGCGGTATCGACCTGTCGGCGGGCGCGATCGTCGCGCTGGCCGGGGTGTGGGCCACCACGGTCGCCACCCAGAGCTACGGCGCCGTCGGCATGATCTTCACCGCGATCATCGTCGGTACGATCGTCGGTCTGGTGAACGGCGTGCTGATCTCGTACGGCAAGCTGGTGTCGTTCATCGCCACCCTGGCGATGCTGGTCGCCGCCCGAGGGCTCGCCGCCCAGATCTCCGGCAAGCAGACCCAGGTCTCCGGCAACGCCACCATCAACGGGATCGCCGGTGAGAAGCTGCTCGGCATCCCGATCCTGGTCTACATCTTCGCCGGGGTGGTGATCGTCGGCTGGGTGCTGCTCAACCGCACCACCTTCGGTCGCCGTACGGTCGCGGTCGGCGGGAACCCCGAGGCGGCCCGGCTCGCCGGAATCAACGTCAAGTGGCACACCCTCATGCTCTACGGGCTCTCCGGCCTCTGCTGCGGCATCGCCGCGATCATGCTGACCGCTCAGGCCAACTCGGCCCAGGCGGCCATGGGCAACCTTTACGAACTCGACGCGATCGCCGCCGCGATCATCGGCGGCACGCTGCTCAGCGGGGGTCGGGGCACGATCGTCGGCTCCCTGCTCGGCGTGATCATCTTCGCCACGATCACCAACCTGTTCGCGATCAACAACCTCCCGGTCGAGGTCCAGAACATGGTCAAGGGCGGGATCATCGTCGTCGCCGTACTGATCCAGCAATTCCGGTTCCAGACGATCACCCAGTTCTTCGCGCGGAACAAGGTCACCACGACCTGAGGCACCGCAACCCTCCAGGTGACGCCGCAACCGGGCGCTCGCCGGACCCAACATATCCGCACACCCCACCCTTTCAAAGAAAACAGGAGGTCGTTATGACCCAGCAAGCGCGCGACCTGTCGCGCCGCCGGCTGATGTTCGGCGGGGCCGCGCTCGGCGCCGGTGCCCTGCTCACCGCCTGCACCAGTAACGAGGCTTCCGCGCCGGAGGGCCAGACCAAGGTCGCCGACGCGTCCGCCGCCGCACCGGGCAAGCCGGTCACCATCGGCTTCTCCGCCCCGGCCGCCGACCACGGCTGGATGGCCGCGATCACCAACAACGCCAAGGCCCAGGCGGCGCTCTACTCGGACGTCACCTTCAAGACGGTCGAGGCCGGCGCCGACGCCCCGGCACAGCTCGCCGCGCTCCGCGCGCTGATCGGGCAGAAGCCGGACGTCATCGTCCTGCTCCCGCACGACGGCAAGGAGCTCAACGCCTTCGGCCTGGAGGCCATGAAGGCCGGCATCCCGGTGGTCAACCTGGACCGGGCGTTCCCGGACGCGCTGGCCTACCGGTTGCAGATCAAGGGCGACAACTACGGCATGGGCGTCTCCGCCGGCAAGTACATCGGCGAGCAGATGAAGGCCAAGGGCATCGCAAACCCGATCATCGCCGAGATTCCGGGTATCGACTCGCTGGAGCTGACCCAGGAGCGCTCGGCCGGCTTCAAGGCCGAGCTCGCCACCTTCGGCTTCACCGTGGCCAGCCGGATCCCGGCCGAGTTCACCGCGGACAGCGGCCAGAAGGCGGCGTCGCAGCTGCTCCAGGCGCAGCCGAAGATCGACGCGATCTGGAACCACGACGACGACCAGGGCATCGGGGTGCTCGCCGCGATCACGCAGGCCGGGCGCAAGGAGTTCTTCATGGTCGGCGGCGCCGGCTCCAAGGCGGCGATCGACGCGATCGCGGCCGACAGCGGCGTGCTGAAGGCGACCGTCACCTACAGCCCCTCGATGGCATCCTCGGCGATCACGCTGGCTCGCCTGATCGGACAGGGCAAGGGCATGTCCGACCTGGTCGAGTTGCAGGTCCCGAAGGAGATCACTCTCACTTCGGAGACCATCACCAAGGAGAACGCGAGCACTTACAGCAAGCTCGGGTTCTGATCTAAGGGGAGGCCCACCTTGTCCACTGTAGATAGCGAGCTGCGGGTCGGCATGGTCGGCTACGCGTTCATGGGCGCCGCGCACTCACAGGCGTGGCGCACCGTGAACCGCGTGTTCGACCTGCCGACACGAGCCCGGATGGCCCTGATCTGCGGCCGGGACGAGTCGAAGGTGGCCACGGCCGCCGATCGGCTCGGCTGGGACGGGTACACCACCGACTGGCGTGACCTGATCAACCGGGACGACATCGACGTGATCGACGTCTGCACCCCGGGCGACAGCCACGCCGAGATCACGATCGCGGCGTTGGCGGCGGGCAAGCACGTACTGTGCGAGAAGCCGCTGGCCAACACCGTCGACGAGGCTCGTGCGATGGTCGCCGCCGCGGCCAAGGCACAGGCGGTGGGCGTACGGTCCATGTGCGGGTTCAACTACCGCCGGGTCCCCGCGGTCACCCTCATGCGGAAGCTGGTCGAATCCGGCCGGCTCGGCGTCATCCGGCACGTACGTGCGGTCTACCTTCAGGACTGGATTGTTGACCCGCAGTTCCCGCTGGTCTGGCGGTTGCAGCGGGACAGGGCGGGTTCCGGGGCGCTGGGTGACATCGGCGCGCACATCATCGACCTGACCCAGTACGTGACCGGACAACGGATCACCGGGGTCAGCGCGATCACCGAGACGTTCGTCAAGGAGCGGCCGTTGCCGGCGGAGTCCAGCGGGTTGGCCGCCTCCACCGGTAACGGATCCGTCGAAGCCGTCGCCACCGGAGAGGTGACCGTCGACGACGCCGCCGTCTTCGTGGCGCGGCTCGACGGCGGGGCCCTGGCCACGTACGAGGCGAGCCGGTTCGCGACCGGGCGCAAGAACGCGCTGCGGGTCGAGATCAACGGATCGCTCGGCACGGTGGTGTTCGACCTCGAACGCCTCAACGAACTGGAGTTCTACGAGGCCAGCGGGCCAACCGCCGAGCAGGGCTTCAACCGGATCCTGGTGACCGAGGGCGACCACCCGTACATGTCCGCGTGGTGGCCGCCGGGACACATCATCGGGTACGAGCACTCGTTCACGCACGAGATGCGCGACTTCCTGGAGGCCATCGCCACCGGGAACGATCCGACCCCGTCGTTCGCCGACGCCCTCCAGGTCCAGCTCGTGCTGGACGCGGTGGTGCGCTCGGCGGAGCTGGGCTCGTCGTGGACCGAGGTCGAGCCCGCGCTCGTCACGGTCGCCGCCTGACCCGGCACCACCCGACACCCGTCAACATCCATCCGTGGTGGTGCGCCAACACCACCACCCGACCAGCTTTCCGGATCGATCAGCGAGGGTCCGGTCGCGGTTGCGCCCCGCGGCCGGAGCAGGGTCACCCGGAGGGCGTACGCGTCACGGTCCGCCAGGACCACGGCGGCGTACGGAAGTAACGCGGTCGTCCGGTACGGCCGGACCGGGATTCCCCGGTCGTACCGGACGCCCAGTAGCACCACCGGCCCCGACCCCCGGGGTCGCCGATCCACCGCCCACGGCCCCGACCCCCGGGGCTGTCCAACCACCACCACCCGCCCCGACCCCCGGGGCGCACGAACGAACGAACCGGACGACATTCCCGATGGCTACGCCGTAGCCGCGGGTACGGCCCGGGGCCCCCGTCCCGGACCGCATCCGATGACAACTCAATCAGGGAAGGACTCCGGCTGGCGCGGCGCTGCGAAATCGCCGCCGCACCAGCCGGCACGACGCGGGGGAGGCAAGGTCGCGACGCCGACCGACCTTGCCTGCCAGCCCCGTCCGCCCGTACCTGCCGGGTTCCACGAACAACGCCGTTGCCGCCGACTCCGGCGCTGTGCGAGGAACGTAATCCGACCAGGTCGGGCGGGCGGGGTGCTCTTCCACCACGCCGTTGACTTTCCAGCACGCCAGTATCTACACCGGTGGATCCGTACAACCCCCACGGATGCCGCCGAGCAGTTCCCCGCGCGAGGAAGGAGCACAACATGCGTACGGGAATCTGGCTGGTGGGCGCACGCGGCTCGGTCGCCGTCACCAGCGTGGTCGGGGCTTTGGCCCTGCGAGCCGGGCTCGTCGAGCCGACCGGCTGCGTCACCGAACTGCCCCAACTGCGCAGCCCGGCCCTACCGGGCTACGCCGATCTCGTCTTCGGCGGCCACGACCTCGTCCCCACCCCGGTGGTGAAAAAAGCGGAGGCGCTCGCCGCCGCCGGCGTACTGCCGGCCCGGCTGGTGACCGCACTCCCCGACGAGCTGGCCGCGGTCGAACGCGAAATCCGCCCCGTCCCCACCGCCGACCGGCAGGCCGACGTCATCGCCGCCCTGGTCGCCGACCTCACCAACTTCAAACAACGCAACAACCTCGACCGGGTGGTGCTGGTGAACGTCTCCGCCACCGAACCCGCCCCGCCACCGAACCCCGCACACGCCACCCTGGCCGCGCTCGAACACGCGCTGGCCACCGAGGCGACCGTGCTGCCGAACAGCTCCGCGTACGCGTACGCGGCGTTCACCGCCGGCTGCTCCTTCGTGGACTTCACCCCGTCGACCGGTGCCCGGCTGCCGGCCCTGGCCGAACTCGCCGAGCGCGAGAACCTGCCGTACGCCGGACACGACGGCAAGACCGGCGAGACGCTGGTCAAGTCGGTGCTGGCACCGATGTTCGCGCTGCGCAACCTGAAGGTGCGTACCTGGTCCGGTGTCAACCTGCTCGGCGGCGGCGACGGCGCGAACCTGGCCGAACCAGCCGCGAACGCCGCCAAGGCCGCCAGCAAGCAGCGGGTGCTCGGCGAAACCCTCGGCTACGTGCCGCAGGGCAACACCCGAATCGAGTACGTCGACGACATCGGCGACTTCAAGACCGCCTGGGACCTGATCACCTTCTCCGGCTTCCTCGGCACCGCGATGCGGATGGAGTTCACCTGGCACGGGTGCGACTCGGCACTCGCCGCGCCGCTGGTGCTGGACCTGGCCCGGCTGACCGCCACCGCACACCGGACCGGGCGCGGCGGACCCCTCGGTGAGCTGGCGTTCTTCTTCAAGGACCCACTCGGCGAGGGCTCGCACTCGCTGCCCGAGCAGTGGGCCACCCTGTGCGCCTTCGTCCGCCAGCTCGACGCCGACGCGGCCGGACCGTCCGTGCCCGCCGAGGCCGAGCCGTCCGACGCGGCGCAGGGCTGAGGTGCGCGAACATGCCCTCCCTGGGTGACTTCGCCGAGCTGGTCCGGGCACCGGCCGCGCTCTCCGTACCCGGCGACGTGGTGGCCGGTGCCGCCGCGGCCGGTGCGCTGGGCCGGCGGGTGCCGGGGCTGGCCGGCGCCTCGGTGCTGCTCTACTGGGCCGGGATGGCCGCCAACGACTGGGCTGACCGCGAACTCGACGCGATCGAACGACCCGAGCGGCCGATCCCCAGCGGCCGGATCTCACCCGGCACCGCGCTCGGCGTCTCCGCCGGCCTGACCGCCGCCGGCCTCGCCGTCGCCGGTCTCACCGGTGGGCGCCGGGCGCTCGCCGTGGCGGTGCCGCTGGCCGGCGCGATCTGGGCGTACGACGTGAAGGCCAAGAACACCGCCGCCGGTCCGGCCGTGATGGCCGCCTGCCGGGGGCTGGACGTGCTGCTCGGCGCGACCGGCGGCAAAAGGCCACTGCGGGCCCTGCCGGCGGCGGTGACGGTGGCCGCGCACACGTACACGGTGACCGAGCTGTCCCGCCGCGAGGTCAGCGGCGCCGACCGTACCCTGCCGAAGTTGACCTTGGCCGGGACCGCCGCGGTGGCCGCCGCCGCCGTCGCCGGCCCCCGCCGCACCGGCTGGCGCGGCTGGATCCCGGCCGCGCTGACCGCCTGGTACGTCGGCCAGTACGGCACCGCGCAGGCCCGGGTCGCCGCCGACCCGGCCGCCGACCGGGTACGCGCCGCCGTCGGCGCCGGCATCATGGGCCTGCCGGCGCTCCAGGGCGCCCTGGTCGCCCGGACCGGCGCCGGGATGCTCGGGATGGCGGTCGCCGCGGCGGCACCGCTCGGCCGCCGGCTGGCCCGGAAGCTGTCCCCGACATGAGCACCGCCGCAAGGTGGCGGTCGGCCGCTCCGGTACGACGGGGGAGCCGACGATGACCGGCCTGCGGTTCGGCTACGGCACCAACGGCTTCGCCAACCACCGGCTCGACGACGCCCTGCGGGTCATCGCCGACCTGGGCTACCAGGGGGTGGCGCTGACCCTCGACCACGACCACCTGGACCCGTTCGCGCCCGCGCTGGCGGCCCGGGTGGCGGCACTCGGCAACCGGCTCGCCGAACTGGACCTGGGGCTGGTGATCGAGACCGGGGCCCGCTACCTGCTCGACCCGTGGCGCAAGCACGCCCCGACCCTGCTGGACGACGACCCGGCGCTGCGGATCGAGTTCCTGCGCCGGGCGGTCGCGGTCGGCGCCGACCTCGGCGCCGAGGCGGTCTCGTTCTGGGCCGGGGTACGCCCGAGCGCCGTGGACGAGACCAGCGCCTGGGACCGGCTCGTCGCCGGCTGCGCCGAGGTGGTCGATGTGGCCGACGCGGCCGGCGTCACCCTCGGCTTCGAACCGGAGCCGGGCATGCTGGTGCCGGACATCGCCGCCTGGTGGCGGCTGCGGCAGGCGCTCGGCGCACCGCCCGGCTTCGGCATCACCCTCGACATCGGACACTGCCGGTGCCTGGAGCCGCTGCCGGTGCCCGACTGCGTCGCCGAGGTGGCCGCGCATCTGGTCAACGTGCAGATCGACGACATGCGCCGGGACGTGCACGAACATCTGGAGTTCGGCACCGGCGAGATCGACTTCCCGCCGGTGCTGCGGGCCCTGGCCGACGCCGGCTACACCGGCCTGGTCGCGGTCGAACTGCCCCGCGACTCGCACGCGGCACCGGCCGTCGCGTCCCGCTCGGTCGACTTCCTGCACACCGCCGCCTGGCAGGCCGGGGTCGCCGTGGAGCAGGTCGGCCGGATCACCGGACGGGACTCCGCGGAGCCGGCAGGCGGCGGCGCGCACGCCGGGGCAACCATCGAGCCGGTCGGCGCGGCCACCACCGTGGCGCGACCGGCCGGTCTGGAAGGGGAGGCGTAATGGAACCCGACGAACTACGGGCGGCGCTGTCGGCCGTACCCGAACCGGACTGGCTGGACCAGGCGGTCCGGCGGGTCGCAGACGAACCGGACGCGGTCGGGCGGCTCTTCGCCGCCGCCGGCCGGCGCTGCGGCCGGGCACCACTGCCGGCCGCGCCCGACTGGACCGCCGACGACGCGGCCCGGGTGCTGCTGCTGACCATGCTGCCGGCCGACCGGGTGGTCGGCCAGGTCGAAACCCTCTACCGGTACGGCGACGCGGCCGAGAAACGGGCGGTGCTGCGGGCCCTGCCGTGGCTGCCGATCGGTGCCGCCGCCGTACCGCTGCTGCACGACGCGATCCGGACCAACGACACCCGACTGGTCGCCGCCGCCCTCGGCCCGTACGCCGGCCACCTCGACGCCGCCACCTGGCGTCAGGCGGTGCTCAAGTGCGTCTTCATGGAGGTGCCGCTGGCCGTGGTCGACCGGCTCGACGAGCGGGCCGACGGCGAGCTGGAAATCATGCTCGCCGGGCTGGACGAGGAACGCCGCGCCGCCGGCCGTTCCATCCCGGCCGACGCCACCGCCCTGCTCGACCGGCTCCGACTCACCACGAAAGAGGCGTGACATGCGCATCTTCGACCCGCACATCCACATGACCTCGCGGACCACCGACGACTACGAGCGGATGGCCGCCGCCGGGGTCCGGGCCCTGGTCGAGCCGGCGTTCTGGCTCGGTCAGCCGCGTACCGGCGCCGGGTCGTTCGCCGACTACTTCGACTCGCTCGTCGGCTGGGAGCCGTTCCGGGCCAGCCAGTTCGGCATCAAGCACTACGCCACCATCGCGCTGAACCCGAAGGAAGCCAACGACCCGCGCTGCCGTGAGGTGCTGGACCTGGTGCCGCGCTACCTCGACAAGGACAACGTGGTGGCGGTCGGCGAAATCGGGTACGACTCCACCACCCCGGCCGAGGACGAGGTCTTCGCCGCCCAACTCGCCCTGGCGGTCGCGTACGACCTGCCGGCGCTGGTGCACACCCCGCACCGGGACAAGGCGCGTGGCACCGCCCGGAGCATCGCCGTGGTGGTCGAGTCCGGCATCGACCCCGGTCGGGTGGTGATCGACCACCTGAACGAGGTCACCGTCGAGCAGGTACGCGACTCCGGCTGCTGGGCCGGCTTCTCCATCTACCCGGACACCAAGATGTCCCCGCCCCGGATGGTGGAGATCCTGCGCAAGTACGGCACCGAACGGATGCTGGTCAACTCGGCCGCCGACTGGGGCCGGTCCGACCCGCTGCTGACCCGGACCACCGGCGAGGCGATGCTCGAAGCCGGCTTCAGCGACGACGACGTCGACCGGGTGCTGTGGCGCAACCCGATCGAGTTCTACGGCCAGTCCGGCCGACTCGACCCGGCCGAACTGGAGGGTTCGGCGACCGGGGCCGAGCCGACCTTCGAGGGCAACTCCATCCTGCGGGGCGGTAGCTGATGCGGCTGCGACATCCGGACGGGCAGACCGTCCACCTGAGCTACTGCACCAACGTCCACCCGGCCGAGGACCTGACCGGGGTGATCAGCCAGCTCGACACGTTCGCCGAACCGATTCGCCGCCGGCTCGACACCGACGTACTCGGGTTGGGGCTGTGGCTGGCCGCACCGGTCGCCGCCGGCTTGGCCGCCGACGCGACACTGCGCCGCAAACTGCGTACGGAACTCGACGCGCGGGGGCTGGAGGTGGTGACGCTCAACGGGTTCCCGTACCGGTCCTTCCAGGCACCGGTGGTGAAACTCGGCGTCTACCATCCGGACTGGACCGCCCCGGAACGGCTGGAGTACACCCTCGACCTGGCCCGGGTGCTGGTCGACCTGCTGCCCGACGACGCCGCCCGAGGTTCCATCTCCACCCTGCCGCTGGCCTGGCGTACGCCGTGGACACCCGCGCAGGCCGGCGCCGCCGCCCGTACGCTCGAACAGCTCGCCGCCGGCCTGACCTCGATCGCCTGGCAGACCGGGCGGGCGGTCCGGGTCGGCTTCGAACCGGAACCCGGCTGCGTGGTGGAGAGCACCGCGCAGGCCGCCGCCCAACTCGCCCGGATCGACACCGACCGGCTCGGCATCTGCCTCGACCTGGCCCACCTCGCCTGCGCCTGGGAGGAGCCGGCCGACGCCCTGGAGCGGCTGCGCCGGGCCGGGCTGCCGGTGGTGAAGGTGCAGGTGTCGGCCGCGTTGCAGGCCGACGACCCGGTCGCCGCCGGGCAGCAGCTCGACGGCTACGTCGAGCCGCGTTTCCTGCACCAGACCAGGGGCGCCGGCTGTGCCGGTGCGGCCGACCCGGCCGATCCGGCGTACGCCACCGACGACCTCGACCAGGCGCTGGCCGACGGGCTGCCGGGGCCGTGGCGGGTGCACTACCACGTGCCGCTGCACGCCGAGCCGGAGCCGCCGCTGCGGGCGACCACCCCGGTGCTGCGCGGCGCGCTGCGGGAACTGCTCGGCGGGGACAGCGCCGGGTGTGACCACTTCGACGTGGAGACGTACACCTGGGGGGTGTTGCCGGCGGCCCGGCGGCCGAACTCGGACGCCGAACTCGTCGGCGGCATCGCGGCCGAGCTGGCGTACGCCCGGGACGAACTGGTCGACCTCGGCCTGACCCCGGTGCCCGCCCCGGTGACGGCATGACCTTAGGAGAGAAGATGGCACCGCTGGTCGTGATCGACGTGGTGGGGTTGACCCCGCGACTGCTCGCCCACATGCCCCGGTTGCGGGCGGTGGCGCAGGCCGGGTTCGAGGCGGAACTGGGTACGGTGCTGCCGGCGGTCACCTGTTCGGCGCAGGCCACGTTCCTGACCGGTGCGCCGCCGACGGAGCACGGCATCGTCGGCAACGGCTGGTATTTCCGCGACCTGGGCGAGGTTTTCCTGTGGCGCCAGCACCACGCCCTGATGGGCGGGGAGAAGGTGTGGCAGGCGGCCCGAGCGCAGCGACCGGACTACACGGTGGCGAACATCTGCTGGTGGTACGCGATGGGCGCGGACGTCAACTGGACCGTGACGCCCCGGCCGATCTACTACGCCGACGGGCGCAAGGAGCCGGACTGCTACACCGACCCGCCGGAGCTGCACGACGAGCTGACCGCGAAGCTGGGCGGGTTCCCGCTGTTCACGTACTGGGGGCCGGGGGCGGGGCTGCCGTCGTCGCGCTGGATCTGCCAGGCGGCGCAGCAGGTGATGGCCACCCACAACCCGGACCTGACCCTGGTCTACGTGCCGCACCTGGACTACGACCTGCAACGGTTCGGACCGGGCTCGGCGGAGGCGGCGGCTGCCGCCGCGAAGCTGGACGGGGTGCTCGGCCCGCTGCTGGACGCCGCCAGGGCCCGTAACGCCACCATTGTGGCGCTCTCCGAATACGGCATCACCGACGTGTCCCGGCCGGTCGACATCAACCGGCTGCTGCGCTCCGAGGGCCTGCTGCGGGTCTACACCCAGGACGGGATGGAATACCTGGACCCGTGGACGTCGAAGGCGTTCGCGGTCGCCGACCACCAGATCGCCCACGTGTACGTGAAGGACCCGGCCGACATCCCGGCGGTGGCGAAGCTCTGCGCCGCCCTGCCCGGGGTGGCCGAGGTGCTCGACGCCGAGGGCAAGGCCCGGTACGGCCTGGACCACGAGCGCAGCGGTGAGCTGGTGCTGGTGGCCGAGCCGGACGCCTGGTTCACGTACTACTACTGGTTGGACGACGAGAGCGCACCGGACTTCGCCCGGCTGGTCGAGATCCACCGCAAACCCGGCTACGACCCGGCCGAGCTGTTCTTCGACCCGGAGGCGCCCGGTGCGGCGAAGCGGCGGGCCGGGGTGGCGCTGGCCCGCAAGAAGCTCGGCATGCGGTACATGATGAGCGTGGTCGGGCTGGATGCCGGGGCGCGTGCGGTGAAGGGTTCGCACGGCCGGTTGCCCGAGGATCCGGCAGACGCCCCGGTGCTGCTCTGCTCGGCCCCCGGCGCGGCCCGCGAGAAGATCGCGGCGACCGAGGTCAAGGGCCTGCTGCTGGAGTTGGCCGGGCTCGGCACGCGGGAGGAGTCGTGACCGCGACGGCGCCGCTGACCGACGCGGCGGAGTTGCGGAAGCGGTTCGACGCCCAGTTGTCGGCGTTCCTGGAACGACAGGACCCGGACTGGCCGGACGGGGCGCCGCGCGGCGTCTTCACCACCCTGCACCGGTTCGTGCTGGCCGGCGGCAAGCGGCTGCGGCCGATGTTCTGCTACTGGGGCTGGCGCGGGGCGGGCGGGGTGGACGACACCCCGATCGTGGTCGCGGCGGCGGCGCTGGAACTGTTCCACGCGTTCGCGCTGATCCACGACGACATCATGGACGGCAGCGACCGGCGCCGGGGCGAGCCCTCGGTGCACCGGCTCTTCGCCGACCTGCACACCCGCTCGTCGTGGCGGGGCGACCCTGCCTCGTACGGGCGCAGCACCGCGCTGCTCTGCGGGGACCTCTGTGCCGCCTGGGCGGACCAGATGTTCCACGAGTGCGGCCTCTCCGCCGACCAGGTGCACCAGGGGTACGGCGTGTTCGCGAACATGCGTACGGAGGTGATCGCCGGGCAGTACCTGGACCTGGTTTCCGGGGTCGGGGACGGTTCGGTGGCGAGCGCCTTGACGGTGATAAGGATGAAGGGGGCCAGGTACACGGTGACCCGGCCGTTGCAGATCGGGGCGGCGCTGGCCGGTGCCGGGCCGGAGCTGCTGTCGGCGTTCGCCGCCTTCGGTGACCCGCTCGGGGACGCGTTCCAGCTGCGTGACGACGTGCTCGGGGTGTTCGGGGATCCGGCGGTGACCGGCAAGTCGGTGCTCGACGATTTGCGGGAGGGCAAGCCCACGGTGATGATGGCGTTGGCCCGGGGTAGTGCCGACCGGGAGCAGGCGCTGCGGTTGAAGGAGCTGTTCGGCAATCCGGACCTGGATCCGGAGGGGGCCGCGGAGCTGCGCGGGATAATCCTCGACACGGGGACCTTGGACCGGATCGAGCAGATGATCCGGGTCCGTACGGACGCCGCACTGACGGCCCTGGTGGACGCCCCGGTGTCGGCGCAGGCGAAGGCGCAGCTGGCGGCGCTGGCCGCCGAGGCGACCGACCGACGCCACTGACAGTAACTTTTTTCTAACCGAGCAAAAGTTTAGTTCCGGAACCCAGAAGCTATGGACACATCTATCTATAGAAATTAGTGTCATCCTGAACACGAAGTTGTTACGTCGATGTAACCGGCGGCGCGGTTAACCCATCGACCGGTGACCCCCGGTGCCCTGCACCGAACGGGGCCGCTACCCGGCGGGGAGTGACATCCCCTCGGGTCGGGTTCAACCGGCTACGGCATCCGGCGCGACGGCGCGCGCCCTGCCTGGCAGTCAACTGCGCAGGAGGGAAAGCATCAATATGTCCATATTGGACGCACCAAGAATCCGACCCGGACGCTGGCAGACAGCGGGATCGGTCCTGCTCCTCGTCGCCGCGACCCTCACCGTGGTCACCACCACCGCGGCGCCGGCCCAGGCCCACACCATCAACGCCGCCGACTTCCAGCAGGTCACCCTGGCCCGCGGCGAAGCCGAGGTCGGCGAACCGATGACCATCGCGGTCCTGCCCGACCGCTCGGTCCTGCACACCGCCCGCAACGGCACGCTGCGGCGTACGGACGCGAACGGGACCACGGCCGTCGTCGGCACCCTGCCCGTCTACACCCACGACGAGGAAGGGTTGCAGGGCGTCGGGGTCGACCCCGGTTTTGCCACCAACCGCTTCATCTACCTCTACTACGCCCCGCCGCTGTCCACTCCGGCCGGTGACGCCCCCGCCACCGGCACGAGCTGGACCGCCTGGCAGGGCGTGAACCGGCTGTCCCGGTTCACCGTCAACGCCAACTGGACGCTGAACATGGCCAGCCAGATCAACGTCCTCGACGTGGCCGCCGACCGGGGCATGTGCTGCCACGTCGGTGGCGACATCGACTTCGACGCGGCCGGCAACCTCTACCTGTCCACCGGTGACGACTCCAACCCGTTCGACTCGGCCGGCTACTCGCCGATCGACGAGCGGACCAACCGCAACCCGGTGTACGACGCCCAGCGCTCCGCCGGCAACACCAACGACCTGCGCGGCAAGATCCTGCGGATCAAGGTGAACGCCAACGGGACGTACTCGATCCCGGCCGGCAACCTGTTCGCCCCCGGTACGGCGAACACCCGCCCGGAGATCTACGCGATGGGCTTCCGCAACCCGTTCCGGATGAGCGTCGACAAGGCCACCGGCTACGTCTACGTCGGCGACTACGGGCCGGACGCCGGCTCCACCAACGCCAACCGGGGACCGAGCGGACAGGTCGAGTTCAACCGGGTCACCTCCGCCGGCAACTACGGCTGGCCGTACTGCACCGGGACGAACACCAGCAGCGAGACGTACAACGAGTGGACCTTCCCGGACGGACCCGGCGCGGCCAAGTACAACTGCACCGGCGGCCCGACGAACAACTCGTTCCGCAACACCGGCCAGGGCACCCTGCCCGCCGCCCGCCCGGCCTGGATCCGGTACGCCGGTGACGCCGGCACCCCGCCCGCCTTCGGCGGCGGCTCCGAGTCCCCGATGGGCGGCCCGGTCTACCGCTACGACGCCTCGAACCCCTCCACCACCAAGTTCCCGCAGTCCTTCGAGGGACAGTTCTTCGCCGGTGAGCTGGGCCGGGGTTGGATCAAGCCGATCCACGTCAACACCGACGGCTCGGTCGGCACCATCGACGCCTTCCCCTGGGTCGGCAAGCAGGTCATGGACCAGGCGTTCGGCCCGGACGGCTCGCTCTACGTGCTCGACTACGGCACCGGCTACTTCAACGGCGACGCGAACTCGGCCCTGTACCGGTTCGACTACATCGCCGGTGGCAACCGGGCCCCGACCGCCGTCGCCTCGGCCAACCGCACCTCCGGCGCGGCACCGCTCGCGGTGACCTTCTCCTCGGCCGGCTCGTCCGACCCCGAGGGCAGCGCGCTGACGTACTCCTGGGCGTTCGGTGACGGGACCACGTCGACGGCGGCGAACCCGACCAAGACGTACACCGCGAACGGCACCTACAACGCGACCCTGACCGTACGGGACACGGCCGGCGCGACCGGCAGTGCCAGTGTGATCATCAGCGTCGGCAACACCGCCCCCGTGGTGACGATCAACAGTCCGGCCAACGGGCAGCTGGTCGCCTTCGGTGACGCGGTGCCGTTCCAGATCACGGTCACCGACCCGGAGGACGGGACGATCGCCTGCTCCCGGGTCAAGATGACCTACGTGCTCGGCCACGACACCCACGGCCACCAGATCACCTCGGCCAACGGCTGCACCGGCACCATCACCATCCCGACCGACGGTGAGCACGACGACGCGGCGAACATCTTCCCGATCTTCGACGCCGAGTACACCGACAACGGCGGGCTGACCACGCACACCCAGCACACGTTGCAGCCCAAGCACCGGCAGGCCGAGCACTACAAGACCTCGTCCGGGATCGCGACGTACACCAAGACCCCGGCCG
The DNA here is from genome assembly GCF_036250065.1 of Micromonospora sp. NBC_01699. Lineage (NCBI taxonomy): Bacteria > Bacillati > Actinomycetota > Actinomycetes > Micromonosporales > Micromonosporaceae > Micromonospora > Micromonospora sp. NBC_01699. The sequence goes on along the minus strand of NZ_CP109199.1, from coordinate 6,374,628 downwards.
AGGGTGGTCGGACCGTCGGCGACATCAACAACGGCGACTGGATCGCGTTCGAGCCGTACCGGCTCGCCAACGCCACCTCGTTCAGCGCCCGGGTCTCCTCCGGCGGCGCCGGCGGCACCCTCCAGGTGCGGGCCGGCTCCGCGACCGGCACCGTGCTCGGCTCGGCGACCGTCCCGGTGACCGGCGGCTGGGAGACGTTCGTCAACGTCACCGGCGCCATCACCAGCCCGCCGGCCGGCACCACCACGCTCTACCTGACCTTCGCCGGCACCGGCACCGGGGCGCTCTACGACCTGGACGCCTTCACCTTCACCACCGGCACCGGTGGTGGCGGCGGCGGTGGCACCGGCCCGATCAAGGGCCTGGCCGGCAAGTGCCTGGAGGTCGACGGCGGCGCCACCGCCGACGGCACCCAGGTCCAGATCAACACCTGCGCCGGTACGCCACGGCAGACCTGGACCGTGCAGGGCCAGACCCTGCGGACGCTGGGCAAGTGCCTGGACATCTCCGGCGGCGGGACCGCCAACGGCACCAAGATCCAGCTCTGGACCTGCAACGCCACCGGCGCGCAGAACTGGGTCCCGCAGGCCGACGGCACGCTGCGCAACCCGACCACGGCCAAGTGCCTGGACGTGTTGAACGGCAGTTCGGCAGACGGTCAGGACGCCCACCTCTGGGACTGCATCACCACCGTCGCCAGCCAGAAGTGGACCCTCCCGTAACCGCACCCCACCCCCACCCCTGATGGAGGGAAGGGCCCTTCCGATCGTTGTCCGACGGAAGGGCCCTTCCCGACTCGCCCTAGGGAGAGCACCGATGCGCAGACTCCTGCGTCCCGTCCTCGGTACGGCCATGGCGGCGCTCGCCGTCATCGCCTGTACCACCCCCGCCACCCCGGCCAGTGCCGCCGACGCCCCGTACGACGTGCTGGTCTTCTCCAAGACCGCCGGCTTCCGGCACGACTCGATAGCGGTCGGCACCCAGGCCATCCGCGACCTCGGCGCGGCGAACAACTTCACCGTCGCCGCCACCGAGGACGCAAACGCGTTCACCACCGCCAACCTCGCCCAGTACGAGGCGGTGATCTTCCTCAACACCACCGGTGACGCGCTCAACGCCGCCCAGCAGACCGCTTTCGAGTCCTACATCCGCAGCGGCAAGGGCTACGTCGGGGTGCACGCCGCCTCCGACACCGAGTACGACTGGCCGTTCTACGGCAACCTGGTCGGCGCCTGGTTCGCCTCGCACCCGGCGATCCAGCAGGCCAACGTCAAGGTGGAGAACCGGGCCACCGCGGCCACCGCCACCCTGCCGCAGACCTGGACCCGCACCGACGAGTGGTACAACTACCGGACCAACGTCCGGTCCACCGCGCGGGTGCTGGCCACGCTCGACGAGTCGTCGTACTCCGGCGGCGGGATGGGCGCGGACCACCCGCACTCCTGGTGCAAGACCTACGAGGGCGGCCGGTCGTTCTACACCGGTGCCGGCCACACCCAGTCGACGTACGCGGAGCCGGCGTTCCGGGCGCACCTGCTCGGCGGCATCCGGTACGCGGCCGGCACCTCCAAGGCCGACTGCCGGCCCGAGAGCGGCTACACCGCCCTGTTCAACGGCTCCACCACCGGCTGGTCGCAGGCCGGACCGGGCAACTTCACCAACACCGACGCCACCCTCACCTCGGTCGGCGGGATGGGGCTGTACTGGTACAGCGCCAAGCAGTTCTCGTCGTACTCGCTGAAGCTGGACTGGCGCCTGGCCGGTGACGACAACTCCGGTGTCTTCATCGGCTTCCCGGCCTCGACCGACCCGTGGTCGGCGGTCGACAACGGCTACGAGATCCAGATCGACGCCACCGACGCGGCCGACCGCACCACCGGTGCCGTCTACACCTTCAAGTCGGCCGACATCGCCGCCCGCGACGCGGCGCTGAACCCGGCGGGGGAGTGGAACAACTACGAGCTGCTGGTCGAGGGCGAGCGGCTGCGGATCTACCTCAACGGTGTGCTGATCAACGACTTCACCAACACCAACCCGGTCCGCTCGCTGGCCGGCTACATCGGCCTGCAAAACCACGGTACGGGCGACGACGCGTCGTTCCGCAACGTACGGATCAAGGAACTCGGCACCCCGCCGACGGACCCGCCGCCGGGCGGCAACACCACGGTCCAGGCCGAGGCGTTCAACTCGACCGGTGGCGTGCAGGTGGTCGGCAAGGCCGGCGCCAACGGCGGCTCGACCATCGGCTACATCGACAGCGGTGACTGGGCCGCGTACAACGGGCAGAACCTGACCGGGGTCACCTCGTTCCGGTCCCGGGTCGTCTCCGGCGGTGCCGGCGGCGCCATCCAGGTCCGTACCGGTTCGACCACCGGCCCGATCCTCGGCACGGTGGCGGTGCCCAACACCGGCGGCTGGGAGACGTACGCCGATGTCACCACCACCCTGTCGAACGTCCCCGCCAGCACGCAGAACCTGTACCTGACCTTCACCGGCGGCGGTACCGGCCTGTTCGACGTGGACGACTTCACCCTGGTCCGCGGCGGTGGCGGCCCCGGCCCGACGCCGGGCACCGGCGCGATCGTCGGCCTGGCGAACAAGTGCCTGGAGATCGACGGCGGCGGCACCGCCGACGGCAGCCAGGCCCAGATCAACACCTGCACCGGTACGCCCCGCCAGACCTGGACCGTGCAGGGCCAGACGCTGCGGACGCTGGGCAAGTGCCTGGACATCTCCGGCAGCGGCACCGCGAACGGCACCAAGATCCAGCTCTGGACCTGCAACGGCACCGGGGCGCAGAACTGGGTCCGCAACGCCGCCGACAGTTCGCTGCGCAACCCGGCGTCGGGCAAGTGCCTGGACGTGTTGAACAGCAGCTCCGCCGACGGCCAGAACGTGCACCTCTGGGACTGCCTCGGCGTCGCCAGCCAGCGCTGGACCCTGCCGGCCTGAGTGACGCCGGATCCTTCCGGCCGCAGCGAGTCGGGGAAGGGCTCCTCGTTGTCGAGGGGCCCTTCCTTGTGTCCGGGGGCGGGGCCTAGAGTGGCTCCTGGCGACCTTTGGAGACCACCGGTGAGCAGCGGGAGGCGCAACCCGCTCGCCCAGGGTGCGTACGCACGCACCGGTCCCGCCTCCACCGGTCCGCCGTACGCCCGGACCGGTCTCCCTCGCGCCCGTCCACGGACACCGCCGCCGCGGTGCCCGTCGGGAATCCCAGGTATCCAACAGGGGAGAAGGACAATGGCGCGACCCATCACGCTCTTCACCGGCCAGTGGGCCGACCTTCCGTTCGAGGAGGTCTGCCGGCTCGCCTCCGAGTGGGGCTACGACGGCCTGGAGATCGCCTGCTGGGGCGATCACTTCGAGGTCGACAAGGCGCTCGCCGACGAGTCGTACATCGAGCGCAAGAAGGAGACCCTGGCCAAGTACAACCTCCAGGTCTTCACGATCTCCAACCACCTGCTCAGCCAGGCGGTCTGCGACCACCCGATCGACGAGCGGCACCAGGGCATCCTGCCGGGCCGGATCTGGGGCGACGGGGAACCCGAGGGGGTCCGCCAGCGGGCCGCCGAGGAACTCAAGGACACCGCGCGGGCCGCGGCGAAGCTCGGGGTGAAGACGGTCGTCGGCTTCACCGGCTCGTCGATCTGGCACACCCTGGCCATGTTCCCGCCGGTCCCGCCGTCGATGATCGAGAAGGGGTACGAGGACTTCGCCAACCGGTTCAACCCGATCCTCGACGTCTTCGACGAGGTCGGCGTACGGTTCGCGCACGAGGTCCACCCCAGCGAGATCGCGTACGACTACTACACCACCAAGCGGACCCTGGAGGCGATCGGCCACCGGGAGGCGTTCGGGCTCAACTGGGACCCGTCGCACTTCGTCTGGCAGGAACTCGACCCGGTGAACTTCATCTACGACTTCGCCGACCGGATCTACCACGTCGACTGCAAGGACGCCAAGGTACGCACCGGCGACGGTCGTCGCGGCCGGCTCGCGTCCCACCTGCCCTGGGCCGACGGCCGCCGGGGCTGGGACTTCGTCTCCACCGGCCACGGCGACGTGCCGTGGGAGGACAGCTTCCGGGCACTGAACGCGATCGGCTACGACGGCCCGATCTCGATCGAGTGGGAGGACGCCGGCATGGACCGCCTCGTCGGCGCCCCCGAGGCGTTGCAGTTCGTCCGCCGGCTCGCCTTCGACGCACCGGCCGCGGCCTTCGACGCCGCCTTCGCCAGCAAGGACTGACCGTACGGGCCCATCCGGCCACGGCGTCGGGCCGGTCGCCTCACGGCGGCCGGCCCGTGCCGTACCGGGGTGTTATCCGTCCGGGTGTTATCCGTCCGGGGTCAGAACGAGGCGCTGCCCGTTCCGTTGCTGGGCGGGGTACTCCGGGTCGGCGAGGTCGTCGTGGACCCGACGCCCGTGGAGGTCAACTCGGTGGTGCTGCCGTTGGTACCCGGGCTCAGCTTCTCGCCCAGCCGGGTGTGGCTCAGCCGGTCCCTGCCCTCGGCGTAGAGCCGATTGGCCTGGGCCTGGGCAACCCCGGCCGCCTCCTGCACCGTCGGGTGGTCGAGGACCTTGCGGCCCTTGACGACCAGCTCGTCGTACTTCTCCCGGCCGGCGCGGGCGCCTAGGACGAAACCCGCAGCCAGCCCGCCGATGAACCACAGCTTTCCGCGCATGGCGGCTCCTTTCGTGCCTGACGCGCCGTTGCGCCCGCCGAGGAACCGGATGGGCAACCGCGTCGCGCCTGCGTCGTCTGTGCTCAGGTACCTACCCATCCTCCCGGAAGTCCATGCCTGTCCGCCGCAGGCACGACATTTTGCCTGGATATCGGGGTGCACGGTTTGGCCGAGAACCCCGTAGCGCAGACCCTGCGGAAGTCCTGTACTCTTATGCCGTCGCGAGGCGCCGGGGAGATCCAGTAACCGGCAACTAACGATCCCCCGTAGCTCAATTGGCAGAGCAGCCGGCTGTTAACCGGCAGGTTTTTGGTTCGAGTCCAAACGGGGGAGCTTTCCCCACAAACCCGCCCGTCGGCCCCGCCGGCGGGCATCGTCGTATCCAACGGAGATGCGGCGGGGGTGAAAATGAGGGGAATCCGCAACCGGACCGTCGGCACGCTGGTCGCCGTCGCGATGGTGATCGGCTGGCTGGTGGTCGCCGGCATCGCCGCCCCGTACGCCGGGCGGCTCGACGCGGTGGCGAACAACGACAACGCCGCGTTCCTGCCGGCCGACGCCGAGGCGACCCGGGCCGACCGGCTGGCCACCGGCTTCATCGACCGGCCGACCACCCCGGCCCTGGTCGTCTACGAGCGGACCAGCGGCATCACCGACGCCGACCGGCAGCGGGTGGCCGCCGACGCCGACCGGTTCACCCGCGTCCCCGGCGTCATCACCCCGCTGCCACCACCGGTACCCAGCCAGGACGGCCAGGCCATCCAGCTCATCGTGCCGCTGGACTCCAGCGGCGACGGCGGCGACCGGATCCACCGGGTCGTCGACGCCATGCGGGACATCACCGGACCGGGCGCCGACGGCCTGCTCGTGGAGGTCGCCGGCCCGGCCGGGCTGCTCGCCGACCTGGTCGCCGTCTTCTCCTCGATCGATGGGCCACTGCTGCTGGTCACCCTCGTCGTGGTGCTGGTCATCCTGCTCATCGTCTACCGCAGCCCGGTGCTCTGGATCATCCCGCTGCTGGCCGCCGGCGTCTCGTACGTCGTCGCCACCCTGCTCGTCTACGTCCTCGCCCAGAACGAGGTGATCAAACTCAACGGGCAGGCGCAGGGCATCCTCACCGTGCTCGTCTTCGGCGCCGGCACCGACTACGCGCTCCTGCTCATCGCCCGCTACCGGGAGGAACTGCACCACCACCCCCGTACGCTGGACGCGATCATCGCCGCCTGGCGCGGCGCCGGACCGGCCATCATCGCCTCCGGGAGTACGGTCATCGCCGGGCTGCTCTGCCTGCTCCTGTCCGACCTCAACTCCAACCGGGCCCTCGGCCCGGTCACCGCCGTCGGCGTCGGCGTCACCCTGGTCGTCATGCTCACCTTCCTGCCGGCGCTGCTCCTGCTCGGCGGCCGGTGGGCATTCTGGCCCCGGGTTCCGCACGCCGGCACCACCGACCGCTCCGGCGCCGTCTGGCGGGCCACCGGCCGCTTCATCGGCCGCCGCGCCCGACTGGTCTGGCCGCTCACCGCCGCCGCGCTGATCGCGCTGGCCGCCGGCCTGACCCAACTCGGCGGCACCACCCTCGGCCAGGCCGACCTGTTCACCGAGCAGACCGACGCCGTCGACGGCCAGCGCATCATCGACCGACACTTCCCCGGCGGCCTCGGCAGCCCCGCCACGATCTTCGTCGCCGAGGGCAGCGCCGACCGGGTGGCCGACGTCGCCCGAGCCGTCCCCGGAGTGGTACAGGTACAGCCCCTGACGGTCGCGCCCGGCGCGGGCGGCCAGGCCGACCCGGCAGCCGGTCCACAGGCCGCGCCCAAGGTCGTCGACGGGCGGATCCAGCTGGAGGCGACCCTCGCCGAGGAGGCCGACAGCCTGGCCGCCCGGGACACCGTACGGCGGCTGCGCGAAGCCGTACACGCGGTTCCCGACGCCGGGGCGGTGGTCGGCGGCTTCACCGCGATCAACATCGACACCAGCGACGCCGCCGACCGCGACCAGAACGTCATCATCCCCACCGTGCTCGGCGTGATCGCCGTCATCCTGGCCCTGCTGCTGCGCTCGCTGCTCGCCCCGCTGCTGCTCATCGTCACCGTGGTGCTCTCGTTCGCCGCCACCCTGGGACTCTGCGCGGTCCTGTTCACCCACGGCTTCGACTTCCCCGGGGTGGACGCCTCGTTCCCGCTGTTCGCCTTCGTCTTCCTGGTCGCCCTCGGCGTCGACTACAACATCTTCCTGATGACCCGGGTACGCGAGGAATCCGCCAAGTACGGCACCCGCCAGGGCGTACTGCGCGGACTCTGCGTCACCGGCGGCGTCATCACCTCCGCCGGGTTCGTACTGGCCGCCACGTTCTCGGCGCTCGCCGTACTCCCGTTGGTGATCCTGGTGGAACTCGGCCTCGCGGTCGCCCTCGGCGTCCTCATCGACACCATCATCGTGCGTTCCCTGCTCGTCCCGGCGCTGGCTTACCACATCGGACCGGCGATCTGGTGGCCGAGCCGACTCGGCCGGGTCGCGGAGGGGGAGCCTCCCGACGACCCCGACTACCGCGCCCGCCATGCCCGCTGACGTCGCGGTCGTCGGTGGCGAGCCGCCCGTCATGTTCGCTGACGTGGTGGTTGTCGGCGGCGAGCCCCTCGTCATGTTCGCTGACCTCGACGTGGTGGTTGTCGTCGGCGAGCCACCCGGATACTCGGACTGCCATGTTCGCTGACACCGATGTGGTGGTCGTCGGTGGTGGTCTTGCCGGGCTCGCCGCCGCCCGGCGGCTGCACCGGGCCGGCGTGCCGTGGCTGCTTGTCGAGGCGGCCGACCGGCTCGGCGGACGGGTGGCCACCGACCGGGTCGACGGGTACCTGCTCGACCGGGGATTCCAGGTGCTCAACACCGCCTATCCCCGGCTCGGCACCCTGCTCGACGTGGACACCCTGAAGCTGGGCTACTTCAGCGCGGGGGTGCTGGTGCGCCGCAACGGCCAGCTGCACCGGCTCGCCAACCCGCTGCGCGACCCGATCGCCGCGCCCCTGTCGGCGTCGGCCGACGTCGGCACCCTCCGCGACCGGCTCCGGCTGGCCGCCCTCGCCGCGAACTGCGCCACCATTCCGGTACACCGGCTGCTCGACGCCCCGGAGGTCAGCACGGAACAGGCCCTGCACCGGGCCGGTCTCTCCGACCGGATCATCGAGGAACTGCTCCGGCCGTTCCTGTCCGGCGTACTTGCCGACCGGGCCCTGGACACCTCCAGCCACGTCAGTGCCATGATCGCCCGATCCTTCGTACGCGGCAAAATCGGGGTGCCGGCGGGCGGGATGGGCGCACTACCGGCGGCGATCGCCGCGCCGCTGCCCCGTACCCTGCTGCGACTCGGCACCCCGGTCACCGGGATCGGCCCCGGCCTGGTCCGCACCCCGGCCGGCGACCTCCGCTGCCGGGCCGTCCTCGTCGCCACCGATCCGGGTACGGCAACCCGCCTCCTACCCGCCCTCGGAGCCGTACGCACCCGCACCCTGACCACCTACTACCACTCGGTCGACCAGCCGCCACTGGGTGAGCCGATCCTGCTGCTCGACGGCGACCGCCGTGAACTCGTGGCGAACACCGTCGTGATCAGCCGAGCGGCACCCACGTACGCCCCGCCGGGGCGGCACCTGGTGGCCAGCTCGGTGGCCGGACCGACCCCGCCGCCGGAGCCGGTGGTCCGGGGCGAACTCGGCCGGCTGTACGGCTGCCGGACCGACGACTGGGAGCACCTGACCACGGTGAGCCTGCCGGCCGCACTGCCGGCGGCCCCGCCGCTTCGGGGCCGACTGCGGCAGCCGGTCGACCTCGGTGAGGGGGTGTTCGTGGCCGGTGACCACCGGGACAGCCCGTCGATCCAGGGCGCCCTGGCCAGTGGCTGGCGAGCCGGCGCCGCCGTCGTACGCCACCTGACCCCGCAGATGTGACGCCTCCGTACGGTGTCGGTGAGCGCTGTTATTCTCGGCGGTGCCGGCCTGTTTCAGGGGTCGCGGCGGGGGCCGTTCGGTGCCCGTCGGCGGTCGCTGGGCGGGGTGGCGCGCGGGTTACCATTCCCGCGCTACTTGGGGCGGTAGCTCAGCAGGTTAGAGCAGGGGACTCATAATCCCTCGGTCGCGGGTTCGAGTCCCGCCCGCCCCACCGGCTGGAGAACCTGCCGACGGCACTGTTCGCCAGGACGGCGTTCTATGTCGATCTGTTGGCGGACCAGGGTCCGCTGTTGGGTGAGCCGTACACGAAGCAGCTTGACGGCAAGCTGCGTGAGTTGCGGTTCTACCTGGAGCGGCAGGCGGTGAGAGTCACCTACCGGATCGCGTCCGACAAACGGATCGTCTTGCTGACGGTGTTCCACAAGACGCGCATGCGCGACGAGCGAGAGGTCGACCGGGCGCGTCGGCGTTGGCTCGGTGTGTTGACGAGGCGCACCGACTCGAAGAGGGGGCCTAGGCCATGGGTGAACGGGCAGACTGGGCCGCGATGCGCGACCGGCGCATGGCTGAGCCCGGCGCTGCGGAGGCGTACGACGCGGCGCGGCTGGCGTTTGAGCTCGGCCGTGCGGTCCGGGAGCTTGGTGAGCGTCGGGGTTGGACTCAGTCGCAGCTCGCGCAGGCTTCGGAATGACCCTGTCGGCGGTTGCCCGGTTCGAAGCGGGCGGGACCGTCCGACCTTGCCGGTGCTGGAGCGGTTGGCAGCGGCGCTGGATGTGAGCCTGTACGTCAGTTTCGAGCCACGGGACGCCGCAGCCTGAACCTCGGATGGCGCGGTCGAATCCGAAAGAGCTGCCTGCTGGGCTTCGTTGGCTACGAACCTGGGAACCTCGCCTCGTCGATGTGTTCGAGAGAGCCCGAGCAGCCCTGGTGACATCAGAGACGAGACCGCCTCGACGGAGTCGCGGCTGTCGACGCACGGCCGATGTTCGTCGCCGATGGCATCGCCGACCATGGAAACGGCGGTACTACGATCTGTGCAGCCGGAAGCTGGAGGCGGGGCGTGCAGGAACTGCGTGACGCGATCAAGCAGAGCGTCGAACGACTGGACCGATTTCGCCGGCATCCACGGCGGCTCGGCGAGCAGAACACCAAGGCCAGTCTGATCGAGCCAATGATCAACGCGCTCGGGTGGGATGTCTACGACCCGGACGAGGTGCACCGCGAGTACCGGCGCCGTACCTCCGACAACCCGGTTGACTACGCTCTGCTCTTGCTCCGCACCCCGCGCCTGTTCATCGAAGCGAAGGGACTCGGCGAGAACCTGGACGACCCCCGATGGGCGAATCAGACAATCAGCTACGCCACGGTTGCCGGCGTTGAATGGGTGGTACTCACCGATGGCGCGGAGTGGCGGGTGTACAACGCGCACGCTCCGGTTCCTGTCGAGCAGAAGCTCTTCCGGGCAGTCCGGATCGACTCCGACCCTGGCGGCGCGATGGATCTTCTGTGCCTGCTCAGCAAGGACAATATGCGGGAGAACCGCATCGAGGAGATGTGGAAGGGCTACTTCGTCGACCGGCAGGTGCACGCCGAGTTGACGAGCCTCTTCGCCGGTGACGAGCCTGCCGTCGAACTCGTGGCGCTGCTGGATGGACGCTTGACGAAGCTGAGCCGCGACGCAATCCGTTCTAGCCTGGTACGCGCGAGGGCGACCTTCGACTTCCCGACTGCGGTCACGTCGTTCTCCCCTGATCAGCCGGTCGCTCGGGCCGAGCCGCTCACAACGCCGCCGCCGAGCCGGTCTGGTAAGCCGACGCCGACGTTGCCCAGGCAACGGTCGGTCCAAAGGCGGCGGGTCAGCGCCGGTGAACGCAGACTGAGGGTGCCCGACCTGATCGCGGCAGGGCGGCTGCGGCCGGGCACCATGCTTTACGGCGACTATCTGGGCAGCACGTATCGGGCCGAGTTGCTCCGTGATGGTCAGGTTCGCTATGGCGGCCAGACGCATTCCTCGCTTTCGGCGGCCGGCACTGCCGTCAAGCTTGCGGTACGCGGGTCGGACGCCCCCGCGTCAGTTACCGCCACCGACGGCATGGACTTCTGGCGGACCGAAGACGCGCATGCCGGTGACACGGTGACTATCAAGGAGATCCGGCGCCGCGTTGCGGATGAGGCTGCTGATCCGGCGTCCGAGACCTGACAACGGGCGGCCGGTCATCCAGCTGGATTCGCTTGGTAGTAAACGTACCTGCCCGGCATCGAGATGTGGCGTCGGCTCCAGTCGAGGCCACATCTTTGTGAATTTTGAAGAAGAGTTCGACTCTTCGGTCGGTGAGTCGGGCCTCGGCGATGAGGCTTTCGACTGCGGCTCCGGGCTTGGGGTGGGTGTGCTGCTGGCCCCATGACCGGGTGCCGGCAGTCCTGGGTCTCGTGGTAGACGGTGACGCTTTCCTGGGTGTGGCGGAACATTTCCAGGCCGAGCAGGGCTCGCGGGCGTTGGGGAGGTAGACCTCAGTAGGCGGGATTGCCGACGACCCGGTGCCCGTGTCGGGTTTTACGTCGGTCCAGCGGCATCTGGCGGCTGTCTTGAGCGGCAAGCCACATAGGGCGATCAGCCAAAACGCTGAGTGGGGTTGATAGCCGCTGATGAGGCCAAGCAACGTGACCACGATTCGCTCAGGATGTACCACCCCATCAGATCTCCCCATGATCGGAACGAGAAATCGCGGGGGGGGGGGGGGGGCAAGTCGGTGCGGGTCGTGTCGTAGTCCAAAGCCTGGAATCGGAATGAGCGGGGAGCCGTAGTTCTCGCCGTCGATGAGCGGAGTGTCGAGACTTGCGCCGGCCACGAGCATACGGTCGTACTCGGCGAGCACGAGATCCTTCGTGCGATAGGTTCCGTACTTTGCGATCTCCTTGTTTTTAAGGCCACCACCCGAGTCGGACTGGAAGGTCTCCAAAATGTAGTCCGTGTCTGCGCGCGAGATCCCGTACAGGTGGAAGAAGTAGGCGTCGAGTTCAGCTCGGAGTCGGGCGCGTCGATCCTCGTCCCATCGGAACGGTGGACCGCCGTCATCGAGGTCACGGGCGAGCGGGGTCATGTCGTACGCGGTGTAGACGAGTTCGAGTACTCGTGGCCTGATGAAGGTTACGTGGCGCTCCAGCATCGTGGGCGTGGGAACTGGAAGCTGCCTCCATGTCATTAGAGACACGTGAGTGCCGCCTATCTTCTGGCGGCTCACAAAGTCGAATACAAGGGAGCTCTGTGCGGCGACAAGTGCGGCAATGAGGGTCGGCTTCGCTCGGGGAAACATGAGTGGAAACGTATGTCCTACGGCGGCGACTGGCAAGAATGCGGGAATTGCGGTCCGTTCGTCGGTCGCACGAGCTATGTCGCGCCACCCGCAGAGCCACTCATAGTTCCAGTCGAGGGCCTCCAGGCGTGCGATTGCGTCCCGGTTCTTGTCTTCCCCGGTTGCATCAAGTGCCCTCTCGGGCACCCAGTACCGCGGCTGAGCGGTTATAGAAGGATCCTGCTTCTCGATTGTGGTCAAAAGTCTGTGATCCTTGATGTTGTAGCTGGGGTAGGAGCTCCATCGGTGGTCGAATAGGTGGGCCATCTTGCCTTCGTAGAGCGGAACCATGTACTCCTGGTCCCGACCGAACCCGTTTCCGTCTGCCTCCCAGCCTGTTAGTTCGAGCTCCTCTCGGGTGTGGAAGATGTCGGAGTCATCTGTCATGCGGAAGTGATACTTGAATGTTATTTCCCATGAGTTATCAATAATGGGCGTGCGTCGATATATGGCGATCGTCAAGTCAACGTCGCGGCGGGAACGAAAGATGGGGAGAGCGCCCGAAGTTGGATTCAATAGCTGTATCTCCTCCGGGGCCAGTTGAAATATTTTTCCGTTGTCATCGAGGTTGTGTGGGTCAAGGAGGTAAAATGCGAGGTCGGTGCTTGGTTCGGTTAAGCCTCGGCCAACCAGTGATAGGAGGCAGAATTTAAGGCTGGAATGTATGCCGAGAAATATGGAATTTCGGTTCTCGAAGTCGTACAGTGAGGCGAGGGCTCCACGTCTGGTTATGTCACCGAAGAGGTGCTGTGATCCGGCCGCCCACGCAATGTTTGTCGGAATGACGAATCCCAGATGACCGTTTGGTGCGGCGAGGGAGATGAGGTGTTCGGTGAAGAGTTGATCGAATTGGAGTGAATTCACGCCCTTGACTGTTAGGCCCTTGATGCAAAGTGGGTAGAGGCCGGATCCTCGGGCGAATTGGAATGTCGATTTGATTCTTCTGCGTTCTGCTCGATAATCCGCACCCGCCTGCGGATTTTCCTTGATCCACCGGGCTATGCGGTCCCGTCGGGCCAGTCCCGCGATCTCGGTGATCGATTGGTCTACTGCGCTGAAGTACTTCTTGTCCTCGAAGTCAACCTTGTCCCAGGGTGGGTTGGCGACAACGTAGGAGAAACCTCCCGCCCATCCGGTCGCCGCATCGACTTCCGGGGCGGACGCATCCTCGGGTACGGAAAAGATATACGGGAACTCCAGGTGCCAGTGGAAGAATCGGTGCAGCTCCCGCAGCCGTACGATCTCGGTGTGGGTTGCCTGCGACGCGGCCTCGGAGGTTGGAACCTGGAGGGTGCGGAAGACCGCGTGGGTCACCGGCGACGGGAAGTCCTTGCGCTTATGCCACACGAACGCCGCACACCAAGCATCGGCTACGTGCTTCGCCAGGGCGTACGTGAAGGATTTCTGCCAATCCTGGTACGCGGCGGCTTGCCTGCGGACGTCGGTGAGAGTGTCGACGGGAGCGTCGGCGATGCGGCGCAGGCTTGCCGCGAAGGCGGTGTTGACGACCTTCGGATCGGTGTACAGGTCGAATAGGGTGTCCTGGCCCTTCCGCTCTGCCTCGTTCTGCTTCTCCAGGAGTCTGGCGTACACGGGGTCGTCATCTTCGATCGGTTTGAAGGCCATGCTGGGGATGCCGTCCCGCATCCGGGCCGGCGTGGCCCCGATCAGGGTGTTGCCATGCTTGAGGTGCGCGTCCAGGAAGCCGAGTGGTTTTCCTGGCTCCATGGCTTCGAGCCAGAGTGAAACCTTTGCTAGTTCGACCGCCATCGGGTTGAGGTCTACGCCGTAGATACAGCGGGCAATCACCTCGTGCAGGGCCTGCCGGACGGCACCGAGCGTCGGCTCCGGGTTGCGTTCCCGTACGGCGGCGACCCGCTTCGCGATCCGGCGGGCGGCGGCGACCAAGAAGTTGCCGGAACCGCAGGCCGGGTCGCACACGGTGATCGACAGCAGTTCCTCGGCGACGATCTCTCTGGATTCCGGTTGTCCTGACGCTGACGCGCGTATCTCGCCGCGCTTCTCGAAGTCGTCGATCACGCGGTCGAGGGTGGAGTCGAGTAGCCGCTCGATCAACGAACTCGGTGTGTAGTACGACCCGGTCTTCTTGCGATTGTTGCCGAGGCGTTCGACCAGCTCGAAGCTGTTGTCGCTGGGGGAGTGCTTGGGTATGAGTTCGAGCAGCGACTCGTAGATCGAACCCATCTCCTCCGATCCCATGTTGCGGTAGTCCACCAACCGCCAGCGAGTCGAGCCCCTGTCGCGGACGCGGGAGAGCTGGCGCACCGCCGCCAGGAGATCGATGTTGGCCAGGGACAGACCACGCAGCGGGGCATCCGCCTCGCTGTCGTCGAAGAGGCCACCGAGTCCTGGTAGGCCCAATTCCGGGTGTCCGTTCTCGTTGCCGAGTGCGTCGAGGACAATCCGTAGAGCCTGATACATATCCGTGTGCGCGGTGCCGCGGCGGTCTGCCCTGCGACGGAGCCGGGAAGTGGAGAAATATTCCGCGTAGCGCCGCCGGACCGTCTCGGTGGTTCCCGGCGGGTGCAGTACGTCCCGCTCCTCGATGACGAAGAGGAAGATCAGGCGGTACACGAGGCGGAGCAGTGCCGTGTGAAACGCATCGACGTCGAGATTCTCGCGAAGAACCGTGTTCGCCGGGTGCCTGAGAAAGCCGGAACCTAGCATGGTGATAGCCTGCTTCACCGTTTGCCGGTGGTGGTCGAGCGCACGCACACCCGAGGAGATCGCCTCGGTGCGCCATTTCTCTAACCAGCAGGTGGACGGTGCCGCGCCATCGGCCACCTCGAAACGGGAGACGTGCAGCAGCCGGTAGAGCAGGACGAACTCGCTGAAAAGTTCGCCGTCGAAGATCGCTTCCAGGTCGAATTCGATGTACGACGCGGTGGCGAGCGCACTGGAGTCGCGCAGAAGGCGTAGTTGGCGGCCGTTGGTGAGGACCGCCCACAGGTGTCCCCGGCAGCGGTTTAGGCATTCCTGCAAGAGGGACTGCGGTGGTACGCCCTTGGCGTTTGCGGGCCGCCGGTCAAGCGCGGCATTCCAGGGGATCAAATGGATCGGCACGTGGTTCCAGCGGTGGCTGATGGCGAACATTTTCCGGTTGTCGTCGGCGGCGATGCCCGACGCGCTGATGGTCGTGAGCTGGCCGAAGCCGAGCTCCCCGAACAAGGGCTTGAGCCATTGCGCGATCGCGAGGCCGGTCGGATCGGTTGGTGTCTCGGCCTCTCTCAGACGGGGAAGGCGGTTTCGGAGCTCCGCCCAGGTGGACCGCAGATAGTCCCAGTGCCGTTCGGCGTCGTCGCGTACCGAGTGTGCGCCGATGACGTGGTAGTCGACGGGCGTACAGCCGTCGACGTCCCGCCCGTCGCTGATGCGGACCAGCATGTCGGTCGGTAGGAGGCCGCCGATCGTGTGGACGGTGGTGAAGACCTGGCTGCGCGCGATGGCGGACATCAGGCGGCACCTCCGGCGGGTGCGCCGAAGGCTGCGTCGGACACCGGTAGGTAGACGTAGACGCCGAGGATGTCGGCGGGTTTCTGTGCGGTGACGGCGAGGCCGCGCACGATCTCGCCGGAGGCATAGCGCACCCGCCGATGCGAGGCGAGGAGTTCGGCGGCGAGCTCGTCGCCGTACCCGTCGAGATGCGCCGCGACCGAGGGCAGGCCGTCGAGGATCCGGCCCACGGTCCGCTCGCCGAACATGGGATCGGTGTTCTCGTCGGCGGTTGTCGTGTCCAGCAGCCCGACGGCTTCCCCGGTGGTTAGCCACCGCGCGTTGGCGGCTGCTCCCTCGAACGCCAGCAGCCTCGCGTCCTCGGCGACGAGGTCCTGCACACCGTTACGCGATGGCAGGGTGAGGTGCAGACGGTAGCGAACCAGCAGCAGTGTGACCCGGTCGCGGACGGCCCGGGTACGGATGACCCCGCACCGCCGGGCGGGACGTGATTGGGCGGTCCGGCCGTCCAGGGCGGCATCGAGTACGTAGCTCGCGAGCGCCACGACCGCCGGATCGGTACGCACCAGCGCGGCCTCGCCTCGTGCGACCGCCGCCGTGGTGCGGAAGACGACGGGCCGGCCCGACTCGGCGGCGTGGCTACCGAGGACCGAGGTGAGGGCGTCGCGGAGTCCGGCCGGGGTCCCGCTCACGTCCGCGCTGAAATCCCCAGGACCCCCCACATCACGGAGGACTCCGTCGAGGGCATGGAGGGCCTGGCGGACGAAGCCGTGCACCTCGGATGCCCGGCCCAGCGTGTCGCGGATCGCGGCCACCTCTCGGGCGACCTGCTCCGGGCGGATCGAGCGTTGGGCGAAACGGGACCGGGACTTCCGTTCTCGCTCCGTGGCCGAGTTCCAGTCCATTCCCGGATGTGGAGCGTGCTGGTCCACGGCGCCGACCTGTTTCAGGTCAAGCAGACTGCCCTGTCTGTCCTTCCGACCGTGGATCAGAAGCCATTCCACGATCGCGTCGGTGACGCCGATGGAGGTCGCGTCGGGTACGGAGACGGAGACGCCGAGGTCCTTCCGGATCTGGCGGTGCTTTCGGATGAGGACGTCGAGGATCTTGCCGTCGATGCCGTTGTCGCTGCCGTAGAGGGTGATGACCCGGACGACGTCGCGCCGCTGCCCGTACCGGTCGACCCGTCCTTCGCGCTGGTCGTGCCGGGTCGGGTTCCAAGCGAGGTCGTAGTGGACGACGGCGTCGAAGTGGTGTTGCAGGTTGACGCCCTCGGACAGGCAGTCGGTGGCGATCAGGACGCGTCGGGCGCGTGGATCGTCACCGGCGATCTCGGCGAGTTCCTCGATCCGCTCCAGGCGTTGGTGCGGCGAGAGAGTCCCGGTGACGGCCCGCACCACCGTGCGCTTGCCGAGGTTGCCGTCCAGGTGTTGGGCGACGTACTCGGCGGTCGGGATGTAGCGGCAGAAGACAATTGGGTGATAACCGTCCCGGAGCAGGGCCTTGACGTGCGTGACCAGAGCCGCGAGCTTCCAGTCCTCCGTGGTTCCCTCTAGCCGGGCCGCACGATCCGCCAACTCGCCGAGTCGATTCTCCGCCCTGTCCGGCGCCCTCGCCGCCCCGCCGTTCGTCGTCGGCTCGTCGGTCCGGGCACCCGGGGCGACATCGAGCCCCTCCAGCGCGTCGCCGTCTGCTGCATCCCTCACGAGAGAGGCACCGAGCCGGTCTGCCTCGTCGGCACTGCCGGCCGCCGCAGCCGCGGAGCGGGTGCGCAGTGTCTGGGCGGCGGCGCGGGGCGAGGAAACCAGCGAACGAAGCAGCGCGATCGCCGACCACCAGGCGATCCGGCCTTCGCGTCCACTGCGTTGACCGGCCGTGGTGACGCGTTCGCGGGTGTATTCGATGGCGTCGTCGAGAAGCGCCCGGTAAACGGGGGAGAGCTGGTACGTCTCGTCCTTGAACTGCCGGTCCGAGGGGAAGACCGTCTCCTCCGCGAGGTTGTCGTCGTGGAGGCCGTCGCTGGTTGTCAGGTACCTGCGGACATCGGCCCGTCTACGGTGCACGAAATGGCGGGCGAGCAGCCGGCGACCCGCATCGTTCTCCAGCTCGACCGTGGCGAGTTCGGGCTTGACGAGTCCGAGCAGGTTACGAAAGGCGCTCTCGTTGCCGCTGTGCGGGGTCGCCGTCACCAGGAGCAGGTGCCGGGTCGGGTCGGCCGCGACACGTTGCAGCAACTCGTACCTGAGCTGACTCTGGAGCGAGCCGCCGTCGTCGGGCGCGACGCAGGTGTGTGCCTCGTCGACGATGACCAGGTCGGGGCAGTGCCGGACGAAGTCGTCGCGGTGCCGGGCGGACTTGATGAAATCGGTGGAGACGATCACGTGGGGGTGTCGGTCGAAGAGTGACTGGCCCAGGTCCAGGCTCCGCTCCAGCTTGGCGACCGTGCTGGACAGAACCAGTTCGGCATCGATGCCGAACTTGGTACGCAGCTCAGCCTGCCACTGTTCGGTCAGGGCGGGCGAGCAGAGCACGGCGAGTGCTCGGGCACTGCCCTGGGCGAGCAGTTCGGCCGCGATGAGGCCGGCCTCGACGGTCTTGCCGATCCCGACATCGTCGGAGATCAGGATGCGGACCGTGGCCTGTCGCAACGCCATCATGAGCGGTACCAGCTGGTACGCCCGGGGCTCGACGGCGATCCCGGCAAGTGACCGAAACGGTCCGGCGCCGGAGCGGAAGCCGATGCGCAGGGCCGAGCGGAGCAGCCCGGCGGCCCGCGCATCGCCGAGATCGGTGGCGGACGGCGGTGCGAACTGGGCGCCGCGTACCTGCTCGGTGGCTGGGAAGACGGCAGCGATCTCGTCGTCGGCTCCGCCGAGCGGACGTAGGACGAGCATGTCGGCGGAACTCTGCGGCAGCACGACCCAGTCGCGGTCGCGGGCGGACACCAGGGAACCCGGGGCGTAAGGGGTGATCATCAAGGACGTCTCTCCGGTCGGCGGCGATGAGGGTTGTCTGGTCGCCGCCGCCGTCAGCCGTCGGGCTCCGAGCCGAAGTAGCGCTCGTACTGCTGGGCGAGGGCGCTCCAGCCCGCCTCCGGACCGAACCGGACGACATCCCAACCCTTGTTGTACAGCCGCTCCGTCGCTTCGTCGTCGCGCTCAGTGTCGCTGTCGCGGTCACCGTCCTCGCCGTCGACGAAGACCGCGACGTTGGCGCCGGGCAGCCGGTAGACGAAGTCGGGCCGGGCCGATGCCTCGTGGACGAAAACCCGCCCTTCGTCCGGCAGACGCCGGCCACCCTCCCGGAGCCAGGCGAGCAACGTGGCCTCCAGGATGCTTCCGGACCGCGCAGTCAGCCGCTCCGACTGCTCTGCTCGCGACTCGCGTTCGCCGATCGTGCGTGCCTGTCCGGCGGCGAGGCGGAGCAGCAGATCGCGGGCGAGGTGACGATCGATGAGGGCATGGTGGGGCTGGTTGCCGTACGTCAGCAGGCACTCGTAGCAGCCCAGGGCACAGGGACGGTCGGGGTGTTGACCGCCGAGGTCGTCGCCCTCCGGGCTGAAGTGACAAATGGCGAGTGCCACGACCGCGGCGCGGGCCAGAGCGCCCGGCTCGGCCTGCGTGAGTCGCAGCACACCGGCCCCGCCCTCGGCGGCCTCGGTGAACAACATCCAGTCGTGTGGGCCCTCCTTGCGGAGCAGTTCGCTGCTCAGCTCGGAGTCCTCCAACTCGAAGGCGGCCTCGATACCGCGTTCGAGCGCGTACATGAGCGAGACGGCGCCCGATTCCGGCAACGGCTCGTCGAGCCGGAGCACCAGGATGTTGCGGCGGTCCTCGACGTAGGGCAGGACGCGCTTCTTGCTGCGTTTCTCGTTGCCGTCGGCGTCAACGAGGGGCATCTCGCTGGAGTCGCCCGACGCCTCGCTGGCGTCCCGTTCGTTCAGCCAGCGGCCGTCGACGGGATCGAGCCAGAACCCGTCTTGCTCGCCCGGTTTCGCCCCGACCCGGCTGAGGTTGGTGATCCGGACCGTGGCCGAGTCGCCGTACGACAGAGTGGCGATCTGGCCCGTGGTGTCCGCGACCACGGCGTCCTGACGACCGGGGCGAATGCCACGGTCGTGGAAACGGTAGGACGTGGCCAAATTGAAGCCTGCCCGTCGGCGCTCCTCTTCGTCCGAGGAGATCTGCGCCCGGCGCACAGTGTAGACCGTATGCAGTTTCAGCAGACCATGGGTTGCCTCGGGCAGCTGGCCGCCGCACATCTCACACTTTTCCCACCGGTCGCGCACGTCGTGGTGGTATCCACAACTCGTACACCTGCGGGCCTCACTGGTGACGATGTGACCGGATGGATCCGGCGGCAGTTGAATGCGGGTGACCTGGTAGCGGGCTCCCTCGTGGTAGATCAACGCACCCGGCCCGAACTCGCGGATAGCCAGGAACCGGGGTCGTTGCAGATAGTCACCGTCGCCGGCACGCCGCCCGCTGGTCGGGACATAGGCGGCGAGCGGTAGACGCGGGAACGAGTACCCGGGTAGGAATCCCTCGCTGGCCAGGTACCGGTACGGATTGAAGTCGGAGAGCACGGAACTGCTCTCCACGCTTTCGTTCTTGAGCAGGGTGAGCTGTGTCTCGGCCTCACGGCGGCGCTTCGCGGCGCTCTCGCGGTCCTTCTCGGTGAGCGTGTGGTCCAGAACCCGTCGGTTCTGCTCGGCCTGATCGACCAGAGCCGCCCGGAAGAGGAGCCGCCAGCGCTCGAAGGCCAGATCGAACCGCTCGGGGGCGGTCGCGACGGTCTCCTCGATCCACCGGTCGTCCCACCACGGCGTACGGCTGTAGGCGGCGATCAGTCCGCCGAAGACCCGCCGGGCGGCCGACACCGCTCGGTCCCGGGCGGTGGTGTCGCGAAGGGCCGCCTCGATGTGGTCGAGCAGGTCGAGCCCTGGGTTGGGATATCTGGCGTCCTCGGCGTAGCTGATGTCGATGATGCTCGGGATGGCACGGTTGAGCTTGAGCCCGGCCTCGGCGAGCCAGATGGCCTGCACGTGGGATCGGACGAGATCCTCGTTGGCGAGGTCGAGCCGGGGCGGTACGACCGCTCCCGCCACCATCCGTTCCGAGCGGCGGAAGTAGTACTGGTCGTGGCTGCTGCCGGTGGCACAGTAGGTGACCACGAGTGCGGGCTGCCCGGACCGCCCCGCCCGTCCGCTGCGCTGCGCGTAGTTGGCCGGCGTGGGCGGCACGTTGCGCATGAGGACCGCGTTGAGCTCGGAGATGTCAACTCCCAGTTCCATGGTCGGTGAGCAGTAGAGCAGCCGCAGCTCCGCGTCGCGGAAGGCCTGCTCCCGCAGCTCCCGCTCGTGCGGGGCCACCTGGGCGGTGTGCTCCAGAGCCGTGAGCCCGCCGAACGTACCCGCCCGTTTCCGATAGAGGTCGCGGAAGAACGCGTTCACCCGCGGGCCGTCGCCGCTGGCGTAGGTGCGGGTCAGCGGGTCGTGGCTACCGGTCCGGCCGGTACCGACCCGCCAGATCAGGGCGCCGGCCAGGACGCGGTAGCCGGTCATGGTCGGTCGGGCGACCCGACGGGCGCGACCGGCACGCTGGGGTGCCGTCATGCCGACCTTGTTCACCAGACCGATCGCGACCAGCAACTCAAGGAGCTGTTCGATGATCTCCTGGGTATCGGCGATCGACAGGTTCAGGTGGGCGAGGTGCACCCGGCGCAGGTACTTGCCGAACTTGCCTCGTCCGGAGAGGAATAGGCCGGAGCGGTCCAGCCCCGGCTTCGACGACTGGGCATAGGCGGTACCGACCTGGGGGCGGTCGTCCCTGGTGAGGACCCAGGGACTGATCAGGCGCTCCTCGCTGGCGCGCTGGAGCGAGTCGAAGTCGTCGTGGAAGTGCTTCACGTCGATGGCGAGCGCACGCCGCATCTCGTCGAGCAGCGTGCGCATGATCTCGACCCGCTCGCCGGGCCCGACGTCGAGCAGCGGGGTCAGCTTGCCGGACCACCTGGTCCGTTGCTCGGCCAGCCACCGCAGGTCGGCGTAGTCGATGGTGACCAGCCCGGTCTGTTCCAGGTTGGGCATGGTCACCCGCCAACCGCGCTCCAGGTCGAGGTAGAGACGGAAGGCGATGACGTCGCGCAGGGTCTGGGCGGCGTTGCGGGTCATCGAGGGCGGCAGGTCCGCGCCGCTGGCGTAGTCGGCGAGTTCCAGGTTCAGGGCCTCCGTGATCCGGTTCGCCAACTGTTCGTGCTTGATGCCGTCGTCGCCCGCTTTCGCGACCGCCTGATACAGGGCACCGCGTAGCTGGATGATCTGAACGAAGTCGTTGAAATGGCCGGCTTGCAGGGAGGCATCCTGTCGATTGTCGACGAACGTAAGCAGCTTGCGAGCCCTCTCGGGCAGTGCGTCCGCGGGTGCGGCCAGGAGCGAACGGACGATGGAAGCGGAGATCAGCGAGGTCGCGGACGAACGCCCCTCCTGACCGAGAGTGGCCAGTTTGGCGAAGTCCCTGCGTCTGGTCTGTTCGTAGCTGACGTTGCAGTGCGGGCAGAACAGGAAGGGAGACGGGATGAAAGCCGCCCGGAGGTCGCCACGGCCCTCCACACCGGTCGCGTCGACGGTGATGGCCCGGGGCAGCCGCCGCCGGTATGCCTCGCGTACCGTGCCGTGGCCATCGCTGTCCAGCCACGAGTCCGGCAGGCGGCGCTCGGCGACAGCCTCGTCGAGGCTGTGCGGCCAGGGCCGGTCGGGGTCGACGTAGAGGTAGCCGTCCCAGGTCCGTCCACCGGTGGCCACGGTGTCCCGACGCGGCTCGTAGACGATCCGACCGTCCTCCTTCTCGGTGCGCCAGACGGTGAGAAAGTCCTGTCCGCACTCCCGGCAGAACGCCAGCGGCAGCAGGATCTTCCGGTCGGGTCCGGGCCGGACGAGCTGGTAGTCGCGGGTCAGGTAGCGATCCGCTCTGCTCTCCACCGTGCTGTAGACGGTGTCGCCCTTGGAGAGAAACTGGTGCAGGCGGAAGGCGAACAGGGGCCGTCCGGTGACCGGGTGCCGCGCCTGTGAACCGGCTTCCAGCGTACGGCGGATCGCGTCGGCGCACTCGACCACGGGGAGACCGCTCGTCCGGGCGAGTTCGGCTGCTGCGTCCTCGATCTTCGCGGGCCGCTGTCGGATTGGGTGTCCCGACGGGCCCTCGAACAGACCAAAACGCGCCTCGATCCAGCGGGCGAGCGGATCGTCCACCAGATCGTCGAACCCGGATGGCGCCTTCGGCGTCCGCAGCCGCTGTGCCGAGATTGTCGCCGGCGGCTCCCCGGTGGCGCGAATCAGCGTCTCACCGATCACGTTCTCCGTGCCGACCTCGGTACCGAAGAGCGTGCTCGCGATCTGCGCGACAACCTCGCGCTGGTCGGGGCCATCGGGGCCGTCCGTGCCGGCGATGGTGGCCGAGGTGCCGACACACTGGACGCGGTCCGCCCGACACGCCTCGCGTACCCGGCGGATGAGCAGGGCCACGTCGGCGCCCTGCCGACCACGGTATGTGTGCAGTTCGTCGAAGACGAGGAAGTCCAGCCCTCTTGCCATCCGGATGAGGGAACGCCGGTCGTCCGGACGGGTGAGCATCAGCTCCAGCATCACGTAGTTGGTCAGCAGGATGTCCGGCGGGTTCTCGTGGATCTGTCTACGCTGCGGCTGAGTTTCCTGACCCGTGTACCGGGCGAAGGTGACCGGCTCATGCCCCTCGCCGTAGCCGTCGCGCAGGTACTTTTCGAGTTCTTTCACCTGGCTGTTGGCCAGGGCATTCATGGGGTAAACGATGATTGCTCGGACCCGTTTGCGGCTGCTGGCGCCCTCCCGTTCACGGTCGCGCAGCACCCGATCCACGATCGGCACCACGTACGCCATCGACTTGCCTGAGCCGGTGCCGGTGGTGAGCACGTACGAGGCGCCGGTCTTGGCGATGTCGATCGCCTGCCGCTGGTGCCGGTGCAGGGTGAGCGGGCGACCGTCGCATTTCGTGCCGCCCTCGGTCTTGCCGGCCTGGAAGATCCGTGCGCACTCCGGGTGGAGCACTCCGGAGGCGGCAAGTTCACTCACACTGCCGCCGGAGGCGAAGTACGGATTCAACGACAGCCACGGGTCGGGCCACTGTGACTTGGTGTCGAGATCGTCCTCCACGAAGGTGGCGATGCGTTCGTCCCGGATGATCGTGCCGTTCCAGGCAAACGAGCGGTACTCGTCGATGAGCCTGCGGTGTACGCCGAAAACGTCCATCCCCGCCCCGGCGGGCCGGGCCGACACGTCGGACTCCGTGTCGGTCGCCCCGCCCCGGCCGAGGCCCGTGACCCGCATGGCCGCGACCTGCCGTACGGGGTCGAACTCCTCCCAGCCGGCGAGCCGGTTCCCGCCGACGGCGAACCTCAGCAACTCGTCGCGAATGGTGACCGCATCCGGAGGGCGGTCGACCGGCTTGCGTTCGAGCATCCGCTCGATGAGTCGGTTCAGATCGCTCGGCGAGTCAGCCCGTTGCGGTCCGATGGGCGGCGCGGTTTGCTGGTCGTGGCTCTCCTTGAGCTCGGTACGATCTCCGGCGAATGGAACCGCGCCGACGAGCAGCATGTACAGCGTGCAGCCGAGGGAGAAGAGGTCGGCCGCCGGGGTCAGGCTTTCGGAGCGTAGCTGTTCGGGCGCCATGTACGGGTCGCTGCCGGGCGGTATGCCCGGCCTGGTCACCCGGGTGGCGTCGTCGCCGATGATCTGGCCGATGCCGAAGTCGAGAACCTTGACCAAGCCGCCGCGTAACAACATGACGTTGTCGGGTTTGAGGTCGCGATGGATGATGTCCGTCGCGTGCGCCTCGGACAGGCCCTCGGCAATCTGCGCGCCGATGGCGGCGATCCAACTGATCGGGATCTGCTTGCCGTTTTTCTGTAGCTCCGTGAGGGTGGTTCCGTCGAGCAACTCCATGGCGAGGTACGGCTGCTCGATGTCGGCGTCACCGGCGATGATCTGGGTCAGGTTCGGGTGCCGGAGCCTTTTCATGATCCGTACTTCGCGCGTGAATCGCTTCACCCGCCTCGCCCGCTCGCTGGCGTCGACGCTTGTTCGCAGGAGGTCGGGCAGGATCAGCTTCACGGCGACCAGGCGATGTTTGCTGTCCTCGGTTTCCCGGTCGTCGGTGGCGCGGTACACAACGCCCATACCGCCGTGGCCGATCTCGTCCAGGAGGCGGAACCGGCCCGCCACCCACTTATTCTCCACGAACGCTCCTTGGTTCCGTTCAATGGCAGCGCTTCGCGCGCAAAATAATCGATGTCGATAAATGTCCGAAGTGGAACTTTGTTCGTCCAAGCAGGGTACATGCCGTTGGGTGACAGTCGGGTTCCGCTGCGTTCGTTTCCGCTTCGTGCACCAACGGGCTCACTTATATTTATGAGGGCAAATGCCGCAGGTTCGGGGTCGGTGATTTTGTCGATTCGACTGGCGTGGCCGGTGGCGTTGTTTGCGTGTCTGGCCCCCGGCCTGTTGAAACACCCAAGGTGGATCTTGTATCGAATTGGTGATCATAGATATTGGGCAATCTGTCTCGTGATGACGGTGCCCTCGACGCCTTGACTGCCGTGACGATGGTGGACCCGGCCGTACGTCCTCGAAACCGCTGGTGGCGGCTCGTCGAGAACGTCGGGCGCTTCGGATGGAATGTCAGAAAAGAAGGCCAAATCGCTCGATCTCCGCCTTGAGCTTGATGCGCAGTGACCGGTCCCTCGGGCGGTCGGGCGCGTCCTCGAAGACCTGCTCTGCTCGCAGAAACGACCGGCATGCCTCGTCGAGCAGGCCGGCCGCCTGCTGCGCCTTGCCGAGGAAATAGTGCGTGCGGGCCTCGTTCTGTAGGTAGCGCATGGCCCGGTACCGGTCGATCGCCGCCTGGTAGTCGTCGAAGGCGCGTTGGTGCTGGCCGAGAGTGGAGTAGATCTCCGCCCGTTTGCGTAGTGCGGCGGCCGTACCGTTGCGGTCTTCCGTGCCGCTGAGAAGTTCGTACGCCTCGCTGACGAACCGCAGTGCCGCGTCGTTGTCACCCTGTTCGAGCCGCGCGTTGGCCAGTCCGTTCAACGCGTGCCCGGCACCACGCGGGTTCTCGTACCGCCGGTGCAGTTCGAGTGCGCGGTTGAAGGCTTGCACCGCCAGGGCGGTGTCGTCCCGAGCCTCGTGCAGGATGCCGAGTAGCTGCTGAACCGCCGCCTCGCTGCGGCTGTCGCGCTCGCCCAGCCGAATGGCCTCCTGGGCGGTCTGGATGGCCGGCTGGAGCTTGCCGAGGTGGCGCTGGGTTCCGGCGAGAGCGAGCGCCACGGTGGCGCGATCGGTGGGACGTCCCGTCTCGGTGGCGGTCGCCAGGGCGTCAGTCAGGATGCGCTCCGCATCCGCTAGATGGCCGATCCGCCACTGGTAGGTCACCAGTGTCACCGGCAGCATCCACGTGTGTGGATGCATGTGTCTCTGGCGGGCCGTTTCTATCGCGGCGAGAGCCGTCAAGTACTCGGCATCGAACCACTTCAACGCCTGGTCGTTGTCCGTCACGTGGGGCATCTCGATGCCGGCGGGCGGGGTGCCGATCGGCATCGTGCGGCTGGAGCCGAGCGCCCGGTCGCAGGTATAGGCGCCGTAGAGCAGGTAGTCCAGCAGGCGTCGCTCGGCGGCCGCGCGCTCGCCCGCAGGCATCTCGATCGCGCATTCCCGCGCGAAGTCGCCCAACAGGTCGTGGAAGGCGAAGGTGCCGGTCGTCCGTTCTTCGAGCAGGTGCGCGTCGATCAGCTTGCCGGCGCGCCTACGCAACTCGGCCGCTCCGTGGTCGGCGAGGTGCAGTGCGGATGCCGCACTGATCGTCGGCCCGGGGTGGAGACCGAGCCTGCGGAACAGTTCGGCGGTTTCCAGTGTGAGTGGACGGTAGGACAGGGAGAACACGGCGGACAGATCCCAACCCAGGGCGCTTTGTCGCAACGCGACGAGCCGGGACGGCGCACGCCGGAGTTCCTCGACGAGTTGCTCCAGGCGTGGCGTCCGCTGTGCGAGGATGTGGGCGGCCAGCATGTGCAACGCCAGTGGGAACCCGCCGCACAACTCCACCAGATTCTGGGCCGCATCCCACTCGTTGAGGACTGGCCAGGAGCCGATCACGCTGTTGAGCAGGTTGAGGCTGTCGCGCGGATCGAGCGGTTCGAGCGATAGCGCCTTCGCCCCGGTGTCGGCGGTCAGGCTCTTCATCCGGTCGCGGCTGGTGATGAGGGTGGCGCAGCCCGGGCCCGTCGCCAGCAACCGTTCAACCTGTGCCGCGTCGCGAGCGTTGTCCAACACGACCAACACCGATCGCTTCGCCAGTATCGCGCGGTACGTGGCTGTCAGGCCATCAAGTGAGCCACCGTTTTCGGCCACCTCGGTCGGGGATCCGGCGCTCGGTTCCCGAAACGCGTTGATGAAGAGGTTCAGTATCCGACGGGGGTCCTCCTCCACGCCGTCCGAGTACCCGTGCAGATCCGCGTGGAGAGTGCCGCCGCTGAACCGCGCCCGTGCTCGGTTCGCCCAGTGCAGCGCCAGTTGGGTCTTGCCCACGGCCGGAGGCCCGTGAACGACAGCGATACGTGCCTGCGTGGCGACATCGAGCAGCGCGCCGTCGAGGTCACGCAACTCTCGATCCCTGCCGAAAATGCGGTCCCTGCTCATCGGAAGGAAATGCGGAGTGGAGTACGACTGGGCAGTTTGCGGGCGCGCGACGAGCTGAGCTGCTTTCCCGCCTCCAATCTCCCTGTACAACCGCCACGCGGACGGGTCAGGTGACTCCTGATTGTAGTCCTCGTACTTCTGGTAGGCCGCCTTGGCTTTGTCGACCATACCGACCTCCACCAGGGTCTGCATGTGCAGCAGCAGGAGCTTCGGGTGCGACGGTCGATCTTCACGCAGGCGTTCGAGTTCAGTCAGCGCTGCGGAGTGGCGGCCCTGTTCCAGTTGCGTACCGAGGAGAAGTAGTCGGACATCGTCGTAGAGGCCCTTGATCCTGTCGATCTCCGTCTTGAAGTTCACCTCGCCCAGGCCGCGCAGCGGCTCCCCGTCGTAGCCCCGCAGTGCCGACTGTAGCGAGAGTGCACGTTGATCGGGACCTTGCTGCTTCGCCTGCTCGAACAGGTCACGGAGACGCCAGTAGTCGATCCGTTCCCGCGGCACGTGGAGTTGGTAACCGCCGCTTCTGGTCACCGAGATCGCGTTCCGACCGATCAGTCCTCGCAGCGCGTAGGCGTACGTGCGGAGCGTTGCGGCCGTAGCCGGTGTCCGGATCCAGAGGTGGTCTTGGATGGTCTGCTGTCCGGCGCGCAGGTGGGGGGAGAGCGCGAGCACGGTGAGCAGGGCGAGCGCCTTGAGTGAACGCGGCCGCAGTGACTCACCGTTCCGTAGCACTTCCACCGTGCCGAGCAGGCGAATATCCAATTCGTTTCCGCGTCCGTTGTCCACGGATGAATGATGGCCTACCTGCGCTTTGAGGGCGAGCACGGAACTGCGAGTCTGATCTTGTCCCACTCTTGTCCCACTCTGCTCCCACGGTCGTCCCACATCTGTCTGGGAACGTTTGTTCTGCCGAGTTACGGCAGTTCAACGGAGGTGGAGATGGAATCGGAAGATCGGTTCGATGAACCGGGTGGAGAATCTCGATCACGAATGCGGGCGGCGTTGGTTGTCGTGGATGCGACAGCAGCGGCGCGTCGGCTGCTCGACGTGATCGAACTGGTGGAGTCGGACCCGAATGTCCGCGTGTTCTTCAACGCGAAACCCGGACCGATGACCGGCGAGGTCGAGGCGTTCCTGACGGATGTGGGAGCCCGGACGGTTCCGTGGTCGACGGCGCGACGGTCGCGTTTCGACCTGCTGTTGTCGACGGAGGCGGAGGCCGTGGCGGACCTCCGTGGGCCCGCGATCGTCGTGCCGTACGGCCTGATGCAGCGGGAGCCGCTGGGGGAGGGGCGGGGTATCGATGCTCCGGTGGGGAAGGTGGTCTCGGCGACGGTCCACAATCGGCCGTCGGCAACCCCGCTCCTCGCCCTCGCGCACGAGTGGCCGCGGATACTCGGCGATCGCTCCGGAGTGGCGCCCAACAGCCTGGTCGCGGGCGACCCGACCTACGACCGGCTGACGGCGAGTCTGCCGGCGCGGTCCGCGTACCGGGCAAAGCTCGGTGTGCGGGAGGACCAGACACTGGTGCTGCTGTGTTCGGGCAGCCACCCGCTGTGGTTGTTCGACGGGCGGGGTTCGATGGTCCGGGCCCTGGTCGACGACCTGCCCACAGCGGAGTACCGGGTGATGTGTCTGCTGCCGTACCGGACCTGGCGCGAGTACGGCTCGCGGCAGGTGCGTGCGTGGGTCACCGGTGTGACCGGGGGACGCGTCACCCTGATCGAGCCGAGGATCGACTGGCGGGCGGCGTTGGTTGCCGCAGACCAGGTGGTCGGGGACAGCGGCCCGGTCACCGGGTACGCGGCGTCGATCGGCAAGCCCGTGCTGCTGGTGCGCCTCCCCGGATCGGAGATCCCATCCGGTTCGATGGCGGAGGCCGTTGCCGCGGCGACCGGCGTCCTTGACCCGGGCAGGTCGCTCCGTCGACAGGTCGCCGACGCCGGCACGCCACTGCCTACGGACGTCGCCGAGGTGGTGAGCCGGCTGACCTCGCTGCCAGGACGTTCGGCGTACGTCCTGCGTACGAGCATGTACCAACTGCTCCGCCTACCCGAACCACAGACGGTGTCCTGGTACCGGCCGGTGCCCGTGCCGCCGTCCGAGTAGGTCATGCCCTCCGGTGTCGAAGGCTGCGATCGGAACCGCCGGCCCGAGACGGTAGGCCGGGTGTGCGGCATTGACCGTGTCTCCGATTGTGCCTTTGCCCAGGTCCGCCGAGCCGTGTTGCCCGGACGGAAGTGCCAGCGCACCGAAATTTGTTTCCAATGCAAATAGTCGTAATTAGTCGAATCAGGGTGTGCCTAGCCGACCCGCTGCGCACGAATCAAAGGGGTGGAAATAATGATCCGGTATTCGCGGGTGTTCACTATGTCATTCTTCGGTGGCGGCGAGAATGGTGGAACGGTCGACTGTAACTGAGCCGACCATGTCCAGGGGGACCGCAGGCAAGTCGCCTGCGGTCCCCCTCCCCGTCCGGCGGGTTGGTGTAGCGGGGCACCCGGAGCTGGTCCCAGGAGGACTTGCCGGGCCAGCCGTCGGCGTTGGCGCCGGTGTAGCTCAGCTTCCGCTGCCAGTTGGTGTAGGACTGGCGGTCGGCGTCGCTCCACCTCGGTCCGAGGCCCGACAGGTACGCACCGCAGCCCTCGGCGACGAGTCGGGCACCCATCGCCGTCACGATCGAGCTGTACGGGTTGGACTGGGAGAGGGCCGCTCCCGGGTAGGGCTCGTAGCTGGTCGGACCGGCCGAGACACCGCCCTCACTGGGCACCATCAGCCGGTCCCAGGTGGTGGCGCCGGGCCAGCCGTCGGCGTCGGCGCCGGTGAAGCCGAGCTTGCGCTGCCACATCGCGTACGCGTCCTGGTCGACGTCGGACCACTGGCTGCCGGGACCGAACCGGTACGGGTTGCAGCCCTCCTGCACCAGCCGGACGCCCATCGCCATGATGATGCGGCTGTTCGACCTGCCCTTGAACCACTCGGTCCCGGGGAACGGGGACGTAACCGTCGAGCGGGGTCCTGCCGCCCTACGGATCGAGGCTCGATCCTGGCCGGGGATCGTCAGGCGGGTGCCGTGGTCGCGGTGCTCTGTCGGCCGTACGTGATGGGCGGCACGCCGTTTCCCGAGCCGCCCTCGCTGCGGGCGATCGCCGCGGCGCTGCACATCACCGAGAGCGCGGTGAAGAAGCACCTCTCCCGGCTGTACGACAGGTTCGGCCTGACGGCAACGACGACCGGCGCCGGTCCCGACTGGCGGGGGAGGCCGTCCGCCGGGGCGCCACCCGCTCCGCCTGACCCGGAGTGACATCCAGCCCATATTCTTGACTGGTTCCAGAAAACTGACCAGACTGCGGGGCGTGGCGACGACCCTGGACTTCCCGCAGATGCTGCGGGAGGCCGCGTTGCGCGTGACCCGTCCCCGGGTGGCAGTGCTGAACGCGGTGTACGCGCACCCGCACGCCGACACCGACTCACTCATCGGTGCCGTACGCGGGGAATTGCCCGACGTGTCCCACCAGGCCGTGTACGACGTGCTGCGGGTGCTGACGGCCGCCGGTCTGGTACGGCGCATCCAGCCATCCGGTTCCGTGGCCCGCTACGAGTCGCGGGTGGGGGACAACCACCATCACGTCGTGTGCCGGTCGTGTGGTCTGATCGCCGACGTCGACTGCGCCGTCGGTGAGGCGCCCTGCCTGACCGCTTCCGACGACAGCGGCTTCTCGATCGACGAGGCCGAGGTCGTGTTCCGGGGCCTGTGCCCCGACTGCTCCACCACAGGCAATTCCCGATCCCTCTGATCCGCGAAGTCACGGAAGGAACCCGATGTCCGAAAACCACGATGCCGTCGTCCATGACGCGGAGGCGGGTAGCGAGTCCCGCTGCCCGGTCGCACACGGACGCGCCCCCCACCCGACCCAGGGCGGCGCAAACCGCGGCTGGTGGCCGAACCAGCTCAACCTGAAGATCCTCGCCAAGAACCCGGCCGTGGCCAACCCGCTCGGTGACGAGTTCAACTACGCCGAGGCGTTCAAGACCCTCGACCTGGCGGCCGTGAAGCAGGACATCGCGGAGGTCCTGACGACCTCGCAGGACTGGTGGCCGGCCGACTACGGCCACTACGGCCCGTTCATCATCCGGATGGCGTGGCACAGCGCGGGCACGTACCGCATCAGCGACGGTCGCGGTGGCGCCGGCGCCGGGCAGCAGCGCTTCGCACCGCTGAACAGCTGGCCGGACAACGGCAACCTGGACAAGGCCCGCCGCCTGCTCTGGCCGGTCAAGAAGAAGTACGGCCAGAACCTCTCCTGGGCCGACCTCATGATCCTCGCCGGCAACGTCGCCCTGGAGACGATGGGCTTCGAGACCTTCGGCTTCGCCGGCGGCCGGCCGGACGTCTGGGAGCCCGACGAGGACGTCTACTGGGGTCCCGAGACCACCTGGCTCGGCGACCAGCGCTACACCGGCGACCGGGAGCTCGAAAACCCGCTCGCCGCAGTCCAGATGGGCCTCATCTACGTCAACCCGGAGGGCCCGAACGGCAACCCGGACCCGATCGCCGCGGCCCGGGACATCCGCGAGACGTTCCGCCGGATGGCGATGAACGACGAGGAGACCGTCGCCCTGATCGCCGGCGGCCACACCTTCGGCAAGACCCACGGTGCGGGCACCACCGACCACGTCGGCCCCGAGCCCGAGGGCGCTTCGATCGAGGAGCAGGGCCTGGGCTGGAAGAACACCTTCGGCACCGGCAAGGGCGGCGACACGATCACCAGCGGGCTTGAGGGTGCGTGGACCAACACCCCGACCGCCTGGGACAACAGCTTCTTCGAGATCCTGTTCGGCTACGAGTGGGAGCTGTCGAAGAGCCCGGCGGGCGCGCACCAGTGGAAGCCGAAGGACGGCGGCGGCGCCGGCACCGTCCCCGACGCGCACGACGCCTCGAAGAGCCACGCGCCGACGATGCTGACGACCGACCTCGCCGTCCGGTTCGACCCGGCGTACGAGCAGATCTCGCGGCGCTTCTTCGAGAACCCGGCCGAGTTCGCGGACGCCTTCGCGCGGGCCTGGTTCAAGCTGACCCACCGCGACATGGGCCCGATCGCCCGCTACCTCGGCCCGGAGGTCCCGGCCGAGACGCTGCTGTGGCAGGACCCGGTCCCGGCGGTGACGCACGAGCTCGTCAACGCCGAGGACATCGCCACCCTCAAGGGGCAGATCCTCGCCTCGGGGCTGTCGGTGTCCCAGCTGGTCTCCACCGCGTGGGCGTCGGCATCGACGTTCCGGGGCAGCGACAAGCGCGGTGGCGCCAACGGGGCCCGGATCCGCCTCGAACCGCAGAGCGGCTGGGAGGTCAACAACCCGGACGAGCTGGCGCTGGTGCTGCGTACCCTGGAGGGCATCCGGGAGGCGTTCAACGCCGGCGGTAAGACGGTCTCGCTCGCCGACCTGATCGTGCTCGGTGGGTCCGCGGCCGTGGAACTCGCCGCCAGCAACGCCGGCCACGCCGTCGAGGTCCCCTTCACCCCGGGGCGTACGGACGCGTCGCAGGAGCAGACCGACGTGGAGTCCTTCGCCGCGCTGGAGCCGACCGCTGACGGGTTCCGCAACTACCTGGGCAAGGGTCACCGCCTGCCGGCCGAGTTCCTCCTGGTCGACCGGGCGAACCTGCTCACCCTGAGCGCACCCGAGATGACGGTGCTCGTCGGCGGTCTGCGCGTCCTGGGCGCGAACCACCAGCAGTCGCCGCTCGGCGTCCTCACCACCACCCCCGGCGCGCTGACCAACGACTTCTTCGTCAACCTGCTCGACCTGGGTACGGCGTGGTCGGCGACGTCCGAGGACGCGAACACGTTCGAGGGGCGCGACGACGCCACCGGCGAGGTCAAGTGGACCGGCAGCCGTGTCGACCTGCTCTTCGGGTCCAACTCGGAACTGCGTGCGCTCGCCGAGGTCTACGCCAGCGACGACGCGCGGGAGAAGTTCGTCCGCCACTTCGTGGCGGCCTGGGTCAAGGTGATGAACCTCGACCGGTTCGACCTCGTCTGATCCTGACGTCCGGGCCGGCCCACACGGGCCGGCCCGGACGCCGGGCGAGCGGGTCAGTCGATCAGTTTGCGGACGGTGTCGGTCAGGTCGTCGAGCCGCCTGTCGGCCCGTCGGTGCTGGTGCCTGATCCACTCCTTGCCCTCGGCGGCAACGCCTTCGAGGACATTCAGGGTGTGGGTGAGACCGGACGCGTCCAGCGAGACCTGGGACAGGGTCAGCGGATCCTCGCCCGGCTGGATGTCGTCGGTGGTCGACTCGGTCACCCGGATCCGGATCGGGTCGCCGTTGACGAGCGTCAGCTCGAACGTCAGCTGCTGGCTCGCGACGCCGTCGATGCGTACGGCGGCGACGGCCTCGAAGCGGTAGTTCAGCCGTTGCGTCCGATTGGACGTACCCTGCTCGAAGTCGAGGTCGATGTCCACCTGGCGTACCCCGTCGGTGGTCAGCAGGAAGAGCAGCAGGCGGTACCTTGAGTAACGCCACGGCCCGTGCGGGACCCGCGCCCGCTTGTACGACTTCGCGGGCGCCTCGATGAAGGCGTGCGAGATCACCTGGCTCGGTTTGAGCCGATAGTGTCGCATCACCTCGTTGACGAGGATCTTGCGATCACACTCCAGCCAGGCGGCCATCTCCGCATCGGACGGCTTGCGTGACAGCCGCTGCTTCCAGCGGTCGAATGCCGCCTGCCGCGCGGCCACCTGGTGAGCCCACTCCGCCTCGTCGGCCTTCACCCGGCGTCCCTCGCCGACGATCCGGAACGAGGCCCTGCCGCCGACCACGCCGCAGATCACGGCGAGCAGGACCGACGCCGCGCCGATCAACGGTGCGGTCGACACCGCCGCCGGTACCACCCAGGCGCCGGCCACGGCAGCGCCTACCAGCCCTCCCCAATAGAGACCCAACGTCGCGA
Organism: Micromonospora sp. NBC_01699; assembly: GCF_036250065.1. NCBI lineage: Bacteria > Bacillati > Actinomycetota > Actinomycetes > Micromonosporales > Micromonosporaceae > Micromonospora > Micromonospora sp. NBC_01699. The sequence continues at coordinate 6,340,498 of NZ_CP109199.1, read as the reverse complement.
TCGGGGTACGGAGTTCGGCGCGATACGCCACCAACGTGCCCTTCTCCCAGCGCTGCCGTACGTCGCCGACGAGATGGCGGACCAGCCAGGCGATCCTGTCCGCGCCGATCCTCGACTCCCGGTAGTTCTCCACGAGTTCGTCCCGCAGGTGTCTGCGGATCCCGGCCGTCTCGGCCAGCCAGGTCGAGCGGTCCGTGTCCCGGGGCACGTAGCGCGCGAAGTATTTGTCGAACAACCGGTCCACGTTGCGGGCGAAGCCGCCGCTCGGCGCCTCCGCCGGCTGCTGGCGGGCCGGGCTGAATTCCGCGTCCTTCGTACGCAGACGCTCGCGCCGGTAGTGCCGATCGGCGCCACTCACCACGACGCAGGCGACTCCCGCCATCGCGACGAGGTACGCGAACAACGCCAACCAACCAGCCCGTTGCAGCGACAGCCACCCGATGTTGCCCATCGCGATCACGAAGACGGCCGTGCCGAGGACCACTCGCAGCCAGTCGGCCAGCGGAATCGACGCCGGCCGGACGGCACGGACCCGCGGCGGGGCAGGGGCCGGCTGGAAGAAGATCCAGACTCGCTCGCGCCGCTGGACGGCGTACTGTCCGGCCCTGGCCCGCTCGACGGAGCGGTGCCAGATTTGGTCCTCCACCGTCCCTTCGAGCAGCACCCCGAGATGATCGAGAATCTTGTCGCGCTGTCGCGGCCTGAGTTCGTCGAGCTCCTTGACCGCCAGTTCGTGCTCGCTTGGGTCCACGGAGCCGACCAGTCGCAGGACGGCCCGCAGACCTGCCCTCCACTCACCGCCGCCGTCCAACCGGGTGATCCGGCCGCAGATGGCCGCGAGGTGGTCGAAGCCCTCGTTGCCCAACTGCCGCAGCGTACGTCCGCTCAACAGGGCCAGTAGCTGGTGGAACCGCGCCTCGTCGGTCTCGTACCCCTGGGCCACCGCCTTCTCGATGTGTTCCCGTGCCTCGCCCGGCATACGGGCGTCGAGATAGCTGACTCCGACCCGGAACCTCTCTTCGGCGGTAGCGCCGGGCGGGAGGTGGTAGACGACGTCGCCGTGGATCGTCTGTGCCTGCACACCGACATGGGCATCGTCCTGGGCGATGTTGTTCCAGGTCGGCGTCGTCATGACAGACTCCCGGCGACGTCGATTGTCACGGCCAGTCTCGCCGCCAGCTCCGTCACGTCAGCCACCAGCCCGCGCAGGCGTTTGAGCGGCAACATCACGGCGGCCCGGCTCTGCGCCGTGTCCTGTCTGAGACAGGCAGCCGCGGCGTCCAACTCGTGCTCCGCCGCCGTGTAGGTCGCCTCGTCCAACCGGCCGTCCCGATGCGCCTGCTTGAGGAGATCTCGTAGTTCCGCGAGTCCCGCCGAGAGGTCGATCGGCCGCTCCGGTGCGGCTCCGTGAATGAGGTTGCCGTAGACCTGGCCGGCCTGAACCCCCACCCGAGCGTTGCCGGTGGCGATGTTGCTGTTTGTCGTGCCCATCTGCGCCCGTCCGTCCTTCTTCGCGGCATCCGGTTGGCGGGCCGTGCCGTCGGCGACCAGCTCCTGTGCGAGTGCGGTCGCGAATGCGGCGGCGTTCGCTACCGCCCGTGGCTGCCAGCTCTCCCTGTCGGTGAGCGTCTTGCTGCCGTCGGCCCGGTCGCTGATGCCGCGTACGACGACCACCGGTAGCGCACGGTTGAGGTGGCCCGCCTGGGCGACGCCGGCCGCCTCCATCTCGATCGCCAGCGCGTCGTTGTAGTGCTGCCGCACCCATCCGGCCTGCTCGGACACCACCGAGTCCTGTACGACCTCACCCGCGGCGATCGGCCCGAAGTGCACGCGGGGTGCGGTGCTCACACCGAGGCCGTACGCCCATTCGTCGCCGCGGGCCAGGTGTTGCGCGATCTGGCTGGCGCCGTGCGGGATCTCCCACACTCTCGGCCGGGCCTTGAGACCGTCGTCCTGACTCGTGCCGCCGTGATAGGCGTAGATCTGCGAGGCGACCACGACGTCCCCGAGCTGGATTTTGGCTCGCAGGGCGCCCGCGACTCCGACGAAGAGCAGCGCGGCCGGGGAGAACTCGGCCATGGCGCGTTCGGCAAGCACCGCCGAGGGATGGTTGCCCTTGCCCACCAGGCCCAGCGCCACCTGGCAGCCGTGCCGGCCGAGCCGACCGACCTCGAAGCGGGTACCGGCGGGATGAGCGTGTGGCCGCAGCTCGGTCAGCCTGCTGCGGACCGCCTCGTACTCCAGGTTCAGGGCCGTGAGAATCACGACCAGGCTGCTGTTCATGCTCGGAAGCTCTCCTTGTCTGTCTGCGCGCTCGGTCGCAACATCGGGGGTGCGGCGTCCTGTGTGAGCCAGGGCCGAACAGCCGGGCGGGACGGCCAATGCCGGCCGTCCTGGCCGGGCCGGCGGGGACGAGCCCTCAGGGAGCCGCCGGGAAGCGCGAGCGCCCCCGGGGATCGTCGGGCATGTATGCACCATAGACTTAGTGTCACTCTGACAGGAAGCCCCGGCGGGTGTCGAATTTTCGCGGTGGTCCCGAAGGACGCGCGTGGTGTTCGAAGTGGATCTCCTGGGCGATACTCTCGAAATTGATCATTTGCGGCCCGGTAGGATGTATTCCGTGATCAGTTCCGGTATTCGGGTTCGCTCCGCGTCCGCCCCGACGCGACGCGAGCGAACCGTGGCTCGCCTGCGAGCCGTACGAACCGTCTGAGCTGGCCCTTTGCCACCGGCGGATCGATCCGCCGGTACTCCTGCTGCCGATCGATCTGTTCCCTGGGCAGGTTCCCGGAAGATCCGTATCCCTGGCGGGACCGGATCGGAGCGAGATTGGCGTACCCGTAATGGATCTTGAGATTTTGTTGGCCGACCGGCTTGCGTGGGCGTTCTCGGCCGTGGCCGGCGGGCCGGTCGATCCGGTCGTGCGGCGGTCGCAGCACGCGGACTTCCAGTCCGACGCCGCGCTGTCGCTGGCGCGTCGGCTCGGCCGCCCGCCCCGGGACATCGCCACCGAGGTCGTCGGCCGGGCCGCGTTGGCGGACCTGTGCTCGTCGGTGGAGGTGTCCGGCCCCGGCTTCATCAACCTGACGGTCGCCGACCCGCCCCTCGGCTCGCTGCTGTCGAACATGGCCGCCGACGCCCGCCTCGGCGTCCCACCGAGCGCGAACCCGGAAACCGTGGTCATCGACTATTCGGCGCCGAACGTGGCCAAGGAGATGCACGTCGGACACCTTCGGTCGACGGTGATCGGTGACGCCGCCGTACGGCTGCTGGAGTGGCTCGGGCACCGGGTGATCAAGGCCAACCACCTGGGCGACTGGGGCACACCCTTCGGCATGCTCATCGAGCACCTGCTCGACCTCGGCGAGTCCGAGGCCGCCCACGAACTGTCCGTCGGCGACCTGGACTCGTTCTACCGGGCGGCCAGGGTCAAGTTCGACGCCGACGACACGTTCAAGGAACGGGCCAGACGGCGGGTCGTCGCCCTGCAAGGCGGCGACGAACTGACCCTGCGACTGTGGCGGCTGCTCGTCGGCGAGTCGGAGAAATACTTCCTGACCGTCTACGACCAGCTTGGCGTACTGCTCACCGAGAACGACTTCTACGGCGAGAGCTACTACAACGCCATGCTGACCCCGGTCACCGACGAACTCGACCGGCTCGGGCTGCTGTCCGACAGCGGCGACGCCGCCTGCGTCTTCCCCGAGGGTTTCACCGGGCGTGACGGCCAACCGCTGCCGATCATCGTCCGTAAACGCGACGGCGGCTACGGCTACGGCGCCACCGACCTCGCCGCGATCCGCCACCGCACCCGGGACCTCGGCGCGACCCGGTTGCTCTACGTCGTCGGCCTGCCGCAACGCCAACACTTCGAGATGGTGTACGCCGTCGCCCGCGAAGCCGGCTGGCTGAGCCCACCCACCCGCGCCGAACACGTCGGCTTCGGCTCGATCCTCGGCTCGGACGGCAAGATGCTGCGCAGCCGGGCCGGCGGCTCGATCAAACTCGTCGGACTACTCGACGAGGCCGTCACCAGGGCCACCGAACTCGCCCGGCAGAAGAACCCCGACGTCAGCGACGCGGCCGTCGCCGAGGTGGCACGGGCGGTCGGCATCGGCGCGATCAAGTACGCCGACCTGTCCACCGACCGGATCAAGGACTACGTCTTCGACTGGCAACGGATGCTCGCCCTCGACGGCAACACCGCCCCGTACCTCCAGTACGCCCACGCCCGGATCCGGTCCATCTTCCGCCGCGCCGGCATCGAACAGTTCACCGCGACCCCGATCACGGTCGGGCACCCGGCCGAACACGCCCTCGCCCTCGAACTGCTCAACTTCGGCACCATCGTCACCGGCGTCGAGCAATCCCTCGAATTCCACCGACTCGCCGGCTACCTGCACACGCTCGCCGCCACCTTCAGTGGTTTCTTCGAACACTGCCCGGTCCTGCGGGCCGAAGACGACGTACGCGAGAGCCGACTGGCCCTGTGCGACCTCACCGCCCGCGTCCTGCGGCACGGCCTCTACCTGCTCGGCATCGACACTCCGGACCGCATGTAGGGGTGCCGGGTGCGACGGTGGTGGGGAAGAGCGGACGACGGGACTCGAACCCGCGACCCTCACCTTGGCAAGGTGATGCGCTACCAACTGCGCTACGTCCGCATGCAGCCGTCGGCACGACTCAACGGCGAGATTGAACCTACCAGGACGGCTTCGGCGGCATCACACAGGTGCTCCGGGCGCCGACGAACGCACGTCACGCGGTGTGGGGCGGCAGCACTGTGGCTGCCGCCCCGTACTCCGGCTCGGTTCAGTGGATCGGGTTCCAGTTGTCCGAGCCGGCCAGGTACCTCTGCGCGGTGTAGTTCGGCGCCTGCGCGTCGGTGAGCTGCGGGCGGTCCGCGGTGACCGTCGCGCCCGGCCCGCTGTTGCGGTACTCGAAAAAGCGGGCGTCCCGCCACGAGAAGCCGGACATGTCGGTCCACGGGGAGTTCTTGACGTGGGCGCCCAGGACGCTGTCGCGGAACACCACCTGACCGATCGCGTTGACGTCACCGCTCGGGTGCCACGGCCGGCCGAGGTGCACGCTCTGGGGGCCGGCCGAGTCGGTGGTCAGCGTGCACTGCACAAAAAGGAAACCGTACGGGTTGTCGATCATGGTTGACGGGGCGGTGACGTACCCGTTGTTGCTTGATGATCCTCGGCTGAGCGCCTTGATCTCGCAGCGGTCGAACACGCCCGTTCCCCGACCGAAGATGAAGTCGACGTCGCCCTCGACGTAGCAGTCGCGGAAGTACGCCCGGCCGATAGTGCTGCTGTTCGCGCTGTTGTGGTAAAGCGTGTCCTGGTTGCCGAGGAATCGGACGTTGTCGAAGACCAGCCGGTCGGCCCGGGTGAGGATCGCCACCGCCTGCTCGGCGCTGTAGTCGAACGCCGCCTCGTCGAAGGTGTTGGAGAAGGTGAGGTGGCTGGCGGTGAAGTCGTTGCCGTCAACGGTCACCGAGGCGCTGCCCGAGGTGCCCCAGGTGCCGCCGCCGGGCTTGGGCGTACCGGAGGCGTTGTCGTAGGTGATCACCACGTCCCGGGCGTTACCGGTGGAACCGACAAACGAGATGTACGGCTTGTCGGCCGGGATGGTGACCAGTTCCCGGTAGGTTCCCGGCTTGACGGTGATGGTGTACCGGCTGGAGTTGCCGGTCGGGACCGCGTTCACCGCCGCCTGCACGCTGCTGAAGTTTCCGCTGCCGTCCTTCGCGACCACCGAGGACTGCCCGGTCGGCGGCGGACCGGTGGTGGGGGGCACGGTCGGCGTCGCGGTGGGGGTGCCGGGCGGGGTCGTGGCGGGCGGCGGTGTGGTGGGGGTGGTACCACCGCTGGTCACCGTCACGTCGTCGTACCGGGCGGTGGCGTAGCGGGTCTGCACGCCGATCCGGCCGGTGCCGCCGATCGTGCCGGTGCCGCTGGCGACGAGGGCGCCGTCGAGGTAACCGCGTACGGCCGAGCCACCGACCTCGATTTTCAGGGTGTACCACGTGCCGACCGTCACCGGCCGGGACGCCGAGCCCAGTACGGTCGCCGCGCCGCTGCGTACGGATTCCAGCCGGACCTGGTTGCCGGGGAGCAGGGCGAGCCGGAGGTAGGTCGTCGAGCCGGCGGCGCGGGCGAGCAGGGCCACCGCGCCGTCGGCCGGCAGGCTAACCGGTTTGACCCGGGCCTGCACGGTGTAGTCGGTCCAGGAGGTGCTGCCGGCGAAGAGCCGGGCGTTGTCGGTGTCGCCCTTGGCCTGTTGCAGCGCCTGGCCGTCGTCGCCGACCACCGACCAGGTGCCGCCGGACTTCGACCAGCCGGCGGTGTCGCCATCGGAGAAGTCGTCGGTGAACAGGGTGGCGGCGAGTGCGGACTGCGCGCCGCCGAGTTGGGTCAGGGCGAGCAACGCCGCGGTGATCGCGGCGGTGGCGATGGTGAGCAGGGTTCGTCGGTGTGGTTCGGGCATGGTGATTGAACCTCCGGGGGACGGGGTGAGGAGGCCGGCAGCGCAGGTGAAAGCGCTTTCCTGGCGGACCGTAACCCCATCGATGGAAGCCTGTCAATGTGGCCGGTCGTGCGTCGGCATCGCGCGTAGGCATCGGGCAGATCCGTCCTTGCCGCCGCCCCGGCGGCCGACGGGGTGACGGCATCCCGGGTCGCCACATTCGTTTGCCGGGGGACACCGGCTGGGTATGAGCCGATCAACCGCGAGACACGACACACGTGGTCGAATCGGAGGATCAACGCAAATGTTGAATAGCAGCCCGGCCCGTACTCCCGGATCCGCCCGCCCCGCGACCGGGGTACGGCGATGAGCGCCCAGGCAAGCCCGGCAACGGTCGACGACTGCCTGCGCGTCGGCACCGGCTTCTCCCAGGGCGACCGGAACTGGATAGTCGAGCAGTTCGCCACCCTGGACGCGCGGCTGGCCACCTTCGCCGCCGACCGAACCGAACTTGAGGTGTCGGTCAAGGACCGGGCTGCCCGTGGACAGAAGGTCACCCTGGAATGCTGGGTCGCCGGTCGACAGAAGATCGTCACGACCTCCGCCGAGGAGGACCTGCACACCGCCCTCAACGACGTACGGGACGACCTGCGCCGGCGGCTCAACGACGCGAAGACCCGGCAGGAGCCCCGCCACAACCGTCACCTACGGGAAACCCCCGCGCCGGAGACCACCGGCCTCGCCGATGACCTGCTCGTCCGGGACGCCGATGACCTGCTCGTCCGGGACGCCGAGGGCCTGCTCGTCCGGGACGAGTCGACCGTCGACCCGGGCCCGGTGCCCCTCGACGCCCGGACCTGACCCGTCCGTCGGTCAGCCCCGTCATAGCGCGTCGGTCATCGCGCGCGCCCGTCCCGCCCGCCGGATCGTCGGCGGGCGGGACGTCGCGACAGGGGCGTCGCACCACAGCGGATGGCATCGAGGCCGAACCGGGATTCGAACCCGGGTAGACCGCTTTGCAGGCGGCTCCCTCACCACTCGGGCATTCGGCCGAGCCTGCCCGTCGTACGGGCATGCTGAACAAACCGCGCCGAATGTGGGTGGCGGCGCGGTTTGTTGCGTTGCGGTTGATTCTGACCGGTGCCCGGACGACCCCCGCGGGAACGTCCGGGCAGGTCGATGATCGGGATTGTTTCCGTTATTGACGGATTGCCGACATGCGTGGGGCGGTCACGCCAACTAAACCCACTCAAAGGTGTTGTGTCGGGGTCCTGAAAACGCGAAGGAAGTCATTCATCCCCCATTCATTCATAGCGGGTTCGGGTGACGGCTGCTGTAATTGCGTTCGGCCGGCTCTCGTCGGTTGCGATCCGCGCCACGGCGGCCCAGGTCATCCGGATGTCGAAGCAGACGGGCCGCAGGGCGACCGTCCATTTTTCTCGAAGGGATTCGGAAGATGCGCGAAGCGTTCCCGGTTACCACCGACCAGGCTTTCTTGGAAAGCATGCTGGCCAGCGTCAACCTGTACCGCACCAAACACGGTGTGCCGCCCGTGACGCTCGACGACACGCTCGTCGAGTACGCCAAGTCCCGGGCCAGCCTGGTTTCGACGGAGGAGGGACTGAGTCGTGGTCACGCCGACCTCGACGACAGGTACGGCGAAAACCTCTCCTGGCACGCCTCCACCACCGAGGAGGCCGCCGGGGCCGAGGCCGCGACGTCGAGCTGGTACGGAGAAATCACCGACTACAACTTCACCGACCCGTCCTCCAGTGGGCCCGGAGCCACCGGTCACTTCACCCAACTGGTGTGGAAGGAAACCGCCAAGGTCGGCTTCGGTCGGGCGTTCGGCAGGGGTGCCGACTGGTGGGAGACCTACATCGTGGCCACCTTCCACCCGGCCGGGAACATGCAGGGCGAATACGAGGCCAACGTGCCCCCGCCCACGGCCTGAACGCCGGTACGGTGGCCCCGGTTGGGAATTGGTGGCGGGCGTCCGACTCGAACGGCGTCTCCGGATTATGAGCCCGGTGTGGTTCCCACTCCACTACGCCCGCAAGTACGACTGTTCGGCGGGGCCCGGCGATACCATTCGCCGGGCCCCGGTGCTTCCGAAACGTACCCCTGGGACGACTTGAACGTCCGGCCTCCCGGTTCGTAGCCGGGCGCTCTCTCCACTGAGCTACAGGGGCATGGTGGACCCGACAGGTCTCGAACCTGCCACTTCCTGTGTGCAAAACAGGCGCTCTACCGGATGAGCTACGGGCCCGAAAAGACTGCGTACCCGGCGAGGGATTCGAACCCCCACTGACTGGTTCCTAAGACCAGTGGATCGCTGGCCGGGCACGTTTTTTGCCATCCGCTGTGGAGTTCTCAACTATCGTTTCCGCCGGCCGGAGCCGGGGCGAGCAGGGGCGACAGGAATCGAACCTGCGACATTCGGTTTTGGAAACCGACGCTCTGGCCAACTGAGCTACGCCCCTGGGAAAGGGGCCGTACAACGAGAACGCCGCCCGTTCCCGATGGTGGGAGGGGCGGCGTAGGCGCATCGTTGTTATGCGCTACGTCCGTCGCCTGCCCGGGTGCTGCCCACAATCGCTCGCGGGCCAGTAGAGGGCTCGCCCGACCGGGAGCAGCGCGACACCACCGCGCGGCATGAACCGCGAGGTCTCGGTGTAGGTGTGCTGCAACACGGCGGCTCCTGGTTGGATATTCGGCTTGTGTCGGGTGTTTGTCTTGCTGGTCCAAGATAAACGCGGCCGATGCAGGTGGCAATCGCATTTTCGCGCGAAAGATACGTAGTCGTTTGTGGACCGGGTGGTCCCGACCAATCCCGGGCGGGGCCATGACACTGGCCCTGCCCCGGGCGTACCGGCGGACACGACCGCTTGAGCCGTCCGGGGGAGCACCCGGCTCCCGGTCTGTTCAGCCGACTCGGGGCCTGGTCAGGAGGCCGAGCCGGGGTGGCGGGAGCGCCGCAGGCCGGCACTGCCGGCGGTGCCGGCCTGCGGCGTCCGACGCGCGGAGAAGGAGCCCCGCGCCGACCGGCGGTGATAGTCGTCGCGATGGGTGAACTCAACGACCAATCCACCGGGAAGGGTGATGCCCCGCCGGGGGTCGGCGAGTTCCTCGGCGAACGGCCCGGCCCCGGCCCGTACGGTGAGGGTCTGGCGCTCCGCCGCGGACAGCTCCGGCGTGCCGGGGTGGCCGAGCCGGAACCGGGCGATCGACCGGCGGACGAGATGCAGCAGCTCGCGGGCCGCACCCGGCGCACCGAGGTCACCGGCGCCGAGCGCCAGACCGGGCTGCCGAATCGTCCGCAGGCTGTCGCAGACCAGCAGCAGCCGCTCCGGCTGGCTGCCCTGCTGGGCCTGCTGGTTGCTCTGCTGCTGGGCCTGCTGGTGTCCGCCCGAGCTGCGGTGCGACGCGGGTCCGTTGCCGGTGTCGGTCCCGGCCGGCAGCAGGTGCAGCCGGCCCGGCCACTGCCAGCGGATCTGCCCGGTAACGGTCCGGCTGCCGACGTGTTCCGGGCGGCGGCGGTGCCGGGGACGGCCGGTGTGGGCCTCGCCGGGCGGGGTGACCTGCTCGAAGTCCCAGTTCTCGCAGACGAACGCCAGCCGCCGGTCGGTGACCGTGACGTCCGCCGGCCGGAGCAGGGACCAGTGCAGGGTACCGTTGCCCAGCGACGGGCCGAGCAGGTATCCGGCCACCTCGACCCGGCCGCGCCACAGGGTCTGCTCACCCGCGTCGAGCAGCACCCGGTGGTGCCGGTCGAGCTGCGGATAGCCGCGGTCGTCCTGGTCGTCCGGGTCGAACCGGTGCGGTCGCACGAAGTACGGGGATGCGTCGTCGCTCATCGGCGAAGGGCCTCCTGTGGACGAACTTCCTTATGTCCAGGTTCGCCGACGCTGTGACCGGCGTCATGACAGCTGTTAGGGGGTCGGCTGATCGGGCGAGGCGTACGACCGGTAGTCGCCGATCTCCTCCGCGCGTACGAGTCCGTCCTCGATCGCTCGGGCGAGCAGCGCGGCCTTGGTGGCCGCCGGCCGACCGGCGCGGGCGTACTTGATCCGGGCCCGGTCGACGTACTGCTTCACGGTGTGTTCGCTGATGTTCATCCGCCGGGCCACCGACGCCTTCGACATCGACTGGAACCAGAGCAGCAGCGCCTCCCGTTCCTTCTCGGACAGTACGGGTCGGCCGGACCGCCGGTCGCCGACGATCGCACCGGCGAGCGCGGGCGGAACGTACCCTCGGTCGCTGGCGGCGGCGAGCACCGTCGCGACGCAGTGTTCGCGCCCCTCGTGCTTGGCCAGGAAGGCCACCGCCCCGGCGTCGAGCACGGCCAGGATGATGTCCGCCTCGGTGTGTTCGGAGTAGACCACCACCCGGCGCCCGGCGGCACCGAGTTCGGCGACCTTGTCCAGCGCCAGGTGGCCGTGCAGCCGCAGGTCCAGCATGATCACGTCGGCGGTCGGCTGGTCGTCGCCGAGCACCACGTCCGGATCCTCGCCGGTCGCGACCACGGTCAGCCGTGGCTCCTGGGCGAGCCAGGAACGCACGCCCTCCACCACCACCGGATGGTCGTCGACGATGGCGACGGTGAAGCGCTGCTCCCCGTCGCTCACGAGGCCCGCCACCGGGTCTGCGCCCATACCTGATCCCCATCCCGTTCGTAGACGTACTCGACTTCGTCGTCGGTGTCGGGGGCGGCCGGTCCGGTCGGGTCGGCCGCGACGTCGGGGGTGACCACGCTGACCACCACCTCCTCCGGCTGCGCGACCACGGTCAGCCGGGCCCACTGTCGGGCGGAGGCGAGGGTCGCGGTGAGCGGGTCGGCCAGCCCGCGGCGAACGTGTACGGGCAGCGGCGGCAGCGTACCAACGGCGATCAACTCGACCGGGAGCCCGTTTCGTTCCGCGATGTCCACCGCGGCCCGCAGTTCGTGCAGGAGCGGATCGGGCACGTCGTCGGACTCCGCGATCAGCCGGCGCAGCCGGGCCGCCTCCAGCGCGCAGCGCCGCTGCACCGCCGGGTCGGTCGGGTCGGCCGAGCCGTCGGCCAGTTCCGCCAGCAACGCCCCGGCGGTCCGGCTGACCAGCGCGAGTCGCTCCTGCCGGTCGGCCCGCGCCCGCTGGGCCGCTATCCGTTCGGCTTCGAGGGCGGCGCGCGCCGCGGCCGTCCCCGCCGTACGGGCGGCCAGGGTACGCAGCACGCTGGCCGCGAGGCTGAACGCGATCGGCAGGGTCGCCGTACCGTAGGTGTACATGGCGTACCGGCTCAGCCCGGCGGCGTCGGCGACGCCGTAGCCGACGACCGCGACCAGGGCGATGGCCGCCTCGACGGCGAAGATCGCCACCAGCGCGGTGACCGGCCGTCCCCACAGCACGAGTACGACGAACCAGCCGAGCGTGCCCCAACCCCAGTTCGCCGGCAGGAAGAGCAGATCGGCCGGGGTGTTGACGAACACCACCGTCTCGACCAGCAGCAGCACGCCGATCAGTCGCCAGGTCGGGCTGGGCCGTTCCCGCAGCAGATGGGCGGCGGAGATCGCACCGACCGCGACGAAGACCAGCCAGCCGGCGGCGACGAGCCACGGGTGCCGGTACTCCGACCAGTTGCCGAGCACGGCCGGCACGTTGACCGCCAGGTGCCAGCCGAAGGCGATCAGGACGGCGGCGATCCGGCTGCCCCGGTCGGCGGTGGCGGCGACCCCGGCGACAACATCCTTCGACGTGACGACGCCCGGCTCCCGGTCGCTGGCGGTATCCCGCTCGGCGCCGATATGCCGGTCGGCGGGGGTGTGCACGGACGGGTCGGTGGTGCGGGGACCGACGACAACACCGCCGCGTCCGGGCGGTCCGGGTCGCCGGGGCGCCGGTCCGATCGTGCCGGCGGGCGGGAGCTGCGGTTCAGCGCGCATCCGGCCACTCCAACCGCACCCGGGTCCCGCGACCGGGAGCCGAGTCGACCTCGGCCCGCCCGCCGATCGCCGCCATCCGGCCGTGCACCGACTCGCGCAGGCCGAACCGGTGCAGCGGAACCGCCAGCGGATCGAAGCCCGGCCCGTCGTCGGTCACCTCGACCGCGACGGCCGGGCTGCCGAGAGCTGCGCCGATCCGGTCGCCGCGCCCGGTCCCGGCGGTCAGCCGTACCGAGACGGCGGCGCCGGGGGCATGCCGGGCCACGTTCGACAGTGCCTCGGTGGCGCTGTCGGCGAGGGCGTCGGCGATGGCCGATGGCACCGCGCAGGGTTGCAGGTCCACGGTCGGGGCCAGTTCGGGGGTACGGTCCAGGACCGCCCGGAGCCGGTCGTTGAGGGCCACCGGCACGTCGGGGTCCGGCGGCGCCGACAGCGCCCGGCTACGGGACGAGGCCAGCTCGGCGAGCGTACGCAGGTCGGCGGTTGCCCGTGCGCGCAGCAGCGGGGAACCGGCGGCGACTCCACCGAGCCCGACGACGGTGAGCGTGGACAGTACGGTGTCGTGCAGGTCGCGGTTGTGTCGGCGTTCCGCCGCCCGTGCGGCGCGGGCGATCAGCACCTCGCGGGAGGCCCGCTGGTAGTCGGCGAACGCCTCGTCGGCGGCGCGGCTGCTGCGTCGGGTCAGCGCCGCCAGCCCCGCACCGAGGACGGTTTGCAGCAGCAGGGTCACCCCGTGCGACACCGCCTCGGTGTCGTTGTCGGCGAGATGAGCCCCGTAGGCGTACGCGGCGGTGACGACCAGTCCGGCGGGGACCGAGCGGGACGCCGGCAGCCCGAAGTGGGCGACGACGATCGACGTGCTGGCGAGAATGGCCAGCCAGCTTCCCTCGCCGGGCAGCACCTCGGCGGCGACCAGGCGGTTGATCAGCAGACAGCAGACGATGGTCAGGGTCAGGTCGACGTAGATGAAGCCGGCGGTCAGACCCCGCCCCAGGGTCGACGCGGTGAACAGCAGGGACCAGCCGGTCAGCACCACTACCGTGCCGACCAGCAGCGCGGTGGAGACCGGCGGGGTCCGTACGGCCAGCGCCACGGCGGCGCCGGCGAGGCCGCAGGTCAGCCGGAGCAGCGCGGGGAAGATCGCGAAGACCTGGTTCAGCGCGGCACTGGCCGGGCGGTCCTCACCGGCCCCGTGATCGGGGGCGGTGCCGAGGCTGGTGACCGACGTCAATTCCTGCCCTCCCGGCGGCTGGTCGTTTCACTGGCCGGACGTCCGGCATATCGACGGGGGAGAATAGCACGAATAGCCCGATCAGCTCTGTAGCAGCGCGGTCGTACCGAAGCGGGCGGGTCAGCCGGGCGGCCGGCGGACCGCACGGCGGTCGACGCCCATGATTGACGACCATAGCGCCCGCCGAGCGCGCCGATCGGTTTCAGTCCACGCGGGATGGAGAAACCGGTAGGGCATGAGCGACATTCGGGTGGGCACATCGTCATGGGCGGACCGGCTGCTGCTGGCCTCGGGCTGGTACCCCCGGGAGGCCAACACCCCGGCCGGCCGGTTGGCGTACTACGCGGACCGGTTCAACCTGGTCGAGGTGGACACCACCTACTACGCACTGCCGTCGGTGGAGACCGCCGCCGCCTGGGTCGACCGCACACCGCCGGGGTTCAGATTCAACGTCAAGGCGTTCAGCCTGTTCACCGGCCATCCCACCGCCATCTCGGCGCTACCCCGGGACCTGCGTCCCGGCGGAGACCCGGACGGCCGGGTACGCCGCCGGGATCTGCCCGAGCCGACCTACGAACAGCTGTGGGAGAGGTTCCGGGCCGTCCTCGAACCCATCGCCGCCGCCGGCAAACTGGGCGTGGTGCTGCTCCAGTTCCCGCCGTGGCTGGGTTACGGGGAAGCGGCCAAGCGGCGGATCATCGAGGTCGCGCGGCGTTGCCGGCCACTGCGGGTAGCGGTCGAGTTCCGCCACGGATCCTGGTTCGACGGTGACAACGCCCGCTACACCGTCGGCTTCCTGGCCCGCAACGACCTGTCGATGGTCTGTGTGGACATGCCGCAGGGGCACGCGTCCTCCGTACCCCCGGTTTTGCTTGCCACCGCGGACCCGGCGGTGGTCCGCTTCCACGGCCACAGTCCGGCCTGGGGTGGCCGCGACAAGCAGGAAAAGTTCCGATACGCGTACGCCGACGGCGAGCTGGCCCGGTGGGCCGACCGGCTGCGCGAGTTCGCCCGGGAAACCGACGAACTGCATGTGCTGATGAACAACTGCTGCGGTGACCAGGCACAGCGCGACGCGAGCCGGCTGGCGGCACTGCTGCGCCGCGACCGCCACCGGCCCGGCACGGACCGGCTGACCCTGACCCCGGCCGGCTCCTGACCACTGACCACGCACGCCCACCGGCCGCCCCGGCGGACCCGGTCGTGGCGGTCGCGGTTGCGGTGGGTCAGCTCCGGGGACTCGGTCGTGGCGCCTGGATGGACAGGAAGGCGTCGATGTTGCGCAGGTGCTTCGGGGTGAGCCCGAGATGCGTCTGCGGGGACACGATCAGGGTCGGCGCGAGCCGGGACAGCTCGTTACCGTTGTCGTGCGCCCGCAGCTCCCAGGTCGCGTCGTCGTCGGTCCAGACCAGCGGCCGGCCCTCGTCACGGACCACCCGCTCGGCGGCCGGATATTTCCACCAACCCCGGTGTACGGCAACCGGGGCGGCACCGGCGAGCAACTGCTCCCGCTCGCCGAACTCGGGGGAGTCCTGCGTGGCGAAGCGCGGCAACCGCAGCAGCCGGGCCAGGTTCCGGGCGTCGTGCTGCCAGGTCGTGTGCCAGCGGACCTCGGCCCGACCCGACTCGTGCACGGTCCGGATGAAATCGAGCACCGGCTGGGCGGCGAGAATCGGCCAGTCGGCACCGGCGGAGCTGGCGGTACCGGTCACCCACTGGTCCCGGGGCCAGGCGCTCCGGTCGGGTTTGCGGCTGATCGCGTTGACCACGCCGTCGATGTCGAGCAGCCACACCGGCGTGGGATCGACCGTCTCCATGACAGCAGTTGTACGCCCCGACCACCCGTACCACCAGGTTTTTCGGCTGCCACCGGAGTTGGGGCCGGGGCGTTCCGTCGCCGTAGCGTGGGGTTGACCCTGACACCGCGTCAGGGCCCATGGTGGGACGGGTCATGTTCAGTATCGGAGATTTCGCGAAGGTCGGCCGGGTGTCGGTCCGCATGCTGCGTCACTACGACGCGATCGGACTGCTGCACCCGGCCGCGGTGAACCCCAGCAGCGGATACCGCTCGTACCACGCCGACCAACTGCGCCGGCTCAACCGGGTGATCGCCCTGAAGGATCTCGGCTTCACCCTCGAACAGGTGCGGACGGTGCTCGACGACGAGTTGGACGTCGAGCAGCTGCGCGGCATGTTGCGCCTGCAACGGGCGGAACTGGCCGCCCGGCTGGCCGCGGACACGGCCCGGCTCGCCGGGATCGAGGCGAGGCTCCGGATGATCGAGAGCGAGGGGCGGATGCCCACCGAGGACGTCGTACTCAAGAAGATCGCGCCGGTCCGGGTCGCGGAGCTGAGCGCGGTCGCGGCCAGCTACGAGACCGTCGACATAGCACCGGTGATCGGGCCGCTCTACCCGGAGCTGATGCGCCGGATCGAGGCGGCCGGGGTCGAGATGACCGGATCGTCGGTCGCGTACTACGAGCCGGCGCCGGGCGACTCCGGCGAGGCGATCGTGGTGCACGCGTCCGTACCCGTCGCGGTGGCGCCACGGGACGACTACACCTTCGCCGTGGTCGACCTGCCCGGCATCGACTCGGCCGCCACGATCATCCATCGCGGCCCGATGGAGGACGCCGACCGGAGCATGCACATCCTCGCCCGCTGGGTAGAGGAGCACGGCTACCACATGACCGGCTACGCCCGCGAAGTCTGCCTGGAATTCGTCCCCAACGACCCAGAAAAATGGATCCACGAATTCCAAGTCCCCCTCCTAACCCCCTAACCCCTTTCCCCCTCCCTCCCCAGCCCCTCTCCTCGGCGATCTAGGGCAAATACGTGTGGTTAGAGATTAACTAGCACGTATTTGCCCTAGATCGCGGAGAGGGGTGGGGTGTGGCACTCTCGGGGTAGGGGCGCGATGGACTTGACGATCTGGGGAGAGAAATGACCGACCAGTACGGCCAGGGCTCGCAGCCGCAACCGTCCACTCAGCCGGACCCGCAACCGCCCTCCGCCCAGGCCGATGGTCAACCGTCGTACGGGGATCCGGGTGGGGGGCCTTATTCGTACGGGGATCCGGGGCAGGCGGTCACGTCGGGTAGTCGGGTGAAGCCGTTTGTCATCGCCGGAGCGGGTCTGCTCGCGCTGTTCGTGCTCGTGCTCGGTGGGCTCGCCGTCTGGGACGGCCTGCGGGAGGACAGCGGGATCGCGGCGTGCCGGTCGTTGGCGGACCGGACGGCCGGGGAGGACCAGACCGAGCTGTCCGAGAGCGAGTACCGCGAGCTGCGGGATCAGTTCGCCGACTCCGATATCCGGACCATCCGGGAGAACGGCACCGCGATGATGGACCTGGTGTGGGAGGTGTCGCAACAGTCGAGCAGCGAGTTGGACGCGCTGCGTTACCTGCCGCAGTTGTCCGCGCGCCTGGAGGGGTTGCAGCGAGCCTGTGCCGGTCAGGGTGTGACCATTTCGCCCAACCTGCCGGACTGACCCGTCCCACCTACCTCATCCCGTCTCGTCCGGCGTTCCGCCGGTTCGCCGGTTCGTCCGTAAGCTGCATCTGACCGGCTGTGTGGTGCTCGGCGACGGCTGTCGCGCGCGGGTCGGGTCCCCCGGGACGGAGGAGAGGCAAGATCATGACGCGCGAGCGAATCGGCCTGGTGGTGCACAGCGGCCGGGCGGCGGCGGTCGAGGCGGCCGGCGCGGTGCGTCGCTGGGCGTCGGCGAACGACATCACGGTCAGTGACATCGATGTGTGGGAGCCGGACTGGGGTCAGTGCCATCGGCGCAACGCGGTGGACGAGGCCGAGGCCGCCGGCCACCCGGCGTTGGTCGTCACGGTCGGTGGCGACGGTACGTTCCTGCGCGGCGCCCGGATCGCGGCCGAGGACGGCGTACCCGTGCTCGGCATCAACGTCGGTCGGGTGGGCTTCCTGACCGAGGTCGACCCGACCGAGATCGACGCCGCCCTCGACGCGTTCTTCTCCGGTCAGGTGCACATGGACGAGCGGCTGATGCTGACCCTCTGTGCCTCCCGGCCGCTGGAGATCCCGGAGGGCATGCAGGACCTGCTCCGGTACGGGCGCGGCCCGTTGCTGCCGCCGCCACCGCTGCGGCAGGCGGGGGAGCCGATCAACCGGGCCGGGGTGGCGCTGGACGTGACCGCGCTCAACGACATCGTGTTCGAGAAGCTGGCCCGGGACCGGCAGGCAAGTCTCGGGGTGTACCTGGACGAGAGCCTGTTCACGTCGTACTCGGCGGACGCGCTGGTGGTGGCGAGTCCGACCGGTTCGACCGCGTACAGCTTCGCGGCCGGTGGCCCGATCCTGTCGCCGAGACTGCGGGCGCTGGTGCTGACCCCGGTCGCCGCGCACATGGTCTTCAACCGCAGCATGGTGGTGGCCGCCGACGAGGCGGTGTCCGTACGGGTGCTCGACCATTCGGGGGCGGTGGCGGTCAGCGTCGACGGGCAACTGCGGGGGGTGCTGAATCCGGGCGACTGGGTGACCGTGCAGCCGGCGGCCCAGCCGGCCAAGCTGGTTCGGCTGCACTCGTCGCACTTCTACTCCCGGTTGCGGGAGAAGTTCTCCCTCGCCGGTGCCCCGGCCGCGATCGCCGACACCGAGCCGGTGCCGGTCGAGTGGCGCTGACGGGTCGGCGGTTCATCGGCTGATCCGTCGATGTCCCGACACCCCGTCATCCCGGTACGGTGAGCCGGTCCAACCGGTCGGGGACCGGCTGACCGGGCGGGAGCCGGCGTGCACTCCAGATCGACAGAGATCGCGATCGAGCAGGCGTACTTCGATGCCGCCGCGAAGCACCGGGCCCGCCGGATCGGCGAGTTGGGCGACCTCGCCGGTGCCGCCGCCCATCCCGGTGCCGCCGCCCACCTGCACCGGCACGCCGACGCCGCCCGGCGGGCGATCGGCCCGGCCGACGCGGCGGTCGCGTTCGGGCGGATGGACGACGAGTCCGGCGAGGTGCTGTATCTCGGGCGGAGCCTGATCCGGGACGACAACGCCGAGATCCTGGTGGTCAACTGGCAGGCGGCGGCCGCCGCCCGCTATTTCGAGGCGAGTCACCGGGAACCGTGCGGCCTGCGCCGCCGCCGTACCTTCGACTGCGTCGAAAACACCGTCCGCGACTTCACCGACCTGGTCTTCGCCGAGATCGCCGCCGCCGTCGACCAACACCTGCTGGACGAACTGGCCCGTGGCCGCACCGGCGAGATGCGGGACATCGTGGCGACCATCCAGGCCGCCCAGTACGAGCTGATCCGCGCGCCCCGCGACCAACTGCTGGTGATCGAGGGCGGGCCCGGCACCGGCAAGACCGCGGTGGCGCTGCACCGGGTCTCCTGGCTGCTGCACGCCCACGCCGAGACGCTCGCCGCCGCCGACATCCTGGTCGTCGGGCCACACCCGACCTTCGTCCGGTACATCGGCACCGTGCTGCCCTCGCTCGGCGAGACCGAGGTGGAACTGCGCGACATCGGTCGGCTGGCGCCGGTCGTACCGAGGGGGCGGGTCGAGCCGGCGAAGCTGGGCCGGATGAAGGGCGAGGCCCGGATGGCCGTACTGCTCGGGCGGGCGGTGGAGGGGCGGATCGGCGTACCGGAGCCGGCCGAGCGGCTCCTGCTCGACGGGCGGTTCGTCACCCTGCCGGGCGCCGAGGTGGCCGAGGCGCTGACCGCCTGCCGGGCGGCGGACCTGCCGTACGTCGAGCGCCGCCAACTGTTCCGGGACCGGCTCGGGCAGCTCGTCGTCGACCGTAGCGGCGGGTCACCGGGTGCCGCCCCGGCCATCGCGAACCTGGTCGAACGGCTCTGGCCGCAGCAGTCCGCGCCGGCTTTCCTCCGTGACCTGTTCGGCTCCCGCAACCGGTTGCGGGTCGCCGCCGGTGCCGACTTCACCGCCGACGAGGTGGCCATGCTGTTCCGTCGGGGCGCGGACCGGCTGTCCCAGGAGGTCTGGTCCGACGCCGACCTCGCCCTGCTCGACGAGGTCGACCACCTGCTCGACGGCCCCGGACGCCGGTACGCGCACGTGGTGGTGGACGAGGCGCAGGACCTGTCGCCGATGCAGTTGCGCGCGGTCGGCCGGCGCGCCGCCGAGGGCTCGTACACGCTGGTCGGTGACATCGCCCAGTCGACCGGCGAGTGGGCCCGGGACGGTTGGGACGAGGTTACCCGGCACCTGCCGACCCGACACCCGGTCAACGTCAGCGCCCTGCGCTACGGCTACCGGGTGCCGCGCCCGGCGTACGAGATGGCGGCCCGGTTGTTGCCGGTGGCCGCGCCCGGCGTGACCGGCCCGGAGGTGGTCCGGGACGGGCCCGCGCAGCCGGTGGTGCACCGGGTGGGTCTGACCGAGCGGGCCGGTCGGGTGGTCGCGGTGGCCACCGAGCACGCCGACGCCGGTCGGTTCGTCGGCATCGTCTGCCCGGCCCACTGTCGCCGGGAGGTGGAGGCGGCCCTGGCCGCCAACGGGGTGCAGTGGCGCAGCGCCGAGCGGGGTGAACTCGGCGGCTCGATCAACCTGGTCAGTCCCCGAGAGGCGAAGGGGTTGGAGTTCGACGCGGTGGTGGTGGTCGAGCCGGAGGAGATCGTCGCCAGCGACGACCGGGGCCACCGACTGCTCTACGTCGCGCTCACCCGGACCACCGGTCATCTCGACCTGGTCTGCGTGGGGGAGCCGCTGCCGCTGACCGCCCCGGTCCGTCGCGGTCCGGCTGGTGACGGGGCCGACCGGGCCGCCGGCTTCACCACCCGCGAGGTACGGCGACTCGCCGAGCACCTGGCCGGACAGGTACGCGGCGCGGCCCCGGAACCGTACTGGGACGAGGTGCTCGCCGAGGTGGCCCGGCAGTTGCGGGACGGGAGCTGACCGTCAGTCGCGGGCCGGGGCGGGTCGGCTGATCGCGGCCGAGTCGAGTCGCCGCCCGACGGTCCACTGCACGATCGCGGCCACCACGTCCGGCTTGTTCACCCGGCTCGGGATTGCGATGTTCAACTCGCGGGCCAGCGTTCGCAGCTCAGGAACCTTGAGTCCCAGGTCGTCGAGGTAACGGGTGGCGGCAGCCCGGTCGCCGATCGAGATCAGATCGGCCCGTACCTTCTCGGCCGAGACCGGTGCGACGCTGCCAGTGGCCGTGATCGGCTTCGCCGCTGCCGCCGCCCGCCCGCGCGGGGCTCGTACGGGCGCGGTTCGTACGGTTGCGGTGGCCGTCGGCTGCCCGGTGAGCTGGAGCTGGGCCCGTCCGGCGGCCAGGTCGGCGAGCTGGTCGGCCGGCAGCGTACGGATGAACTCCGCCACCCGGAGCAGGACGTCGTGGGTCAGATCGGCCGGGCTGGTCACGTCTACTCCTCGTACGAAACGGGTCAGGTACGGATCCGGGCGAGCAGTTCGCTGGCGAGCTGCTGGAGTTCGTACTGGATGGTGGCATTTCCGTTGGGTACGAGCACCGCCGGGATGCCGTTCTCGCCGGCCGGGCCGAACAGCGTCTTGTTCTCCCTGATCATCTGGTTGAACACGGGCAGCTCCAGGCCGCCGGTCAACCCGATGAAGTTGCGCGAGGCCACGATGGGACCGTTGTTGCCGTACTGGACCATGTTGAAGACCACGCCGATGAATTCCGGGTTGATCTGCGCGGCGCTGTCCGTTGTCACCCGGTTGAAGTCACGGACCAGCTCGGACACCTTCCGGCGGAGATAATCGATGCCGAGTGTGGAGAGGTAGTCCGCCTTCGCCGGAATGAGGATGTGGTCGCTGGCCACGATGCCGGTTCGGGTGACCATGGTGAAGTTGGGCGCGCAGTCGAGCAGGACCAGGTCGTACTCCTGGAATTTCGGGTCGTTGAGTGCGTCGGTCAGGGCGCGGTGCAGGTCCAGGAACCGTGGACTGCCGTGCTGGAACCGGGAGCCGCCGAGCAGGGCGGCGAAGTCGAGATCGACGTCGACCAGGTCGAGGTGTGAGGCGACCAGGTCGAGCCGTCCGCCGCCGACCTGGGTGATCGCGTCGTTGACCAGCGGCGGGGTGAGCACGTAGCGCCACAGTGGTGCGGTCGGCTCGGTCGCCAGCACCGACCCGAACCACTGCAAAATGGTGTGTTCGTCGGCGAGGTCGCGTTCCCAGTCGCCCGGTTTGTAGAACGAGAAGGTCAGGCTGGCCTGCGGATCCAGGTCGATGAGCAGCACCCTGAGCCCACGGGCGGCCAGCTCGGCGCCGAGGTTCGCGGTGAGGGTGGTCTTGCCGACGCCGCCCTTGTAGTTGATGACCGACACCACGGTCACTGTGGACACCGCCGCGCCAACTTCGCGGGTGTACGCATGGTAGGCAGCATGCCACGTGCGGGGCCCACCCCAGCGGGTCTGCCGGGTGTTCGGCGTGCCGGTCGCCGCGTCGGCCAACCCGCTGCTGGCCAGAGTCAATCCCTTTGCTGCCACAGTGGATCGTGCTGCCACAGTGGATCGTGCTGCCACAGTGGACGATCGGTGGGACACGTCACACCCGCTCAACTTGGACGGCCGGGTGGAAGGCCCTCGATCTAGCCTGCCGTGTGCGGTGGATCACCGAATCTGTCGGTGGCGCACCGTGACGGATATGGGGGAAGAGATGAAGAAGAAGCTGTTGAGCTTCGCCGCCGTGGCGATCACGCTGGTGGCGGCCTCGCTGACCATGGCGGCGCCGGCACAGGCCGCCGAGAGCCCGGTGGCGCTCTGCGGATCCGACTACTACGTGCTCAACAGCCACGGGGTCTCCGGCGCGACGGTCTACGTGCTCGCCTCGCAGGGCGGTGCGGCGTACAACTGTGTCGTGACCATCAAGACCGCGAACCGTGGCAACGCGAGCTTCGTGGGCGCCTCGGTCGAGACCGCGGACGGCCGTTCCGGCACCGATCAGGGCAACTTCCTCTACTACGCCGGGCCGGTCCGGATCAGTGCCCCGGGGCAGTGCATCCGCTGGTCAGGTGCGGGCAGCAACAGTAGCTGGTGGTCGAGCACCTGGTCGTACTGCAACTGATCTTCCGGTAGTCGCTGCCGGTACTGCTGGCCGCAGTCGGCCGGCTCGGCGAGCCGGGCCCGGGTGGGTGGTCGACCGACCTCCCACCCGGGCGACCCCGGTACGGGTGGTCGGGACGGCACCGGTTCAATGGGCGCATGGTTGTGCGAATCGACGTGGACGCGGTGCGTGGCGCGGTGGAGCCGGCGGTCTACCGCGAGGCCGAGGAACTGCTGGCCGGTGGTGGGCTGGGTCGGATCGTCGAGGTGGGCGGCGGCGTGATCGGCGCCGTACGCGGCGGTGACGCGACGGTCCACGAGGTGTGGGTCGGCGTGGTCGGCGGCACCTTCACCGGCGAGTGCGAGTGTGCCGCCTCGGCGGCCGACCCGGAGGAGTTGTGCGCGCACGCGGTCACGCTGACGCTGGCCGCCATCGGCGACGGGTTCCCCTGGTCGTCGTCGGCCACCGCCCCGTCGACCGTGGCGCTCGATCCGGAGATCCGTCGGTTGGCCGAGGTCGCCGCGACCCTCCCGGTCCGTCGGCTGGCCATGCTGGTGGCCGAGCACGCGGTCACCGACCGTCGGCTGGAGACCCGACTGCTGGCGTACGCCGGGCAGCTCGGCGCACCGACGGACGCCGAACTGGCCGACGTGCGCGAAACCGTCGACGGCCTCACCGGCACCGACCAGTCGGATCCGTACGACGTGGCCAAGGCCGCTCAACTGCTGGTCGAGGAGTTGGAGGTGCTCGCCCAGCGGCCCGCCACCGAGGCGACGCTGCTGCTGGTCGAGTACGCCGCCCGGCGCTTCGACGGGTGCGCCGCCCGGCTCGTCAACGGGGACGGGGAGAACGACATCGAGGAGATCGGGGCGGGGCTGCGCGCGGTACACGTCCGGCTCTGCCTGGAACTGCGGCCCGACCCGGACGCGTTGATCGACCGGCTGGTCGAGATCGTCGACGCGGCGGATGCCGTCTCGTGTCTCGACCAGCCGACCGACTACCTGCCGGTGCTCGGCCCGGACGGCGTCGCCGCGCTGACCGACTGACCCGCGGATCGGTCAGTTCACGACGAACAGCAGCGGGCTCGCCGGTACGCCGGTGGTGGCGTTCGCGACCAGGTAGTTGCGGACCTGGGCCGGGGTCCAGAGTGGGTTGACCGACAGCACCAGCGCCGCCGCACCGGCCACGTGCGGGGTGGCCATCGAGGTTCCGCTGATGGTGTTGGTGGCGGTGTTACTGGTGTGCCAGGTCGACGTGATGTTGGTGCCCGGTGCGTACAGGTCCAGGCAGGGGCCGGGGTTGGAGTAGGTCGCCTTGGCGTCGGTGATGGTGCTGGCGCCGACGGTGATCGCCGCCGGGACCCGAGCCGGGGAGTTGTTGCAGACGTTGCCGGTGTTGTTGCCGGCCGCGACCGAGTAGCTCACGCCGGAGTTGATCGAGTTGGACACCGCGCTGTCCACCGCCGTGCTGACCGGGCCGCCGAGACTCATGTTGGCCACGGCCGGCTTCACCGCGTTCGCGGTCACCCAGTTGACCCCGGCGACCACCCCGGCGTACGTGCCGGAGCCGTTGCAGTCGAGCACCCGTACGGCCACCAGGTGGACGTCCTTGGCCACCCCGTGCAGTTGGCCGCCGAGGGTGCCGGCGACGTGTGTGCCGTGTCCGTTGCAGTCGTCGGCCGTACCGCCGTCGACCGCGTCGTAGCCGCTGGTCGCCTGGCCGTTGAAGTCGGTGTGGGTGAACCGGATGCCGGTGTCGATCACGTACGCCCGGACGTTGGGGGCGGTGTTCGGGTAGGTGTACGACTGGTTCAGCGGAAGCGGGTGCTGGTCGATCCGGTCCAGCCCCCACGACGGCGGGTTGAGCTGGGTCGCGGTGGTCGTCACCCGCTGGTCCTGCTCCACCCAGGCGACGTCCGGGTGGGCCGCCAGCCGCCGGGCCGACTCGGCACTCATCCGGGTCGCGAAGCCGTTCAGGGCGGCGTCGTACAGGTGGGTCACGACGCCCCCGTACCGGGTGGTCAGCTCGGTGGCCTTGACCGGCACCCCGGCGGCGGCACGGGCCGAGCCGGCGACGCCCCCGGCCGCACCGTCGCGGAGCCCCACGAGGTAACTGCCGGCGACGGCGGTCGGGCTGTCCGCGTACCGGATCTGGCCGGTCGGTGGTGCGGCGTCCGCCACCGGTACGGCGCCGGCCGGTCCGGCGGTGGCGACCGCGCCGGTCACCAGCGCGGTCAGTGTGGCGAGCGCCAGTCGCCGGGCGTACCGCAGGTCGGGCAGAGTCATCTCCCACTCCCGTCTGAACCGTCAATGCGCACAATAATAGAGGTCAGTCTATGTATTGGCGTGTTGCTCGCCAACCCTTCGGATGACGGAACCAATTTGTGGCCGATGGCGCTCCACCTTTTCGGTGTTTCGTTCCGCTGGTAGTTGAAAACACCGTGTTCGGGCGGCTTGCGGGGACTGCGACACGGGTCGGTGTCCTTAAAGGAGGGTTAACTCTTCGGCCGCACAGAGTGACCGAATGATGCCCTGTCGCGGTGACTGCGCTGTGGCAACGTCTGTGCTCGCGCTCCCGCTGCGGGGTGCCCCCCGACATCGACGCGGAGAAGAACATGAGCACCCCGAACCACCCCGGCCAGGAGCCGCCGTACCAGCCCGTCTACCAGCCGGGCGTGGCGAGCTATCAGCCCGCCCCGCCGTCATCCGGCTACCAGCCCGAGCCGCCGCCGCCCGGCTACCAGCCCGAGCCGCCGTCCGGCTACCAGCCCGAGCCGCCGTCCGGCTACCAGGCCGAACCGCCGTCCGGCTACCAGTCCGCCCCGCCGAACTTTCCGAGCGTCGCCCCGCGCCGGCGCCGGAGGTGGTTGGCGCCGAGCCTGATCGGGGGCGGGATCGCGCTCGTACTCTGCTGCGGCGGCACGATCATCGCGGCCAGTTTCGGCGACCCGGACCGGACGAACACCTCCGCCGGCCTGCCGGTGGCGCTGCCCACGGCCGCCGGTTCGGACGCCCCGGCGGCGCCGAAGGCCGCCGAGCCGGCCAAGACCGAGGCACCGAAGGCCCCGCCGGAAGGGCCGAAGAAGTACAGGGTCGGCGAGACCGTACGGGGCGGCGACTTCGAATTTGTCGTACACGGCGTCAAGTGCGGCATCGCCCAGGTCGGCAGTTCCTACCTGAACCGGAAGGCGCAGGGTACGTTCTGTCGGGCCGACGTTTCCGTGAAGAACGTGACGAAGAAGGCGCATCTGTTCCACGCCGACGGAACCGTCAGCGCGCAGGACGCGAGCGACCGCGAATACGAGGCGGACGGCGAGGCCAACATCTACGGCAACAAGGACGGCGCCGGATTCCTGGACGAGATCAATCCGGGCAACTCGATCCGTTCCTTCGTCTACTTCGACGTGCCGAAGAACACCAAGCTGACCACGATCGTCTTCGATGCCGGACTGTTCACCCTCGCCGAGGACGCCACGGTCTCGCTCTGACACCGGCCGCCACGTCTCGCTCTGACACCGGCCGCCACGGTCTAGCTCCGAGGCCGGTCGCCGCCGATGGCCGCCCGAGCGGGGGCGGGCCGTTGACCGAGACGAATAATCCCTAACTCTGGCTGGTTGTCGTCCCCGTCGCCCTCAAGAGCCACAGAACCCGCAGATCGAACCACTCCCATCCGCCGCCCACCAGACGGCGCGACGATCTTGCACTTGTGGTGGTGAACAAATCTGGATGAGGGGCCTAATCCGGGCACCACAAGTGCAAGATCGTCGACGAAATCGGTGGAGTGGGCATCGGGGGGAGTTAGGAGTTACTCGTCTAGCCGGTGGGTGCCCCGAGGAAGTGCAGCAGCCGGTCGGTGAGTTCGGCCGGCTGCTCCTCGAAGATCCAGTGCCCGGAGTCCTCGATGACGTCGCCGCTCACCATGGTCGCGTACTGCCGAACCTGGTCCGGTACGGACTCGCCGAGACTGGCTCGGGCACCGAGGGCGAGCACGGGCATGGTCAACTTCGTCCTGGTGTACTCGCTGTTGTCGGCGATGTCCTGCGGCAGGGCGCGGAAATACTCGAAGCTGGCCCGCAGGTGGGCGCTGTCCTTCAGGTGGCGGGCGTACTCGCGGACGTCGTCGGCGGAGATGCCGTCCTGCACCTCCATCGAGTCGGTGAACCGGTCCACCCAGAGTTCCTCCCGGCCGTCCACGATCTCCTCCGGCAGCCCGTTGGGCAGGCTGAAGAAGCCGAGGTTCCAGAAACCGGGGCCGTCCGGGGTGAGGGACGGGATCCGGAACAGGCTCCCGTCCGGGATGGGCGCCTCGGTGAGCACGAGTTTGCGTACGTCGTCGCCGTGCTCGGCGGCGTACGCGTACGCGACCATCGTGCCGATGTCGTGGCCGACGACGCGGAGGTCGCCGTCCAGGTCCAGTTGGGCGAGCAGCCCGTGTACGTCGTCGGCGAGCGTCTTCTTGTCGTACCCGTCGGGTGGGGCGTCGCTGCCCCCGGCGCCGCGCAGGTCGGGCGCGACGACGGTGTAGTGGCGGGCGAGTTCGGGCAGCACCTTGCGCCACATGTACCAGGTCTGCGGGTAGCCGTGCAGCAGGACCAGCGGATCGCCCCGGCCGCCGCGTACGTAGTTGATGCCGACGTCGCCGACCTGAACCCGCTGTTCGGTGTACCCCTGCGGCACCCGTCCGCCGTTCATGGTCGCCCTCCCCGCTGGCCCCACCCGGTCGAGCCGGTCCACCCGTCGTCCGAGCCGGTCTACCCGTCGTCCGGGCCGGTACACCCGCGTCGGACGACGGCGCGGTCGGCGCTGGTCGGCTGGTTGTAGGAATAGATGGGGGTATATAGCATGGGCGGGTGTTGCCGCCGGCACGGGCACGGTCGAACCGGGTGCCGGCGGGCAACGAGCACCGGAGCCGGGTGGCGGCCGTCCGCGCGATGCGGCGCGGGGGCCGTGTCGTCGTCGCAGCCACGCTGCCGGCAGCCCGGTCCGACCGGCGGGGCACCGGCAGCCGGTCGGAAGGATCCCACCCGTCATGAAACTCGTCCCCGTACGCCGTCGCGTGCCGCTGCTCACCGCCCTGGTGACCGCGCTCGCCGCGAGCGTCGTCACCCTCGCCGGCCCGACCCTGACCGCACCCGCCTCGGCGGCGGCCGGTTGTCTGGTCGACTACCGGGTCAACCAGTGGCCCGGCGGCTTCACCGCCACCGTCAAGCTGACCAACGGCGCCAGCCCGATCACCGGGTGGACCGTCCGCTGGACCTATCCCGCCGCCGACCAGCGGATCACCAACGGCTGGAGCGCACAGGTCGCCCAGGTCGGCGCGGTGGTCACCGCGACCAACGCCGGCTGGAACGGCAGCCTGCCGGCCGGCGGGTCCACCGAGTTCGGGGTGCAGGGCACCTTCGGCGCGAGCAACCCGGCGCCGACCGGGTTCACGCTCAACGGCGTACCCTGCAACGACGTCGGGCCCACCACGGCCCCGCCGCCGACCACTCCGCCGCCGAGCACGACCCCGCCGGCCACCACCGCGCCGCCGACGACTCCGCCGGCCACGACGCCCCCGGCCACGACGCCCCCGGCGACCACCCCGCCCGCGACCACTCCGCCGCCGAGCGGGTGTGGCACGGCCGCGTTCTGTGACGGTTTCGAGAGCCAGACCGGCGGTACGCCGACCGGCGCCTGGAGCGTCAACTACCCCGACTGCCAGGGCAGCGGTTCGGCCACCATCGACAGCACGGTGGCGCACCAGGGCACCAGGTCGGTACGGATAAACGGCACCGCCGGCTACTGCAACCACGTCTTCGTCCGGGCCACCCGCGACCTCGCCGGCCTCGGTCAGGTGCGCTACGGCCGGCTCTGGGTACGGCACACCACGCCGCTGCCGACCCAGCACGTGACCTTCCTGGCCATGCGTGACGCCAACGACGGCAACCGTGACCTGCGGGTCGGCGGCCAGAACGGGGCGTTGCAGTGGAACCGGGCGTCCGACGACGCGACCCTGCCGGAGCAGAGCCCGGCCGGGGTGGCGCTGAGCGTGCCGCTGCCGACCAACCGGTGGACCTGCGTGGAGTTCGTGGTCGACGGGGTGCAGGGCCGGTTGCAGACCTGGGTCGACGGCACCGCGGTCACCGGCCTGACCGTCGACGGCACCCCCACCCACGACATCGACGGGCAGTGGCTCAACCGGGCGAACTGGCGGCCGAACCTGACCGACCTGCGGCTGGGCTGGGAGAGCTACGGCGAGGGGGCGGACACGCTCTGGTTCGACGACGTGGCGCTCGGTTCGAGCCGGATCGGCTGCTGACGCCCGAATTCGACCAGCCGTACGGGCCGGGTCGGGGTAACGCCCGGCTCGGCCCGTACGGCCGGGGGTTTGATTTTCGCTGACCGGGGATGCGGCAGCAGTCGCCCATCGGGGGCGGCGGCCGAACCCGAGGAGCGGAGATGACCGGAGCGACGCTCGACTACTTCGAGCCCGAGGGTGGGGCGGTGCTCACCACCCTGTTGATCGTCCGGGACGTCGACCGGTCACGGGAGTTCTACGAGCGGGTGCTGGGCGCCACCTGCGTACGGGAGCGGCAGCCGTGCATTCTGCGGTTCCGCAACAGCTACATCGTGATCAACACCGAGGGCGGTCCGACCGACGACAAGCCGACCGTGCAGGCCCGCGCCCCGCAGGACTCCGGCACGCTGAGCTGCGCGATGAACATCAGGGTCACCGACGTACGCGCGACCTATGACGAGTGGCGCTCACGCGGCGGCGAGTTCCTCACCGAGCCCAAGGACCACGGCATGGAGATCCGCTGCTACCTACAGGACCCCGACGGCTACCTGATCGAGGTCGGCCAGGGCACCGGCATCCTGGAGATGGTCGGCCGCGCCCCCCGCTGACCCCCCGGCGTGCGATCCGCGCCGGCCACTATTTCACGGAAAGAGTGGTTATCCGAGCCGCGACAACCACTCCTTCCGTGAAGCAGGCGCGTCTGGTCAGGGGGCGGTGCAGGGGTGGGTGTTGATGGTGCAGGCGGTGGGGGCGGCGCCGAGGCCGACGGCGTCGACCCGGAAGTGGAAGGTGACCGAGCCGCCGGCCGGTGCGGGTGGGGTTTCGGGGGTGGGTACGAAGGTCCAGGTGGTGCCGTTCCGGGTGACCTGCGCGCCGGTGACCTCCCGGACCGTCATCGGTGACCGGGGCAGGGTGATCGCCACCGTCCAGCTCGACACGGGTTCCGGATTCGGGTTGTCGATGGTCACCGTCACCCGGTAGCCGACCAGGGTCGCGTCCCCGATCGCGTACGTCGCGGTCAGCGGCACGGCCGGGGGCGCGGGCGGTGCCGCCGAGGCCGGTCCGGTCCCCGGTCCGGCCTCCGCGCCGGTGGGGTTCTCCGGCTGGGCCGGCAGCCCGACGGGCGGAACGGCCTCCGGACCGGGCGGCCCGGTCTGGACCGCGTTCGGGCTCGCCTCGTTGCCGGGGGTGCCGGGATCGGCGCTGCTGCCGACCCCCACCTCGGCCGGCGGTGTCACCGCCAACGGTCCGTCCCGGTCCGGCGTACGCAGGACCAGCACGATGAGCAGGACGATCGCGGACAGCACCGCGGCCGCCCCGGCGACCACACCGACCCCGACCGACCAGCCACCGACGGTCACCCCACCGGCGGCACCGCCGGCAGCACCGCGACGGGCGGACCCGAAGGTGAAGGCGGCGCGGACGGCCGCCGCCGCCCCGAGTACGGCGTCGAGCACCGCGACCGCACGGGTCCGGGGCGGCGGCCCGGTCCGGGGTGGCGGTGGCGGTGGCGAAAATGGTGGTGGTGGGACGGTCCCCGATGGACGGTCCGGCGATTCGAGCCGTAGATCGCCGGTGGGCTCGTCCGGATTCACGGCCGGTACTCCTTCTCGGTGCTCGATCCGCGGGTCCCCGATGTCGGCCCGCCGGTCACTCCGTGGTCGAGGGGGCCGGCGCGGGTTCGAGGTAGACCGGCAGGTGGCGGTGTGCCTGCCCGGCGAAGAGTGCCACCTCGTACGCGACGTCGCCGACCTCCACGTCACCGTCGAACCGTACGGTGAGGACGGCTCCGCCGCGAGTCGTGGCGACAAACAGGTACGCCTCGCGCATCTGCACGATGATCTGACGTACGGTACCCGCCCCGGTCTGCCGCCCGGTCGCCACGGCCAGCGCGTGCAGGCCGGCGGTCACGCTGGCGACCTGATCGGCCAACTCGCCGTCGACCTGCCCGGAGGCGGCGAGTGGCAGTCCGTCGGGGGATAGCACCATCGCCAGGTCCGCTCCGGTGACCCGGTTGACGAGGTCGTCCAGGAGCCGGGTCAGGTTGTCGGTCGCGACCATCGGGGAAGCCACTCGTCGTTGTCCTCTCGCTGCCGTGGGCCGGCATCAGTGTTGACTGTCATCCGTACGTGAACCGTGGGCGGCCGGTCACGACGCCGGCCGTTTCGGCCAGGTGGGGGTCGCCGACCCGTTGCCGACCCGGGCGGCGGCCAGTTCCCGGAGCCGGTTGAGCAGCTCCCCCCGGTTGGCACAGTTCAGCCGCTGGCGCATCCGGGCGACATGGTGTTCGACCGTCTTGGCCGAGATGAAGAGCCGGTCGCCGATCTGCTTGTAGGTCAGGCCGGTCAGGACCAGGTCGGCCACCTCCTGTTCCCGGTCGCTGAGACGGCTCTCGGTCGGTGCGGTGACGGCGTCGGTGACCGGGGTGTTGGCGGTGCCGCCCGGATGGGTGCCGCCCTTCTGACCGGCGGGTCGGCCCTGCAACATCCGGGCACAGTCGAGCAGCGCGGTCATCGCGCGCCGGTCCGCAGTCCGGATCGCGGCCTGTCCGGCGAGTCGTGCACCGTCCCAGCCCAGCCCGGCATCGTGCAGCCCACGCGCGGCGGACTCGACCCGACCGGGATCGACGGTTCCACGCAGCACCTCCACCCAGCTCTCGGCAGCGGCGGCCATCACGGCAGAGTACCGGCTGTGGGCGACGTTCGCGCCGAGCGCCGCGACGTGTTCGTCGGCCGCCGCCGGAAGTTCGGCGATGATCGCCGCGTGTAGTCCGCTCCACCGCAGCGGGGTGGCCCAGAGCGCGGGCGCGCCGAGCCGGTCGAGCAACCCGTACGCCTCACGCAGATACGGTTCGAGCCGGTTGAGTTCGCCGAGCCGGGCCGCCGCGATGGTGATCTCGCCCAGCGGCAGGAAGCTGAACAGGTCGACCGGGTGCCGGACCAGCGCCTCCCGGGCCTGCCCCCAGGCGCGCTGCACCGCCGGCAGGTCGCTGTTGCGGCGGGCGATGCCCATCTCCAGCGCGCTGGCGAAGAGCTGGTCCCGCGATTCGAGCGGGCCGGCATTGTCCCGCCCCGGTCGGGGAGGGCCGGGCAGCGGTCCGGGACCGGCCGGCGGCGGTTCGGCCGGGCCGGTGACCTCGTGCAGCGCGTCGGCGGCCAGCGCCGTACGGCCGCGCACCATCAGGATCCACGCCTGGAGGAGCCGGTGCCGGCGGGACATCAGCGCCCCGCCGAGGCCGGCGGCGATGGCCCGGTCGAGCACCCGTTCGCCGATCTCCAGTTCACCGCAGTGCAGTGCCACCAGGGCGGCGAGCGCCGCCGGGCTGTCCGGCAGCAGGACCGTACGACCGGCGGGTTCGAGCAGCGCGGCGGCCTGGACGAGGGTGGACAGCGCGGCGGTCGGCGGGGCGGTGAGTGTTTCCCGTACGCCCCGGACGGTCAGCAGCGCGGCGCTGGTGAGCAGCGTCGGCGGCGCGTCGGTCGACGGCTGCGGTGCGGGCGCGTCCGGTTCGGCGACGTGGCCGGTGCCGATGGTGGCGATCGCCGCGAACGCGGCCGACGAGGGCGCGTTCGACCAGCGGTACAGCTCGGCGCCCCGGCCGAGTTGGCCCCGGTGGGCCAGCGCGGTCGCGGCGACCGTGGCGCCGTCCCGCCGGTCGTCGGCGTCGGCCGCGCAGACCAGCCGGTCGGCCAGCCGTAGCGCGGTGTCGAGGTCCCCGGCGAGCGCCGCCGCGTACGCCTGTCGGGCGGTGGTCGGCCGACCGGCGGCGGCTGCCGCCGCGAAGAGGTCGGCGGCCAGTGACGGCTGGTCGGCCAGTGCCTCCTCGGCGGCGGCCTCGATGGTCGGGCCGGCGTACTCGCCGCCGACGCCGGGGGTGAGCATCGACCGGACCAGCGGCAGCACCGGGGCGCCGCGTCCGCGTTGCAACTCGGCGAGCCGTTGCCAGACCGCCGTCCGCTGGCTGGCGGGGCTGAGCGAGGTGACCGCCCGTTCGACGATCGGGGGCAGCCGGTCGTCCGGGCCGAGCAGGCCGCTGGCGCGGGCCTCGGCCAGGGTTTCGTCCACCCCGTCGGGGTCCTGTTCGAGCAGGGCGCCGAGCAGGTCGACCGGGAGCGGCACCCCGGCGGCGACGGCGAGCAGCAGGCGTCGGACCGGCCAGGTGAGGTCGGCGACCTCGGTCCCGAACGGCAGCAGCGCCGCCGGCGGCACCCGGTGTCCGGTCCCGCCCGCTTCCGCCCCGGCTTCCGCCGGCCGGGCCGGCGGCTGGGTCGGCGGCTGGGTCGGGCCGCCGGACTCCGGCCGCAGGGCCGCCGCCAGCCGTTCGACGAACCGGGGTACGCCGCCCGTCTGCCCCTGTACGAAGCTGACCAGCGCCGGTTCGGGCCGGTGGCCGTACGTGTTGGCGAGCCGGGCGGCGGTCCGCTGCGCGGTGAACGGGGCGAGCAGCAGCGGTGGCCGGTCCCGGCTGAGCTGTTCGGCGAGTTCGACCAGGGCCGCCGGTCGGGGCCAGGGCCGGTACGCGACCACCAGCCGGACCGGACCGGTGTCCAGCCGGTGGCGCAGTTCGCGCAGCCGGGCTCCGTCGAGCAGGTGCGCGTCGTCGACCAGCAGTACGGCACCCGGTTCGGGGGCGGTCGCGCCGACCGGCCAGCCGTCGAGCACCGGGTGCCCGGCCCGCCGGTAGATCCCGGCGAGTTCGTGCAGCAGGGCGCTCTTGCCGTATCCGCCGGGGGCGGTGACGGCGACGGTCAGCGGGGCGTGCGGATCGGCGTCGACCGCGTCGAGCAGCGCCCTGGTCGGTCCGTCCAGCACGAGCTCGGAACGGATGGCGGTGTGCGGACTCAACGGTGTCCTCTCGTGGCACTGCGACCCGGGCGCTGGTCGATCGGGTCGCGGTTGGCGGCGGACGGCTCGCGTCCGGCGCCGCGCAGACCCGTACCACGGGATTTCGGCAGGTTCAGCGGGGTGATCCGGATCGGTGGGCGGGGTGGGGGCGCGGGTTCGGGTTCCGCCCGGACCGGGTCGCGGAGGGGTTGTCGGCCCCGGAGCGGTTCGGGATATGTCCACTGTGGTTCGTGGTGGCTCGGGGCGGGTGTGGTCCGGGCCGGTGCCGGTTCGGCCGGGTTCGGCTCGGCTCGGCGGGGTCCGGCCGGGCGTGCTTCGGGCCGGGGGGTGGGCAGCACTATCTGGCCGGCGGCGACGGCTGCACCGGCCGCCGCGTCGGTGTCCGGGTCGGGGCCGACGGTGACCAGGTCGGGGAAGCGGGCCGACGCCAGCTCGGCGACCAGCGGCGTCCGGGCAAAACCGCCGACCAGCAGTACGCCGTCGAGCCGGTCGGACGGCAGCCCGCTTCCCCGTACGGCGGCGGCCAGGGTGTCGACGGCGACCCGGACGGCGGGGCGGACCAGTTCGGTGAACTCGGCCCGGCTGACCGGCACCCGGATCGCCCCGTCGGGCAGGTGCAGGCGTACGTCGGTCTCGGTGGTGATGGCGAGTCGTTCGCGGGCGCGGGCGCATTCGTCGGGCAGTCCGAGCAGGGCGAGCCGTACCCGTGGATCGTCGAGCCGGCGGGGGCCGAGTTGCCGGCCGAGTTCGGTCCGGACGTGTTCGCGCAGCGCCTCGTCGAGGTCGAGTTCGCCGCCGCCGTACGCCTCGCCCTCGCCGGTCGTGTCGAGCACGCCGAAGCCCCCGGTCCGGGCCCGGCCGACGACGCTGGCGGTGCACCCGTCGGCGTGCAGCGCGAGTACGGCGAGCGTGCGCCCGGTGAAGCCGGCGGCGACGTGGCTCTCGGCGGCGGTGACCGCCTCGGCGAGCAGGGTGACGTTGGTCAGCCCGATCTCCCAGAGCGCGGCGTGCACCAGACCCCGCCGGTACCCGCCCCAGCCGGCCGGGTGGGCGAGCACGACCTGCTCGGGGTGCCCGCCCTCGCGGGCCGCCACCTGCTCGATCACCCGCCCGGTCAGTACGGCGGTGAGCGCCGGTGCGGCCCAGGGCTCGCCGCCGACCAGCAGCGGGACCGGGTCGCCGACGCGGGCGACGAAGTCCCGGGCGACCCGGCCGGTGTCCCGGGGGGTGCCGGTGCGGGTCGGGTCACCGGGGGTGAGGGCGCCGTTGGGGGCCAGGTGCAGCACCGGGGCGATGGTGGGGGAGTGGGTGTCGAGCCAGCTCGGCTCGGGTTGGGTCCAGGAGTTGTCCCAGAGCCGGGAGATGGCGGCGGTGACGTGGGACCCGCCGATGTCGATCCCGAGGACGTACGCCATTGCACCCGATTCCTTGAGCGATTCTGACTCATCCTTTCGTACCAGAGATCCCTCCACCAACGGGACCCTAAATCTGACGGGACGGACCCCCTAAGCCCCTAATCGCGACGGTGGTTCCGGCCCTAGTCGGGCTCCCCGCAGGACGGGGATCCGTCCCCGATGTCCGGTACGTCACCCACGGCCTACCGTCGGTGTCAGTTCTGGCGCCCCCATCGCCGGTACGCCCCGACCTCGTCCAACCGACCGGCCCCCGTTCACCCGAGGAGATTTGTCCACCATGGACTCCACCCAGAACCTGCACGACTTCGTACTGAACCTGCTCACCGACGTCGACGCCCGGTCGGCCTTCGAACTCGACCCCGAGGCCACCCTGGCCGACGCGGGGCTGGGCGACCTCACCCCGGCCGACGTGCAGGACGTCATCCCGTTCGTGGTGGACACCGTGCCGTTGCAGGGCATCACCGCGCTCGCCCCGGTCGGCGACCTCGGCGGCCTGGCCGGTCTCGACGGCGGCGCGCTCGGCGTGGTCGGGCAGCTGAACGCGGTCGCGGACCAGATCACCTCGGCCGGTTTCGGCAACAGCGTGGACGTCAACGCCGGCATGCTCGGCGCGATCACGGTCGACCCGACCGGCCTCGGTGCCGCCGCCGCGGTGATCCCCGGCATCGGCGCGGCGGTCAGCCCGGCGGGCCTGGCCACCGACCTGTCCGGGGTGAACGACGTGGCGAACACCCTCGACCTGGGCGTGGTCGGCACCTCCGGGGTGACCGGCGTGGTCGACACCACGCAGAGCGTGGTCAACGACCCGACCGGTGCGGTGCTCGACGGCACCGCCACCGACGGTCTGCTCGGCACCGCCGACTTCGCGGTGAACACGGTGACCGGCCTGACCCACATCACCGGCCTGACCGACTCGCTCGACGTCGGCGGCCTGACCGGTGGTCTCACCGACGGTCTGACCGACGGCCTGAACGGCGTCCCGGTGGTCGGCGACGTGGTCGACACCCACGGGGTGCTCGGCGGCGTGACCTCGACCGTCGGCGGCACCCTCGGCAGCACCGGCCTCACCGGCGACCTGGGCCTGGGCGCGGACGCGCACGCCACCGCCGACACCCACGCCGCCACCGGCGGACTGCTCGGTATCACCGACGGTCTGCTCTGATCGGCTGCGCCGCGGCCGGGGGTGGGCGCGGTGCGGCGACCGGGCCGGAGTCCGGGCCCCGCTGCGGTGGGCCCGGCCTCCGGCCCTTTTTCGACACAACCCCACTTGATAATCGCGTCGAAATCGGCACACTTGGTGCGTGATGACGCCGATTTGGCTTGACGTACTCGACGAGACGAGCCGGCTGTGCGCGGCGCACGGTCGTCACGACCTGGTCGACTCGGTACGCCGCAAGCGGGTGCAGCTACTGGATCCGGGGCTGCGGGTCCTGGTCGTCGGCGAACCCAAACAGGGCAAGAGCCAGCTCGTCAACGCCCTGATCAACGCGCCGGTCTGTCCGGTGGGTGACGGCCGGACCACTGTGGTCCCGACAGTGGTCCGGCACGCACCGGAACCGACCGCCGCCCTGGTCCGGGCCGCCGCCCCGGCGCCCGGCCGCCCGGCCGTCGAGGCGCCCGCCGCCGCTGTTCGGCTGCCGCTGCCGATCGAGCAGGTCACCGCCCGGATCAGCACCACCGTCGCCGCCGGCTCCGGCGGCACCCACGTCGAGATCGGCCTGCCCCGTGGGCTGCTCGCCGGTGGACTCACCCTGGTTGACACCCCCGGTGCCGAGGGTCCGGACCAGGCCCGGACGACGAATGCGTACGCGGCGTTGGCCCGGCCGGACGCGGTGCTGCTGGTGACCGACTCGACCAGGGAACTCTCCGTCGCCGAACTGAACCTGCTGCTGCACCTGGCCCAGTCGCACCCGAACGTGATCGTGGTGCAGACGAAGATCGACATGGTGCCGGACTGGCGCGGGGTGGTCGACCGCAACCGGCAGCACCTGGCCAGCGCCGGAGTGCCGGCGGCGCTGATCCCGGTCTCCGCCGCGTTGCGCCTGGCGGCGGCGAAGACCGACGACCGGGTGGTCAACGCCGAGTCCCGGTTCCCGGACCTGATCGGCCGGCTGCTGCGCGACCAGAACAGCAAGGCCGAGGTGCTGGCCCGGTCGGCGGTGGCACTGCTGAGCCGGACCACCATCGAACAGCTCGCGGCGCCGCTGCGGGCCGAGCTGACCTCGGCCACCTCCGGTGACAACTCGGCCGCGATGAACCGGCTCCGGGCCGCCCAGCGCGAGGTGGACGAGCTGCGCCGGTGCTCCACCCGGTGGCAGAACACGCTCAACGACGAGATGGCCGACCTGCTCTCCGACATCGAGTACGACCTGCGCGACCGGACCCGCAAGATCCTGCGCCAGGTGGACGAGGCGTTCGAGACGGCCGACCCGCAGACCGGTTGGGAACCGTTCCAGGAGTGGCTGGAGGAGAACCTGGTCGAGGCGGCCGAGGCGAACTTCGTCTGGCTGGCCCAGCGCTGCGACTGGATCGCCGGCCGGGTCGCCGCCCAGTTCACCCGGTACGGCCAGGACGCGCTGCCGGACTGGTCGGTGCAGGTCCCGGCCGACATCGCCGAACGGCTGCCGGTGCTGGAACAGCCGCCGATCGAGCGGTTCACCCCGACCCAGAAGGTGGTGACCGCGCTGCGCGGCTCGTACGGCGGGGTGTTGATGTTCGGGCTGGCGACCAGCCTGGCCGGCATGCCGCTGATCAACTTCGTGTCGCTCGGTGCCGGCGCGCTGTTCGGCGGCAAGAGCATCGTGGACGAGAGCAAGTCGCTGCTCAAGCGGCGGCAGGCGGCCGTCCGGGTGGCCTCCGCGCGGCACGTGGACGACTTCTTCCTGCGGCTGAACAAGGACTGCCGGGACACCGCCCGACGGGTGCAGCGGATGCTGCGCGACCACTTCGCCGCGCTGACCGAGGACCTCCAGGAGGCGATCGTCGCGTCCCTGCGTACGGCGAAGCAGTCCGCCGACGCCGACGCGGCCGTACGCGACCAGCGGCACCGCCAGATCGAGCAGGAGATGCGCCGGCTGGCCGCCCTGTACGAGCAGGTGCAGCAGTTGGCGTCGGGGCGGAGCGCGGCAGGGTCGGCCCCGCTGGGCAGCCCCCGGTGACCGGCGTCGCCCGGCTGGACGAGTCGGTGCCGGCGCTGCTGGCCGAGGCGCTGGCGCTCTACCGGGACGACCCGCGCGCCACCGAACGGCTGCGGCACTACCTCGACCGGTTCCACGAGCCGCTGCGGATCGCCGTCGCCGGGCCGTGGCGGGCCGGCAAGTCGACGCTGCTCAACGCGATCCTCGGGGAGGAGGTCGCCCCGGTCGAGCCGGCCGACGGCGGCCCGCTGCACACCTGGTACGAGGACGGTCCGGAACCGGGGGCGACGGCGTACTCGGCGGAGGGGTCGGCGTGGGAGCTGCCGGTGATCCGGTCCACCGGGGCGCTGCGGGTGGAGCTGGGCGGCTGGCGGTCGACGCAGGTCAGCGAGGTGGTGGTGCGCTGGCCGACCCGGGTGCTGCGGCACACCACACTGATGGAGATGCCGGCCGTGGCGCCGACCGCGCCGGACGAGGACCAGCCGACCGCGATGAAGATCATTCGGGACGCGGACGCGGTGCTCTACCTGACCCGCGACGGGCGCGAGACCGACCTGCGCTTCCTGCGGGCGCTGCGCGAGGGCGCCGTCGGCCGGTCCGCGCCGGTGAACGTGCTGCTGGTGCTCGCCCGCGCGGACGAGTTGGGCGGCGGCCGGGTGGACGCGCTGGTCACCGCGAAACAGCTCGCCCGGCGGCAGTACCAGGAGCCGGGGGTGCGCCCGCTGTGCATGGGCGTGGTGCCGGTCGCCGGGCTGGTCGCGCTCGCCGGGCGGGTGCTCGGCGAGGCCGAGTACGCCGCCCTGGCCGCCCTGGCCGAACTGCCCCGCGACGAACTGACCGCCGCCCTGCTCTCCGCCGACCGGTTCGTCAACACCGCGTTCACCGCCCGTGGCGGCTCACACGCCGCCGCCGACTATTCCGATTCCACGCTGCCCGACGCCGCCGTACGGCGGGCGCTGCTGGACCGGTTCGGGGTCTTCGGACTGCGCCTGGCCACCACGTTGATCCGTACCGGTGCCGGCAACCGGGCCGGGCTCGCCGCCGAACTGGTCCGGCGCAGCGGGCTGACCGAGCTGCGCGAGTCGATGGCCCGCTACTTCACCGACCGCCGGGAGGTGCTCAAGGCCCGGTCCGCGCTCGCCGCCCTGGAACGGGTGGTCCACTCCGATCCCCGGCCCGGCTCGGCCGACCTGCTCAGCCGGGTGGAACAGGTGCTCGCCTCGGCGCACGACTTCCGCGAACTGCGCCTGCTGGCCACCCTCCGCGACCCCAAGACCAGGATCGACCGGGAGCTGTCCGCCGAGGCGCACCGGCTCGTCGGCGGCAACGGCACAAGCCTGGCCGTACGGCTGGAGCTGGACCAGGACACCGACGGCGGTCAACTGTGGGAGGCTGGCGTCGACGCGCTGTACCGCTGGCAGGCACAGGCCGACGACCCGCTGCTCCGGCCCGACCAGCGGCGGATCGCCCGGGTGGTGCTGCGCAGCGTCGAGGGGATGCTCGCCGAACTGCGCGGGGGCTGGTCACTACACTGAGCGAACCCTGGCGCCGCCGCTGCCGCCTGCCTGCCAGGGGTCGCCTCGGACGGAGTTCTCCATGCTGACCATGCAAGATGCCCTGGCTCGCCTCACGGCGTACTGGTCGGAGCAGGGCTGCCTCGCGCTGCAACCGATGAACACCGAGGTCGGCGCCGGAACCCTCAACCCGGCGACCTTCCTGCGGGTGCTCGGCCCGGAGCCGTGGCGCACCGTCTACGTCGAGCCGTCGGTCCGTCCGGACGACTCCCGGTACGGCGAGAACCCGAACCGGCTCCAGACGCACACCCAGCTCCAGGTCATCCTGAAGCCGGAACCGGGCAACCCGCAGGAGCTCTACCTGGGCAGCCTGACCGCGCTCGGCATCGACGTGACCGCGCACGACGTCCGGTTCGTCGAGGACAACTGGACCTCACCGGCGCTCGGCGCCTGGGGGCTGGGCTGGGAGGTCTGGCTCGACGGGCTGGAGATCACCCAGTTCACGTACTTCCAGCAGGCCGGCGGGGTGAACCTCGACCCACCGTCGGTGGAGATCACGTACGGCATCGAGCGGATCATCATGGCGTTGCAGAACGTACGCCACTTCAAGGACATCGCGTACGCGCCCGGCGTCAGCTACGGCGAGGTCTTCGGCCAGTCCGAGTACGAGATGTCCCGCTACTACCTGGACGACGCCGACGTGGCGGCCAACCGCCAACTCCTGGAGCTGTACGCCACCGAGGCCCAGCGGATGATCGACGCCGGCCTGCCGGTGCCCGCGCACACGTACGTGCTGAAGTGCTCGCACGCGTTCAACGTGCTCGACTCGCGGGGCGCGGTCTCCACCTCGGAGCGGGCCGCCGAGTTCGCCCGGATGCGCCGGATGGCCGGCGAGGTGGCCCGCCTCTGGGCCGCGAAAAGAA
Organism: Micromonospora sp. NBC_01699; assembly: GCF_036250065.1. Classification (NCBI taxonomy): domain Bacteria; kingdom Bacillati; phylum Actinomycetota; class Actinomycetes; order Micromonosporales; family Micromonosporaceae; genus Micromonospora; species Micromonospora sp. NBC_01699. The sequence continues at coordinate 6,299,758 of NZ_CP109199.1, read as the reverse complement.
GTTCGCTTGGTCACCCTCTGGGGGTGGTTGAGCCGGCCCAGCCGGCAGCGGTTACCACGGCCCGACCGGTCAGCGAGGCCGGTGGCACCGGCAGCCGGCAACTGGTCTTCGAGATCGGTACCGAGGAGATGCCGCCGGCCGAGGCGCGTACCGCCCGTGAGCAGGTGCGTCGGGAGCTGACCGAGCGGCTGGCCGGCACCCGGCTGGCGCACGGCACCATCCGGGTCCTGGCAAACCCGCGCCGGCTGGTCGCCGTCGTGGACGACGTCGCCGCCCGCGAAGAGGACCACATCCGTACGGTGAAGGGCCCCAAGGCCGGCGCCGCGTTCGGTGCCGACGGGCAGCCCACGCCCGCCCTGCTCGGCTTCGCCCGGTCGCAGAAGGTCGAGGTCGGGGCGCTGGAGCGGGTCGAGTTCAACGGCGTCGAACACCTCGCCGTGCTCCGCCCCGAGGCCGGTCGGGACGCCACCGAGGTGCTCGGCGAGGTGCTGGCCAAGGTGGTCACCGCGCTGCGGTCGGCGAAGAACATGCGCTGGAACGACCCGAACCTGGCCTTCACCCGCCCGGTCCGCTGGCTGCTCGCCCTCTGGGGCGACCAGGTGGTGCCGGTGGCGGTGTCGTCGCTGGCGTCAGACCGGCAGACCCGGGTGCACCGCAACGCGCCCGCGCCGACCATCCCGGTCGCCTCGGCAGAGGCCCACCTGGGCATCCTGGCCGACGCCGGCATAGTGGTCGACCCGGACGAGCGTCGCCGGCTGATCGTCGCCGGGGCCGAGCGGCTCGCCACCGAGGCCGGCGGCCGGCTCGACACCGACGCCGAACGCTCCCTGATCGACCAGATCCTCTACCTGGTGGAGCAGCCGACCCCGCTGCTCGGCCGGTTCGACCCGGACTATCTGCGGCTGCCGGAGGCGATCCTGGTCAACGTGATGCGCAAGCACCAGCGCTACCTGCCGGTCCGGGACGCCGAGGGCCGGCTGATGCCGTACTTCGTGGCGGTCGCGAACGGGGCGGTCGACGCCGACCTGGTCCGCGCCGGCAACGAGGCGGTGCTGCGCGCCCGGTACGAGGACGCCGCCTTCTTCTACCGCGCCGACCTGCGGGTTCCGCTGCCCGAGATGCGGGAGAGGATCGGTCGGCTGACCTTCACCGACAAGCTCGGTTCGATGGCCGACCGTGCCGACCGGATCGCCGAACTGTCCCGCGTACTGGCCGCCGCCCTGGAGATCGACCCGGCCGAGATGGCGACCCTGCACCGGGCCGCCGCGCTGGTGAAGTTCGACCTCGGCTCCCAGTTGGTCACCGAGATGACCAGCCTCGCCGGGGTGATGGCCCGCGACTACGCCCTGCACGCGGGGGAGTCGGAGGCGGTCGCCCGGGCGGTCTACGAGTCCGAACTGCCGCGCAGCGCCGGTGACGCGCTGCCGGCGTCGCTGTCCGGTGCCCTGTTGTCGCTGGCCGATCGGCTGGACCTGGTCGCCGGGCTCGCCGCCACGGTCGGGCTGCCGACCGGCAGCAGCGACCCGTTCGCCGTACGCCGGGCGTTCCTGGGTCTGCTGGCCGTGCACCGCGCCCACCCGGAACTGGCCGGTCTGAGCCTGACCGAGGCGCTCGCCGCGGCGGCCCGGCGGCAGCCGGTGCCGGTCGACGAGTCGGTGCTCGCCGCCGCCGCCGAGTTCCTGACCCGCCGGCTGGAGCAGCTGCTCACCGAGGAGGGCCAGCCGGTCGACCGGGTGCGGGCGACCCTACCGCACGCCGACCGGCCGGGACTGGTCGACCGCCTGCTCGGGCAGATCGACGCCCTGGTCAAGGACGAGCAGTTCCGGGCCCTGGCCGAGGCGATCCAGCGGGCCCGCCGGATCGTTCCCGCCGGCACCGCCGCCGGGTACCGCCCGGAGGCGTTGGTCGAGCCGGCCGAACTGCGCCTGCACGAGGTGCTGACCGAGGTGCTCGACGCCCTCCCACCCGCGCCGGACCTGGAGCGCTTCAACGAGGTGGCGGGCCGGATCACCGCGCCGGTGAACACGTTCTTCGACGACGTGTTCGTGATGACCGACGACCTCGACCTGCGGGCCGCCCGCCTCGGCCTGCTGGCGACCGTACGCGACCTCGGCGCCGACCTGCTCGACTGGGACCACCTACGGATGTAACCGCCCCCCGCCCGGCCCCGTCCCCCCGCCCGTCCCGCCCGTCCGCCCCGCCCGTCCGCCCCGTCGATCATGGAGTTGTGGTGGGTGACAAACCCGCCGTTGTGGCACTAAAGGGGCACCACAACTCCATGATCGATAGGGTTGGGGGCCCTGGCTCGCCCTCTTTTGTGGGGGTGTGCGACAGGCCGCTTGGGGGTAGCTTCGGCGCCCTGACTGGGCGGCGTTGTGTGGCTACAGCGAATTCGACTTGCGGTGATTCTGAGGGCCGGTGGAATATCCGAGTGGGAACTTCCACGGGGGTACGTGAGGATTGCGGGTCACGTGAGTGAATGTGGCGCTGCGGTTCCGTTGCGCCATATGGTCGGTCCTGCCACTCCTCCCTCCTCGAATCACGAAAAGGCGGCTGGCTGAGTGACCGTCCAAATTACCGCCGGGAGCGTATTTGATTTCGCGCCCGGCGAAAAAGCGCAACTGAAGGCTCAAACGGAAGCACTCGAACAGCTCGGTTCCGGCGACTTCGGGGAGCTTCCGGAAGATCTTGTCGAGGAGTACCAGGCTCTCCGAAAGCTGGGAACCTTTGTCAGGGTGAGCATTCCGGGAGCCGACGAGGATGTCGTGTTGGACGCCGGGGTGTTCGTACCGACGGAGACCTCGGGCCCGGTGCCGGTGGTGATTATGCCGGCGCCGCTCGCGCCAACGGGCTGGGAATCGTATCCGGGCATGATCAGGAAGTTCGCGCAGCGGGGTTACCTCGCGGTGGCCTACAGCCAGCGGGGGCTGGCCTACTCCTCGGGAAAGATCGACGTGGCCGGTCCCGGGGACTGGGCGGACGGGTCGGCCGTGATCGACTGGATCCTGGCGAACCATCCGCAGGCGAATCCGGACCGGATCGGCTTCGTCGGCTCCTCCTACGGTGCCGGCACGAGCCTGCTGATCGCCGCCCACGACGAGCGGGTCAGGGCGGTGTGCGCCCAGAGCGCCTGGGCCGACCTGGGACGCTCGCTGTACGAGAACGAGACCCGGCACCTCAAGGCGTTCGAGGCACTCGTCGCGCTGTTCGGCGAAGACCGGGTGTCCGCGGAGGTCGCCGAGATCTTCGACGACTTCCGCGCCAACCGGAACATCGAGCGGCTGCTGGAGTTCAGCGCGATCCGCTCCCCGATCAGCTACCTGGAGCGGTTCAACGACCGGAACCTGCCGATCTTCCTGGGCACGTACTGGCACGAGACGATCTTCTCGGTGCCGGCGGTGGTCGAGTTCTACCAGGCGTTGACCGGTCCCAAGAGCCTGCTCGTGCAGATCGGCGACCACGGCGGGGACGAGGCGATCGGCTTTCTCGGCGGCATCAGCCGCCCGACGGCGACCAGCTACCGGTGGCTGGACCACCATGTCGTCAACGCCGCCGAGGGCGGACACCCCGATCAGGGGGTACGCGCCGAGTACATGCACAACCTGCTCTCGCTGATCCAGAAGCCGGACTGGGAGTCGTACGTCGTACCGGCCCGACGGTTCTACCTCGGCGACCCCGGTCCCGGCGCCCCGGTGGGGGAGCTGGTGCCCGACGGGCCCCGGGCCGGTTGGAGCCGGAGTTTCACCGCGGGCACGGACACGGTGGCCACCGTGGCCCCGACCCTGGTGACAACCGGCATCCAGGAGCGGCTGGGCCGCCCGATCGTCTACGACACGACGGCCATACCGACCGACCACGCGGTGGTCTGGGCATCCCCGCCGCTGGTCAAGCGGCAGCGGATCGTCGGTACGACCCGCCTGCGGTTCACGGTGACGCCGTCGGCCGAATCCGCGACGCTCGTGGTGCACCTGTTCGACCTGAACCCGGGCAACGGGCGCGCGCTCATCATCACCAGTGCGCCGTTCACGTTCCTGAACGACGGCGCGGGTCGGACCAGAACGGTCGACGTGCAACTCCAACCCGCACACTATGTGATCGGAGCCGGCCACCAGCTGCAACTCGTCATCGATTCCAAGGATCTTCTGTTCGGTGACGCCACGGTTGACGGGAGCACTGTGGAGATCTCGTCGCCGGACGGCGACGAGTCCTGTCTCGACATTCCGATAGGCGATACCGAACTGGGTTGAGTCGATCGGACGGAGGGTGGGGTGCGGCTACCGGCAGCCGCACCCCACCTTCGCGTACGGCTTGGCGTCAGTCCCGGAAGGGGTTCGTCGGCGGTCCGCTGCGGATTTCGTTGCTGATCGAAAACAGCCAATGTGATCGACTGTGGTGATCGAATTCGGTGGATGATCCGGGATCAATTCTCGCGCGCCCGTGTGTGGCTGCGCGAATAGCAGCGATTCGGTCGTGATCGCAACCGAAAAGTCGCATACCCAACATTCGCGATTACGTACCGAGATCATCTGATCACATTGTGGATGCATCGCGGGCATCCAAGTCTGTGAATGCTTGATCAGGAGGTCGTCTTGATCCAATCAAACGGAACCACCGCCCGACGGACAACCGCCCGGCGGGCGTTCGTCACCGCCGCCGCCGTCATGCTGCTGCTCGCGGGCTCCACCGCGGCATCGGCCAAGCCCACCAACCCGTCCGGGGCGCCGGCCGGGTCGCCGCCCGGTGGCTACCAGAGCTGGACCGCGTTGTTCGCCGCCCAGGAGGAGCTGAACGCCGCCGCGACGAAGATCTCGGCCAGCGCCGGTGCCGGTCTGGCCGGCATCGTCGCCGCACCCGAGAACCGTGAGGTCCGGGTCTACTGGAAGGGCGCCGTCCCCGCGTCCGTGTCCGGGATCGCCGCCGCCACCGGCGTGCCGGTCAGGTTCTTCCCCGCCGCGTTCAGCATGACCGAGATGGGTGCCGAGGCCGCCCGACTCGCCGCGCTGCCCGGCGTCGCCTCCGCCGGGCCCAAGGCCGACGGCAGCGGTGTCACGGTGACCGTCGTCCGGTCCGCCGAGGCCAAGAACCGCTCCACCGTCGCCCGTACGGCGAAGCTGCCGGTGACCTACGCCGCCGGCGAGCAGCCCGAGATGATGATCGGCCGACAGGCGGACACCAGCCCGTTCTGGGGCGGCGCCCGCTACAACACCCCGGTCGGTGGATGCAGCACCGGCTTCGCCGTCTCCTGGGGCGGCGCGAACCGGATCATCAGCGCCGGTCACTGCGGGCAGAACGGCCAGAACGCCTCGGTGCCGAGTTGGGGCGTGGCCGGCCCGATCATCAACGACAACGACTCCCGTGACACGTTGATGATCAACGCCGCCACCTCCGGTCGGATCTACACCGGCGCGTACAACGCGTCGACCAGCGTCGGCGTCGGCGGCGCCGTCACCGACTTCGTCGGCAACATCATCTGTACCGGTGGTGCCTCCAGCGGCGAGCACTGCAACATCCAGGTGCAGGCCGTCAACCAGTACGTCAACGTCGGTTACGTGATCGGCCCGATGACGTACGGCGTGCAGCTCAACAACACCTGCGCGGTCGCTCCGGGCGACAGCGGTGGCCCGGTCTACTCCTACCGGGCCGACGGCCGGGTCGACGCCCGTGGCACCGTCTCCGCGGGTACGTCCAACGTCTCCTGCCCCGGCGTCTCGCCGGTCGGCTCCACCATCGTCTACTACGCACCGCTGCTCGCCGGAGCCGGCTACATCGGCTCGTTGAACTTCTACGGCGCGGGCATCGTCCTGGGCTGACCGGGACGCTCCATCGCACGACATGGTGGGTCGGCTGGCTGCCGGCCCACCATCGCGTCGGTTCCGCCGGCGGGCGCAGCGGTCGGGGCGCGTTCCTAGAGCCCGTAGAAGATCGCCACGCTGGCCGCCGGGACGATCGCCGCCCAGCACAGCAGCAACCCGACCAGGGGTGGACGCGGCACCTCGGCGTCCGGTGGGGACACCGGCTCGCCGCGTACGGCCTGGTCGCGGGCGTGGCGCAGGGCGTGCCGCAACTGCTCGGCGGTCCGCTCGCCGGACGCGGCCGGTGGAAACCGGATCCGCTGTCGCGCCGCGACCGTGAAAACCTGCTCCGTCTCGTCGTCGAGCATGGACACCTCCGAACCGTCCCCGCCCACCCGGAGTCCCGCCGACCAGCTGAGCCGGTGCACCCGCCACGTCGTCACCAGCACCAGCCCGCCGGCGTTCCAGCACAGGTACGACCGCAGGTGGCGACGCCAGCCGTAAAACAGGGCCACCGCGGTCAGGGGCGCCGCGACGGCGACCACCCCCGGCAGCGGCAGCGCGTCGAGTGGGCCGCTGAACACCAGCCCGACCGGCGACAACAGTGCCGGCACACTGGCCAGCGCCGAGGTCCAACGGATCAGCGGGTGTTGGCGGTGGAACCGTACGTCGGCGGGGGAGGACCAGCGGTCGGCGTCGATGACCAGGGCCGGATCGACGAGTGGCTCGTCGGACGCGGACCGGTGATCGGCCACTGTGGAGGTGGCCGGGATCTCCGTCAGCGGCCGTACCGGGTTGCGGGGCAGGCGTACCCGCCCGTCGACCTGCACCGCGCACCAGTGTCCGGGGCGCGGGTCGCCGTACAGCACGGCCGGTTCGGGTATGGCTGTCCAACCCGTGTCCGGCCCGGCATCCGGCTCGTCGTCGTCCGAGTCGCCGTACCGGTCCGGCACGTCCGACTCGTCGTCGGTCGGACCGCCGGAGATCACCGGAACCGTGGCCAGCGTGGTCCGTCCCGGTCGGGGGCCCGGCAGGAACAGCTGTACGGCACGCCACTGCTCGACCGCACCGACCTGCCGTACCGGCTGCGCGTCGCTGAACAGCCGGCGCAGTGCACTGTTCCGGTCGACCGTACGCAGGGCCAGGGCGATGGCGGCGGCCGCGCCGATCGTCGCGAGGACGAGCCAGCCGCTCGCGTCGTACGGCTCGCTGACCGGCTGCATCAGTCCACGACCGTCGACATAGAAGTCCATCGGACCGCCGACTGGGTAGTCGCCGACCTCCAGCACGTCGGCGTTCACCTGGCGCCCGTCGGGGAACTCGACCCGGGCAGTGTAGTCGTCCCGATGTTCCCGCACGACCCCCGTCATCACCCGGGCCGCCTGCTGCTGGGCGTCCTTGCGGTCCTGTTCGACCACGCTCCACCAGCTCATCCCGATTGTGCCGGTGGCGAGCACCGCGGCCAGGGCGAGCCAGGGTCGCCCGAGCACCGGCACCACGGCCGGTCGCGGCACCGGCCGGTGGTCCGTCACCGGCACGCTCGACGCGACGGCCGAGGCGGCACTGCCGCGCCCCGACTCCGGGAAGTACCAGTACCCCGCGACGTATCCCAACAGGAGAAGGTACGTCCACCACGGCACCGCCGGCTCGCCGAAGTCGACCACCAGGATGGCCACCGCCGCACCGACCGCGAACCAGGCCGCGGTGCGCCAGTGCACGTACCCGACGGCCATCGAGCCGAACAGCAGGCCGAGTGCTATCGAGTCCGGCCTGCTCGGCAGGCACGGGGTCGCCGCCGAGCAGGGTTCCTCCGGCCCCGTGGCGACTATCGAGGCGACGATGAAGACGAAGCCGAGCAACGGCACGAGGAGTCGCGGATCCCGCAACCACGACCATGAGGAGAACATCGACCGATCATGCCGCCCCGGCAACCGGCCCGCCGCCCCGGCAACCGGCCAGCCGGTCCGGTCGCCCGTGGTGGTCCGTTGTCGCTACTGGTCGGTGGCGCGGTTCGCCAGGCCGCGCGGCGGGGCCTTCATGCCCACCACGATGTCCACGATCTCGATGTACCGGGCCTTGGCGCCCATCCGGAAGTCGGTGGCCGCCGCGTGGATCTCCTCCTGGGTGTCCGCCTCGACCATCGTCACCTGGTCGTAGCGGGCGTCGACGCCGCTGCACACGACGTGGGTGAGCAGCTTGGCGAACTTACCCATCTCGCGCGCGTGTCCGGCGGAGACCTCAGGTTCTATGACGGATCGTCAGGAACAACTGTCCGCTGACCGACTCAACCCCGCCCCTCGATCCGTGCAACAACCGCGGCCCCCCGACGCGTGAATGACTGCGAGGGCCGAACGCGAGGGGGACGAGGGTGGTCGAGTTCGACGACTACGTACGGCTGCGGGGAGCGCGACTGGTCCAGCTCGCGCGGCTGCTGGTGAGCGACCGGCACCTGGCCGAGGATCTCGTGCAGGAGGTGCTGGGAAAGGCGTACGTCCGCTGGCACCGGATCGCCCAGCACGGCGACCCCGACGTGTACCTGCGCCGGATGCTGGTCAACGCCAACTCGTCCTGGTGGCGGCGGCGGTCCTCCGGCGAGCTGGCGACCGGCACCATCGTGGACCGGTCCGACCGGGTCGACATCGCCCACCAGGCCGTCGAACGCGACGCCACCTGGCGACTGGTCGCCGAGTTGCCGACCAAACAGCGGGCGGCGGTGGTGCTCCGGTTCTACGAGGACCTCGACGACGCCACCATCGCCGAGATCCTCCAGTGCTCGGCAGTCACCGTCCGTACCCAGACGATGCGGGCCCTCGCGACACTCCGGCAGCGGCTGGGTACGCCGCCGGCCCTGAGCTCGGAGGGGAAGCAGCGATGAGCAGCGAGATCGACGAGTCGATCATCATGGCGCTCCGGGACCGCGCCGACGGCGACGTACACGTCGAGGACCTGCTCACCGGTGCCCGGCGGTGGGGAACACGGCAGCGTCGGATCCGGCACACCCTGCTCGCCGCCGGGGTGAGCGTGGCGGTACTGGCGACCCTGGGCCTGGTCGCTCTCGTCCCCCCATCCGGCCCCGGCCCCGGCCTGCCGGCGGCCACCCCGACCACCTCCGCCTCACCGACCGCGCGCCCATCCCCGACCGCCCCGCCCGAGGAACAGCGGCTGCCGGCGCTGGGGGACCGGCGCCCCCCGGCGGCGACCACGGCGAAGCCGCTGAGTGCCGGGGGTCGGGTCGGTGCCGACCCGCGCCTGCTGCACCTCGACGTCGCCGACCCGGACCTGTACCAGCTCCGATGGTGGTCCGGGCCGGGGATGGAATCGCTGGAGGTGAACCGGGCGGTGAGCTGGAACCGGTCGTTCAGCGAGTACCACGTGTCGGTGGCCTCCTCGCAGAGCGCGATCAACGCGCCGGTAGCGTCCGGTCGGGCGGTGTCGCCCGAGCCGTCGAGCACCGAGCAGGTCAGCGTCGCCGGCTTGCCGGCGACGCTGACCCTGGGCCGGGGGATACCCGAGGCCGACCGGTACGGGGTGCTGCGCTGGCAGCAGGCGCCACAGGTGTGGGTCCGGGTCTACCTGTACTTCGACAGCACCCTCGGCGGCCGGCAGGAGGACGACCGGGCCGCGATCCTCCAGGTGGCGCAGTGGATCCGCTTCGACCGGGTGCACCGGTGCGTGGTGAACTTCCGGCTGGCCTGGACCCCGCCCGGTGCCACCGTCGACTCCTGCTCCTTCGCCCTGACCGCGCCGGACGGGGTCAGCGTCAGTTCGATGGGGCTCAGGGGCGGCGGCACGGTGTTCAACGTACTGACCTCGACCGGCGAGTTCGCCGCGCCGCTGAACCCCAACACCGTGGTGGCCGGCCGGCAGGTGGAGGTGACCGAGGGGTCGACCCGATACGACTACGGCGGCGGCATCGTCGAGGTCGAGCCGACCTCGATCAGCCCGAGTGACGCCCTCCAGGTGATCGGCGGCTTCGAACCGGTCCCCGGCCGCGATCCCACCACCTGGCTCGAACCGGCCCTCTGACGACTGAGAGCCACCCTCCGTCGTGGTCGTCTGCCGCCGTTCGGGGGGCGGCAGACGACCACGACGGAGGGGTCAGGCGGGCAGGGTGCGGGCGGCGATGGCGGCGGCGGAGATGGCGGCGGGAAAGCCGGCGTAGAAGGCGACGTGGGTGAGCAGGGCGGCGATCTCGTCGCGGGTCACGCCGTTGTCGATCGCCCGGCGCAGGTGCTCGGGCAACTCGTCCGGCCGGTACAGGGCCGCCAGTACGGCCACCGTGGCCAGGCTCCTGTCCCGTGGGCTCAACGCCGGATCGGTCCACACGTCGCTGTAGAGCGGGTTGTCGACCAGGGCGGCGAGCCGGGGCGTGAAGGCGTGGGACAGGTCGAAGGTCGACGGTTCCGGCGTACCCATGGTTGTCCTTTCCCGATCGGTCAGGCGGCGGTGAGCGCCCGGCGTTCGATGCTCTTCGCGAACAGCGGGGTCTCCCGGCTGTTGTGGTCCGCCGAGGCGACCTGGCGGGCCGCGGCCGCCTGTTGCAGGGTGAGGCCCTGCCGGTCGATGAAGTCCAGGAACTCGGGCGTGGCCAGGGCGAGCACGCTGTTGGTGTACTCGCAGCGGCCCTCGTCGATCGGCTTGACGCTGAGCTCCCAGACAACCTTGATCTTCGTACGCCCGCTCGCCGTGTAGACGTCGGAGAGCGACACCATCCGGCAGTGGTGCGGACCGGCGGGATCGGCCACGTAGTGCTGGACGACCAGCCCGTCGCCGATCTGCTCCACGTTGATCGACATCGGTCGGCCGTCGTCCGTGGTGGTGTAGCCGGCCGTGATGTGATCCGGCGGGGCGCACCGCTGGTACTCCGCCTCGGGCAGGTTGAACAGCCAGTCGGCGATGTTCACCCGCTGGATCGGCGCGTTGATCACCGCGTGGAACGCGGATTCGGACAGGATCTGGTCGTCGGGCATCGCGCCCCTCCTCCACCCGGATGAGCTGGGAGAACGTCTCCAACCGTGCTCTGGCGATGATCCCAGCCCGACCCCGACCCGGGTGCGGGTTCGCCGGATGCCGGATGCCGGATGCCTGCGATCGTCAGCCGAGCAGCCGGCGCTCCCACGCCCAGGCGGCGATCTCCACCCGGTTACGCGCCCCGAGCTTCATCTGCACGCTGCCGAGATGCGTCTTGACCGTACCGACGGCGATGAACAGCCGGGCGGCGATCTCGGCGTTGGTCAGCCCCCGCGCGGCCAGCTTCACCACGTCGAGTTCGCGCGGGGACAGGCCGGCGTCGTCGCGGGCCGGTGCCGGGGGACTCAGGTGCTCCAGCAGCCGTACGGTGATCGACGGGCTGATCAGCGCGTCCCCGGAGACCGCCGCCCGGACCGCCTCGACCAGCAACGCCGGACCGGAGTCCTTGAGCAGGAAACCGCAGGCGCCGTTGCGCAGGGCGGTGTGCACGTACTCGTCCAGGTCGAACGTGGTCACCACGACCACCCTGACCGGGTCGGCGACGCCGGGGCCGGCGAGCAGCCGGAGCGCCTCCAGCCCGTCCATCCGGGGCATCCGGATGTCGAGCAGGGCCACGTCCGGGCGCACCTGCCGGGCCAGCGCCACCGCCGCCACCCCGTCGGCGGCCTCGCCGACCAGCGCCATGTCCGGCTGGGCCCCGATGATCATGCCGAAGCCGGTCCGGACCATCGCCTGGTCGTCCGCGATCATCACCCGGATCACCCGGTCACCCCCTGCCGCAGCGGTAGCGCCGCGTCCACCAGCCAGCCGCCGTCGGGGCCGGGACCGGCGGAGAAGCGGCCGCCGACCGCGCGTACCCGCTCGGTCAGGCCGAGCAGACCGTACCCGTGATGTCCGCGCGGGCCGGGGACGCGGTGCGCCGCACCGTCGTCGGTCACCCGGACCAACAACCAGTCCCGCGTACGGCGAACCGAGACGTCCACCGACCGGGCCCCGGACGCGTGCTGGCGTACGTTCGTCAGCGCCTCCATCACCACCCGGTAGCCGGAGGTGGACACCTCCACCGGAATCTCGTCCATGCTCCCGTCGATGTGCAGCCGGGCCACCGCCGTCGCCGCGCCGTTGAACCCGGCCAGCAGCGGCGCCAGGTCCGCCACCCCGGCCAGCGGCGCCAGCGGGGCGTCCGGCGCCGCCTGCGGGTCGCGCAGGATCCCCACCATCCGCCGCATCGAGGTCATCGTCTCCGCGCCGGCCCGCTCGATCTCCGCCAGCGCCAGGATCACCCGCTGCGGGTCCTGCTCGGCGACGTACCGGGCACCCTGCGCCTGGACCACGATCCCGGTCACGTGGTGGGCGATGAAGTCGTGCAGGTCACGGGCGAACTCGGCGCGCTGCTCGGCCCGGACCGTGGCCATCGCCCGCTCCCGCCCGTTGTCCAGCAGCCGCAGGTACGCCCCGCCGACCGTCGCCCCGCACCCGCACAGCGCCAGGAACAGCGCCGCGATCACGTACATCTCGCCGTCGGCCGTCCGCGCCGGCAGCAGCACCAGCGCCGCCCCGACGGCGAGCACCGTGCCCGCTGCCCACCGGGCCGGCGCCCGACGGGCCACCACCCAGAGCACCCCGAGCAGGCCCACCGACTCAGTCCAGCCCCAACCCGCCGGGTTGCGCTGATCGGGGTCGAGTACGGCCATCAGCAGGGTGACCGTCAGTGAGGCGGCGGCGAGCACCAGCGCCTGCCTCGGCAGCCGCCGGGAGATCCGCCGACGCGCCGGCAGCCAGATCACGGCGGTGGCCACCGCCAGCCCGATCCGTACCGCGGCCAGTGTGCCGGAGCCGGACTCCAGCAACAGACCGCCGCGCAGGTCGAGCAGCCCGAGCAGCGCCATCCCCGCCAGGGCCGCGAACTGGCCCAGGCGGAGCCACAGTCGTTGAAGCCGGGACATCATCATCGTGACCCAGGGTAGTGACTGCGCGGCGATCCCAGATCGGCCGAAAGTCAGAGCCGCCGTCGCCCGAACCCGGCTGCGGACCGATGTGGGACCCGGTCAACGGCCACGAGACTTCCAGCGGAGTCAGTCGGACAGCCACTGGAGGATCGATGAGTGCGCAGCACCACGCCGTCACACCCGGGCAGGCGGACCGGAGCCGGGCCGCCGTCGCCGCGGTCGACCTGGTCAAGGTGTACGGCAGCGGCGACACCGCCGTACGGGCCCTGGACGGGGTCACGGTCGGCTTCGGCCGGGCCGAGTTCACCGCCATCATGGGCCCGTCCGGCTCGGGCAAGTCGACCCTGATGCACTGCCTCGCCGGTCTGGACTCGGCCACCTCCGGTCAGGCGCTGCTCGGCGGCACCGACCTGACCACGCAGTCCGACCGGGCGCTGACCACCGTCCGGCGGGAGCGGATCGGGTTCGTCTTCCAGTCGTTCAACCTGCTGCCGCAGCTCACCGCCGCGCAGAACATCACCCTGCCGCTCGACCTCGCCGGCCAGCGCCCCGACCCGGACCTGTACGCCCACCTGGTCGAGGTGCTCGGCATCGGCGACCGGCTCGGCCACCGGCCCAGCGAACTGTCCGGCGGCCAGCAGCAACGGGTGGCGCTGGCCAGGGCACTGGTGTCCCGCCCCGAGGTGGTCTTCGCCGACGAGCCGACCGGAAACCTCGACTCCCGCTCCGGTGCCGAGGTGCTCACCTTCCTGCGCGACTCCGTACGCGACCTCGGTCAGACCATCGTCATGGTCACCCACGACCCGACCGCCGCCGCGTACGCCGACCGGGCGGTGCTGCTCGCCGACGGGCGGATCGCCGGCGACCTCGCCCGCCCCGACCACGCCTCGGTGACCGAGGCGCTGCACCGGCTGGTGGCGACCCGATGAGCGCCACCGTGCTGCGTACGCAGCTGCGCGGGGTGACCCGCCGCCCGAGCCGGCTGCTGCTGACCGGGCTGGCCGTACTGGTCGCGTCGTTTGTCGTGTTCGCCGCCGTACTGGCGCAGCAGATCACCGCGCGGACGGTGGAGTCGACCGCCAGCGGCACCCCGGCCGCGACCGACCTCGTCGTCGGCGACCCGGAGGGGAAACCGGTCGGCACCGACCTGCTCGGCCGGATCCGCGAACTGCCCGGCGTCGCCGAGGCGACCGGCCGGATCGACATCGGGCTCGGCCTCGGCGGGTCGTCCGGCGGTTACCTCGAACTGCACGCCGATCCGGGTTTCGGTCCGCTCGCCCGAGCCCGGATCGTCCGGGGCGGCTACCCGGACGCCGACGGCGAGATCGCCGTCACCGTCCGCACCGCCGAGCGGATGGGGCTGGACGTCGGCACGGTCACCTCCGCCGCGACCGGGGCGCAGACCGCGCCGGTCAGGCTCACCGTCACCGGTGTGGTCGACTCCGACGCCGACGGCGGTCAGGACGCGTACGCCACGGACCCGGTCGTGACCGCGCTCGGCGGCACGGCCCAGCTCGGCCAGGTCGACCTGCGCCTCACCCCCGGCGCCTCGCCCACGGCGGTACGCGCACAGCTGGCGGGCGTCCTCGCGGCGGTGGCCGAGCCGGAGCGCCCGGTGCTGCGTACGGGTGCGGAGGTCCGGACCGCGGAGGCGCAGCGGGCGGTGGCCCGGCTCGGTCCGGTGTTCGCCCTGATCGGCATGTTCATCTCGATCGCGGTGGCCGCCGCCGCCCTGGTGGCGACCTCGACCTTCCGGATCGTCTTCGCCCAGCGGATGCGGCAACTCGCCCTGCTGCGCGCGATCGGCGCCGGCCGGGGCCGGCTCGCCGGGGCACTCGCCGTCGAGGGCGCGCTCACCGGCCTCGTCGCCGGTACGGTCGGCGTCGCCCTCGCCCTCGTCCTCGGCCACGCCCTGCCGGTGGTGCTGCGGGCCTTCGGGCTGACCGTGTCGTCGCCAGGGTTCCCGCTGGTCCCGGCGCTCGCCGTGGTGGCCGGCGCGGCCCTGGTCACCCTGGTCGCGGTGCTGGCACCGGCGTTCGGTGCGGCGCGGGTCGCCCCGCTGGAGGCGTTGCGGGCGGCGAGCACCACCGCCGGCCGGCGCGATATCGGTCCGGCCCGGCTGGTCGGTGGACTGCTGCTGGCCGCCGGGGCGGCCCTGCCGGCCGGGTTGGTGGTGACCCGGCTGCCCGGCCCGCAACCGGAGAACTACGACCCGCAGACACCCCTGCTCATGATCGTCATCTCCGGTGCGCTGGCCTTCTTCGCCCTGGTGGCCCTGGGCCCGGTGCTGGTCCGGCCGGTGTTGTGGCTGGTCGGCTGGCCGCTGCGCCGGCTCGGCCCGATCGGGCGGCTGGCGGTCGGTGGCATCGGCGGAGCACCCCGGCGGGCCGCCGCGGTCTCCGTGGTCGTCGCGCTCGGGGTGACCCTGATCGCCGGGGTCCTGGTCGGCGGCTCCTCCATGCGGGTGCTGGGCGAACGGGAACTCGCCGTCACCGCACCCGCCGACTTCGAGGTGACGGCCGGCCACGGCTCGACCCTGCCGGCGAATGTGGTCGAGGCGGTACGCGGGCGCGGCGAGATCGGGAACGTGACGCCGTACCGGCGGCTGGACGGGCTGAGCCTGAGCCGTGCCGGCAGCGGCGATCCGGCTCCGACCGGTGGTGACGAGTCGACGTTCGACGCCACCGACCTCGATCTGGCCGCGCTGCCGGCGGTCCGCAAGCTCGACGTACGGTCGGGTCGGGTCGCCGACCTCGGGCCCGGCGCGGTGATCCTCGGCGGGCCCGTCACCTGGGACACCGGCCTGCGCGCCGGTGACCGGATCACCCTGACCCGCGAGCAGCACAGGATCGACGTACGGGTCGCCGCGGTCCTGCCGGGCGCCACCCCGCTGATGTCGGGTGTGGTGCTCGACCCGGCCGATCTGGACCGGCTCGGCGCCCCGGCCGGTCACTCCGGGCTGCTCGCCGACGCCACCGGCTCCGGCGAGGACGGCCGTACGGCCGGGCAGAAGGCACTGCGGCAGGCGACGCAGGGGACCGCCGGGCTCGCCCTGACCGTGCTCGCCGACAAGCGCGACGAGGTCAACGGGCTGATCGACACTCTGCTCGGGATTGCGATCGGGCTGGTCGGGCTGACCGTGCTGATCGCCGTCGTCGGTGTCGGCGCCACCACCGCCCTCTCGGTGGTCGAGCGGGTACGCGAGTCCGGCCTGCTCCGGGCGGTCGGGCTGTCCCGGGGCGGGCTGCGTTTCATGCTCACCACCGAGGCGGGACTCTACGGGCTGATCGGCGCCACGCTCGGTCTCCTGCTCGGCGTCCCGTACGCCTGGCTCTCGATCGAGGCCCTGGGCGCCAACGCCCCGCTGCGGTTTCCGGCCCTGCCCCTCGCCGGCCTGTTCCTGGCCCTGGTCGCGTTGACCGCACTGGCCGGTCTGCTGCCGGCCCGGCGGGCGTCGCGGGTCAGCCCGGTGACCGCCCTGGGCACCGACACCTGACCGGACGGGGCCCGACGGTCGCGCCGGCCGAACCAGAATTCGGGGTTCGGCCGGCGCGCGTGCCCGGGTTATCCGGAGGTCACTTCTTCTCCGGCATCTTCGACGAGTGGTGGTTGACGATCAGCCACTTCCCGTCCCGCAGCTCGTAGACGAAGGTGTAGCGCGCCGGCACCTTCTCGGTCACGCCGTCGGTGGTCACCGTGAACTCGTAGACGCCGGTGTCGATGGCCACCTTGTCACCGATGATCTTGATCGTGGAGTCCTTGATGGTGCCGCGCGGCTTCTTCGCCAGGAAGTGCTCGAAGTAGTCGATGATCCCCGCGCGGGTCTTGCGCACCTCGTCGGAGACCGTCGGGAGCAGGACCGCGTCGGGCGCGTACCGGTCGGCGACCTTCGTCGCGTCACCGGTCGCCAGGGCCTCGTCCCAGCCCTTGAAGAGATCCTTGATCTGCTGCTCGGTCGGCGGTTTCGGTGTGCCGGTCGTGGGGGGTGCGGACGGGGTCGTCGTCGGCGGCGGTGTCGAGGGGGTCGTCGGCGGTGCGGACGGGGTGACCGGCGGTGCCGAGGGGGTGTACGGCGCGGACGGTATGGCGCTCGCCGTCACCGACGACGGCAGGGCTATCGCCGCCGCGCTGATGCCGCCCCCGGCGACCAGGGCGGCACCGAACGCGCCGACGATGAGGATGCGGATGGTCCGTCGCACTTGCGCTCCTTGGCTAGAGCGGGAATGAGGACCACGAATATAGATCGACGCCGGTCGGGTCCAGAACTACCGGAAGGGACTGTCCGGCGGTCGACATGTCGAATTGTGTCGATGCGTTTCTGCGATGGACACCATGGTCTCCAGCGGCTAGTGCCCGAGGAGTTGGAGGGTCACCTTCCAGAGGCGGTCGGCGGTGGTGGGGTCGATGGCGTACGCGGCGACGCCGACGAAGCCGCTGACCGGCTCGGGTACGGGGACGGCCTCGTTGGCGTCCTCGAAGTACCGGCCACTGACCCCGTCGACGTGCGGGGAGGCGGCCAGCAGGACCGAGGTGGCAGCGCCCTGCTGCGGGGTCTTCCAGCCGGCCGGAACCGCCGGGCGGTTGCCGTGCTCGTCCAGGGCGCCGACGAAGCGCAACTGGGCCTCGTCCAGGTGCCGCTGGAGGTTGGTGACGATGCCACCGGGGTGCAGGGCGTTGACGCTGATGCCGTCGGCCGCCCACTGGTTGGCCAGCGCGACGGTGAACAGGACCATCGCCGTCTTCGACTGGCCGTACGCGGACCAGCCGTCGTAGGGCCGGGCGGTGTAGTGGATGTCGTCGAAGACCACCGGGGAGATCAGGTGCGCCGCCGAGCTGACCACGACGACCCGGGCCGCCGGTGCGGCGGCGAGCGCGTCGTGCAGGCCCAGGGTCAGTGCGGCGTGACCGAGGTGGTTGGTGGCGAACTGCGTCTCCCAGCCCTGCGCGGTGGTGGTCAGCTCGGGCAGGGCCATCACCCCGGCGTTGTTCACCAGGATGTCCAGTGGCCCGGTCCACTCGCCGACGAAGGCGTCGATGGTGGTGCGGTCGGCCAGGTCGAGCCGGGCGACCCGGATGTCGTCGCGTCCGGTGTCGGCGCGCAGTTCGGCGGCGACCCGCTCGCCCGTGGCGGTGTCGCGTACGGCCAGGGTGACCTGGGCGCCGGCGCTGGCCAGCGCGCGAGCGGTCTCCAGGCCGATCCCGGACGCGCCGCCGGTGACCACGGCACGCCGGCCGGTGAGGTCGACACCGGCGATCACCTCGGCGGCGGTCGACCGGGCGTCGAAGGGGGTGGTGATACGGGACATGAGGGTGACTCCCTGCCTGGACGGCGAGAGATGGATGAGGACCGGCGGTCCGACCGTTCAATCCATCCGGATGGTTTAAACCATGCCACGGGCCGAGCCAAGGAGTCAACTATTCAGTTGGATTGGTAGCATGGGCCCGTGGCGTACAACTCGGCGGCGACCCGCAGACGACTGCTCGACGCGGCTTTCGAGGAGTTCTCCGAACGTGGGCTGGCCGGGGCGCGGGTGGACCGGATCGCCGCCGTCGCCGCCGCGAACAAGCAGGCGATCTACGCCTACTTCGGCTCCAAGGACGGTCTGTTCGACGCCATGCTCGAAGACCGGCTCGGCTCGCTGGCCGACGCCGTCCCGTTCCTCCCCGACGACCTGCCCCGGTACGCCGGAGCGCTCTTCGACCACCTGGTCGACAACCCGGAACTGGTCCGGCTGAACCAGTGGAAGTTCCTGGAGCGGGCCGACGTGTCGACCGCCGAGGTGGACTCGTACCGGGCCAAGGCGCAGGCGCTGCTCACCGCCGGACAGGCGCGCGGCGCCGACCTGACGACCGCGATCGACCTGCTGATGCTCGTACTGAACCTCACCTTCGCCTGGACCACCATGTCGCCCGGCCTGCGCGCGCTCGGCGGGACCGAGGGGGCGCAACGCCAGCGCCGCCACCGGGCCGCCGTGGTCGCCAGCGCGTCGGCCATCACCACGGCCCTCACCAGCTGACGGCGTACGCCGGCCGGCTCACCGTCCGGGCACCGCCGGCAGGGCCAGGGACAGGGCGAGGGAGCCGTCCCGGAACATCAGTCCCCGGCTGCGGAACTCCTCGAAGACCTCCTCGATCGCCGGCACCGGCAGATCGAGGCGCAGCCGGTCGCGTACGGCCGACGCGGTGGTGGGGCGGTCACCGCAGGCGAGGTAGATCTCGGCCAGCGTGCCGTGGAAGGTGTACGTCCCCTCCCGGCCGGCGTGCCGGCCGTCGTCGATCTGGAGGAACCCCGGAGCGGACCGGTACGTCAGCACCGGCCGCCGCTGCTCCCGCCACGCCGCCGACCAGAGCCCGACCGCCTCCCGCAACCCGTCGTAGGTGCTGTCGGGCAGGGCGTCGGCCGGCTCGTACTCGAAGAAGTAGGCGACCCGGTCGAGGTCGACGGTGTCCGGGTAGACGTACCGGTAGCTGCGCTCGGGGTGCCGGTGGCGCAGCCGGAACCGCTCCGGTTGGGCGTACAGCGGGCTGAACCGTTCGAGCCAGACCCGGTCGGCGCTGACCGGGGGTTGCAGGTGCACCAGGTCCGGGATGACGGCCGCCTGGTCGGCGTAGTCGGCCGGGGTCTCGCCGGGGAAGCCCCACAGGATGTTCCAGTCCACCCCGATGCCGTAGTAAAGCGCCCAGCGCAGCAGGTTGACGTTCTGCGCCGCCCGGACCCCCTTGTCCATCAGCCGCAGGACGTTCGAACTCAGCGACTCCAGGCCCGGCTGGAGCTGGGCGACGCCGCCCTGGGCCAGCAGTCGCAGTTGGGCCCGGTTCAGGTTGGCCTTGACCTCGTAGAAGATCTCGTAGTCGGATCGCGCGGCGGTGATCGCGGGGAACACGTCCCGCAGGTAGCGCGGGTCGAGGATGTTGTCGACGGCCTCGAACCGGAAGCTGCGGTAGCGGGCGGCCTGGTGGGCGAGTTCGTCCAGCACCCGCTGCGGGGACTTGGCGCGGAAGGCCATCGTCGTACCGTTGAGGCCGCAGAAGGTGCAGTGGTGCTTCGCCCCCCACCAGCAGCCGCGCGCGGACTCGAACGGGATCCAGGTGTCGCGCCGCCCGACCCGGGGGATCAGGCCGAGCCGTTCGCCGCGTTCGAAGTACTCGTCGTAGTCGGGCATCGGCAGGTCGTCGAGGCGGGTCAGCGGTGCCGCCGGTGCCGTGCTGAGCACCCGGCCGCCGTCGCGTCGGGCCACCCCGGGTACGGCAGCCGGATCGGTCCCGGCCGCCAGTGCCGCGAGCAGGCCGGGGAAGGCGCCATCCCCCTCGCCGATCACGGCGAGGTCGACGCAGTCCACCGAGCGGACCAGTTCGAGACCCATCTCGCCGTCGAAGTTGGCCCCGCCGAAGACCGTCACCAGGTGCGGGTGGTGTCGCTTGAGCCGGCGGGCGAGCGCGAACGAGGCGGTGTTCTGCTGGAACGTGCTGCTGAAGCCGACCACCCGGACCCGCTCCCACGGGTACGCCGCGAGCAGCGCGTCGAGGTACGCGGGCACGTCCCGGTCCCGTACCCGCAGCAGCAGGTCCCGCGCCCCCGCCGACGATCCGGCCAGGTACGCGAGGTCGTCGGCGAAGTCGGCGAGCAGCCGGGCGTCGGGATCCGGGGCGGCGGTGCCGAACGCCTCGATCGCGAACAGCCAGTCGCCGACCAGTCGACCGCGCTGTGCGGCCAGCGCCCGGTAGTGCTCCACCCCGATCCGGGTGGCGAAGTCGAGGTTGGCGTGCAGTGTGCGTACCGGAAAGCCTTGTGTCTCGGCGATCGCCTTGAGCAGGCCGAGCTGGATCGAGGGTCGGTCGACGTCCATGAACGGCATCGAGACGAGCACGGTGGGCCAGGCGGCGTGCCGCTCGGCCGCGCTTTCGGGCGGCGGTGCGGCCGGATCGGTGCGACTGGGCGGGGTGCCGGCCATGCTGAGCCTCCGCGCGGTGTGGCCCGGCCCGACGCGTCCGGCCACGATCCACTGTGGCGGGTCGGGGTGCTCGGTGGGCCGAGGCTATCAGCAACACGGTGACCCGCCGATCGACCGGTCAGCCCCCGGTGAGCGGGCCCGGGGTGGCGGCGGGGAGCTTGTCGACGACCACCAGCATCGTGCCGGGGCCGATCTCGTCGAGCAGTTTGCGCTGGCCGCTGCGGGTGATCCGGATGCAGCCGTCGGTGACGTTGGTGCCGAGGTCGTCGTCGTTGTACCAGGTGTGCAGTCCGATGTGGGCGCCGCGCAGGGCGGTCGGCACCGCGTCCGGGTCGTCGGGGATCGCGCCGAGGGCGAAGACGTCGGTGTCCGCGTACACCCTGCCGGTCAGGGTGGAGCGGCCGAGGACGAAGGTGCGGCCCAGCGGGGTCGGGGTCGCGCGGGTGCCGAGGGTGGTCCGCCAGGACTGGGCCGGTTGGTCGTCGCGCAGCCAGGTCAGTCGGTAGGTCTTCCGTTCCACCACGAGCTGGTCGCGCAGCGGCACGGTGGTCCAGTCGCCGGGCGGCACCCAGGCCAGGGTCCGGTTCGCCGAGGGCAGCAGCACGGCGGCCCAGCCGGACCGGCGCTGCACGATGGGCATGACCAGGGTCACCCCGGCCAGGTTCGGTTCCAGGAAGGCCCGGGGTCGGCCGCCGGGTGCGTCGTACGCGCCGACCCTGGCGGTGGGCCGCAGGCCCTCACGCAGTCGTACGGTCGACAGCGGATCCGGGTCGGCGGGAAAACCGCCGGGTGCGGCATCGTAGTCGACCACTGGTAGGTTGTCCGGCGGCGGTATCGCGGTTATCGATGGCTCGACGGTTTCCGGCGCCGTGTTCGCCGGGCCGGTCGCGATCGGTGTCGGCATCCGGTTCGGTGCGACCGGAGGCGGGCCGACCCGGTCGGGGCCGGCTCCCGAGGTGATCACCAGGGTCAGTGCGACCAGGCCGCCGAGCAGCGCGAGGAGGCCACCGGAGATCAGCAGACGGGCGCGCGTCCGACTCGGAGCCGGCGGTTCCGAAGGGACAAAAGGCACACAACCACTGTACGTGGTGAACTCGCCCCAATAAGTAAGTCTTGTCGTTTGCTGACCGGCGGTACGGAGTCGACCGCCGACCCCCAAACCGATCATGAGAAGAAATCGCGTCAGCCACTCATCCGCTCGCCCCGTTCCTACGTATGACGTGACGGAAGAGCTTGGGTGGGAGATCGAGGGAGCGTATGGCTCGGACACAGCAGATCCAGCGACCCGCCAACCCCAGGACCGTCACCAGCCGGGGTACGCCGCAGCGGTCCAGGGGTGCGATGGCGGTGCTCGGCGCGTCCGTACTCGCTGCTGGCTGGGCCCTGGCCATGCTCACCGCGGCCGGTCAGGTGCTCTACGTCTACAGCTACGTCTACCTTGAGTTCTACGCCGGGGTGGTCGCCCTGGTCTCGCTCAGCCTGACCGTGATGGCCGGGCTGCTGGCCACCGACCGGATAGTGCTGCTGGTCCGGCACCGGGTGCTGCTCCAGTCCGCGCACCGGACCACCGGGGTCATCGCGGTCACCACCCTCGCCCTGCACATCCTGACCAAGGTCTCCGGTGGCCGGGCCGCGGCGACCGACGCCTTCCTGCCGTTCGTCTCGCAGCGGGGGCTCTACGTCGGGCTCGGCACCATCGCCGCGTACCTGATGGTCGCCACGCTCTGGACCGGTCTGATCCGGGCCCGGTTCGTCGACCGGGGCAAGCCGTGGATGTGGCGGGCACTGCACAGCACCGCGTACGCCTCCTGGCCGGTCGCGCTCACCCACGGCCTGAACGCCGGCCGCCAGCCCGCGGCCTGGGTCACCCTGAGCTACCTGCTCTGCGTCTTCCTGGTGATCGTCGCGCTGCTGGTCCGGCTCTCGGTCAGCGTCGGCCGCAAACGCCGGGACCAGGGCCAGACCACCGGCTCGATCAAGCCGGTCGGCAAGGCCGTACGCGACGGTGCCGAGTCGCGTACCAAACTTGCCGGGTCCGGCGGTGACGTCCGGGTCAGCTGGGCCGAACCGGAGAGCGTCGGCAACCTGCGGGTCGGCCGGGCCGAGGAGCGGGTCGGGCGCCGGGCGCGTCCCGACCGCACCGCCGCCGAGGCGACGCCGGGACGCCGGTCGAGCCGGTTCGTCGTACCGGAGGTGCCGCGCCCCGGCACCGTCGCGGCCGAGCAGACCGCCGACGGCCCCCGGTACGGTCGGCGTTGGTCGGCCCGGACCGACACCGACTCCGCCCCGACCAGCCGCCGCCGCTCCGACCCGGAGGTCGAGCGCGACTACCTCGACAGCGGCCGACCCGAGTCGGACACCGGCCGCCGGTCCCGCGACGAGGTCGAGCGCGACGAGGCCGAGCGGGACTACGCCGAGCGTTACGTCGACCGGGACTACCGGCCGCGCCGGGGAGCGCAACCGGAGGCCGAACAGCCCGACTACCGGCCCCGCCGGGGTGCCGAGGACGAGGCCGACCCGGACTACCGGCCGCGCCGACGCGCCGACGACGACGAGATCGAGCTGGACTACCGCCCCCGCCGGCAGGCCGACGACGAGGCCGACGTCGACTACCGGCCCCGGCGGCGGGCGGACGACGACGAGACCGACGAGGAATACCGGCCGCGCCGGGGTGGCGCCGAGCCGGCGCCGGTGGTGGACGACACCCCGACGCTGGTCAACCTGGACCTGCGGCGGGCGATGCGGGCGGCCGGCACGGACGGCTCGTCGGGCCGCTCCGGGCGGCGCAAGCGCGGCGCCGGGGACAGCGTGGACGAGGCGTACTGGCGTGAACTGCGGGGTGAGGCCAAGTGAGTCGGACGACCGTACCGCCGGTCGCCACCTTCGGGCCGCCGCGGCTGACCGCCGGCTTCAGCGAGTACGGCCGGCTGGACCTGCTCGCGCACGAGGAGGTGCACGGCGAACTCGACTGGCTGTCGATCGACGGGCTGATCAAGCTCGCCGAGGGGATGCAGCTCAAGGGCAAGGGCGGCGCCGGCTTCCCGTTCGCCCGCAAGGTACGGGCCGTGCTCGACTCGGCCCGCAAGCAGGTCCTGGCCCCGGTGGTGGTGGTCAACGCCACCGAGGGCGAGCCGGCGAGCTGGAAGGACAAGGTGCTGCTCACCCGGGCCCCGCACCTGATCCTGGACGGCGCGGCGATGGTCGCGTACGCGCTGGACGCGGACGAGATCGTGATCGGGGTCGCCGACGACGGCATCGGCGAGGCGTCGCTGGCCGCCGCGCTGGCCGAACGCAAGATGCCGGTGCCGACCGGGATCGTCACCGTCCCGCACCGGTTCATCTCCGGCGAGGGCGGCGCGCTGGTCAAGGGGATCAACGGCGAGGCGCACATCCCGCCCGGGGTCAAGAAGCGGGCCAGTGACTCCGGCGTCGCCGGCATGCCCACCCTGCTGTCGAACGCCGAGACGTACGCCCAGCTCGCCATCGCCGCCCGGCTCGGCCCGTACGAGTATGCCGCCGTCGGCACCGACGACGAACCCGGCACGGTGCTGCTCACCGTGACCGGCGCGGCGGCCCGGCCCGCGGTGGTCGAGTGCCCCGCCGGTACGCCGCTCGCCGACATCCTGGCCCTGTGCGAGGTGCCCGACGGTCCCGGTGTGCTGACCGGCGGTTATCACGGCCGGTGGATCACCGCCGAGGCGGCGGCGAAGGCGGTCATCTCGCGCAAGGGCTTCGCCGCGGTCGACGGCACCCTCGGCGCCGGCATCATGATCCCGCTCGGCCAGGACACCTGCCCGCTCGGTGAGGTGGCCCAGGTGGTGCAGTACCTCGCCGGGGAGTCCGCCGGCCAGTGCGGACCGTGCCGACTCGGCCTGCCGGACCTGGCCCGCGCGGTCGACGTGATCGTCGCCGGCACCGCCGCCGCCGACATCGTCCGGGCCGCCGCCGGGGCGGTACGCGGACGCGGCGCGTGCAGCCACCCGGACGGCACGGCCAGGTTCGCCACCTCCGCGATGGAGGTCTTCGCCGAGGACCTCGCCGCCCACGCCACCCGCGACGGCTGCGGCCGGCGGGTGAAGGGCGTGCTGGGGCTGCCGGCGAGTCCGGAGAGCGTCTCCACCCGGCTCTCGGTCGACTGGTCCCGGTGCGACGGGCACGGGCTCTGCGCCCACGTGGTGCCCGAGTTCATCCGGTTGGACGGCAACGGCTTCCCGTCGTTCCCGCCCACGCCGGTGCCGACCTGGCTCGAAGCCGGCGCCCGCAAGGCCGTACGGATGTGTCCCGCGCTCGCGCTGCGCCTGACCGACGCGAAGTAGCCGGCACCGGGCCGTGTTGATCCGGCGGTGCCGGTACGGGCCTCCGAGCCCGTACCGGCACCGCCGGGCGGCTCAGCAGTACCGGTTCACGTGGTCGGCGATGTTGCGGTTCGGTGCGACGTCGGGATCCGTGGGCGCGCTGGCGGTGGCCGCGAACAGGTACGCGTCACCGCCGTGGCCGGCCGTGGTGTGGTTGAGGAACGAGACCGACCCGTACGAGATGTTGAAGTGCACCGACTCGGTCCGGTCGGTCCAGCCCCAGTCGACCAGGTCCTGCCAGCCGCAGCTGGAGAGCTGTCCGCGCGGGTAGCCGTAGTTGATCCGGTCGTAGAAGCAGAACCAGCCGGCGGCGCAGTCGGGGCTGGCGGTGGTGCCGACCGGTCGTTCGAAGGTCAGCACGAAGGCGCCGTCGGCGTAGCTGATCTCGGTGGGGTTGATCTGCCGGCCGCCCGGATAGGCGGCCAGATGCTTGTCGATCTCGACCTGTACCGCGCTGTACGGGTCGTCCGGTGGTCCGGCGGTGGCCGGAGAAACACCGGCGACGACGGCGACGATCGTGACGATCGCGGCCAGGACGGTGGCGGTTCTGCGCCATCGGCGGGGGGTGGGTGCCACGGCAGCCTCCTCGGGGGGTACGGGATTCCGTGCGGTGAGGGAGTTCGGTCGGAGCCCGAATCCGACCATGGTCATATTCTGGCAAAGATGATGGTGAATGAGTTGTCACGATTCACCTTCATGCATGCGCAGCTCGTCACTTCCGCGTTGCCGCGAAAGCGGTGATTTGTCCCATGATCGGCGCACGGTCCATCGAACTTCGTGCCGATCCACCCGCCCCGGATGGTCACGTCCGCGCGCCAACGGACATATTCAAGGTGGGAGGAACGACATAGATCGTCGCCGGTGCGGTGCGCGCCGGAGGACGAGAGGCATCGATCCCCGAGGAGAAATCGGTGGGCGGCATCGGCGGCCGGGACGAGGCGTGGCACGACGCACTGCACCGACGATTCTGGCCGGACGTGGTCAGGATGCTGGGGCGTGCCCTCGGCGGTAGCGAGGGCGAGGCGGAAGACCTGGCACAGCAGACCTTCATGACCGCCTGGGACCGGCGGGCGTACGTACCGGACGAGCCGAGGGCGTGGCTGTTCGCCACCGCCAACAACCATCTGCGCAACCACCGGCGGTGGAGCCGACGGCATCCGCTGGCCCTGGTCGAGATGGAGGTGATGGAGGTGGTGGCCGGTGCGGCCGAGGGCGAGGAGAGCGCGGGCGTCTGCGACCGACTGGACCTCGGACGGGTCTGGGGGCAGCTCAAGCCGGCCGAGCGGGAGGTGCTCCAACTCGCCTACCTGGACGGACTGGACACCGCCGAGATCGCCGAGGCGCTCGGCCTGTGGCAGGCGACCGTACGCAAGCGGCGCTCCCGGGCGTTGAGCCGGTTGCGTGGCTGGATGGTGGGGACCGCCGAGCCGGTGCTCAGCGGAGCGGGTCACCGAGGCACGGGGGAGAGCAACCATGGCTGAACACTCTGACGAGCAGACCGAACACCTGGTCCGCCGCCTGGTCGAGGCGAACGACCCGATGCGGGGCAAGCAGATCGCACCGCCCCGGCGCAGCGCCGCCGAGCTGCGCCGGCTGGCCGAACAACGCCGGGGCGACGGGCGGTGGCGGGCGTCGACCCGGCCCGGCGTACGGCTGCGGTCGCTCGTGCCGGTCGCCGCGGTGGCGCTCGGAGTCGGCGCGCTGGTGCTGGTCAACGTGCTGCCGACCGGGGTGGCCGACCGGGCGGAACCGATCCCGGTGGCGATGGCGGTCGCACCCGCCGCGCTCGGGCTCCAGTTTCCCGGCCCGGCGGACCCGGCCGGGCCGTGGTTGCGGGAGTTGGCCGAACGGACCGCCCGGCTACCGGAATCCGCCGGCCCCGGCCGCTACACCTACCAGCACAGCCAGACCTGGTCGCTGGACAGCACCGGGGCCGATCCGGCGGCGGCGAACGCGGTGCTGGCCCGGGACGAACAACTCTGGTGGGCGGCCGACCGGTCCGGGCGGGAGGACATCACCGTCCTGCCGGGCCAACCGGGCGACGAGGAACAGACGCGCTGGCTCGACGGGCCGCCATCCGGCACCGATCCCGCGCGCACCGACTACCGCCCCGGTGAACTGGCCGTCGTGGTGGACGAACCGGCCACCGACCCGGCGGTGCTGACCCGACAACTGTCCGCGCACGAACCCTTCAGCAACGGCCCACAGGCCGTGATCCGGGCGGTGGCCGACCTGTACCGATTCCACGAGATGAATCCCGCCCTGCGTGCCGCCGTACTGCACGTGCTCACCGAGACCAGCGGGCTGGTGCTGCGGGGCCGGGTGGTCGACCGGGCGGGCAGGGTGGGCGTCGCGGTCAGCGTGGACAGCGCCGCCGGTGCGACCCGCGATCTGGCCGTGCTGGACCCGGACACCGGCCACCTGCTCAGCTACGAGCAGGTGGCCCTGATCAGCCCGCCCCGGTCGGCCGTACGCGCACCCGCGGTGATCTCGTACGTGCTGTACCTGGCCCACCGACGCACCGACCAGCTCGGCTGAACCCGCCGGGGCCGGGGCGCGCACGGCGGCCCGGCCCCGGCCCGGTCAGCGGCGGATCGGCATCAGCAGCGAGTACGTCAGGTCGTCGTCGGGAAGACGGAGCAGCAACGGCCTGATCGGTCCGTCGAGGTCGAGTACGAGCTGCCCCCGGCCACCGGCGTCGAGCGCCTGGAGCAGGAACTCCCGGTCCACCCCGATCGGCCCGGTCAGCCCGTCCGGGCCGGGGTCGTCGCCCGCCGGTGCCGCCCCGTCCAGCACCGCCACGGTCCCGTCGGCGCCGATCCCCAGCACCGCCACCTCGCGGGCGCTGCCGTCCTGCTCCCGTACGACGGTGGTGGTTTTCGCGGCGGTGAGCGCCGCGCGCAGGGCCGGCACGTCCACCGCGACCCGGACGCCGGTGCCGAGCCGTTCGCCGATCAGTCGCCCGTAGTCCGGGAAGTCGATGTCGAGCGGCTGCCCCTGCACGGTCAGCCCACCGGCCCGCAGACCGACCTCGGCACCGCCGAGCACCACCGTCACCGCCTCGTCCGAGCCGCTGCCGGAGCCGCTGCCGGAGCCGCTGCGGGAGCCGCTGTCGGAGCCGCTGCGGCTGGCGGGGCGGGTGCTGGCGAGCAGGGTGCGGGCCTGGTCGACGAAGGCGACCGGGGCGAGCACCCGACACGGTGGCCCGTCGACCGCGCTCACCGCCGCCGAGGCGACCGCGAGCCGGTAGCGGTCGGTGGCGACCAGGCGCAGCACCGACTCCTCCACCTCGAACAGCACCGAGCCGAGTACGGGCAACTCCGGGTCGTCGCCGACGGCGAACCGTACGGCGTCGAGGCCGGCGGCCAGGCCGGCGCGGGTCAGGGTCAGGTGGGTGGAACCGGTCATCAGGTTCTCCTCGTGGTCGAGCAGGGCGTGGACCCGGGAGAGTTCGCGGCGCGCGTCGGTGAGACCCGCCTCCAGCCGGCGCAGGTGCCCGTCCAGCAGTCGGCGTACGACCACCGGCTCGGACCAGTGCCGCAGCACCAGGCCGATCTCGGCCAGCGGCAGGTTGACCCGGCGCAGGCGGGCCACCAGCCGGGCGGGTTCGAGCTGCTGTTGGGCGTACCAGCGGTAGCCGGTCTCGGGGTCCACCACGGCGGGCACCAGGATGCCGGCGCCGTCGTAGAACCGCAGGGCGCTGACGGTCAGGCCACTGGCCCGCGCCATCTCCCCGATGCTGCGCATGTCGCTCTCCACGTCCGCTGATCCTGGGGGCTCGACCAGGTCGAGGGTCAACCCGCCGAGGTCGGGGGGCGACCCGTCGAACCTATCCGTCCGGTTCCCCGGTCGGGCCGGTGGCGCGGGGTGCCGTGGTCAGCGTCTCGGCGGCCAGTAGACGCCGAGCACGTCGTAGTCGTCCGGTCGGCTGGCGGAACGCCCGAGGTAGAACGCCGGGTCCCGGTCCGGGCCGCAGATCCGGTGCAGGAAGGCGGTGGTGAGCGCGTTGCGCAGCCGGTCGTCGGGCAGCCCGGCCAGCCGGTGTTGCAGTGCCGCGAACTCCCAGTCGAGGATGGTCCGCCGGTGGCCGGGGCAGCCGTACTCGGCGCACCGGTAGCGGTACGCGCCGACGAACCGGGGGGCGCCGAGCGGGGCCCGGTCCTGGCGTCCGGCCGGGTCGAGCCGGTCGGCGTACGCGTCGAGCCGTCGTCGCTGCTCGGCGGTCCAGCCGGGATGCGCGGTCAGCACCAGCCCGTCGACCCGCCACGGGCGGACCAGGGCGAGCGTCGGGCCGTCCGGCCGCGCCCGGCACACCGTCTCCCCGAGGTACGGCTCCAGCCACGGCTGGCGCCACTGCCACCGCTTGAGGTGGTGCTCGCGGACGAGGGTGTGCGGGACCGGTTGCCAGCTCTCCCGACCGAAGTCCGGGTCGGCCGGCCGGGCGTCGACACTGATGATGTCGTACGTGCCGAAGGCGGCGGCGGGGCCGAGTTCGCCGAGCGGGATGGGGGCGAGCCGGATCCAGCCGGGGCGGTCCGGGTCGGCGCTGATGCCGACCGCGTAGACGGTCCGCTCGGACCGGTCGGTGGGGCGCGGGGCGGTGATGGCGGTGACCAGGAGGCGTAACCGGGTCAGCTGTCCGGTGGTCGGCTGCGGCGCGGGGTGGGCCGGCGCGGGACCGGGGAGGTCGAGCTGGGTCACGCGTTTCCTCCGCCGGATCAACCTGATAGTCGTACGGATACAACGTTCCGAGCATCGCATGGGTGACGGCCTTCGGCCAGCTGGGCGAATATGTCGGCGCCTTCGCCAAATACCACATTCGGGACCGGTCAGGATATCCGGATTTCCAGTGACAGATTTCCGTCGCGGCAGGTCATCAATCGGCGATAGGTGGTAAGCGGTATCACCAACATTCATTGACATGGATCTAATGAACGATAGGATCCTGTCTGGGTTCCCATCTCTACCCCCTAGGGACAGGGACCCCGATCAACACCCGGGTCGGCGGCCCGCCCGCCCGCCCGACCGTCCGGTCCCGGCCGGTCGTCGGCACCCGACCGGTCGTCAGGACAGGACCCGGAAGGTGATCCCGGCGCGGACGAGACGTGCGGTCAGCGCGTCACCCATCGCCGCCGCCGGGGTCACCTGACCGGCGGTGGCCGGCAGATCGTCGTCCAGGGTGAGACAGAGCGCCGCCTCGGCGAGCATCTTGGCGGTCTCGTCGTAGCCGGGATCACCACCGGCGACCTCGGTGACCACCCGCCGGCCGCCGCCGACACCGACGAAACGGAACACGAACCAGCCCCGCGCCCGCTGCTGCTCCGACGGGCCCCGGCCGGTCCCGGCCCGGCGCAGCAGCCACTCCCGGACCGGGCCGACCCGGACCAGCACGGCCAGCCCGGCGGTCCCGACCACCGCGCCGACCAGCAGCGGCAGCCGCAGCGCGAGATGATGCCGGAACCGGAAGTCCGGGCCGTACCGGTCCAGGGCGGTGGCGGATTCGCGCACCACCGCCGGGTCGAGCGAGGGCAGCGGCAACACCCACCGACCCAGTTCGGTCGACCGGCCCGGCCGCCCGGCGCCCGCCCGTACCCGGCGCGACGCCGGTGCCGGTTGCGCCCGCCGCCGGGCGCGGGCCGCTGCCGCCGCCTGCCGCCGCCGCGCCAACACCAGCAACATCGTCCGGTACGTGCCGGCCGACGGCCGCCCCCGGCCCCGCAGGTAACCGTCCACTGTGATCGGTACGTCCTCCGGCAGCCGCCCGACGGTGAACCGCACCCCGAGATCGGCGGGCAGGCAGTCGAACCCGCACGCGTGCACCAGCCGCGCCCCGGTCCGGCTGGCCCGCTCGTGGTGGCGCACGTAGGTCAGGTCCACGAACTCGGGTTCGCCGGTGATGTCGAGGTAGTCGGTTCCGGCCCCGGCGCAGGCGGCCACCACCGGCTCCCCGTGCCGCACGTACGGGCCGACGGTGCTGATCAGCGTGCGGGTGCTGGCGGCGAGCCGGCGCAGCGACTCGGGATCGGCGGTGTCGGCGGGCAGCAGGGGCAGCTCGCGCCAGGCCGGGTCGATGGCGGCGAGCGCGTCGCGTACCTCGGCGAGCCGGTGCGGATCGCGCCCGGCCAGCGCCCAACGGAGCGTGGCGGGGGCGTGCCGGGCCAGGTACCGCGCGGTCAACCCGCCGGTGAACCCGGTCGCGCCGAACAGGACGATGTCGTACGGACGCGGCGTGGACATGCCGGAAGTGTCGCACCGGACAGCGGGCGCGAACGCCTCGTCGGCTCCCGAGGGGTGAACCCGTCTCCTCCGCGAGGGGTGAACTCCGGTCGGCCGGGTATCCGGGTCGGGCCCCGGACGGCAGTCCGTCGGGTGAGATCGACCCGCTGCCCGTCCGGGTCGAGCCGTGATGTCGAAGCGATGGACAGGTCGTGTCCGCGGGGGTGAAACAGGATGCCCGAGGACCGGATCGGAGCCGGCGCCGCCGCGCCGCGCGGTCGTACCGGTGAGGTGGTGCGGGAGCGGCCCGCCGTGGCGCCGCTGCTGGCCTCGAAGCTGGCGGTCGCGTCGCTACCCGGCGCGGTGGTCGACCGCCACCGCCTGTTCACGCTGCTGGAGACCGGTGCCGCCGGCCCGGTCACGCTGGTCTGCGCACCGGCCGGCTGGGGCAAGACGACGCTGCTCGGCTCCTGGTACCGGTCCCACGACGACAACGGACACCGGGCCTGGCTCTCCCTCGAACCGGGCGACGGTGGCAGCCGGCTGTGGTCGTACCTGCGGGCCGCCGTGCGCCGCGCCGACGACGGCCCACCGTTGCCCGTCGCCGTCGGGTCGGTGCCCGCCGTCGAGGGCGGGGACGGGCCGGTGGACCGGGACTTCCTCGACCATCTCGCCGCCGAGCTGGGCCGTCGGCCGGAGCCGGTCACGCTGGTCCTCGACGACTTCCACCGGATCGACGACCCGGAGCTGGCCAACGGCCTGGAGTTCCTGCTCCGGCACGCGGGGGACCGGCTGCGGCTGGTGATCTCCGGGCGTACCGACCCGGCGCTGGCGCTGCACCGGTGGCGGCTCAACGGGGAGCTGACCGAGATCCGCGCGGACGAGCTGGCCTTCACCGCCGCCGAGGCCGCCGAGCTGCTGACCGCGCACGGCATCAGCGTCCCCGCCGACCAGGCCGAGGAGCTACGCGTACGGACCGAGGGGTGGCCGGCCGGGCTCCGGCTCGCCGCGCTGGCCCTGCCCGGCCATCCCGACCCGGCCCGGTTCGTCGACACCTTCGGCGGTGACGACGCCGGGGTGGCCGACTACCTGTCGGTGGAGGTGCTGGCCGGGTTGCCCGACCGGACGCGGGACGTGCTGCGAAGCGGCGCGATCGCCGACCGGGTCAGCGGTGACCTGGTCAACGCCCTCACCGGCCGGACCGACGGGGATCGGGTGCTGGCCGAACTGGAACACGACACCGGGTTCGTGATCGCCCTCGGCAGTCGTCCACCGGCCTACCGCTACCACCGGATGCTCGCCGACCTGCTCCGGGCGCAGCAGCGGCTGCGGCCCGCCGACGAACTGCTCGACCTGCACCGGCGGGCGGCCAACTGGGCGGTGGCGCGGGACCTGCCGGCCCGGGCGCTCCGGCACGCCCTCGCGGCCGGCGAGTCGAGCCGGGCGGTGGACGTACTCGTCGGGCACTGGGCCGAACTGGTCCCGTACGCGCCGGCCCGGCCCGGCCCGTCGGCACCCGCACCGCCGACCCCGGAGGCGGTACGCGCCGAGCCGGAACTGGCCCTGGCCTACGCCGCCGACGCGCTCGACCGGGGCGACCCGACCGGGGCGGACGGCTACCTCCGGCTCGCCGAGCGGCACGAGCAGCAGCTCGGCGGCGCCCGGCGGGATCGGTTCACGCTGATCGGCGCCGCGCTGCGGCTGGCCGGCGCACAGCTCGCCGGTCCGTGCGCCGACGTGCTCGTCGCCGCGACCCGGCTCCGTACGCTGGCGTCCCCGCCCGGTGCCGGTGCCGGTCGGCCGCCGGTGGACCTGTCGGCCCGTGCGATCGCCCGGACCGCCGCCGGTGCGGCGCAGCTCGGTGCCGGGGACCTGGTCGCCGCCGAGACCGAGCTGACCGGGGCGCTGGCCGACGCGCAGCGCGCCGGTCTGGCCCGCACGGCGCTCGCCTGCACCGGCAGGTTGGCCCTGGTCCGGGCGGTCCGGGGCGCGCTCGCCACGGCCGAACGGGACGCCCGTACGGTGGTCGGCAGCGCGCTCGACGCCGACGGCGGCGCACCGGCCGACCACGCTCACGCCTACCTCGCGCTGGCGATCGTCGCCGTGCACCGGGACCGGCCGACCGACGCCGAGGCGAACCTGGTGCTCGCCGGCAACCGGATCGAGCAGGGACCCGAACCGGCCGTCGCCGCACTCGCCGGCTGGGTCCGGGCCCAGCTCGGGCGGGACCGGGACGACCTGGCCGGCGCCTATCCGCTGCTGCTCGCCGCCCACGCCCGGCTGGCCGACCAGCCCCGATCCGGGCGGCTGGCGCAGTGGCTGCTGGCCGCCGAAGCCGACCTGTGCACCGCCCACGGCGACCTGGGACGCGGCCGGGAGCTGCTGCTCGCACCCCTGGACGCGGCGACCGGGCCGGCGGAAGCGCTCGCCGTGGCGCTGGCTCGCGCGTACCTGCACGGCGGGGACCCGGCGGCCGCGGCCCGTACGCTGCCCGACTGGGCCGGGCCGGACGGCGACGCCTGGCTGCTGCCGGTACGACTGGAGGCGGGCCTGCTCGACGCGCTGGCCGCCCGTGCCGCCGGCGACCACCGGCGTGCCGCCCGAACCCTGGAGGAGGTGCTGGTGCTGGCCGAACCGGACGGGTTCCGCCGGGTCTTCACCCGTTCCGTTCCGTCGGCTCGGGACCTGCTCGCCGCGCACCTCGACTCCGGTACGGCGTACTGGCCGATGGTCCGCGAACTGATCGCCGCCGGTGCGGAGCACACCGGCCCGGACCCGGCACCGTCCACCGACCGGCGGGACCGGGGCGGACGGCTGGCCGCCGCCGTGCCCGGCCTCGGTGAGCCGTTGACCGACCGGGAACTCACCGTCCTGCGTTACCTCCAGAGCATCCTGTCCAACGTGGAGATCGCCAGCGAGCTCTCGGTCTCGGTGAACACGGTCAAGACGCACGTGCGCAACATCTACCGCAAACTGGACGCGACCCGCCGCCGGGAGGCCGTCCGCCGGGCCCGCGACCTGCGCCTGATCTGAGCCGCGGCTGGTTACTCAGCCGGACGCCGCCGCCTGGTCCACGGTGGCGAGCAGCTCCGGCAGCTCGTACGACCCGTCGTGGCGGACCCCGTTGACGAAGAACGTCGGGGTGCCGTTGACCCCGCTGCGGATCCCGCCGACGAAGTCGCGCCGGATCCGGTCGGCGTGCACGTGCCGGTTCACCTCGTCGTTCACCTCGTCCTCGGGCAGCCCGAGCTGCTGGCAACCCATCGACAGGTGCACCGGGTCGAGCTGGTCCTGGTGCTCGAACACCCAGTCGTGCATCGCCCAGAACTGGTCCCGTACGCCGGCCGCCTCGACCGTCTCGGCGGCCAGCTCCGCGTACGGGTGCACGTTGCTGAGCGGGAAGTGCCGGAACACCAGCCGTACGGTCTCGGGTCGCTGGCGCAGCAGTTCGTGCAGCCGGTGGTACGCCTGCCCGCAGTACGGGCACTGGAGGTCGGCGTACTCGACCAGGGTCACCGGTGCCTGCGCCGGCCCGCGTACGTGGTCCGTGTCGGTGACCGGCACCCGCAGCTTGCTCGACGTGACCTGCATCGGCGTTGTCATCGGGCCTCCGTCGTCTGGGACTGCTGGCGGCTGCTGAGATCGTCGAGCGCGTCGAGGATGCCGTCGGCACCCGGATTCACGTCCGTCGGCGAGACGTAGCTCCAGCTCACCCGCGCCTGCTGGTCGAGCACGAACAGCGCCCGCTTCGCGTAGCCGTCCGCGCCGTAGACGCCGTACCGCCGGGCGACCCCGCCCTTCGGCTCGAAGTCGGCCAGCAGCGGGAACTCGATCCCCTCGCTCATGGCGAACGCCTGGTGGCACCAGACACTGTCCACCGAGATGCCCACCAGCGCCGCCCCGTAGCGGTCGAGTTCGGGGCGCATGGCCTGGTAGAGCGCCATCTGATCGCCGCAGATCGGACTCCAGTCCGCCGGATAGAACGCCAGTACGGTCGGCCGGCCCCGGAAGTCGGCCAGGCTGACCTGCTCGTCCGGTCCGGTCGGCAGGGTGAACTCCGGCGCCGGTTGTCCCGGTCGGATTGCGCCGCTGGGATCGGTCATGTCTCCCATCCTCGCGCCGGACCGGGTGACGCCGACTCACCCGTTCCAGGTGGTACCCCGCCCCCGCGCCGCCCGGCGTCGCTGCTCACAGCCGTACGGTGAGGTGGTTGTCGACGGCCGACACGCCCGGCGCGGACCAGGCCACCCGCTCCGCCTCCTGCCGTTGCGACCACGAGCCGACGGCACCGGTGAGCACTATCAGGTCGCCCTGCACGTCGATGTCGATCCGCTCCTGGTCGGTCTCGGCGCTGCGGATCAGCGCGTTCACGACGAGCCGTTCCAACTCGTCGGCCGTCGGCTGCCCGACCGGACGTACGCTGATCCCGTTGGTCACCCCACGGACGCTGGTCAGCCGGCGGATCGAGCGCTCGGCGGCCCGTTTCTGGTACTCCCACTCGACGGCGCCGCGCAGCACCACCCACCCGTTGGAGACGGTCACGTCCAGGTTCCCGACCGGCACGAACGCGTCCCACTCCAGTGCCCGGGTGGCGGCCAGGGCGATGTCGGCGTCGCTGCGCTCGGCCGACGACGGCAACCGGACCTCGATGTCGTTGGCCACCGCCCGGACCCGGTTGATCCGGTGCGCGGACCGTTCCGCCGCCCACTTCTTGGCGTAGTTGTCCACCCAGCCGGTGAGGGTCACCACCCCCTCCTGCACCGTCACGCCGATCTCGTGGGGCTGGACCCTGGGCTCCCAGTCGAGTTCGTCGAGGACGTCACGCTGGATCTCCTCGTCGGTGCCGGTGGTTGTCGTCGACGGGGTCATGGTCGTTCCTCCCGCGGGATAGATTGCGCACCGGCACCCGCCGGACGCTCCCGGCGGTGGCCGCGCTGTCACGGCCGATGCAACGGGATGCCCGGGTGACTTCCCATCACCCGGGAAGGATGAGGCCCGCCGGATCGGCCGCGTGACAGGGCGCCGGCCGGTAGGGAATCATCGACTGTCGATCGAACAGGCGCGTTGACGTGGGTGGAGGAGAGCGGATGACGACCGACGAGGTGACTGCGGGGGACCGGACGGCCGCCTCGGCCACGGTGCCCGAGCGGCCGGTCGGGCCGCCGCGCGGCCGTGCCGGCTTACTTCCGGTCGTACGCCTGCTGCGGCACGAGTGGACCCTCGCCTCACTCGGCGGGCTGCTGCTGGCCGTACTGCTCACCTGGCCCACGATGCGCGACATCACCCAGACGATCCCGCAGGACACCGGCGACCCGGTGCTCCAGGCGTGGCAGATCGCCTGGGGCGGGCACGCCCTGCTCACCGACCCGACCCAGCTCTGGCACTCGAACACGTTCTTCCCCGAGCGCTACACCTACGCGTACTCCGACACCCTGCTCGGCTACGCCCCGTTCGGCATGATCGGTGAGGGCCCGGTCGCCGCCATCGTCCGCTACAACATCCTGTACGTGCTGGTCCACGCGCTCGCCTTCGTCGGCGCGTACGCCCTGGTCCGCCAGCTCGGCGCGAACCGGATCGGGGCCGCGCTGGCCGGGGTCGCCTTCGGGTACGCGCCGTGGAAGCTGGCCCAGGCCGGGCACCTGCACGTGCTCTCGATCGGCGGTATCGCGCTCGCCCTGGCCATGCTCGCCCGTGGCCACGGTTGGTCGTTGGCGCACGGCTACCGGCCGGAGCGCCGCCGTCCGGGCTGGGCGCTGGCCGGCTGGCTGGTCGCCGCCTGGCAGATGACGCTCGGCTTCGGCATCGGCCTGCCGTTCGGGTACGCCCTGGCGCTGATCTGCGTGGTGGTCGGGGTCGGCTACGGCTGGTCCTGGTGGCGGCACTCGACCCGGCCGGTCTTCGGTGGCCGGCTGCTCGCCGCCGACCTGGGCGGTGGGCTGGTCTTCGCCGTGGTCACGCTCGCCATGGCGCTGCCGTACCTGAGGGTGGTCGAGCAGAACCCGGACGGCCGCCGCACCCTGGCCCACCTGGAGCAGTTCTCGCCGCCGCTGCGGGGCTTCTTCACCGCGCCGCCGGAGTCGTGGCTGTGGGGGGAGCGGCACGCGGCCGCCCGTGAGCTGCTGCCGTTCGCCGGTGAGATGACCCTGCTGCCCGGTGTGGTGCTGATCGGGCTCGCCTTCGCCGGCCTCTTCTTCTCCGCCTGGCGGGTACGCCACCGGGTGCTGCTCGCCGCCGGGGTGCTGGTCAGCGTCGCGCTCGCCGCCGGTACCAGTTTCGGCGGGGACGGCGATCCGGGTTACGCCACCCTGTTCCTGCACCTGCCCGGCTGGGACGCGATCCGTACGCCGGGCCGGCTGATCCTCTGGACCACGCTGCTGCTCGGCATCCTCGCCGCCGGTGTGGTCAGCATGATCGGCCGGGCCGAGCCGGCCGGCACCGAGGGCCCGTCCGGGTCCCCGGCCGACGGCACCGATCCGTCCGCCACCGCCGCTCCGGCTGCTCCGACCGCTCCGGCTGCTCCGACCGCTCCGGCGGCCTCGGACGGGGCCGAGGTCGACGGAGTCCGCGCCGACGCGCCCGCGACCAGCGGGGCCGAGCTGGTCGGTGCCGGTGCGGTCGGCGCGTTGATCCGGCCCGCGGTGCCGGTCGCCCGGTCGGCGCCGGACCGGCCGGCCCCGGTGGTCCGGCCCGCGCGTCCGGCGGCCGGCTGGGTGATCCGGTTGCTGATGCTGGTGCCGCTGCTCCTGGTGGTGCTCGAAGGGTTCAACACCACCCCGCACGCACCGGTGCAGCCGCAACCGGCGGTGCTGCGCGGGATGACCGGACCACTGCTGGTGCTGCCGAGCGACGGCACGTTCGAGTTCACCGTCATGCTCTGGTCCACCGACGGGTTCCCGCAGATCGCCAACGGCCTCGCGTCGTTCGTTCCGCCGGCACAGCAACAGATCCGGGCGCTGACGCCGAGTTTTCCCGACCAGGCGAGTGTGGCGTACCTGAGGCAGATCGGCATCCGGACAGTTGTCGTGCTCCCCGAGTATCTGAACGGCACGCCATGGCAGGATGTGCTCAACCGCGACACACAGGGGCTCGGGATCAGCCGTGAGGATGTCGCCGGAGCGGTGGTGTTCCGGCTCGGCTGAGCCGGCCGGGGAGGGTTGTGCGGATGGACCGGCGAGTGGCTGCGCTGTTCGGCGGGATCGTGGCGGTCGGGCTGGGGCCGGCGGTGTGGCTGGGCGGCACCCTGCTGCGTCCCGAGCCGGTGCCGGCGCCACCGTTGCCCAGTGGTTCCGCCGGGGCGAGCGCCTTCCCGACCGATTCGGTGTCGCCGGGGCTGCCGACCCCCGACCCGTCGGCGACCGTACCCGTTCTCGCGCCGCCGGCACCGGGCCGGTTCCCCGGGCGTACGCCGGTCGGCACCGGCACACCGACCGGCCCGGCACCGACCGGCTCGCAACCGCCCGCGTCCGGGCCCGGCCAGCCGCCGTCGGTTCCGCCGGGCGAGCCGAGCACTCCGCCCGAGTCGCCGGAACCGCCGCTGCCGCCCGATCCGGATCCGCCGACCGGGGAGCCCATCCGGCAACCCCGCCCGGCGCGGTAGGCCGAACCGGGCGACTCGGCCGTACGGCCGCACATTCTTTAGTTTGAATATACAACTATTGACAGCGCTGACCGGCGTGTGTGAGGGTCTGCACCAGACCGGTGCGGGAGCCAATCGTGCCCGGTGCGGAAGCCGAGGGCAGCTCCGCACCACCGTCATCCCTCGCTCATGCACGCGCTCGGCGCGGCAGTCGACGCCCCATGCCCGCTCACCGGTATCGGCAAGCCCACGCGCACCGTGCATGGCGGTTCTCCGTCCCCCCTAAACAGCGTCAGCGCTCAGAGGGAGCCGTACATGCGTAGAAGTCTCGCCAGCGCGCTCGCGGCCGTGGTCGTCGCCGGCGCGGTGGCCGTGGTGGCCCAGGTCGCCGTCAGCCCGTCCGCGTCACCGGCCGCGGCGGCCGCGTCCGAACCGTACTCGTGGAAGAACGTCCGGATCGACGGCGGCGGCTTCGTGCCGGGCATCGTCTTCAATCCCACCGAACGAAACCTGATCTACGCCCGGACCGACATCGGCGGCGCCTACCGCTGGGAGCAGGGCAGCCAGTCCTGGACCCCGCTGCTGGACTGGGTCGGCTACGACCGGTGGGGCTGGAACGGGGTGCTCAGCATCGCCACCGACCCGGTCCAGACCAACCGGGTCTACGCCGCGGTCGGCATGTACACCAACGATTGGGACCCGAACCCGGGCGCCATCCTGCGCTCCACCGACAGGGGCGCGACCTGGCAGGCGACGGTGCTGCCGTTCAAGGTCGGCGGCAACATGCCCGGCCGTGGGCAGGGCGAGCGGCTGGCCGTCGACCCGAACCGGAACGGCACCATCTACTACGGCGCCGAGGGCGGCAACGGCCTGTGGCGCAGCACCGACTACGGGGTTACCTGGGCCAAGGTGACCAACTTCCCCAACGCCGGCAACTACGCCCAGGACCCCAACGACCCGAACGGCTACCTCAACGGCAACCAGGGCGTCACCTGGGTCAGCTTCGACCGCAGCACCGGTACGGCCGGCAACGCCACCCAGACCATCTATGTCGGTGTGGCCGACAAGCAGAACCCGGTCTACCGCAGCACCAACGGCGGCACCTCGTGGGAGCGGATCGCCGGGCAGCCCACCGGCTACCTGGCCCACAAGGGCGTGGTGGACCACATCGGCGGCTTCCTCTACATCGCCACCAGCGACACCGGCGGCCCGTACGACGGCAACAAGGGTGACGTGTGGAAGTTCAACCGGGCGACCGGGGCCTGGACCCAGATCAGCCCGCTGCCGTCGAGCAGCGCGGACGCGTACTTCGGTTACAGCGGGCTGACCATCGACCGGACGAACCCGAACATCCTCATGGTCGCCACTCAGATCTCCTGGTGGCCGGACGCGATCTTCTGGCGGAGCACCGACGGGGGCGCTACCTGGACCCGGATCTGGGACTTCGGCAGCTACCCCAACCGGACCAAGCGCTACACGATGGACATCAGCTCGGCGCCCTGGCTGAGTTTCGGCGCCAACCCCGCCCCGCCGGAGGAGTCACCGAAGCTGGGCTGGATGAACGAGTCGCTGGAGATCGACCCGTTCGACGGCAACCGGATGATGTACGGCACCGGCGCCACCATCTACGGCACCACCAACCTCAAGAACTGGGACACCGGCGGCACGCTCACCATCCGGCCGATGGTGCGGGGGCTGGAGGAGACCGCCGTACTCGACCTGGTCAGCCCGCCGAGCGGGGCACCGCTGGTCAGCGCGCTCGGCGACATCGGCGGCTTCCGGCACGCCAACCTGGACGCGGTCCCGGCGATGATGTTCACCCAGCCGAACATGACCAGCACCACCAGCCTGGACTTCGCCGAGTCGAACCCGTCGATCATGGTCCGGTCCGGCAACTTCACCGACTCGGAACGGCCGAACGACAGCCACGTCGCCTTCTCCACCGACGGCGGCGCGAACTGGTTCCAGGCCCAGGAGCCGAGCGGGATCAACAGCGGCGGTACGGTCGCCGCCGCGGCCGACGGCAGCCGGTTCGTCTGGGCTCCCGGCGACTCCGGCCAGCAGGTCGTCTACTCGGTCGGTTACGGCAACTCGTGGACCGCGTCGACCGGCGTACCGGCGAACGCGAAGATCGAGTCCGACCGGGTGAACCCGAACAAGTTCTACGCCTTCGGTGGCGGCCGGTTCTACGTCAGCACCAACGGCGGCGCGAGCTTCACCGCCAGCGCCGCCACCGGCCTGCCGAGCAGCGGAAACGTGCACTTCAAGGCGCTGCCCGGCACCGAGGGCGACATCTGGCTGGCCGGCGGGGACAGCATCGGCGGCACCGGCATCTGGCACTCGACCAACTCCGGCGCGAGCTTCACGAGGCTGGGCAACGTGACCGGCGCGGTGAACATCGGCTTCGGTAAGGCGGCGCCGGGGCAGACGTACCCGGCGCTGTTCGCGTACGCGACGATCGACGGCAAGGCCGGCGTGTACCGCTCGGACAACGCCGGTGGGGTCTGGGTGCGGATCAACGACGACCAGCACCAGTACGGCAACGCGGCCGAGGCGATCACCGGTGACCCGCGGATCTACGGTCGCGTCTACCTGGGCACCAACGGCCGGGGCATCCTGTACGCCGACCGGCTCGGCGGCCCGACCAACCCGCCGACCACCCCGCCCACCTCGACGCCGACCACCCGCCCGCCGACGACCCCGCCCACCACGCCACCGACCACCCGCCCGCCGACCACGCCGCCCACCACACCACCGACGACGGCACCACCGACGACGGCACCGGCCGGCGGCTGTTCGGCCACCTACCGGGTGACCGGCTCCTGGCAGGGCGGATTCCAGGCCGAGGTGACGGTACGCAACACCGGTACCACGCCGACCACCGGCTGGACGGTGAACTGGACCTTCCCGAACGGCCAGACCATCAGCCAGACCTGGGGCGGTACGCACACCCAGAGCGGATCCGCCGTGACGGTCCGCAACGTCGGTTACAACGGTGCGCTGGCCCCGAACGCGACCACCACCTTCGGCTTCCTGGCCTCCTACACCGGCACCAACGGGGCCCCAACCCCGCCCACCTGCACCCGAACCTGACCCCCACCCACCCCACCCCACCCCACCCCATACCCCGCTGTTGACCATGAAGTTGGCGACCGTTTCCGGCCTGATTTCTGTCGCTAACTTCATGATCAACGGCACTGCCCACGGGTGTCGTCCGCCGATGGTGTTGGCGGGCGACAGCCGTGGGCAGTGGGTGTGGGCGGGGTGGATCGGTCAGTTGTTCAGGTGCACGCTGGGGTTCGGCGGGCTGAGCTCGACGAACTCCACGCTTTCGGTCGTACTCGGATCTTCGCCCTCGCGGGCGATCATCGCGCGGGCGGCCGAGCCGGCGGCCCAGCCGATCGCGGCGCCGATTCCGGCGGCGCCGATGATCAGGAGCCAGGGCAGTCCCGGTCGGCGGCCGGCCAGTGCGGCGGAGGCCGCCGTGGCCCGCCGCCAGGCCTCGTCGGCGACCGAGCTGACCCGGTCGCCGGCCCCGTCGGCGAGGTGCGTCGTGCCCCGCCGGGCCGAATGTGCGGTGTCGCGTGCGACGTGACGCACGCTGTCGCCGGCCGAACCGAACGTGGCCTGTAGGTGCTGCCACGCCTGGTCGGCGATGTGTTCGGGCTTGCTGCGACGCGCCACCAGGTTCGTTCCGAACATCGTGGTACCTCCTCGGAAGCCGAAAGCAGCGGGCACTTCGGACAGAGCCTTCTGTTCGGCGCGGTTTCGTGTTGCTTCGGAGGTGCCCGGACATGTCCGGCGGCAAACCCGCGAGCCGCCACGGAAGTGACGGCGGAGATCGTCGGGGTTCTCCCATGACACGAAGAGTTTGGCTCGCTGTGACCGGCCAAACTCTTCGAGATCGTGAAAAGCAGTCGGTGAGCTAGCGGATCAGGACAATCGACGTCCCATGGGCGAAATCATCGTCGTCATCGTCGTCGTCATCGCCGCCGGGCCCGAATCCACAGGCCAGTACGAGAGCGAGCAGGACACCTACGCCGGCCAGGCCGAGTAACCGCTTCAGCATGATCAGTCCTCCCTCGGGGCGCGCACCCGGGGGGAGGCGCGCCGGTCGAGGCCCCGAGTCTAGGTGCGCGCGTCCACCCCCGTGGATGGACCGGCGGGCGGCCCCGGATGGGGGCCGACGGGCGCCGTGGGCGGAAGGAGGTGACATGCGCCGCGCGGTGGAAGTGTCACATCGCACATTCTCCCCGTACCCGCCGGGAAGCGGGAGGTCGCGACCGCTTTGGGCCAGGTGAACGGGGGGATCGGGGCGGCGTGGTGACCGCGCTTGAGCGGGGGCTGGCGGATCGGGGGATACCCTGATGGCCGGACGGGGCTGCGAGTGGCATCCTGAATCCTGAGAACATATGCTGACGAATGACTAGATAAGGGCTGTTTTGTCGGACCGGCCGCATAGATTGCCGTGCCGGAGGGGTGGCGACCGGGGCCATCCGAGGAATACTCTCGGTCGCGGCCCGCGTACTGATGAAGCGCCCGGATCTGGGCGAGTGGAGGTGCTCGCGTGAGCCTGTCGATCGCCAAGTCGATCCTGCCTGGTGGAGTCGTCGAAATCGCCCCGCGTGGCGAGATCGACGTCGACACCGCGTACGAGGTGCGCGAAGCTGTTGTCGGCCTGCTCGCGAAGGGGCGCCCGCCCCGGATCGAGCTCAACATGCGGCTGGTCAGTTTCATCGACTCGGTCGGGATCAGCGCCATGGTCGCCGGTTTCCAAACCGCCGAGGTCAGCGGTGTGAAACTGGTCGTCACCGAACCGAGCCGGTTCGTTCACCGGCAACTCTGGGTCACCGGACTTCTCGGTCTCTTCGGTGCCCCCGAACCGTACTTCTCCGGGGCGGTGGCGACGCCGGAAGCGCAACTCCCCGGCGCCTGACCAGGACCGGCCCGACCCGGACCAGTCCGACCGAACCACCCTCCGTCACCGGCCGGCGTCGACCTCGCGGCCGGTGACGGAACCGGCTCAGCCATCCCCGTCAGGTGACGGAACGACTCAGCCATCCCCGTCCGGGTCGCCCAGCTCCGACAGATCCACGTCGGTCGCCTCGGTGACCGCCCGGATCGCGGTGACCGAGGCATAACCGGCCGCCAACCAGGCCACGTCCGTACCCGGCTGCACCGGCTCGCCGGACTCCTCAAGCGCGGTCCGGACGAAACCCCGCCCCGACTCGGCCACGGTCATCTGCACCTGCCCGAACCCGGCCAGCGTGCCGGCCCGTACGCCGCGCAGCTGCTCGTACGGCAGGTCCGGGGTGTTCACGTTCAGCACGCTCGACCGGGGTCC
This sequence comes from Micromonospora sp. NBC_01699, assembly GCF_036250065.1. Classification (NCBI taxonomy): domain Bacteria; kingdom Bacillati; phylum Actinomycetota; class Actinomycetes; order Micromonosporales; family Micromonosporaceae; genus Micromonospora; species Micromonospora sp. NBC_01699. The sequence continues at coordinate 6,255,603 of NZ_CP109199.1, read as the reverse complement.
CGAGGTCAACCGGGGCAGCAACTCCACCGCCACCCGCGCCGCCGTCGCCCAGTTGCGTGCCTCGTCGCCGAACCGCCCGGAGGCGGCCACCGCGGCCCCACCGCTGCCGGCGGTGGCATCGCCGACGGAGAGCACGTCGAGCGAGACCGCCATCGCGTGACAGCCGTTCGCGGCGGCGGTGAAGGCCGCCCCGACCGTGCCCGAGTGCAGCACCGCCCGCCCCACGTTGGCGCCCCGGTTGATCCCGGACACGACCACCGTCGGCGGCGGCCCGAACGCGCCGTGGATCGCGATCAACGTGATGAAGCCCGGCGACCCGGCCACCCCGTACGCCGGGATCCCGGTCAGCTCCTCGACCGTGTGCTCCTCGACGACCACCCGGCCCTCCCGCTCCACCGCGATCATCGCCGCGCTGGTGCCGCTCGCCTCCTCGGCCGGCGCCGCCACCACCACGTCGTACCCCCGGTCGGCCACCGCTGCGGCCAGCCACCGGATGCCCGGCGCGGCGATCCCGTCGTCGTTGGTGACCAGGACCCGTACGGTCACCGGCCGGCCGCCCGTCCGGCGAAGTCGTCCGGCGTCATCCGGTCCTGCCGACCGGCGCCGACCGGGGTCAGCCGGACCCGCTCCACCAGGCCGGCGATCGAGTCCGGTCGGCCGGTGCCCAGCCCGTGCCGGGTCACGTTCAGCGCCCCGGCCGCCGCACCGGTACGCACGGCCAGCTCCAGCCCGCCACCGCCCGCCAGTACGGCCGCCACCCCGGCGGTCATCGAGTCGCCGGCGCCACGTGGATCGGCAGCCTCCAGGCGTGGCCCGTGCACCTCGTAGACCTCGCCGTCGACCAGGGCCAGCGCCGGCTCGTCGGCCCGGCTGACCACCACCGACTCGGCCCCGGTCGCGTGCAGCTCGTACAGCACCCGGGTCAGTTCGGCCTCGCTGTCGTCGTCGGCCAGGCCGTCCCGGAGCAGTTCCTCGTGACTGACCTTGAGGAACGACACCCCGCCGTCGAGCACCGCGCGCAGGTGCTCGCCGGACAGGTCGGCCACCACCCGGCTGCCGTTGCCGCCCAGGTCGGCGGCGAGTCGCCGGTAGATGTCCGGCGGCACCAGGGATCGGTGACCCGGCCCGCTGAGCACGCTGACCGGTGCTCGCAACCCCTCGGCCAGGGTCAGGTTGTAGAGGTCGTCCAGCTCGTGCCGGTTGAGCGCGTGCCCCGGCACGTCGACGATCTCGTCCCGCCGGCCGTCGCGGCGGTCGTGCACGTACCCGCCGCTGGACGAGTCCCGGCGGACCACCTTCAGCTCGACCCCCTCGCTGGCCAGCAGCGGTTCGAGCACCTGGCCGATCTCGCCGCCGAGGCTGGCGCAGAGCACCACCCGGGTGCCGAGGCAGGTGATCATGCGGGCCTGCCAGACCCCCTGGCCACCGGGATGCAGGTGGAGTTCCGACTCGTCGGCCGGCTGATCGATGGTCACTGTCAGTTGTGGAGCGGGCGCGAAGACCATGACGTGGGCATTCATGACCCCCACGTTTCCCTACCCGGCGAACGCCGGGCGGCAGATTGGCGAACATCGCTCAACCGATCGTCGACACGGACCGTCGACACCGACCGTCGATTCCGCCGTCGACCCCGCCCGCCGTACGGGCTGTCGCGAACGGCGTTCACGTGGTGCACTGTCCGGCATCCATCGACCGAGGAGAGCCGGTGCCGAAGCAGGACGTCTTCCACTACACGGTGCAGGCACGGTGCGGCCGGGCCGACGCCGTACGGCTGCTCGCCGACCTGAACGCGCAGGCCGACCTGCACCCGTTGATCATCTCGGTCCGACCCCGGCCCGCCCGCCCCGGCGCGCTGCACAGCTACACCATCTCCGACCGGCTGGCCTGGGGACCGTTCACGTTCCGCACCACCTATCAGGCGGACATCCTGAAGGCGACCGAGGACGAGGTGGAGACGGTCGCCCGGCAGTGGCCGAACACCACCGTCCGCAACCACGCCCGGCTCAGTTCCGAACCGGACGGGGTCACCCGGATCGACGTACAGATCACGCTGTCCGCGCCGGGACCGCTGTTCGCGTACGCGTTCCGGCAGGCACGCACCGCGCACCTGGCCCTCGGGTCGCGGATCCGGGCCACCCTCGACGCCGGCCCCACCGCCTGAGTGGTGCCCGCCCGACCGGGGGCGGGCACCACGATCGGCTCACCGCCAGGTGTCGGACCAGGTGGCGGTGCAGGGCGCGTAGGTCGGAGGGTTGCGGGTCCGGTTGGGATCGCTCTCCCAGATCACCTGCGACCCGTCCTTCTTGATGTACTTGTACTGCACCGGCGCGCTCGGCGGCAGCGTGACCGAGGCCCGCCAGACCGGGTACGCGGCCGACGACAGCGGCACCGCGCTCGCCGGATCCCAGTTGCCGAGCGCCGCCGTGTTGCCGGTGACGAAGACGTTCTGCCCCCAGACGGTGGTCGCGTTCACCTCGAAGGTGACCGTGGTGGCACCGGCGCAGAGCCCCGGCGGCGGGCTGCTCGTCGGGGTGGCGGCGGTACGGGCGTTGACGTGCAGCGCCAGCGCGCCGTTGGCGGGCACCGTGGCGGTGAACTGACCGGCGGCGTTGACCGTGTACCGGGCCCCGGTGCAGGTGCCGGCCGAGTAGTCGCCGGCCATCACGTCGCAGTACGTGCCCGCCGGCAGGCTGCTCTGGAACGTCCGGGCCAGCGCGGTCCCGCCCCGGTTGAACGCCGCGTACGCCACGCTGCCCCGGCCGAAGCCGATCTGGTTCGAGCCGTTGCTCCACCAGTTGGTGACCGCCGCGCCGGCCGCGGTGTTGCGCAGCCCGACCATGTTCGCCGTGGTCCGCCAGCGGTGCTCGCAGGCCCAGCCGCTGGCACAGTCGACCGAGGTGGTGGTGCCGCCGCTGGTCGGTGGGCCGACCTCCGGATCGGTGAAGGTGAAGCTCGACATCACCTGCGGCACCCCGTACGGCCAGGCGATCATGAACGCCTCGGCCAGCGCGTACGACGAGCCGTTGTGGTAGGTCAACTTCGCCCGGCCGTTGCGCTGGGTGTCGTGGTTGTCGACGAACGCGACCGCGTCGGCCGAGCCGAGCCGCATCGACGAGGCGAGGTTGTTCAAATTCGACAGGGTCCCGTCGCGGAAGGCGGTGCCGACCACGTCGCCGTACCGGAACTCGGTGACGTCGCCGACGCCGGCGTACTCCTCGGGGGTGGGTTCGCCGGCACCGCCCTCGATCACCTCGGAGAAGACGTAGGGATCGCCGGTCACCGGGTCGACGATCGCCGCCAGGTCCGCCGCCGGCAGGTGCTTGGCCGCGTCGACCCGGAAGCCGTCCACGCCGAGCGAGACCAGGTCATTGAGGTACGCGACCAGCTTGCCGCGCACGTACGACGACTCGGTCCTCAGGTCGGACAGGTCCACCAGTTCGCAGTTCTGGATCTCCCAGCGGTCGCCCCAGTTGGCGATGTCGTCGTTGCCGTTGCGCCCACAGTGGTGGAAGTCGCCCGTCCCGTACGGCACCGCCGGATAGGCGTAGTGACCGTACGTCGACCCGCCGCTGCCGGCCCCGGTGGACGCCCCGCCGGCCATGTGGTTGACCACCGCGTCGACGTAGATCTTCACCCCGGCGTTGTGGCAGGTCTGCACCATGGCGGCGAAGGCGGCCCGGTTGCCCCGGCGGCTGGTCAGCTGGTAGCTGACCGGCTGGTAGTCCTGCCACCAGGGGTAACCCCGGTCGGGCAGGACGACGTGCTCCTGCGGCGGGGAGACCTGCACCCCGCCGAAGCCCTTCGGGCCGAGCACGCCTGTGCACTCGTTGGCGACCGATGCCCACGGCCACTGGAACAGGTGGACGATGACGTCCTTGCTGCCCGGACTGGCCGGACTCGCGGTGGCCTGCTCGGCCGGTCGAGCGACTGTGCCGGCGAGCAGCGCGGCGACCAGCAGGCCGGTGGTGAACAGGGCGGTGGTGACGGCGGCGCGCTTTCTTCGGACACCCATGGAGATCCTTCGGGGGTAGAGCGACGCGGGACGGGGAGGCGACCTTGCTGGTAGCGCCCGTGTTGCGATTCGATTAACAATTTACTCCCGACAATGTCCTAATAGGAATGCCTCTGCCGGTGGCCCTTCGTGATCCGGAAGAGTTCGGCCGGTCGGGGCGAGCCGAACCCTTGGTGATCATCCGGACGATGGGCCTCGTGTTGCCGGTGGGGGATGGGCGTGAGATTCTGCTGGGCGGTCCGGTGTGGGTGGTTTCGCCGCTGAACCCCCTGACGTCTGCGGAAGAGTGGGTAATCCATGCGTTCGACCCGTTTCCTGGTCGTGGCCTGCCTCGCCTCGACGATCGCCGCGCTCGGCGCCTGCGCCGAGGACCGCCCCGGGTCACCGGGGGCCGCCGTACCCGGCGCCAGCGCCAGCGCGTCGGCGACGGCCGGTGTCGAGCCCGGTGCGTCGGGCGGCGCCACCTCCGCCCCCGGCAACGCCAGCACCGCCCCCGGCAATGCCACCCCGGCGGCCGGTGGTGCGGTGGCCGCCTGCCCGGCCAAGGGTCTGAAGGCCGAGCTGACGATCCAGCGGGCCGGGATGGCGATGCTGCTGCTGACCAACGCCGGATCCGCGCAGTGCCGGGTCGAGGGCTGGGTCAACCTGCGGCTGGAGGCAGCCGACGGCGGTCTGTTGAAGGTCAGCCAGCAGCGGGTCAGCGAGCCGGGCGAAACCGTCGCGGCGTACCTCGATCCCGGCGAGTCCGCGTTCGCCGGGATCAAGTGGACGACCTGCGACAAGTCAGCGGAGAACTGCTCGGTGGCCAGCACCGTACGGGTCGGTCCGGCCGGCGACACCGACCTCGTCGTCGCCCACGTGACCGGCGTCGACGGCGGCAACCAGACGGTCACCGAACTGCCGCTGAGCAGCGTACAGATCGGCACGATCCAGCCCAGCCGCCAGGGCGTCGTCGCCTGGTGACGGGCGGGTGAGAGCGAGCGGGGCGGTTCGGCCGGTCAGCCGCGCGGGCCGTACATGATGATCGCAACACCGACCAGGCAGATCGCCGCACCGGTCAGGTCGTAGCGGTCCGGGCGGAACTTGTCGACCACAACACCCCAGGCCAGCGACCCGGCGACGAACACCCCGCCGTACGCGGCCAGCACCCGGCCGAAGTTCGGGTCCGGTTGGAAGGCGGCGACGAAGCCGTACCCGGCCAGCGCCAGGATCCCGGCGGCGACGAACAGCAGCCCCCGGTGCTCGCGTACGCCCTGCCAGACCAGCCAGGCGCCACCGATCTCGGCGACGGCGGCGAGCAGGAACAACAGCAGCGATCGGGCGACGGTCACGGCAACATTGTCGGTTGTCACCGGCCCGGAGACGGCAGTGGGGCTCCCCGCGACGCGACCTGCGCGCCGTGGGGAGCCCCACCTGTCCCGGCGATCAACAGCCAGGGACCGGGGAAGCGATGGTCAGCCGGTGACCGTGAACGGGACGGTGACCGTCGACTGGCGGCCCTCGGCGGCGGTCGCGTTGACCCGTACCGTCGTTGCCGCGTTGCCGATGGCGTTCCAGACCTCCAGCTTGACGCAACCGTTGGCCAGCGCGGCGAAGCCGCCGGTCGCGGTCTTCACCCCGGCCGCCTGGGTGTACGTCTCGGTGCCGACGACCGGGTCGGTGGCGAAGTAGTTGTACGTCTCCACCCGGCTGTAGCTGCCCGAGCCGGTGAAGTCGTACGACACCCGCGCCTGGACCGCGGCGCCGACCGCGCCACCCGCGTCCACGTGCAGGTTGAACGCGGTCGCACCCGAGTTGTACGTGCCGGTCAGCCCGCAGACCGTGTGCACGACCGCGTTGTGCGGGGCGCCGTCCCAGTTGCCGTTGGCCGCCGGGATGGTGGTGGTGCCCGCACCGGTGCCGGCACTGCCGGACAGCGCCCCGCCGGAGCGGACGTGGAGCAGGTTGGAGCGGACCACCGGCGGCGGCGTCGTCGCCGGCGGTGTTGTTGCCGGCGGTGTGGTCGCTGGTGGTGTGGTCGCTGGCGGTGTGGTCGCTGGCGGTGTGGTCGGCGGGACGGTCGGGGTACCGGTGGGGTTGCCGATGCCGCCGTTGGCGTTGCCGCCGCTCCAGGTGAACGCTCCGGTGGTGGCGGTCTTGCCGGCCGCCACGGCCAACGTGCGGCCGTCGGAGAAGGTCACCGTGATCGGGTTGCGGGTGATGTTCGAGGCTACGTAGGTCTTCACGCCGTTCTTGGTGTAGACCGCGTACAGCGGGGTGTTGGCGGTGACCGTGGTGTCCACCTGCCCCAGTGCCGCGAGGTTGCGCAGCCAGTGGAAGGTGTGCGCCCGGCTCTCACCCTCCTCGATCGCGTACGTCGGGTTCGCCCGGAAGCTGGCCAGCGCGGCGTCGGGTTCGGCCATCGCCCGGAACGACCAGAGCACGTCCTGCCACACCGTTGGTGGACCACCGTTGTTGGTGACCAGTTCGTTCCAGTTGGTGGTGACGTACGCCGGCTTGTAGCCGAGGTAGTTCGAGGCACCGGTGATCGGCAGCATGTTGATGCCCTGGATCATCTCCGGCTCACCCGAGAACCAGGTGGCGTACGCGCCGCCGTCGCCCCAGACCATGCCGACCGTCTTGTGCGCGAACGCGGCCGGGAAGTTGCTGTCGGCCGAGTCGAACCAGTACTCCTGGATCGCCTGCGCCTGCGTGGTGTAGATGAACAGCCCGGCGTCGCGTACGGCGGTGTTGCCGGTGGCCAGGCCCCACTGGATCAGGGCGGAGGCGAAGTTCATCCCCTCCGAGGAGGACTCCTGGTTGTTGCCGGCCAGGAACGAGCCGTGGCCGGAGGCCCAGTCGTGCCCGGCGAAGATGTCGAAGTCCCGCAGGAACGGGAACATCGGGTCGTTGCGGTCCGGGCTGTTCGCGTCCCGGATCAGCAGGTTGACCATGCCGCCGTACTGGCTGGTGGTGGCCCAGGTCGGGTCGAACTTGGCCAGCGTCGCGGCGGCGGCGATGTAGTAGCCGTAGTGGAAGTGGTGGTCGTTGAGTTCCAGGTCGGAACCGTACGACGCGGGGTAGCCGACCAGCGTGCCCCAGGCCTGGTCGTAGTGGAACACCCGTGCGGTCTTGCCCGTCGAGGCGGTGAACCAGTCGTTGAGCCGGGTCCGGATCGCGTTCAGCAGCAGGTCCCGCTGCGCGGTCCGACCGAGCTGGTCGGCGATCTCGGCGAGCCGGGCGGCCCGGCCGAGGCCCTTGCCGGTCCAGTAGGTGTCGTTCCCGAAGCCGGCCAGCGGGTCACCGGTGGCGACCTGGTCCAGGTAGCCGCCGAGGGTGGCGAGGTCGGCGCCGCTGGAGGTGGCGACGGCCGGGATCTCGGGCAGCACACCCTGATAGCGGATGTTGGTGCTGAACGAGCCCGTGCCGACCAGGGTCTTCATCGGACCGCGTGGCGAGATGTACGTCTGTCCGATCGGCGTGCCACCGGCGAGGTTCTTCCAGTGGTGCGGGTAGAGCGAGACGACGGTGCCGCTGGCGGTGCCCTCGCGGGCGGTGGTGGTGAAGGCGTACGTGGCGGTCACCATGCTGGTCGCGGCGTTGAAGCCCCACGAGACGCGGGTACCGGTGACGTGGGCGTGCGCGTACTGGCCGTAGCTGTCGAGCAGGGCGGTGCGCTCGGCGGCCGAACTGCTCGGGGTGGTCGGCAGGACCGCGACCGAGAAGTAGCCCCGCCCGGCCAGGGTCGAGGTGAACGTGTTGCCGCTGACCGTCCAGGTCGCCCCGGTCGGCGCGTACGCGACGTAGTCGTGACCACGGACCGTGTAACCGATCCGACCGCCGCTGTTGGACCAGACGGTCGGCGTGCTGGTCAGGCTGAGCTGGGCGTTGCCGCCGGTGACCTGGGCGTACACGAACGGAAGCCCGTGCCCTACGGTCGCCTTCAGGGTCCGGGTCCCGTCCGACCAGTACGGCGTGACGGTCCAGTCGGTCCAGCCGTCCACCTTGACGTCGGGGGAGTTCAGCCCGGTCACGCCGAGGGTGAAGTCGGCACTGTAGGTGTAGTGGAACTCGCCGGGGCCGGTCGGTGAGCCGGAGATCCCCGCGGTGGTGGTGTAGGAGACGCCGAGCCCGCCGGCCACCGGGTCGTACGACGCTGGGTGGGCGTGCAGCGGCTCGGAGTACGCGCAGTCGAGACGCTTGTACAGCAGCGAGGACCACCAGTCGTTGGTGGGGATCGCGCCGGCCGGAGCGTTGGCGGTGACGTACCGGCGGGGGTTGGTGGAGATGTCCGCGCAGCCGGCGGGCGGTGCGGCCCCGGCCGGGCGGACGGTGGCGTAGCTGCCGGCCCCGAGCGGGTCGGCGCCCGCGCCACCGGGTACGGCGAAGGTGAGTCCGCCGACCACGAGCGCGACGGTCGCGCCGGCGGCCAGCACACGGCGATACAGGGTCGAACGGGCCGGTCGCGGCCGGGTGTCCGGTTGGCCGCCGTCGTCGGGTACGACGTGGCGGAGGGACAGGTCCATGGTGCCTCCGGTCGGGGACGGTCGGTGCGCTGAAGGTTTCGCGCACATTAAGGGGGCGTTGCGTCAGAGCACCAGAGATGGTGGCTGCTGTCAATGTCTCGACTCGTTCTTTGCGTAACAGCCGGGTCGGTGGGGGATCTCTGTTGACACTGCGCGGTGCGGCGGGCTAACTTTGAGAGAGCGCTCTCACGACCCCGCCGAGCGAGGTGGGAGCCTCGCTCGGCGGGTTACAGAGAGCTAGGAAAAGAGCGCTCTCTGCCATGGGCTTCGATGTCCGCCCCCGTTGTGGTGGCGACCGCGGGTGCCATTCACCATGTTCTTGGAATGGATTCGGCGACATTCTCGCCGGTCATTCCCGTCTGCCGAGTAGCGCCCCGAAAAACCTGTCAAAAAACTGTTATCGGATCACACGTTGCCGGTCGTGAGCACTGTGGACGGAGGCGGTCGGGCTCGCCGCCCGCCCGCTCGCCTTCCGCCCGCCCCCTCTCGCTCGCCTCATGCTCGCCCCTTGTCCGTCGCCGCCGGTGCGGCGATGCCGTACGGCCGGGTCAGGCGGTCTCGGCCGGGGCCGGTGCGTGTTCGGCCGGCGGGGCGTGCTTCGCCGGTGCGTGTTGCGCCGTCCCGGCCGGCAGTCCCGGCGGCCGGCGCAGGGTGGCGAGCGTGACGGCGAGGGCGGCGACGAGCAGTCCCGCGCCGACCGTGAAGGCCAGGCGGTAGCCGCCGGTCAGCGCCGCCGCCCCGCTCGCGCCCTCGGCGAGCAACCCGTCCGTACGCCCCGCCGCGAGGGTCGACAGCACCGCGACTCCCACCGCCATGCCGATCTGCTGGGTGGTGTTGAACAGGCCGGAGGCGAGCCCGGCGTCGTCGTCGCCGGCACCGGACATGCCCAGCGCGGTGAGTGCCGGGAGGGCGAGTCCGAAGCCCGCGGCGAGCAGCATCACCGGCAGCAGGTCGGTGACGTAGTCGGCGTGCACCGGTAGGCGGCTGAGCAGCCCGAGCATCCCGATCAGCGACACGATTCCGGCCACCAGCACGCTCCGCTCACCGAAGCGGCGGTTGAGCCGGGCGGAGGCGCCGAGCGAGACCGCGCCGATCGCGGTCGCCGCCGGCAGCATCGCGAGGCCGGTCGCGGCGGCGCCGTAACCGAGCACGTTCTGTAGGTAGAGGGCGACCAGGATCTGGAACGAGAAGAGCGCGGCCACCATCAGGATCTGCACCAGGTTCGCCCCGGACACCGCGCGCGACCGGAAGATCCGCAGCGGCATCAGTGGGTTGCGGGCCATCGCCTGCCGTACCACGAATCCGGCGAGCAGGACGGCGGCAAGCGCACCGGAGCCGAGCGTACGGACCGAGTTCCAGCCCTGTCCGTCGATCTGCACGACGGTGAGGATGCCGAGCATGAGCCCGGCGGTGACCAGCGCGGCGCCGGTGACGTCGGCGCCGGCCGCCAACCCGAGTCCCCGGTCGACCGGCAGCACGGGCAGGGCGACCGCGAGCACGGCGAGCCCGATCGGCAGGTTGATGAAGAAGATCCAGTGCCAGCTCAGCGCGTCGGTGAGCAGCCCGCCGAGGACCGAGCCGATCGAGGCGCCGGCGGCACCGGTGAAGCTGAAGACCGCGATCGCCCGGCCCCGCTCGGTGGGCTCCACGAAGAGCGTGACCAGGATGCCCAGGCTGACCGAGGCGCTCATCGCGCTGCCGACACCCTGTCCCAGCCGGGCCGCGATCAGCATGCCGGGGGAGGTGGCTGTGCCGGCCAGCAGCGAGGCCGCGGTGAACACCACGACGCCGGTGAGGAACAGCCGCCGGCGGCCGATCAGGTCGCCCAGCCGCCCGGCCAGCAGCAGCAGGCTGCCGAACGGGACCAGGTAGGCGTTGACGACCCAGCTCAGACCGGTCGGGCTGAAACCGAGGTCGGCCTGGATGGCCGGCATCGCCACGGTGACGATGCTGCCGTCGAGAACGATCATCAGCATGCCGGTGGCGATGACCCCGAGGGCCAGCCAGCGGGACCGGGGTGGGTTGGTGGTGGGAAGAGCGGACACGGCGGTCCTCCTGCTCGTACGGACGATCTCGTACCGGAACAGGAGGACCGTAGCAGATGGTTTTGTTATAGACGATCTGTTTGTGATCTAGTTCCCGCGCTGGCGGGCTCGCCGTACCGGTTGGGGATTCTCGACCGGGCTGGCCAGATGCCCGTCGACCAGGCGATTCAGGGCGCGAAGGAAGGGCTCGCGCTCGTCGGCGGCAAGGGCGCCCAGCGCCTCCTCGTGCACCCGGTCGACGATCCGCTGACTCCGTTCGGCGACCCGGGCGCCCTCCGGGGTGACCGCGATGATCCGGGCCCGCCGGTCGGTGGTGGAGGCGCGGCGTACGGCCAGGCCGGCCTTCTCCAGCGCGTCGACCGTCACCACCATCGTGGTCTTGTCCATGTCGCCCAGTTCGGCGAGCTGGATCTGCGTCCGCTCCTCGGCCAGGGCGTGCACCAGCACGCAGTGCATGCGCGCGGTGAGCCCGATCTCGGCGAGGGCCGCCGCCATCCGGGTCCGCAGCACGTGGCTCGTATGGTCCAGCAGGAACGACAGATCCGGTTCGGTACGCGTCGGCGCCATGGCGGTCATGCCGACCAGCATAGCCACCTAGATCCGTAACAGATCGTCTAATAGCAGACTTATCCCGCTGCGTGCCCGCTTCCCTGCTGCCAGCATCCCTGTCGCCTGTTGCCCCGCTGGTTGCCGGCTGCCGCTGGGTGGGGTCAGGTGGGTGGACCGAAGGTCAGGGCGACGCGTACCGCGGCGTCCCGGAGCGGGGTGAACCGACGGGCCTGGGCGATCCGGCCGACCCGGTGCGAGAGCCGGACCAACCGCTGGGTCGGCCGACGTCGCCGGTTGTCGTACTCGGCCAGTCCGGCGGCGATCGAGGTCGCGTCGGCCAGGCAGTGCCCGAGCGTCACCGCGTCGACCAGCGCCTCACCGGCACCCCGCCCCAGATCCGGGGTCATCGCGTGCGCCGCGTCGCCGATCAGGACCACGTTGCCGTCGAGGTAACCCGGCAGCGGCCGCGCGAGCTGGTAGAGGTCGTGCCGCAGGACCTCCGCCGGCCGCAGCCGGCTCAATACCTGCCGTACGCCCGCGTGCCAGTCACCGAACCTGGCCCGCAGTGCCGCTACCTCGCCCTCCGGCGAACGTCCGCCGGGCGGGGCGAGCGCGGTGGCGTACCAGTTGGTCCGACCGTCCTCGCGCGGGGTGACGCCGAACCGCTGTCCACGCCCCCAGGTCTCGCTCACCGTGTCGGTCGCCCCGTCCACGGTGCCCCGCCAGGCGGTGGCGCCGACATAACGTGCCCCGCTGTCGGTGCCGAAGATCGCCGTACGGGTCCGGCTGAACACCCCGTCGGCCGCCACCACCACGTCGAACCCCGTCCGGTACGCGGCGAGATCGGTCACCGGGCTGTCGAAGCTAACGGTGCCGGGGGCGACCGCACCGGCGAGCAGCCCGAGCAGTGCCGGTCGGGAGATCAGGTGCACCGAGTCGCCGGTGCGGCGGGCGATCGCGCTCACGTCCAGCCGGGCGATCCGGCTGCCGTCCGGGCGGAGGAAGGTGCCGTGGCGCTGCCGGGCGCCGAGCGCGCGTACGTCCCCGCCGAGGCCGAGGGCGTCGAGGGCGCGCAGCGACGCCGGCCACATGCCGAGCGCGGTGCCGGAGCCGCCGAGGGCGGGCGCCCTCTCGAAGACCCGTACCGTCCAGCCGGCCTGCTGCAACATGATCGCTGTTGCCAGTCCGCCGATGCCACCGCCGATGATGCCCGCTCGTCTGGTCACGTGATAGCCCGCCCGTCCGGTCATGTGATGCTCGCTCGCCTGGTCTGAGCGGACCGTACTACGGCTGTAGTTAGCTGTCACTACGGATGTAGTTGAATTGACTATGGCTGTAGTCGAATTAACTACGGGTGTAGTTCGTTAGGGTGGGCGGATGTCGTCCCGGTTGGACCAGCTCACCGATGCCGCGATCCGGGTGCTCGGGGGACAGGGGCTGCGTCAACTCACCCACCGTGCGGTGGACGCCGAGGCCGGGTTGCCGGCCGGCTCCGCGTCCAACCACTTCCGTACCCGGGACGCGCTGCTCGGCGGAGTGGTCGCGCGGTTGGCCGTGCTGGACCGGGCGGACTGGCAGCGGATGACCGGCCCGGAGCACCCGGTCGACCTCGACGAGCTGGCCCGGTTGCTGGCCGAATTCGTCCGGACCGCGGTCGGCCCGGCCCGGCCGCGTACGGTCGCCCGCCTCGCCCTCTGTCTCGACGCTGCGGTCCGGCCGCAGTTGCAGGCCGACCTCGGGCAGGGCAACGCCGAACTGGTCCGCTGGGGAGCACCCTGGCTGGGTGCGGTCGGCTCACCCGATCCGGAACGGCACTGCCGGCTGCTGCTGGACCACATGGACGGTGTGATCATGCACCAGCTCGCCTTCCCCGACCCGGACTTCGACCCCACCCCCGGCCTGCGACTCCTGCTCGGCGCGATAACGAGCCCCACCACCACCCGCACCCCCGCCTGACCGCCCCGTCGACCACCGCGTCCGCTCCGGGCAGCGGTACGGATCTCCCCGGCCGGGTTTTCTGTTGCGCCGCCGCTCCCGGCGAGTCTCCTGATCAGGAGGGCCGTCGGTTCTCCTCCCGGCCCGGCCGATCTTCGGCCGACCCCGGCCCGAGGCGAGCGGAGGGACCACCATGCCGGTTTCGGGACCCGCCGGTCCGGACGGCCCGGCCCGATATGTCTGACCTCCGGACGACCGGCCGACACACCGCACCCGCACCGGTCGACCCCGCCGGCATCCGCCGCCCACCGCTCTCCGCCGCCGACCGCCCCTCCCCGGCCCCTGCCCCCGGTCGCCGCTCCCCGGCCTCTGCTCCCGACCGCCGCTCCCCGGCCTCCGCTGCCGATCACCGTGCACCGGTCCCTGCTTCCGATGACCATCGACCGGTCCCCGCTGCCGGTCACCACTCGCACGTGTCCCCTGCGAATCGCCACTCGCCGTCGGCCGCTGCCAGTCGCCGCTCCCTGGCGTCCGCTGCGAGTCATCACTCACCGGCTCTCGTCGATCACCTCGACCCGCCGACGGATCACGTGCGGCGGCTCGACCCGTCGACCGGGCAGCCGGCTGCGGGTTGGCGGGGCGGCCACCGCCGGCCGGCCGGTCGCGCCGCACGGATCGGTCCCGTCGTCGCGGTCGGTGTCGGCTGGCTGGTAGTGGTGCTCGTCGCGCCGCACCTCACCGTCGGTCCGGGATGGCGGTCGATCGCGCTGTTCTGTCACCTGGCCAGTCTCGTGATCGGCTTCGGAGCCGTACTCACCGTGGATTGGTTCAGCCTGCGCTGGATTCTGCGCCGGGAACGGCTCGGCACCGTACTGGGCATGGCGCAGGGGGCACACCTGCTGATCTGGCTCGGTCTGGTGGGCCTGGTCGTCAGCGGTGCGGCACTGCGCCCCGACACCTCGTCCGGGCTGGTGCAGCTCAAGCTGGTCGCCGTACTCGCGGTGGGGATCAACGGGCTGTTCCTGGGCCGCGTACGCGACCGCCTCGCCAACCTCGGCGACACCCCCACGCACTGGTCCCGCCTACTCCCCGGCGCCCTAGCCGCCACGATCTCCCAACTCGGCTGGTGGACCGCCACCATCATCGGCTTCTGGAACTCCACCCCCTAACCCCCCACCCCCCGCCCCCCACCCCCCTCACGGCGCCGATCTAGGGCGAATGGGGGTTACTTGATCTCTAATCACACGTATTTGCCCTAGATCGACGCGCCCGGGGGCGGGCGCGGGGGCACGCGAGGGGAGGGGGAGAGGGGGAGAGGGGAGGGGGAGGGGCGGGGTTAGTTCATGGAGAGGTGGACGTGGTTGGTGTGGTCGCTGGAGGGGTCGCCGCCGCCGTTGTACGCCTTCCAGCCGCTGCCGGGTAGCCAGATCTGCTTGAACCAGATCACGTAGAGCACGCCGAGGCGGCTGGCGTTCTTGACGAAGTACGCCGCCAGGTTGTTGCCGTACGTCCGGTCGCCGCCGGTGGCGATTCCGCCGAAGCCGCCCTTCTCCGCCGCGAAGTCGCAGGCCCGGCCCTTCGGGTGTTCGCCCGAGCCGCCGCTGCGGAAGCAGGAGACGAAACGGGTGAAGCCGGCCGCCTTGGCCTGGTTCATCGCGTTGAGGGTGCGCGGGGTGATGCAGCCGGTGGTGGTCGGGTCGTTGACGCTGCACGACTCCTTCGGCCACGACCCGTCCGAGTTGCGGGGGGCCGGCTTGGCCGTGGGGGAGGTGGTGCTGGCGGTGACGCCGGGGCTGGAGCCGCCGCTGCCGGCGAGCGCGAGCGCCCGTTCGGCCTGCTGCTTGCGCTTGGCCATGATGTCGAGCTGCTTGCGCTGCTCACGGATCTCGTTGTCGATCGCCGCCTTGGCCCGGGTCTCCTGGTCCCGTACCTCGATCAGGTCCCGGAGCTGGCGGTCCTCGTTGGCGGCGACCGTGCCGAGGGAGGACGCACGGTCCAGGAAGCCGTCCGGCGAGTCGCTGTTGAGCAGGGCGGTGAGGGGCCCCAGGCGCCCGGTGCGGTACGCCAAGCCGGCCAGTTCGCCGACGGTCCGGGTCCTGGTGACCACTTCGGCCTCCAGGGTGACCAGGTGCGCGGCGAGCTGCTGCTGCCGCTTGGTGGAGTTGTCCAGTGCCGCCTGGGCGTCGAGGTAGCCCTTGGCCGCGACGTCGAGCTGCTCTCGCAGGCTGTCGCTGCCGCCCTCGTCGTCGGTGCCGCCGGGGGCGGCGGCGAGCACGTTCGCGGCGGTCAGCGGGGCGGTGCCGAGGGGGGCGGTGCCGAGGGGGGCGGGTGCGGCCAGCGCGGCGGTGGGGGTGACCGAGGCGGCCAACAGGGTGAGGGTGATCGCGATCGCGGTACGGACCGCGCGCGGATGGCGGGGTCGTACGGGCGCCAACAATGGCATTCGGTGCACGTCCTTCCGTCAGCCGCCGACCGGGTTAGCTGACGGGTTCGGGACGGAAGATCCCTACCGCTGACGCGGATGCACCCCAATGACGCGATGGTTCCCCGGCTCGCATGTGCGATTAGGCGACGGTCACCACAGGCGCCGGAGGGCGCCGCCCGGCGATGACCGGAGCCGAGCCTACCGGCCGGCTCCAGTACGGACAGTGGTCGCTTGTCAGAGGATCAAAGTGAATCGAAATGATATGCCGGATATAACCATAAAATTTCACCCGGTCGGGCGACAAAAATTAAGGCCAAGGTAAGCGAAGAGTGGTCACCTTCCGGTGCCCGGTAAGGAGCGCTACCGGCAGCGCCACCTACCCGTGCCGTCCGCGACCGTACCGAAGCGGGTGACGGGCGTGCCCGGCCGTACCCGGCCGGGCGGCGGGCGTACCCGATGGGGTTTACCAGTCGGTGGGGCCGCAGCCCTCGGTCGCGCTGCCCGGCTCGACCTGGAGGGTGGCGTGTGCGATGTCGAAGTCGTCGTGCAACGCCCCGCGGGCGGCGGCCAGCACCGCGCCGACCTCGGCGCCGGCGGACAGGGTGAGGTGCGCCGAGGCGACCTCCATGCCCGAGGTGAGCGTCCAGACGTGCAGGTCGTGCACGTTGGCGACACCGGGTACGGCACAGAGCCGGGCGGCGACCGTGGGCACGTCGAGGTGCTCCGGTGCGGCCTGCACCAGGATCCGGATCGCGGCTCGGGCCAGCCGCCAGGTCCGGGGCAGGATGAACAGGCCGATCGCGACCGCGACCAGCGGGTCGGCCCACCACCAGCCGGTGTTCGCGATCACCAGCGCGGCGACGATCACCCCGGCCGAGCCGAGCGTGTCGCCAAGCGCCTCCAGGTAGGCGCCGCGCAGGTTGATGCTCTCCCGTGCCCCGGCGCGCAGCAGCCCGAAGGCGACCAGGTTGGCCAGCAGACCGACGATGGCGACCCCCAGCATCGGCCCGGCCAGCACGGTCGGCGGGTGCTCCTGGCTGAACCGGCGGGCGGCCTCGACCAGCACGTAGATCGCGACGCCGAACAGCAGCACGGCGTTGGCCAGTGCCGCGAGCACCTCCAGCCGGTAGAGGCCGAAGGTCCGCTGCGGGTCGTCGGTGGCGTGCCGGGTCGCGGTGATCGCGGCCAGTGCCATGCCGATTCCGAGTACGTCGGTGAACATGTGCCCGGCGTCGGAGAGCAGCGCCAGCGAGCCGGTGGTGAGGGCGGCGACCGCCTCGACGATCATGACAACGACGAGCAGCCCGAAGGCGGACCAGAGCCGTCCCCGGTGCCGCTCGGCGGCGCGCATCGCCTGCGCGCCGTGGTCATGACCCGTGCCCACGCACACACCCTCCGTCAGCCGGTACCGCTATAGCCCAACATATGCTGATATCGCAATGTGTGCCACCGAGTCGAACCGGCCGGGTGCCGGAAGGGTGCGAGGGCTCAGCCCTCGTTCGCCATCGCCGCCACGATCGGGGCCCGGCTCGCCCGGCGGGCCGGCAGCAGCCCGGCCAGGACCGCCGCGCCGCAGGCCAGGCCCGCGCAGAGGGCCAACTGCCCCACCGGTACGACCGGCAGCCCGTGCCCGTAGCTGCTGATCAGCCCGAGTGCCGCGGTCCAGCCGACCCCCACCCCCAGGGCGATCCCGGCCAACGCGCCGACCAGCGCGATCAGCGCCGCCTCGACCAGCAGCATGCGCCCGAGCTGCCGTCGGGACAGGCCCAGCGCCCGGAGCGTGGCCGACTCCCGGGTGCGCTCGAAGACCGACAGCGAGAGCGTGTTGCTGATCCCGAAGAGCGCGATCAGCACCGACATGCCGAGCAGCGCGGCGAAGATGCCGAGCAGCTCGTCCAGCGTGGCCGACAACGCGTTCGCCTGGTCTGCCGCACTGCTCAACCGCACCACCGGGTACGCCCGCAGCAGCCCGTCGAGCGCCTGCCGCCCGGCTGCCGTACCGACACCGGGGGCGAGGTCGATGAGCAACTGGTTCGGCGCGCCCGGACCGTACGCGGCGGTGAACCGGCTCCACTCGACCAGCGCCGTACCGCTGGTCGGAGCGTCGTCGTAGAGCGCGACCACGACCAACGAGCCCCCCACACCGTCGCCCCCGGACGAACCGGTCGGCTCGGTCGGGCCGGTTGGGCCGGTCGGCTCGGTTGGGCCGGTTGGCTCGGTTGGGCCGGTTGGCTCGGTTGGGCCGGTTGGCTCGGTTGGGCCGGTTGGGCCAACCGGATCGGTCGGCCCAACCGGATCGGTCGGGCCGGTCAGGGTGTCGGGCAGGCCGAGCGGGAGCCGGTCGCCCACGCCGATGTTGCGGGCCTCGGCCAGCCGGCGGCTCACCGCCACCGTGCCCGGCCGCAGGGCGGCCAGGTCACCGTCGGTCACCTCCGGCCGGATCGGGCCGCGCAACTGCTCGGGCGGCACCGACCAGACCCGGACCTGCGGGTCCGCCGGTGCCGGTGCGAGCCGCACCTCGGCCACCGTCGCGAACGCCGGGTCGGCCCGGAGTACGCCGGCCAGCTCCGCCGGCAGCGTGCCAGGGGTCACCCCGGGAGTGCCGTCCACCCGGGCCCGGTCGAGCACGAAGTCCACCGGGAAGTTCTCGGTCAGCTCCCGTCCGGTCTGGTCCCGGGCGGTCCCCAGCAGCACCGCGAACATCGACATCAGCGCCACCCCGACGGTCAGCGCCATGGTGGTCGCGGCGGCCCGGCGCGGGTTGCGCCGCGCGTTCGCCACCGCCAGCCGGGCCACCGGTCCGAACAGCCGGGCCGGCAGCCAACCCAGTACGCCGACCGCGCGCGGAACCAGCAGCGGCGCCGCCACCACCGTCCCGAGGAAGAGGATCATGCCGCCGCCGAGCACCACCGGCAGCCCCGGAAAGGCCAGCGGCACCCCGATCACGATCGCCAGCAGGCCCAGCCCGGCCAGCCCGGCGGCGATCAGCAGCCGGACCCGTCCGCGTCGACCGGTCGAACCGCGCAGCTCGGCGGTGGCACTGCCGTGCAGCGCGGCCAGCGGCGGCACCCGCCCCGCCGCCAGCGCCGGTACGAGCGCCGCCAGCACCGACACCAGGGTGCCGAAGCCGATCGCCACCGCCACCGTCGGCCAGCGAACCACCGGCGCGTGCAGCGGGATGTCGGTGGCGACCAGTTCCCGCCCCCAGATCAGCCCGTAGCCGACCAGCAGGCTCATCGCCAGCCCGCCCAGCGACGCCAGTACGCCCAGCGCCAGCGCCTCCAGCAGCACCGCGATCCCGACCTGCCGGCGGGAGGCGCCGATACAGCGCAGCAGGCTCAGCTCGCGTACGCGCTGGGCGGCCAGGATCGCGAACGTGTTGTAGATGACGAACGCCGACACGGTCAGCGAGACCAGCCCGAATCCGATCAGCACCGCCAGGAAGCCGTTGACGTACTTGCCGGCCTGCTCGGCCAGCTGCTGCCGAAGCCGGTCACCGGTGGACACCACCAGCCGTGGATCGCCGGTCACCTGCGCCACCCGGTCGGCCAATGTCTCCGGGTCGACCCCGGGCGCGGCCCGGATCACCACCTGCGCGTACCGCTGTGTGCCGGTCAACCGGGTCAGGTCGGGTTCGGTCAGGGCGGCCACCGGGGAGCCACCGAAGAGCCGGTTCACGCCGAGGTCGAGCACCCCGACCAGGGTCAGCCGGTGCGACGCGCCGGCCTGGTCGAGCAGGGTCACCGGGGCGCCGAGCGCGTACCCGGTGCCGGCCACCGTGGTCTTGTCCACCGCGACCTCGCCGGCCGTGCGGGGCAGCCGCCCGGCCGCCACATCGTACGGCGCGAGTGACGCCACTCCGGGCACCGAGAGTCCATACCCGACGTGGCCCTGCTGGGTCAGCAGCCGGCCGTCCCGGTCGAGCAGGCCCAGCCAGGCGATCACCCGCCCGTCCACCTCGGCCACCCCATCGACCGCCCGGATCCGGGCCACCGTGTCGGCCGACACCAGGGTCTCGGCCGGTTCCACCACCACGTCCACGTTCCGGGCCGAGCGGGCCAGGTCGTCGTAGAAGGCGGCCCGAGCGGTGTCGCCGTAGACCAGCGTGCCGGCGAGGAAACTGACCCCGACCACCACCGCGAAAGCGGTCAACAGCAGCCGTACGGCATGGGCCCGCAGCCCGGCCGCGGCCAGGCGCAGCAGCGGCCAGCTCACGTCGGTCCGTGTCCCGTCATCGCCCCGTGTTCCGTCACCGGCCCATGCTCCGTCATCGTCGACCTGTCCGCCACGACCGGACGTGCCGTCCCGGACCGGCGTTCCGCCACTCTCCCCGCCGGGACGGGCGTTCCGCCACTCTCCCCTCCCCGGACCGGCGTTCCGCCGGCGGCGCCTGCTCGCTCAGGCACCCGCTCAGGCACCCGCTCGGACGCCGCTCAGGCACCGCTCGGGCATCGCTCGGGCACTGCTCGGGTGCCGCTCGGTGGCTGTCCGGTAGCGGACGGGCGGATCGCCGGGCAACATCGAACCGGCACACACCGACATCAACCGATGCCCGCCACGACGGCGGGGGAGGAGATCGAGGATGCGAGTTCGACCCCGTACCACCACCGTCCTGTTTGCCGTGCTGACCCTGACCGGCGTACTGGCCGCAGCCGCCCCGGTCGCAGCTGCCCCGGCCGGTGCCGCCGTCGCGCCTCCGGCAGCCTCGGCCCGAGCCGGCACGATCTTCCCCGCCACGTTCGCGCTGCCGGACGGGTTCCAGCCGGAGGGGATCGCGATCGGGGCCCTGCCGTACGCCTTCTTCGGCTCGCGCGTCTCCGGCGCCATCTACCGGGTCAGCCTGCTCACCGGGCGGGGTGAAGTGATCAACCCCGGTTCGGGCACCCCGTCCCAGGGACTCAAGGTCGACCTGCGTGGGCGGCTCTTCGTCGGTGGCGGTAACAGCACCAGCGGTGCCGCCGCCAAGGTGTTCAATGCGTTCACCGGGGAACTGCTGACCACGTACCGGTTCAACAGCGTGCCGAGTTTCGTCAACGACGTGGTGCTCACCCCGGAGGCGGCCTGGTTCACCGACTCGACCAACCCGGTGCTGTACAAGCTGCCGCTGGACCGGCGGGGTGGCCTGCCGGACGCGGACGAGGCGGTCGCCCTGCCGCTGACCGGTGACATCGCCTACGGCGCCGGGATCAACGCCAACGGCATCGAGACCGCCCCGGACGGGCGGGGCCTGTTGGTCGTCCAGTCCACCACCGGCCTGCTCTTCCGGGTCGACCCGACCACGGGCGTGGCCCGGACCGTCGACCTCGGCGGCGAGGTGTTGACCAACGGCGACGGCCTGCTGCGCGACGGCCACACCCTCTACGTCGTACAGAACCGCCTGAACACGGTCGCCGTCTACCACCTCGACCGCGCCGGTACCACCGCCCGCCTGGTAAAGAAGGTCACCTCACCAGCCTTCGACGTCCCCACCACCGTGGCCGCCTACGCCAACCGCCTCTACCTCCCCAACGGCCGCTTCACCACCCCACCCACCCCCACCACCCCCTACACCACCACCTCCATCCCCCGCCCCTGACCCCCTTAACCCCCTGACCCCGTGCCCCGCGCCCCAAACCCCTCGCCGATCTAGGGCAAATACGTGTGGTTAGAGATCAACTAGCACGTATTTGCCCTAGATCAACGCGAGTTAGGGGCGGGGGGAGGGGGAGGGGGAGGGGAGGGGAGGGGAGGGGGAGGGGTCGAGGGTGGTTAGGCGTTGGGTGGCTCGGGAGAGGGCTACGTAGAGGGTGCGGATGCCGGATTCGGAGTCGGTACGGATCTCGGTGGGGGCGATCAGCGCGACGCCGTCGTACTCCATGCCCTTGGCCTGGAGGCTGGTGACGACCTGGAGGCGCGGCCCGGCCAGGTGTTCCAGCCAGGCCGCGACCTCGTCCCGGCGCGGCACCGGCGTGATCACCCCGACCGTGCCCTGGACCTCCGCGAGCAGGTCGGTCACCGCCTGCACCGTGGTCGCGGCCAAGTCTTCCGGCGGTACGGTCAGCGCGATCGGCTCGACCCCGGTGGTACGCACCGCGACCGGCAACGGAAGATCGGGTGCCACCTCCCGGATCACCTCGGCGGCCACCGCGAAGATCTCCGCCGGGTTGCGATAGTTCGTGGAGAGGGTGAACTCGTGCCGGGGACGGCGACCGAGCGCCTTGTCCCGGGACTGGGACAGCTCGTGGGCTTCGCCGGTCCAGGCGGTCTGGGCCGGATCGCCGACCACGGTCCAGGAGGCGAGCCGACCGCGCCGGCCGATCATCCGCCACTGCATCGGCGACACGTCCTGGGACTCGTCCACCACCACGTGGGCGTACTCCCGGTAGTCCTCGTCCCGCTCGACCGGGGTCCGTGCCGCGCGCTGCCGGTCGGCGTACGTGCTGACCTCGCGTACGCCGCCGGAGAGCAGGTACGGGTCGCGCCGGCGCTTCGCCGCGCGCATCGGCTTGCCGAGCAACTCGTCCAGCTCGTCCAGGATGGCGACGTCGGCGATCGTCGGCCCGTCGGCGTCCAGGCTCCGCAACGAATCGCCCAGTGCCCGGATCTCCCGGTTGGACAGGATCCCCGACGCGTACGCGCGCAGCCGCTCCGGCCGGGTCATCCAGCCCAGTACGTGCCACGGGTGCAGTTGGGGCCACCAGGCCCGGATGAAGTCCCGGAAGTCGCCGCGTTCGGCCAGTTCGCCCTCGAAGTCGCGCCGCTGCGGCAGCCGGCCGGCGCGCATCCGCTGCGCCTGGGTCCAGAGCGCGTTGAACAGCCCGTCGATGCCGGCCCGGCGGACCTCGTTGCGCCGGGCGCCTCGGGGCAGGGCCCGGACCCGGATCGCGTCGAGTTCGCCGGCCCCGAGCCGGAGCAGCTCGCCCCGGTAGAGCAGGCGCAGTTCGGTGGGGCCGTTCGGGACCGTGTCGTGGGTGGCCCGCTCCAGCACCCGACGCATCCGCAGCGAGCCCTTGATCGCCGCGATGGCGGTCGGGTCCGTACGCGTGGCGACCACGCCGGGGAAGAGTGAGCCGAGCGAGTGCAGGGTGGCGGTCTCCTCGCCGAGCGAGGGCAGTACGGAGGCGATGTACTCGACGAAGACCCCGGACGGCCCGACCACCAGTACGCCGCCCCCGGCGAACCGGTTGCGGTCGGAGTAGAGCAGGTACGCGGCCCGGTGCAGGGCGACGGCGGTCTTGCCGGTCCCCGGCCCACCGGAGACGATCGTGACACCACCGGCGGGGGAGCGGATCGCCTCGTCCTGCTCGCGCTGGATGGTGGAGACGATGTCGCGCATGCCCCGGCCGGTCGCCTTGGCCAGCGAGGCGAGCAGCGCCCCGTCCCCGACCACCCGCATGTCGGCCGGTGCGGCACCGGGGTCGAGCAGGTCGTCCTCGATCCGGGTGACCTTCTCGTTGGCGGACTGGATCATGCGGCGCCGGACCACGCCACGCGGGTCGGCGGCGGTCGCCTGGTAGAACGCGGCGGCGGCGGGTGCCCGCCAGTCGATCACCAGCGGCTCGGCCCGCTCGCCCCGTACGCCCAGCCGGCCGACGTGCAGCACCTGCCGGTCGCGCAGGTCCAGCCGGCCGAAGACGAGCCCCTCGTGTTCGGCGTCGAGGGACTGCCGGCGCCGGGCGGCGTGGAAGACCATCGCGTCCCGTTCGACGAGCGCGCTGAAGTTGCCCACCCGGGCGAGATGGTAACCCTCCTGCTCAGCCTGGACGGCGGTCCGGCGCAGCTGGGCCAGCCGGGCGTAGACCAGGTCGAGATGCCGCTGCTCGGCGGCGATCTCCTGTTGCAGGGTGGTGAGGTCGGTCAACGTGCAGACTCCCGGTTGGTCGGTCGCGGCCCGCGACGCCGAGCCCGGCCGATCGGGCCGGGCAGGCGCGCGGACGCGCAGGATTGCCAGGAAGCGAGGGTACGGGGTATCCGTCCGGCCGTTCCGCGCCGATCACCTGATCGGACCCGGACGGGTCAGCCGGACGACCCTCCCGTACCGGCGCGACGCTGGCTGGGGATCGGCGTGAGGGCCCGGCGGACCACGTCGAGCAGGGCGGCGTTCACCTCGTCGGGGCGTTCCAGCATGAGCATGTGCCCGGCGCCCGGACAGACGGTCAGTTCGGTGGCCGGGAGCGTCCTGACGATCGATTCGGCGCACGGTGGTGGGGTGAGCCGGTCCCGGTCGCCGACCAGCGCCGCCACCGGTAGGTGAGCGAGGCCGGCGAGGGTGTCCAGCCGCTGCTGCCGGCCGATCGAGGACCGCAGCCCGCCGATCGAGACCAGTGCCGCGCGGGCGACCGCCGACGTGGTGAGCCGGATGTCGTCCGGCTCACACTCGTTTCCGAAGAGCAGCCAGCGCAGGGTCGGCCGCAGCACCCGCAACAGCGGTCCGGGCGTACGCAGACCGCCACAGCGGGCCAGTACGTCGGCCCCGGTGGTCTCGGCGAGCCGGATCAGCCAGGTGACCCGTGACGGCAGGCCGTAACAGGTGTGGGTGTCGCCCTCGGCGGTGGTGGCGATGAGGACCAGGCCGGCGATCCGGGCGGCGAAGTCGTCGGGGTGCCGGTGGGCGTACTCCATGATCGTCATGCCGCCGAGCGAGTGGCCGGCGAGCACCACCGGACCGGTAGGCGCCATCCGGTCGAGTAGTTCGGCGAGGTCGTCGCCGAGTCGATCGAGGGTGGCCGTACCGAGGTGGCTGACGCCCGATCGGCCGTGACCACGGGCGTCGTAGCTGATGATCCGGACCGTGTCGCCCAGGTGCTCGACCAGTGCGGACACCTGCCGGTGCCAGATTCGGTGATCCAGGGTCCAGCCGTGCAGCAGCACCACGGTCAGCGGCGCACCGCCCGATCCGACCTGCTCGACCCGGAGCCGGACCCCGTCGGACAGCTCGATCCCATCGGAGTAGTCGATGCCGGGCGGGTCAGGCGGGTTCGGCGGCGGTTGCTCGCGGGCGGGCAGGGTGGCCGTAGGGAGGGCGGCGGTGAACGGGGCGGCGGTGGACACGGTGGCCGTGGCTGGCGCGGTGGCGCGCAGGATGGCCGTGGATGGGCCGAAGCCGACCGGGGCGATCCGGGTCGGGCGTTGCTCGGACATGGCCACCTCCGGGTCGCCCGAGGGTCACCGTACCCGCGGGTAACAAGCGTACCCGTGACCGTGGCCGGCCGCTGGGGTTGCGGCCCGGCGGTTTGCCGCGGGTTCCGCCGGTCGTTCCGGTTGGTGCCGGATACCCGGTCGGCGTCCGGTACCGATCCGTCGGGTGGTGTCGTGATCCCTCAAATAGTGCGAAAAGCGGCGAACGCCCCGGTCCGGCGTGTTGGCCGGACCGAGGCGTTCGCTCGGTTCAGTGCGATCAGGCGGTGAAGACGCCGGCCTCGACGAGCCGCTTGTCGGCGGTGTCCCAGCCTTCGCCCGGGAACGCCGCAGCCAGACCGGCGATCTCGGCCCGGATCTTGACGGCGTGGCCGGCACCGGCGAGCTGACGAAGCTCCTCGATGAAGGCGTCGGAGTCGGTGCGTACGTGCACGGTCTTGCCGTTGGTCAGGTTCCGCACGTAGGCGTGCTTGCCGCCGTTGAGCGGGATCAGGTACTTGAACTCGCCGAGCACGCTCAGGGCGCCACCCTGACCGGCCTGGCCGGCGCGGACTGACGCGCGCGCGGTCTTTGAGGTGTTGCTCGCCACGGAAGTACTCCTTGCCAGACATAACGGGAGGACGGAATGCGCGACGGCAACACGCCGGACGCGCCTGGTGGCCGGGGGGCCGCCGAACTGCTGTTTGGTGGCCGGAGCCACCAGAGCCTGCTGTTTTGGCGGCCGGGGCCACCGAAGAACCTGCTGTTGGCGGCCGGAGCCACCGGATATACGAACGCACGGCGACACAGGACGCCGAGTGAACTTTACACGACCACGAGAGCCGTACGGCGACCGCGGTCTGTCGTGAGGAATGAACACCCACTAGCGGGACGGCTATTCCGGCATGCCAAAATTCCGATTCTCTGGCGCACCATCCGTCACACGAGTCATCATGTGTTCCAGCATCGCCTGGTGATCGAGGTCGTAGGGGAAGACGCACCTCGCTCTCCGGGAGGTCACCGTGCCAACGCGTGGCGTCGTATACGTCCACTCGACCCCGCTCGCCGTGTGTGCACACGTCGAGTGGGCGATCGCGCGCGTCCTTACCGTGCCGGTCAATCTGCACTGGACGGTTCAACCCGTCGATCCCGGCGCACGCCGGGCGGAGTGCAGTTGGTCCGGCCGGCCGGGGACGGGCGCGGAACTGGCTGCTGCCCTCCGGCAGTGGCCGATGATCCGTTTCGAGATCACCGAGGAGCCGAGCGCCGGGGTCGACGGCGAGCGGTTCATGTACGTCCCGGGACGCGGGCTGTTCCGGGCCACCACCGGCGCCGCCGGCGACATCCAGCTCGGTGAGGACCGGCTGCGCGCCATCATGGCGGCGGCACGGGCTCCCGAGGCGCTGGCGCACGCCCTGGACAAGGCACTCGGAACGGCGTGGGACGCCGAGCTGGAGCCCTACCGGTACGCCGGTGACGGGGCGCCGGTGACGCTGCTCACCAGGGTCGGCTGACCGGTGCGGGGACGCCCTGGTCAAGTTGCCCTGATAAGGGGGGAACTGATGGGATAGCGGGATGCCGACCCCCCTCCGGCGTACCATCGCCGCGCTCGCCGTACTGGCCGCGCTGACCGCGACCGGCTGTGCCGGTCGACCCGACCAGGGCACCACGAGCGCGAACCCCACCACCCCGGCCGACCCCACGACCGGCGCGATCCCGTCCGGTGCCGGGGACCCGGCGGCGCGGGCGGCCGACCTGGTCGGCCGGCTGACCGACGAGGACCTGGTCGGCCAGGTGCTGATGCCGTACGCGTACGGCAGCTCGGCCACCAAGGTCACGCTCGGCTCGGCGACCGGCAACAAGGCGCTGGCCGGAGTCGAGACCCCGGCCGAGATGATCGCGAAGTACCGGCTCGGCGGGCTGATCCTGGTCGGCTTCTCCGCCGACGATCCGACGAACCAGAACCAGGTCACCACGAACGTCGACAACGTCGAGCAGGTGCACGGGCTGACCGGCGGGCTGCGGGAGGCCGCCGGCAAGCTGCCGGCCGGCGCCGCGCCGCTGCTGATCGGCACCGACCAGGAGTTCGGTGTGGTGACCCGGATCGGCACCGGCGTCACGGTGCTGCCCAGCGCGATGGCCTTCGGGGCGGCCCGGAACCCGGCCCTGACCGAGGCCGCCTGGCAGGCCGCCGGCACCGAGCTCGCCGCCCTCGGCATCAACGTCGACTTCGCCCCGGACGCCGACGTGCTCGGCGCGCACAGCACCGTGATCGGCTCCCGATCCTTCGGCGACGACCCCAAGACCACCGGCGACCAGGTCGCCGCCGCCGTACGCGGACTCCAGGGTGCGGGGGTCGCGGCGACCATCAAGCACTTCCCCGGCCACGGTCACACCGCCGCCGACTCGCACGACGACCTGCCGCAGCTCGCCCAGGACCGGGCCGCGCTCGACACCGGCGACCTGCCGCCGTTCACCGCCGGCATCGCCGCCGGCGCCGGCCTGGTCATGTCCGGGCACCTGGACGTACGGGCGATCGACCCGGGGGTGCCGGCCACCTTCTCGCACAGGGTGCTCACCGACCTGCTCCGTGGCCAACTCGGCTTCAAGGGCGTGCTGGTCACCGACGGGATGAACATGGCACCGGCGATGCGCTACCCGCCGGGCGAGGCGGCCGTCCGGGCGATCAACGCCGGCAACGACCTGCTGCTGATGCCGCCGAACGTGACCCAGGCGTACGACGGGCTGCTGGCCGGCGTACGCGACGGAACGCTGCCCCGGACCCGGCTGGTCGAGGCGGTGACCCGGGTGCTCACGCTGAAGTTCAGCCTCGCCGGGCGGCCGGCGCCGTCGATGGAGACGCTGGACACGGCGGCGCACCGGGAGGCCGCCCGGAAGGTGGCGAACGCGTCCGTCACCGCGCTGCGCGGCACCTGCGCCCAGGTGGCCGTACCCGGCCCGATCACGGTCACCGCCGCCAACGGGCGGGAGAAGACCGCCGCCACGCTCACCGAGGCGCTGCGCGCCGCCGGTGCCACCGTCGTCGCCCAGGGCGGCACGATCGTGCACCTGGTCGGGTACGGCGACGCCGCCGCCGACCTCAACGGCGCCGCCGGGGTGACCGTCGCGATGGACACCCCGTACCTGCTGGAGACGGCGAAGTCACCGGTGCTGCTGGCGACGTACTCGTCGACGGCCGTGTCGATGGCGGCACTGGCCGACGTACTCGCCGGCAAGGCCCGGCCGACCGGCCACTCGCCGGTGCCGGTGACCGGCCTGGCACGCAGTTCCTGCACCGGCTGAGCGTCCGGTCCGCCGGTTGGTCATCGGCCTGCCGGAATCCCGCTGCTGGTAGCGTTCGGAAGTCCGCCGGGTCGACCGGAACGGGGGTGCGCGGGCCGTGACGCAACCGGGACCGGCGCTGTCCGTGGTCGTGCCGATGTTCAACGAGGAAAGCGTGCTGCCGCTGCTGGTCGAGCGGCTGCGCGGCGCCCTCGACGGGCTCGGCGAGCCCTACGAGGTGGTCGCGGTCGACGACGGCAGCACCGACGGCACCGCCGTCGCGCTGACCGGAATCCGGGCCCACTGGCCCCAACTGCGGGTGCTCCGGCTGCGGCGCAACAGCGGACACCAGGCCGCGCTCGTCGCCGGGGTGCTGCGGGCCCGGGGCGAGCACGTGGTCAGCATCGACGCCGACCTCCAGGATCCGCCGGAGACCATCGCCGAGATGCTGCGGGTCGCCCGCACCCGACAGCTCGACATCGTGTACGGCGTGCGCGCCGACCGGAGCAGCGACACGGTCTTCAAGCGGTGGACCGCCGGGCTCTACTACCGGCTGATGCGACGGCTGGTCGGCAAGCAGGTGCCCGCCCAGGCCGGTGACTTCCGCCTGCTCAGCCGGGCCGCGGTGGAGGCGCTGCGGGAGTTGCCGGAACGGACCCCGGTGCTCCGGCTGGTCGTACCCTGGCTCGGTTTTCCCAGCGGCGAGGTGACCTACCTGCGCGACGAGCGGGCGGCCGGGCGGACCAAGTACCCGGTGTCCCGGATGGTCGGCCTCGCCGCCGACAGCGTGACCAGCTTCTCCGCCGCCCCGCTGCGCTTCGCCACCTGGCTCGGCCTGGCCGGGGTGGCGGTCTGCGCGCTGCTGGTGGTGGTGGCCGTGGTCGCGTACTTCTTCGGCGCGACGGTCAGCGGCTGGCCCTCACTCTACGTGGCGGTGCTGTTCCTCGGCGCCGTACAACTGCTCTGTCTCGGCCTGCTGGGGGAGTACGTGGCCCGGATCTACACGGCGGTGCAGGCGCGGCCGGCGTACTTCGTCGCTACCGACAGCGCCGACGACCCGCCGCCCACCGACACCGCGCCCACCGACGCGACCGGCATCGCCGGCGCCGACGACGTGGCCGCCCTCGCCGACACGCTCCGTTGACCGCCGTCACCTCGGGCGCACCCGCCCTGCGCACCCCGAGCGACCGGCCCGCGTCCGCCGTCGACACCCTGCGCCGGTACGCACCCGCCGGGGCGGTCCTCGTCGTCCTCACCGCCATCCTGCTCGACGCCGGCACCCCGGCCCTCGACATCGCCCGCTACACCGGCTACGCCCTGCTGGCCGTCGTGCTGCCCGGCACCCTGGTCTACCGGGCGCTGCGCGCCCGACCGCACACCCTGGTCGAGGACCTGGCCGTCGGCGCCGCCGTCGGACTGGTGCTGGAACTGGCCGCCTGGGCCGTCCTGACCGGACTCGGGCTCGAATCCTGGCTCCGCTACTGGCCGGTCGCGGTGCTGCTGCCGTTCCTCGCCGTACCGCGACTGCGCCGGCACTGGCGGGTCCGCGGCTACACCCCGGTCCCAACCGGCTGGGCCTGGTCGGTCGCGGCCGTGATCGTCGGCTTCACCGCGTACCTCGCCGAGTCGTTCCTCTACCGCAACCCGATCCTGCCCACCGGGGAAGGGCAGGCGCAGTACATCGACCTGCCGTTCCAGCTTTCCATCGCCGGTGCCGCCACCCACCAGATGCCGCCGGACGTGCCGCAGGTGGCCGGCGAACCACTGCACTACCACTGGTTCGGCTTCGCCCACATGGCGGCGGCGAGCCTGGTCAGCGGGGTCGACCTGCCCACGGTCTTCTTCCGGCTGGCCGTACCGGCGCTCTGCCTGCTCGCGGTGCTGCTGGTGGCGGTCGTCGGCTGGCGGATCACCGGCCGGGCGTACGCGGGCGCGGGCGCGGCGGCACTGATGTTCACCATCGGCGAGTTCGGCTACGAGAACGGGATCCGCCAACTCTTCGGCACCCAGGCCACGTTCATCGTCTGGGGCAGCCCGTCGATGACGTACAGCTGGGTGTTGCTGTTGCCACTGATCGCGGTCCTGGCCGACCGGATCGGCCCGGCCCGCGACGTGCGGGTGCCACCCCTGGGTCGGGGCGCCTGGGTGCTCGCCGCGCTCCTGCTGGCCGCCTCCACCGGCGCCAAGGCCAGTACGGTCCCGGTCGTCGCCGTCGCCCTCGCGCTGACCGCCCTGGTGACCCTGGTGGTACGCCGCCGGCTGGCCTGGCCGGTGATCCTCGCCGGAATGCTGGCCCTGGCCGCCCAGGGCTTCGCCACCGCTATCCTGTTCGCGTTCGAGAGCCACGGCGTCACCATCGACCCGTTCTCCGGCCTGCGGCCCTTCGTCGGCACGGTCGACCGCCCGGCCGGCACCACCGCCCTGCTCTGGGTCGCCGTCGGGCTCGCCTTCCTGGTCAACCTGCACCTGCGGCTGGCCGGCATCGTCGCGCTGGTCCGGTACCGCCGGTTCCGGCTCGAACCGGTGCAGGTGTTCCTACTCGGCGGCGCCCTCGCCGGCCCGGCGATCTACCTGCTCGTCGGCCACCCCGGCAGCAGCAACCAGTACTTCATCCGGGCCGGCTTCGCGTTCGGCGTGATCGCCTCCGCCTGGGGTTACGCCGAACTGCTCGAACGGGCCCGGCTGACCATCCGCAGCCGGATCCTGCTCGGGGTCGGCGCGGCCGGGTTCGCGTTCGTCCTGAGCCTGATCCAGCTCGGTTACCCGGCCGGGGTCTACCGCGCGCCGAGCTGGGACCCGCTCCGGCCGCTGCTCTGGTGGGCGGCGGCGCTCGCCGGGCTCGCCGTACTCGGGCTGCTGCTCTGGCCGGCACTGGCCGGACGCTGGCCCCGGTTGCGCGGGCGCGGGGCGGCGATCCTGCTCACCGGCGTACTGGTCGCCGGGGCACCGGGACTGGTGATGGACGCGTGGGCGGGACACCGCTACCCCAACGGCGGCGCGTACGCGGTGGTGCCGATGCCGGCGTCCCGGGTGACCGCCGCCCGCTGGCTGTACGAGCACAGCGAACCGGACGACGTGGTCGCCACCAACGTGCACTGCCGGGCGATGGTCGACGGCTCGTGCGACGCCCGCTCGTTCTGGCTGAGCGCCTACACCGAGCGCTCGGTGCTGGTCGAGGGCTGGTCGTTCGCGCCCCGGATGGTCGGGCTGCCCGGCGGCCCGTACGCCCCGTTCTGGGACCCGGAGCGCCTGCGCGCCAACGACGACGCCTTCACCGCACCAACCCCCGAGGGTCTGTCCACCCTCCGCACCCGCTACAACGTCCGCTGGCTGGTCGCCGACCGCACCACCGCCACCGAGTCCCCCGCCCTCGCCACCCTGGCTACCCCCCGCTTCGACAACGGCCCCCTAGCCATCTACGAACTCCACCCCTGACCCCGCCCTCCCCGCCCGCCCCGTTCGCAGGGCGGCACTCTTCCCTGTACTAGTGGCGATCATGGGGAGGGGCGGTGGGCGCGGAGCATGAGGGAGACGCCGGGGAGGGACTTGACGGGGAGGTGGCGTTCGGCGGTGATGATCGTTCGGAGGGCTAGGTTGACCAGGGCCGGCGGGTTGTCGAGGTCGCTGCCGGTGGACTTGCGGCGGCGCCAGGCGGCCACCGGGCGGAGCACCACGTTCCAGCTCCAGAGTTCGTCGACCACCAGGCCGGACCGCTCCAGCACCGACACCAGCGAGGTCCGGTCGTACCGCCGGACGTGACCGACCGCCACGTCGTGGGCAGACCACAACCGCATGTCACACGGTACGGCGATCAGCGCGGTCCCGCCCGGCCGCAGCGTACGCCGGATCTCCGCCGCGGCGAGATCGTCCTCGTCGATGTGTTCGAGGATGTCGAAGGCGACCACCAGACCGAGGCTCGCCGACGGCAGCGGCAGGTGCCGGGCGTCGGCGCGGAGCACGTGCAGACCGCGTTCGGCGGCCACCTGCGCGCCCTCGGCGCTGTACTCCAGCGCCACCGGCCGCCAGCCGTGCGCCCGCAGCACCCGGGTGTTGCCACCCCCGGCGGCACCGATGTCCAACGCCCGGTCGCCGGCCGCTTCCGGTCCCGCTCCGGCGGGAGCCGCCGACCCGCCCGGCCCGGCCCGGTGCGGGCCCTGGCCGGCGGCGGCGAGCCGGCGCAGCGAGCGGGCCAACAGGGCCCGCCGCTCCCGGTACCACCAGTGGGAGTCCTCCAGGGCGGCCAGCTTGCGGATCTCGGTCGCTTCCACGGGGGTTCACCCTAGGCCACCGCGCCGGGCGGCAGGCCGCAGGAGTACGGCGAAGGGGCCCCGGAGATACCGGAGCCCCTTGACGTACCGGGGAACTACAGCGGGATGTTGCCGTGGGCGCCGCGTGCGGCCGGAGCACCGGCCAGCGCCTCGGCGATCCGTCGCCGGGTCGAGGCGGGCTCGATCACGTCGTCGACCACGCCGATCTCCAGCGCCCGGTTCACCCCGCCCGCGGTCTTGGTCTGCTCCTCGATCAGCTGCGCCCGCATCGCCTCACGCTCGGCGGCCGGGGTGGCGGCGATCTTCTTGCGGTGCAGGATGTTGACCGCCGCCGACGCGCCCATCACGGCGACCTCGGCGTTCGGCCAGGCGAAGACCGCGGTGGCACCCAGCGAACGGGAGTTCATCGCGATGTACGCGCCGCCGTACGCCTTGCGGGTCACCAGGGTCACCCGGGGCACTACCGCCTCGGCGAAGGCGTGCAGCAGCTTGGCGCCGCGGCGTACCACGCCGTCCCACTCCTGGCCCAGACCGGGCAGGTAACCCGGCACGTCGACCAGCACGATCAGCGGTACGCCGAGCGCGTCGCACATCCGCACGAACCGGGCCGCCTTCTCGGCGCTGGACGCGTCCAGGCAGCCGCCGAGCCGCAGCGGGTTGTTTGCGATCACGCCGACGGTACGACCGGCGAAGCGACCGAGCACGGTCACCACGTTCGGCGCCCACTTGGCGTGCAGTTCCACCCCGGCGGCGTCGAGCAGCGCCTTCACCACCGGCTTGACGTCGTACGCCCGGTTCGGCTCCGGCGGCATCAGCGCGGCGAGGTCGTGGCCGTCCTGGGCGGTCGGCGGGATGTCGGCCGGGCTCAGCCGCCCCTGGTGACCCAGCAGCGCGGCCAGCTTCCGTGCCTCGACCAGGGCCGACGCGTCGTCCTTCGTGGTCACGTGCACCACGCCGGAGCGCCGGCCGTGCGGCTCGGGGCCGCCGAGGCGCTCCATGTCGACCTGCTCGCCGGTGACGCTGCGGACCACCTCCGGCCCGGTCACGAAGATCCGGCCGGCGCCGCTCATCACCACGATGTCGGTCAGTGCCGGTCCGTACGCGGCACCGCCGGCCGCCGGGCCGAGCACCACCGAGATCTGCGGCACCTGCCCGGAGGCGCGCACCATGGCGGCGAAGACCTGGCCGACCGCGTCGAGTGCGACCACGCCCTCGGCCAGCCGGGCGCCGCCGGAGTGCCAGAGGCCGAGCACCGGTACCCGGTCGCGTACGGCGGTGTCGATCGCGTCGACGATGTGCTGGCACCCGACGGTGCCCATCGCGCCGCCCATCCGGGTCGCGTCGGTGGCGTACGCGACGGCCGGGGTGCCGTCGACCTCGCCCCGGGCCCAGAGCACGCCCGAGTCGTCGCGCGGCACCAGCAGGCGCAGCGAACCGGCGTCGAACAGGGACCGGAGCCGCAACTCGGGGTCGCGGTAGTCGACGGTCGAGGAATCAGCGCTG
Organism: Micromonospora sp. NBC_01699; assembly: GCF_036250065.1. Classification (NCBI taxonomy): domain Bacteria; kingdom Bacillati; phylum Actinomycetota; class Actinomycetes; order Micromonosporales; family Micromonosporaceae; genus Micromonospora; species Micromonospora sp. NBC_01699. Next base: position 6,221,983 of record NZ_CP109199.1, on the reverse strand, counting down.
ACAGAAGTGGTGGTCACGTACGCCTCCAATCACACCCCGGTCGGGTACGCGGGCGTACCCGACCGGAGCAGGCAGATGGTCTCAGGCCCGCGTGAAGATGAGAGCCACGTTATGCCCGCCGAAGCCGAACGAATTGTTCAGAGCTGCGGGAATGTCAAGGTGACGCGCCTTGTGGGCGACCACGTCGAGCAGGCCGTCCTCCGGGTCGTCGAGGTTGATCGTCGGCGGGACGATCGAGTCCCGGATGGACAGGATGGTCGCGATCGACTCGACCGCGCCCGCCGCGCCGAGCAGGTGCCCGATCAGCGACTTCGTGGCGGTCAACACGGGGTGGTCGCCGAGGGCGGCACGCAGACCGGCGACCTCCAGCATGTCGCCGACCGGGGTGGAGGTGGCGTGCGCGTTGACGTGCACGATGTCCGACCGGTCGAGGTCCGCGTCGGCCAGTGCGAACCGGATCGCCCGCTTGAAACCGGCGCCCTCCGGGTGCGGCTGGACGATGTCGTACCCGTCGGAGGTGATCCCGGCCCCGGCGAGCCTGGCGTAGACCCGCGCGCCGCGAGCGGCGGCGTGGTCGGCCCGTTCGAGGACGAGCACCCCGGCGCCCTCACCGAGGACGAACCCGTCCCGGCCCTTGTCCCAGGGGCGGGACGCGGTCAGCGGGTCGTCGTTGCGGATCGACATGGCCCGCGCCGAGGCGAAACCGGCGATCGGCAGCGGGTGGATGACCGCCTCGGTGCCACCGGCGACGACCACGTCGGCGCGACCCGACCTGATCATGTCCAGTCCGAGCGCGATCGCTTCCGCGCCGGTCGCGCAGGCGCTGGCGACCGAGTGCACGCCGGCCTGGGCGCCGAGTTCGAGCCCGACCCAGGCTGCCGGTCCGTTCGGCATCAGCATCGGGACGGTGTGCGGGGAGACCCGCCGCGGCCCCTTCGCCTCCAGGATGTCGTCCTGGGCGAGCAGGGTCTGCGCGCCACCGATGCCGGTGCCGACGCTGACCCCGAGCCGCTCCGGGTCCAGGCCGGAGTCGGCCAGCCCGGAGTCGGCCCACGCCTCGTGGGCGGCGATCAGGGCGATCGCCTCGGACCGGTCGAGCCGGCGCAGCTTGACCCGGTCGAGTACCTCGGACGGGTCGACCGCCAGCTCGGCGGCGATCCGGACCGGTAGTTGCGCGGCCCACTCCTGGGTGAGCGGTCCCACCCCGGAGTGGCCGGCGAGCATGGCGTCCCAGGTCGACGCGACGTCCCCGCCGAGCGGGGTCGTCGCGCCGAGCCCGGTGACGACGACGTCGGGGCGAGTCATGATCAGGACTGTGCCTCGATGTAGGCGACCGCGTCGCCCACGGTCTTCAGGTTCTGTACCTCGTTGTCGGGGATCTTCACGCCGAACTTCTCCTCGGCCGCGACGACGACCTCGACCATGGAGAGCGAGTCGACGTCAAGGTCGTCGGTGAACGACTTCTCCTCGGCGACGTCGTCCGGGTTCACCCCGGCAACCTCTTCGAGGATCTCGGCGAGGCCGGCGGTGATCTCGTCACGGGTCGTCATGGTGCTGGTTTCCTCTCGGTAAGTGGATCTGCGCTGGCGGACGATACCGCCTGCACCGGACCGCGCGTGCCGGCCGGTGGGGTTTCTGGTGGTCCGCCGGGTGGCGTACCGGGGGGCGGGGCTCAGGGGCAGCGGACGACCTGGCCGGCGTAGGTGAGACCGCCGCCGAAGCCGAACAGCAGGACCGGGGCGCCCTTGGCGATGGCCCGCTGGTCGACCAGCTTGGACAGGGCCAGCGGTACGCTCGCCGCCGAGGTGTTGCCGGACTCGACGATGTCCCGGGCGATCACCGCGTTGGGCATGCCGAGGCGCTTGGCGATGCCCTCGATGATCCGCAGGTTGGCCTGGTGCGGCACGAACGCGGCGATGTCCTCCGGGGCCACCCCGGCCCGCTCGCACGCCTGGAGGGCGAGCGGGGCGAGCGCGGTGGTCGCCCAGCGGAAGACCGTCTGGCCCTCCTGCTGGATGTACGGGCGCCAGCCCTCGATCCGTACGGCGTCGCTCTTCTCCGGCACCGAGCCCCAGACGACCGGGCCGATGCCCGGGGTGTCGCCGTCGTCCTGGGCGCTGACCACCGCGGCACCGGCGCCGTCACCGAAGATGATGCAGGTCGAGCGGTCGGTCCAGTCGGTGAAGTCGGAGAGCTTCTCGGCGCCGATGACCAGGGCGTTGCGGGCAGCTCCGGCGCGCAGCGCGTGGTCGGCCGTGCCGAGGGCGTAGGAGAAGCCGGAGCAGGCGGTGTTGAGGTCGAACGCGGCGGGGGCGTCGATGCCGAGCTTGGCGGCGACCCGGCAGGCGACGTTCGGGCTGCGGTCGATCGACGAGCAGGTGGCGACGACGACCATGTCGATGTCGGCGGCGGTGAGCCCGGACTTGGCCAGCGCGGTGTCGGCCGCGGCGGTGGCCATGTCACTGACGGTCTCGCTGTCGGCGATCCGGCGGGTGACGATGCCGACCCGGTCCCGGATCCACTCGTCGTTGGTGTCGACGATCTTGGCCAGGTCGTCGTTGGTGAGGACCCGGGATGGCTGGTAGTGCCCCATGGCGACGATGCGACTCATGAAAGGTGTCCTCCGATGCGGGCGAGGGGTTGGCCCGGGGCGACCGGGTCGTCGGGTGAGGCCAGCCATTCGGTGAGCACTCCGGAGCAGTGCGCGGCCACCTCGGTCGGCCCCTGCCGGCTGGTGACGTGGCCGATGGACTGCCCGGACTTGATCGTGTCGCCCTCGTTGAGGTCGACGGCGGGTACGAACGTACCCGCGCTCGGCGCGACCACCACCCGGAACTGCATGGTGGGTTCGTGACTGGGAGCCATCCCATGCCGCGCGATCAGGTCGCGGGCGGCGGGCAGGTCGTCGGGGGTGTTGAGGGTGACGATCTCCGGCACCCCGGTGGCCTTGAGCTCGCGCTTGACCAGCCCGGCGAGGGTGCCGGCCGGCGGAAGTTCGATCACGCCGGTGACGCCGAGGTCGGCCAGGGTGGCCATGCACAGGTCCCAGCGCACCGGGGCGGTCACCTGCCGGACCAGCCGCTGGAGCATGTCCCGACCGTGGTTGACGGCGGCGCCGTCGAGGTTGGACAGCAGCAGCCGGACCGGGTCGGTCGGCACGATGCCGGCGGCGATGCCGGCGAGCGCCTGCTCGGCCGGGGCCATGTACGGGCTGTGGAAGGCGCCGGCGACCTGGAGCAGGCGTACCCGGGATCCGGCCGGCGGCTCGGCGGCGAGCTTCTCCAGCCGGTCGACGGCACCGGCGGCGACGATCTGGCCGGCGCCGTTGAGATTGGCCGGGTAGAGGCCGTGGGCCTCGATCGCGGCGATGACCTGTTCCGGGTCGCCGCCGAGCAGGGCGGCCATACCGGTCGGTTCGAGCGCGCAGGCGGCGGCCATCTCCCGGCCGCGTACGCCGGCCAGGGTGATGGCGGCCTCGGCGGGCAGTACGCCGGCCAGGGCGGCGGCACCCAGTTCGCCGACGCTGTGGCCGGCGGTGAGGCTGACGTCGTACATCGGGAGGTGTTCGGCGGCGAGCAGCGCGGCGGCGACCAGCAGCGGCTGGGTGCGCGCGGTGTCCTTGATCTCGTCCGCGTCGGCGGTGGTGCCGAGGTGGACGAGGTCCACTCCGGCGAGTGCGGACCACCAGCGCAGTCGCGCCTCCGTGCCGGTCAGGTCGAGCCAGGGAGTGAGGAAGCCGGGCTTCTGTGAGCCCTGGCCAGGCGAGAGTACGGCGAGCACGGTTATGACTCTGCTGGATACTGGTCGGTCACGTGCTTGCCGCAAGCCACCAAACCACACTACGACCTTTGTGGGGTTCCTACAAAGATCGGTGGTGGTGATGCAGGTTATGAACCCTTTGTGGTAAACGGTCGTTCATGTCCGGGTCCGCCGAAGCCGGGTGCGGCCGGGTCCAACCGGCCGATCGTCAGCGCCATCCGCAACGCGAACGCGTCCCGCGGGGTCAGTGGCGAGAACCCGGTCACGTCGGCGATCCGGCGCAGCCGGTAACGCACCGTGTTCGGATGGACGAACAGCGCGCGGGCCGCGCTCTCCAGCACCCCACCGGCGGCGAAGAAGGCGTCCATCGTCTCCAACAACTCACCGCCGGCCCGGACCAGCGGCGCGTACACGCCCTGCCGCAGCCCGCGCCGGGCCTCCGAGTCGCCCGCGAGGGCCCGCTCCGGCAGCAGGTCGACCGCGGCCACCGGGCGCGGCGCGCCGGGCCACGCCGGAGCCGCCCGGAACCCGGACAGCGCGGCGCGGGCCGAGTCGGTCGCCTCGTCCAGGCTCGGCACGGCCGGGCCGACCACCACCGGGCCGTCACCGAAGCCGCCGAGCAGCCGCCCGGTCGCCGCCAGCGGGTCCACCGCCCCGCCGAGGACCAGCACCAGCCGGTCCCCGTGCACGCCGCCGATCGTCTCCACCCCGATCCGCCGGGCCGCCCGGTAGAGGGTGTGCAACACCGCCGCCACCTCGCCGCCGGGGGAGCGGCCGACCGCGACCGACACCGGCGGGGCGTCCGCCCAGCCGAGCGCCGCCGCCCGGCTGGCCAACACGTCGGACGAGTCGCCGCGCAGCAGGGCATCCACCAGCAGGGCCTGCAACCTGGCATCCCAGGCGCCGCGCGTCTCGGCGGCCCGCGCGTACACCCGGGCGGCGGCGAACGCGATCTCGCGGGAGAACTTCAGCACCACCTCGCGGAGCAGTTGCTCCTCGCCGGGCGCGGCCAGCTCCGGCACCTGCTCCTCGACCACGTCGATGGTCACCTTGATCAGGGCGACGGTCTGTTGCAGGCTGATCGACCGGGCCAGCGCCCGGGGCGCCGAGGCGAACACCTCGTCGGAGACCTCCTGCGGGTTCTCCCGGGCGCCACCGCCATGGCGCAGCCACTCGACCAGGGAGCTGACGCCGGACTGCGCGACCAGCATGACCCAGGCCCGCTGTTCGGCCGGCAGTCCCCGGAACCAGGGCAGGGTCTCGTCCATCCGGGCCATGCTCGCGGTGGCCAGGGTGCCCGCCGCGCGTTCGATCCGACGCAGGGTGGCGGCCAGCTCCCCACCATCCGCCTCGGTCACCCCGTCACCCTGTCACGCCGGCCCGTACGTCGGCCGTTCGGGGCGGGGCGGGCGTGCCATCATGCTGGGATGATCGCCCGCCCGCCGGTCGCGCTGCCGCTGCTCGCGCTGGTCGCCTTCCTGGCCCTGTTCGGACTGGTGGTCGGTGGCTGGGCGCCGCTGGACGGCTTCGACGCCGCGGTCAGCGACGCCTTCCGGGGGTACGGCGACCAGCGCCCCACCCTGGTCACGGCGCTGCGGCTGGCCACCGACGTGGCCGCCACGATCCCGTTCCTGATCGCCGGCGCGGTGATCACCACCGGTCTGCTGGCCTCCGGTGAGCGCCGGTTCGCGGCCTGCTGTGCCGCGGTCACCGTGCTGGTGCCGGTGCTGTGGAGCCTGATGCACCTGTGGGTGCACCACCCCCGCCCGGTGGACGGCTTCGTCGTGGTGCACAGCAACGGCTTCCCCAGTGGGCACACCAGCAACGCGAGCGCGGCGGCGCTGCTGGCCGTACTGCTGCTCTGGCCCCGGCTGGCGCGGACCGGGCGGATCGTCGCGGTCGCGCTCGCGGCGGCCTTCGCGATCTTCATCGGACTGACCCGGCTGGCGCTGCTGGCCCACTGGCCGGCCGACGTGCTCGGTGGCTGGCTGCTCGCGCTGGCCGTGGTCCCCCCGGTGACGTACGCCGTGGACCGCCTCGTGCCCCGCCGGCCGGTCCCCGTGCCGGCCGCGAATCGGACGCCCCGCTGACCGGGGCGGAATCCGGCTCCGGCCCGGCCGGACTCTTCGTGATCATGGGATGTCCCTCCGTCGATTGACGGAGCCGTGGCCCGTACGCGTCATCGATTCGTCGGATGGCAACGGCCCGGCGGTGTGGTGGGATCGACGGATGGCCGTACAGCGCCGTACGACCGGTCAGCGGGAGATTCTGCCGAACCGGGACACGACGCGCAGCCGGGCCCGCTCCGCAGCGCCATTCGATCTCCAACCACGGCGGCGTCGGACCCGTCAGCCCAGGCCAGTACGGTGAGAGTGCCTGGTACGGCATGCCACAGTCCCGCGATGGTCACCACCACCGACGAGCTGGGCCGTCCGGGGGACCGCCCACACGGCGACGGCGACAAAGAGCAAGAGGAGGCCGGATGGCGCACGGGGAGGCCGAGCATGGCCGCGCCCGCGGCGATCAGCCGCTGTTCCGGGGCGACCAGGACGAGCAGTCGACTTCCTTCACGGGCAAGTCGATGCGTTGGGTATGCGGGGCGGTGCCGGCCGGGGCCGAGATGGGACCCGGTGTGGCCGGCTCCGGCTCGACCGGGGCGGGCCCGGCGTTGACCGCGGCGGCCAGCGTGGGACCGATCGGCGCGCCGATCCCGGAGCCGCTGGCCGACGACGGTGTGGTCGAGGTGGTGGTCGGCGCCCTGGTGCCCCGACAGCGGACCGCCGAGCCGGTGCAGCGGACCGCCGAGCCGGCCGGGACCTCCGGCACCACCGGTGCGACCACCGACGAGACCGACCCGGCGGATGTGACCGACCAGGTCGGTGGCGACCTGCACCGGGCGCCGTCCTGCCAGCCGGACCGACCCGGTTGGGCCGGCGGACACCGGCACGGCGCGGTCCGGCCACGGGTACGCGGCGACCGGCGGCAGCGACCCCCGGACCGGTGGTGCTGAGGTTGCGCGACTGGCCCTAACGGGTGCGGCGGCGGACCAGCAGCGCGATGCCGGCCAGGCAGATCGTGATCGCGACCACCACGGCACCGTTGAGCAGCAGCAGGCCGCGCAGGTCGGTGAGCATCTGGCCGAGGTCCTTGCCCGGGGTCAGCGAGTCCTCCCGGATCACCCGCTCGCCGCCGCCGATGCCGCCGTTGACCACATTGGTCTGGGCCGGCAGTGGCACCCCGGCGGCCTGCAACGTCTCCGACATCGAGAGCCGGCCGAAGAACCAGGCCGGGGCGACCCTGCCGCCGTCCGGCTGCTTCGCCGGGCGGAACGCCCGGGGCCCGCCCTTGGCCAGCGGATAGAGGTCGTACGCCTGCTTCGGCGCGTCGTCGATCAGCACCGTCACGACGAACTTCGGGCCGAGGTCGCCGGCGGCCGGGGAACTGGTCTGACCGGTGCCCCGCAGCCAGCCGACCTGGTCGAGCACGGCGGCGAAGATCTCCTGGTCGCCCTCGGCGCGGATGATCAGCGGTGCGGCGACCCCGTCACCGGTGATGGTGACCGAGTTCGGGGCGGCGGGCGGCGGTGCGGCGGACGCGGGGGTGGCGGCCAGACCGAGCCAGGAGACCATCGCGATCAGCAGCGCGACGACGAGCGTTGGTCGGTGCTTCTTCCCTCTGATCATCGCTGACCTCCTCGCCCCGTTCGATGGATGGCCTTGATGCAGGTCACGCACTGGGTTGATCGGAGTGCGGTCTGCTGCCGGGGCAGGTTCGTCGCGCTCACTACACAGACTCCGCAGAACGCCGCTCGGTTGCACCTGTTCGAGCAGTATTTGGAACTATCTGCGATCTAGGGTCGACTTAGTGACGAGCCGTTGATCGGTGGCCGAATCGTATCTTCGCGGAGGACTCCATGGGGGGCAAATTCATCCGGGCGACGGGCCTGCTACTGGGCGCCATCGCCGGTGTTGCCTGCGTACTGCTGACGGCCACGCCGGCCGCCGCACACAACTCGCTGACCAGCAGCGATCCGAAGGACGGGGTCAGTCTGGACCGGGCGCCGGCCCGGGTGACCCTGAGCTTCCTGGCCCGACTCGACCCACGGGCCACGAAAATCACCCTGGTCGGGCCGGATAACGTTTCGGCTGCAAGTGCCGAACCGACCTTTTCCGGCTCCAAGGTCACGGTCGGCTTCCGGCCCGGACCGGCCGGTCTCTACACCGTCGGGTACGAGCTTCCGTCCAGCGACGGACACCCGATCAAGGGCCGCATCCGCTTCACCCTCACCGTAGGCACCACCCCGAGCGCCGCACCAACCCCGTCCACACCCCCGACCACGGCGGCACCAACGCCGTCCCCGTCAACAGCCGGACCCGACCTCACCTCGGTCGCCGGCACCGACACGGACGACCAGGGCGGCTCCGCCCGCTGGCCCTGGGCCGTCGGCGCCGCCGTCCTACTGCTGGCCGCCCTGACCGCAGCCCTACTGCTCCGCCGCCGCTCCCAGTCCACCTGACCACCGAACCCAACCCCTGAAGCGGCCCAACGCTGCCGAGCACGGGGGCGGGGCCCGCCGTGACCGGCGAGGGGATCAAGCCTGACGGCCCTCGCCGGCACGGCGGGCCCCACCCCAAAAGCCTCAGGGCAGCCGCACCCGAGCAGCCCGCAGCCGAGCGAGCGTACGCTCACGCCCCAGCACAACCAGCGACTCGAACAGCGGCAGCCCGACCGTACGACCGGTCACCGCGACCCGTACCGGGGCCTGGGTCTTGCCGAGCTTGAGCCCACGCTCCGCGCCGACCTGCTCCAGGGTCGTCTTGAGCGGGTCGGTGTCCCACGTCTCCAGCGCCTCGAAGGCGACGATCGCGGCGTCGAGCAGCTCGGCCGCGCCCTCCTTCATCGTCTTGGCCCAGGCCGCCTCGTCCACCAGCGGGCTGGCCAGGAAGAGGAAGTCGACGTTCGGCACGATCTCGCTCATGACCGCGATCCGGGTCTGGGCCAGCGCGGCGACGGCCGCGAACGCGTCCGGGTCGAACTCGTCCGGCTGCCACGGCGGCGGGGCGATGGTGTCGGTGCCGGTCAGCCACGGGGTGCAGGCGGCGATGAACTCCTCGACCGGCAGGGCGCGGATGTAGTCGCCGTTGAAGGCGCGCAGCTTCTTCTCGTCGAAGAACGCGGGGGAGGGGTTGACCTCCTCCAGCCGGAACTCCGACTCGATCACCGACCATGCCACGATCTCCCGGTCGCCGGACGGCGCCCAGCCGAGCAGCATCAGGTAGTTGCGCATCGCCGAGGCCAGGTAGCCCTCGTCCTTGTACGCCTCCAGCGCCACCTTGTCGCGCCGCTTGGACAGTTTCTGCCGCTTCTCGTTGACCACCACCGGCACGTGTGCCCAGATCGGCGGCTTCACCCCGAGCGCCTCCCAGAGCAGTTGCTGCTTGGGGGTGTTCGGCAGGTGCTCCTCGGCCCGGATGACGTGACTGATCTCCATGATCATGTCGTCCACGACGTTGGCCAGCAGGAAGACCGGCGAGCCGTCGCCACGGGCGATCACGAAGTCCTCGATCAGCTTGTTCTCGAACGTCGGCTCGCCCCGGATCAGGTCGACCACCACGGTCTCGCCCTCGTCCGGCGTACGGAAGCGCAGTGCCCGACCCTCGCCCGGCCCGAGGTTGCGGTCGCGGTGGTAGCCGTCGTAGCCCTGGTACTGCGAACCCGTACGGGCCTGGACCTGCTCACGGGTGCAGTCGCAGTAGTAGGCGCGGCCGAGGCCGTAGAGCTTCTGGGCGGCGGCCCGGTGCTGCTCGGCGTTGGCGGACTGGAAGTACGGGCCCTCGTAGCTGCCGCGTTCGATGCCGATCCAGTCCAGCGCGGAGAGGATGCCCTCGGTCCACTCGGGCCTGTTCCGGGCGGCGTCGGTGTCCTCGACCCGGAGCACGAAGACACCGCCCTGCTGCCGGGCGTAGATCCAGTTCTGGAGGGCCGAGCGGGCACCGCCGACGTGGAACATGCCGGTCGGTGAGGGGGCGAAGCGTACGCGAACAGTCACGGCCCAAGCCTACGGGCGCACCCGTACGCCCCCGCCACCAGGTTTCGCCAACCGCCCGATTATCGTCATCGCGCCGCTGATCAGCGGTAACGGGCGGTGGGGTGGTCGTGAGCGGACGGGGGAGGCACGGTGGCCGCGCTGGATGCCGTACGCCGGTCGGGTCCGCTGCGGCGGCTGGACTGGTCGGCGTGGCTCGCGCTGGGTGTGTTCGGCCTCGGGCTGGTGCTGCTCGCCACCGGGCTGGTGCCGGCGGCCGACGCCGATGCCACCCTGCGCCGGATCGCCCCGATCCTGGTCTTCCTGTTCGCGGTGCTGATCCTGGCCGAGTTGGCCGCGCGGGCCGAGTTCTTCGACGTGCTGGCCGCCCGGATGGCGATCGTGGCCCGGGGCAGCTATCCGGCGCTGTTCGGGCTCGCCGTGGCGTTGGCCGCGTCGACCACCATGATCCTCAACCTGGACACCACCGCTGTGCTGCTCACCCCGGTGATGCTGGCGGTCGCGGCCCGCGCCGGCATCGCGCCGCTGCCGCTGGCGATGACCACCATCTGGCTGGCGAACACGGCGAGCCTGCTGCTGCCGGTCTCGAACCTGACCAACCTGCTCGCCGCCGACCGGGTGGGGCTGCCGGTGCTCGGCTTCGCCGAACGGATGGCGCTGCCCCAGCTGGCCGCGCTGGCGGCCACCGCGGCGTGCCTGTGGTTCTGCTACTGGCGTCGGGGGCTGCGCCCGGACCGGCGGTACTCGCCGCCGCCGCGCTACCGCCCACGCGACCGGGTGCTGTTCCGGGTCGCGGCGGTCACCTGCGGGCTGTTCGTGGTGGGCATCCTGGTCGGGGTGCCGATCGCGGGGGTGTCGGTGGCCGGCGCGGTGGTGCTGCTGGTGGCGTTCGCGGTCCGGGACCGGGCGCAGGTGCGTTGGGCCCTGGTGCCGTGGCGGTTGCTGGCGCTGGTCAGCGGCATGTTCCTGATCGTCGACGCGGTCGGCCGGCTCGGCCTGTCCCGGCTGCTGGCCGTGCTGGTCGGGGTCGATCCCGGCGTGGTGGGGGTGTGGCGGTCCGCGGCCACCGGCGGCGTGCTGGCCAACCTGATCAACAACCTGCCGGCGTACGTGGCCGCCGAGGCGGTCGTCCCACTCGGCCACACCGACCAGTTGCTGGGTCTGCTGATCGGCACCAACGCCGGACCGCTGGTGCTGCCCTGGGCGTCGCTGGCGACCCTGCTCTGGCTGGAGCGGTGTCGGGCCGCCGGGCTGAGCCCGCGCTGGCCGCGTTTCCTCGGCACCGGTGCGCTGACCGCGGTCGTCACGGTCGCCGCCGCCGTGACCGTCCTGCTGCTGGAACGCTGAACCCGCCCGTCCCTACTGCACGGACCGGATGTTGACCACCAGGATGCTGCCGAGCAGGGTGACGGCGGCGGTCACCGCGTACAGGGTGGGGTAGCCGCCGAGGTGCACCACTATCGGGGCGGACAGCGCCGGGCCGAGCACCTGCGGTGCGGCGTTCGCGATGTTGATCACGCCGAGGTCCTTGCCCCGGTCGGTGGCGACCGGCAACACCTGGGTGATCAGGGCCGCGTCGACCGCCAGGTAGACCCCGTAACCGGCGCCGAGCAGCACCGCGGCGACCAGAGCCGCCGGCCAGACCGGCCAGGCGGCCAGCAGCAGCGCGGCCACCGCCATGATCACGCCGGCCCAGCTGACGAAGATCTTGCGCCGACCGGTACGGTCCGACAGCCGGCCGGAGACGACGGCGGTGGCCATCATGCCGACGGTGTAGAGCAGGATCATGACCAGCAGGCCGGCTTCCGGGTCGGCGTGGTGGACCTTGTCCTGAAGGAAGTAGAGCAGGTAGAGGGTGCCGAGCGCGTTGCCCATCTGGACCAGGAACCGGGTCCCCCAGGCCCAGGCGAAGTCCGGGTGCCGGCGCGGGCTGACCCACATCCCGGCGAGCAGTTCCCGCCAGCGCAGCGGCGGGGTGTGCGTACGCGGTAACGGGTCGTCCGGGGTCAGCAGCGCGAACGGCAGCGCCAGCAGCAACAGGGCGCCCGCGACCACCAGGTAACCGGCGCGGGTGCCGGTGACCACGGTGGTGACCAGCACCGCCCCGACCACCAGCCCGAGCGCCTGCGGGATGCCCACCCAGCCGGAGACCCCGCCGCGCTGCGCCACCGGCACCCGGTCCGGGATGGCGGCGGTCAACGCCGCGAGCATGGCGTTGAGGGTCAGTTGCGCGGCCACCCAGGCCAGCGCCACGCCGAGGATCGTGCGCTGCTGGGCGAGCAGCAGGAACGACCCGGCGGCGAGCAGCGCGCCGACCACGGTCCAGACGTGCCGGCGGCCGAGCGCCCGACCGCCCAGCCGCAGCGACGTCCGGTCCGACAGCGCCCCGGCCAGCGGATTCGCCAGTACGGCGGCGAGCGCGCCGAACCCGGTCACCACCGCCAGCATGCCCTCCTTGCCGACCGGTGAGATCGACTCGACCTGCTGCGGCAGCAGGATCTGGATCGGGGTGAAGAACGCCATCCAGACGCCGAGGTTGGCGCCGAAGATCAGCGCGATCCAGCCGCGCCGGACCGGCACGGTCGGCTCGGCGAGCGCGGCGGGCAGCGAGGCCGGGATCGGCTGCACGGCGGTCATGCCGGGCCGGTGACGGTGTCGCGGAACCAGGCGTACGAGGTTTTCGGGGTGCGGGTCAGGGTGTCGAAGTCGACGTGCACCAGACCGAAGCGTTTGGTGTAGCCCTCGGCCCACTCGAAGTTGTCCAGCAGCGACCAGACGTAGTAGCCGCGTACGTCGACGCCGTCGGTCATCGCCCGGTGCAGGGCGCGCAGGTGCCCGTCGAGGTACGCCACCCGCTGCGGATCGTGGCAGCGGCCGTGCGCGTCGAGGGTGTCGTCGTACGAGCAGCCGCCCTCGGTGATGTGGATCGGCGGGAGGCGGTCACCGTACTCGCGGCGCAGGCCGGTGAGCAGCTCGTGCAGCCCGTCCGGGTCGACCGGCCAGCCGAAACTGGTGGTCGGGTACGCGTCCAGTGGCACCAGGTCGAACGGGAGCGGACTGTCCGGGTCGGACGGTGCGCGTACGCCGGTGGGGTTGTAGTAGTTGACGCCGAGCGCGTCGATCGGCGCGGCGATGGTGTCGAGGTCGCCCGGGTGCACGATGGACGGGTCGGTGCCGGGGATCTCCGGGTAGCCGTGGCCGAGGATCGGGTCGGTGAACAGCCGGTTGTGCAGCGCGTGGTAGGTCGCCCCGGCGGCCCGGTCGGCGTCGGTGACGCCCTGGACCCGGACCGGGGTGTAGTTGTTGGTGATGCCGATCGGGCTGCCGGTCAGCGCCCGCAGTGCGGTCACCGCGAGCCCGTGCCCGAGCAGTTGGTGGTGGGCGACCGGGAACGCGTCGAAGAGGTACTGCCGGCCGGGCGCGTGCAGGCCGAGCCCGTAGCCGTAACTCATGTGGACGAACGGTTCGTTGAGCGTGATCCAGAGTTTGACCCGGTCGCCGAGCCGGCCGGCGACCAGGGCGGCGTAGTCAGCGAACCGGCCGGCGGTGTCGCGGGTCAGCCAGCCGCCCTTGTCCTCCAGGGCCTGCGGCAGGTCCCAGTGGAACAGGGTGGCGACCGGGTCGATGCCGCGGTCGAGCAGGCCGTCGACCAGCCGGTCGTAGAAGCCGAGTCCGCCGGGGTTGGCCGGGCCGGTCCCGTCGGGCTGGATCCGGGGCCAGGCGATCGAGAACCGGTACGCCCCGACGCCGAGCCCGGCGAGCAGGGCGACGTCCTCGGCGTAGCGGTGGTAGTGGTCGCAGGCGACGTCGCCGGTGCTGCCGTCGACCACCGTGCCGGGCCGGTGGGTGAAGCTGTCCCAAATCGACGGTCCACGGCCGTCTTCGCTGGTCGCGCCCTCTATCTGGTACGCCGAGGTGGAGACGCCCCAGGTGAATCCGGCGGGAAACTCGGGCAGTGGCGAGCTCATCCACCCCTCCTCGAAACGCGAAAGTTGTTCGGAGAGTAGTCCTTCGGCGTGTCGTTGGATAGGCGTCCGGTTTGGTGCCAATATGCGCATAAGCAATGAATGTTCGTACGATGTCGTCAATGGAGGCAGCTAGAGATGATGCTCATTGAACGCAGCGTGCGGGTAGCGGCAGACATCGACTCGGTGTGGGACGTGGTCCAGCGCGCCGAGCGGCTGCCGGCCTGGCTCGCTGGGGTAAGACAGGCCGAGGTCCTCTCCGGTGAGGGGTTCGGCCGACGGCAACGGGTCCGGGTGATCCGGGGTCCGGCCGTGGACGCCGAGGTGATCGCCTACCAGGCGCCGACGCTGATCGCCTGGCGCGAGCGGACCGAGGGGTCCGGCGCCCGCGCCGAGGCGCGCACCGAGGTGTACGTCGAACTCGCCCCCGACGGCGACGACGCCACCGCGGTACGACTGATCATGGTGCGCTGGCCGGCCGGCCCGATCAGCGGCGCCCTGCTGCGCTGGGGCATGCGCCGGGTCGGCGCCAACCTGGAGGGTTCGCTGGAGCGGCTCACCGGCCTGGCCACCGTCAGCTGACCCCGTGCGCTGCGCCAGTCCCGTGCGTTCGCCAGTCCTGTCGCGGCCGGCCGGGAGACGACACGGGGCCCGTCCGACCGGGCTGGAGAACCAGCCGGTGGACGGGCCCGCGCTCGATGCGTACCCGGGACTATCCGATCAGGAGTCGCCGCCGGTCTCGCCGACCGGAGCCGCCGAGATGTCGCCGATCGCGTACTTCGCGGCTGCCTCGGCCGGTACCTCGGCCGGTACTACCTTGCGCAGCGCGAGCTGCCGCAGCGCCGCCACGGTGATCGACTCGGCGTCGACGTGGAAGTGCCGGCGCAGGGCGTGCCGGGTGTCGGACAGACCGAACCCGTCGGTGCCGAGCGAGGTGTAGTCGCCCGGAATCCACCGCGAGATCAGGTCCGGCACGGCCCGCATCCAGTCGCTGACCGCGACCACCGGACCGGGCGCGTCGGCGAGCTTCTGCGCGATGTACGGCACCCGCTGCTCGCCGCCCGGGTTGAGCAGGTTGTGCTCCTCGGCCTGCACCGCGTCCCGGCGCAGCTCGGTCCAGGAGGTGACCGACCAGACGTCGGCGGCCACACCCCAGTCCTGGGCCAGCAACTGCTGTGCCTTCAGGGCCCACTGCACGCCCGTACCCGAGGCCAGGATGTTGGCCCGCGGCGTCTCGCCGCCGCCGGAGTTCGAGACCGACGGTGCCGGCGCGTAGCGGTAGATGCCCTTGAGCAGCCCCTCCACGTCGACGTCGGCGGGCTCGGCCGGCTGGAGGATCGGCTCGTTGTAGACGGTGAGGTAGTAGAAGACGTTCTCCGGGTCCTCGCCGTACATCCGGTGCAGGCCGTTCTCCAGGATGTGCGCCATCTCGAACGCGAACGCCGGGTCGTACGCGACGACGGCCGGGTTGGTCGCGGCGATCAGGTGCGAGTGGCCGTCCTCGTGCTGGAGACCCTCACCGTTGAGCGTGGTCCGTCCGGCCGTGGCGCCGAGCACGAAACCGCGCGCCATCTGGTCGGCGGCGGCCCAGAACGCGTCACCGGTGCGCTGGAAGCCGAACATCGAATAGAAGATGTACAGCGGGATCATCGGCTCGTCGTGGGTCGCGTACGCCGACCCGGCGGCGGTGAACGAGGCCACCGAACCGGCCTCGTTGATCCCCTCGTGCAGGATCTGCCCGCTGGTCGACTCCTTGTAGGACAGGAACAGCTCCCGGTCGACCGAGGTGTACTTCTGCCCGTGCGGCGAGTAGATCTTCTGGGTCGGGAAGAGCGAGTCCATACCGAAGGTACGGGCCTCGTCCGGGATGATCGGCACCCACCGCTTGCCGAACTCGCGGTCCTTCATCACGTCCTTGAGCAGCCGGACGAAGGCCATCGTGGTGGCGATCTTCTGCTTGCCCGAGCCCCGCTTGACGTCGGCGAACCGCTCCGGGCCGGGAATCGCCAGCGCCTTGTGCGCGGTCCGGCGCGACGGCAGGTAACCACCGAGCTGTTGCCGGCGCTCGCGCAGGTACGCCAGCTCCTCGGAGGACTCACCCGGGTGGTAGTACGGCGGCAGGTACGGGTTGCTCTCCAGCGCGCTGTCCGGGATGTCCAGGTAGAGGCGGTCGCGGAATGACTTCAGGTCGTCCAGCGTCAGCTTCTTCATCTGGTGCGTGGCGTTACGGCCCTCGAAGTGCGAGCCGAGCGTCCAGCCCTTGATCGTCTTGGCCAGGATCACCGTCGGCTGACCGGTGTGCTCGGTCGCCGCCTTGTACGCCGCGTACAGCTTGCGGTAGTCGTGCCCGCCCCGCTTGAGGTTCCAGATCTCGTCGTCGCTCATGCCCTCGACGAGCTTGCGGGTGCGCTGGTCGCGACCGAAGAAGTGCTCCCGGACGTACGCGCCGGACTCGGCCTTGTACGTCTGGTAGTCGCCGTCCGGCGTGGTGTTCATCAGGTTGACCAGCGCGCCGTCGGTGTCGGCGGCGAGCAGCGGGTCCCACTCCCGGCCCCAGACAACCTTGATCACGTTCCAGCCGGCGCCCCGGAAGAACGACTCCAGCTCCTGCATGACCTTGCCGTTACCGCGGACCGGGCCGTCCAGCCGCTGGAGGTTGCAGTTGATCACGAAGGTGAGGTTGTCCAGCTCCTCGCGGGCGGCCACGCCGATCGCGCCGAGCGACTCCGGCTCGTCCATCTCGCCGTCGCCGAGGAACGCCCACACGTGCTGGTCGGACGTGTCCTTGATGCCACGGTTGTGCAGGTACCGGTTGAACCGGGCCTGGTAGATGGCGTTCATCCCGCCGAGCCCCATGGAGACGGTCGGGAACTCCCAGAAGTCCGGCATCAGCCGCGGGTGCGGGTACGACGGCAGGCCGCCACCCGGATGCGACAACTCCTGCCGGAACCCGTCGAGCTGGTGCTCCGAGAGCCGCCCCTCCAGGTACGCGCGCGCGTACATACCGGGGGAGCCGTGGCCCTGGTAGAAGATGTGGTCGCCGCCACCGGGGTGGTTCTTGCCGCGGAAGAAGTGGTTGAAGCCCACCTCGTAGAGCGAAGCCGAGCTGGCGTAGGTCGAGATGTGTCCGCCGACGCCGATCTCCGGCCGCTGCGCGCGGTGCACGAGCATCGCCGCGTTCCACCGGATGTACGCCCGGATCCGGCGCTCGACGTGCTCGTCGCCGGGGAACCAGGGCTCCCGCTCGGGGGGGATGGTGTTGATGTAGTCGGTGGTGGTCAGCGGCGGTACCCCGACCTGGCGCTCTCTCGCGCGCTCCAGCAGACGGAGCATGACATAACGGGCGCGTTTGGCGCCCCGCTCGTCGATGACTCCGTCAAGCGACTCGACCCATTCGCTGGTCTCTTCAGGGTCGATGTCCGGAAGCTGGCTCGGCAGGCCGTCGCTGATTACCGGGCGCTTGCGTTCCGTGGCCACAGGCGTTCCCTTGGTTGTGTGTGGGATTAGTCTCTGGCGCCATCCTGCCCCCTCATGCCCGGTTCCGTCACGCCTAGTGGCCGCAGACGCGACACTCGACACACGTACCGCCCGGTAACTTGGCGGCAACATGTTTGTCGGCTAACCGACGGTGGAGCGGGAAACCACCCGGTTCACGGGAGGAACGGACCGTAACCGACCGCTCGGGCAGACTGTCCCCCATGCGCACCGAAGTCATCACTGTCCGGACCGGCTCCCGTCCCGTGGTCCGGGACATCACCCGGGAGGCCCAGCGGTTCGTCGACGGCCAGGGCGACGGCCTGCTGCACGTCTTCGTACCGCACGCCACCGCCGGGCTGGCGATCATCGAGACCGGCTCCGGCTCCGATGACGACCTGCTCAGCGCCCTGGACGACCTGCTGCCGACCGACGACCGGTGGCGCCACCGGCACGGCTCACCCGGCCACGGCCGAGATCACGTCATGCCCGCCTTCGTGCCCCCGTACGCGACCATCCCGGTCCTCGCCGGCCAACTGGCCCTGGGCACCTGGCAGTCCATCTGCCTGGTCGACCCCAACGGCGACAACCCCACCCGCCAGGTCCGCTTCAGCTTCCTCCCCGCCTGACCGCCCCCCCGCCCCTCCCTGCTCCCCGCGCCCCCACAACTCCGCACACCACAAGAACCCCGAGACCGCACTCTTGTAGAGAAAGAGTGGTTATCCGGGGCGGGATAACCACTCTTTCTCTGGATCAGTGGGATCGGGGCGGGAGGGGTTACGGGGTGAGGGGGCGGGTGTAGGTCTGGTGGAGGCCGGGGACGCGGTCCTCTATGACGAAGGAGGCGCGGGTGTAGGCGGGAGCGTCGGGGGTGGTGACGTACGGGAGCACCTCGAAGTCGGCCTTGAGCTGGTCGTTGGTGATCTTCGTACGGACGAAGCCGCGCTGGTTGTTGTAGAACCGAAGGTGCGGGTTGATCCCGAGCATCGGGTGGTCCGACGGGACCGAGTCGGCGCCGTTCCCGCCCGACGTGATGGACGAGCAGACCAACTCGGTGCCGACCGTACGTGAGGTCGGGTCGGCGTAGTCCAGCTTCAGGTCGCTGGCCCAGTGGGCGTGCACGTCGCCGGTGAGCACCACCGGGTTGCGTACGCCGGCGGCGAGCCAGCCGCGGGTGATCCGATCACGCGAGGCGACGTACCCGTCCCAGGAGTCCATGCTGGTCACCGTCGCCGGGCCGGCGTCGTTGTCCCGCTGGGCGAAGAAGACCTGCTGGCCGAGAATGTCCCAGCGGGCCGACGAGCGGCGGAACCCGTCGAGCAGCCACCGCTCCTGGGCGGCGCCGGTGATCGAACGGGCCGGGTCGACCGCCGCCGGGCAGTCCTTGTAGCCGTCGCCGCAGCCCTGGTCGTCCCGGTACTGCCGGGTGTCGAGCATGTGGAACGTGGCCAGCCGCCCCCACTGCACCCGCCGGTAGAGCTGCATGTCGATGCCGCGCGGGATCGACGTACGCCGCAGCGGCATGTTCTCGTAGTACGCCTTGAACGCCGCCGCCCGCCGGGACGGGAACTCCGGGTCGGCCGCCTCGGGCACGTCGTCGGCCCAGTTGTTCTCCACCTCGTGGTCGTCGAAGACCACCAGCCACGGCGCCACCAGGTGAGCGGCCTGAAGATCGGGGTCGGTCTTGTACTGGGCGTGCCGCTGCCGGTAGTTGGCCAGCGTGCGGGTCTCCGGCCCCTCGTGGTCGCGCGGGTTCCCGCCGGGGATGTTGTACGTGTCCGGCGCGTACTCGTACTGGTAGTCGCCGAGGTGCAGAATCAGGTCCGGATCCGTCTCGGCGAGACGCTTGTACGCGGTGAAGTAGCCGTGCTCGTACTGCGAGCAGGAGACGAAGGCCATCGACAGGGCGCCACCGATGCTCCACGGCGACGGGGCGGTCCGGGTCCGGCCGACCGGCGAGCTGTACCGCTCGACGTGGAAGCGGTAGAAGTATTCGCGTCCGGCCGCCAGTCCGTCGAGTTCGACGTGGACACTGTGCGCCGATTCGGGGCGGGCGAGCACGGTGCCCGCGCGTACGACCCGGCGGAACCGCTCGTCGGCGGCGAGTTCCCAGCGGACCGGCACGGTCCGGGCCGGCATCCCGCCGAGCCCGTCCTCGGCGAGCGGCTGCGGGGCGAGCCGGGTCCAGAGCACGAAGCCCTCGTGGTCGGGGTCCCCGGAGGCCACCCCGAGCGTGAACGGGTCCTCCCGCAGCGGCCGGGCGGGTGTCGCCCCGGCAGCCGCAGGCAACCCGCCCACGGCCCCGACGGCACCAACCGCCGCCCCACCGATCAGCAGCGTACGTCGAGAAACAGACATGCAAAGCTCCCCAGGATCCGGAAAACACGGACCCCCGCACCCTCCCGACCCCCGGTTCACACCCCGAACCAGATCAATGTCCCCCACCCAAACACAAGGTGACATCCCCCTCCCCTCCCCCTTACCCCTCCCCCCGCGTGCCCCGCCCCTCTCCCCGTCGATCTAGGGCAAATACGTGCTTGTTGATCTCCAATCACCACCATTTGCCCTAGATCCACGGGGAGAGGGGGGGGAGGGGAGGGGGAGGGAGGGGGAGAGGGGAGGGGGAGAGGGGTGCGGAGGGGCAGGTGGGGAGGGGAGGGGTGGGGGCGCGGGTAGCGTCCTGCGGTATGGGGCAGATCAGGGACCCGAGCGGTGTTGCCGTGCCGGTCAGGGGTGGGTTGGGCGGCGAGGGTGGGTTGGGCGGCGAGGGTGGGGTGGCGGGCGAGGGTGGGGTGGCGGGGGAGGTGGTGCGTCGGATCATGCATGTGGCGGGGGCGATGCGGCACTTCATGGATGTGGATCTGGCCGAGCTGGGGCTGACGCCGGCGGTGGCGAACGCGCTGCACGAGCTCGATCCGGATCGGCCGTTGCCCGCCCGTGACCTGGCCGAACGGCTCGACTGCGACCCGTCGAACATCACCATGCTGGTGGACAAGCTGGAACGTCTCGGCCTGGTACGCCGCCAGGTCGACCCGGCCGACCGCCGGCTGCGCACCCTTGTGGTCACCGACGAGGGTCGACGGGTACGGGAGCGGGTCGGTCAGGTCATGTCGGACTCCCGACTGCTGGCCGGACTCAGCGTCGACGAGTTGGCCACCCTGCGCACCCTGATGTGGAAGGTTTCCGACGGCGGCTGCCCGGCCGAGCCGCCGCTGGGCTGATCGACGGGCCACATCGGCAGCGCCAGGATCGTGTCTGAGTGGTCAGGTGTGGCAGAAGTCGGTAATGCTGTCCGACGTGACCACCCCTCAAGATCTCGACGATCGGTTCCGGGAGGCGGTCGGCGGTCTGGTCGTACCGACCCCGGTGCGCTCGGCCGACGGGCCGGTCCGCGATGGCGCCACGCTCACCGGCGCCCGTGCCCTGGAGCTGTTCGACGCCCAGCTCACCAGTCGGCACCTCGACCTCGCCGCGCGCTGGCTGCGCAGCTTCGGTGAGGGTTTCTACACGATCGGTTCCGCCGGGCACGAGGGCAACGCCGCCGTGGCGGCTGCCGTACGCGCCACCGACCCGGCCCTGCTGCACTATCGCTCCGGCGCCTTCTACGCGGCGAGGACGGCTCAGGCGGTCGCCGTACCCTCGGGTAGCGACGCTGGGAACGAGCGCCCCGAGGACGCTCTCAGCAGGCCGGAGGGGGTTGCCGGCGGTGGTGACCCGATCGCGAACGCGGCTCGGGACGTGTTGCGCGGGATCGTCGCCTCGGTGCAGGAGCCGATCGCCGGCGGCCGGCACAAGGTCTTCGGCAACGCCGCGCTCGACATCATCCCGACCACCTCCACTATCGCCTCGCACCTGCCCCGGGCGGTCGGTGTCGGCTTCGCCATCGAACGTCAGCGCCGGACCGCCGCCGGCCCCGCCGCCCGGCACCGGGCCGGCAACTCGTCCCGGCTCACCGACGCCCGTTCCGTTGCCGCGGAGTCGCGGGCGAACTGGCCGGCGGACGCGATAGTGGTCTGCTCGTTCGGCGACGCCTCGGTGAACCATGCCAGCGCCACCGCCGCGTTCAACACAGCCGGCTGGTGCGACCACACCGGCCTGCGCATTCCGGTCCTTTTTGTGTGCGAGGACAACGGGCTCGGGATCAGCGTCCGGTCACCGGACGGCTGGGTGGCCGCCGCGCTGTCCGCGAAGCCCGGCATCCGCTACTTCTCCGCCGATGGCTGCGACCTCACCCAGACGTACGACGTGGCGAGCGAGGCAGCAACATGGGTACGTCGGCACCGGCGCCCCGCCATCCTGCACCTGTCCACGGTGCGGCTGATGGGACACGCCGGGGCGGACGCCGAGGTGGCGTACCGGCCGGTGGGTGAGGTGCAGCGGGACCTGGGGCGGGACCCGCTGATCGGCACCGCGAGGCTGATCGTGGAGGCCGGGCTGGCCACGCCGGAGCAGGTGATCGCGCGGTACGACGCGGTCGGCTGGCAGGTGCGCAAGGTCGCCGAGGAGGTGCTCGGCGAGGCCAAGCTGTCCTCCGCCGCCGACATCGTCGCCCCGCTCGCCCCACGGCGTCCGGTAAGGGTGTCCCGTACGGTCGCGGAGGCGGGGGCCTGGGCGGCGGGGCCGGGGGCCGGGGCACGATCGGCCGCCTTCGGTGACAAGCTGCCGGAGCAGGCGGGACCGCTCACCCTGGCCCAGACCATCAACGCCGCGTTGGCGGACGGGATGCTCGACTACCCGGCGATGACCGTCTTCGGCGAGGACGTCGCGGCCAAGGGCGGGGTGTACGGGGTGACGAAGGGCCTGCGGGACCGCTTCGGCGCCTCCAGGGTCTTCGACACGTTGCTCGACGAGACGAGTGTGCTCGGGTTGGGGCTGGGTGCCGGGCTGGGCGGGATGCTGCCGGTGCCGGAGATCCAGTACCTGGCGTACCTGCACAACGCCGAGGACCAGTTGCGCGGCGAGGCCGCCACCATGCAGTTCTTCTCGAAGGGGGCCTACCGCAACCCGATGGTGGTACGCGTGGCGGGGCTGGCGTACCAGGAGGGGTTCGGCGGGCACTTCCACAACGACAACTCGGTTGCCGTACTCCGGGATGTTCCCGGTCTTGTGCTCGCGGTGCCGTCGCGGCCCGACGACGCCGCGCCGATGCTGCGCTCGTGCCTGGCCAGTGCGGCGGTGGACGGGACAGTGTGCGTGTTCCTGGAGCCGATCGCCCTCTACCACACCAGGGACCTGTACGCCGAGGGCGACGACGAGTGGCTGGCGCCCTACCTGGGACCGGGTGGTTGGGCCGGCGGGCACGTGCCGATCGGTCGGGCCAGGGTCTACGGCGTGGGCTCGGCCGAGGACATCACGATCATCACATTCGGTAACGGTGTGCGTATGTCTCTGCGTGCCGCCTCCCGGCTGGCACAGGAGGGCATCGGGACGCGGGTGGTGGACCTGCGCTGGTTGGCCCCGTTGCCGGTCGCGGACATCTTCCGGGAGGCTTCCGCCACTGGTCGGGTGCTGGTCGTGGACGAGACACGCCGGTCCGGCGGGGTCGGCGAGGGGGTGGTCGCCGGCCTGGTGGATGCTGGATATGTGGGTGTTGTGCGGCGCGTTGCGTCGATTGACTCGTTTGTACCATTAGGTCCGGCTGCGCGCGAGGTGCTGGTGTCCGAAGATGCCATTACCCAGGGTGCCCGTACGCTGCTGGCACGGTAAATTCGCATCCACTCGGTGCGCCACTTGCGCCGGGCGGCACAACTGTGTGGACTTTGCCCTATCGGCACCGACTGGTGCCGGGGTGTAGCTGAGATGAGGAGGCACGCGACAGTGAGCGCGACCGCTGGTCAGGCCGCCGACGGAGTACGGAGCCTGGCGGACCGGTTCGGCATCGAGCCGGGCATGGTCGTCATGGAGATGGGTTACGACGAGGATGTCGACCAGGAACTCCGTGACGCCCTGACCGACCGCTGCGGGGAGCTGGTCGACGAGGACACCGACGAGGTGGTGGACGCCGTACTGGTCTGGTACCGGGACGGCGACGGCGACCTTTTCGAGCTTCTCGTGGATGCCCTCGGCCCACTGGCCGACAACGGCGTGGTGTGGCTGTTGACGCCCAAGGCCGGACGTGACGGCCACGTCGAGCCCAGTGAGGTCAGTGAGTCGGCACCTACCGCCGGCCTCCAGCAGACCTCCACGATCAACGCCGGCAAGGACTGGAGCGGGGCCCGGCTGGTCCTGCGCCGGGGAGCCAAAGTGAAGAAGTAGAACCCGCCCGCGGAGTTACGGAGTGCCGGTCGGCGGGCCGGCGCTCGGTTACACCATGTGCCACCGTGACAGGAGCCGACACATGCCGATCGAGGAAGGCGTCGAGGCGCCCGACTTCGTGCTGAAGGACCAGAACAACCAGGAGGTACGCCTCTCGGACTTCCGGGGACGGCGTACCGTGCTGCTGGTCTTCTACCCGCTGGCCTTCACCGGCACCTGCCAGGGCGAGCTGTCCGAGGCACGCGACAACCTCGACGAGTACGTCAACGACAACGTCCAGTTGTTGACCGTCAGCGTCGACTCGGTCTACAGCCACAAGGTCTGGTCCATCGAGCAGGGCTACGAGTTCCCGCTCCTGGCCGACTTCTGGCCACACGGCGAGGTGGCCCGAGCGTACGACGTCTTCAACGACGTCAAGGGGTACGCCAACCGGGGCACCTTCGTGATCGACAGGGCGGGCGTGGTCCGCTTCGCCGAGATGAACGAACCCGGCGAAGCCCGTGACCAGGCAGGCTGGCGCAAGGCGCTAACCTCGGCCACCGCCTGACCAGGCTCTCAGCGTGATCTTGGAAGTTCCCCTCCGTGGGGGTGTGGGGAGCTTCCAAGATCTCTGCCCCGGGATCTCACCGACTCAGGATGACCCGGAACGAGGCGGCAGGGTAAGCTTGCCGCCGCCGGACGCCGCAGGTAGGTGCGTTCCGGGCGCGTAGCTCAGTGGGAGAGCACTCGCCTTACAAGCGAGGGGTCGCAGGTTCGAAACCTGCCGCGCCCACCAACACCGGCCGTCCCGGACGGTCAGATGCCAGCCGTTGTCTGCTCGGCGACATACGCGGACACCGCACGCAGGCTCGCAGCACTGGCGTACTCGCGTCGCTGCCTGCTGGCACCGGCACCGTGCTTCCGCACCAGCGCCACCAGCCGATGGACCTCGGCCAGATCACCGAGCCTGTCGAGCGTGGGCGTCAACGCGTCGACGAGCGCGAGCAGCGCCTCGCCGGGCGAAACCTCGGTCTCGTGCCGGATGTCGAACATCGGCTCGTCGAACCCGCCGCGCGCCGCGCGCCAGATCGCCCCCCGCAGTACGTGGTCGTGTGTCAACGGAGCCCGCATACCGCTCAGCACCGATGCCCGTACGAGCAGCGCCAGCAGCATCGTGTCGTCGACCGTCAGGCACACGTCACTGATTCGGGTCTCCACCGTCGGATGACTCGGCGACGGGCGGACGTACCAGTAGAGCATTCCCGGGTCGAGCATCGCCCCGGTGGCGGTGATCGCACTCGTCAGGGCGTCGAATTCGGCAGCCGAGCCCAGCCACGGTGGGGCACCTCCGGTCGGCCAGCGGTCGACCAGGACCGATCGCCAGCTCGCGTAGCCGGTGTCCCGGCCATCGGCGAATGGTGAGTTACCGCTGATCGCCAGCAACAGCGGCAGTTGCGTGCGCAGGAGGTTGCCGACCGCCACCGCCCGGTCGGGATTTTCGACCCCCACGTGCACGTGACAGGCGCAGACGCCCTGGATCTGGGTCAGCGCCCCGAATCGGTCGGCGATGTGCGCGTAGCGACCGTCGCCCGCCAGCGGTGGTAGCTGCGCACAGGGAAGCGGGGCGGTCCCCGCGGCCAACACCCGGCAACCGACGGAGGCTGCCGCGGCCGTCAGCGCCGTACGCAGTTCGGACAATGCGTCTCTCAGCTCCACCGCGCGGGAGCATGCCGACGTGGCAATCTCGATTTGCGAAGATAACAGTTCAAAGTGGATGTACTGCCGCAGTCTGGGCGGCACTGCCGCGCGGACCTCCGCCGCCCGCGGCACGACCTCGAAAGTGTGGGGATCAACGAGGAAAAACTCCTCCTCGACCCCGAACGTGACCGGCACTGCCATCAATTGCTCACCCCTTGTTGCGATTCATCGCACACCACGCAATAATATTCACAGATTACGATCTCTGCGATGACGGAAGGCGATCATGACATCGCCGAGCAACTATGCTTTCGATCATCTGTTCGGGCTTCTGTCGGTGTTCCCCTTCCTGTGGAAGCGCCGACGGTACTATCGTCGTCTGCGTCGAGAGACACCAACCGGGCGGGCCGCCGAGGCGGTACGGACGCTCCAGCGGGACGGCATCGTCGTACTTGAGGGCCTACTCTCCGAAGAGAATCTGGAACAGATCCGTCAGGCAATGCCGCCAATTGAGGCGATGACGCTCTCCCCGGAGGGCGACCGGTCGTTGATGTACCTTGACGCGGACCGGATACCGGCATTCGCGCCGTTCTTCGAGAATCAGCTGGTCAAGGACGTCGTCAGGGGACAACTCTCGAAACAGGCGTACCCGCTCCGTCGCACCATCGGCCTGAAGAAAGAGAGAGGAGACTTCCCGACTTTCGAGACGAATTACCATATGGACACCTGGAAGCACCGTACCAAGGTGTTCCTGTTCGTCGACGACGTCACCGAGGAAAACGCGCCGATGATCTATCTCCGGGGAAGTCATCGTGGCTTCTGGCGCCGCTGGGCGGAGTACCGGATATTTCGCTGGTACCGGACCGCGGAAAATGGATACGCCGGGCGTGACACCGACCTGTACTTCCTCGGTTCGTTCTGGCCGCACGAGGTTCGACAGTTGAAGGCGGACTACGGATTCGAGGATCTCCTCTGCGTCGGGAAGGCCGGTACGGCGATCGTCTTCGACGGGCGCGGGCTGCACCGGGCGACGCCGCTTCGCGACCGGCACAGGCTGATCTTGACGAGCTACTGGATCCATCCTGACGACCACACCTGAACCCGTCAGGACGGCAGTCTGGCCGACCGTTGCGCGTCGAACGCCCGCAGGGCCGTCGCCAACTCGTGGGATCGGTCTGCGACGTGATTGCTGGAGCGGTGCCAGACGACGCCGGCCAGCAGGTAACGATCGCCGGAAACGAACGCGCGCCCCTGTTCGGCAAGTAGTCGGATGCCCTGCTGGACGGTGGGCGCGGCCGAGTAGCGGCCCATCGTCAGGCGCTGCACCCTCCAGTCGACCATGATGTAGCCGTGCCGCCGTGCCAGCGCCAGAGTGTGTAATGGATTCGCGTACGACGACACCATCATGAGTATCCCCGTGAAGTGTGCCGACAGGACACGGTCGCTGACCGCGGTGCCGGTGGGACCGGCGGCGAGATGGGGGAAGGCCGGATCGCCGACCGGACACGTCAGATAAGGCGGATTGGTCATCATGAAGGGCACCGCGAGCTGCTCCTCCGTGAACGCGAAGAAGTCGCCGTGGCGGACACGGTACCGATGTTCGAGCCCCCGGACGGCGATATTGCTACGACCGACCGTCACGGAATCCTCGCTGATCTCGTAGCCATGGACCAGACCGTCGAACCGACTACGCTCCAGCGCGGTGCAGATAGCCTCGGCATTGCCCGCCCCCAGCTCCACGACATGACCGGATCTGACGTCCCGATCGAGAAATCGCTCCGCGCACCTGCCGTAGAACTCGGACTCGTCCGGGTCGTAAAACACTGCCACTAGCATTTCCCGTCGTGCCGACGGGCGTCGGTGGACAGCTCCGTGAGCAGTCGAACTCCGGTCTGTCCGTCCGGCGTGGTCCACCCGTTGTCGATGGCGTTCATCAGCGCCACATAGACCTGATCCGCGAGGTAGGCGTCGGACTCCTCGGAGTTCCAGGCGACGTGCGGGGTGACAACAAGGTTCGACAGGCCACGGAACGGGTGGTCGGGGACGAGCGGCTCGACCTCGCACACATCGAGCAGCGCGCTCGCCCGAGGGTTCCCGGTGAGGAAGTCGACCAGGGCGAACTCGTCGAGCAGCGAGCCCTCTGCCGTGTTCACGATGACCACGTCGTCGCGCAACATGTCCATCTCTCGCCGGCCGAGCAACCTGCGACTCGTGCTGTTGATGTCGGCGTGCAATGTGATCACGTCTGCGGCGGACAGTGTCTCGGCGCGCTCCTGCTCGCCGGTCTCCGCCGTGATCGCGCGGGTGACAAACCCGAGCACCGCACACAGGTCATGCACGATACGACCGGTCGCACCGAAGCCGATCACCGCGACCATTCGACCGGAGAACTCACGGGCGGGGAAGCCGAAACTGTCCCAGGAACCTCGGCGGACGTTGTCCACCGCCGGGAGGACCTGGGTCAGCCCCATCAGAATGCAGGTGAGGGTGTGTTCGGCCACTGCCTTGGCGCAGTAGCCGGGGAACCATCTGACGTTGACGTCCGCCTCGGCGCAGGCGGCGATGTCGATATGCTCGACGGTCGACGATCCGGCGATGACCATGCGCAGGTCGGGCAGGTCACGCAGGAGACTCGTCGTCACCGGGATGGCCTGTCCGAGCACCAGGATCTCGGCATTGCGCATGGCTTCGAGCGCGGAGTCGGGTGTGAGGGTCAGCCGGCACCGCCGCGCGACCTGTTGCAACTGATCTGGACGGAGATTGGACCAGCCTGCGATCACGACGTCTTTCATAGGCTCCTCCAGCGCTCGACGTACGTTTCCAGGATCACCTGCTGCTCGGAGATCGGGCGGCCGCTGAACTTCTGGAACAGGTCGCGCGCCGTCCCGGCTCGGCGCCGCCATTCCTGTCGATCGGAGTTCACCACGTATCTATCGAAGGCCGTCATGAACTGCTCGACCGACTGGTAGACCCCCCGAGTCTGGACAAGGTCGGCTTGGGCTTCACTGATCCGTAGCGCCACTTCAGCTTTGTCGCTATAGTATGAGACGCCATCGATCATAAGCAACGAGTAGTCACCTGAGCGCGAAAAAATCTCCACCGGCGCGGCCAGGTTCGCATCCGAGAATTTGGCCAGGTCCTCCTCGTAGACAAAGACGAGATGTACTCCGATGGCCTCGAAGGTGAAGATTAGCTTCAGAAAGAGCGCGGTGCCGAGATCGAGCCTCGAATACACCACGATGCGGCGGGACCGGGCATTGAACCCACGGATGAGGGCCGCCTGGTGCGCCAGGTAGATGAAGCCGGCCGCCGAGTACCAGAAGTTCAACTCGGAGCGGCTCGTCATCCCGTGGAAGCGTTGGTGTGGGTCAACGTAGGTGACGTTTCGCGACGAATACCAGAGAGTCGAGTTCTCCATCCGCCCGAATTTCGTCTCCAACATACCGGAGCCGATCATGACGCCGGTGACCAGTGGATGATAGTCCATGATCGGAAATAGTCGAAAGCTGCCCACCGACCGGGCGTATGTCTGCGCGCACATGAGAATCTCGCCGGGTGCGCCCTGGGAACCGATGGCGAACCTGGTGTAGAGATCGTAGAACGCCGGTCGTTCACCCTCGTTGAAGTCGCCCAGCGTGAATATGTAGCGATGTGTGGGATGGCGCCTTATCACGTCGCAGATCGCATCGAAGCCCAGTTCGTAGCGCGGAATGCTGAAGAACAGCAGGCTACCGTCGAAGACGGGCAGCGTAGACGCGCTGGTGATTGCCCGTATCTCGTCGACCACGGGCGTATTCAGTGGGCTACCGAGAACTCCGACACAAGCAAGCACCGTCGGTTTCCTATCGATCCAACGACCTGTCGAGGCCAGCGAAGACGTCTTTCTGGAGACTTGCCTCGCGGGCGACCATCTCCCTGCGGATCTCCTTCTCCGCGATCTGCCTGGAGAGACCGTCGCAGGTGAGGAGATATATAGAGCGTTCCTGGAGGTAAGCGATACTCTCGTTGCAGGAATTGATCGTGTCAACGAGGCGCAGGCTCGACGCGAGGATGAACGCCACCGCACCGATGCCGCCGGCGACCGTGGTGGAGATACCGTACGCCTGCGCATAGTTCGGAATCTGGAACAGCGCACTGTCCGGAAGAATTGCAAAGAACGAACAGGCCGCGATGATGGTCCGCAGGGCCAGAGCGACCGCGTACGTGCGCTTCGCTCGGCGGCGCAGCGCTGCGATCATCGTGTCGATCTGTTCCTCGATCGCCGGCGGAGGACTGCTCACTTTTTCTCGTCGCGTCAAGCTCATAACGCTCCAATGGTTGCCGTCGGGCGTATATCAAACGTGAGTTGGATATAGAGCCTGCCGTGCCCCCACCGCCGATCGATCTCGGCCCTGCTCAGTCGTCCAGCACCGCAAGCGCGTCGATTTCGATCAACATTCCCGGACCGAGTCCGACGAACACGGTGGTGCGACTGGGTGGCGACTCGGGTACGAATTCCGCGTAGATCTCGTTGAATGGACCGAAGAGCTCTGCCGAGGTCAGATAGACGCGCACCATGATAATGTCATCGAATGACGCGTTCGCACTGGTCAGCACCGCCTGGAGATTGCGTAGTGTCTGCCGTGCCTGGGTAGCGATGTCCGGACCGGCGAGTGCGCCGGTAGCCGGGACGGTGCCCACTTGACCCGCGATTGCCAACATGTTGCCCTTGCGGACTGCCTGGGAGTAGGAGGCCGCCGGCGGCGGCGCCTCTGTCGTGAAAAAAGTCTGCTTCCTCATCGGGACCTCACGCGAGCTCACCGGACCTGTACGACCATCTCGATCTCGACCGCCCAGTTGAACGGCACCACCATCCCCACCGCACTCCTGCTGTGTTGTCCGGCGTCGCCGAACGCCTCCCGGAGCAGGTCGGTGCAGCCATTGATGACGGCCGGGGTATTGTCGAAGCCGGGCGCCGTGTTGACCATGCCGAGCACCTTGACGATCCGGTGGACCTGGTTTAGCGAACCTGTCAACGCCTTGATCGCGCGGAGGTTGTTCAACGCGCAGTATCGGGCCGCCTCGTACGCTTCCTCGACGGATACGTCCGCTCCCACCTTACCTTTGATCTCGCTGCCACCCCAGGCGGAAATCTGTCCGGAGGTAAAGATCAGGTCGCCGGCTCGGACCGCTTGCAGGAACTTTCCATTATCAAGATCGGCTGGTTCGATCTCGTAACCGAGTTTTTCGAGGGTTGCCTCGTAAGACACGATGATCCTTTCCATGAATCTCGAACTTATGTGAAGTAAACCACGATGGTGCTCTCTCGAAGGAGTGCCCGGCGGGTCGATTCGTCGTCGTCCGAGTAATCCGGTCTTGCGGCACCGCCGCATGTGGCGGTAAGCGTTCCTCTGCCTTGGGTATTGATGGTTCAAGGTGGGCTGACGCGGCGAGCACAAGGTCAGGACGAGTCGGCCAACACGTGGCCGTTCGGGCGGCGGGCGTCACGGTACGAGCTGGAGGCGTACGTCGGTGTCGTGTGGGAGCACTATCGTGCGGCCCTGTTCGGTCCACTCGCCCGGCACCAGGTAGAGCCGGCCGTCCGCTTCGAGCAGCAGCCGGAGGCCGCCGTAGCGGTACTGGAAGGCGGGTCGGTCCGGAATGTCGACGGCCGCCGGGGATGCGGGGGCACCGGGCAACAGGGTCTCGGTCACCCCCGGCGGCGGGTCGATCAGGCGCTCCCGGGTGTCGACCCACACCTGCGGGCGGTCGGGCAGATTGAGGGCATCGTCGTACGCCCGGCCGGCGCCGTACGCCCAGGCGAAGTTGTTCGCCGCCCAGAACAGCCCGGCGACCAGCAACCCGCCGACACCGGTCAACGCGACCCGGCGGATCTGCCTCGCGGGTACGCCGCCGAACCAGTCGAGCAGGCGCAGGATCCGGCTCGGCCGTCCGGCCGGCTGCCGGCGCGACACCCGCCAACCGATCCACGCCCCGTACGCGACCAGGGCCGGGCCGAACGCCATGGTGAGCGGGGTGGTGCCGGGAAACTCGGCGCGGGACACGTTCGCCGAGAGCAGCCCGACCAGCGCCCGGCCGACGCCCAGCACGCCGACCGTTGCCATCAGGGCGGCGATCGACAGGCTGAGGGTGTCCCGCTCCGGGGCACTCAGCAGCCAGGTGATCACGCCGTGCGCGGCGGCCCCGAGGAAGAGGGCCATGAAGATCATCGCGGCGGGGAAGAAGAGCACCTCCAGCCCGTAGAGCGCCAGGTCCAGGTTGGAGAGGTTGGCCAGGTCGAGGTAGACGCCGAAATACTGCATCCTGGCGCGGGTGCCGGCGTACCCGAAGTAGAGCAGCAGTGACGTGAGCACGGTGACCGGCGCGACGAAGTTGGCGACCAGCACGACGCGTTCGGTGATCCCGCCGACCCGCTCCAGGCCGGCGTGCGCCTGCGGGGCGACGTGGGCCTGTGGGGCGGCGTGCGCCTGCGGGGCGGTATGGGCCTGCGGGGCGGCATACGCCTGCGGGGTGGCGTCGTCGGGCGGCACCGGGTCGGCGGCCCGGTCGGGGGAGGTCACGGGCCCTCGGACGACGGGGGCGATCCGGTGTCCGGCGTCGCGGGTGCGTCCTCGACCACCGTGATCGTTATCAACCTGTCTCCGTGGTTGTTCACGTCCCGGTCCTCCCAGGTCACCTCGACCGGGTTGGCCGGGGTCGGCGTGTGTCGCGTGATCAGGCTGCACGGCGTTCCCGCCTTCGACGTGCAGGTCGCCCGCAACGTCAGTTCCACCTTGCCGGTGTGTGACGCGCCGAAGCCGTCTGTGAGCGTCGGGCCGCCGGGCTTCACACCCGCCGCGATGACGCACCTCGTCCCGCCCGGTGGAAGTGTGGCGTTGAGGCACGGGGCGTATTCCAGTCCGCGGCACCGGTTGTGGTCGACGGTCATGAACGGTGGTCCGTTGACGATCCTGATATCGGTGACCCGGACGGGGATGGAGAACTGGCTGTTGTGGGTGAAGGTTTTGCAGTGCTGGTCCCGATTCCCGCCGTCGAGTTGGACCCCGCCGACGTTGATCGATTCGATCGGCGGCCGGGGCGGGGGAGGGCGCTTCGTCGTCCTGCTCGGTACCACCTGTCGGGTGGTGGTCTTGGCCGTGGACGGGGTGGCGTCCGTCGGCGCTGTGGGCTGCCCGTCCGGGGTGGACTGTTCGCTCGGCGTCGCCGAGGACGCGGCGGGCGGCGGATCGGTGGTGGTGGACAGACCCGCGGTCAGCCCGACCAGGTAGGCGGTGCCGAGGACGAAGACCAGCAGCGGCGCGGTCATGATCGTCACGGTGCGGGCCGAGGGCCTGCCGATGCGTACGCGTGCCATGTCGGGCCTCCTCCGGGCCACCCGCCTCCAGTCCAACAATGAGGCCGGCGGCGGACCCCGACAACGGCAGTGCCGACGGCTGACAGTCGCGTGGCGGTGACGGACGGTGAGAAGCGGGGAAGTGTCCGGGATCGTGGCGCGAAATCGGTTGTGGCGGATTCCGTACACCGGACGGGTCGGTCGGCGGGGGAGCGGGGTCGCCGGCGGTGACGCGGACTTGACTCCCGAGTTGCGTGCAGAATATCCCGACCGGGATCTCATTGCGCGCGGAATATTCCGTGATCTCGGTGATTTCGTACGGGTATTTTCCGCTCCGGCGAATTCATCGCCGAACGCGTGATCCCGAACGTCGGCGGATACGAGCACGGGTCGCCCGGTGCAATTTGCAGTGATCCTGCCCGTGTGGCGCTGAGCAGGTAGACCTGGTCGATCCGTCCCGCTCACGTGTCGTCGCCAAGGTTACCGTAGCGAGCGGAACGAATGTGAACGGCGAAATACTTACGATGGTAACCAAATCGAAGTACGACGAGGTGTTGGTTCATGCGGGATCACGGCTGCCCTGGTGACTAACTTAATAAGATGTGCTTCGATGTTATGGGCTACCGTCGAGCAGTGGTGGAGTTGAATGTGGGTCGGGTCGGGTCGGGTCGGACCGGGTCGGGGCGGATCGGGTCGACGGCTGTGGCTGGGTCGGGTGGTGTGGCGTCGGGGGCGGCCGGGGCTGGTCCCGGTGTGCCGGCGGTGGTGGCCCCGCCGTGGCGTACCCGCCTATCGGACCGACGGAATCGATCTCGCGATGCCGCTGGGCGCGATGGTGGTCGATCTGATACCCGAAGGACACTCACGTTGGTCCACCCGGACGGTTCCCAGGACCGTCCGCACCAGATTTGATCGACGGTAGCGCGATCGTCACTAAAAGGAGTGGAGTGTCAGGGCCATGAGCCGCAACCTGGAGCCGATCAACGCTGGCGTTATCCGTACCTCCGCCGACCTGACCTGGCAGCAACACCAGCCCGGCAGCAACCCCTGGCAACCCGGCACCTGCCGGCAGTGCACACCCGACGGCTGCCCCCAACTCACCTGGGCGACCCGGGTGCGTGCCAGCGGCCTGATGGCCGAGCGCACCGCCGGCTGACCGACCGGGAGGCGACCCTCCGGGCCGGTCCGCGACCTGCTGCACGCCGCTGGCCGCGTACGTGCAGCAGGGGATCCGAGGGTCCGTCGCGGCGGTCGCCTCAGGGGACCAGGTTCACCGTGTAGTTCTCCGCGCTGATGTCCACGCCGCGCAGGCCCAGGTGACGGTCGCCGATGCGCTGGCTCCAGATGCACGAGTCGAAGGCGAAACCGGGCGCGAACATGGTCGGGTCCGAGCCGGCCCAGAAGGCGCCGTCCGCCGCCTCGGCGAAGAAGTACGCCGTACGGACATCGGTGATGAGGACCAGGGCGGACTGCCCGGCGTCGAGGATCCACCAACCTCGGGTTCCCCACTGTCCCCAGGCGGAACAGGTGACCGGGCTGTAGTAGGCGATGACGAACTGGATCCGGGGACCGTAGTTGTTGCGGAACGACAGTCGCCGGGTCACGTTGACGCCCTGCTCCGGACGCGCCTTCGGGTCGAAGGCCGTGCTCGCCGGGGTGAGGCCGGGGGACTGGTCCACGTACAGCCCGGAGGCGGTGGCGGGTTGACCCGACCGGAGGGCGACCTCGCGGGACGGCGCGTCGCCGTACGCCCCGGTCGGGTCGGTGCGCGGGATGCCGCCGGTCGACGGGGTTCCCGCCTCGGCGGCACCCGTGCCGAGCAGGGCGCCGGCACCCAGGCCGAGCAGGGCGCCCGTACGGAGAACTGTTCGTCGGTTGATCGGTGCGTCGTCGGATCGGCTCACGATTGTCCTTCCGGTTGGCCGACGAGCCCCGGTCGGTGGTCGAACCCGCCACGGAACCCATCGGAAGGTCCGAACCTGACAATCGTCAATGTGTGTCGGGCTGTCCGAGCAGATCCCGGACGCCGGTGCCGTGCGGCGAAGTCGTCAGCCGCCTCGCACGTGATCGTCGGCTGCCCGTGCACACTGTCAACGGTGTGAGTCGTACGCCCCGGACAGCCGACGACCAACGACGCGCGCCCACTCTATCCCCTCGCCCCCGAAGCCGCCGCGACTGATGCCGCCGCGACCGGGCACGGCCGGAGCGGCACCCATGATCGTTAGGCACTGAGGCACGCTGCCGTCAGCGTGCCACGTGCCTGAGAGCCCAATGATCAAGGGAGTGGGAGGGGGTGGCGGCGCGGGGACGACGTTGGCCCCGCGCCGCTGTTCCGGCCTCAGCTCTGAGGCTCGATCCAGATGTTGCGGTAACGGACGTTGGCGCCTGCGTCGCCGTGGTCCTGGAGTTTGATCGGGCCGATCGCCGGGCTCTCGGCGGCACCGCCACCGGTCGACCCGTTGATCTCGACGTTGTTGTGCACGGTGACGCCGTTCCAGACCACGGTCACCCGGGCGTTCTCGGTCTTGGTGGCACCGTTCCAGCGGGCCGCCCGGAACGTGATCTCGTACGTCTGCCAGGTCTCCGGCGCGGTCGCCCGGTTACTGTCCGGGGCCCGCTTCTGGTAGAAACCGCCGCACTCGTTGTCGGCCGGGGTGGTGTCGCCGAACGAGTCCAGCACCTGCAACTCGTACCGGTCCTGGAGGTAGATGCCGCTGTTGCCGCGCGCCTGACCGGTCACCTCCGGCGGCAGGTTCGGGATCCAGAACTCGGCGTGCAGCTTGAAGTCGCCGAAGCTCTGCTTGGTCCGCAGGTCCCCGCCGAGCACCTCGGCCGAACCGTTCGCCACCGGCCATGTCGCCGCCGCGCCGTTGGTGTGTTCCCAGTTCGACAGGTTCGTGCCGTCGAACAGGTTGATCCGGGTCGGCGGCGGTGCGGCGGTGCCGTACGCCTCGAATTCGTAGATCCGGGCCGCGTTGTCGGTGGTGCTGGTCGGCGCGGTGATGTTCAGCCGGACGTATCGGGCCTGGACCGGGGTGATGTTGTGGGTGGTGGTCGAGGCGGTGTTGCCGGTGACCGTGGCGGCGGTTGTCCAGGTGGTGCCGTTCGTGCTGGTCGCGAGCGTGAAGTCGCGGGTGTTCCAGGCGGTGTTTTCAGCCCCGGCGCCGGCGTGCGCGACCACGAGGCGGCTCACCGTCTGGCTCTGGCCCAGGTCGACCTGGAGCCACTTCGACGCGCCCAGCGAGCACCACTTGTCGGTGCCGCCGCCGGTGACGCTGCCGTTGACCGCCTTCGTCGGGCCCTCGTCGGCGTTGCACGAGGAGTCGGCGGTCACCGGCCTGCCCAGGGCCAGGTTCGTGGCCGGCGGCGGTGCGGCGGCGCCGTACGCCTCGAATTCGTAGATCCGGGCGGTGTTGCCGGCCTGCTCGCCCGCGGTGATGTTGACCCGGACGTATCGGGCCTGGACCGGGGTGATGTTGTGGGTGGTGGTCGAGGCGGTGTTGCCGGTGACCGTGGCGACGGTCGACCACGTGGTGCCGTTCGTGCTGGTCGCGAGCGTGAAGTCGCGGGTGTTCCAGGTGGTCTGTTCGCCACCGGCCCCGGCGTGCTGCACCACCAGGCGGTTCACCGACTGGGTCTGGCCCAGGTCGACCTGGAGCCACTTGCCGGTGCCGGTCGAGCACCACTTGTCCAGCACACCGCCGGTGACGCTGCCGTTGACCGCCTTCGCCGGACCCTCGTCGGCCTTGCACGAGGAGTCGGCGGTGGCCGGCCTACCCAGCGCCAGGTTCGTCTGGGCGGTGGTGCCGGGGATGTTATTCAGGGTGTACCACGCCTCGGTGCTCCACAGCGACTGGCCGGTGTTCGAGGTGAACGGCTGGGGCGATCGGAGGTAGACCACCCGACCGGGCTGGAGACCATTGATGACCAGGGTCACCTTCTTGCCGTCCGCCGACAGGTTCGCCGACGCGACCGACAGCGTCTGGAGGTCGACCTTCGGGCCGCCGTACGCGGCGGTCGGGACGTAGCGCCACTGCTGCACCTTGTACGAGGTGGCCAGCGCCGCCGCGGTCGCCGCCGACAGGGGCTGGGTGTACTCCACCTCGAAGCCGGTGGCCGTCGCCCGCATCGCCAGCATGTCGAACGTGCTCGTCGCGTTCGGCGTCAGCTTCTGCAAGCCGTAGCTGAGCTTGCCCTCCTGGCCCCAGTTGCCGCCCGCACCCAGGCCGCCGGCGTAGATCGCGCCGTCCGGCCCCTGGGTCAGCTCGGTCACACCGGCCTCCAGACCCTGGGTCAGCCGGAACAGGGCGCCCTGGTACTCACCGTTGACCTTCTCCAGGTACGCCCGCTGAATCCCGCCGTACGTGACGTCGGAGATCAGCATCTGGCCGGCGAAGGTGCCGTTGTTCAGGTAGACCGGGGTGCTCGGCGAGTTGGCGATCTCGTTCTGCGGCATCCACAGCACCGGTGCGGTCGCCGGCCGGTTGTCGAACGGGCCGGCCGGGTTCATGTAGTGGTTGAAGAACCGGTCCTGCTTGACGTGCAACAGCTTCGACGACGGGAGCCAGCCGCCCTGGTTGTCGGTGACGAAGATGCCGCCCTCCGGACCCCAGCCGATGCCGTGCGGCGTACGCAGACCGCCCGCGACGTACGACACCGCGCCGGTGGTCCGGTTCACCTTGATGGTGGTGCCCCGGTTCGGGGCCGGCTGCGGGTCGGTGGTGTTGCCGCCCAGGTTGATCGAGACGGAGAGGTTGAGGTAGAAGAACCCGTCCTGGTAGAGCAGACCGAAGCCGAACTCGTGGAAGTTGCCGCCGAACGGCCAGGTGGCGACCGTACGGTAGTTGTCGGTCACCCCGTCGCCGTTGGTGTCGTTCAGCTCGGTCAGCCGGTGCTTCTCCGACACGTAGATCTTGCCGTCCACGATCTTGATGCCCTGCGGCTCGCGCAGCCCGCTCGCCACCCGCTGGGTGGTCACCTGGCCGGGGCCGGTGTTGCCGGTCGTGTTGCCCAGGATCCAGACCTCGCCGAGCAGGTTGTCGGTGCCGCCCCAGGTGGTGATCGCCAGCCGGCCGTCGGGGAAGAAGTCCATCCCGGTCACCTGCGGCTGGAAGCCGTTCGGGCGCAGGTTGGTCAGGTTGTAGCTCGGGTGCACACCGGTCAGCGGCAGCCCGTCGCCCGGGGTGTCGGTGCTCGCCTCACACTGCTTCTGGCCGGGGGCGGTCACCCGTACGACGCCCGAGTCGGTGCTGAGCGCCGAGTTGGGCACCAACACGTACGACGAGGCGCCCGGCGGCTGCCAGTGCAGGGTGATCTGCTGGTCGGCGCCGCGTTCGAAGTGGTCGATGCGCAGCGAGTGGTAGCCCGCGGTGAGGGTGACCGTGCCGTCCACCGGCGGGTTGGCGCCGTGCAGGCCGTCGTGGTCGATGACCACCGTGTTGTCGATGGTCAGCCGTGACCCGTCGTCGCTGTAGAGGCGGAAGTTGTACGCCCCCGGCTGGGTGATGTTGATATTGCCGATCACCTGGGTGACGAAGTTGTCGGCGATCCCGCCGAAGTCCGCGGTGGTGGTCCAGTTGATCGTCGGCATCAGCCTGTCGACGTTCGGGGTCTGCCCCGGCTTGAGTACGCAGATCTCCTCCAGCGGCACCTGTACGTCGAAGACGCGCAGTGTGACGCCGGGTTCCTGCGGCGGTACGGCGAGCGCGGAGACCGGGCCGGCGGCGCGGCTCGGGCTCGCCGTCGCGGGGGACGGCAGGGTGGCGGGCAGGAGCAGGGTGAGGGAGGCGACTGCGAGGGCATGGCGAAGCCATCGTCTGTCCATGGTGTCTCCTGGGCGTGGTGGGACGGGACGGTCCTCACGCGACGCTGTCGACGGATGGCCCGGAGACACCGACTCGGAGGCCACCCACGCCGACGATGTACTTCGCCGATACGTCACGCTGATGTTGGCGTCACAGTAATCGACCACTGTCGAAATCTCTACGTCTTTCGAGCCGATCGCCGTAACTTTTGCTCGCGGCTGCAAAAGTTTGATCGGCGTCGTCGCCGGGGGCACCGGCCGAACCGGCATACGTCACCCGAACGGACGAGCCCGACTGGTGTTGAATGTAGACGCGTACGAACCGTGGGAGGTTTCGATGTCCGAGGTCGCCGTCGCGATCGAACCGCACACACCCATCGCGGCCGAACGCCTCGACGCCCTCGCGCACGGGCTCGCCGAGGACCTCCGTACCGTCCGCGGGTTGCGGGTCGAGCCCGCCCGCTCGACCGCCGTGGGCTCCGGCAAGTCACCCCAGGTGTGGGAACTCGGCATGCTCGTGGTCAGCGGCGTCTTCTCGGCCGCCACCATCGGGGCCCTCGCCCAGGTCGCCGTCGCGTACATCGGCCGGGTCAACGCGCGGTCGGTCCGGCTGCGCAGCGGCGAGATCGAAATCGAGATCACCGGCTCGACCCGGCTCGACGACCCCGCCGTGGCCGCCCTGCTGGAACAGATCCTCCGTGCGGGTGCAGGTGCAGGTGCGGGTGCCGGGGCGGCACCGCGCGCGGTCGAGGGCGACGGCCGCTGATCCGCCATGGGACAGCGCCTCGCCCTGCTGATCGCCAACGACCGGTACACCGACGAGTCGCTGGCGGACCTCTACTCGCCCCGCGAAGAGGCCCGTGACCTGCGCAGTCTGCTGGCGGACGCCGACGTCGGCGCGTTCGACCACACCGTACTGCTGGAGAACGAGTCCAAGAGCGCGGTCGAGCGGGCGATCGAGACCATGCTGCGTACGGTCGGGCCGGAAGACCTGTTCCTGCTCTACTTCTCCGGTCACGGCATCCGCAGCGGCCGACAGGGCCGGCTCTACCTGGCGGTCGCCAACACCGAGCTCGACGCCCTGTCGTCGACGGCCATCTCCTCCGTCTTCATCCACGACCTGCTCGCCGACTCCCACACGGCCGGCTC
Source organism: Micromonospora sp. NBC_01699 (assembly GCF_036250065.1). Classification (NCBI taxonomy): domain Bacteria; kingdom Bacillati; phylum Actinomycetota; class Actinomycetes; order Micromonosporales; family Micromonosporaceae; genus Micromonospora; species Micromonospora sp. NBC_01699. The sequence goes on along the minus strand of NZ_CP109199.1, from coordinate 6,182,522 downwards.
GGTCATCCTGCTCGACTGCTGCTACAGCGGCGCCTTCGACGCCGAGGGCCTCAAGTCGACCGACGAGCAGCCCGTCGACGGGGGACTGAGCAACGGCAACGGGCGCTATGTCATCACCGCCACCAACTCCGTCGAACGGGCCGACGACGGTCGGCCGGCGACCGAGATCAGCCCCCGGCTGCGGTCCGCGTTCACCGAGACGATCATCCAGGGCCTGAGCACCGGGGCCGCCGACATCACCGGCAACGGCCGGATCACCCCGGAAGACCTCTGGCGGTACGTCCGGCTGGAACTGCCGAAGCGGGCGCCGAACCAGTCACCCTGCCAGTTCGGCCGGGCCAGCGACGAAATCCACATCGCCCTGTCCCGGGACGGCCACCACCGGCAGCGCCGCCACCGCGACCAGCGGGAGGTCCGCCTCGGCGACCTGCTCGGCCCGCTCGAACCCAGCGACGACCTACCCCTGTGCGCCACCGAGTGGCGCCGACGCGGGCTGCTCAAGGTGCCGATCGGACAGGCTCAGCGGATCGACCAACCCGCCGGTGAACCGGTCTGGCTCGACCTCGCCTCCACCGAGGGGCACCTGCTGCTCGTCGGTCGCGCCGGCACCGGCAAGACCACCCTGCTGCGCAGCATCATCGGCGGGCTCGCGCTCACCCACACCGACCGCGAGGTGGCGTTCTACTGCCTCGAATCCGGCGGCAACTGGCTCGGCCCGATGCGCCGGCTGCCACACGTACGGGCGGTGGTCGGCGACGACGAGGTCGACGAGGTCGACAAACTGCTCGGCCGGCTCGAACTCGACGTACTGCGACGCAAGCAGCTGTTCCGCGAACACGAGCTGGAATCGCCCACCAGCCTGCGCGCCAAGCGGGCCACGCTCGACTCCGGCCCGTACCCGGATGTCTTCCTGGTGGTCGATCGCTGGCAGGACTTCGCCACCCTGATCGACGACTTCACGCCGAGGGTCACCGAACTGGCCAACAAGGGCCTGGGGTACGGGATCCACGTCGCCGTGCTCGACCGGAGCTGGCGGACCATTCCCGAGGAACTGCTCGAACTGCCCCAGTCGCGGATCGAGACCCGGCTGACCCAACCGCACGAGTCACTGGTCAATCCCGACCACGCCGGCCGGCTGCCGGCCAACGTCCCCGGCTGGGCCGTCCACGGTCGGCAGACCTTCCGCATCGCCCTGCCCGACCTGAGCCTGCGCGAGGTCGACGGCGAGGCCGAGCCCGTCGACGGAGCACCGGACGGCGCGGCGGCGCTGGTGTCGACGATCGCCGAGGCATGGGCGGGCCTCGTGGTGGTCGACGGCCCGACCATGCCGAGCGGGATAGGCGCCCGCCCGCGGGAGCTCGTGCCGCCGAACAACGGTCCGGTCGACCCGGTCCCGCCACCCGACGAGGTGCTGACCGTGCTCGGGATACCGGACTACTCGGTGCTGGCCGACTTCACCGGCGACAGCACCCCGGTCGGGCCGGACTACCTGCGGGTGCCGATCGGGCTCGACGACGAGGGCGAGCCGGTGCTGCTCGACATCAAGGAGGCCGCCCAGGAAGGCGACGGGCCGCACGGCCTGGTCGTCGGGGCCACCGGCTCCGGCAAGAGCGAACTGCTCCGTACGTTGGTCGCGGCGCTGGCGATGCGGCACACGACGGAGGAGCTGAACTTCGTCCTGATCGACTACAAGGGCGGGGCCACCTTCGGCCCGCTGGGCGAGCTGCCGCACACCATCGCGCAGATCACCCACCTCGCCGAGGACCTGTCCCTGGTCGACCGGATGACCGACGTGCTGGAAAGTGAGCTACAGCGCCGGCAGCAGATGCTCCGTGCGGCCGGCCACCTGGGCAGCCGGTGGGAGTACGACCGGACCCGGCAGACCAATCCCACCCTCGCCCCGATGCCGTCCGTGCTGGTTGTCTGCGACGAGTTCTCCGAACTGCTCAGCGCCCGGCCGGAGTTCGTCGAGGTGTTCATCCGGATCGGACGGATGGGCCGCGCGCTCGGGGTGCACCTGCTGCTGGCCAGCCAACGGATCGAGGAGGGACGGCTGCGCGGGCTGGAGAACCACCTGTCGTACCGGATCGGAATGCGTACCTTCTCCTCGGCGGAGAGCCGGGCGGTGCTCGGCGTGGCCGACGCGTACGAGCTGCCGAACGCGCCCGGTCACGGCTACCTCAAGGCCAACACCGTGCTCACCCGCTTCCGGGCGGGGTACGTCTCCGGCCCGTACCAGGTCAGGACGGCGCCGACCGGGGACGACGAACCGCTCGGCCCCACCGTCCTCGACGTGGTGATCCGGCGGCTGCGCGACGCCCGGCCGCCCGCCCACCGGATCTGGCTGCCGCCGCTCGGTGACCCGCCCGGCCTCGACTCGCTCATGGAACTCGTCACCGACGCGCGACTCGGCCTGGGCGCGCTCGAACGCGAACCGCTGACCGTGCCGGTGGGCATGGTCGACCTGCCCCGCGAGCACCGGCAGGACCGGCTGCTGCTCGACCTCACCCGCCCGGCCGGCAACGTCGCCGTGGTGGGCGCGCCGCGCAGCGGCAAGAGCACCCTGGTCGCCTCGATCATTGCCGGGCTCGCCCTCACCCACACCCCCCGTGAGGTGCAGTTCTTCTGCCTCGACTTCGGTGGCGGCTCGCTGGCCAACCTGGCCGAGCTGCCCCACCTGTCCGGGCTCGCCACCCGCCGCGAACCCGAGTCCGTACGCCGTACCGTCGCCGAGGTGGAGGCGGTGATCGACGAGCGTGAGGCCCGTTTCGCCCGGTTGGGCATTGACTCGATCGGCGCGTACCGGCGGCGGCGGGTGGCCGGCGAGTTCCCGGACGACCCGTTCGGTGACCTGTTCCTCGTCGCGGACGGCTGGAGCGCCCTGCGCCAGGACTACGAGGAACTGGAACAGGCGATCGCCCTGCTCGCCGCCCGGGGGCCGGGCGTCGGGGTGCACGTCGTGCTCACCGCGGTCCGGTGGACCGAGCTCCGGCCGGCGCTGCGCGACCTGCTCGGCATCCGGCTGGAACTGCGGCTGACCGACCCGTCCGATTCGGAGATCGACCGCCGGGCCGCGCGGAGCGTGTCGGCCGGCGGCCCCGGACGCGGGCTGAGCGCCGAAAAGCTGCACTTCGTCGCCGCCGCACCCCGGATCGACGGCCGCTCCGGGGACGGTGGACTGGCCGAGGCGACCGTCGCCCTCGCCCGCCGGATCCGGGACGGTTGGCCGGGGCAACCCGCGCCGAAGGTACGGCTGCTTCCGCGTACGCTCACCGTCGCGGACCTGGCCCGGGTGGTCGACCCGGTCCGGCCGGGGCTGCCGATCGGGGTGAACGAATCCGCCCTCGCCCCGGTGTACCTCGAACCCTCGGTCGACCCGCACCTGCTCGTCTTCGGCGACGCCGAGTGCGGCAAGAGCAACCTGCTGCGGCACATCGCCCGCACCATCGCGGCGCGGTACACCCCGGCCGAGGCGCGGATCGTCATCGCCGACTACCGGCGCAGCCTGCTCCGGGCGGTCGAGGGCGAGCACCTGATCAACTACGCCTCGTCCAACCAGGCGTTCAGCGAGGTGCTGGACCAGGTCCGGAAGGTGATGCAGGAGCGGCTGCCGGCAACCGACATCACCCCGGCCCAACTCCGGGACCGGAGCTGGTGGCAGGGACCGGACCTGTACCTGCTGGTCGACGACTACGACCTGGTGGCGACCGGCGGTGGCAACCCGCTGGCGGCCCTGCTCGACCTGTTGCCGCAGGCCCGCGACATCGGCCTGCACCTGATCCTGGCCCGCCGGGTCAGCGGGGTCGCCCGAGCCCAGTACGAACCCGTCCTGCAACGGCTGCGCGAGTTGGAGAGCCCGGGGCTGCTGATGTCGGGCAATCGGGAGGAGGGGGCGGTGTTCGGCTCGGTCCGGCCGACCGTGCTGCCACCGGGCCGGGGCACACTCGTCCGCCACCGCGACGGCGTACAGGTGATCCAGACCGTGCTCGCCGAGCCCTGATCCGGCGTGATCAGCCGGCGGTGCCGTCCTCGAACCCGTCGTCGAGGCGGCCGGCCGGGGGCGGGGCCGGTTTCGGGTCGGGCTTCGTCCACAGCAGATCGACCAGCAGCGGGGTGACGGCGTAGGTCGCGACGATCAGGACGCTCGGGAGCAGCCATCCCGGCCGGACCGCCAACCGGCCGACCAGGCAGGTGAGGAGCCCGGTGCCGACCATACCCACGAACGACACCACTATCGGGTGCTCCAGCCGGGCCGCCCAGCCCACCAGCCAGCCGACGACCAGGGCGGACGGGACCCACACCAGGACGGTCGTCACGACCACCCCGGCGAGCACCGCCAACCCCTCGATCTCCGGATCGGCCGCCGCCGTCGCCATGCGCCGCTGTGCGTACGCCAGGGACAGGTGGAGCAGGACGGCGACGGTCAGGCCGACCAGGGCAGCCCGCACCGCCCGCGGCCCGATGTCTGTGTTCATCGCCGCGACCCTACGACCCGGTTCACCCGCCATCCTTCCCGTTCACCGAACCTCCACGGATCGAACCCGGAACCGCCACTGGTTTCGGGACCTCGGCTCGGTGGGCATCTGTTCGGTGACAGTCGACGACGACGGCCGGGAGGTCCTGGTGACCACGTACGGGTTCCACGCATCGCACGAGCAGTTGCCGCCGAGCGAGCTGCTGCGCCAGGTCCAGGCCGCCGAGCAGGCCGGATTCAGCCGGGCGATGTGCTCGGACCACTTCGCCCCGTTCGGTCCCGAGCAGGGCGAGTCCGGGTTCGCGTGGTCCTGGCTCGGTGCCGCGCTGGCCACCACCGACCTGCCGTTCGGCGTGGTCAACGCGCCGGGACAGCGCTACCACCCGGCGATCGTCGCCCAGGCCGCCGCCACCCTGGCCGAGATGTTCCCGGACCGCTTCTGGATGGCGGTCGGCAGCGGCGAACTGGTCAACGAGCACATCACCGGGGAACGCTGGCCGGCCAAGGACGAGCGCAACGCCCGGCTGCTCGAATCGGTGCAGGTGATGCGGGCGCTGTTCGCCGGGGAGATGGTCAGCCACCGGGGTCTGGTCACCGTCGACCGGGCGAAACTCTGGACCCGCCCGGCGTCACCGCCGCCGATCTTCGGTGCGGCGGTCAGCCCGGAGACCGCCCGCTGGGTCGGCTCCTGGGCCGACGGCCTGATCACCGTCAACCGGCCGGTGGACCAGCTCCGGCCGGTCATCGAGGCGTACCGCGAGGGTGGCGGCGCGGGCAAGCCGATCAAGTTGCAGGTGCACCTGTGCTGGGACCGGGACGAGGAGAAGGCACTGCGGATAGCGCACGAGCAGTGGCGTACCGGGATCCTCGGCAGTGACGTGGCCTGGGATCTGGCCATGCCGGCCGAGTTCGCCCGAGCCACCGCGTACGTCCGCCCCGACGACATGCGCGAGCACGTGCTGATCTCAAACGACCCCGCCCGCCACACCCAGTGGCTACACGAGTACGCCGACCTGGGTTTCGACGAAATCTACCTACACCACGTAGGCCAGCACCAACAAGACTTCCTAGACACCTTCGCCACCCAAATCCTCCCCACCCTCACCTAACCTCCACCCCAAGATCCCCACTAATACAGAGAATGAGTGGTAATCGCGCGTCGGATTGGCACTCATTCTCGGTATTAGTGCGCGCCCCTGAGCGCGCGGGGGTTTAGGGGGTGGGGGATTTGCGGTCGGCGGTGCGGCCTAGGGCGACCATTCGCAGGGTCTGTTCGCGTCGGCGGAGTAGGAGGAGTGCTATCGCGAACGTCAGCAGCGGGACGGTGGCGAGTGCCGCCCACTGGGCCGGCACCAGGTAGATCGGGTGGCCCATGTTCATGTTGGACACCGCCCACCCGTCCAGGGTCTGGTTGACCAGCATCACCAGTGTGACGACCGGCGCGGACAGGACAGCGATGCGGCGCCGTACGGGTCCGTCGACGGTGGCCACCGCGATCAGTACGGTTAGCCCGGCGGCCAGGAGTAACGCGAGGTAGAACAGGACCTGACCGGTGGAGCCGCCGACCAGTTCGAGTTCGCGCCGGGCGATCTTGTTGTCGTGCAGCGGGAACACGTGGTAGGGCGAACCGTCAGTGGCTAGCTGGCTGCTGGCGAGCCGGTTCACCAGGAAGACCGCCACGATGGCGGCCAGGGCGAAGATGATCGTCAGCAGCCGGCGGGTGCCGAGCACCGCGAGTGCTCGGCGTCGCGGCGCCGGTACGGTGAGCGCGATGGCGGCGACCAGCCCCAGTACGAGCTGCCACAGGCCGCTGACCACGGGAACCGGGTCGGTGCTGTACTGCGCCGGGAACAGGGCGATTTCGACGACCAGCGCCGCCCAGCCAAGCGCGACCGCCGGCCGGGGGAGTCCGGCCAGCACGGCCACGCAGACCGCCGCCCAGACGCCGATCGGCAGCCAGTCGAGCGCTTCGACCCCGTCGCCGGAGCCGAACGGGTACGCCATCGGTCCCCGGTCCAGTTCCATCTTCGACACCAGGGCGTGGCCGTTCAGGGCGAGCAGGGTGAGCGCGGCCAGCAGACCGGTGACCGCCGCCGCGTCGTGCCAGGCTCGGTCGGCGAGCCCGCGCGCGGTCCAGCCGAGCCGGGTCCGGAGTCCGGCGAGGACCAGGTTGGTCATGTCACCGATGTCCGGGTGCCGCTGGTCGGGCCGGGCGTCCTCCAGCAGTACGCCAAGCATCTCCTCCTCGTAGCGGCGGCGGTGTTCCCAGGGGTAGACGGTGAGCAGTCGGCGGTAGCGGCTCTCCAGGTCCCGGCCGGTCATCCGATGCCTCCCTCGGCGAGCAGGTCACGACGGCGCAGCCGGCTGCCGGCCGTGTTCGCGTTGTGCCGCAGGCGGGCGGCTTCCTCGGCGAGCCGTTGCGCGCCGAGGGCGGTGAGGCGGTAGTAGCGGCGCAGTCGGGATTGCACCACCTCCTCTCGGTCGACCTCGATCAGGCCCTCGGTACGGAGCCGGTCGAGTACGGCGTAGAGGGTCCCGGCGCGCAGTTTCACCCGGCCGTCGGAGATGTGTAGGACCTCCCCGATGACGCCGTAGCCGTGCTGGGGTGTCTCGGCCAGGGCGGTGAGGATCAGGAACGTCGGTTCCGTGAGTGGTGGGCTACTCATGCCAGCAGCATATACCCGGCGACGGTATATGCACGCCGACGACCGCATCGAGTCGTCATGGTTCCGATGTCAGGGGAGCGCGAAGAGTGAAGTAACTTCAAATTTGCCTTAACTGCGGCTTTTTGGTGTTGATGCACCCAGCAGCCGTTATTAGGTTTCCCCTGCGATGGCTTATCGCGTTTGTCGCGGTCGATCCGCATCCGCTGGCGGGTCACAGCGGATGATCCGAGGGAGTTCCATGGGTATCTCACGACGGTCGGTCCTTGCCTCCGCGCTGGCCGGAACCGGCCTCGGGGCATCGGCGTACCTGGCCGGACCGGCGTCGGCGGCCAGTGGTCCCGGTGATGTTGTCGGCAAGATCACTGTTGGTTACCAGGGCTGGTTCGCGTGCGCCGGGGACGGGGCACCGATCAACGGCTGGTGGCACTGGAGCGAGAACTGGTCGCAGGCGCCGTCGCCGAGCAACAACGTGATCAAGGGCTGGCCGGACATGCGCGAGTACACCAACGTGTACCGGACCGCGTACCCGAACTTCGGCAACGGACAGCCGGCGACCCTGTTCTCCTCGTACGACCAGCAGACCGTCGACACCCACTTCAAGTGGATGCAACAGTACGGCTGCGACACCGCCGCCCTGCAACGCTTCAACCCGAACAGCTCCGAGGGGCCGACCCGCGACGCCATGGCGGCCAGGGTCCGCAGCGCGGCGGAGCGCACCGGGCGCAAGTTCTACATCATGTACGACGTCACGAACTGGACGAACATGCAGTCGGAGATCAAGGCCGACTGGACCGGCAAGATGTCCGTCCACACCGGATCGTCGGCGTACGCCCGGCAGAACGGCAAGCCCGTCGTCTGCGTCTGGGGCTTCGGCTTCAACGACTCGGGCCGCCCGTTCGGCCCGGCGGCCTGCCTCGACGTGGTCAACTGGTTCAAGGCCCAGGGCTGCTACGTCATCGGCGGGGTGCCGACCCACTGGCGTTCCGGCAACGAGGACTCCCGCCCCGGCTTCGGCGACGTCTACCGCGCCTTCCACATGCTCTCGCCGTGGATGGTCGGCCGGATCGGCAACACCGCCGACTCGGACCGGTTCTACGAGAACGTGAACCGGGCCGACCAGGCCGACTGCGACGCGAACGGGATCGACTACCAGCCGTGCGTACTCCCCGGCGACCTGGTCGAGGGCCAGCGGGCGCACGGCGACTTCATGTGGCGGCAGTTCTACAACATGGTCCGGGTCGGCGCCCAGGGCATCTACATCTCCATGTTCGACGAGTACGGCGAGGGCAACCACATCGCCAAGAACGCCGAGAACGCCTCGATGGTGCCGGCCGGGATCACCATGCCCTCGCTGGACGAGGACGGGACCGTGTGCTCCTCCGACTACTACCTGCGGCTCACCGCCGACGGTGGCCGGATGCTCAAGAAGCAGTTGGCGCTGACCGCCACCCGCCCCACCCAGCCGGTGCTCGGCGGCCCGGTCGTCGGCACCGGGATCGCCCTGCGGTCGCGCGCCAACAACCTCTTCGTCTCGGCCGGCGTCGGCGGCACCTCGGTCCTGACCGCGAACGCGTCCAGCACCGGCGCGACCGAACAGTTCGAGCGGGTGGACCTCGGTGGCGGTGCCATCGCCCTGCGCTGTCGGGCCAACGGCATGCTGGTCAGCGCCGAGGACGCGGGAAACGGTCCGCTGGTGGCGAACCGGACGGCGGCGGGGCCGTGGGAGGCGTTCACCCTGGTGCAGAACCCGAACGGCACGGTCAGCCTGCTCGCCCGGGTCAACAACAGCTACGTCTGCGCCGAGAACGCCGGAGCCGGGGCACTGGTCGCCAACCGGGTCGCCATCGGCGGCTGGGAGCAGTTCGACCTGGTCACCGTCTGACCCGATCCGGACGGGGCGGGACCGCACCCGAAAGGCATGGGTTCGGCCGGAACGGGTAGGCCGAAGTCCGGCACGAGGGGTGGGTGGAGATGCCGCAAGGTGACGGACCGACCATCGGCGTGATCGGATCGTACGGCGGCCGCAACCTCGGCGACGAGGCGATTCTGACCGGCATCCTGGCCGACCTGCGCGGGGCCCGTCCGGAGGCGAGGATCATCGTCTTCTCCCGCAACCCCGAGCACACCCGGCGCGCCCATCCCGGCGTCGAGGCGGCGGCCTGGGACGGGATCCGCCGGGCCGACTCGGCGAGCACGGTCGCCCGCCTCGACCTGCTGATCCTCGGCGGTGGCGGGATCCTGTACGACAGCGAGGCCCGCCGTTACCTACGGTTGGTCCTGGCCGCCCAGGAGCGGGGACTGCCGGTTTTCACGTACGCGGTGGGTGCCGGCCCGTTGACCGACGCGGTCGACTGCTCGATGGTGCAGCAGAGCCTCGACGCGGCGGCCGAGGTGACCGTACGCGACGACGAGTCGCAGTTGGTGCTGGAGGACATCGGGGTGACCAAGCCGATCACGGTCACCGCCGACCCGGCCTTCCTGCTCGAACCGGAGGAGTTCCCGGTCGACTGGCTGCGCCGGGAGGGCGTACGCCCCGGGCGGCGGCTGGTCGGCATGAGCGTACGCGAGCCGGGGCGGGCCGCGTCCCGGCTGGACGTGGACGGCTACCACCGGCTGCTGGCCCAGATCGGCGACTTCCTGGTCCGGCGGCTGGAGGCGAACGTGCTGTTCGTGCCGATGGAGCGGGACGACATCAAGCACTCGCACGGGGTGCTGTCGCACATGACCGCCCCGGACCGGGGCCGGATCCTCAACGGCGACTACACGCCCCGGCAACTGCTCGGCCTGATGGCGCATTTCGACATGGCCGTCGGGATGCGGCTGCACTTCCTGATTTTCGCCGCCATGTCCGGGGTGCCGTTCCTGCCGTTGCCGTACGCGGGCAAGGTGTTCGACTTCGCCCAGCGGATCGGCGTACCGGCGCTGAGCGGGTTGGCCCGCGAGGTGGAGGGGCCGCTGCTGGCCGAGGTCGACCAGCTCTGGGACGAGCGGGAGGCGCGGGCCGAGGACACCGCCCGCCGGGTCGACGAGGTACGCGAACAGGCCCGGATCACCAGCCGGCTCGTCACCCCGCTGCTCAACCGTCTCTGAACCGTCCTCCGCTCGACCGGCGAGGCGAGACCGACTGACGGGGCGGGGCCAACTGACGGGGCGAGGCCGACTGACGGGGCGAGGCCGACTGACGGGGCGAGACCGACGGGCGGGAGCGGGTTCAGGTTGCGGGGCCGCGCCAGCGGTAAACCCAGGGTGGGCCGTCGTCGCGCACCGACTCCAGCTCGTACATCTGCGCGTGGGCCAGACCGCCCTCGCCGAGATGCGGGTGAACCAGCGGTGGGCGGCCGTGCGCGTCCAGTTCGACGGTGACCACCCCACCGTCGGCCACCCCGCCGACCAGAGGCACCTGCGCCGTCGCTCCCATGCCACCATCTAACCGCCGGTCGGGAGCGACCGCAGCGGATCGGCCCGTCCGGCACCCGCACCCCGCCCGACCCGGGGGAAAGACGCCGGACTCAGCCGGTCAGGTCACGGATCCAGCGCACCTCGGTCGCGCACTGCCGGTAGCCGAACCACCTGTTGATCGCGAGCATCGGTTCGTTGCCGCTGTCGTTGTTGGTGAACGCCTCGGTGTAGCCGGCCGCCGCCGCCCGGTGCAGCGAGGCGGACTTCGCCAGCTTCGCCAACCCCCGCCCCCGGTACGCCCGCCGGGTGCCGGCCATCCCGGACATGTAGCGGGTCTGCCCGTCGGTCACCGCGAGGCTGAACGAGGCCACGACGCCGTCCACGGTCACCACCGAGGTGAGCTCCGGGTCGTGTTCCGGGTGGCTCCAGAACTGGCTATGCCACAGCTCGTAGCTGATCGGCGCGGCGTCCATGTCGTCCGGCTCGTCGGCCGTCGCCTCGTTGTCGGCCGCCCAGAGGTTCCGCAGCAGGTCGTCGCCGAGGCTGGCGCCGGTGCGTACCTCGGCGCCGGGCGGGCGGGACGGCATCGCCGGCAGCCAGCCGTTCCCGAGCTCTAGCCGCTGGAAGTGGCCCGACCGGCCGCGCCGGTAGCCGTTACGTTCGGCGAATCCGATCGACCGCTCGTCATCCAGCGACCAGCAGAGGATGGCGCGGGCGTCGAGGCCGGTCACGTACGCCTCACCGGCCGCCAGCAGGGCGCGGCCGGCGCCCCGACCGCGCCGGTCCGGGTGTACGTAGATGTTCAGGTACGCCTGGCCTGGCTCGCTGCTGTCGTAGTAGATCCCGGTCCGGGCGCAGCCGAGCAGGTGCCCATCCGCCTCGGCCAGCAGCAGCCGGTGGTGCTGGGCGGCGGGGGCGTGCTCCACCTGCCAGCGCAGCACCCGTGGCGTCACCACGAGGTACGGCAGCACGGCGCGCAGCACCGCCCCGGCGGCCTCGGCATCGGCGGCGGCGGTCGGGGCGTCCGGCCGGAACTCGCGAATGGTGACGGTCATGTCCTCGCACGGTACGGACCGACCGGGCGAGCCGCCCGTCAATTTCCGACGACGCCCGGCGTGCGGGGCGGAGAGGCGAATTACACCGGACCGGCCGTCCGTCGGGGTGGGTCCACCGGCTGACTAGCCTGGGGTGTTAGGAAGGGACCCTTCCACTATCGGCGACGACGAGAAGGGGTCCTTGCGTGCGGGTGATCCACGGGCTGTGGCTGCGCGGTGGGCGGCTGGCGCTCTGGGGAGAGGACTCGACCCTGGTCGCGCCGGTGGCGCGGCGGCCGGGGCGGGCCCCACGGGAACGCCCGCATCCGTTCGCCGCCGGTCACGCCGCGCTGGCCGAGGTGCTGGACGAGGTGGCGGCGAAGGCCGCGACCAGCACCGCGCTGCTCACCCTGCCGACCCGTGCCGGCGTCCCGCTCGACTCGCCGGAACTGGTCCGGGCGGACGGCGCCGAGCCGGTTCGCGGGAACCTCACCCTGGCCGGTTGGCGGGTGCCGACCCTGGAGTACGACGCCGACCACGCCCTGCCGGTGCTGCTCGCCCTCGCCGACGACCCGACGGTGGTCCGGGGCGGCACCCTGCGGCTGGTCGAGGAACTGGCCGGCTTCGCCGCCGACCTGGTCGACCGGGGGCGCACCCTGCCCGGCGTGGTCACCGGACGACGGGAAAGCGGGGGTACGGCCACCGCCGTCTGGCGCCCGCTGCTCACCGGTGCCGACGCGGGCCGGGTACGGGCCCTGGCGATGGCGCTGCCGCCGGCGGCTCGGGCGGCCGAACCGGCCCTCTCCGTCGCCGCGCTGGTCGCCGACGCCCTGGACGCGCTCACCGACGCCGCCGTCCGGACCGCGCTGGAGGGGGTGCGCCTGATCGACTCCCGGGCCACCGGCGTCTCGGTGGGCGTACGGGCCTGGTTGCGGGCGCTGACCGGGCGGCAGCGCGGGTTCACGATCGCCCCGGACGCGCTCGGCGACCTCGTCGACGGGCTCGCCGACTGGCAGCGCGACGCCGCCGGCAGCCCGGTACGCGCCTGCTTCCGGCTGGTCGAGCCCCCGCCGCCGCCGGAGGAGTTCGATGCCGAGCCGGCCGACGGGGTCGGGATCGAGGTGGACGCAGGCGGCGGCTGGCGGGTCGAGTTCGCGCTCCAGTCGGCCGAGGAGCCGAGCCTGGTCGTCGGCGCGGACCGGATCTGGCAGGCCCGGGGCGGCCTGCGGGCGCTCGCCCGGCATCTCGACGCGCCGCAGGAGACGCTGCTGGCGGAGTTGGGCCGGGCCAGCCGGCTCTGGCCGGAGCTGACCGACGCGCTGCGTACGGCCGCGCCGGACGGGTTGGAGTTGGACACCGAGGGGGCGCACCGGTTCCTGCGCGACGGGGCGCCGGTGCTGCACGCCGCCGGCTTCGGGGTGCTGCTGCCGTCCTGGTGGTCGCGGCCGAGTGCCCGGCTCGGGGCCAGGTTGCAGGCGAAGAGTCGGACCGCACCGGGCACCGTGGCGTCGCGCAGCTCGCTCGGCCTGGACGCGCTGGTCGACTACAAATGGGAGCTGGCCCTCGGCGACCAGGCGCTGTCCGCACGGGAACTGCGGGACCTGGCCAAGCTCAAGACCCCGCTGGTCCGGCTGCGCGGGCAGTGGGTCGAGCTGGACGCCCGCCGGCTGGCCGCCGGACTGAAGCTGCTCCGGGACGGCGGCGAGCTGACCGTCGTCGACCTGCTGCGGCTGGGCCTGGAGAGCGCCGACGAGCCGAACGCGCTGCCGGTGCTGGCGGTCGGCGCCGACGGGCCGCTCGGTGACCTGCTCGCCGGGCAGGCCGAGCGGCAGCTGACCCCGCGCGACGAGCCGGCCGGGTTCCGGGGCACGCTGCGGCCGTACCAGAAGCGGGGGTTGGCCTGGTTGGCGTTCCTCCAGTCGCTCGGCCTGGGCGGGGTGCTCGCCGACGACATGGGGCTGGGCAAGACGGTGCAGTTGCTGGCGTTGCTCGCCGGGGACGAGCCCGACGACGGGCCGACGCTGCTGGTCTGTCCGATGTCGCTGGTCGGCAACTGGCAGCGGGAGGCGGCGAAGTTCGCGCCGGAGCTGCGCGTACACGTGCATCACGGCGCCGAGCGGGCGCGCGGCGGGACGTTCGCGACGGCCGTGCGGGACGCGGACCTGGTTCTCACCACCTATTCGGTGGCGGCGCGGGACGCGGTGGAGCTGGCCGAGGTCGACTGGCACCGGCTGGTGGTGGACGAGGCGCAGGCGATCAAGAACGCGGCGACCCGGCAGGCCGCCGCGGTCCGCGCGCTGCCCGCCCGGCACCGGATAGCGGTCACCGGTACGCCGGTGGAGAACCGCCTCGCCGACCTGTGGTCGATCATGGAGTTCGCCAATCCGGGCCTGCTCGGCACCGCCTCGGCGTTCCGCAAGCGGTACGCGGTGCCGATCGAGCGGCACGGCGACGACGACGCGGCGCAGCGGTTGCGCCGGATCACCGGCCCGTTCGTGCTCCGCCGCACCAAGACCGACAGGTCGATCATCTCCGACCTGCCGGAGAAGCTGGAGATGGAGGTGCTCTGCAACCTCACCGCCGAACAGGGCTCGCTCTACCAGGCCGTGGTCGACGACATGATGGCCAAGATCGAGTCCAGTACGGGCATCGAGCGGCACGGCCTGGTGCTGGCCACCATGACCAAGCTCAAACAGGTCTGCAACCATCCGGCGCAACTGCTGCGCGACGGCTCGGCGCTGACCGGCCGGTCGGGCAAGCTCGCCCGGCTGGAGGAGATCGTGGACGAGGTGCTGGCGGCGGGGGAGAAGGCACTGCTGTTCACCCAGTACGCCGAGTTCGGCAACATGCTCCGGGCGCAGCTCTCGGCCCGGCTCGGCCGTGAGGTGCTCTACCTGCACGGCGGCGTCGCCAAGGCCGAGCGGGACGCGCTGGTGACCCGGTTCCAGTCCGACGGCGGCCCATCGCTGTTCATCCTGTCGATCAAGGCCGGTGGCACCGGGCTGACCCTGACCGCCGCCAACCACGTGGTGCACGTGGACCGCTGGTGGAACCCGGCGGTCGAGGACCAGGCCACCGACCGGGCGTTCCGGATCGGCCAGCGCCGCGCGGTGCAGGTACGCAAGTTCGTCTGCGCCGGCACCGTCGAGGAGAAGATCGCCGCGATGATCAACGAGAAGCGCGGGCTGGCCGCGAAGATCGTCGGCACCGGCGAGCAGTGGGTGACCGAGCTGTCCACCTCGGAACTGCGCGGACTGTTCGCGCTGGAGGCCGGGGCGGTGGCCGAGTGAGCGAGCAGGGCGGCGGATCCGGACGGTTCGCCGACTACGGGCGCCCCCGCAAGGTCGACGGCGGGCTGCGCGCGCGTACGGCCCGGGGGTCGATCGGCGCGTCCTGGTGGTCCCGCCAGTTCGTCGACGTACTGGAGTCGTTCGCGCTCGGGACCCGGCTCACCCGTGGCCGGGCGTACGCCCGCGCGGGTCAGGTGCTGTCGCTGGAGGTGACGCCGGGGCTGGTGACGGCGGCGGTGCAGGGCTCCCGGCCGAAGCCGTACCGGGTGACGGTCGGTCTGCACCCGTACGCCGGGGCGGTCTGGGGCCGGATCGAGACGGTGCTCGCCGGTCAGGCGCTGTTCAGCGCCCAACTGCTGGCCGGGGATCTGCCGCCGGAGCTGGAACGGGTGTTCGCCGAGGCGGACGCCCCGCTCTTCCCGGCCGCCATCGGCGACCTGGCGATGCGCTGCAACTGTCCGGATTTCGCCGTGCCGTGCAAGCACCTCGCGGCCACGTTCTACCTGCTCGCCGAGGCGTTCGACGCGGACCCGTTCCAACTGCTGCACTGGCGCGGCAGGACCCGTGAGGAACTGCTCGACCGGCTGCGGGAACTGCGCGCCGGACTGCCGGGCACCGCCGACCGGACGGCCGACGAGGCGCCGGAGGCGTACCCGGTCGCTGCGCCGGCCGAGCCGCTGCCCGGTCTCGGGTCACCGGCCGGTGCGGTGCCGGTGGCCGGTGCCGGGCTGGCCCTGGCCGACCTGCCCGACGTGCCGCTGGCCGCCGTGGTCGACCGCTACTGGCAGCAACCGGTGCCGCTGCCGGACCCGGTGCCGATCCTGGCCACCGAACCCGACCTGCTGCTGCGCCAGCTCGGCGCACCCGGTGCCCCGATCGGCGGCCCCGGCCTGGTCGAACGGCTCCGGCGGGCGTACGACCGGTTCGGCCGACCGCAACGCTGATCACCGGTGCGGTCAGCCGCAGTGGTGACGACCGGTGCGGTCGACCGGGTCAATGGTGCAACCGGCGAACCCGCCAGGCCAGCACACTGGCGGCGGCGAGCACGACCGGCGCTATCACCGCCGCCAGCCAGCCGCCGATGACCACCACGGCCGGTACGGCGCTCCAGAGTACGACGGTCAACAGGAGCAGAAGCCTGCCCCGGCGGTGCTGAACACGATCACTGAGCCGGGCGACGAAGTCCGGGTCGCTGATTCTCAGCTGGCGGGTGATCTCGTCGAACCGACGCTGATCCTCTTTGCTGAGCATGGCGGCAGCCTTCCCCTCACGCGTCAACTGTCCGGCGCGGGGATACCCGATCCCGGGCCGCTTGCACTCCCGCTGCCGATCGCCGCGGATCGCTGCCGGTACAACTCTCGGATCGGCACAGGTTTTACTTATTCCCACCTTAAGTTTGTCTTTACCTTTGATCCCCTCCCGGTGCTACCCGGAGGTTACGGAGCCGGGCTCAACCGCCGGTGGGCGGGCATTGGCGCTGCTGGTGACCGTCGGGACCCGGACCGGGCGAAACCCCGCACCGGTGATTCCCCTGAGTGACGCCTTAAGTGGCTGCTGGCGGGCGGTTTCGCCGACCTTGAAGCGGATCGGCGGCTTGGCTACCTTGCCGTAGCAACCCCCCTTCAGTAAGCGCCGCCGGACCATCGCCCCCGCCGTTTCATGTGGCCGGGTCCGACGCGCCTCAGCAGACGGATTGGTACATGGCTGACCAGAATGTGCCACCACGCCGATCGCGTGACGACAGCCCTTGGGACGGTCGACCCCAGCCCGGTGCCGACGGATACCGGCCCGCGCCCGGCCAGTCCCCGTACGGCCGCCCGGCTCCCGGTTCCGACGCGTACCCGGACGCGCGCCACCCGCAGTCGGCGGGTCACCAGCAGTACCCCGGCCAGCCGCAGCCGGGCCACCCGCGGCGCGGGCAGCAGCCCGACCAGTACGTCGACCAGTGGACCGAGCAGCACCGCGCGGGCGGCCCCCGTGGCCCGCAGTGGGTCGGCCCGGAGGGACTCCAGCCGCAGGGCGACCCGTACGCCGGATCGCAGCTGCCCGAGCTGGACGACGACGGTGAGC
Source organism: Micromonospora sp. NBC_01699 (assembly GCF_036250065.1). NCBI lineage: Bacteria > Bacillati > Actinomycetota > Actinomycetes > Micromonosporales > Micromonosporaceae > Micromonospora > Micromonospora sp. NBC_01699. The sequence goes on along the minus strand of NZ_CP109199.1, from coordinate 6,165,589 downwards.
CAGGCAGGCGCAACGTCGGCCGGCGGCGGGCCCTGGTCACGCTGAGCGGAGCGGCCGCGGCGGTGGCCGGCGCCGGTGCCATCGCGTTCGCCGCGCGCGGCACCGACCTCGGGGACAAGATCCTCGGCAACACCCCGTTCGGCAACGGCAACGGCAACGCCACCGCGGCCGCGATCACCGACGGCACCGCCGACCGCCCCAGTGGACAGCAGCCGAGCACGGTGCGTACCTACACCGAGCAGAACGAGAGCTACATGGGCTCCCGGGCCGGCGCCGAGCTGAAGAAGAACGCGCCCGCCAGCGGCCGTACGCTCGCCGGCCCGGCCGCCGCGGCGGCCGCGACCGAGGTGACCGTCAAGACGGTGCTGGCCAAGGACCCGATCCGGCACCTCGCCACCCGGGCCACCTTCGGCGCCACCCCCAAGGTGCTCGCCGAGATCAAGACCATGGGCATCGACGAGTGGCTGCGCTGGCAGCTCGCTCCGGAGAAGATCGCGCCGACCAAGGCCGAGCTGAAGCTCTCCGAGCTGCCCACCCTGAACCTGTCCATCAAGCAGCTCCGGGAACGCCGCGAGACGGTCAAGGACGTCGACAACTCCGACAACGAGTTCGTCTGGGCGTCGGTCGCCCGACAGATCTGGTCCGACCGGCAGCTGTTCGAGGTCATGGTCGACTTCTGGAACGACTTCCTGCACGTCGCCGCGTTCTTCGACGGCGGCGACATCACCCGGTCGACGTTCGACCGGGACGTGATCCGCAAGCACGCGCTGGGCAACTACGCCGACATGCTGGTGGCCGCGAACACCCACCCCGCGCTGATCGTCTACCTGAACCAGCACGAGTCGCACAAGGACGCGATCAACGAGAACCTGGCCCGGGAGAACCTGGAGCTGTACTCGGTCGGCGTCGACGGCGGCTACACCGAGATGGACGTCCGGCAGGCCGCGATGCTCCAGACCGGCCTCGGCGTCGACAAGGACGAGTACGTCTACCGGGCCAACCGGCACTACGTCGGCAAGGTCAGCATCCTCGGCTTCAAGAGCGACAACAGCTCGGCCGAGGGTGGCGAGGCGGTGATCAAGGCGTACCTGCGGCACCTCGCCCTGCACAAGTCGACCGCCAACTACATCGCGCAGAGCCTGGCCACCCGGTTCGTCTCGGACACCCCGCCGAAGTCGCTGGTCGAGCGGCTGGCCAAGACGTACACGGCGAACAAGGGCGCGATCAAGCCGACCCTGATGACGCTGTTCAGCTCCACCGAGTTCTGGGGCGCGGTCGGCCAGAAGGTACGCCGCCCGATGGAGTACCTGGTCTCCACGTACCGGGTGCTCGGCATGTCCCCGGACCCGTCGCCGGAGTACCAGAAGCGGGCCGACCTGCGGCGTTCCCCGTTCGCGGACGGGCTGAGCCAGCTCAAGAACAAGATGGAGGAACTGGGCCAGTTCCCGGCCGGCCTCTCCACCCCGAACGGCTACCCGGACGTCTACGTCGCCTGGACCTCCGCCGGGACCATGGTCAACGGCTGGAACGAAGCCCACGACGTGATCAACGGCAACCGCAAGGTCTTCTCCTACGTCAAGCCGGAAAAGCTGGTGGCGGCCCCGCCGGCCACCGCGGGCGCGTACCTCGACGCTCTGTCGCTGCGGCTGGTGCACCAGAAGCTGACGGCCAAGGAGAAGGCCCTCATTCTCGGCATCGCCGGGGTGACCGCCGAGACGAAGGTCGACGCCACGTTCAACGGCGCGATCGCCGCCATCGCGCGGGCGCTTCTCGCCTCCCCCCAGCACCACCTCCGGTGAGCTAACAGTGGAGAAGACTGTGCACTCGTACCCCCTGCACCCCGACTGCCCCGACCTGCGGAGTCTCGCCCCGAACCGGACCGAGGCCGTGCTGCGCGCCGAGCACGCCGCGGTGACGGCCGAGAACGCCGCCGTACGCGAGCAGTTCCTCAACCTGTCCGAACTGGAGGAGGCCCAGCAGGACGGGCGGGGAGTGACCCGCCGTACGTTCGTCGCCGGTGCCGCCGCCACGGTGACCGCGCTGGCCACCACCCAGTTCGTCTCGACCCAGGCGTCGTTCGCCGCCACCCCCGGCGGCACGCTGATCCACGTCTTCCTCTACGGCGGGCTGGACGGGCTGAGCCTGATCGCACCGGACAACGACCCGGTGCTCAGCAAGGCCCGCCCCGACCTGCTGCTCGGCAACGACTCGCTGGCGCTCGCCCGCGGCTTCAAGCTGACCAGCGCGTTCGCCCCGTTGCAGAAGTTCCTCACCGCCGGCCAGCTCGGCTTCGTACCGGCCGCCTCCGATCCTCGGGTGTCGCGCAGCCACTTCCAGGCCGCGGACGCCTGCAACCTGGGCGGCCTGCCGAACGAGACCGGTGGCCGGGGCTGGCTGGACAGCCTGGTCGACGCGCTCGGGCCGGGCACCGCGTTCCGCAGCGTCGGCGTCGGCAGCACGCTGCCCCGCTCGCTGGTCGGCAACAACGGCGCGCTGTCGCTGAACAACGTCGGCTCGCTCGGCTTCAACGGCGACAACCGGTTCAAGGACGCCACCGCCAAGGCCATCCAGGGCCTGTTCACCGGGATCAACCACCCGGTGGAGGAGTCGGTGATCGCCGGGCTGGGCGCGCTGAAGACCGCGCAGCAGTTGGCGGCGAAGCCGTACGCCCCGGCCGAGGGGGCCGAGTACACCGGCATCGGCAACTCGTTCCGTACGCTGGCCCAGCTGATCAAGGGCGGCGCCAACGTACGCGTGGCGACCATCGGGATGGGCGGCTACGACACCCACGAGAACCAGGGCACGGCCGCCGGCGGTCAGCTGCACAACCGGCTGAACGAGCTGGCCAAGGGGATGGCGGCGTTCTTCACCGACCTCGGCCCGCTGGCCGCCGACGTCACCATCATTGTCAGCAGCGAGTTCGGTCGCCGGGTCGCCTCGAACAGCGGCGGCACCGACCACGGCCACGGTGGCGTGGTCACCATCCTGTCCGGCAAGAAGCTGGCCGGTTCGCTGCTCGGCACCTGGAACGGGCTGGACAAGCTCGACAGCGGTGACGTGCCCGAGTTCAACAACATGTTCAACGTGTACGGGTCGGTGGCCCAGGGCCGCTTCAACCTGACCGACGCCGAGGTGAAGAAGATGTTCCCCCGTCAGACGTTCACCCCGGTGAAGCTGTACGCGTGACAACCTGGTCGACCTCGACTGGCCACCGTTCCGGGGACTACTCCCCGGACGGTGGCCAGCAGCCGTACACCTACGCCGACCAGTCCCGCTACGACGACCCGCCTCGCTACGACGAGCAGTCCCGCTACGACGACCTGCCGCACCTCGACGAGCCGCCCCGGCCCGACAACCGGCGGTCCCGGCCGGCGCGGGCCGAGCGGGCCGCGGGCGTACCGGCGGAGGTGCCGGGGCGGCGCGGGCCGGCCGGTCGGTGGCTGGTGGTGGTCCTGCTCTGGGTGGGCCTGCTGGCCGCCGTGGTGCCGTGGTGGCTGGACACCGCGCCCGGCTCGGTGAACAGCGAGTTCGCCACCCTGACCGCCGCCGGCCGGATCAGCGGCCTGATCGCCGGTTACCTGCTGCTGGTCCAGGTGCTGCTGATGAGCCGGCTGCGCCCGCTGGAGCGGTGGATCGGCGCCGAGCAGCTCAGCCGGTGGCACCGGGACGTCGGCGGCACCCTGTTCGTCGCGGTGCTGGCGCACGTCGGGCTGATCCTCGCCGGCTACGCCGCGATCGAGGGCAAGACGGTGCTGGCCGAGGCGACCACGCTGCTGCGCGACTACGAGGACATGGTCGGCGCGTTCGCCGCCGCCGCGATCATCGTGCTGCTCGGCTTCACCGGCGTCCGGTTCGTCCGCAACGCGCTGCCGTACGAGTTCTGGTACTACCTGCACCTGAGCAGCTACGCGGTGCTGCTGCTCGGCTTCGGCCACCAGTTCACGTACGGCCAGCAGTTGTTCCGGCCCGGTCCGGTGCGGACCGGGTGGATCGCCATGTACGCCCTGGTGGTCGCGGCCGTGCTCTGGGGTCGGGTGGTCAGCCCGCTGTGGCTGAACCTGCGCTACCGGCTCCGGGTCGCCGACGTGGTGGCGGAGAGCCGGGACACCATCTCGATCTACCTGACCGGGCGGAACCTGGACAAACTCCAGGTGCTCGCCGGCCAGTTCTTCCGCTGGCGGTTCCTGTCCGCCGGCCGCTGGTGGCAGTCGCACCCGTTCTCGCTCTCCGCCGCCCGCAACGGCCGCTGGCTGCGGTTGACCGTGAAGGTCGTCGGCGGGCACACCGCCGAACTGCGCCGGCTGTCTCCCGGCACCCGGGTCTGGGCGTCCGGCCCGTCCGGTACGTTCACCGCCGCGCACCGGGTCGCCGAACGCGCGTTGCTGATCGCCGGCGGGAGCGGGATCTCGCCGATCCGGGCCCTGCTGGAGGAGTTGCCGCCCGGTGCGGCGCTGATCTACCGGGCCAGCACCCCGGACGACCTGCTGCTCCGGCGCGAGCTGGACTGGCTGGCCGAGGCCCGCGAGACCGAGATGTGGTATGTGCTCGGCTCCCGCGCCGATCCCGGCCCGCAGCAGATCCTCACCGCCCGTGGCCTGCGGCGACTGGTGCCGGACCTGACCGACCGGGACGTCTACCTGTGCGGTCCGCCGGGTCTGGTCCGCGAATCGGTGAAGGCACTGCGCCGCGCCGGGGTGCCGCGCCGGCAGATCCACCTGGCCACGTTCGAACTCTGACGGAAGGTTCTCCCGTTGCGTCGCGCCATCCTCGGCATCACCGGCCTCGCCGCGAGCACCACCCTGCTGGTGGTGCTCAAGGGCGGGCCGGCGACGACCGCGACCGCCCAGGACGTACCGGTTGGGCCGGCGGGTGCGTCGACCGACCCGAGTGCCGGCGCCCCGCCGGAGCCGACCCCGGATCCGGCCGGTGGCGGGCCGGTGCCGACGGTGTCCGGTGCCGCGCCGGGTGCGCCGAGCGGGTCGCCCGGCCGGTCGAAGACGCCGAGCGGCAGGCCGACGTCGAAGGCGCCGACCGGTGGGGGAGCGACCACCACCAAGGCACCCCCGCCGCCGAGCGGGCCGCGCAAGATCGACGGTTCGGTGGCGACCGCGGCCGACTTCGGCCTGGTCCAGGTGCAGATCACCGTCTCCGGCGACCGGATCACCAACGTCACCGCGCTGGAGTTGCCGGGCGAGACAGCCACCTCCTCCGGCAAGAGCGACCAGGTGGACCGGGCGTACAGCGGGACCGGTGGGCAGGCGGTCACGGCGGCGAACCAGGGCCGGCTGCCGGACACGATCAGCGGCGCCACCGCGACGAGTTCGGCGTACCGGCGGTCGTTGCAGGCCGCGCTGGACAGGATGTGAGGTCGGCGTGACCAGCGTGCGGACCAGGCCGGGACACCGCCGGGTCGAGTTCGTCATGGGTACGGCGATCAGCCTCGACCTCGCCGACGACCTGCCCGGGGCCCGCCTCGACCAGCTCGCCGAGATGGTCTTCGACTGGATGCGCGAGGTCGACCGGCGGTTCAGCACGTTCAGGGCCGACAGCGAGGTGAGCCGGTTCGACCGGGGCGAGGTGCTGCTCTCCGGGGCGTCGGCCGACCTGCGGGCCACCCTGGAACGCTGCGCCGACCTGTGGGGCGACACCGACGGTTTCTTCGACGCGTACGCCACCGGCCGGTTCGACCCGTCCGGGTACGTGAAGGGCTGGGCGGCGCAGGTCGCCTCGGACCGGTTGCTGGCCGCCGGGGCGCCCAACCACTGCGTGAACGCCGGTGGCGATGTCCGGGTCCGGGGCCGATCCGGCACCGGTGAACCGTGGCGGGTCGGGGTGCAGGACCCGTGGGACCCGGACCGGGTGGCGCTGGTGTTGCACGGCACCGACCTGGCGGTGGCCACCTCCGGCGTCTACGAGCGGGGACACCACGTGCTCGACCCGCGCCGGGGCACACCGGCCCGGGGCCTGCGTTCGGTGACGGTGGTCGGCACCGACCTCGGTGTCGCCGACGCGTACGCCACCGCGGCGCTGGCGATGGGGCAGGCCGGAATCGGCTGGCTCGGCCGGCTGTCCGGTCACGAGTGGGCGGTGGTCACCGACGACCGGCGTACGCCCCGGTCCGACCGCCTGCCGATCACGGACTGACGTACGTGCCGGGTCGGTTCAGCGTACGGGTCGATGGGTGCCGGCCGGTCGAGAGCCCGTCGGTCGGGAGCCGCCGGGGCGGGACCCCTTCGGTCGGGTTCCCGCCCACCGGCACGGCGGTGAGCCGCTGTCCGGTTCCGTTCCGTCCGGGCCGCCGGGAGCCGGCGGCAGGTTGTCAGGTCGCATCTCATCCCCCGTGTGCGCGCCGGTCCGATTCGCCTCTTGCGGTACCGGCCTCGGCTGTGCTACCTGCGTTAACGACCGCGGCCACGGCCGGTCGTCGTCTGTCGCGCGCCGACTCGCCGGGACCGCTGCGGGAGGCCGGGGCGACGCGTCGCGCTGGTTCAGTAGCCCCGCCGGGGAGCCGGCAGCCGGCCGGGCAGCAGGGCGACCGGGATCGCCGGGGTGTGCGCCTGAAGGGCGTCGACCAGCAGTTCCTGTACGGCGTACGACTCGGGCAGCTGCCAGCGGGCCTCCTCCGGTGGCACCACCCAGCGCACGGTTCCCTCGGGCAGCCGGGTCGGTGGGGCGGGGATCCACGAGCCGGGGCCGTGCCGGACGACGTAGAGGCACTGGTCGAGTTCCGGCCGGAGCGGGTCGCCGGGGCGGACCAGGAACATCCACCGCCCGCCGGGGGTGAGCGCGACCGGCCCGCGGACCCGGTCGAGGCCGGGAACGGTGACGCCGTGGTGCGGCCGGGAGGCGTCGAGCACGTGTCGGCCCAGGTACGCCGGCACCTCCAGCACGTCGAAGGTGTACCCGGTGGCGAGCAGTACGGCGTGCGGCCGGACCCGCCACCAGGCGCCGACCCGGGCCGGGTCGGAGCTGGCGGCTCCCTCCCACTCCTCCAGGGCGGGGTGGCAGCCGGTGGTGGGGCAGCCGGCCCGGCCGCAGACGAAGCGCTGCCGGTTGAGGAAGGCACCGGGGGTGACCTCCCAGCCGTGCATGGCGTACCGGACGGCCACGCGCCGCAGGCGTACCCGTTCCAACGTCGTCAGGCGGGTGATGGGTGGTCGGGTAGTCCCCCACATGGCAGGTAGCTCCTCTCGGGACCGATCCCGGTGAGATCGGTGGGGTGGCACCGTCACCGGTGCCGGGCGTGTTCGTTGCTTCTGGCATAAAGCCAGCTGCAACTTGCATCGAAAAGTACGAGCATCGACGGTCGGGCTGCCGCACAGACTGTGCGGCAGTCGCAAATCGGCCCGAAATACCCACAACACCCTCTTGCTCACCAGAACGCACATCTGAACAGCGAGCACCCGCAACACCCGACAGGCTCGCCGGCCCGGACCGCCGGCATGGCAGATATGGGGAGGAACGGACGTGGACGAGCTGCCCATCGGGCGCCGCGTCGCCTATTGGCGTGGTCGACGAAAGCTGTCCCAGCAGGTCTTCGCCGATCGACTCGGCAAGTCCAAGAGCTGGGTCGACAAGGTCGAACGCGGGGTGAGACGGCTGGACAAGTTCTCCGTCCTCTACGAGATCGCCGACGTGCTCACCATCGACGTGCAGCTACTGCTCGGCAAGGACCCGCAACGGCGTACCGATGCGATGAACTGCATCGACGAGGTCGAGATCGAGGAGATCCGGGCCGCCCTGGAGCGGTACGTCTCGATGAGCAAGTACTTCGACGCACAGGTGGTGCCGCCCGTCCTGAGCGAGTTCCGCAAGGCGGTCAGCCACGCCTGGCTGACCTACCAGTACGCGCGCTACGGCGTACTGACCCGGGCGCTGCCGAAGCTGCTGCGCGACGCCCAGGCGGCGGACGCGTACTACACCGGCGACGACGGGCAGCTCGCCGCGAGCCTGCTCGGGCAGGTCTACCAGATCGCCTCCTCGGTCCTGCGCAAGGTGGGCGAGCACGAGCTGGCCTGGCTCGCCGCCGACCGCTCGATGGCCGTCTCCGTACGCGCCGACGACCCGTTGCTGGCCGGGGTCGCCACCTACCGGGTCGGCAACGCGCTGCTCGCCCTCGGTCGGGCCCGCTCGGCGCTGGAGGTCAACATCAACATCGCCAACCGGCTCGCGCCCGGCGGCACCAACGGAGACGCACCGGACCGGCTCTCGGTCTACGGGATGCTGCTGCTCCAGGCGGCGATGGCCGCCGCCCGGCTGGGCGACAGCGCCACCGTGCGGGACCTGATCCGGGGCGCCCAGGAGGCGTCCACCGCCCTCGGCTCCGACCAGAACCACTACTGGACCAGCTTCGGCCCGACCAACCTGGAGTTGCACCGGGCGGCGGCGGCGGTGGAGCTGGGCGAGGGCCGGGAGGCGGTGGAGACCCACGAGCGGCGGATCGACAAGCGGCGCTTCGCCGCCCTGCTGCCCGAACGGCGGGCCCACCACCTGCTCGACATCGCCCGGGGCTTCGCCCAGATCGGCGACGTGCACAGCGCCGGCGAGATGCTGGTCGACGGCGACCGGCTGGCCCCCTCGGAGATCCGCTGCCGGCCGATCGCCCACGAGGTGATGTCCGACATCCTGCGTCGCACACGTGGTGCGCCGCCCGCGCCGATTGCGGAGTTGGCTGGGCACATGGGTGTCGGCATATGAACGGGCCGGTGGCCGGATGACCGGCCTGCCGCGAGAACGAGTCCTCTACGTGATCACCTGTGGGTCCCCGCTGGCCGGGCACGTCGGCCGGCTGGTGACGCTCGCCCAGCGGGACGACTGGGTGGTCTGCGTGGTCAGCACGCCGGACGGGCGCAAGTTCCTCGACGTACCGGCGATTGAGGCACAGACCGGCTATCCGGTCCGGTCGGCGTACAAACAGCCGGCCGATCCGGATTTGCTGCCGCCGGCCGACGCCATGATCGTCGCCCCGGCGACGGTCAACACGATCAACAAGTGGGCGGTCGGCATCACCGACAGCCTCGCCCTCGGGCTGCTGGTCGAGGGGCAGGGGCTGGGGTTGCCGATAGTGGCGATGCCGTTCACGAACGCGGCCATGGCCACCCACCCGGCCTTCCGGGCCAGCCTGGACCGGCTGCGCGGCTGGGACGTGACGGTCCTGTTCGGCGACGACGTGCTGCCGCCGTTCCCGCCCGGTGGCGGTACGCGTTACCTCGACCAGTACCCCTGGGAGCTGGGCCTGGACGCCCTGCGGACCGGATGCGCCGTCAACGGCCGCCCCGGCTGAGCCCGCTGCCCGGCCCGGCCGCCACCCGCGGCCGGGCCGGTGCGGCATCGGTCGGGCCCGGTCCGCCGGCCCGACCGGGTGGACCCGCCGGGCCGGTCGAGCCGGCGACACGGTCGGCGGGCCGACGCCGGTAAGCTGGGCCGCCGTGGGGACAACTGGATCCGAGACGCCGAGCGTGGCCGAAGTGGTGGCCGCGCTGGACCGTCGTTACCCGCCGGCCTGGGCCGAGCAGTGGGATCGGGTCGGGTTGGTGCTCGGCGACCCCGAGGCGCCCGTACGCCGGGTCGCCTGCGTGGTCGACTGCGTGCCGGAGACCGTCGCCGAGGCGCTGGCCCGGGGGGCGGACCTGATCGTCGCCCACCACCCGCTGCTGCTGCGCGGGGTGTCGTCGGTGGCGGCGACCACGTACAAGGGTCGGATCGTGCACCAGTTGATCAAAAACGACGTCGCCCTCTACGTGGCGCACACCAACGCCGACGTCGCCGACCCCGGCGTCTCCGACGCGCTCGCCGCCCGGCTCGGCCTGACCGACCTGCGCCCGCTGCGCCCGGCCACCGGACCGGCGGCGGGAGCGGGACGCGGCATCGGCCGGATCGGCCGGCTGCCCCGACCGATGACCCTGACCGACCTGACCCGGTGGGCGGCCGCCGCGCTGCCGCCCACCACCTGGGGCGTACGCGCCGCCGGTGACCCGGGCCGCGTGATCCACACCGTCGCGGTCAGTGGCGGCGCGGGCGACGGGTACCTCGACGACGCCCGTACCGCCGGGGTGGACGCCTTCCTCACCGCGGACCTGCGTCACCACCCCGCCAGCGAATACCTCGCCGAGGGCGGCCCGGTCCTGCTGGACGCCGCCCACTGGGCGACCGAGCGTCCCTGGTTGGACGACCTCGCAACCCACCTGCGGGAACACCTGCCCGTCACCGCGTACGTGTCCGACCTGGACACCGACCCGTGGACGGTCCGGGCCGGATCGCCGTCCCCCGGCGCGCCCGCGTCGACCGTCACCCCCGTACCTCCGGCTGTGGCCGCCGTACCTCCCGCGCACGCCGCATCCCCCGTGGACAAGGAGCACCTTCTGTGAAGGCCAACCCGCAAGAGCAGCGCCGCCTGCTGGATTTGCAGGCGATCGACACCGCGCTCGCCCAGCTCGCCCACCGGCGCCGCATCCTGCCGGAGATCGCGGAGCTGGAGGCGCTGGCCCGGCAGCTCTCCGCGCTGGAGGACGAGCGGGTACGCGCCCAGGTGGCGGTCGACGACTTCGACCGGGACATCAACCGGATGGAGAAGGACATCGACCAGGTTCGGGCCCGTAAGGACCGGGACCAGGCCAGGTTGACCGTCGGCTCCGGCCCGGCCCGCGAGCTGGAGGCGCTGCAACACGAGCTCAACTCGCTCAACCGGCGGCAGAGCGAGCTGGAGGACGGCGAGCTGGAGCTGATGGAGCAGCGGGAGACCGCCCAGGGCGTACTCGACGGGATCGAGCAGCGGTTGGCCAGCACCCGGGAGACCCGCGAGGCGACCGAGCAGCGGCGTACCCAGGCGCTGGCCGACATCGCCAAGGAGGAGCAGTTCAAGCTCGGCGCGCGGCAGCCGCTCTCGGCGGACCTGCCGGCCGACCTGGTGGCCCTCTACGACAAGATCCGCGAGACGTCCGGCGGGCTCGGCGCGGCGCTGTTCACCCAGGGCCGGTGCGGCGGCTGCCGGCTGGAGCTCTACGGCGCGGACCTGGCCCGGATCCGGGCGTCGGCAGCGGACGAGGTGGTGCGCTGCGAGGAGTGCCGGCGGATCATGGTCCGCACCACCGAGTCGGGGTTGTGACCGTGTCCGACCGGCGCGCGGTCGCCGGCCCGCCGGAACCCGTGGGTCGGGTGCTCCGGTGAGCCGCCGGCTGCGGGTGGTGATGGAGGCCGACGGCGGGGCGCGGGGCAACCCGGGCCCGGCCGGCTTCGGTGCCGTGGTCCGGGACGCCGAGTCCGGCGAGGTGCTGGCCGAGCGGTCCGAGTCGATCGGGGTGGCCACCAACAACGTCGCCGAGTACCGGGGCCTGATCGCCGGTCTGGAGGCCGGCGTCGAACTCGGGGCCGCCGAGATCGACGTACGGATGGACTCCAAGCTGGTGATCGAGCAGATGTCCGGCCGCTGGCAGATCAAGAACCACGGGCTGCGCCCGCTGGCGGCGCAGGCGGCGGTGCTGGTCCGCAAGTTCGAGTCGGTGCGGTACCAGTGGATTCCCCGGGAGCAGAACCGGCACGCGGACGCCCTGGCGAACGCGGCGATGGACCTGGCCGCGGGCAAGCCGGCGGTGGTCGAGGCCGGTGCCTCGGCCGGACCGGACGCCTCCGACCGCGCCCGCGCGCGGGAGGTCGCCGCGCAGGGTTCGACCGCCCGGAGTTCGTGGGAGCCGAGGCCGGCGTCGACCGCCACCCGGCTGCTGCTGGTCCGGCACGGCGAGACCGAGCGGACCGCGCAACGCCGCTACTCGGGCCGGGGCGACGTGCCGCTCTCCGAACGCGGCCTGGCCCAGGCGCGGGCGGCGGCGTTCCGGGTGGCCGGGCTGGCACCCGCCGTCGCGGCAGTGGTCAGCTCACCGCTTTCCCGCTGTACGGCCACCGCCGCGACCATCGCGGGTCAGCTCGGCGGCAAGCCGGTGGCGATCGAGCCGGACCTGATCGAGTGCGACTTCGGCGCCTGGGAGGGGCACACCTTCGCCGAGGTGCAGGCGCGCTGGCCGGGTGAGATGAACGCCTGGCTGGCCTCGCCGAGCGTCGCCCCGCCGGGCGGGGAGTCGTTCCGCGCGGTGACCACCCGGGTACGCCGGATGGTGGCCGCGTTGCTGGCCGCGTACCCGGGGGAGACGGTGGTGGTGGTCTCGCACGTGTCGCCGTTGAAGATCCTGCTCCGGGACGCGCTCGCGGCCGGGGACGCGTTCCTGCACCGCCTCTACCTGGAGCCGGCCGGACTGTCCGTCGTCGACTTCTGGCCCGACGGCGGCGTGGCCGTACGCACCGTCAACGACACCGCGCACCTGGCCACCACCTGACCCGACAGGTCAACGGCGGACGGTGGTCCGGGTGAGGAAGGTGAGCACGAGCTGGGCGAAGGTGTGCGCGTCGTCCACCCAGGGGTAGTGGCCGACTCGGTCCTGCACCACGAGTTCGCTGTGTGGGAACAGGTCGGCGAGCGCCCGCGCGGCGGCCGGCGCCGGCATCGGGTCCAGTGCGCCGGCGAGCACCAGCACCGGTACGTCGAGGGCGGCGAGCGCCGCCCTGACCAGTCCGGTGTCCGGCTCGAAGTCGGCGTAGAAGCCGTCGGTTGCCGGGTCGGCGCGTTCCCAGGCGTCGGCCTCGCGGTGGGAGCGGGCCCGTTCGTCCCAGCGGCCGTAGCTGAATGGGGCGGCGGCGAGCCGGAGCGCGGCGGTGTCGGCCAGGCTCGCCCCGCCGGCCGCCGCCTCCTGCCAGGTGGCTCGGGCCGCGCGGGCGCCCTGGTACCACCATTCGCCGGCGCGGGCGGCGAGCGCGTCGTCCAGCCCGAGCGGTTCGGTGCCGGTGGCCCGCAGCGCCGGGGTGATCAGCAGTAGCCGGTCCAGCCGGTCCGGGAACCGGGCGGCGTAGAGCTGCGCCAGGTCGCCACCGGTGGAGTGGCCGAGCAGGCTCATCCGGTCCAGCCGGAGGTGCTGTCGCAGTGCCTCGACGTCGTCGACCAACCGGTCGCACCGGTAGCTGGTCGGGTCGGCCGGCACCTCGGACTCGCCGGTGCCCCGGTGGTCCAACATGATCAGAGTCCGGTGGGCGGAGAGTCCGCCGAGATCGTCCAGATAGGACGACGCGCGTCCGGGGCCGCCCGGTAGACAGACCAGCGGTGGCCCGGCCCCGTGCACGTGAAAGGTCAACTCGGTCGCGTCGTACGAGGGGAACCTCGGCACGCGACCAGCATGCCAGAGTCAGGGCTTGACCGCAGCAGGTGATCAGCAGATCATCGATCTGCAAGGTTTCCTTACAGATCACGGCTCCTCAGGAGTGTGGATGAATAACCGCATCGCCCGCCGACTCGGTGTCCTTGTTGTCACCGCGTCCCTACTGCTTACCGCCGCTCCGCCGACCGCCGCGAACGCCACCGGCAACGACCGGCGCTCGGACGGCTACTACAAGGTCGGCTACTTCACCCAGTGGGGCATCTACGGCCGGGCCTTCCCGGTCAAGAGGCTCGACACCTCCGGTGCCGCCGCCCGCCTCACCCACGTCAACTACGCGTTCGGCAACGTCTCCGAGGACGGCCGGTGCTATGTGGACGGCGGGCCGGGCGAGGGCGACGCCTGGGCCGACTACCAGCGGCCGGTGCCGGCGCAGGAAAGCGTGGACGGGGTCGCCGACGCGCCCGGCCAGGCGCTGAACGGCAACTTCAACCAGCTCGCCAAGCTCAAGGCGAAGCACCGCGACCTGCGGGTGCTGATCTCACTCGGCGGCTGGAGCTGGTCGACGTACTTCTCGAACGCCGCCGCGACCGACGCGGCGCGCAAGAAGTTCGTCTCCTCCTGCATCGACCTCTACCTCAGGGGCAACCTGCCGGGCACCGCCCCCGGCGCGGCGGCCGGCGTCTTCGACGGCATCGACCTGGACTGGGAGTGGCCGGGTTCGGCCGGTGAGCCGGGCAACGTGATCCGCCCGGACGACAAGCAGAACTTCACCAAACTGCTCGCCGAGTTCCGCAAGCAGCTCGACGCGTACGGCAAGCAGAAGCGCGAGCACTACGAGCTGACCGCGTTCCTGCCGGCCGCCCCGGCCACCATCGACGCCGGCTTCGAAGGCAACAAGATCTTCAAGTACCTCGACTTCGCGACCGTGCAGGGCTACGACTTCCACGGTGGCTGGGACGCCCGCGCCAACCAGCAGTCCGCGCTGCGGGTGCCGGCGGGCGCGCCGGACAACCCGGACTTCTCCGTCGAGGTCGCGATCGACACCTGGCTCGACCGGGGTGCGCCGGCCCGCAAGCTGGTGCTGGGTGTGCCGTACTACGGTCGTGGTTGGACCGGGATCACCGGCGGTGGCAACGGGCTCTTCGGGCCCGCGACCGGCGCGGCACCGGCCACCTTCGAGGCCGGGTACGAGGACTACAAGGTGCTGAAGAACCTGGCCGGCAACGGCTACACCGTGCACCGCGACCTGCGCGCCGGGCACGCCTGGCTGTTCGACGGCACCACCCTCTGGACGTACGACGACCCGGCGGTGCTGCTCCAGAAGGCGCTCTACATTCGCAAGGAGGGGCTTGGCGGGGCGATGATCTGGTCGCTCGACGGTGACGACGACAACGCGTCGCTGACCCGTGCCCTCTCCCTCGGACTCTGGACCTTCTGAGCCCCTGGGAAAGCGTCGCCACCTGCACCTGTTCCACCGACTGCCCCGTCGACCACCCGGTCGGCGGGGCAGTCGCCGTATCGGCCGTTCGGCGCAGCATGCTCACCGTTCGGCGCACCACCGCCGCTATCGGTACGTGACGGCAGTCACAGCCTCGATAACCTCCGCCCGCGTACGGATGACGACGCTGGTGGAGGTGTGCGATGAGCGAACCAGAATCGGCCAACCCCGGTACGGCGGACCCACCGGATCCGGTCGGCGCCCCCGACCCGGTGCCGGTGGTGGAGTCGAAGGCCGGCGACCGCAGCCCGTGGAACTGGCTGCTCTTCCTGCCGATCGTGGTGCCGCTGGCCACGCCACTGTTCAACCAGGACTCACCCAGGCTGTTCGGCTTCCCCGTCTTCTACTGGCTGCAACTGGCCTTCATCCTGCTCGGCGTCACCACCACGACGGTGGTCTACCAGCTCACGAAGCGGCGGGGGTGAGCGCACGTGTGGCGTGACCATCTGACTGAGATCATCATCTTCAGCGCGCTGTTCCTACTGGTCAGCGGCATGGGCTTCGTCGCCGCCCGGTGGCGGGCACCGAAGGACATGGCCCACCTGGACGAGTGGGGGCTGGGCGGGCGCAGCTTCGGCGGCTGGATCACCTGGTTCCTGGTCGGCGGGGACCTCTACACCGCGTACACCTTCGTCGCCGTACCGGCACTGCTGTTCGGAGCGGGTGCGGCCGGTTTCTTCGCGGTGCCGTACACGATCATCGTCTATCCGTTGATCTTCCTGGTGGTGGTCCGGCTCTGGTCGGTGTCGCACCGGCACGGCTTCGTCACCCCGGCCGACTTCGTCCGCACCCGGTTCGGGTCACCACTGCTCGCCCTGCTGATCGCGATCACCGGCATCGTCGCCACCATGCCCTACATCGCGCTGCAACTCGTCGGCATCGAGGCGGTGCTCAAGACGATGGGCGTGACCGGGGAGAGCACCGTCGCCCGGCACCTGCCGATCATCGTCGCCTTCGCCATCCTCGCCGCCTACACCTACCAGTCCGGACTGCGCGCACCGGCACTGATCGCCTTCGTCAAGGACATCCTGATCTACATAGTGATCCTGGTGGCGATCGTCTATTTGCCGTACAGGTTGGGGGGTTGGGGGGAGATCTTCGACGCCGCGGACGCCAAGTTCGACGCGAGCGCCGCGCCGGGTGACGGCGTGCTGCTCAACCCCAACAACCAGATCCAGTACGTCACCCTCGCGCTCGGCTCCGCGCTCGCGCTGTTCCTCTACCCGCACAGCATCACCGGCATCCTGGCCAGCAGAAACCGGGACGTGATCAAGCGGAACATGTCCGCGCTGCCCGCCTACAGCCTGCTGCTCGGGCTGATCGCGCTGCTCGGCTACATGGCCATCGCGGCCGGGGTGAAGCCGCTGCCCGGCGCCACCGAGGGCAGCGTCGACAACAACACCGTCGTCCCGCTGCTGTTCGAGTCTCAGTTCCCGAGCTGGTTCGCCGGCATCGCGTTCGCCGCGATCGGCATCGGCGCCCTGGTCCCGGCCGCCATCATGTCGATCGCCGCGGCGAACCTGTTCACCCGCAACATCTACAAGGAGTACCTGAAGCGGGACGCCTCCCCGGCCCAGGAGGCGAACGTCTCGAAGATCGCCTCCCTGGTGGTGAAGGTCGGCGCGGTCGCCTGCATCGTCTTCCTCGATCCGCAGTTCTCGATCGACCTGCAACTCATCGGCGGCGTGATCATCCTCCAGACGCTGCCGGCGGTGGCGCTCGGCCTCTACACCCGCTGGTTCCACCGGGGTGCCCTGATCGCCGGCTGGGCCGCCGGCATGGGGCTGGGCATGTGGATGCTCTACCAGATCCCGAACGCCGCCGGCACCCGTGCCCACTTCGGCGGCTCCAACTTCGCGCTGGAGAAGTTCGGCCTCGACACCCCGAAGACCATCTACGTCGGACTGGTCGCCGTAGCGGCCAACCTCCTGGTCGCCGCCCTGCTCACCGTAGCCCTGCGCGCTCTGCACATCACCGAGGGCCCCGACGGCACCACCCGAGACGACTACTTCGCCGACGAACACACCCCCCGCAAACCCTTCCCCACCCAACGCCCCACCCCCACCCCACCCTCCGTTGATCATGAAGTTAGCGACACGGATCGGGCCGGAAAACGTCGCTAACTTCATGATCGACGACGGGATGGTGGGGTTGGCAGGGGTGGGGGAGGGGTGGGAGGGTTTGGCGTCGATGGTCGGTCGAGCGAGCGAGGAAGTGGCCACAGCATGCCCACCGGTGCGCCCGAGCCGGAACCGTCGGCGTCGTTCCTGGTCGACGCGGCCGCCGCGCAGGGGTTGCAGGTCAACCAGGGTGGCTTCGGCAACCAGCAGAACACCTTCTACCTGAGGCCCCGCCCGCCGGTGTCCTGGCCGCAACGGGTGGGAGCCGTGCCCACACTGGCGTCGGCGTACCAGGAACGGGCGGGGTTACGGGCCAGGATCGAGGCCGGGCTCGCCGGTACGTCCGCGACCGTGCTGACCCAGGTCCTGGCCGGTGGCGGTGGGGTCGGCAAGTCACAGCTCGCCGCCTCCTACGCCGCCGAGGCGCTGCGTACCGGTGTCGAACTGGTGGTCTGGGTCAATGCCACCGGGACCGACTCGGTGGTGGCCGCGTACGCCCAGACCGCCGCGCGGATCCAGGCGCCGGGTGCCGACGGCTCCGATCCGCAGGCGGACGCGCGGGCGCTGCTGGACTGGCTGGCCACCACCGAGCGAACCTGGCTGGTCGTGCTCGACGACATCACCGAGCCCGAGCGGATCGGCCGGTGGTGGCCGGTGAGCCACACCGGTGCCGGCCGGGTGCTGGCCACCACCCGCCGCCGCGAGGCGGTGCTCTCCGACGGCGGCCGTACGGTGATCGAGGTGGACGTCTACGACGAGACCGAGTCGAACGCGTACCTCACCGAGCGGTTCCGGACCGCCGGGGCGCCGCAACTGCTCGACGCCGGAGCCGCCCCGCTCGCCGAGGCGCTGGGGCACCTGCCGCTGGCGCTGTCCCACGCGGCCGCGTACATGATCAACGAGTCGGTGGGCTGTGCGGCGTACCTCGGGCTGTTCGGCGACCGACGGTCGCACCTCGACGCGGTGATGCCCGCGAACACCGACCCCAGCGGCTGGAACCGCTCGATCGCCGCCACCCTGCTCGTCGCGCTCGACGCCGCCCAGGACTGCGCACCGGTCGGCCTGGCGCTGCCCGCCCTCCGCCTGGCCGCCGTGCTCGACCCGGCCGGGCACCCCGACACCCTGTGGACCGACCCGGACGTCAGCGCCTACCTGAACCGCTATGACCTGCTCGGTTCGGGCGGGGTGACCGTCGCCCAGGCACGCGCGGCCATGCGACTGCTGCACCGCTACGGGCTGACCAGCCACGACCCGCAAGCCGGCCCCCGGGCGGTACGCATCCACGCGCTCACCGCGCGGGCCGCCCGCGAAACCACCCCACCGGCCGAGTTGGACGCCGCCATGCAGGCCGCCGCGGACGCGCTGCTGACCGCCTGGCCCGACTCGGACACCCACCCACAGCAGGCCGACCTGGTGGCGGCGCTCCGGTCCAACACGGACATCCTCATCCACCACCGGGTCGGCGTCCTGTGGCAGCCCAACACGCACCTGCTGCTGCTCCGGGCCGGCGGAAGCCTGCTGGACGCCGGCCTGCACCACGCCGCCGCCGGCTACTGGCAACACCTGGCCGACGTGCTCGGACAGCTCCTCGGCGACCGGCACCCGAATACGCTCACCGCCCGGATCCACCTCGCCGACGCACACCGACAGGCCGGACGTACGGACGAGGCGATCGTGCTCCAGGAGCGGGTGGTCGCCGAGCGGGAACGGATCTTCGGTGATCGGCACCCGCACACGCTGACCGCGCGGGCCGACCTCGCCCTGTCCTACTGGCAGGCCGGACGTCTCGCCGAGGCGATCGTCATCGAGGAACGGATGGTCGAGGACACCGCGCGGGTACTCGGCCCCGGACACCCGAACGCCCTCACCGCGCGGACCAACCTCGCCGTGTCCTACCGCCACACCGGACGTGTCGCCGAGGCGATCACCATGATCGAGTCGGTGATCGGGGACCTCCGGCGGGTCCACGGTGACCAGCACCCGAGTACGCTCGGCGCGCTGGCCAACCTCGCCACCTGCTACCGCGAGGTCGGGCGGGTCGCCGAGGCGATCGTGATCCACGAGCGGGTGCTGGCCGACAGCGAGCAGGTGCTCGGTGACGGGCACCCGGACACGGTCACCGCGCGGATGAACCTCGCCGCCTCGTACCGGCAGGCCGGGCGTACGGCCGAGGCGACCACCATCGTGGAACGGGTCGCCGTCGAGTGTCACCGGGTCTTCGGCGACCGGCACCCGAACACCCTGTCCGCGCGGGCGAACCTCGCCATCGCCTACCACGAGACCGGGCGGGTCGCCGAGGGGCTGACCATGCTGGAGCGGGTCGTCGCCGACAGCACAAAGATCTTCGGTGACCGGGACCGGCGTACGGTCGACGCGGCGAGCCTGCTGCGCTCGTGGACCTCGGGCGGCTGACGGGCCTGTCCGGTCGGGGTCCGGCGGCTTATGCCGGGCCGGCGACGCCGATCAGGTGTCCCTCCGGGTCGGTGAAGTGGCCGACCACGAGGCTCCCACCGGGCACCCGGTCGGGACCCATCGTGCGGGTGCCGCCGAGACTTTCGGCGCGCTGGAGCGCGGCTTCCACATCGGGTACGCCGACGTAGAAGACGACGTGGCCGGCGTAGCCGCTGCCGCCACCGACCCCGCCCGGAATCCCCGTCGGGCTGGCCTCGACGAACCCGTAGTTACCCGGCTCGGAGACGGCCGGCGAGACCGGCCCGCCGGTGTCGAACTCCCACCCGAACAGGCCTCCGTAGTAGGCGCGAAGCCGCTCCGGGTCGGTGCCGATGATCTCGAAATGCACGACTGGCTGTCCCATGGCGGTCACCGTAACGATGGTGGTTGCGAAAAACAACCATCGCGTTGTAGTTTCGCAGCACGAACCGAGGGGGTGGCCGTGCCGACGAACCGCAGCTACGCGGACGCCTGCACGATTGCCCGCGCCCTCGACGTGGTCGGGGAACGATGGGCCCTGCTCGTCGTACGCGAACTGCTGCTCGGGCCGCAGCGCTTCTCCGACCTGCGCCGGAGCCTGTCCGGAGCAAGCTCGAACCTGGTGACCGACCGGCTCCGCGAACTCGCCGCCCGCGGTGTCATTCGCCGCCGGCAACTGCCACCACCGGCCGGCTCCCAGGTGTACGAGCTGACCGAGTGGGGGCGGGGGCTGGAACCGATCGTGCTCGCGCTGGGCAACTGGGGCGGTCGGATCCCGCTCCCGCCCGAGCCGACCACACTCAGCGCCACCTCGGTCCTGATCTTTCTGCGCTGCGTCGCCACCCTCGACCCCGAGGCGCCCACCACCACCTACCGTCTCGAACTCGACGGCCCCGTGTGGACCCTCCGCACGATCGCCGGCCAGGTACGGATCGAGCCCGGCGAACCCGCCCGGCCGGACGCCTCGCTCCGCACCGACCCCCGTACGCTCAACGCCCTGCTTGCGGACCCGAACGGGCTGGATGCTTCCGTCGTGGACGGGACCGCCGTGGTCGACGGGGACCTGTCGGCCCTGCGCCGGCTGCTACGGTCGGCCACCGGGTCAGGTCAAGCGGCTGCCGGGTCAGATCAAGCGACTGCCGAGTCAGATCAGGAGCAGGCCGATGGCCGTACCGAAGGCCACGATCACGCCCTTGAGCACGGCGGGCGGTAACCGGCGGGCGAGCCGGGCGCCGAAGTAACCGCCGACCAGGGTGGCCGGCGCGATGATCGCGACCGCGGCCCAGTCGACCGGCCCGAACGCGGAGAAGATGGCGACCGTGGCCAGCCCGACAACCGCCGAGATCACGTTCTTGAGGGCGCTGACCCGGGCCAGGGTCTCGTCCAACACCAGGGCGAGGCCGGCCACCAGCATCACGCCGAGGGCGGCACCGAAGTAGCCCCCGTACACCGAACCGAGCGCGACCATGCCCTGGAGCGTGAGCGTACGGCGGCGCGGGCCGAGGTCCGCCGGATGCCCGACCAGCCGGCGCAGCCGATCCTGGAACGCCAGTACGGCCGTCGCGCCGAGCACCAGAATCGGAACGATCACCTCGAACGCGCCCTCGGGCGTGTTCAGCAGCAGCGCACCCCCGGCGACGGCGCCCAGCGCGGCGGTCGGAACCAACGGCACCAACCGCCGGTACGCGGGCAGATCGTCCCTGCTGCCGGCGACCGCCGCCAGGTAACCCGGACAAACCGACACGGAGTTGGTCACGTTAGCCTGGATCGGCGGCATACCGATCGCGATCAGCGCCGGGAACGTGATCAGCGACCCGCCACCGGCAACCGCGTTGATGGTGCCCGCGGCGAGCCCAGCGGCGAGCAGCAGGCCCGCGTCGAGGAAATCCATCGCTGCCGAGCGTAACGATCGTGCGGGTACGGACCGCCTCACTCCCGGCGGCTCTGTGACACGGTCGACAAGTAGACTTGCCGGGCGACGGACGAGTTGACCGGGCGGTCGCGTCGACGGGGTCGAACCCGTCACCGAGGAACGTCCGGACTCCACAGGGCAGGGCGGTTGTTAACGGCAACCCGGGGCGACCCGCGGGACAGTGCCACAGAAAACAAACCGCCGGGCAGGTCTACCGAGCTGGCTAAGCTCGTCGGATCACGCCCGGTAAGGGTGAAACGGTGGGGTAAGAGCCCACCAGCACCCCGGGTGACCGGGGTGGCTAGGTAAACCCCGCCCGGAGCAAGGCCAAGACAGGGCCATCACCGCGAGGTGACGGCCCGCGCAGACGCTTGAGGGCTGCCCGCCCGATGTCTGCGGGTAGGCCGCTGGAGCCTGCCGGCAACGGCAGGCCGAGATGGATGGCCGCCGCCGGTGGTACCGGCAACGGTGCCGCCGGGCACAGAATCCGGCGTACAGGTCGACTCGTCCGTCGCCCACCTGGTCGGGCTATTCGCCAGGGCGGTGGCCTGGCGTTTCGTCCGTCGTTGCTGGTCGTCGGTAGCTAACATTGGTCAGCGCCTGACGGCCCGCCGACGGTCCAGACACGACCCGGGTTCCGACCCTACGGGGTACGGCTCACCAACGGGTGCGGCCGAGTGCTAGCGCGCGTCGACGAGTGCAGCTCATTGGCCGTTCGTTGCCCTCTGGGCGTGGTCGCGGTGTCCGGCCTGAGACACGCGTAACCTCGACTCCTGGCCGGACCGTTCCTTGTCAGTACGAATTGGCAGACTGAGCGCATGACAACCACGCCCGACGACCTCATCGCGCGCGCAGAGCAACGTCGGCTCACCTGCGGCGCGCAGCTCACTGACGCGACGCGCACAAAGCTCGGGCAGTTCTTCACGCCGGCGCCGGCCGCTAATCTGATCGTCAGCCTCGCCGATATCCCTGCAAGGGAGAGCATCCGCACCCTCGACGCGGGCGCTGGCACCGGGTCGCTCACCGCAGCGCTGGTCGCCCGCGCTGCCCGCGAAGCACCCGACGTGAAGCTGCACTTGACGACGTTCGAAGTCGACGCCAACGTCAACGCCGACCTGACTGCCACGCTCGCCGACTGCGCCGACGCGCACCCGGTCACCACCGACCAGCGCACCGACGACTTCCTTGCCTGGGCAGCCGAACAGCTGCGGACGGACGCCGACCCGCAGTTCGATCTGGCGATCTTGAATCCGCCATACCGCAGGATCCGCGCCGACAGCCCCGAGCGCGCCATCCTGGACCCCGTAGGCGTCCAGACGACGAACCTCTACGCGGCGTTTGTCCTGCTCGCGCTGCGGCTGCTCGCACCCGGCGGTCAGCTCATCGCCATCACGCCGCGCAGCTTCGCGAACGGGGTGTACTTCCGCAAGTTCCGACAGGAACTACTGGGCAAGGCCGCGTTGTGTAATCTGCACGTCTTCGACAAGCGCAACATCGTGTTCGCCGACAGCGAGGTACTCCAGGAGAACGTGATCTTCCGTGCGGTCGTTGGCGACAAGCCGAGCACTGTGCGGATCTCGACGAGCCACGGGTACACCGACGAGCCGGTCTCGCACGACGTGCCATACCGGCAGGTGGTTAGGCCGAGCGACCCCCAATCATTCATCCACATCACACCGGATGGCGCAGGGCTGAAGCTGGCCGAACGGATGGTTGAGCTACCCGCGTCGCTCGCCGATCTCGGGCTGAAGGTCAGCACCGGGCGCGTCGTGGACTTCCGCACCCGAGAGAACCTGCGGGCCGAGCATGGCACCGACACGGTGCCGCTGTTGTATCCGGGGCACCTGAGCGCTGGGCGCATCAGCTGGCCGATGCCGACGGGCCGCAAGCCGAACGCACTGGCCGACAACGCCGGTACGACATCACTACTGCTCCCATCCGGGGTATATGTGCTGGTGAAGCGGTTTAGCGCAAAGGAGGAGCCGAGGCGCGTCAGCGCGGCGCTACTCCTGCCGAGTGACGTCCCGGGTGCGCGTGTGGCGATCGAGAACCACCTGAACGTCTTCCACGCCGACAACGCTGGAATGGATCCCGAGGTCGCAGCCGGTCTGACGGCGTTCCTGAACAGTACGCCGGTCGACCAGTTCGTCCGTCTGTTCAGCGGTCACACCCAGATCAATGCGGGCGACCTGCGCAGTCTCGGGTATCCGTCATTGGATCAGCTGCGCCAGATCGGATCGGAGGTTGGGAAGTCGGTCAACGTTGGCTGTGTGGATGCAGTAGTGCAGGATGTGGTGCCAGACCTATACCCATGACCTTGGAGCACCCCCTTTGTCTGTGGAAGATGAGCAGAATGCCCGTGTTCGAGAGGCGCAAAGCGCGTTGAAGCAGCTGGGGCTACCTACGCCCCAGCAGAACGTCCGCACAGCTCTTGTACTTCTGAGCATGCTTGGCTTGGACGCCGAAGGGCCGTGGATAGCAGCACGGCAGCAGACGCTCGGTATCACCGAGAGCATGAACTGGATGGCAACGCACTACCCCTGGGTGAAGAAGGGGCGGAAGGATCCAGTTCGATATGCCCCAAACAGCCGGGAGAGCGTCCGCAAGAACAGTGTGCACCAGCTCACGGCTGCGGGAATCCTTGAGGCTAACAGCGACGCGCCGGACCGAGCGGTGAACAGCGGCGTCTATTCGTACCGGCCGACAGAGATCGCGCTTGCTGCGCTTCGGACTTTCGGCACGCCGGATTGGCCTGCCGCTCGGGCCCGGTTCGAGCAGGAGCTTGGGTCGCTTCGGACCAGGTGGGCCGCCGAGCGGGAGAGGCATCGGGTGCCGGTGCGGCTGCCGGACGAGTCTAAGGTGATGCTCAGCGCTGGCAAGCACAGCGCCTTGATCGCGGCCGTAGTAGAGGATTTCGCGGCCTACTACACGCCCGGTGCGAAGGTCGTGTACCTCGGCGACACGGGTGCGAAGTGGGTCGTGAACGAAGAGGCGTACCTCGCGGACCTCGGCATCAAGGTCGACCCGCACGGCAAGATGCCCGACGTCCTCCTACATGACGTCAACCGAGACTGGTTGGTGTGCGTGGAGGCCTACCAGTCGGTTGGGCCGATGGACGCGAAGCGGGTTGATGAGCTGCGGAACCTGTTCGCTGGGTGCCGTCCCGGGTTGGTGTTCGTGACTGCCTTCCCGGATAAGCCGACCTTCCGGACTGCTGCCGTCGACATCGCCTGGGAGACCGATGTGTGGATCCGGGATGCGCCAACGCACTTGGTGCACTTCAACGGCGAACGGTTTCTCGGTCCGTACGACGAAATACCGTTGGAGGAAGAGGAGTTCGACTAAAGTCGTGAACGACACTCGCGTCTCTGGAAGGCATGAGGCGCGGGCTGGGCCGATGGCCTGACGGCGTACGGTCGGGGGCAGTTCTCGTCAGACGGAGAAGACGACAACCTTCAGCGGCGTGATCCGGACGACCACCCGGAGTACGTCGTCCGGCTCCGGCGGCGGGTCTTCGCCGAGGTACTTCTGCGAGACCGTACGCGGCAACGCCTTGTCCGGGTCCTCGGTCAGCTCGACCGTGCCGCGGATCTCGACCGTCCGGTACGGGTTGGCCGTGTCGAAGACCGTCAGGCTGATTCGTGGGTCACGGGTGAGATTGCGCGCCTTCTGCCGCCCGGCCGTGGTGGAGAACAACACCGTGTCCCCCTCGCGGGCGACCCAGACCACCGAGGTCTGCGGTCCACCGTCCGGGTTCAGCGTGGCCACGGTGGCGAAGTTCCGCCCGTCGAGCAGCTCTCGTACATCCTCGTTGAACTCCACCGGCACGGCTTCACCCTCCAGTTTGGTCGGCTACCACGTCTTCGGTAGCAACCCGACCATCGACCGACCCCTTCCCGGACTCCGTACCTTCCTGCTATTCGGGACACCGGGCGGACCATGGCCAGGTCGCCTTCGGGCCCGAACACCCCGACTTCTACGCCCTGCTCTACGGCGACGTCGTACCCCGACGCGGCGAGCTGGCGACAACGGCCACGTGACGGGGCCGCCGACAGCGGCGAGACGACTGGGCTGTGAACGACGTCAACGGACCTGGCATAACCACGGCACAGGTGGGTAGCCGTCATCGACTCGGCGGATCCGTCGAGCCGGTGACGGCACACTGTTGGGGGTCGGTCATGGCGCAGAACGCGGGCGACGGTCGGGGGTCGAAGGCGCAGGCGGCCAAGCAGGGTGCCGCGCAGACCGGCCAGCAGGTTTCACAGGCGAGCGGACAATTGGCGCACAGCGCCATGGACCAGAGCCGGGACGTGGCCAACGAGGCCAGCCGGCAGGCGCGCGAGCTGATGGGGCAGGCGTCGAACCAGCTCAGGCAGCAGGCCGGTGAGCAGCAGCACCGGGCCGCCGCGAGCCTGCGGGCGCTCGCCGACGAACTCCAGACGATGTCCGAGCGGACCGACCAGCCGGGCGTCGCCACCGATCTCGTACGGCATGCGGCCGACCGGGCCCACCAGGCCGCGCAGTGGCTCGACCAGCGGGAACCGGGCACGGTGGTGAACGAGGTACGCGACTACGCCCGGCGCAATCCCGGCATGTTCCTGGCCGGTGCGGCGGTTGCCGGAGTGCTCGCCGGTCGGCTGGGGCGCAGCATGAAGGCGATGCAGGGCGGCGGCGGCATGCCCGAGCACGGTGACGGACATCGCGGTGATGGACATCGCGGTGACGGACATGGTCAGGGCCAGCCCGGTGCCATGCCCCCGTTCCGGC
Source organism: Micromonospora sp. NBC_01699 (assembly GCF_036250065.1). Lineage (NCBI taxonomy): Bacteria > Bacillati > Actinomycetota > Actinomycetes > Micromonosporales > Micromonosporaceae > Micromonospora > Micromonospora sp. NBC_01699. Next base: position 6,139,663 of record NZ_CP109199.1, on the reverse strand, counting down.
CGACCGAGTCGACCGCGCCCGGCGCGTCGTACATCGACAGCGGCAGCGGGAACGTCGACGAGGAGGCGGACCCCGGCGTACCGGCCGCAGACTCGCGACCCGGTGGAGCACGGCTGTGAGCAGCGCGGCCGGCGGCCCGAGAGCCGCTCAGGAGCGGGAACGTGATCCGGGGAAGGCGTCGATCGGCGACCTGCTCGGGGCGATCACCCGGGACACCTCGACGCTGGTCCGCCAGGAGATCGAGCTGGCGAAGGCGGAGGCGCGCACGGAGGTACGCAACGCCGCCAAGGTAGCGGGCATGTTCGGCGGCGCCGCTCTCGGCGGGTTCATGGTGCTGCTGTTCCTGTCGTACGCGATGTGGTGGGGTCTGTCGAACCTCATCGACCAGGGCTGGTCCGCGCTGATCGTGGCGGCGGTCTGGGCGGTGATCGCGGCCGTCCTGGTCGGCACCGCCCGGCAGCGGATGCGCGGCCTCAAGGCCCTGCCGCAGACCCAGGGGACGGTCCGGCGGATACCGGAAGCGGTCAAGAGCCAGGGAGACCATCGAACGGGGGGACACCAGTGAGCAGCATGGATCCGGATCAGATCCGAGCCAACATCGAGGACACCCAGGACGACCTGGGACGCAACGTGAACGCCCTCGGCGACAAGGTGAACCCGCGCTATCAGGCCCGGCAGCAGGTCGACCGGGCCCGGGGCACCTGGCAGAAGGTGAAGGAGAACGTTATGGGTACGGCCTCGCACGCGCGCGACGCGTCCATGCACGCCATCGACACCTCGGAGTCCCGACTCTCGGCGGCATCCTCCAACGCGAGTGGCCGGGCGCAGGACATGAGCCACGCGACCAGTGCCAGGATGCAGGATATGGGCCACACGGCCAGCGACCGGATGCACGGAATGGGACAGAACGCCCAGCAGCAGACGCAGGGGCACCCGCTCGCCGCCGGCCTGGTCGCCTTCGGGCTCGGCGTCCTCGCCTCGGCGCTGATCCCGCCGAGCGAGCCGGAGCGCCGGATGGCCGGCCAACTGCGCGACAAGGCGTCCGAGCACTCCGGCGACCTCAGGCAGCAGGCTACCGGCATGGCCCGGCAGGCCCAGGACAACCTGCGCGGGCCGGCGCAGCAGGCCGCCGAGTCGGTGAAGTCGAAGGCCGGCCAGAACGCCGGGAATCTGCGTGACCAGGCCCAGTCGACCGGGCAGAACCTGCGCGGGCAGGCCCAGCAGACGGCGCAGGACGTACGGCAGCGCTGAGTGACCCCGGCGGCCGGCTAGTTGCCGGTTGTCGCGTGCGGGGCGGTCACCGGTTTCGACTCCGGTGACCCGTGCTGCCGCAGGAAGATGCTGAGTACGACCAGCACCCCGACGGCGAGGAACTCGCTCTGCCAGTTCTGCATCGACTGGAACCAGAAGTCACTGGTCTGCGCGAACTGCCACGCCCCGACCGGCGCCGCGCCGCTGCTCAACGCCTGCTGCTCGTTGTACTCGGCGGTGCCGCCGAGCAGGTGCCCGACGAACGAGCCGGCGAAGAGCAGCAGCAGGGCGATGGAGAGGCTGTTGCGGTAGACCACCAGCGCCGCCCCGCGTACGTGCACCGGCCACGGGGAGTCGGGCTTGGCGTGGTCGGCGTAGTCGTCCGGTCGGTCGGAGTTCTGCTCGGGCTTCGACTCCGACGAGCCGCGCTGCACCAGGTACGCGGTGAGCAGCACATAACCGCCCATCTGGAGGAACTCCGACTCCCAGTTCTCGAACACCGCCTCGGCGAAGTGACCCGTACCGAGATAGGCGAGGTAGCCCTCGGGGGCGAGACCGTACTGGATGAGCTCCTCGTTGCGGGTCTGCCACCCGAAGACGCTTTGCAGGACGAGAAAGAGCAGGAAGGCCCCGAACATCGTCACCGAGAGCGCGTTGCTCCGTAGCCAGCGTTTCATCTCCGGCTCCCTTCACCGAACGACGACCCTCCTTCCCAGCCGGGTCGAGGAGGAAACGCGCAGCTCAGCGTGTTGCCGGTGAGTCGTATGGAGAAATAGGGTCAGTCGGCGTTCGGCCAGGGGGAGGAACCGACCACCACGCCGTAGAGGGTGTGGTCGACCAGGAGCGCCGCCATCTCGCCGAGCCGCTGCGGCTTCCGGTCGATGCCGAGCTTCGGCGCGGCGAGCGTCTCGAAGGCGGCCCAGAAGACAAAACCGTACGCCGGCCCGACCCATCCCCGTCGACGTACCGGCCGGGGGAGCAGGCCGAAGAACGCACCGCCGACCGCACCGACGCCCCAGTGGATGAACTCGACCACGGCCGGTCGCCGGTTCACCGGTATCCGGGAGAACAGCGCGGGCGCGGCGTGCTTGAGCAACTCCTCCGGCGGGGTCTGCTCGACCAGTCCGAGCGAGGTGGTGGCCTGCCGTACGCCGGACATCGCCATCGCGGCGATCGCACCGCGGGCCGCCGCCCGCGCCATGGTGTCCGCCACCTGCCGAGCTTGCCGCCTGGCGTCCACCGGGCCCCCTCTCGTGGGCACCGTCCGGTCCCGGCCGGAGCTACCCGTCCACCGCCCGCCGAAACCCGCCCGTGCGTCGGCGGTTTCGTGCGGCGGGCACCGGGCAGGCAGGCGGCATGCCGGACGATGCGACGATCACCGGGCGGGCAGGCGCCACGCCGGACGAACGGACCGACCACGCCGCCAGTGTCACCGTCTACGAGGACGGTCCGCTGCTGGTCCGGGGCGAGTTCATCCTGCGTACGGCGTTGGGCGGGACGGTCGACCTCGGCCGGGACACGATCGCGCTCTGCCGGTGCGGCAAGTCCTCGATCAAGCCGTTCTGCGACGGCACACACAAGGCGATCGGCTTCCGGGCCGGCGCCGACCCCGATCCGAGGCCGGGTGCCGAAGCAGAGCCCGGTGCGAGAGAAGGACTCACCGGAGCGGACGACGACTCAGCGGGCGGCCCGTAACCACCGCTGGCTGTGCGCGGCGGTCCGGATCCGGCGGCCCGCGTACGGGATGCCGCCCCGACCGAAGCGCAGGCCCAGCGCCGCCCAACTGCACACCGCCCGCTCCAGCACCCAGAGCGGGGCAAGCAGCGACGCGCGGACTGGGAAGACCGCCCGACCGCCGGACCTGCGCCGACCGAGTTCGGCCAACACCACCACGCCCGCCAGCATGCCCGCCATCGCCACCGGCAACATCCGCCGGTCGAGCCGGGCCAGCGCGACCGCCGTCGGCAGCACGGCCAGGAACAGTGCCATCCGGGGCGGCATCGCGAGGTCGTCGTACGCCTGGCGTACCCGTTGGGACCAGAATTGGCGCGCGGTCGGCGGCAGGCGGCGGACGTAAAGCCCCGGCGGGCACGCCTCGACACCACCGAAGGCGCGTACGGTCCGGAGCAGTTCGAGGTTCTCGAACAGCACATCCCCGTCGTAGCCGCCCATCGCCAGCATCGTCGACCGGCGCAGCCCGAAGGTGCCCGGATAGTCGTCGCCGACCGCGCGGTTGAGCAGCATACGGCCGGTGTCCCAGCAGGCGTGCCAGGGCAGCGGGTCGAAGTAGTTCTGCGGGCGTACCAGGTCGGCGGCGGCGAGCAGTCGGAACACCTCGCGCAGAGCGGCGTCGTCGTAGCGGACGTCGTCGTCGGCGACCACCATTCGCTCGTGCCGGGCCAGCCGGATCCCGGTCAGCACACCGTTGACCTTGCCGTTGCGGTAGCGCAGCGCCGGGTCCGGGGCGAGGTGCCGGACCAGGGCGGACCAGCGGTCGGTGTGCCGGTCGAACAGCTCCGGCGGCGAGCCGTCGACCACGGTCACCGCCACCCGCCCGGACAACCAGCGCAGGTAGTCGGTCAGCTCCGCGCAGCCGTCGTCGTCGGACCAGCGCAGCGGCAGCACGTACTCCACCGACAGCCGGACGGCGACGGCGGAACCGGCTGCGGGACCGACGACGGCACCTGCGATCGGCCAGGCGGCGGGACCGACGATCGGGCGGGCGCTGGGCCGGGCGGTGGTCAATGGCCGGCCGCCAGCGGCAGCCGCAGCGACGATCGGCCGGCCGCCCAAGAGCCCAGCGTGTGCTCGGCGACGAGCCGGTCGAGGGCGAGGCAACAGGCGGCACCGAACAGTACGTCACCCGCCCGCGCCGGTTCGTCGAGCGCGAACGACCCGCACAGGTCGTACGCGGCGATCTGCTCGTGCACCGCGTCGGCCTCGACGTGCTCGTCGTAGAAGCGGGTGGCCTCGGGTGTGCCGCCGAGCCGGCGCAGCGTGTCGCCGTAGCGGCGGTTCGGCAGCGAGGAGGTCATCTCGAACGCGGCGAGATGACCGAGCAGCGCGCCCCGCCAGCGCCGGTGCAGACCGAACAGGGAGATGAGGTTGTTCGTGGCCAGCGTCACCGCCGGCACCGAGTCGACGTACGCGCCGTAGCCGGTGTCCAGCCCGAGCCAGTCCATCGTGTCGCGGAACAGTTCGGCGTGCATCCTGGGCAGCTGGCCGCGGCCGTACTCGTCCATCTGGATCTCGACCAGGGCGGCCTTGGCCGGCCCACCGAGCCGGGGGATACCCCAGGTGTGCGGATCCGCCTCCCTCAGGTGATAGACCGAGCGCTGGGTGACGAACTCGCGGAACCGGGCCAGGTCCGCCTCCCGGTGCAGTGCGGCGGCGAGCGACGGGCCGTCGTCGGCCGCCACCAGCGAGGTCAGTGCCTCGGGTACGGCAACCGGCTCGACCACCGGCAGCGGTCCCACCGTACGGTGCAACGCCGCCTCGAACCGGCGTTCCGCCGCCGCCCGTACGGCGAGCAGCGACGGGTCCCACTCCCACCGCTCGTCCACGCCGTCGAAGCCCCGGTAGTGCAGCTCGTAACAGACGTGGAGGAACAGGTGCAGGTCCTCGTCCCGGATCGGATCGGTGCCGTCTGCCGTACCGTCGGCCTCGGGCCACCAGTGGTCGGCGTCGTCCGGCAGTCCGTCCGGGATGCCGGACAGCGCCTCGACCAGCAGTGCCGAGGCCGGGCCCCGGGCCGTCGGCAGTCTCACCGGCTTCCGCCCCGACCGGACACCCGACCCCCTACGGCAACGGCCCGCCACGGCGGGAAAACCCGATGGTTCCCGTCGTCGATCCGGTCAAACCCGGATCGGCCGGGTCCGGTGCTCAGTCGACCGGGCGGCGCACGGTGTAGACGCGGAGGTTGCCGTAGGTGGTGGCGGTGACCAGGTCCCAACCCTCGGTCGACCAGGCGGTGAGCAGGGCGACCGGATGGATCCCACCGAGCTGGTGCGTCTGCCCGTTCGAGTCGACCCACTCCCGTACGACCGCCGGGCCGTGAAGCGCGCACTGGGCGACAATTTCGGCGTACTCGTAGCGAGACATCCTCCGATGATCTGACCGGGTGACGACCTCGGCCATCAGCCGACCAGCCGACCCGCACCGCCGCCGCCGATCGGTCCGTCCGGGTCCACGTCGGCTTCGAGCCAGTCCTCCGACTCGCGGTGCCGCCCCAGGCCGACCGCCGTGAACTCGTCCTCGTCCTCGTGCTCGCCGCGACGGGCCAGGGCGGTAACCACCACAGCCCGGTCCGGACGGGACGTCGGGCGGCGCGGGCCGGTGGGAGCGGCTGCGGGCGTACCGGTGGTGGATATTTTTTTCCGGGCCCGGATCGGTCGCGGACGCGCGCCTCGGGAAGCGGACATCGCGCGATTGCCTTTAATGGCAAGCATTTCCCGGATAGCGGCCGAGTCCGCGGATTCCCCACCTGCGGAAACGGAAGTTATCTACTGTGGAGAAGACTCCGACTTTTTGTGCGAAAAGGTAGCGCTCCAGTTACTTTGCGGTGCACAGTTATCACATGAGCGACAGCGGAAGTGGTGAGCGGTACTTCTGGTGCCTTCGACACCACCGGATCGAGACGGATGCCGACGTGTGTGCGGCGCGCTACGTCCTCGGTCCGTACGCCTCGGCCCACGACGCGGAGCACGCGCTGGAGAAGGTCCGGCAACGCAACGAGGAGTGGGACGCCGAGGATGCCCGTTGGGCCGGGGAGGAGAGGTAGCGGCGCGGCGCAGAGCCCGCGTCGTCGAAGTACTCCGCGGTCTCCACCAGGAGACCCCCGAGAGCATGTCCCGCAAGGAGGACCCAGATGGCCGAAGCAGTAAAGGCCACCAGCCGCCCGGCTGCCAAACGTACCGGCGCGAAGACCACGTCGGCCCGTAGCACCACCGGCGCGAGCAAGACCACGGCCGCACGCAAGACGACCGGCGCGACCACGAAGACGTCGCCGGCCCGAGCGACCGGGACCCGCACCGCGGCCACCCGGGCGACCGCGACCCGGCCCGCGACGGCCAAGAAGGCACCGGCCAAGAAGGCGCCGGCGAAGAAGGCCACGGCAACGGCGACGACGGCGAAGAAGACCGTGGCGTCGAAGGCCGCGACCGTCCGGAAGAAGGCGACCACGGCAGCGACCCGGGCCGCCGGTGCGGTGAAGAAGACCGCGGCCAAGAAAGCACCCGCGAAGCGGGCCACGCCGGCCAAGTCCACGCCGGCCAAGTCGACCACTACCCGGTCGACGGCGGCGAAGTCCGCGGTGAAGAAGACCGTGGGAGCGAATTCCACGGCGAAGAAGGCACCGGCGAAGAAGGCCACCGCCACCCGGTCGACCGCACCGGGCACCCGCGCCACCGCCAAGAAGGCACCGGCCAAGAAGGCCACCACCGCGAAGTCGACCACCTCGCGCGCGGCCACCGGCGCCCGCAAGACCACCGTGGGCGCGGCCAAGAAGGCCCCGGCCAAGGCGACGGGCACGCGTACGGCGACCGCCACGCGTACGCCCGCGAAGAAGATCACCGCGCGCAAGGCGCCGGCCAAGAAGGTCGCCGCGCGGCAGGCGCCGGCGAAGAAGTCGACCCGGGCGACCGTACGCAAGGCGGCCGGCTGACAAACCGGTGCCGGGCGCTCCGGCATGTCCTCGCGTCGCGCTGATAAGAATGACCCGTGGTGATCAGACGCGTAGTGGCGCCCCGCATCGACTTCAGCGCGTTGCGCCGCGAACTGGAACTGCCCACGCGGTTCCCGGTCGCGGCGCAACGCGAGGCCGACGAGGCGGCGGCCGCCCCACCGGGGCCCGCCGCCGACCGGACCGACATCCCGTTCGTCACCATCGACCCGGCCAGCTCACGCGACCTGGACCAGGCGATGTGCCTGACCCGACGCACCGGCGGCGGCTACCGGGTGCACTATGCGATCGCCGACGTGGCCGCCCACGTCCGCCCCGGCGGTGACCTGGAGGCCGAGACCTGGCGCCGCGGGCAGACCATCTACCTGCCCGACGGCAACATCCCGCTGCACCCGTCGACGCTCAGCGAGGGCGCGGCGAGCCTGCTGCCCGACGTCGAACGGGCGGCGGTCGTCTGGACCATCGACCTGGCCGCCGACGGTGAGACCGTCGCGGTCGGGTTGGAACGCGCGCGGGTCCGCAGCCGCGCCAAGCTCGACTACCTCGGTGTGCAGGCCGACGCGGACGCCGGTCGGCTGGCCGAACCCATCGCCCTGCTGCCCGAACTCGGCAAGCTGCTGATCGCCCGTGGGCTGGACCGGGGTGCGATCAACCTGCCGCTGCCGGAGCAGGACGTCGAGCCCGACGACGACGGCTGGCGGCTGGTGCTCCGGGCACCCGCGCCGATGGAGGACTACAACGCCCAGATCTCCCTGCTGACCGGGATGGCCGCCGCCGACCTGATGCTCGCCGGCGGGATCGGGCTGCTGCGTACGATGCCGACCCCGAAACCGGAGGCGGTGGCGCGACTGCGTACGGCCGCGGGCGGGCTCGACATCGACTGGCCGGACGGCGCGAGCGTCGGACAGGTGCTCACCACCATCGACCCGGCGCAGCCGAGAGCCGCCGCGTTCCTCGACCACGCCGCCGAGCTGATGCGCGGCGCCGGTTACACCGCGTTCGACGGGGAACCGCCGGCCGATCCCCGCCACGGTGCCGTCGGCGCGGCGTACGCGCACGTGACCGCGCCACTGCGCCGGCTCGCCGACCGCTACGCCACCGAGGTGTGCCTGGCCCTGCACGCCGGTACGCCGGTGCCCGAGTGGGCCCGTACGGCGCTGCCGAAGCTGCCCTCGGTGATGGCCGGCACGGACAGGGTCGCCTCGGCCGCGACCCGTGCCGCGGTCGACCTGACCGAGGCGGTGCTGCTCGCACACCGGGTCGGCGAGAGCTTCGAGGCGGCGGTGCTCGACGTCGACCGCCCCCCGACGGCTCCGGTGGCCGCCGACGCTCCCGTGCCGGCACCCGCGAGCCGGCAGTCGGGCCGGTCGGCGCGGCGGGCGGGCGGGACCGTCGCGGTCGACGAGCCGCCGGTACGGGCCCGCTGCGAGGGCGACCTGCCGCTCGGCGAGCGGGTACGGGTCCGCCTGGTCACCGCCGACCCGGTGGCCCGCAAGGTCCTCTTCGCCCTCGACTGACCGGGCCGCCGGTACACACCGCCGACCATGTCGGGCGGTCGATGCGGGCCGTTTGGCAGGATGCGGGTATGGCATACGAGGCGAGCGAACTGCCCGACGTTTCCGGGCTCACCGTCGGCATCATCGGCGGCACCGGTGACCAGGGACGGGGGCTGGCCTACCGGTTCGCCCGCGCCGGGCAGCGGGTCCTGATCGGCTCCCGGTCGGCGGAGCGGGCCGAACAGTCGGCGAAGGAGATCGCCGCCCTGTCCGGCGTACCCGCCGGTGCCGAGGTGAGCGGCGCGGACAACGCCACCGTGTGCGCCGGATCCGACGTGGTGGTCATCGCCGTGCCGTGGGACGGGCACCACGACACGGTCGCCGCGCTCCGCGAGCCACTGGTCGGCAAGATCGTCATCGACTGCGTCAACCCGCTCGGCTTCGACAAGCAGGGCCCGTACGCGCTGCGGGTAGAAGAGGGCAGCGCCGTGCAGCAGGCCGCCGCGCTGCTGCCCGAGTCGCGGGTCTGCGCCGCGTTCAACCACGTCAGCGCGCCGCTGCTGGCCGACCCGGCGATCGAGCGGATCGACCTGGACGTGCTGATCTGCACCGAGGAGCGGGAACTGGTCGGCATCGTCGCCGCCCTCGCCGCCCGGATCCCCGGCATGCGCGGGATCTACGCCGGCCGGCTGCGCAACGCCCACCAGGTCGAGGCGTTCACCGCGAACCTGATCGCGATCAACAAGCGGTACCGGGCGCACGCCGGCATCCGGGTCACCGACGTCTGAGCCGTGACCGGGCGCGGGTTCTGCGCGCCCGGTCACCGCTCACGCTAGAACGTGTGCTCGGCGCTCGGGAAGCCGCCGTCGCGTACCTCGGTGGCGAACCGCCGGGTCGCGTCGGTGAGCACCCCGGACAGGTCGGCGTACCGCTTGACGAAACGGGGCGCCTTTCCCGTACGCAGGCCGGCCATGTCCTGCCAGACCAGCACCTGGGCGTCGGTGTCGGGGCCGGCGCCGATGCCGATGGTCGGGATCCCCACCTCGGCGGTGACCTGCTTCGCCACCTCGCCCGGCACCATCTCCAGCACCACCGAGAACGCGCCCGCGTCGGCGACCGCGCGGGCGTCGGCCAGCACCTCGTCGGCCGCGTCGCCACGGCCCTGCACCCGGTAGCCGCCGATGGTGTGCTCGCTCTGCGGGGTGAAGCCGACGTGTCCCATCACCGGGATGCCGGCGGTGGTCAGCGCGGCGATCTGGGCGGCGACCCGCCGGCCACCCTCCAGCTTCACCGCGTGGCAGCCGCCCTCCTTCATGAACCGCACCGCCGTACGCAGCGCCTGGGTCGGCCCCTCCTCGTAGGAGCCGAACGGCAGGTCGGCGACGACGAGCGCGTACCGGGTCGCCCGGACCACCGCCCGGACCAGCGGGAGCAACTCGTCCACGGTCACCGGGACGGTGGTCTCGTAGCCGAAGACGTTGTTCGCCGCCGAGTCGCCGACCAGCAGCACCGGGATGCCGGCCTGGTCGAAGATCGACGCGGTGTACTGGTCGTACGAGGTGAGCATCGCCCACCGGTCGCCGCGTTCGCGGGCGAGGGCCAGGTCACGGGTACGGATCCGCCGGCTCGCCGGCCCGCCGTACAGCGCCGTCACCTCGGGCTCCGCCGGGTCGGTCCCCGCCGTCGCGGGGTTGTTACCGTGTTCGGACATCACGACTCCTTCCACCTCAAGGCCGCGTTCGCGGTCCCCGGGTTCGAATCGATCGTCGCACCGCCGCGCCGGACCGGGTCAGAGTTCAGTGGAGGATTTCACACCCCTCGGGCGATTGCGCCGCGCTCGCGCCACCGGTTGGTGATCGGCAGCCGGCGGTCCCGGCCGAACGCCTTGATCGTGATTTTGGTGCCGGGCGCCGACTGCCGGCGCTTGTACTCGGCGGTATCCACCATTCGCAGCACCCGGTCGAGCATCGCCGGGTCGTGTCCGGCCGCGACCAGGTCCTCACGGCCCCGGTCCCCGTCGACGTAACCGACCAGGATCGGGTCGAGCACCGAATAGTCGGGCAGCGAGTCGCTGTCGAGCTGTCCCGGGCTCAGTTCCGCGCTCGGCGGTTTCCGGATCGAGTTCTCCGGGATCGGCGGCTGTTCGCCGCGGGCGACCGCGTCCGCGTTGCGCCAGTTGGCCAGCTTCCAGACCAGCGACTTCCACACGTCCTTGAGCGGGTTGTAGCCGCCGACCGAGTCGCCGTAGAGGGTGGAGTAGCCGACCGCCAGCTCGCTCTTGTTGCCGGTGGTGAGGACGAGGTGCCCCTCCTGGTTCGACAGCGCCATCAGCACCACCCCGCGTACGCGTGCCTGGAGGTTCTCCACCGCCAGGCCGGACAGCGACATGTTGGCCAGGAAGCCGTCGACCATCGGCTGGATCGGCTCCACCCGGAAGTCCAGCCCGGTCCGCTTGGCCAGGTCGGCGGCGTCCTCGCGGGAGTGTTCGGAGGAGTGCTGGCTGGGCAGCGACACCCCGACCACCCGGTCCGGACCGAGCGCGTCGACCGCGATCGCCGCGACCACGGCCGAGTCGATGCCGCCGGAGAGCCCGAGCACGATCGACGGGAAGCCGTTCTTGTCGACGTAGTCGCGCAGCCCCAGCACCAGCGCGGACCAGACCTCCGCCTCGTCGTCCAGCGGCCGGGCGATGCCACCGTCGGCGGGCGGCCCCGCCGGTGCGGGCAGGGTGCCGGCGACCGTCACCCGGGCGATCCGCATGGTGGTCCGGTCGCCGCTGGCGGCGTACCTGGTCCCGGCGGCCACCTCGTCGGTGGTCCCGGTGGCCGTGACCGTCGCCTCGGCGGCCCGGTCGGCGGTCGCCGCCGGCAGGTCCACGTCGTGCACGAGCAGGTGCTCGACGAACTGCGGGGCGCGGGTCAGCAGGGTGCCATCGGCGCCGACGACCATCGAGTCGCCGTCGAAGACCAGCTCGTCCTGGCCGCCGACCATGTTGACGTACGCCACCGCGGCGCCCGCCTCGGCGGCCCGGCGGCGGACCAGCGGCAGCCGTACGTCGTCCTTGTTCCGCTCGTACGGCGAGCCGTTGATGTTCACGACCAGGCCGACCCCGGCCCGGCGGGCAACCGCGAACGGCCCCCCGGCCTGCCACAGGTCCTCGCAGATGGTGAGCCCGACGTCGACCCCGCCGACCCGGACCACGGTGAGGGTGTCGCCGGGTACGAAGTAGCGGTCCTCGTCGAAGACGCCGTAGTTGGGCAGGTGGTGTTTGAAGTAGGTGGCGGCCACCGTCCCGCCGTGCAGGACGGCGAGGGCGTTGCGCGGCCCCCGGCTCCGGTGCGGTCCGGTGCCCGTGCCGGCCGGCTCGTCCTCGACCCCGTTCTCCCCGGTAGGTCCGTCGGCCGTGTGGCCGAACTCGTCCGAGTCGAGGTAGCCGAGCAGCACCGGTACGGCACCGAGGCCGTCGGCGTCGAGGTCGGCGGCGAGCTGCCGCAGGGCGGCCCGCGAGGCGGTCACGAACGACCTGCGGAACACCAGGTCCTCGACCGGGTAGCCGGTCAGCATCATCTCCGGGAAGACGACGAGCTGCGCGCCGGCGGCCACGGCGGTACGGCTGTTCCGGCGTACCGTCTCGGCGTTGCCGGCGAGGTCTCCGACGGTGGGATTCACCTGGGCGAGAGCGAGGCGCAGGGTGGGCATGCCCTCATCTTGCCGCGCCGCCGTCCCGTACGCGCGGGCCGGGGGTGGAACTGTCCTCTCATTCGGCGCGGGAAGGGGTTCCTGCGGACATTAGGGGTGGTTCGGGCGGGCGGGTTTGCGTACCGGGGCTACTGGAAAACGCTTGTCCTCGTATCTTTGGGATGGAAGACCATGAACGGGACAGTCGGCCGTCCCGCCGTACCGCCCGCGACAGAGATCACGTAACGTCGGCGTAACGACGTCGGGTAAGACTGGTCCGCTAGGTCGGGGGTCGGCTGGCCAGGTCAAGCAGGAGTGTCACGAGGGGTTGAAGTGGACCGTCAGCAGGAGTTTGTGCTCCGCACCCTGGAAGAGCGCGACATCCGTTTCGTCCGGTTGTGGTTCACCGACGTACTCGGCACGCTGAAGAGCGTCTCGGTCGCGCCGGCCGAGCTCGAAGCCGCCTTCGAGGAGGGCATCGGCTTCGACGGCTCCGCCATCGAGGGCTTCGCCCGGGTCTTCGAATCCGACATGGTCGCCATGCCCGATCCGACCACCTTCCAGGTCTTCCCGTTCGAGGGCGGGGTCAGCGGCGAGAGCGCCCGGATGTTCTGCGACATCCTGCTGCCCGACGGCACCCCGTCCTGGGCCGACCCTCGGCACGTGCTGCGCCGCGCGCTGTCCCGCGCCGCCGAGAAGGGCTTCACCTTCTACACCCACCCCGAGATCGAGTTCTTCCTGCTCGAAAACGGCCCCAACGACGGCTCGGTCCCGATCCCGGTCGACGCCGGCGGCTACTTCGAGCACACCACCCACGCCATCGCCCGCGACTTCCGCCGCCAGGCGGTGCTGTCGCTGGAGCGGATCGGCATCTCGGTCGAGTTCAGCCACCACGAGGTCGCCCCCGGGCAGCAGGAGATCGACCTGCGCTACGCCGACGCCCTCACCACCGCCGACAACATCATGACCTTCCGGCACGTGATCAAAGAGGTGGCGCTCTCCACCGGGGTCCAGGCCAGCTTCATGCCCAAGCCCTTCACCGACCAGCCGGGCAGCGGCATGCACACTCACCTGTCGCTGTTCGAGGGCGAGCGCAACGCCTTCCACGACGGCGGTGACCCGTCGAAACTGTCCAAGGTGGCCCGCGCGTTCATCGCCGGCCTGCTGGTGCACGCCCGCGAGTACACCGCGGTCACCAACCAGTGGGTCAACTCGTACAAGCGACTCTTCCCGCAGGCCCTGCCGGACCGGATCACCGAGTCCCCGGCGTACGTCTGCTGGGGGCACCTGAACCGGTCCGCGCTGGTCCGGGTGCCGGCGTACGGCAAGCCGAACTCGGCCCGGGTGGAGGTGCGCTCGCTGGACTCGGCGACCAATCCGTACCTCGCCTTCGCGGTGCTGCTCGGTGCCGGCCTCAAGGGCATCGAGGAGGGCTACGAGCTGCCGCCGGGGGCCGAGGACGACGTCTGGGCGCTGTCCAACGCCGAGCGCAAGGCGATGGGGTACGAGGCCCTGCCGGAGAACCTGTCCGAGGCGATCGACGTGATGGCCGGCTCGGAACTGGTCGCCGAGGTGCTCGGCGAGCACGTCTTCGACTTCTTCCTGCGCAACAAGCGGGCCGAGTGGGAGCAGTACCGCCGCGAGGTCACCCCGTACGAGCGCCAGCGTTATCTCGGGGCGCTGTGACCCGGTCGGCGCCCGGAGGTGGCGCGTCGGGGTGCGGCGGCGTGAGAATGGTGCCGTGACGAGCGTCCCCGCGCAGCCGACCCCACCCACCGTGAGTGGTGAGACATCGACGGTGGTCACCACGACCACCGGTACGGTGGTCACCACCGCCGAGGCTCCCGTGGTGGCGGTCAGCGTCGACGCCGACGCCACCCCCACGGTGGCGATATCCACCGATTCGCCAACGGTGGCCGTCACCGCCCGCCCCGGTCCGACGAAGGTACGGATCGAGACGCCCGGCGCCTCCATCGACATCGAGGCCCATGAGCCGCTCGCCGAGGTGGTGGACACCGCGCTGCGGCTGTTCCACGAGGCCGGTGGTTGGCCTCGGGAGCAGACCCGGTCCGCCGGTTTCGCGCAGACCGAACGGCGTGATTTTCCGCCGCCGCAGTCCAGTTCGATGCCGTATGCCCCGGGTGCGTACCCGGTCCAGCTGCCCTGACCATCTGTCCTGGTTTACGCCCCGGCCGGGCTGCCTGCCGTACGTCGTGACGGGTCTCCATCTGTCCCTTGACGTGCGCTTTTGTGATCGTCAGTTGTGAATGGATCTTGACGATCCAAGATCTTGATCTCTACCGTTCGTGGTCGCCTGTACCGGTACCGCCAACGGGAGTGTGTCGTGGTCAAGATGCTGGGATCGTCGCGCGTGTTCCCGTGGGTGTTCCGGGTGACACGGCGTGGGGTGTTCCCGATGGTCGTGGCGTTGGTGGTGTCGCTGTTGGCGTTCGTGCCGGCGCAGGCGGCGCCGAAGCCGTCGGCGGGGCCGGCGGTGCCGGACCGGTCGGTCGCGGTGGGCCGGGTGCCGGTGGCGAAGCCGGCGGTGGCGCAGTCGGCGCAGTCGGTGTCGCCCGCGCCGGCCGAGGAGCCGGTGTGGCCGGAGGCCGGTTCGGTGGTGGCGGACCTGTCCGACGGGCCGGTGTCGGTCGAGGTCGGTGGTCTGCCGGTCCGGCTGTCGCCACCGGTGGTGCGGGGTGACGTGTTGTCGGGGCGGTTGTTGGCCGATCTGGCCGAGACGTCGGACGTGCCGGATCAGGTGCGGCTTGAGGTCGCGGGTCGGGAGGAGGCGTCGGCGGCCGGGGCGGCGTTGTTGTTGCGGGTCGCGGCGGTGGACGAGGTGGCGCCGAGTAGTGGTGTGCGGGTGGAGGTGGACTACTCGGGTTTCCAGGAGGCGTACGGGGCGGGGTGGGCGTCGCGGTTGCGGATGGCCGAGATGCCGGAGTGCGCGCTGCTGGCGGTGGAGGACCCGGAGTGCGGGGGGCCGGCGGGTCTGGATGCGTCGAATGACCCGGTGGCGGGGCGGATCGCGGTGGACGTGGAGTTGTCCGACGGGTCGGCGTCGCGGGCGCGGGGGGCCTCGGTCGCGGCGGTTGGTGGTGGGACGGTGGTGGCTCTGCTGGCCGGTGCGGCGGGCGAGACGGGGTCGTTCAGCCGTACGACGTTGGCGGCGTCGGCCACGTGGCAGGCGGGTCAGTCCGGTGGCGGGTTCTCGTGGGCGTACCCGTTGTCGGTGCCGCCGGCGCCGGGCGGCCTGGAGCCGGACGTGTCGTTCGGTTACTCGTCGGCGGCGGTCGACGGGCGGACGAACGGGGAGAACACCCAGCCGTCGTGGCTCGGTGAGGGCTGGGACTACCACCCGGGTTACATCGAGCGGGCCTACCGGACGTGTTCGGACGATGGGGATGGTTTCCCGCCGGCGCACGGGGCGGCGACGCCGGATCCGTGTTACCGGGAGTCGAACGCGAAGCTGGTGTGGCAGGGGAAGTCGACCGAGATCGTGGTCAGTGACACGGACGGCAAGTGGCGTCTGGCCGATGATGACGGTTCGCGGATCGAGTTGCTGACCGGTCAGCACGGATGGTCCCAGAACGGTGAGGCGTGGCGGTTGACCACGACCGACGGGACCCAGTTCTACTTCGGGCGGCAGCGGTTGCCGGGCTGGAACACCGGGGACCGGGAGACGAACTCGGTGATGGCACAGGCGGTGTTCGCCAACCACACCAACGAGCCGTGTTACTCGGCGACGAGCTTCTACGTGTCGCGGTGCTTCATGGCGTACCGGTGGAACCTCGACTACGTCGTGGACGCGCACGGGAACTCGCTGTCGTACTGGTACGCGCGGGAGATGAACCGGGCTGGTATCACCGGTGTCGGTCAGTACCAGGTGCAGTACGACCGGGGCAGCATCCTGGAGCGGATCGAGTACGGCACCCGTGCCGGTACGGAGGCGGACACCGTGACCCCGCCGATGCAGGTGCTGTTCGGTACCTCGGACCGGTGCCTGACGTCGTGCTGGTCGGGTACGACGCCGGTGGCGGCGAACTGGCCGGACACCCCGTGGGACATCCAGTGTGACGCGGTGCCGTGCAACAACAACATCGGTCCGTCGTACTTCACGACGAAGCGGTTGACGTCGGTGACCACGCAGGTGCGGGTCGGCGGCGCGTACCAGGACGTCGACCGGTGGAATCTGGGGCACAGCTTCCCGACCACCACCGAGAGCACCGCACTGAATCCGCCGTCGTTGTGGCTGACCGGGATCACGCACACCGGTTACGACGGTGCGGGTGGGTCGCAGGCCCTGCCGGAGGTGACGTTCGGCGGCACCCGGTACGCCAACCGGACCGACTACAACGTGGCGGCGGCGGTCCCGGTGACGAACAAGTACCGGGTCACCCAGGTCAACACCGAGACCGGTGGCCAGATCGAGGTGACCTACGAGGGTTCGGACTGCACGACGACCTCGCAGGCGGACCCGGACAACAACTCGAAGCGGTGCTTCCCCCAGTACTACAAACCGGCGGGCTCACCGGCCGGGTGGTCGTGGTGGAACAAGTACCGGGTGACGCAGGTGGTGGAGCGGGACCTGGTCGGCGGTTCCCCGGCGGTCACCCACGCGTACGCGTACTCCACCGCCGGTGCCTCCTCGACGGTGCTGTGGCACCACAACGACGCCGACGTGTGGGCGAGGTCGTTGCCGCTGCGTACCTGGTCGGACTTCCGTGGCTGGCCCACCGTCACGGTGACCACCGGTACGACCAGCGGGGCGCAGACCCAGACGAAGTACCTCTTCTTCCGGGGCATGGACTACGACCGCACCGACGCCGGGCACGAGACCCGGCGGGTGACCATCACCGGCTCCGACGGCGCGGTCCACGGTGACTACAACTGGCGGGCCGGGATCGTGCACGAGGAGACGACCTACGCCTCCCCGGGCGGGCAGGCGCTGACCCGCACGATCCAGAACGTGTGGGGCGCGCAGACCTCGGCTCGCAACGAGAACCCGATCCACGCCCAGCCGCCGAACTCGCAGTCGGTCCTCGCCCAGGTCGACACCACCGACGGCTACACCTGGCTCACCGGCAGCAGCACCTGGCGACAGACCAGGAGCGTCGACGCCTGGGACGCCACCTACGGCACCCTCGTCTCCACCGACGACCAGGGCGACATCGCCAACGCCACGGACAACACCTGCACCCGCTACACGTACGCCCGCAACACCGGCGCGCCGTGGCTGATCGACACCGTGTCCCGGTCCGAGATCGTCGCCAAGCCGTGTGCGTCGGCGGTGTCGTACCCGGGCGACCTGCTCGCCGACGAGCGCTACTACCACGACGGCTCGGCCACCTGGGGCGCGACGCCGACCCGGGGTCTGGTCACCAGGACCGAGGAAGTGTCCGCGCACAGCGGCACCGCGCCGACGTACGCCACCACCGGGACCCTCACCTACGACGCGCACGGCCGGGTCCTGACCTCGAAGGACGCCCTCAACCGGACCAGCACGACCGAGTACACCCCGACGACCGGCGGCCCGACCACCAGCGTCAAGGTGACCAACCCGCTCGGGCAGGACGCCACCACGAACCTCGACCCCCGCCGGGGTGTGCCGACCACCACCAGCGACCTCAACGACAAGGTCAGCACCGGTCAGTACGACGCACTCGGGCGCCTGACGAAGCTGTGGCACGCCGGACGCAGTACCGCCGGCACCCCCGACGAGGAGTACGCGTACACGGTCAGCAAGACCGCCCCGAGCAACGTACGGAGCCGGGTCCTGGGCCCGAACGGCAACCAGATCGACGCGTACGAGATCTTTGACGGGCTGCTCCGCCCCCGGCAGGCGCAGTCCACCGCCCCCGACGGCAAACGCGCCATCACCGACACCCAGTACGACAACCGGGGCCTGTCGGCGAAGGTCTCCAGCCTCTACAACAACGCCTCCGGCCCGACCGGCACCCTCGTCTCGTTCGCCGACACCGACGTCCACACCCAGAACCGGTCCACCTATGACGGCCCCGGCCGCATAGTGGTCGACGCGCTCTGGTCCGACAACGTCTTCAAGTGGCAGACCAGCACCAGCTACGGCGGCGACCGTACGAATATCGACCCACCCGACGGCGGCGTCGCGACTACGACGATCGACGACGCCCGTGGCCGGACCACCGCATTGCGCCAGTACCAGGGCGGGGCGATCTCCGGCACGTACGACGAAACCACCTACCAGTACGACCTGTCCGACCAGCTCACCACGGTCACCGACCCGGCCGGCAACGACTGGATCTACGAGTACGACCTGCGCGGCCGGCAGGTCGCCAAGACCGACCCCGACGCGGGCGAGTCGACGTCGACCTACGACGTGGCCGGTCAACTGCTGACCACGACCGACAGCCGGGGCGAAACCCTCGCCCGGGTCTACGACGGAATCGGCCGGGTCAAGGAGATTCGGGACGACACCACCACCGGTGCCCTGCGCACCTCGTTCGTCTACGACACCCTGGCCGCGGGTCAGCTCACCTCGTCCACCCGGCACGTGGGCGCCGCCGCGTACGTCAGCGCCGTCACCGGGTACAACGACCGCTACCAGCCCACCGGCAGCACCGTCACCATCCCGGCAGCGGAGGGCAACCTCGCCGGCACGTACACCAGCGGTTCCACCTACCTGGCCAACGGCGCACCCGCCACCAGCACGCTTCCCGCCACCGGCGGCCTGCCGGCGGAAACCCTCACCTACGGCTACAGCCAGTCCGGCCTGGCCACCACCATGGCCTCGGCGAGCACCACCTATGTCGCCTCCACCAGCCACTACTGGCAGGGGCAACTCCAGGAGCAGCTTCTCGGCGCGGCCGGGAAGCGGGTGTCGCTCGGTTACGGCCTGGACGAGGCGACCCGGCGGCTTACCGGGATCCGGGTGAAGACCGAGAACCAGACCACGCCGGGGACCTGGGTCGACCGCGCCGGTGCCGGTTACTCCTACGACCAGACCGGCAACGTGACCAGCATCGCCGGGGACACCGACGGCGTCGGGGACCAGGTCGAGTGCTTCCGGTACGACTACCAGCGTCGCCTGACCGACGCCTGGTCCCAGGCGAGCACGGGTTGCACCACGCCGCAGCGTGCGGGCGCGGATCCGTACCGGTTGGCCTGGACCTATGACGTCACCGGTAACCGGAAGACCCAGACGAGCTGGAGTGCGACCGGCAGCACCATCGCCACGTCCAGCTACCCCGTGGCGGGTGGTAACCAGCCGCACGCCGTCAGCCAGGTCGCCTACACCGGGCAGACCACCCGCACCGACTCGTACGTCTACGACAACGCCGGTAACACCACCACCCGTCCGGTCAGCGGTGTCAACCAGACCCTCACCTGGGATCCCGAGGGGCATTTGGCGACCACCAGCCAGACCGGCCAGAACACGAGCTACGTGTACGACGCCGCCGGCAACCGGCTGCTGCGCCGGGACAGCGGCGGTGCCACCCTTTACCTGGGTGGCACAGAGTTGCGGCTCAACGGCAGTGGGCAGGTTGACGGCACCCGTTACTACAGTCACAACGGCAGCACCGTCGCCGTACGCGGTGTCACGGGTCTGACCTGGCTCGCCGCCGATCACCATGGCACCAGCCAGCTCACGGTCGACCCGAGCAGCCTGAACGTCACCCGTCGGCGCAGCCTGCCCTTCGGTGAGCCTCGGGGCACCCAACCGGGCGGCTGGCCCAGCGACAAGGGCTTTGTCGGCGGCACCCAGGACCCCACCGGCCTCACCCACCTCGGCGCCCGCGAGTACGACCCCGTCACCGGCCGCTTCATCAGCGTCGACCCGGTCATGGATCTCGCCGATCCCCAGCAGTGGAGCGCGTACGCGTACGCCAACAACACGCCGGTAACGGCAAGCGATCCGAGTGGATTGAAGCCCGAGTGTGGTGGTGGCACCGGAAGCTATTCGTGCAGCAACAGCGTGCCCAAGGCCAATGGACAGGGCAAGTGGAACGTTGCCGGCAGCAAGAGCACGCAATCGAATTCGAGCACTGGCGCAAAGCCCAAGCCGCCGAAGGCGCCGGGTCCCGTCAAGCCGAGTGGCGGCTCCAGTGCTGAGGACAGCGCCAAGGCCAAGAAGATCATGGAAACCAGCCTCGTGAAGGTCGTGATCGAGGCTGCCGGAGATGTGTTGCTGGAATTTCTGGGAATTCCGGACATTATGGGGTGCCTCGGCGGCAATCTTCTATCCTGCGCCATGGCGCTGATCAACATACTGCCCCCGGGTAAGGTGCTCCGTGCCGCGTTCAAGTCGAAGGCGCTTATCAATCAACTGAAGGCCGTAGGGACCGCCGCCAAGAAATGGGGCGAGTCGACCGCCTGGGCCAAGAAGGTACTCGGCAGTTGCCACAGTTTTGCTCCGGGTACGAAGGTCGTGCTCGCGGGCGGCGACACCAAATCGATCGAAGATCTTGGCGAAGGCGATCAAGTCCTGGCTACGGACCCCGAGACCGGGGAGACCAGAGCGCGCGAAGTCACCGACACTCACATCAACCTCGACACGGATCTTGCCGACCTCACGGTCACCTTCGGTGACGGACGTACCGAGGTCATCAAGACCACCCAGCACCACCCCTTCTGGAGCCAGACCCGCAGCTCGTGGATCGACGCAGTCGATCTTCAGCCTGATGAACAGCTCCTTACCCTGGACCAAACGCCCGCAACCATCACCCGCAACCACTCCTACATCGGCTCTGAGGTCATGTACGACCTCACCGTCAGCACTGTCCACACGTACTATGTAGTCGTCGGTGACACGCCAGTGCTGGTGCACAATACGAATACTCCAATTGGCTGTGGTCCCGGCGGTGTGCCAATTTACGACATTCCGGCCGGTTCCAGTGGTGGCCCTGGGGCCGGGCGGCGTATTCCACCCGGGATGTTGGAAAACTACAATATTGGCGTTAATGCTGATCCGAGTCTGCCGACGCCCCTTTGTTCCTACTGTCGGGCCAACCCAGCTACGAGTGTTGATCACGTTGAACCACGATCCCGTGGTGGGGATCTAACCGACGCAAATACTACGCCAGCGTGTACCTTCTGTAATAGTTCGAAGGGTGCTCGGGGGGAGCCGGTCAATCCGCCTCCGAATTACACCGGTCCGTTCCCGCCGCCTTGGTGGTAGCTGGTGCGGTAGCCTGGAGGCTCCTTAGCGGCTGTGTTCCCGACGTTCAAGTGCTCGGCGTCGGGAGCCAGCTTTTGGTGAGAGTGGGTCACGGCGTGTCCGTCGCGAAGTACATTGTTCATGAGTCTCCCGTAGGACGTACCGGCTCAAACTATCTAGCGATGGTGGATCTTGAGCCCTACGGCTTCGCTAATTCGCTGGAGCAGATTTGGTTAAGGCCCCTTGATGGCAAGGCTTACGAGGTTTCGTGTATTCCATTCCGGGTTTACGGGTTAGCGCTCAATGATGTGGTGGAGCTCGACTCTGATGGCAAGCGGATAACGGGATTGCTCAGGTCCTCAGGTCATCGCGTTTTCCGCATTTTTCTGGCGCCTGCGCTGTCTGTTCCTGAGTCGAGCGAAGTGCAGAATTCTATTACCCGTGCGATCATCGATGATGTTCTGGAAGCTGAGTGGAGCGGCGATCGACATGTTGCCATCGACGTGCCGATCGGTTGCGAGGTTGCTCGTGTTTGGGCTGCCATTGAACTCCTTGCTGCGGAAGAGAAAATTTACTGGGAATGGGGCGATGTGGAGCCGTTTCGTCGATGACAAGAGGTGTTGATGGGGATCGGGTCATCCGACTTGGCGCCTGCGTTTCGCATCAGAGGCACTGCGAAGTGTGCGTGCTCGTGGATGGTGACGATCGCCATCTACGACAACTTCGATCAGGCGGACCGCGCTTGGGTTTCGAGGCGGCTGTGAGTCCAGTACTTCGATGAAGGCTTGTCGGTTGTAGTGGCAACGGGGGAACTCGGCCCAGCGCCGGGTCGTCAGCATGCCGGTGAAGCGGCTGCGCGAGTTCCGAGGCAGATTCTTCGAAGAACAGCTATGGATGGCCGACTAAATTAGAGACCGAGGTTAGTGGCCGACACCGTTGCTGTCGTCTGCGCTTTTTTTGGCTTGTTCGGTCCGGCTTTGGCAATCGGGTTCCTTGTGTGCTGAACTGTGGCGTAGGTCGTCGAAGGAATCACGATGAGTGGACTCAGTGCAAATGAGATCGTGCTTGCCCTGAGTGGCGAGTGCAGCGATCGGCGATCCCTGATGAGGGAGCTGGTGACGAAAGCTGAAGCTCCGGAGTTGGTACAGGCACTTCGCCAGGCGGAAACGCCTTTTCTGCGGCAACTGATCTGTGATCTCTTGGCGCGGTTGCGTAACCCAGTTGCCCTAGACACACTCCTTGAATGCCTGGTGGATCCGTCAAGTTCGGTGCGGGTGGCTGCCGCTGACGCTATTGGTAAGATATTCGGGTATGTCGACTCGCCGCCGACTGGGCAACGCCCGAAGGTGTTCGCTGAGATGGTGGCGAGGCTCGCGGAAGAGAGTGCACCTTCCGTGCGGAGTACGCTCCTGCAATCATTGGCGCTGCTTGGTGACCGGAGTGTTAGGCCAGTACTTGAAGCTGCGCTAAATGAGAGTGATCCCCGAGTGCAAAAACAGGCCACCTGGGGGACTGGATATCTTGAGAGTAGGGAGTGAGTCGGCAGCGTTTCCCATCTATCACCGTGAGGGTGATGCTCATGAGGTGGGCGGGAGTTCGAGCCGATGTGAGCGGAGGCGCGCGATAAGAGCAATCGGCCAGAAATTTGATGTCCTAACCGGTCACCGTGCGAGGCATGAAGTGAACTATCGCCGGGTGCTGGTAGCGATTGCTGGTGCTTTGGTGATCGTCGTGTCCCTGGGAGTCGGCGTTCTGTTCTGGCCGGGGGCGCGAGATGATCTAGATGTCGAGCAACTACTTGTTCCTGATGCTGTTTGGCTGGAAGTGGCTCCCGAGGTCGAGATTCAGAAAAATGAGCGGTTCGATCTACCCAAAGATGGTGGGCCGATCAAGATTCGTAGATGGACTGACTCCAAGACGGAAACAGCGGTTCGGCAAGAGGTTTTCAGGTCTCGGAATGGTAATTCGGCCAGGCTGCGGTACTACGTAGAGGATCCGGAGCCCACGTATCGGGGCAAATTCCCGTCGGTGACGGCCACCGATTTGTCGCTGTCGACGGCTGATTCGGCTAAGTCCGTCTGTGTCCACACCGAAGCGGCGGATTGCTGGATGATCGAGTACTGGCTCAGATACGATAGGTTCCTAGTCAAGCTCATCCTGCTGCGCGATGACGGGCTCTCCGAGCGAGGTCTGCCGGCATCGCTTCTCTCGGGCGTGGAGAAATACATGTCGCCGCAGCTGGACTGATTTCGACAAGTGCTTCGGCGTGCCAAGCCGGCGGGAAGCCCGGAGGTTGACCCGAAATGGTTCATCGACCGGACGAACTGCGGCGCCCGACCCAGAGGACGTAGGAACCTGGGCCGAGCGCCGGAGCCGCGTTACTTCGGTTGGGCGTCGGGGCCGCCGCGCATGTGGCCGCCGAACCCGCCGGGCAGTACGCCAGCGTCGAGCGCCGTCGTGATCGCGTCCGCCTGTTCCTGGGTCAGTTTGCCGTCCTTGACCGCCTGGGCCAGCCGTTCCTTGGCCTTGGCCTGCCAGTCGACCGTCGGGTCGCCCTGGCGGTGCTCGCCCCTCGGCTTCCCCTCCGGCTTCTGCTGCTCGCGTACCTTCTCCAGGGCTGCGGTGACCTTGTCGGTGGGGATGCCCAACTCCTTTGCCAGCGCGTCGGCGAACGCGGCCGAGCGCTCGGGTCGCCCCTGCTGGTCGCCCTTCCCGCCGGGAGCCTTGTCCGGTGCGGAGGTCGACGAACTCGACGGCGCCGGGGTCGGGTCCTCGGCGAACGCGACGGTCGGTACGGCGATCCCCACCGCGAGTACGCCGGCAGCGGCGAGCCCGCCGAGCGCGGTCTTCCTGGAAATGGTCCTGAACATCAACGAACCCCCATGGTCGGTCTTTCGGTGCATGACCCGACCACGGTGGCGGACGGACCTGGACAGAGGCCGTGCCGAACCTATGCGCCACCTGTGAACAGGGCGAAAGAACCCGAATCGCCGGTACAAAACGGAGTAAAAGTCAGTTAACTGACCGCAGGAGAGACGGTCAGGGTGCCGGCGGTGGTGTCGAGCGTGGCGGGCGTACCGACGGGGACGGTGAGTTGGCCGTGGCCGTGCCCGATCGGCAGCCCGCCGAGCACGGGAACGCCCAGGTCGCCGAGGCGTTCGGCGATCACGTCGGCGACACTGACCGCCCAGTCGTCGGCGCAGTTGGTGAACTGGCCCACCGCCACCCCGGCCACCCCGGCCAGCACCCCGGACCGACGCAGCTGGGTGAGCATCCGATCCACCTTGTACGGCGGCTCCTCCACCTCCTCGATCAGCAGGATCGCCCCGGTCAGGTCGGGCATGTCGGGGGTGCCGAGCGACGACACGACCAGGCACAGGTTGCCGCCGATCAGCGGGCCGCTGGCCGTACCTGGCACCAGCACCGGGGCGGTCTCCTCGGTTTCCAGCCGGGTGACCGTGGCCGGCTCGGTGGTCATCAGCGCCCGGCGCAGCGACTCGGCCGACTCCGGCGGGGTGCGCTGGTCCAGCCAGGATGCACCGGGACCGTGCACGGTGGCGAGCCGAGCGCCGCGCCAGAGCGCGAACTGCAAAGCGGTGATGTCGGAGAAGCCGGCCACCACCTTCGGGTCGGCGCGTACCGCCGCCATGTCGACCGCGTCGACCATCCGCTGGGCGCCGTAGCCACCACGGGTGCAGAGGATGCCGCGTACGTCAGGGTCGGCGAACGCGGCGTTGACGTCGGCCGCGCGCAGTTCGTCGGAGCCGGCCAGGTAGCCGTGCCGGGCGTACGCGTGGGATGCCAGCACGGGGCGCAGACCCCAGGCGGTGAGCAGTTCCAGCCCTCGGGCGACCCGCTCCGGCCTGGTCGGCCCGGACGGTGAGACCAGCATCACCCGGTCGCCGGGACGCAGCGCGGCCGGGCGTACGGGCTGCGCGCCGGCCAGCGGGACGGCGGTGACGGGTCGGACTTCGGTCATGGGGTGCCAGCCTATCCGGATCGGGTTGGGCCACCGGATAGCCTCGACGTCGTGGCAACCGCTCTGGTGATCGAGAATGACCCGTCGGACGAGCTCCGTCGGCTGGGGGAGTGGCTGACCGAGGCCGACCTCGACCTGCACGTGCTCCGCCCGTACGCCGGCGACGCCCTGCCCGAGGACCTGGCCGGCTTCGAGGCGCTGGTGGTGCTCGGCGGGCACCAGCAGGCGTACCCGCTACCCGACGGCAGCCCGGACGCACCCTGGTTCCCGCAGTTGGAGGGCCTGCTGCGCAAGGCGGTCCGGTTCAAGGTGCCCACGCTGGCGATCTGCCTCGGCGCGCAACTGCTGGCGACCGCGCACGCCGGCACCGTCGCGCGCAGCGAGGCCGGGCCGGAGGTCGGTCCGGGCGTGGTCGGCAAGCGCGACGCCGCCGACGGCGACCCGCTGTTCAAGTGGGTGCCGCTGATCCCCGACGTGCTCCAGTGGCACCGGGACGAGGTTACCGAACTGCCGCGCGGCGCGGTGCTGCTCGCCGCCTCGACCCGCTACCCACACCAGGCGTTCCGCCTCGGCGACCGGGCCTGGGGACTCCAGTTCCACATCGAGGCCGACACCGACACGATCGCGAACTGGGCCGCCGACTCGGCGATCCTGGCCGAGCTGGGCTACGACCGGGACGCCGTCATCGCCGCCTCGGACGCGGTGATGGCCGACGTGGAGGAGGTCTGGCAGCCGTTCGCCGTACGCTTCGCCGCCCTTGCCCGGGGCGAGCTGGACCTGCCGGCGTCCCGGCTCGACCTGCCGCTGCTCCGGCCGCAGGAGCCGCGGTGACCAGACCGACCAGCGCACACGGGCGGCTCGCCCGGTACGGCTTCGGCACCGCCGACGGCGACCACGGCTCCCGCGCCGCCGACCTGCTCGGTCCGACCGGGCTCGGGCTCTGGGACGACACCGCGCAGGAGCCGGTGGACAGCTCCGCCGCCGATTTGATCACCGCCCTGTCCCGGTCCGCCGACGCCGACCTGGCCCTGCGTCAGCTGCACCGCCTGGTGGAGGCGGAGCGGCGCGCGAACGACGCGGAATCGGCCCTGCTGGGCGCGATGGCCGTCGATCCGGGGCTGCGCCGCCGGCTGGTCGCCGTACTCGGGGCGTCGTCGGCGTTCGGCGACCACCTGGTGGCCAACCCGGACCAGTGGCGGGTGCTGGTCACCGGTGCCGACGGGCTCGCCCCGCGCGCCGACGGCATGCTGTACGACGGCACCCTGCCCGGCGTCGACCTGCCGCCGCTGCCGGTGGTGGCCGCGCTGCGGCGGGCGTACCGGTTGAGTTTGCTGCGGATCGCGGCGGCCGACCTGACCGGCGGACAGGGCCTGGAGCAGACCATGTCGGCGCTGTCCGGGCTGGCCGACGCCACCCTGACCGCCGCGTACGACATCGCCGTCGCCGAACTGCCGCCCGGTACGGCACTGCCCCGGCTGGCCGTGGTGGCGATGGGCAAGTGCGGCGGCGAGGAACTTAACTACGTCTCCGACGTCGATGTCATCTTCGTCGCCGCGACCGACGACGACCTGACCGCCGCGACCACGATCGCCACCCGGCTGATCCACATCTGTGGGCTGGTGGCCTGGCCGGTCGACGCCGCGCTGCGTCCCGAGGGCAACCGGGGTCCGCTGGTCCGGACCCTGGCCAGCCACCTCGCCTACTACCGCCGCTGGGCCCGCACCTGGGAGTTCCAGGCGCTGCTCAAGGCCCGCCCGGCCGCCGGTGACCTGGACCTGGCGAGCGAGTGGATCGACGCGCTCGCACCGCTGGTCTGGACCGCGGCGGAGCGGCCGGAGGCGGTCGAGGACGTACGGGCGATGCGTCGGCGGATCATCGACAACATCCCGCCCCGCGAGCTGGAACGCGAGATCAAGCGCGGGCCGGGCGGGCTGCGCGACATCGAGTTCGCCATCCAGCTGCTGCAACTCGTGCACGGGCGCGGCGACGAGTCGCTGCGCGCCTGCGGCACCATCCCGGCCCTGCGGGCACTGGTCGCCGGTGGGTACGTCGGCCGGGCCGACGGTGAGTCGCTGCTGCGCGGCTACCGCTTCCTGCGTACGGTCGAGCACCGGCTGCAACTACAGGGCCTGCGGCGTACGCACACCGTGCCGACCGAGCCGCAGGCGTTGCGTTGGTTGGCGCACGCGCTCGGCTACACCGCCACCCCGGAGCGGGACGCGGTCGAGGCGTTCCGCGCCGAGTGGGTCACCCACGCCACCGAGGTACGCCGGCTGCACGTCAAGATCTTCTACCGGCCGTTGCTGGAGGCGGTCGCCCGGGTGTCCACCGACGGGCTGCGGCTGACCCCGGAGGCGGCCAAGCACCGGCTGGAGATCCTCGGCTTCGGCGACCCGACCAGGGCGTTGCAGCACCTCCAGGCGCTCACCGGCGGGGTGACCCGGACCGCCGCGATCCAGCGCACCCTGCTGCCGGTGCTGCTCCAGGAGTTCGCCGACGCGCCCGAGCCGGACCGGGGGTTGCTCAACTACCGCCAGGTCTCGGACAAGCTCGGCAGCACCCCGTGGTATCTGCGCCTGCTCCGCGACGAGGGGCCGGTCGCCCGGCGGCTCGCCCGTACCCTGGCCCTGTCCCGGTATGTCGCCGACCTGCTCGCCCGTGACCCGGAGTCGCTGCGGCTGCTCGCCGACGACACCGAGCTGGTGCCGCGCGATCCGGCCGTGTTGCGCGACGGGTTCACCGCCGCCGCCAGCCGGCACCTGCCCGGACGGGGCCCCAACCCGGCCGATCCGACCGCCGCGATCAGCGCCGTACGGGCGCTGCGCCGCCGTGAACTGATCCGGCTCGCCTGCGCCGACGTGCTGCACTCGGCCGGTTCGCTGGCCCCGCCGGTGCCGGACACCGAGGCGGCGCTCGGGCCGGCGGTGGCCGCCGAGTCCGACATCACCGGCACCGGGGCGGCGCTCAGCGCGGTCACCGACGTGACCCTGGCCGCCGCTCTCCAGGTCGCCCGCGCGGCCGTACCGGAGCTGCCCGGACTGCGGTTCGCCGTGATCGGCATGGGCCGGCTCGGCGGCTACGAGCAGAACTACTTCTCCGACGCCGACGTGCTGTTCGTCTACGACCCGCCGCCGGGGGTGGCCGAGAGCACGGCCAGCGCCGCCGCGCACGCCATCGCCGAGGAACTGCGCCGGCTACTCGGCACGCCGACGGCCGACCCGCCGCTCGGCGTCGACGCCGACCTGCGCCCCGAGGGCCGGCAGGGACCACTGGTACGCAGCATCGCCGCCTACGCCCAGTACTACGCCCGCTGGTCGAAGGTGTGGGAGGCGCAGGCGCTGCTGCGCGCCCGGTTCGTCTGCGGCGACGCCGACCTGGGCCGGGAGTTCGAGCTGATGGTCGACCCGGTGCGTTACCCGGAGCTCGGGCTGAACCGTACCGAGGTGACCGAGATCCGGCGGATCAAGGCGCGGGTGGAGACCGAGCGGCTGCCCCGGGGCGCCGACCCGGCCACCCACACCAAACTTGGCCGGGGCGGACTCGCCGACGTCGAGTGGGCGGTGCAGCTCGTCCAGCTCCGGCACGCCGGCACGGTGCCCGAACTGCGCGGCACGCGTACCCTCGACGCGCTCGGGGCGGCCCGCGACGCCAAGCTGATCGACCCGACCGATGCCGTCGTGATGGCCGCCGGCTGGACCCTGGCCGCCCGCGTACGCAACGCGCTGATGCTGGTCCGGGGCCGGGCCGGCGACCAGTTGCCCCGGCACGGGGTGGAGTTGGCGGGCGTCGTGCGGCTGCTCGGCGGCCACGATCCGGGCGAGTTTCTCGACCACTACCTGCGTACCGCGCGACGGTCGCGGGCCGCCGTGGAGCGCGTACTCGATGCCTGACCGGCGCCGCCCGGCGGTGGCCCTCGGTAGCCGGCGGTGGCCGTCGGGCGGACCGGTCGTCGTGGCCGGGGTGGTGGCGCTGCTGCTGGCGGTCGCCTTCCTGCTGGCCCCGAACATGGGCACCGACCTGGCCGCGCAGGTGGCCCGCGCGCACTTCGTCGACCGGTTCGGCGCCGCCCCGATCGACCTCGGCTGGTACGGGGGCATCAACCAGTTCGGCTACAGCCTCTTCACCGCCGCCCTCGGCGCCACCTTCGGCGTACGGGTGGTCGGCGCGGTGGCCGCGGTCGGCTCGGCGCTGGCCTTCGCCTGGCTGCTGGTGGCCGCCGGTGCCCGGCGCCCGCTGCTCGGCGCGCTGCTCGGTGCCGTGGTGCTGGTCGGCAACCTGGTCAGCGGTCGGATCACCTTCGCCGTCGGCCTGCTGCTCGGCCTGCTCGCCCTCTGCGCCGTCGCAGCGGCCGGTGGTGGTTCACGGCGATTGTCGGCGGCCAACGGTGGGCGGGGCTTCGGACCGGCGGCGGGCGGCGGTGGGCGGGGCTTCGGACCGGCGGTTGCCGGCGGCGGCAACGGTTCCGCGCGGTCGGCGCGGGTCGGTTGGCTGGTGGGGGCCGGGGTGCTGGCCGCGTTGGGCACCTGGGCCAGCCCGGTGGCGGGGCTGTTCGTCGGGCTGGCCGGCGGGGCGCTGCTGCTGGTCAATCTGCGTCGCCCGGTGCGTCCGGGTCCGCCGCCACGACCGGGAGCCCGGCGTACGGGACGGTGGCGGCCGGTTCGGTGGCGGTTCGGCGACCAGTTGGCCGGGGCACTGGTGCTCTGCGTTGCTCCGGCGGTCGCGTTGGCGCCGATGGCGCTGCTGTTCGGCAACGGCGGGGTGCAGCCGTACAGCTTTGCGTCGATGCGTACGAACGTGGTGTTGGCGCTGGTGGTGCTGGTGGTCGTACCGCGCCGGTGGCGGGCGGTCAAGGTCGGCGCCGCGCTGACCGTGGTGCTGCTGGTCGGCGCCTACTACCTGGACAGCCCGGTCGGCTCGAACGCGCTGCGGCTGCCGATGCTGTTCGCACTGCCGGTGTTGGCCGCCCTCGCCGACCTGCGGTGGCGCTGGCTGGTGCCGCTGCTGGCGCTCGCCGTCTGGTGGCAGAACCCGGTGATGGTCAGCGACCTGGGCCGAGCCGGCTCGACCGAGAGCCGGGCCGAGTTCTACCGGCCGCTGGTCGACGAACTGGCCCGACGTGGGCCGATCGGCCGGGTCGAGGTGGTGCCGCTGCGCGACCACTGGGAGTCGACGTACGTCGCACCGACCGTCCCGCTCGCCCGTGGTTGGGAGCGCCAGGTCGACGTCGACCGCAACCCGCTGTTCTACGCCGACCGCCTCGACCCGCAGACGTACCTCAACTGGCTCCACCTCAACGCGGTCAGTTACGTGGCCCTCGCCCCCGACAGCGTGCCCGACCGGTACGCCCGCAACGAAGCCGCCCTGATCACCGCCGGCCTGCCGGAGCTGCGCGAGGTGTGGCGGGACACCACCTGGCGGCTGTACGCCGTGCAGGACCCCGAGCCCCTGGTCGGCGCGGCGGGGCGGCTGACCGGATCGAGCCCGGCCGAGGTGACGTTCGTCGCCGAGGCCCCCGGCGAGGTGCTGGTCCGGGTGCACTGGTCGCGCTTCCTCAGCGTGACCGGGCCAGGCGCCTGCCTGCGGGCCACCAGCGACGGCTGGACGATCGTCCGGGTCACCACCGGCACCTACCGCCTCGGCAGCGACCTGCTCAACCCCGGCCCCCACTGCTGACCCCGCCCCGGTCACGCCTGCTCAAACCGCTCGGCCGCCTCATGATCCCCGAGGGTTCGGCTCGCCACAGCCGGCCGAAGTCTTCGGGACCATGTTTCGAACTCCTCGGACACCGGCGTGTCCCGGAGGTGGCGTCGAGGGGGTGACCAGGGCATCGGTCGGTCATGACACGATGGTCGCCGTGCCCCGGTTCCGTGTCGTCCGCTACGCCGGCCTGGCCGGGGCGATCCTGCTGGCGGTCGGAGCCCGGTTCGGCGGGGTGCTGCCGCAGTGGCGGGCCGGCGTCACCCCGGTCGGTATCTGGCAGAGCGAACACGGGCCGCTGATCCTGGGCTGCTGGCTGGTCGGCACCGCACTGCTCGCCGGTGCCTGGTGGGCCGCCCGCGACGGCGTCCCGTCGACCCGCTGGGTCTACGTCACCACCGGGCTCTGGCTGCTGCCGCTGCTCGCCGCGCCCCCGCTGGGCAGCCGCGACGTCTACTCGTACGCCTGCCAGGGGGCGGTGCTGCACGACGGCGGCAACCCGTACGCCGGTGGCGTACGTGGGCTCGGCTGCCCGTGGTTGGACTCGGTCTCGCCGACGTGGCAGGACAGCCCGGCACCGTACGGGCCGGTGTTCGTGCTGCTCGCCGGGCTGGCGGTGGCGATCGGCGGGACGCTGGCCGGCACCCTCGCCGTGCTGCGCCTGTACGCCGTGCTCGGGGTCGCGCTCACCGCCGCCTGCCTGCCCGCGCTGGCCCGCCGCTGCGGGGTGCCGCCGCAACGGGCGCTCTGGCTGCTGCTCGGCTGCCCGATCGTGGCCGTGCACCTGGTCTCCGGGGCGCACAACGACGCACTGATGCTCGGACTGCTGACCGCCGGGCTGCTGGTCACCGTGGTCGGGCGGGGTCGGCCGCTGCCGCTGTTCGCCGGGGGAGTGCTGCTCGGGCTGGCGGTCGGGATCAAGGTCACCGCCGGGGTGGTGGTGCCGTTCGCGATGCTCGCCGCGCTGTCCGGTCCGTACCGGTTCCGGGCGCTGCTGCGCGACGGGGTGCCGGTGGCGGCGGGGGCGGCGTTCGCCGTACTCGCGGTGACCGGGCTGTCGGGGCTGGGCTGGGGTTGGGTCGACGGGCTGGCCCGCAGTGGTGACTCGGTGCAGTGGACCTCGCCGCCGACCGCCTTCGGGTTGACCGTCGACTATGCCGGGCGGCTGTTCGGGGTTGATCTCGACGCCGTACCGGTGACCCGGCTGGTGGGGTTGGGGCTGCTCGGCGTACTCCTGGTGTTGCTTTGGTGGCGGGCGCGGCGGGCGGATCCGGTGCTCGGGGCGGGACTGGCGCTGACCGCCACGGTTGCCCTCGCCCCGGTCTTCCACCCCTGGTACGCGACCTGGCCGCTGGCGGTTCTGGCGGCGACCGCGATCGCGGGCCGGTGGCTGGTCGTACCCGGGTTGTTGATCTCGTTCCTGACCCTGCCGGACGGGACCAACCTGGCCCGGTTCAGCAAGCTGCCCGGCGCCCTGGCGATGACCGCGTTCGTCCTGATCGTGGCGCTGCTCGGGGTCCGTGCGACACGGCGTCGCCGGGTGGAGCCGGACCTACCGGAGCTGGCGGAGACGGCCCCGAGCGGGCGCTAGGACGCGCGCCCGACAGAAAACTCGTACGCCAGCGCCCAGGCAATGTCGCTCGGCTCCAGCGCGTACATTTCCGCGATGGCATCCGTGTCCTCGCCCGCGTCGTGCTGTTCGCCGATGACCTCGGTGCTCACGCCCTTGATCGAGGGCTTGCCGAAACGTACGTCGGGCTGCACCCGCACGGGCGACTCCGGGTTGACATCGGGGCGGTAGCTGACCGCGACGTTGTCGGACCACTCGACCCGCCGGATGAACGAGTCCGCCGCGGTGGTGAGTAGTAGTTGGTTATCGGCGACGGTGACCATCCAATAGTCCACGCCGAGGCCCGCTGCGGTCTGGGCGTCGAAGACGAGGTTCTTGCCCGACACGAAGGGACGTCGGTCCGCCAGCGGGTAGGGCACCCCGAACTGCTCGCGAAGTAGCTCGATGAATTTGCGTAGCTCAGCCATGGGCACCTTGTGGGTGCGCCGGTACTCACGGAGTAAGCCTGCCTCGACAAACTCTGCCCAGGTAACCGTGCGGTCTCGGTGTGATTTGTGGTTCTTCCTGGGGCAGTGGGCCCCTTCCCGCCAGTAGCGCAGGGTCGACTGGCGAACGCGTAGCAGCCGGGCAGCTTCGGCCTCGGTGTAGAGGTCGCGGTCGAGCAGGTTCAGCCACCGTCGCTGGCGGTCTGCTGACCCGACGCGGGGACCAGGACCGTACTGCCGGACCAGTCGATGTCTTCGTGTGCTGTGGCAAGGTGCGGCTCGCCATTCTCGTCCAGGGTGCCCAACGCGGCGTAGTAGCGGCCGAACCCGTATCCGCCCGCCGCGAGGGTGGCCAGCGCCCAGGGGCGCAATCGCTCGCCCAGCTTTCCCGGTTCGCGACGGTCGGGCCTCACCTCGATCACGCCGAGCAGGTGGTACTGCTCGTCGGCTGTCCCGGCCTCGACCACCCGGCACAGCGAGAACGCGTGCCGCACGTCAGGCTCCTGGTAGGTCCACTTCCCGCCACCAAGCATTGCTGCTCCCCAATTGATCATGTGAATAGCTCAACGCCTACAGAATGGCTCCTAGGAAGCTTGATATCAACCCCGTCGGCAATAGATACTCGTCGTGTCGCTCAGGAGCCATGAACTGGAAGGTCGCTGTCGTGCCGGTCGCTTCACCAGGGTCATCAAGGTCGCGTAGATCGCCGTCGAAAGCCGAGTCGTCGCCCATCGTCGACGCCTGGGAGCTGGGCATGCGCCTGCGCCAGCGCCGCGAGGAGATCGGCTTGACCGCGGTTGCGGCTGGTCGTGCGGTCGGCATCATCCAGGCGTACGTGTCGGGAGTGGAGGCAGGTAGGGTCAAACTGCCGGCACATCGCCTGGCGCAGCTCGTGGAGGTCTACGAGATGGAGGCCGACGACGCCGCCGAGCTGGAGAAGCTACGGGTGGGTGCCACCCGACGAGGCTGGTGGCACGACTACTCACAGCTCTTCCCCGCCGAGTTTCTCCGCTTCCTCGGCTACGAATCCGGCGCCGACCACATCCGGTGCTACGACAGCGAATTGCTGCATGGGCTACTGCAAACCGAGGAGTATGCCCGAGCGGTGATCCGGGGCGGTACCACGGTCATCCGTCTTACCGAGGTGGAGCGGCGGGTCGCCGCGAGGATGGCACGTCAGGCCCGGCTCGCTGGCGACAATCGCATCCGGCTGACGGTGCTGTTGGGTGAGGGCGCGCTGCGTCAGCAGATCGGTGGGCCGACGGTGATGCGGGCCCAACTTGACCACCTTGTGCAGCTCATCACCAGGCGTCCGGACCAGATCGACATCCGGGTCATGCCGTTCACGGCCGGCGCACATCCCGCGCTCGGTGGCCCGTTCCAGATCCTCTCCTTCCCATCGCCCAGGCTCACCGATCTGGTCTGGCAGGAGATCCTGACCTCGATCGACATCATCGATCAATCCACCCGAGTGACCGACTACGTGGTGACCTTCGCCGAGGCGCAGGAACGCGCGTTAAGCTCGGACGACTCGCTTGCCCTGATCCGCCGGATCGCCAAGGAGATGACGTGATCCCGAGCAACACGGCCCCAGATCGGGGCTGGTTCAAATCCTCCCGCAGCTCGAACAACGCGAGCTGCGTCGAGGTGCGGTTCGTGGGTGATGCCGTGGACGTACGCGACACCAAGGATCGCAGTGGGCCGGTGCTCGCCTTCGGTGGGTCGGCCTGGTCCGGCTTCGTGACCGCGCTGCGCGACGGGTCGGACCTGCGCCCCTGATCGACGTAGCCACTGGCGCTTCCCGCTCGGGAGGCGCCAGTTCTGTCTGTGCTGACCGCCGAGCGCGGCGGTGAGCATTACCGCGAGGCCGGCGACCAGTTCCGCCCCGGTTGTCAAAGGTGTCGGTTGAGAAGATATCGCGAACAAGCACCGGACACGGAGGAGCCTGTGGTGACGCACCCGGCGACGTTCCTGCTGGAGTGCCTGCTCCGGGCCGGGATGCGCGATGTTGTGACAGTGGAGCCGGCGACGGGTGGGCTCGCGGCGCTCGCGGGTATAGCCACCCGGCAGGACGCACCGTCGGTGTTCGTCAAGGCAATCGCCGACGCGGCCGAGGATCTGTTCGTCGCGGAGGCCGAAGGGCTGGCCGCACTGCGCGAGCTCGGCGGCGTGGCGACACCGGAGGTGATCCTGGCGGACCGGGAACTGCTCGTGTTGTCGGTGCTGCGGCCGAGGCCACGCAGTGAGATGTTCTGGGAGCGGTTCGCGTACCTGCTCGCCCGCATGCACCTGAATACGACCCATCCTCGCTTCGGGTGGCACGGCGACAACTGGCTGGGCCGCCGCCGGCAGATCAACACCTGGGATGACGACGGTTTTGCATTCTTCGCACAGCATCGGCTGCTCCGGTGGCTCGGGCAGCCCCGCGTTGACGCGGCACTCGATCGCGGCGACCGGGTGGCGCTGGAGCGGCTGTGTCACCGGCTGCCCGATCTGCTGCCGGACCGGCCGGCCTGCCTGACGCACGGCGACCTGTGGGCACAGAACGTCCTGGCTACCCCGGACGGGCAGCCCGCGCTGATCGACCCGGCCGTGTCCTACATGTGGGCCGAGGTCGACCTCGCCCACGTGTGGTCCACCTCGCCCCCGCCCGAGGCGAACCGGTTCTTCGAGGTCTACGCGGAGCTGACCTCCCTCGACGGCGACTGGCGGTCCCGCATGCCAATTGTTCAGCTACGGCAACACCTCGCCGTGCTGGCCCAGTTCGACGACGACTGGGGCGCGGCCGACCGGATCCGTGCCACCCTCGCCCCGTTCCGGACGCGGACCTGACCGGCGGCCCGACGGCGGAACGCCGACCATCGGGCGCGGCCGCTCGTCGTCTGCCTGCAACCGGCTGCTACAGGCGGCCGGTCTCGACCCGGCCCAGGACATCCAGGCGTTCCCGATCGACAACACCGGCCACTCGACCAACGGCTACCGTTGTCGCGGCAGCCGCTCCGCGAGGGTCTCGCGCAGGTCGACGGGCAGCCCGTCGATCTCGACCAGCGCCGGCAGCAGCTCCGGCTCGGTCATGTACGCCCGAAACGCCTGCCCGATCGTCACCCCGTGTATCGGACGGTCCTCCACGGTCACCGGATCGCCGGCCCACACCTCGCCCGGCTCCAGCACGCGCAGGTACGCACCCGGTCGGTTCGCCCGGGTGAAGGTCTTCACCCAGCGGGGCTCGCCCATCCTGTGCTGGAACGTGACGCACGGGATACGGCCGAAGGTTGGCTGGAGGACCAACCGTGGACCGATGCGCCACCGTTCGCCGATGACCGCGCCGTTGACGTCGATCCCCTCGGTCGTCAGGTTCTCGCCGAACAGCCCGTTGGCCAGCCGGCGACTCAGCCGCGCCTGCCACCAGTCGTAGTCCTCCCGCGCGTACGCGTAGACGGCCTGATCGTCGCCACCGTGGTTCTCGATGTCGAAGATCTGGTCACCGACCAGGCCGCTGTGCAGCCCGGTCGTCTTGGGCCCCGGCGCACGCACGGTGACGAGATGATCGACCGGCTGCTTGTTGATGCCCGTGACACCGACGCCCTTGGCCGGGTTGGGTTCCGGCACCGCCAGATTGACCGAGACAATTGTGCCCACGCAGGGCAACGTAACCACCCTGGCCTTCGCATGCCACGCAATTCTTCGCCATCCGCTTCCCCGGCCCGCTTTCCGAACATTTGCCCGACGGTTCCGGAGCGTGGGTGGACGCGCTCACCGCCCGAGCGAATCTGCAAGAAATCCTCAAGTTCCTTCCGGGGCGAGCTTGATCCATCGACCTCCGTGCGACGGTCTACCCGCCGTCGAACCACTCCTTCGCCCACGGGGACGTCGATGTTCGCCTTACGCCGCAACGGAAACAGGCACGTCAAGCCTCTACTGAGGACGGTCACGCCGCTGGTCGCGTTCGTACTCGCCTCGGCCCTGCTCGCCGGCACCGGGGACGCGGTCGCCGCGCTGCCGGCGCCGCAGCCGGGACCCGGACGCACCGACACCGCCCGGCCCGAGTCCGCCCCGCAGCAGCGGTGGCGGTCGGCCGGCGGACAGAGCCACCTGACCGGTGAGCGGGTCAACCGGAACCTGCCGCCGTCGCAGCGTTCCCGCTATCCGCTGCGCGAACTCGACCAGACCCCGGCGGCCGGCACCAACACCGCCTCCGTGGTCGAGCCGCCGGCCTCGACCGCGCGCGGCTTCGACCGGGCCACCAGCCGGGAGTTGCCCGCCGAACGCGGCGAGTTCGAGCGGACGTACGTCAACGCCGACGGAACCACCACCAGCGAGTTCTCCGGCACCCCGATCAACAGGCGGCTCGCCGACGGAAGCTGGGCGCCGATTGGGGCGCAGGGCGTGGACCTGCCGGTCGATCCGGGCACCACCGACAGCAGCATGTACGTCCAGGGCGGCGGCTCGGCCTCCGGCGGTTCGGAACTGCGGGTTGGCGCGGCACCCGGCGGCAACGCCGCCTCGTACCTCAAGTTCAACGGGCTGAGCAGCCGGTTGCAACACCACACGATCTACGGCGTGCAGCTCCAGGTGGTCAACTACGACTCCGGGTCCTGCCGGCCGCGTTCGGTGAGCGTGCACCCGGTCACCGCCGCCTGGACGGCCGGCTCCGGTTACTCGTACCCGGGACCGGCGGTCGGCGGGGCGCTGGCCAGCCGGTCGTTCGCCCACGGGTTCATCGCGACCGGGCAGTCATCCTCGGCCTGCCCGGCCGCCGCCGAGCTGATCGACCTCGGGGTCGCCGGTCGGGACCTGGTGCAGCGCTGGGTGAAGGGCACCCAGGCGAACAACGGGCTGTCGCTGCGCGCCTCCACCTCGGACTCGTCGGCCTGGAAGCGGTTCGCCGGCTCCACCACCGCGAACCCGCCGAGGCTGTACGTCACGCACAGCCCCTACAACGCGAAGTATGCGATCCCGAAGCCGGTGCCGGAGCCGCCGGTGCTCCAGAACCAGGCCGGCAAGGTCAAGGTCACCGTCACCAACCTCAGCGCCGACGCGTGGGCACCGGGTTCCTACTACCTGGCCTACCGGGCGTACAACTCGGCCACCGGGGCGGCGGTCGGGCAGCAGCGGGCCGCCGACCTGACCGCGACGGTGGCGCGGGGCGGGAAGGTGACGCTGGACGCCACCATCAAGGCGATGTCGCCGGGCAGCTACTTCCTCGATTTCACGATGGTGCGTACCGGTGGGGTGGTCTTCACCGACCACCA
Source organism: Micromonospora sp. NBC_01699 (assembly GCF_036250065.1). Taxonomy (NCBI): domain Bacteria; kingdom Bacillati; phylum Actinomycetota; class Actinomycetes; order Micromonosporales; family Micromonosporaceae; genus Micromonospora; species Micromonospora sp. NBC_01699. The sequence goes on along the minus strand of NZ_CP109199.1, from coordinate 6,101,439 downwards.
GGTGCCGCCGGGTCGGATCGTGTTGAAGGTGATCGACATTCCGCCGGTGGTGCAGGCGCTGTACCCGCCCAACGGCTATCAGGCGCCGACGCTGACGCCGCAGCTCTGGGCCCAGGCGCTGGACATCGACGCGCCGCCCGGACTCGCCCTGCGCTTCAAGTACGAGGTCTGCCGCCGCGACACCGCCGGCAACCCGGTCGAGTGTTTCAACTCCGGCTACCTGACCAGCACCGCGTGGACCGTGCCGGCGGGCAAACTGCGGTGGAGCGAGAGCTACCAGTGGCGGGCGTACGTCAAGGATGCCACCACCGAGGTCATCTCGCCGTACTCGACGGTGCTGGCGGACGTGCCGCAGCCGGAGATCGTCTCCCGGATCGCCGGTGCCCCCTACGGCACCCAGGACCGGGAGTTCGACGCCCAGGTCGGCAACTTCAGCACCGCCGCGATGGACACCACGGTCACCACCGTCGGACCGGAACTGAACCTGGTCCGCACCTACAACAGCCTCGACCCGCGCCGCGACACCGCGTTCGGCGCCGGCTGGACCACACGGTACGACATGCGCCTGGTCCCCGACGACGACGGCACCGGCAACGTGGTGATCACGTACCCGGACGGGCAGGCGGTCCGGTTCGGCCGCAACCCCGACGGCACGTACGCGGCACCGTCCGGCCGGACCGCGACCCTGACCGCCGACAGCAGCGGCTGGAAGCTGGCCGACAAGGCCGGCAGCACCTACCAGTTCGCCACCAGCGGTCGGCTCAGCCGGATCACCGACACCAGCCTGCGCGCGGTGGTGCTCACCTACAACAGCACCGACGGCCGGCTCGCCAAGGCGCAGGCGGCGACGAGCACCACGAACACCGCCGGCCGGGCGCTGTACTTCACCTGGTCCGGCGCTCACGTGGCGAGCGTGCGTACGGACCCGGTTGACGGCACGGCGCTGACCTGGAACTACACCTACACGGGGGACCTGCTGACGCGGGTCTGCGCGCCCGGCAACGTCTGCACCGGGTACGCGTACGCGGCCGGCTCGCACTACCGCAGCGCGGTGCTGGACTCGCGGCCGGAGTCGTACTGGCGGCTGGGGGAGGACGAGGGGGTTGGCGCCGGCAGTGAGGTGGCGCTGAACCTGGGTAAGGACGCGGGCACGTACCGGAGTGTCACGCTCGGCACGGCGGGTGCGCTGGCCGGTGGCGCCGGCACCGCCGCCACCTTCAACGGGACCTCGTCCTCGGTCGAGCTGCCCAAGGGCACACTGAAGAAGAGCCGGGACGGTGCGGTCGAGCTGTGGTTCAAGTCGACCACCACCGGCACCGGCGGCCCGCTGCTCGGCTACCAGGACAAGGCCCTGGGCAGCGCGTCGACGGCCGGCGTACCGCTGCTCTATGTCGGCACCGACGGCCGGTTGCGCGGCCAGTTCCGTACCGCCGCCGGGGTGAACCCGATCGCCTCGGCGGGCCCGGTCAACGACGGGCGGTGGCACCACGTGGTGCTCTCCACCATGTCCGACGTGCAGACCCTCTACCTCGACGGAGTCAAGGCCGGCGAGCTGACCGGGAAGGTGCTCGACCACTCGACCCTGACGTTCAACCAGATAGGTGCCGCGTACGCCAGCACCCCGGCATCCTGGCCCGGCTGGGGAACGACCGCTCAGCGGCACTTCGCCGGGGCGATCGACGAGGTGGCGCTCTACTCCCGCCCGCTCGGCCCGGCCGCCGTCACCGCCCACCACCGGTACGGCCTCAACCAGGCCGACCAGCTCACCACGGTCACCCTGCCCAGCGGCAAGACCGCCGCCACCGTCGCCTACGACGTGAACCTGGACCGGATCGCCGAGTACACCGACAACCACGGCGGACTGTGGAAGATCGGCGCCCCGGCGGTCTACGGCGGTGACGACGACCTGCGCCGCAGCGTGCAGGTGCTCGACCCGGCCAACCGCCCCCACCTGTACGAGTACGACGCGCTCGCCGGCCGGCTGCTGCGTACCGGCACCCCGCTCGGGTTGGAGACCCGGCCGGAGGATCGGCCCACCCCGCCGACCCCGACCCCGTCGCCGCCGCAGGAGGTCTGCTCCCGGCCGGACCCGGCGGACCCGGCGTTCTGCACCATCATTCCCGGCGGCTCGGGTGGCCCGGTGTTCGTGTCGCACCCGCTCGACGGGATGGCGATCCGCACCTTCTCGTACGACGACAACGGGTTCCAGAACGTCGTCACCAACGAGAACGGCGACTCGGTGACGATGACCTTCGACAAGCGGGGCAACGTCACCTCGCGGAAGACCTGCCGGACCAGCACCCAGTGCTACACCAGCTACGACAGGTATCCGGCGACGGTGACGAACCCGTTCGACCCGCGCAACGACCTGCCGCTGGAGAGCCGGGACGGGCGGTCGGCGAGCGCCACCGACAACACGTACCGGACCAGTTTCACGTACCACCCGTCGGGGCAGCTCGCGACGCAGACGAACCCGGACGGCAGTTCGGTCAGCCACACGTACACCAACGGGTCGGAGCCGGCGGCCGGCGGCGGCACCATGCCGGCCGGGCTGGTGCTGACCTCGACCGACGCCCGAGGCAAGCTGACCAGGTACGGCTACACCGCCCACGGTGACCTGGCCCGGACCACCCAGCCCTCCGGGCTGGTCCTGAACAGCGGTTACGACCCGCTCGGCCGGAAGATCACCGACACCGAGATCTCGGACAGTTTCCCGGCCGGGGTCACCACCGGCTACACCTACGACCCGTTCTCCCGGCCGGTGGCCACCACCGAGCCGGCGACCACCGACCCGGTGACCGGGGCCCGGCACCAGCAGCGTTCGCTCCAGACCTACGACGTCGACGGCAACGTGACCCGGGTCGACGTGCAGGACCTGCTCGGCACCGACACCGCCCGCTCCACCACCTGGGACTACGACGAGCACAACCGGCCCGAGCGGGTCACCGACGCCGAGGGTAACGAGACCGCCTACACCTACGACCGGTTCGGCAACCGTACGTCCATGGTCGACCCGGCCGGGAACCGCTACGACTACGCGTACACCGCCCGCAACGACATCGCCGAGGTACGACTGCGCGCGTTCACCGGCGACCCGGCCGGTGCGCCGCCGACGGGCGAGTACCTGGTGCTGCACTCGTACTCGTACGACTTCGCCGGGCGGACCGCCAGCGACACCGACGCGATGGGGCGGCGGCTGGAGTACCGGTACTACGGCGACGACTCGCTGCACCGGGTGGTGCTGAAGAACTTCCGCGACCCGGACGGCGGCACCCGCGACTACGTGGTCGAGGAAAACACGTACGACGGCGCCGGCAACCTGGTGCGGCAGGTCGCCGGGAACGGGCGGGTGGTCACCGCGCAGACCGTCGACCGGGTCGGCAAGGTGCTGACCAGCGTCTCCGATCCCGGCGGGCTGGACCGGACCACCACCTACAGCTACGACCAGAACGGCAACGTGCTCCGGGCCAGCACCTCCGGCAAACCGTCGAACGTGCCCTGGATCATGCCGACCACCCCCGAGGTCGTTGACTACACCTACGACGACAGCGGCAACGCCATCCGGGAGAGCGCCACCTCCGGCGCCACCACACAGGTCACCACGTACGCCTACGACCAGCGCGGACTGCTGCTCGCCGAGACCGACCCGCGCGGCAACGTCACCGGCGCCGACCCGGCCGCTTACACCAGCAGATACGGCTACGACGAACTCGGCCGGCAGGTCGCCGCCCGGGGGCCGGCGGTGGTCGCGGAGAGCGGCGGGCAGGTGGCGGCCACGGTCAGCCCGACCCAGCAGTTCGGCTACAACACCTTCGACGAGCGGGTCGCGACCTCCGACGAACTGGGCCGGGTCAGCCGGGCGACGTATGACCGGGTCGGGCGGCAGACCAGCCTGACCGCGCCCCGGTACTTCGGTCCCGGCACGCTTGCCGAGATCACCCCGACCGTCACCTCCCGCTACGACCCGCTGGGCAACGTGGTCGAGGAGGTGGACCCGCGCGGCAGCATCACCCGTTACGGCTACGACCAGCTCGGCCGGCTGACCGTACGGGACGAGCCGGTCAAGACCAACGGTGAGCGCGCGGTGTGGCGGTACGAGTACACCCGTACCGGTGAGGTCCTGTCGGTGACCGACCCGACCGGTGCCCGGACCGAGTCCACCTACGACGACCTGGACCGCCAGCTCACCGCGACCCGGGTGGAACGCCGTCCGACGCTGGACCGGCTGACCACCCGGTACGCCTACGACGATTCCGGCAACCTGACCGAGGCGACCAGCCCGACCGGGGCGAAGAGCCTGTTCGGGTACGACGCGGTCGGCGAGCTGACCCGTAGCACCGACCCGACCGGCACGGCCGTGCTGTACGGCTACGACCACGCCGGCCGGCAGGTGCGCACCAGCGACAGCCTCGGCCGTACATCACAGCGGATCTTCGACGCGCTGGGCCAGGTGAGCAGCGAGTCCGACCTGAAGCCGGACGGGACCGTGCTGCGGACCGAGCGCTACCGCTACGACCCGGCCGGCAACCTGATCGCCTCCGTCGACCCGCTCAATGTCACCACCACCTACGCCTACGACGCCGCGAACCAGCTCGTGCAGCAGATCGAGCCGGTCGACGCGACCACCTCGATCACCACCAGCTTCGGTTACGACGCGGCCGGCAACCGGAGCCGCTACACCGACGGGCGCGGTAACAGCACCATCTTCACCGTCAACTCGCTCGGCCTGCCCGAGTCGGTGATCGAGCCGTCCACCCCGGCCCATCCCGCCCCGACCGACCGCACCTGGACGGTCGCGTACGACGGCACCGGCAACCCGATCCGAATGGTCTCGCCTGGCGGCGTGGTCCGGCTCCAGTCCTACGACGCGGGCGGGCGGCTGGAACGGGAGACCGGTGACGGCACGAACTCCGGCACCGCGACCCGGCAACTCGGCTACGACCCGATCGGCAGGCTGACCTCGGTCAACGCCCCCGGCGGCACCGACACCTTCGGCTACAACGACCGGGGTGCGCTGCTCACCGCCGCCGGCCCGTCGGGCAACGCCAGCTTCGGCTACGACCGGGACGGCAACCTGGCCAGCCGTACCGACGCGGCCGGGTCGGCGGTCTTCGGCTACCGCAACGCCCGCCTCGACACGGTCCGCGACGGGCTCACCGGCACCACCCAGACGCTCGGTTACGACGCCGCCGGTGCGCTGAATTCGATCGACTACGGCTCCGGTCGGGTGCGTACCTACACCTTCGACGACCTGGGCCGGGTCGCCTCGGACACGCTGCGCAACGCCACCGCCCAGACCGTCGGCGCGACCGGCTACCGCTACGACCTCAACGACCAGCCGACCGGCAAGACCACCACCGGTACGGCCGGCGCCGGGGACAACACCTACCGGTACGACCAGGCGGGGCGGCTGCGTGAGTGGACCAGCGCGACCGGCAGTGTCGGTTACGACTGGGACGCCGCCGGCAACCGGATCCGGGCCGGGGCGAAGACCAGCAGTTTTGACGCCCGCAACCGGCTGCTCAACGACGGCGACTACAGCTACGCGTACACCGCGCGCGGCACCCTGGCGTCGAAGACCAGTTCCGGGCTGACCGAGACGTTCGACTTCGACGCCTTCGACCGGCTCATCTCGGCCGCCGGGCAGAGTTACGCGTACGACGGGCTGGACCGGGTGGCGTCGCGCAACGGCACCGGATTCACCTACGCCGGGCTCGATGACTCGGTTGTCGCCGACGGCACCGAACGGTACGCCCGAGGTGCCTCGGACGAGCTGCTGGCCGTCGCGATCGGCAGCGAGAAACAGCTAGCACTCAGCGACCAGCACGGTGACGTGACGATCGGGTTCGACCCGGCGAACACGGCACTGACCGGGGTGAGCGACTCGACCGCGTACGACCCGTTCGGGGTGCTGACCGCCCGTACCGGTGACACCGGCAACCTGGGCTTCCAGGGTGACTGGACCGACCCGGTGACCAGCCAGGTCAACATGGGCGCCCGCTGGTACGACCCCGGCACCGGCGGGTTCACCTCCCGCGACAGCGTCGACTACGTCGAGGGCGACTCGATCCTCGCCAACCGGTACGTCTACGCGGCCGGTGACCCGCTCGGCTTCACCGACCCGGACGGCCACTGGCCCTCCTGCGGCTGGTGCAAGAAGGCGGCGAAGAAGGTCGGCGGCGCTATCAAGTCCGGCGCCAAGGCGGTCGGTCGCGCGATCAGCACGGCCGCCAGTTACACCTGGTCGGCGATGCGGACCGCGGCCAGCTACACCTGGTCGGCGATCAGGTCGGCGGCGTCGGCGATCTCCTCGGCGGCGAAATGGGTCTACAAGAAGGCGAAGGCGGCGGTGAAGTACGTCGCCAGGAAGGTCTCCTCCGGGGTGCGCTGGGTGGCGAGCAAGGTCGCCTCGGCCGGGGCGGCGGCCGCCCGCTGGGCCAAACAACGAGCCGAGGAGGTACGCCGGGCGGCGGTGGAACGGGCCCGGCAGATCACCAGGGTGGCCAAGGCGGCGGTCGCGTACGCGGCCAAGCACAACCCGCTGCCGGCGATCAAGGCAGCGCTCAAGCCGCTCGCCTCGGGACTCAAGACGCTGGTGTCGGCGGCCGCACACCTGCCGGCGAAGGTGCTCGCCGTCACCCGGGACGTGGTCGCCGACGTGGCCAAGTCGGTTGAGGTGATCTACCAGGCGGCGGTGAAGGTCGCCGGGAACGTGATCGAGGACGTGTCCCGGGCGGCGGATGCGGTGGTCGACCTGGCCCAGGCGGCGGCCCCGTACCTCAGGGCGGGGTTGAAGGTCGCCGCCGACGCGGTCGGGGTGACCGACCTGGTCGCCTGCGTCACCAAGGGCGATCTGGAGGCGTGCGCCTGGACGGTCGCGACGGTGGCCGGCACCCTGGCCGGCGGGGTGGGCGGCGGCGCGGTACGGGCCGCGCGGGCCGGGTCGCTTGCGGCCAAGCACGCCGACGAGGCGGTCGACCTGGTGAAGGCGGCCAAGGGCGCGAAGGGGGTCGGCAGGTCCGACGGCGCGGTGAAGGAGCTCGCCTCCTGCCCGGTCAACAGCTTCACCGCCGACACCCGGGTCCGGATGGCCGACGGCAGCACCAGGCCGATCAGCGAGGTCCGGGTGGGCGAGCAGGTGCTCGCGACCGATCCGACCACCGGGGTCAGCGGCGCCCGTACGGTCACCGACCTGATCATCGGCGACGGTGACAAGTTCCTGGTCGAGGTCACCGTGGACGACGCCGGCAGCCGCGCGTCGGTCACCGCCACCGACGGGCACCCGTTCTGGGTGGCCGGCGAGCAGCAGTGGGTCAGGGCCGGCGACCTGGTCCCGGGGCAGCGGATCGAGACCGCGGACGGGGTCTCCGCGACCGTACTGGCCAGCCGGACGTGGACCGAACGGGAGCGGGTCTACAACCTCACCGTCGACGAGCTGCACACGTACTACGTGGTCGCCGGCGGTCGGGACCTGCTGGTGCACAACGACGAGTGCCCGAGGCGGGCCGCCCTGGACCGGATAACCAACCTGGACGACATCGACAACCAGTTGGGCCGGGTCAGGGCCGAGGAGACACGCGAGGTTGTCGGCATGCCGAATGCGCAGAAACCGTTCAGCCGGGGCGGCAACCGTGACGACCTGCGGCACAACCAGCCAGAAATCATCCGCTACACCTCGGACGCGCCGAGTAGCGGCAGCAGGGGGAAGTTCGCGCTCTACAGGACCTTCCAGATCCTGCGCGGCGTGATCAGGCACGGCAATGACTAGGGAGGTTGACTTGTCCAGAACAGACTTTGTCCGGGTACGACCGATGCGACTGCTGGCCGTACTGGCGGTGTTGCTGGCGGCGGTGGTCGTGGTGCTGACACCACGACCAACCCCGGCGCTGGCCGACGCCGCCGGGGTGGGTGGGGACTACGTGGCCTTCCCCACGCCCCGCGCGGTGCTCGACACCCGTACCGGCATCGGCGGGGTGACCGGTGTACGGGGACCGGCCAGCACCACCACGTTCCCGGTGCTGGGGGTGAACTCGATCCCCGCCTCCGGGGTGAGCGCGGTGCTGGTCCGGGTGGCACCGCACGCCCCGACCGCCACGTCCTACCTGACCCTCTACCCGGACGGCACCACCCGGCCCGGCACCTCGAACATCAACATCACCGCTGGGCAGAACATCTCCAACACCGCCATCACGAAGGTGGGGGCCAACGGCAGGGTCGCCGTCTACAACAGCGCCGGCAACACCGGCATCCTGGTCGAGGTGCAGGGCTACTTCACCAGCACCCCCGGCACCAGCGGCGGTGGGCTGGTGCCGATCCCGCAGACCCGGATCTTCGACACCCGTAACGCCATCGGCACCACGACCGGGAAGATGGCGGCCGGGTCGAGCCGTACCTTCACCGTCACCGGCGCGGTGATCCCGGCCGGCGCCCAGGCCGTCTACGGCACCATCACCGTCGCCGGCGCCACCACCGCGGGTTGGCTCGCCGCCGCCCCGGCCGGCACCACCACCGGGGTCGGCCTGCTGAACTACGAGGACGGCGCGGCCACCAACAGCGGCGTCGCGTTCAAGCTCGCCGCCGACGGGCGGGTCACCCTGAGCAACAAGGGGACCAGTGCGGTCGACGTGTTCATCGACCTGAAGGCGTACTTCGGGGCGAGCCCGACCGCCGGCGCCGGGTTCCGGCCGGTCAACACCCGGCTGTACGACAGCCGCAACTTCACCCAGGTCGGCGCGAACGCCACCGTCGACGTGCAGGTGGCCGGCACCAACGGGCTGCCGCTGCGCGGGGTCGCCGCGGTGGCGGTGGACGTCGAGTCGAACAGCACCGGCGAGGGCGGCTTCCTCAAGATGTGGGGTGTCGGCGACGTCGAGGCGCCGAACTCGTTCGCCAACCGCGCCGCCGGCATCACCCGGTCCGCGCTGTCGTTCGTGAAACCCGGCACCGACGGCAAGATCCGGATCCGGAACTCCAGCGAGAAGCCGGCCAACCTGATCGTCGACCTACAGGGCTGGTTCGCCGACCCGATCCCCTCGGTGCCGGTGGCTCAGTACGCCCCGACCACCGTCCTCCAGGGCGCACCGCCGGCCGGCGCCACCGCCAGCATGGTCGAGTACGCCTACGTGGACAACATCGGCCGGGTCGTCTCGGGTCACCAGACCGACCCGGACAACTTCGGCTCGGTGCAGTGGACGGTGCTCTCCGGCAACGAGGCGCTCACCGGCAGCCCCGCCCTGACCCAGCTCACCGACGGCCGGGTGCAGCTCGCCGCGCAGCACAGCGGCAGCAACGTCTGGGTGAGCAGCCAGACCGCGGCCAACGCCGCCACCTGGAAGTCCTTCTCCGACCTGGGCGGCTCGATGGCCTCCGCACCGGCGATGGCACGCCTGTCCACCGGCACGACGGTGCTCTTCGCCGTCGACGTGGACGGCAAACTCTGGACGTACGCGCAGACCGGGACGGTGCCGTACTGGCGCAACCTCGGTGACCAGAACCTGGTCGGTACGCCCGTACTGGCGGCCGTCAACGGCGGCGTACAGGTCTTCGGCGTCGACACCACCGGCGCGGTCAAGACGATCAGGTACGCCACCGACGGCGCCGTTTCGGCCTGGACCAGCCTCGGCGGTTCCGGTGTCACCGGTACACCTTCGGTGGTCCTCTACCCCGGCTACCGGCTCCGGGTCTTCGTCCGAGCGGGGGACGGCACCATCGCCACCAAGCTCCAGGACGCCACCGGTGGCACCTGGCCGGCCGCCTGGACCCAGGTCGGCACCCTGGCGGCGGCCGGTGCACCCGCCGCGATCCTCGACCCGGTGCTCGGCCGTACCGCGGTCGTGGTCCGGGGCACCGACAACACGATCTACCGCAGTTTCGAGACCGCGCAGGGAACCGGCGTGTTCGGCGAGTGGGCGCCGGTGTTCGACTTCCCCGACCCGGCCGCCACCGATCCGACCGTCGCCCCGTTGACCAACGTCAACGGCCAGACCTGGATCATCGTGTTCCGCAACATCAACAACGCCAGCCGCGTCTACGTCGCCAGCGACCTCCCCGCCGCCACCTCCACCACTCCGTCCAGGGTCGCCGCGTCCGGTGCCGCCCGACAGCGGGCCACCGACGCGGACCCGCGACAGGCGACCGACGTACCCGCCCGCACCTTCCACGCCGTAACCCTGCCCACCCCACCCCCGCCGAACTGACCCCCGCCCCTGCGCCACTCCCCGCCCGTGCCACATCGGGGGCGGGCGGGGAGCCCACACCACACGTGAGCGGGGATCTCTTGGGGGGAAATGCGGCGAGCCGCCGACGCCCGGAGGGCGTCGGCGGCTCGCCGAGGTGTTGCGGGTTCAGCAGTCGTAGTACATGGCGAACTCGTGCGGGGTCGGGCGCAGACGCACCGGGTCGATCTCGTTCGAGCGCTTGTAGTCGACCCAGGTGGAGACCAGGTCGGGGGTGAAGACGCCGCCTTCGAGCAGGTAGTCGTGGTCGGCTTCGAGGGAGTCGAGCACCTCGGGCAGCGAACCCGGAACCTGCTTGACCGAACCCCACTCCTCCGGCGGGAGGTCGTAGAGGTCCTTGTCGATCGGCGTCGGCGGCTCGATCTTGCTCTTGATGCCGTCCAGGCCGGCCATCATCATGGCCGAGAAGGCCAGGTAGACGTTGGCGGACGGGTCCGGCACCCGGAACTCGACCCGCTTGGCCTTCGGGTTGCTGCCGGTCACCGGGATGCGGGTGCAGGCAGAACGGTTGCGCTGCGAGTAGACCAGGTTCACCGGCGCCTCGTAGCCCGGCACCAGTCGGCGGTACGAGTTGACCGTCGGGTTGGTGAAGGCGAGCAGCGACGGGGCGTGGTGCAGCAGACCGCCGATGTACCAGCGCGCGGTGTCGGACAGGCCGGCGTAGCCGGTCTCGTCGTAGAACAGCGGCTCGCCACCGAGCCAGAGGCTCTGGTGGGTGTGCATGCCGGAACCGTTGTCGCCGAACAGCGGCTTGGGCATGAAGGTCGCGGTCTTGCCGGCGGCCCAGGCCTGGTTCTTCACGATGTACTTGAAGAGCTGGAGCTGGTCACCGGCGTGCAGCAGGGTCGAGAACTTGTAGTTGATCTCGGCCTGGCCGGCGGTGCCGACCTCGTGGTGCGAGCGCTCGACGGTGAAGCCGGTGTCGATCAGCTTGCGTACGATCTGGTCGCGCAGGTCGGCGTAGTGGTCGACCGGCGGCACCGGGAAGTACCCACCCTTGTACGGGGTCTTGTAACCGCGGTTGCCGCCCTCTTCCTCGCGGCCGGTGTTCCAGGCGCCCTCGATCGAGTCGATGTAGTAGAACGCCTGGTTCGCCGAGGTCTCGTGCCGGATCGAGTCGAAGATGTAGAACTCGGCCTCGGCACCGAAGTACGCGGTGTCGGCGATCCCGCTCGCGGCGAGGTACGCCTCGGCCTTCTTCGCCACGTTGCGCGGGTCGCGGGAGTACGCCTCGCGGGTGAACGGGTCGTGGATGAAGAAGTTGAGCGCCAGGGTCTTCTCCACCCGGAACGGGTCGATGAAGGCGGTGGCGACGTCGGGGAGCAGCAGCATGTCCGACTCGTGGATCGCCTGGAAACCACGGATCGACGATCCGTCGAAGGCGAGACCGTCGGTGAAGACACTGTCGTCGAACGACTCGACCGGCAGGTTGAAGTGCTGCATCACGCCCGGCAGGTCACAGAAACGTACATCGACGAACTTTACGTCCTCGTTCTTGAGGTATCGCAGGAGTTCCTCGGGATTGGCGAACACACATCCTCCTGGCACGTCCACGGGGTGGCTAGGCTGGTGGGGACGCTATGACCATGCGGTTGCCCGAGCATGTCTCTTATGTTTCTGCCGTGTTACGTCATTTGCGGAGCGTGATCCCCACTGGATGGCCGTGGTCGGGTCCCCCGCTCGGACGATACCCCTCGACGGGCGTGGGCGGCAGTGCCCGGACTCCGTGTCGCGGGCCGAAACCGGTCGACACCGTTGCGGGAGCCGGCCGGTGCCGGGCCGCCGGACGGTTCCCGATACCCTGACTCTCCGTGGCGATTCAGGATGGAAGCATGGCGACCAGCCCGGCGACGGACCCGGCCTTCGTGCCGCCGAGCCTGGCCCGGCGGTTCGGTGCGTTGGTCATCGACTGGGTGCTCTGCCTGCTGGTGGCCAACTTCTTCGGCGACCCGGTACGCGACGGCTGGCCACCGGTCCTGGTGCTGATCGGCGTGTACGGCTTCTTCGTCGGCCTGTTCGCGCAGACGCCGGGCATGTTCGTCACCCGCCTGCGCTGCGTCGCGTACGCCGACGGCGGCCGGATCGGGGTGATCCGGGGGCTGCTGCGCGGCGTCCTGGTGGCGCTGGTGATCCCGGTGCTGATCATGAACGAGAAGCGGCGCGGCTGGCACGACCGGGCGGTCGGCTCGGTCATCGTGTCGGCCGATTCCGCCCGCCCCACCGCAGGCGGTTGAGCCGACAGCGCCCGCCCCGCCGCAGGCGGTTGACCGGATCCGTCCGCAACGGGACAAGATTGTGTCTTCTGGCGATGACCGTCGAAGGTCAGGATCGAGACATGAGCAGAGCACTACTTGTCATCGACGTCCAGGAGTCGTTCCGGCAGTTGCCGATCTGGCGGGTCGGTTCCAACCCCGACCTCGTCGACCGGGTGTCCCGGCTGGTCGACGCCGCCCGTACCGACGGTGAGCGGGTTGTCTGGGTGCTGCACAGCGACCCCGGCACCGGCAACGTCTTCGACCCGGCCAGCGGTCACGTACGGCTGATCGAACCGCTGGTCGCGCTGCCCGACGAGCCGGTGCTGACGAAGACCTCCCGCAACGCCTTCACCACCACCAACCTGCACCAACTCCTCACCGCCGAGGGCATCCGGGAACTCGTCGTCTGCGGCATCCAGACCGAACAGTGCTGCGAGACCACCGCCCGGCTCGCCGCCGACCTCGGCTTCGACGTCACCTTCGTGACCGACGCCACCGCCACCTTCCCGATTCCGCACCGCGACGCCGCCGCCGGGTTGTCGGTGGACGAGATCCTGGCCGATCCGCGTACGCTCGGCACCGCCGACATCCTGGCCCGCACCGAGTACGCGCTCGCCGGGCGGTTCGCCACCATCCGTACCGTGGCCGAACTGACCGGCCCGGTTCCCGTCGGCCCGATCGGCTGACCGGATCGTGTCCCGGGTCGTCTTCCTGCTCGTACCCCAGGTCCAACTGCTGGACCTGGCCGGGCCCGCCCAGGTCTTCGCCACCGCGGCGAACCTCGGGCACGACTACCGGCTCGACTACCTCGGCGAGCAGGAGGACATCCCGACCGCGCAGGGTCTGCCGGTACGGGTCGGCGTCGAGCGGCCGTCACTCGGACCGGAGGACCTGATCGTCGTACCCGGATGGCAGGCCCCGACGCTCGACCGCAACGGGCGGCTCACCGCCGGCACGCTGCGCTGGTTGGCCGATCACCACGCGGCCGGTGGCACGGTGGCCAGCGTCTGCGCGGGTGCGGACGCCCTCGGCCGGGCCGGGCTGCTCGACGGGCGACGCTGCACCACCCACCACGAGGTGCAGGACGAACTCGCCCGGCGCTACCCGAGGGCGACCGTGGTCCGCGACGTGCTGTACGTGGTCGACGGCCGGGTGGTCACCTCGGCCGGCATCGCCAGCGGCATCGACCTGGCGTTGCACCTGGTCGCCACCAGCCACGGCCCCGGCGCCGCCGGGCGGGTCGCCCGGTCGATGGTGGTCTACGCCCGCCGCAACGGCCACGAGCAGCAGGCCAGCGCGATGCTGCGGCACCGGGCCCACCTCCGTGACGCGGTCCACCGGGCCCAGGACCGGATCGACGCCCGGTACGGCGACACGCTGCCGCTGGCGGAGCTGGCGGCAGCCGCCGGGGTCAGCGAACGGACCCTGACCCGGATCTTCGTCCGGGCGACCGGGTTGACCCCGCTGCGCTACCAGCAACTGCTCCGGCTGGAGCGGGCCGAGCACCTGATCGGGCACGGCGCGACGGTCGAGTCGGCCGCCCGTACGGTCGGGTTCGCCGACGCCCGGATGCTGCGCCGCCTGCGCGCCCGCCCCTGACCGCGCCCGTCCCGGCCCTGAACGCCCCCGTCCCGGCCCTGAACGCGCCCCGTCCGGGGTCAGCGGCCCCGGGTCTGGCGGAACGCGCCCTTCGCCGGGCGCATGTTCTTCGGGATCGCGCCCTTGGGCATCTGCGGCCGGGCGGTGAGCGCCTTGAGACGCCGGTCGAGCGCGTTCACGTCCTTGCCGCTCAGATTGCGCGGCAGCCGCATCAGCGTCATCCGCAGCTTGCGGATCGGCAGCTCACCCTCACCCTGACCGAGGGTGTAGTCGTAGAGCGGGGCGTTGCCGATCACCTTCGCCAGCCGCCGCTTCTCCTGCCCGAGCAGGCCGCGCACCCGCTGCGGGTTGCCCTCGGCGAGCAGGACCACACCGGCCCGGCAGAGCACCAGGTGCACCATGTCCATCTGGGTGGTCGAGCTGACCGCCGGGGTCACCCGCCAGTCACCCCGCATGCTCTCCAGGATCTGCGGCGCGGCGCCCGGCTGCCCCTCGGCGGCGTTCATCATCGCCCGGTTGGAGCGCAGGTTCAGCACGATCAGCACGGCGAGCACCGTCAGCAGGATGCCGATCGGCAGCCAGAGCCAACCCCAGGCCAACACCGCGACCACGGTCAACGCGAGCGGGATCAGTACGGCGCCGGCCGCCAACGGGACGAACCACTTGTCCTGTTTGGCGGTGAACGAGAACACCATGCCGATCTGCTTCAGCCGCTGGCCGAACGACACCTTCTCCTGGGGTTTTGCCATGCGTGAAAGTGTAGTGGGCGGCGCGGATCCCGTTCACCCGCGGCCACCGGTGCCCGCCCTCGCCCGGCTGCCGGCCGCTACCGGGTCGACTGGGAGGCGCCTACCGGGCCGACTCGGCGACGGCTACCGGGTCGGTTCGGTGGTACGCGAACCCTTCGGCTGCTTCGGCAGCACCGGCGCGGAGCGGCCGGTCCCGTGGTTGCCGGAGCCCGAGTCCTTCTCCTCGTGGTATTCCTCCTCGACGTTGACCTGCCACACGTCGTGGGTGGTGCCGTCGAGGATGTTCTCCGCGGTCAGCATCGCGGTGAGCATCGAGTGGTCCTGGTTGTTGTACCGGTGCATGCCGTTGCGCCCGACCGGGTACACGTTCGGCACCGCCTCGGCCAACCAGCCCCGGATGGTCCCGATCGCGTCCTCGTAGCCCTCGTCGTAGACCGGGTACGCCTTCGGCATCCGGACCACGTACCCGATGCTGACCGCGCCCGGCGTGACCAGCCGCAGCCGCTCCAACTCCTCGGTGCCGAGCTTGATCAGGTCGTCGTCGGCCATCTCCCACAGGTCGTCGCCCTCGTTGACGAAATACTCCAGACCCAGACAGGTGAACCCGTCCCGGACCAGGTACGGCGACCACGAGCCGAAGTTCTGGATCCGGCCGACCCGTACGCCGGGGGTGTGCACGTAGATCCAGTTGTCCGGGAACCCGGCCTCGGCCGGCACCACCAGGGCGATGGTGAGGAAGTCGCGGTAACGCAGCGCGTCGGCCGCGGCCAGCACCTCCGGCGGGGCCGGCGGGTCCATGATCTGCACCAGTTGGGACAGCGGCATGGTCGAGACGACGTGGTCCGCGTCGTGCCGGTGCGCCCCGTCGGCGTCGGTCACGGTCACCGCGACCGCGCCACCGTCCTCGGCCCGGTGTACGGCGGTCGCCCACGACCGCATGGTGACCGTGCCACCGGCCTTGGTGACGTGCTCCGTCGCCCGCTCCCACATCATGCCGGGGCCGAACTTCGGGTACTGGAACTCCTCGATCAGGCTGGTGATGTCCTTCTGGTTCCGCTTCGGCATCAGGGCGTTGACCACCGCACTGGACAGCGAGAGGTTCTTGATCCGCTGCGCCGCCCAGGCCGCCTGGAGTTCGGTGGCGGGCATGCCCCACAGCTTCTCGGTGTACGTCTTGAAGAACTTGGTGTAGAGCCGCTTGCCGAACCGGGCCGAGGTCCAGCCCTCGAAGTGGCTCTGGTCCTTCGGCGGGCTGATCCGCGCCCACGCGTACGAGCCGACGCACAGGACCGCCTCGAACACGCCCAGGTTGCGCAGCGCGTTGCCGGCCTTGAGCGGGTAGTCGAACAGTTTCCCGTCGTAGTAGATCCGGCTCATCCGGGGCCGGAGCAGGAAGTCGGAGTCCGGCAGGATCTCGTGCCACAGTGCCTCGACCGACGAGACCTTGGTGAAGAACCGGTGCCCGCCGATGTCGAAACGCCAGCCGTCGCGCTCCACCGTACGGCTGATCCCCCCGACCACGTCGTCTGCCTCGAAGACCTGCACCGAGGCGTTCCGCTTGGTCAGCGCGTACGCCGCGGTCAGCCCGGCCGGGCCGGCTCCGATGATCACGGTGTGGGGCGTGGTCGCCATGATGCTATTCATCACCTTCGATGCGTTGGCGGCAACCCCGATGCCGAAACCGACCAATGCCCGTCAATGGGCGCACGGCCGTCATGGCCCCGCAGGGGTTGAGGCTGGACGGCCGGAATCTAACACGTGTGACGGGTTTCGGGCGGCCTGCGCCTCTCACGACAATGAGCCGCACAACGCGCCGTTTGCCGTTTACCCAAGCCGGGCGTGATGCCTACCGCCCCGGTCGCGCGACACGTCCGAAACGACGGAACCGGGGTGCGAGCCACGCCAGGTTCGGCGGGCGCACACCCCGGTTCGGCGTGTACGGAAGGGGTCAGCCGGCGAGTGCGGCGACGTTGCCCTGGCGGGCGTCGAGCGCCTGCTGGTAGAGCCGACCCGCCCGGTACGACGAGCGCACCAGCGGCCCGCTCATCACCCCGGCGAAACCGACCTGCTCGGCCTCGGCGGCCAGCTCGACGAACTCCTCCGGCTTCACCCACCGCTCCACCGGGTGGTGACGCGGGGTCGGCCGCAGGTACTGCGTGATGGTGATCAGCTCGCAGCCGGCGGCGTGCAGGTCGCGCAGCGCCTGCGAGATCTCCTCGCGCTGCTCGCCCAGGCCGAGGATCAGGTTCGACTTGGTCACCAGCCCGGCGGCGCGGGCCTGGGTGATGACGTCCAGCGACCGTTCGTAGCGGAAGCCGGGCCGGATCCGCTTGAAGATCCGCGGCACCGTCTCCACGTTGTGCGCGAGCACCTCCGGCCGGGAGCCGAACACCTCGGCCAGCTGCTGTGGGTCGCCGTTGAAGTCGGGGATCAGCAGCTCGACGCCGCAGCCGCCCTGGAGGGCGTGGATCTGGCGGACCGTCTCGGCGTAGAGCCAGGCGCCGCCGTCGGGCAGGTCGTCGCGGGCCACCCCGGTCACCGTCGCGTAGCGCAACCCCATCGCCGCCACCGACTCGCCGACCCGGCGCGGTTCGTCGGCGTCGAACTCGGCCGGCTTACCGGTGTCGATCTGGCAGAAGTCGCAGCGGCGGGTGCACTGGTCACCGCCGATGAGGAAGGTGGCCTCGCGGTCCTCCCAACACTCGTAGATGTTGGGGCAGCCGGCCTCCTGACAGACCGTGTGCAGCCCTTCGCGGGAGACCAGGCCGCGTAGCTGGGTGTATTCCGGACCCATCTTCGCCTTGACCTTGATCCACGGCGGCTTCCGCTCGATCGGCGTCGCGGCGTTGCGCGCCTCGACGCGGAGTAGTCGGCGCCCCTCGGGCGCGGCGGGTCCGGTGGTCCGAGGGCCCGAAGCGGTGGCAACGTTGCCGGCCGGCTGCGGCACGGCAGTCGGCGTTCCGGATTGCTCGATGGTCACGAATCCGAGCCTACGCGTAGCGGGAGGTCGGCGGCAGCGTAGGCGACGGGGCTCACTAACCGCAGGTTGTGATCGCACTCACCCGGTGCGCCGAAATCCGCTGTCGGGCCCGAGCGCCCCCTGTTAGGGTCTCGCGCAACAGCGACGACGGAGCCGAGTAACGGTTCGACCGGCGGGGTTTCGAGAGAGTCACCGGTAGCTGCGAAGGTGACCCCCGTCCGAGCCGTGAAGACCCTCCCGAGCTGCGGGAAGAACGATGCCGGGGCACACGGGTCGCGGCATCCAGTAGAGCCCGCCGACCGGCCCACGTCACGGGCGACGAACGAGGCCGTCGGCGGTTCGCCGCCCGACGGCGAAGGTGTGGTGGCACCGCGAGGTTCCCGCTCGCCCACACCTCCCGGGGATCGCGTTGCGATGAACGAGGAGGTAACACCACATGCGACGCGTCCTTTCCACCTCCCTGCCCACCCACGTCGGCCGCCCGGTGACGATCGCCGGCTGGCTGCACCGCCGCCGGCTGCTGAAATCGGTGGCGTTCCTGATCCTGCGTGACGCCGGCGGGCTGGCCCAGGTGGTGGTCACCGACCCGGAGCTGCGGGCCTGGCTGGCCGAGCTGCCCGAGGAGACCGTGCTCCAGGTCACCGGCGAGGTGGTCGCGAACCCCGCCGCGCCCGCCGGGGTCGAGCTGGTGGAGCCTTCGGTACGCCTGCTCGGCGAACCCGCCGTACCGCCCCCGTTCGACCTGTACCGGCCGGCCCTGGCCGCCACCCTGCCGACCCAGCTGGACCATGCGCCGGTGGCCCTGCGGCACCCGACCCGGTCGGCCGCGCTGCGGATCTCGGCGGCGGCGGTGGCCGGCTTCCGGGCCACCCTCGACGCCCGCGACTTCGTCGAGGTGCACACCCCGAAACTGGTGGCCGGTGCCACCGAGAGCGGGGCGAACGTCTTCGAGCTGGACTATTTCGGTCGGCCCGCGTACCTGGCCCAGTCGCCGCAGTTCTACAAGCAGCTGATGGTCGGCGTCTTCGAGCGGGTGTACGAGGTCGGGCCGGTGTTCCGGGCCGAACCGCACGACACCGCCCGCCACCTGGCCCAGTACACGTCACTGGACGTCGAGTTCGGCTTCGTCGAAGACCACCGGGACGTGATGTCGATGCTGCGCGAGGTGCTGGCCGGCATGCTCGACTCGATCGCCGTACGGGCCGGCGGTGCGCTGGACACCCTCGGGATCGACCTGCCGCCGGTGCCGGCCGAGATCCCGTCGGTGCACTTCACCGAGGCGCTGCGGATCGCCGGTGCGGCGCCGGACGAACCCGACCTCGCCCCCGCGCACGAGCGGACGCTGGGGGAGTGGGCCCGCGCCGAGCACGGCTGCGAGTTCCTCTTCGTCACGGGGTACCCGATGGCCAAGCGCCCGTTCTACACCCACCCGGCCCGACCGGGCAGCCCCGAGTTCCGGCCGGCGTTGGCGGGGGCCGGGGAACCCGCGTACTCGAACGGTTTTGACCTGCTCTTTCGTGGGGTCGAACTGGTCACCGGCGGTCAGCGCCTGCACCGGCACGGCGACTACCTGGCGGCGCTCGCCGCCCGGAACGAGCCGGTCGAGCCGGTCGCGACCTACGTGGCGGCGTTCCGGCACGGGATGCCGCCGCACGGGGGCTTCGCGATCGGGCTGGAGCGATTCGTCGCCCGGCTGACCGGTGCCGCCAACATCCGGGAGGTCACCGCGTTCCCCCGCGACCTGCACCGGCTGACCCCGTAGCCGCGCGTCGAACGGTACGGGCCCCGGGTGCGCTCACCCGGGGCCCGTTTCCGACGTGGTGACGGTGTCCAACGCTCGACGTGGTGTGACGGTGTCCGTCTCTCGACGTGGTGGACTGCGTCCGTCTCTCGACGCGCTTGAAGGTGTCAGCCGAGCAGGCTCGGCAGGCGGCGCTCGACCAGGGGGAGCACGTCGGCGACGGTGACCCGGCGGCCGAGTTCGGCGGTGAGCGAGGTGACTCCGGCGTCGCGGATGCCGCACGGCACTATCTGCTCGAAGGCGCCCAGCTCGCAGTCACAGTTGATCGAGAACCCGTGCAGGGTCACCCCACGGGCGACCCGGATGCCGAGCGCGGCGACCTTGCGGGCCGGGCCGCGCTCGTCCTGCGGCACCCAGACCCCGCTGCGCCCCTCGATCTGCGTCGTGACCAGCCCCACCTCGGCGCAGACCTCCATCAGCATCTCCTCGGTACGCCGGACGTACGCCACCACGTCCACCGGGTCGGGCAGCCGGACGATCGGGTAGCCGACGAGCTGCCCCGGCCCGTGCCAGGTCAGCTTCCCGCCCCGGTCGACGTCGATCACCGGAGTGCCGTCGACCGGCCGGTCGGCCGGCTCGGTGCGCTTGCCCGCGGTGTAGACGCTCGGGTGCTCCAGCAGCAGGACCGTGTCCGGCTGCTCACCGGCGACCACCGCCTCGTGCAGCCGACGCTGCTCATCCCAGGCGGCCAGATAGTCGATCTCGCCAAGGTGTACGGCCTTCAAGCCGGAAACAGTGCTGGTCACGCCCTCCAGACTAATCCCGCCCCCACCTCCCCACCCCGGTGAGCCCGCTCACGGCCCCGGTGGGGGGGAGGTGCCAGAGGTAGACGTCGTTGACGCGTTGGGGTGGGCCGAACAGTTCGGTGGCGGCCTGTAGGAGGGCGTCGACGTGCACCGGGAACTTGGCGCCGTGCACCCGGTCGGCGAGCACCACCGCCTCGACCCGCCAGTGGCGCAGGTCGGCGCGGGCGGCGGCCCGGTCGGCGTCGTCGATCGGCGGCACCGTACCGGTCTCGGCGACCTCGGCCAGCAGGGCGTCGGTGGGTCGGGGCACCGGGCCGATCCGGCCCCGCCCGTCGGGACCGCCGGGGCCGAGGAAGAAGCCGGACGGGATGGCGAACTCGCCCTGCCGGTGGGCGAGCGCGTACGCCTGCCAGCGTTGCCCGTCCGGGGTGACGTCGAGGGTGAACGGCAGCGGGGCGAGTACGCCGCCCTCGCTGACGTACCCGCGCCAGTCGCCGGAGGTGATGAACCGGGGTATCGGTTCCCGCTCGATGGTCAGCAGGCTCACCGGCAGCAGCGGCAGCAGGGCGACCGCGAACCCGACCGTCCAGCCGATCCGGGCCCGCCGGTCGAGTCGCGCCCGCGCCAGCTGCTGCACCGCGTACGCGAGCAGCAGGCCGAGGATCGGCGCCACCACCAGGGCGAGCCGGGACGGCAGGGCGGCGTTGAACACGGGCAGCCTGCCCAGCAGCGCGTACGGCAGTGGGACGTCGAGGATGTGGCCGTCGATCTTGATCCGGGGTCCCCAGGAGAGCACGGCGAAGACACCGGCGGTGACCGCGAGCGCCCGCAGGGTGGCCCGGCGGCCGGGTTCGGCGTGCCGCCAGAGCAGCACGAGGCAGGCCACGGCGAGGATCAGCAGCGGCAGCCCGAAGAACGAGTTCTCCTCGGTCGGGTTGGGGGCGAGAGAGGAGTCCAGTCCGGCCACCCCGGCCAGCGAGCGGGCCGGGAAGGCGGCGAACGCGAGGATGTCCTCGGCGTGGATCCGGGGGTCGAAGCCGGTGCCGTGGTAGCGCTGCGGGCCGAGGAAGTGCAACCACAACGGGTACGACAGCAGCGCGAACGCCACCGCCCCGGCGACCGCGAGCCCGCGCAGGAAGGTGGGCAGCGCGGCACGTGCCCGCTCCCGGCGGGTCCGGTCGAGTGACCAGGTGCCGAGGAAGACCGCGCAGGCCAGGGCGGTGAAGAACAGCCCCTCGGCGGCGATCGAGAAGGCGACCGCGACCAGCACCCCGAGGATGACGCCGTTGCGTACCCAACGGCCGGGTGTGTGCAGTCGCAGCACCCGCCAGAGCAGCAGCGGCACCAGCCAGCCGGCGGTCCAGTTCAGGTGGGCGTTGGCGTGCGACACCATGCCGGGGGCGAAGCCGATGAACAGCCCGCCGAGCAGGGCTGCGGCGTGGTGCCGGACCAGGTGCCGGGAGAGCAGCCAGTACCAGGCGAGCGCGGTGGCGGCCAGGTTGAGGGTGAGCACCACCAGGAAGGTCGCCGGTGGCCCGATCAGGTACGTCAGCGGGGCGAAGACCACGGCGTACACGGTGATCGAGGTGTTGACGGCGAGGTTGACCCCGTCGGGGACGTTCAGCAGGGACGTGAAGAGCGGGTCGGCGCCGTGAGTGAGCGCGTGCGCCCCGTAGGCGAGCAGCCACTCGAAGAGGGCCTGGTCGCTGGAGTTGACCGTGATCGCCCGGCCGTTCGGGTCGGCCCACAGGCCGCTGGTCACCCAGACCGCCAGCGCCAGGGCGGCGACGAGGGCGAGCAGGTCAACCCGCCTGTCGCGGCTGGTCAGGGTCGACGGTGCGGGGGTCTGCGGCGGGTCGGAACCGGCCGGTGTCGGCCCGGCGACCAGGGACGAGGAGATCGGCACGGGGCGGACGTTACCAATTTTCGTCCGACACGCCCGCGTTGCGCCTAGCCTTGACGGGGTTACTGAAAATGACTATCAATTCTATTGATAGCCGGTGCCGTGCTCGGAAAGGTCCGTACCGTGAAGATTTCTTTTGTCGGCAAGGGTGGCAGCGGCAAGACCACGCTGGCCGCGTTGTTCGCCCGCCACCTCGCCGACACGACCACGTCACTGCTGGCCGTCGACGCCGACATCAACCAGCACCTGGCCGCCGCCCTCGGTGCGAGCGAACACGAGGCGCTCACCCTGCCGGCGCTCGGCGACCACCTCGGCGAGATCAAGGAGTACCTGCGCGGCGAGAATCCGCGCATCACGTCGGCGGCGGCGATGGTCAAGACCACCCCGCCCGGCCGGGGCTCGCGACTGCTCCCGGTCACCGGGGCCAACCCGCTGTACGACACCCTGATCCGCGAGGTCGGCGGCATCCGGCTCGCGGTGACCGGCCCGTTCACCACCGAGGACCTCGGCGTCGCCTGCTACCACTCGAAGGTCGGCGCGGTGGAACTGCTGCTCAACCACCTGGTCGACGGCCCCGGCGAGTACGTCGTGGTGGACATGACCGCCGGCGCCGACTCGTTCGCCTCCGGCCTGTTCACCCGCTTCGACACCACGTTCCTGGTCTGCGAGCCGACCCTGCGCAGCATCGGCGTCTACCGCCAGTACGTCGGCTACGCCCGCGAGTACGGCGTACGGGTGCACGTGGTCGGCAACAAGGTGGACGACTCCTCCGACGTGGAGTTCCTCCGCGAACACGTCGGCGCCGACCTGCTCACCTGGATCGGCCGGTCCGGCTACGTCAAGGCCGCCGAGCGGGGCACCCCGATGCCGATCACCGCCCTGGAGTCGACCAACCGCGACGCGCTCGACCTGATGCGGGCCACGGTCGACACGGGCGACAAGGACTGGTCCACCTACACCCGGCAGGCGGTCGAATTCCACCTGCGCAACGCGACCGCCTGGGCAAACGACCGGGTCGGCGAGGACCTCGCCGGCCAGGTCGACCCGGACTTCGTACTCGGCCCGACGGCGGTGGACCTCGCCGGTCGGGCCGGATGACGGTTCTGCACCGACAACCAAAACCCCGTTACAGAAGGAGCAAGCATGTCCCTTGACGTTTCCGCCGCGCTGTTGGAGCGGGCCGAGGCCGGTCAGGTCGACGACGCCGAGTTCGTCGACTGTGTCCGTACCTCGCTGCCGTACGCCTGGACCGTGGTCTCGGATGTGGCCGCCCGGTCGGCGGACCCGACGGTCGAGTTCGCCGACCACGCGGTGCCGCCGCCGAGCGAGGCCGAGCGCGGTCAACTGCTGCGCGCCCTGGCCAGCGACGCCATCCGGGGTGGGCTGGAGCGCCACTTCGGAGTGAAGCTCGCGTTCCAGAACTGCCACCGGGTGGCCGCGTTCAAGCTCGGCGCGGTCGGCGGCGACACCTACCGGCGGTTCATCTCGCCGCTGGCCCAGGTACGCAACCAGTCGCCGGAACTGCGCGACTGCTGACGATGGACGGAAGGGCTCCCGGCCGGTGCTGCCGGGGGCCCTTCCGGTCGATGGGCGGCGGGAGGGGCACATGCCGGCATAGGTGAATATGTGACTGCCAACCATGTCATGGCGCCGTCATGCGGACGTAACGTCTCGGCAACTCGGGGGTGACTCAGTTCACAATTCATCGTCAGGAGACCGCCCGTGCGCCGCCGCCCAACAGCGCTACTCACCCGGATCGTCCGCGCCGCAGCCGTACCCGTGCTCGTCGCCGCGGCGGTCCTCACCGCAGCCGCACCCGCCCAGGCCGCCAGCCTCACCCAGGTCACCGGCTTCGGCAACAACCCCGGCAACCTCACCATGTACGCCTACCGCCCGGACGGTCTGCCGTCGAACGCGCCCCTGGTGGTGGCGCTGCACGGCTGCACCCAGGACGCGAACGGCTACTACACCAACTCCGGTTGGAAGAAGTTCGCCGACCAGTGGAAGTTCGCCGTCGTCTTCCCGCAGACCAGCGCCGCCAACGCCGCCAACGCCTGCTTCAACTGGTTCCTCACCGGCGACACCGCGCGGGGCCAGGGCGAGCCGGCCTCGATCAAGCAGATGATCGACTACTCGGTGGCCAACTACGGCACCAACCCGGCCCGCGTCTTCGTCACCGGCCTGTCCGCCGGCGGCGCGATGAGCGCGGCGATGCTCGCCACCTACCCCGACGTGTTCGCCGCCGGCTCGATCGCCGCCGGGCTGCCGTACCGCTGCGCCACCTCGCAGGTCAACGCGTACACCTGCATGTACGGCCCGGTCAGCAAGACCCCGCAGCAGTGGGGCGACCTGGTCCGCGCCGGCTACTCCGGCTACACCGGCCCCCGCCCCCGGGTGTCGATCTGGCACGGTCGCTCCGACGCGGTCGTCGTACCGGCCAACGGCACCGAACTACGCGACCAGTTCACCAACGTGGCCGGCGTCTCGCAGACCCCGACCAGCACCTCGTCACTGCCGGCCGGCACCACGATGGAGGTGTACGGCAACGACGCCGTCCGGCTCTACCAGGTCGCGAACATGGGCCACGGCACCCCGGTCGACCCGGGCACCGGAGCCGACCAGTGCGGCACCGCCGCCGCGTACTTCCTGGACACGATCTGCTCGGCGTACCGGGACGCGCTCTTCTTCGGCCTCGACGGCGGCTCCTCCGGTCCGGGCAACCCCGGTGAGCCGGGCGCGCCGGCCACCCCCGCCGGCCTCGCCGTCACCGGCACCACGGCCAGCGCGGCCTCGCTGAGCTGGGGCGCGGCGAGCGGGGCGAGCGGCTACCACGTCTACCGCAACGGCAGCCGGGTCACCACGACCGCGCTGGGCGGCACCGGCTACACCGACTCCGGCCTCACCGCCGGGACAACCTACTCGTACGCGGTCAGCGCGGTGAACTCCGCCGGCACCGAGAGCGCCCGTTCCGCCCCGGTCTCCGCGACCACCACCGGTGGCACCACGCCCCCGGTCTGCGTCACCGCCACCAACTACGCGCACGTGCAGGCCGGCCGCGCCTACCAGTCCGGCGGGTACGCGTACGCGAACGGCTCGGCCCAGCGGATGGGCCTCTACAACACCTTCTACACCTCGGCGCTGAAGCAGACCGGCCCGAACTACTGGGTGATCGGCTGCTGAACCCGGCACACCGACGACCGACCCGTTACCGGAACCCGAGCCGGTGGCGGGTCAGTCGTCGTGCAGCGCGGCCCGCAGCGCGGACGCCAGATCCGGATGCCGGTACGTGAACCCGGCCCGGGGCAGCACCCCGGGCAGCACCCGGGCGCTGCTCAGCGCCTCGGTCGCGAGCCCGCCCAGCAGGATCTTCAGGGCGAAGCCGGGAACCGGCATGACCGCCGGGCGGTGCAGCGCGGCGCCGAGCTCGCGGGTGAACTCGGTGTTGGTGACCGGGGCCGGACCCACCACGTTGACCGGTCCGGCAATGTCCTCGCGGCCCAACAGGAACTCCACCGCGGCCAGCCAGTCGGCCAGTGAGATCCACGGCATCCACTGCCGGCCACCGGCCAGCGGGCCGCCGATGCCGAGCCGGAACGGCAGCAGTTGCGGCTTGAGGAAACCGGCCTCCCGGTGCAGCGCATAGCCGGTACGCAGCCGGACCACGCGTACGCCGGCGTTCTCCGCCGGACCGGTCGCCGCCTCCCAGACCCGGCACATGTTGGCGAGGAAGCCGTCACCGGCCGGCGCGTCCTCGGAGACCGGCCGGTCGCCGGTGTCGCCGTACCAGCCGATGGCGGAGGCGTTCAGCAGCACCGCCGGCCGGTCGGCCGAGGGTAGGGCGGCGATCGTCTCGGCCAGCGTGCGGGTGGTGTCTACCCGGCTGGTCCGCAGCAGTTCGCGGTAGCGCTCGGTCCAGCGCTGGTCGCCGACTCCGGCGCCGGCCAGGTTCACCACCGCGTCGGTGCCGGCGACCGCCGTCGGGTCGAGCTGTCCGGCGGCCGGATGCCAGTGGACCTGGCCGGGGTTGCGGGCCGGATGGCGTACGAGTTGGACCACCTCGTGGCCGCCGGCCCGGAGTCGTTCGATCAGCCGACTGCCGAGGAAGCCGGACGCGCCGGCGGCAAGGATCCGCATGCGTCCATCCTGGCAGAGCCCCCGATGCCGGTACGGCGGGCAGCCCCCGGAAACCCGGACACCCGCCGGCTCGACGGTGCGGCTCCGTGCTCCCGGCGGGTGCCACAGAGGGGTCGGGGACCGTGTCGTGTGCGGCCGGGTCAGGCCAGTTCGGCCTCGAAGTTGCCGGCCTCCAGCCGCTCCTTCACCGCGCTGAGGAAGCGGGCGGCGTCGGCGCCGTCGACCAGTCGGTGGTCGTAGGAGAGCGCCAGGTAGACCATCGACCGGGGCGCGATCACCTCGCCCAGCTCCGGGTCGTTCAGCACGACCGCCCGCTTGACCACCGCACCGGTGCCCAGGATGGCCGCCTGCGGTGCCGGCACGATCGGGGTGTCGAACAGGGCCCCCCGGCTGCCGGTGTTGGTCACCGTGAAGGTGCCGCCCGAGAGTTCGTCCGGGCCGATCTTGTTGCCCCGGGTCCGCTCGGCGACGTCCGCGATCCGCCGGGCCAGGCCGGCGAGGTTGAGGTCACCGGCGTCCTTGATCACCGGTACGAGCAGGCCCTTTTCGGTGTCGACCGCGATGCCCAGGTTCTCGCTCGCCGGGTACGTGATGGTGCCCGCGTCCAGGTCGATCGACGCGTTCACCACCGGGTACGTCTTCAGCGCCTCCACCGCGGCGAGCGCGAAGAAGGGCAGGAAGGAGAGCTTGACGCCGTGCTTGGCCACGAAGTCGTTCTTGGCCTGCTGGCGCAACCGGGCGATCTTGGTGACGTCCACCTCGACCACGGTGGTGAGCTGCGCCGAACTTTGCAGCGACTCGAACATCCGCCGGGCGATGGTGATCCGGGTCCGGGTGAGCTTCTCGGTCCGGCCGCGCAGCGGGCTCGGCTCGGCCTTCGCCGGGGCCGGCTTCGCGGCTGCCGGAGCGGCAGCGGCCGGTGCCGGACGGGCCGCTGCGGCACGGGCCTTCTCCGCCGCCTCCAGCACGTCCTGCTTGCGGATCCTGCCGCCGACACCGGTGCCGGTGATCGTCGACAGGTCGACGCCCTGGTCGGTGGCGAGGCGACGGACCAGCGGGGTGACGTAGCTCGCCACGTCCTCGCCGTTGGTCGGCGGGGTCGCCGCCGGGGCCTGCTGCGCCGGGGCCGGCTGGGCCGCCCGCTCGGTCTGCACCGGCTTGGTGGACTGCTCGGTCTCGGCCGCCGGCGCGGCGTACGACGCACCGGAGACCGGCTCGGGCTCGGCCGCCGGGGCCGGTTCGGCCTTGGCGGGCTCCGGGGTCGGCTCGGGCTCCGGGGTCGCTGCGGGTGCCGCACCGGCCGTACCGATCACGGCGAGGTCGGCGCCGACCGGGGCGGTCTCGTCCTCGGCGACCTTGATCTCCAGCAGCGTGCCCGCCGCGGGGGAGGGGATCTCGGTGTCGACCTTGTCGGTGGAGACCTCAAGCAGCGGCTCGTCGGCCTCGACGGTGTCGCCGACCGCCTTCAGCCAGCGGGTGACGGTGCCCTCGGTGACGCTCTCGCCGAGGGCGGGCATCTTGAGTACGGTGCCGCCGCCGGTAGCCGGGGCGGTCGGTGCCGGTGCGGGCTCCGCCGCGGCCGGTTCCGGTGCCGGAGCGGCCGCCTGCTGCTGCGCGGCCGGCTCCTCCTCCTCGGCGGGTGCCTGCTGCGCGGGCGGGGCGGCCTGGGTGGTCGGGCCGCTGTCGCCGGCCGACTCGCCCTCACCGGAGATGACGGCGAGTTCGCTACCGACCTCGGCGGTCTCGTCCTCGCTCACCACGATCCGGGTCAACACGCCGGCCGCCGGGGAGGGGATCTCGGTGTCGACCTTGTCGGTCGACACTTCGAGCAGCGGCTCGTCGACCTCGACCCGGTCGCCCTCCTGCTTCAGCCAGCGCGTGACGGTGCCCTCGGTGACGCTCTCGCCGAGCCGGGGCATGGTGACCGATACCGGCATCTCTCAAGACTCCTTCGTGGCCTTGCGATGGTCACCCGGTTGCCGCCGGGTGTCGCGGAAGAACTGTGCTGTCAGGCGTGCGCGTGCAACGGCTTGCCGGCCAGGGCGAGGAACGCCTCGCCGAGGGCCTCGGTCTGGGTCGGGTGGGCGTGTACGAGCTGCGCCACCTCGGCCGGGTAGGCCTCCCAGTTGAAGATCAACTGAGCCTCGCCGACCAGTTCGCCGACCCGGGCGCCGACCATGTGGATGCCGACCACCGGACCGTCGGAGACCCGGACCAGCTTGACGAAGCCGGCCGTCTTGAGGATCTGGCTCTTGCCGTTGCCGCCGAGGTTGTAGTTGTACGTCGACACCTTGTCGGCGCCGTACTTCTCCTTGGCCTTCGCCTCGGTGAGCCCGACGGAGGCAAGCTCGGGGTCGGAGTAGGTGACCCTCGGGATGCCGTTCTCGTCGATCACGGCGGGGTTCAGCCCGGCGATCTCCTCCGCGACGAAGATGCCCTGCTGGAAACCCCGGTGGGCGAGTTGCAGACCGGGCACGATGTCACCCACGGCGAAGATGTTCGCCACGCCCGTACGCAGCCGCTCGTCGGTCAGTACGAAGCCCCGGTCGACCTTGACGCCCTGCTCCTCGTAACCGAGGTTGGCGGTGGTCGGGCCCCGGCCGACGGCGACCAGCAGCAGCTCGGCCTCGAAGGTCTCGCCGCCCTCGATGGTCGCCTTGACCCCGGTCTCGGTCCGCTCGACCTTCTCGAACCGCTTGCCGGTCTTGAAGTTGATGCCACGCTTGCGGAAGGCGCGCTCCAGGGCCTTCGAGGACTCCTCGTCCTCGGCGGCGACCAGTCGGGGCAGCGCCTCGATGATCGTCACGTCCACCCCGAACGAGCGCCACACGCTGGCGAACTCGACGCCGATCACGCCGCCGCCCAGCACGATCGCCGAGGCGGGGACCCGGTCGAGCACGAGGGCGTGGTCGCTGGTGATCACCCGCTCGCCGTCGATCTCCAGGCCGGGCAGGCTGCGGGCGTACGAGCCGCTGGCCAGGATGATGTTGCGGCCGGTGTAGCGGCGGCCGTCGACCTCGACGGTGTCCGGGCCGACCAGCTTGCCGTGCCCCTCCACGACGGTGATCTTCGCGCTCTTGATCAGGCCCTGGAGGCCCTTGTAGAGGCGGGAGATGACCCCGTCCTTGTAGGAGTTCACCCCGGACATGTCGATCCCGATCAGCTCGGCCTTGATGCCGAACTGCTCGGACTCACGGGTCTGGTCGGCGATCTCCGCAGCGTGCAGCAGCGCCTTCGTCGGGATGCAGCCGTTGTGCAGGCAGGTCCCACCGAGCTTGCCCTTTTCGATCAGCGCGACCGACAGGTCCAGCTGCGCGGCGCGCAGCGCCGCCGCGTACCCCCCGCTGCCACCGCCGAGAATGACGACATCGAAGGTTTCGCCGTTCGGCTCGCTCACAGTTAACTCCCAGGTCGCGTCGCTGCCACGAGGGCCATGCCAATGGAAACGGGCATTTCGTCCTCACCGGCCGTTGCATTCCGGCCGGATACCTTCTACCTGGGCCATCTTGTCACTTGCAGTCCCGCGCCGCGTAACTGAGGTGCCCAAGGACACGTCCGTTCCACGTACGCTTTGCCCAATCGCCGGGCACGGCCGGCACGGGCGGGCGGGAGGAGACGAGCGGGTGGCCTGGTTTCGGCGCCGCAAACAGGGCAGTAGCGCGGCAGGTGACCGTGTGGCGAATCGCGGGGATCTGGAGCACCTGGAGCAGTTCGTCAGGTCGAGGCGGGGCGTCGAGGCGTTTATCGAGCCGCGTACGACGGTGACCGAGACGACAGTGATGTTGATCGCGTACGACGGGGAGTGGACCCGGCGCCGGATCGACAGCCCCGAGGGCGCCCGGCGGTTCGCGCACAAGATGGCGATCCCGATCTACGACGTCCGGCTGGTCGGCTACCCGCAGCGGATGCGTGACTTCAACGAACGCCGCAAGCGGGGTGCGGGTGCCTGAGCACCAAGCGGATCGACCCCCGACCAGCGTGGTCGGGGGTCGGTTGACGCCGGTGGCTCAGTTGTCGGCGGCGATCTCCTCGACCAGGTGCAGCAGGGTCCGGACCGGCACCGCCGTCCCGCCCTTGGTCCAGTAACCGGTCGGCTCGCCCGAGTGGTAACTCGGCCCGGCGATGTCGATGTGCGCCCAGTCGACCCCGTCGGTGACGAACTCGCGCAGGAAGACACCACCCTGGAGCATGTGCCCCGCCCGGTCCATGCCCGCGTTGACCTGGGAGATGTCGGCGACGTCGGAATCCATGCCGGTGCGTACGTCCTCCGGCATCGGCATCGGCCAGGCCGGCTCGCCGACCGCGTTACCGGCGGTGCGTACCCGGTCGCAGAGCTCCGGCGTACCCATCACCCCGGCGACCCGCTTGCCCAGCGCGACCACCTGGCCGCCGGTCAGGGTGGAGGTCTCCAGCAGGTAGTCGCAGCCGTCCGCGCAGGCTCGGGCGATCGCGTCGCCCAGGATCATCCGGCCCTCGGCGTCGGTGTTGAGCACCTCGACCCGCTTGCCGTTGAACATGGTGACCACGTCACCGGGGCGGTAGGCGGTCGCCGACGGCATGTTCTCCGCCATCGGCAGGTACGCCTGCACCGACACGGCCGGCTTCAGCTCAGCGATGGCGAGCATGGTCGCGGCGACCGCCGCCGCGCCGGCCATGTCGGACTTCATCTCCCACATGCCCTGCGCCGGCTTGATCGAGACGCCGCCGGTGTCGAAGGTGATGCCCTTGCCGACCAGCGCGATCCGCTTCCCGTTCCCGGCCGGCGGCTGGTAGCTCAGCTTCACCAGCCGGGGCGGCGCGTCCGAGCCCTGCCCGACCGCGACGATGCCGCCGTAGCCGCCGGCCGCCAGCGCCTTCTCGTCCAGCACCTCGACGGTCAGTCCGGCCGCCTCGGCGGCGGCCACCACCGAGTCGGCGAACGACGGCGGGCGCAACTCGTTCGGGGCGGTGTTGACCCAGTCGCGGGTCCGGGCGACCGCCGAGGCGACCACGGTCGCGCGGGCGATCTCGGCGCGGGCGGCCGCGTCGGCGGCGTCCGGCACGTGCACCGAGATCTCCACCACCGGCGTACGGCGGGTCGGCTGCGGGCGGGTCTTGTAGCCGGCGAACCGGTAGCCGCCGATCAGCGCACCCTCGGCCACCGCGCGCAATGCGGCCGGGGCGTCCTCGTCGTCCGGCACCGGCAGGCTGAGCGCCACCCGGTCGGCGCCGGCCAGGGCCCGGATCGCGGACCCGGCGGCCCGACGCAGCGTCTCCGGTGCCGGGGCGGCACCGGTCGGTTCGGCACCCAGGCCGACGGCCACGACCAGCGGGGCGGTGACCGTACCGAGGGTGGCGAGCTTGATCACCTCGCCCTGGGCGCCGGTCGCGCCGAGCAGGGCCAGGGTCTCGGTCAGCCGTCCGTCGAAGGCGGCGGCGATGCTCTCCGCCCCGGTCGCCAGCAGCAGCGTGCCGGCGTACCCGCCGGGCCCCTCACCTCCGGTGTCCGCGGACCCGGTCTGGCTGTGCACGCCGATCACGAGAGCGTCGACGGCAAGCTCCGCGGGGTCGGTGTCGACCAGGCTGAGGGTGGTGCTGGGCGATGTCACTCGGCGTCTCCGGACGGGCTTGGCCGGCCGCGTTGTGCGCGGTCCGGCGACGAAGGTCTCCGGCGAACCTACCCGTCGGAGAGGGCGGCTGTCCCAGCGACTGTCGCCGAAGGGATTCCGTCGATGTTAATCACCAGGTCGAGCCCGGGTGAGCCAGGAGGGCGACCCCCGGTAAGTTGCCAACCATGACCGACCCGACCACGCCCGCCGCCGACGCGCTGCTCCGCTCGCCCCTGCACGAGCGGCACGCCGCGCTGGGCGCCAAGTTCGCCGCCTTCGGCGGCTGGTCCATGCCGCTGGAGTATGCCGGCGGCGGGGTGCTCAGGGAACACACCGCGGTCCGTGCGGCGGTCGGCGTGTTCGACGTCTCCCACCTGGGCAAAGCTCGGGTGACCGGCCCCGGCGCGGCCGACTTCGTCAACTCCTGCCTGAGCAACGACCTGGGCCGGATCGGCCCCGGCCGGGCCCAGTACACGCTCTGCTGCGACGAGGCCACCGGTGGCGTGGTCGACGACATCATCGCCTACCTGCACGGCGACGAGCACGTCTTCCTCATCCCGAACGCGGCCAACACCGCCGAGGTGGTGCGCCGGCTGCGGGCCGCCGCGCCGGCCGGCGTCACCGTCACCGACGAACACCGGGCGTACGCGGTCCTGGCGGTGCAGGGGCCGCGCTCGGCCGACCTGCTCACCGCACTCGGCCTGCCGACCGCGCACGACTACATGAGCTTCTCCACCGCCCCGCTCGCCGTTGGCGATGGTGAGCCGGTCGAACTGGTGGTCTGCCGGACCGGTTACACCGGCGAGCAGGGGTACGAGCTGGTCGTACCGGCCGCCGGGGCGACCGCGGTCTGGGACGCGCTCTTCGCCGCCGGTGAACCGTACGGGCTGCGGGCCTGCGGCCTGGCCGCACGGGACACGCTGCGTACGGAGATGGGCTACCCGCTGCACGGGCAGGACCTCTCCTTGGAGATCACTCCGGTGCAGGCCCGGTCCGGCTGGGCGGTCGGTTGGAACAAGCCGGCGTTCTGGGGGCGGGAGGCACTGCTCGCCGAGAAGGCGGCCGGCCCGAGCCGGCTGCTCTGGGGACTGGCCGCGCAGGACCGGGGCATCCCGCGCCCGGGGATGCGGGTCCTCGACGGCGACACCGGCGTCGGCACGGTCACCAGCGGTACCTTCTCGCCGACCAACAAGACCGGCATCGGGCTCGCCCTGCTGGACACCGCCGCCGGGCTGACCGAGGGCGCGACCGTGCAGGTCGACGTACGCGGTCGCCGCTCGGTGATGAGGGTGGTCCGCCCCCCGTTCGTGCAACCGTCGGTCCGCTGACCCGTCCGGTCGCCGCCGTCGGTCCGGCTCCGCCGCGCCGACGTCCGTCCCTACCCGCTCAGCTGCGTCGGCCGGAGTCGAGTACGGCCTGCGTCCAGCCGCCCTCGACCACCGTGCCCCGGTCCAGTAGCGCCCAGTCGACTACGTCGGCGATCGCTATCACGACCGGGGCGCCGATCCGTACCGCCGGGTCGGCGACCGCGTCACAGGCACTGGTGCCGTAAATCTGCTCCGGCCGGTGCCAGGAGTCCACGCCGGCCCAGACGTACTCGGGGCCCTCGGCGGTGACCAGGCCGTACTTGATCAGCAGTTGCAGGTCCCCGGCCAGCAGGCCGCCGACGTACCGCTCCCGGACGCCGGACAGGCCGGCGCGGGCGGTGGCGACGGCCCGCGCCATCGCGTCGTCGCTGCGGTCGTAGCGCAGGTCGGAGCGCGGGGCGCCGAACAGGGTGGTGCAGACCCCGGCGAAGTAGCGGCTGGCGGTGCCCGGGTGGCCGATCGGCGGCAGCAGGGTCAGGAACGAGTCGGCCTCGGGGTCGGTGGCCGGGTCGAGTTCCAGCCGCAGGGCGGCCGGGCCGGCGGCGTCGGACTGACGCGGATAGCCGTACGCGACCGCGATGTCGTGGTCGGTGACCGTGGTGACCACCGGCAGTTGCACGAACGCCGGCACCTCGACCCCGGACAGCCCGTCGGTCCAGGTACGCAGCAGTCGGCGGGCCACCCCGGTCATCACCGCGCCCCAGCCCCGGGTCAGGTGTCCCGGCACCTCCTGGGCCTGGAGTTCGAGCAGGCCGAACCGGCGCAGCCCCTTGGTGGTGAACCAGAGCCCGCCCTCGGCGGTCGAGTACGGCACCAGCACCCAGTCGACCAGCCGGACCCGCCCCTCGGCGTCCGGCAGTGACCGCAGGGCGGTGGCCGGGTCGAGGAACTGCAACCCGAACACGTCGACCAGGTCGCCGCCGACCGCGTCGGCCATCGCCGCGCCGACCGCCCGCGCTGCCCACTCGTGTGCCGGCGGCCAGCCCGGCCGGTAGCTCGCCTGGACCACCACCAGGCTGTTCGCGTCGGCCAGCCGGGTGAGTTGTTCGTCGGAGGCGCCGAACGCGGTGAGCAGGTCCGGCGGCAGCTGCGGGAACTCCGACACCGGCCGCAGGTCGACCGTCATCAGCGGGCTGTCCAGCATCTGCCGGGTGAGGTCGTGGACCAGTTCGGTGACCCGGTCGCCGAGCGCCGCCATGGCCTGCGCCGGGGTCAGCTCGGGCGGGGTCGAGACCGGCACCAGGTAGGTCGCGGTGAGCGACTCCGGCACCGGCAAGGGCAGGAAATCGTCCGTGATGATCATGACGGGCCCCGCTCGACGGAAGTAGTGATTCTCTTTCGCGAACGCTACCGAAGATGACCGGCCGGATCAGCCGGTCAGCACCAGACCGAGGTAGACGAGCGTGGTGACCACCTCGACCTGGGCACCGAGCACGTCCCCGGTGATCCCGCCGAACCGCCGTACCGTGTGTCGCAGCAGCACCAGCCCGGCGACCAGGGCGAGGCCGACCACGACCGGTCCCTGCCACGGGCGGCCCGGCACGGCCGCCACCGCCACGCCCGCGACGGCGGCCGTGGCCACCACCAGCGGCACCCACCCGACGGTCCCGGCGACCAGCGCGCCCAGCCCGTCCGGCCGGGCCGCCGGCACACCGCGCCGGCAGGCCCAGCTCACCGCCAGCCGCCCGGCCGCGCTCGCGGTGACCACGGCCGTCAGCAGCGCCGGCCAGTCGCGGTCCGGCAGCGCCGCGAGCGCGCCGACCTGGATCAGGAGTACGAGTACGAGCGCCGCCACCCCGAACGGCCCCACGTCGGGCTTCTTCATGATCTCCAGCGCCGCCGGCCCCGACCGGTACGAGCCGAGCGCGTCGACCGTGTCGGCGAGCCCGTCCAGGTGCAGTCCCCGGGTGAACAGCGCACCGGCGGCGACGGTCACCGCACCCGCGACCAGGACCGGGGCACCGGCACCGGTCGCGCCGAGCAGGATCGCGGCGAGCACCGCACCGAGCAGCACACCGGTGGCGGGGGCGAGCGCCATCGCGACCGCCGCCGACTCCCGGTCCACCCTGCCCGTACGCAGCGGCAGGGTGGTGAACGTGGTCAGCGCCAGCCGGGCGCCGGCCGGAATCCGGTGCTCAGACACCACGCGAGGCGCCGTCACCGGCCCGCGCGTCGTACCCGTCACCTCGCCCGTCGTACCCGTCACCTCGCCCGTCGTACCCGTCACCTCGCCCGTCGTACCCGTCACCTCGCCCGTCGTACCCGTCACCTCGCCCGTCGGGTCGGGGGGACCGGTCTGCGGTCCCGTCGGCCGGATCGGTCTCGTCGGCCGGTGTGGATTGTTCCTCCGGCGTGCCGGAGGGGAACCAGTCGGGCCGGGTCGGGCCGGGGCCCGCCGGTTCCGGCTCGTCGAACTCGCCGCCGTCGCCGGTGCCGTACCGAGCGGGCTCGTCCCCGCCCGTCCCGGGGTTGCCACCCCATTGGTCGGCACCCCACTGGTCGTCCCGCCCCGGCTGCTCGGTGGCGGCCGGCGACTCGTCCTGCTCCGCCTCCGCCCAGCCGCCGGGCGCCAGCGACGGGTGCCCGCCCACCGACCCGGCCAGGGTCAGCGCGGTACGCAGCAACGGCAGGGTGGCCAGCGCGGTCGCCCCCTCGCCCAGGTCGAGCTTCAGGTCCAGCAGCGGGGTCAGGCCGAGCACGTCGGCGGCGAGCCGGACCGCCGGGTGCCCACCGTGGTCGGGCAGCAGGCACCAGTGCCGGGACTGGCCGGCGAGATCGCGGGTGACCATCCCGGCCGCCACCCCGACCGGACCGTCGAGCAACACCGGGGTACGCCGGGCGGTCGCGCCGAGCAGGATGCCGGCCGCGATCGCCATGTCGCCCCCGCCGAGTTCGGCCAGGATGTCCTTTGGTCCGCGAGGGCTGCGCCGGCTGCGGTGCAGTGCGTCGCGTACGGTTCCGCAGCGGATCATCCAGGCGGCGTCGTCCACCTGGCCGCCGGGGCTGATCACCCGACCCAGCACGGCCGCCGGCTCGGCACCCGCGGTGGCGGCCAGTACGGCCGCGGTGGCGGCCTCGGTGCCGGCGCCGCAGGCGGCGATCACGATCACCTCGACCCCGTCGTCCACCGCCTCCTCGGCCAGCCGCCAGCCGTAACGCAGGGCCGACTCGACGGCCTCGGCGGTCAGCGCCGGCCCGTCCTCGATCGGGGCGGCGGTCGGCGCGTCCACCACCTGGAGGCTCGCGCCGACCTCGGCGGCCAGCCGGGCCAGCGGCCCCCGGCCGGCGCGCGCCTGGTCGGCCCGTCGACCGGACTCGCCGGGTACGGTCCCGGCGGCGGCGCCGCCGTCGTGGTCGCCGTGCAGCAGC
The DNA here is from genome assembly GCF_036250065.1 of Micromonospora sp. NBC_01699. Lineage (NCBI taxonomy): Bacteria > Bacillati > Actinomycetota > Actinomycetes > Micromonosporales > Micromonosporaceae > Micromonospora > Micromonospora sp. NBC_01699. Next base: position 6,064,713 of record NZ_CP109199.1, on the reverse strand, counting down.
AGTACGCGTACCGCCCGCCACGGGCGCGGGGTCGCGGTGCCCTGGGTGCCGGCGGCGAAACCGACCACCCGTTCGAGGTTGCCGAGCCCGGCACCGGGCAGGTCGAGCGTGGCGAGCCGGTCGATCGCCTGCGGGCCGGCGTACTCGTCGGGCATCGGCAGGTCCATGCCGGTCTGGATGACCAGTCCGGTGGCGACCATCGGCAGCATCATGGTCGGCGCGGTCCACGGTGAGCCGTCGACCGGTGCGGGCGGCTCCGGCTCCGGCAGGTGCGGCGTGAGTACGTCCGGCGAGGCGACCCTGCTCGCCACGTACGGCTCGGCCACCGGCTGTTCCACCGCGGCGGGGGTGGCCGGCGCGGTCCGGGTCGGGCCGGCCTGGCTGGGTACGACCACGTTCGGTTGCGCCGGGCCGGGCTTGAGCCAGGCGGGTTGCCCGGCCACCACCAGGACCACGCCGTCACAGACCTCGGCGACCGCCTGGTTCGTGGTGCCGAGCGCGTCGGTGAACGCCCGCCCGAGGGTCGACGTCGGCACCAGGGAGAGTCCGACCTCCGGGCTGACCAGCACCAGCCGGGCGGTGCAGTCGCGGATCGCGGCGACGAGTTCGGCGATCGTCGCGCGGTCGTCGGCGGGCTGGTGGACCGGGTCGAGCAGCACGGTCACCCAGCCGCCGAGGTCGTCGACGAGCAGCGTGTCGTCCGGCCCCGAGCCGGCGATCAGCTCGGCCAGCCGGGACGGGTCGCCGGCCGTCTCCTCGGTCGTCCAGCCTTCCGGCCGGCGCAGTTGGTGGGCCTCGATCCGGGCCGCCCACTCCGGGTCGTCCGGTTCCGCGCGGCGTGCCGTCGCGACATAACGGACAGCGCTTGTGTCGCGCACCAGCGACTCGGCGAACTCGGATTTGCCCGAGCGGATCCCGCCGAGCACGAGAACCGTGTTCCAACCCTCTACGGACATGCTCGTACCTTAGATCGCCCACCCACCTATCGACCCGCGAGGTGCCCCTCCCCACCCCCTCCCCACCCCCTCCCCACGCCCGCCTCACGCCCGCCCCACGCTCGCCCCACGCTCGCGATCTAGGGCAAATACGTGCTTGATGATCTCCAATCACCACCATATGCCCTAGATCGCGGGGCGATGTGGGGCGTGGGGGGCGTGGGGGGGTGGGGTTTGGGGGTGGGGGTGGGTGGGGTGGGGGGTCGGGGTGCGCGGGGGATCGAGGGGTGCTGTCGGACGGCTAGGCTGGCGGGGTCCGTCGGGGACATCGGTGAGGGGAGACGCGAGATGCCGTGGAGCTGGCGGTACGAGGGCACGGACGGCCAGGCGGTGAGCGGGCCGGACGAGACGTTCGGCAGCCAAGCCGACGCCGAGTCCTGGATCGGCCAGGCCTGGCGTGAGCTCTCAGCGGCCGGAGTCGCCACCGTGATCCTGCTGGAGGACGATCGGGTCGAGTACCGGATGAGCCTGCAACCGGTCGCCGAGTGAGCCTGATGGGCTTCGAACACTCGGGCCGCGACCGGCTGGTGCTCGGGGTGCCACGGGAAGCGTTCCGGCCGAGCCCCATCTTCCTGGCCCTGGTCGCGCTCTTCGTGACCAGCGGCGTACTGAGCTGGAACAAGTTCGGCAACGTACGGTTCGACGTCTTCCTGTTTGTCGTCAGCGGCTGGCTGGTCTCGCTCTGCCTGCACGAGTACGCCCACGCGATCGTGGCGTTCCGGGCCGGGGACCGGGGAGTGGCCCACCGGGGCTACCTCACCCTCAACCCGCTGAAGTACAGCCACCCGCTGCTGTCGATCGTCTTCCCGGTCGTGATCGTGCTGCTCGGTGGCATCGGCCTACCCGGCGGCGCGGTCTGGGTCGACCACCACCAGATCCCCGGTCGGCTGCGCCACACCCTGGTCAGCCTCGCCGGGCCGGCGACCAATGTGCTCTTCGCCCTGGTGTTGGTGCTGCCGTTCGCGTTCACCCTGGACATCGGCGCGCACCCGGAGTTCTGGGCCGGCGTCGCGCTGCTCGGTTTCCTCCAGCTCACCGCGAGCGTGCTCAACCTGCTGCCGGTGCCGGGCCTGGACGGCGGCAACATGCTCTATCCGTGGCTGTCACCGCAGTGGCGGCGCGGCTACGACCTGATGGCCCCGTACGGCTTCCTGCTGCTGTTCGCGCTGCTCTGGAACCCGCGGATCAGCAACTGGTTCTTCTCCGCCGTGTTCACCGTCGGCGACTGGCTCGGCCTGCCCAGCCCGCTCTACGCCGCCGGCTACGACCTGATCCGATTCTGGCAGGACTGGCTGTGACGGCGTTCGCCCGAACGTGACGGCCGTTCGCCCGAACGTGACGGCGGTTGGCCCAAACGTGACGGCCGTTCGCCCGAACGTGACGGCGGTTGGCCCAAACGTGACGGCCGCCCGGCACCCGCGCGAGGAGCGGGTGCCGGGCCGGTACGACTACGGGCGGGCCGGGCTCTGCGTCTTGGCCGGGTCCCGCTCGGTGATCGGTGAGACGATCTCGTCGATCGCCTTGAGCAGGTCGGCGTCGAGCTTGACCCCGGCCGCCTTGACGTTGTCCGCGACCTGCTCGGGGCGGGTCGCGCCGACGATCGCCGACGACACGTTCGGGTTCTGGAGCACCCAGGCGACCGCGAGCTGGGGCATGCTCAGCCCGGCCTGGTCGGCCAGCGGCTTGAGCCGCTGCACGGTGGTCAGCACCTCGTCGGTCATGAACCGGGCGATGAACGACGCCCCGGACTTCTCGTCGGTGGCCCGGGAGCCGGCCGGCGGCGGCTGGCCGGGCAGGTACTTGCCGGACAGCACGCCCTGCGCCATCGGTGAGAAGACGATCTGACCGATCCCCAGTTCCTCGCTGGCCGGTACGACCTCGGCCTCGATCACCCGCCACAGCATCGAGTACTGCGGCTGGTTGGAGACCAGGTGGATCTTCAACTGGCGGGCCAGTTCGTACGCCTCGCGGATCTCGTCCGCGCGCCACTCGGACACCCCGATGTAGAGCGCCTTGCCGGAGCGTACGACGTCGGCGAAAGCCTCCATCGTCTCTTCGAGCGGCGTGGTGTAGTCGTACCGGTGGGCCTGGTACAGGTCGACGTAGTCGGTCTGCAACCGGCGCAGCGAGCCGTTGATCGACTCCATGATGTGCTTGCGGGAGAGCCCCCGGTCGTTCGGTCCGGGACCGGTCGGCCAGTAGACCTTGGTGAAGATCTCCAGCCCCTCCCGGCGCTGCCCCTGTAGGGCTCGACCGAGTACGGCCTCGGCGCGGGTGCCGGCGTAGACGTCGGCGGTGTCGAACGTGGTGATGCCGTGGTCCAGTGCGGCTTGGACGCAGGCCAGGGCGGCGTCCTCCTCGATCTGCGAGCCGTGGGTGATCCAGTTGCCGTACGAGATCTCACTGACCTGGAGACCGGAACGGCCAAGGTGTCGGAAGTCCATGCTCCAGACCATAACCTTTGCCGATATCGTTTCAATGATCGACTAGCCGGGCCGGAATCTACCGTTTCGAGCCGCCGACCCGGCTGCCGTCCGATCCGATGGTCCGACGTCCGATCGAAACCCCGGCCCAGCCATCAGGCTTGGTGGTCGCTCAGAGTACCGGCTTGGTGTCCGCCAGCAGTCGGTCGATCTCGTCCATCACGTCGTTGCGGCTCGGGTGGACCGGGTCGATCAGCAACTCGCCGCGCCGGTCGAGCGCGCCCCACTGGCCGTCCGGGGTGGCGATCAGGAACGCCACCGGGTGGATCACCATCGCCGGGTACGCCGGAGACACGATCACCCGGCCGGTCCGGTCGACCACTCCCTTGCGTCCGCCGAGGTCGACGATGGCGAGTCCCTCGTCGGTGAAGCCCTCGACGTAGCGACCGTCGGTCAGGGCGGTGGCGAACGCGGCGTACCGGGTTGGCAGCACCTCCCGGCCGGTCTTGTCGACCGCACCCCAACCGCCGCGCCGGATCGCGGCGACACCCCGGCGGAACGGCCGTACGTCGTCGCAGCCCTGCCCGATCACGACCCGGTTGTTCCGGTCGACGGCGATCCAACCCCCGGTACCGTCCCGGGAGACCCAGGCCAGTCCGTCGGCGAACGAGCCGACGCCGAGGTAACCGGCGTCCGCCCCGATCAGCAGCTCACCGGACTCGTCGATCAGTTCCCAGGTACGGGCTTCCGGCCGGCGTACCCAGGCCACCCGGTCGTGGAACGGCTGGGCGTCGGCGTAGCTCGGCAGGATCGCCGACTCGCCGTCCGGCGTGGTGTAGCCCCAGCGTTGCATCCGTTCGCTGAACGCCGGCACCGGCGGCCGGTGCACCTGGAGGATGACGTCCCGGTCCCGGGGGTACGGTCCCCAGCCCTGCTGCGCGACCTTGCTGAACACCGCGTCCAGGGCGAGTTCGGTACGGGCGATCAGGTCCGGGTCCTCGACCTTGCGCAGTTCGAGCGCCTTCTCGAAGTGGTTGCACGCCTCGATGTAGCGGCCCTGGTCGTAGCAGGAACGACCGGCGTGCTCGTGCATCGTGGCGCGCAGCCGGTCCGGCAACTCGGACGAGTTCGCCTCCTCGAACAGCCGGTCGGCCTCGGCGAAGTCGCCACGCCACTGGAGCACGTGTGCCAGCCGGGCCTGGGCGATGGCGATCCGCCGCAGTTCCCCGGTGGCCTCCGCGTGCCCCAGGGCGAGCTTGCCGTCGGCGAGCGCCTTGCCCAGCTCGCCGAGGATCCGGGAGACCACCGCGCGCAGACTGAGCAGCCGAGCCCGGGTGCGGTTGTCCTGGGCCAGATCCACCTTTTCGGTCAGCCGATCCCGGATCGCCCGCAGCTCGTCCGGATCCTCGACCAACTCCCGCAGCGTCTCGTGGTGAAACCTCCACCGGTACGCCGAGAGCACCTGCTCCGGGTCCGGCGGCGGCGATTCGGGTGCTTCGTCCGGCGGCGGTGCCTCCGGCACGGTCGGCTCGTCCGGCGTGATGATCGGGGTGAGCATGGTCGGTGCTCGCAGTGCCGTGGCGGCGCCGGCTGCCGGGCCCTCCGGCGCGGGCAGCACGGTGTCCGGGCTGGCCTCGGCGACCGGTGAGCCCGGTGGAGAGGTGGCCAGCGGCGGCCCCGACACCGGCAGCGGATCCTCCGGCAGTGTGCCCTCGGCCGGGTACTCGTCGTCGGCGAGGTGTTCCACGTCGAGCGGGCGCGACAGTGTCGTCCCACCGCCGTCTGCCGGCTCTGCCGAGGGGACGCCCGGTGCCGCCCCGGTCCACGCCTCGGCCGCCGGCTCCCCGTTCCCCGGAGCGCCCGGAGCGCCCGGAGCGCCCGCAGCGGTGGCCGGGTCGTCCGTCGCCGCAAATTCCCGTCCCCCCGAGGTGGTGCCGACCGGGCTCCCCGACGCCGTCACCCCCGCCTCGGCAACCGGTTCGGCCGGTACGCCGAGCGGGGCGGCGCCCGCTGTCGCCACCGCCGGGTCGACCGCAACCGACCCGGCGCCGATGCCGACACCGGCCACCGGACCTGCCGGCATGCCGATCACCGTCGCCGATCCGCCGGAGGCGTCGACATCCGTCGCCGGTCCACTGTCGGCCGTCGTCCCCGTCCCCGTCCCCGTCCCCGTCCCCGTCCCGGTTGACTGTGCCGCTTCCACGGCGCTGCCGCTGGTCCCCGTCGCTCCCACGCTAACGCTGGTCGATGCCGCTTCAGGAGTGGTGCCGCTGGTCATCGCTACTTCAGGTGCGGTACCGCTGGTCGGGACGGTCTCGGTGGGGCTACCGGTGGGGGCGGATGCCGCCGCTCCGACGGTGGCGCCGTCGGTCGGGCGCGGTGCGGCGGGCGGCCAGGGAGCGGGAGCCGGAGCCGGGACGGGCCCGGAGGTAGAGACGGCCGTGGGGACCGGCTCCGTGGCGGGAGCCGAGGTCCGGTCCGAATCGGCGGGCGCCGCAGCGCCGGAAGCGCTGGCGGGCTCCGCTGCCAATGTCCCGCCCGACCCAACGCCCGGCCCGGCGGGTGCCGTCGCGAGGAGTTCGGCCTCGTGGCCCGCTGTGGCACCGATGCCCCTCGGCAGTACCGAACCCGGTGGCACAAGCTCCGCCGAACCCGAACCCGAACCCGAACCCGAACCCGAACCCGAACCCAGCGACGGCGATCGCGACCCCGACGGCGCGCCGGGCGACGCCGACTCGACGGTTGATGTGCTGTCGACGGGCGATGTGGAGCCGCCTGCCGGAACGGGCGCAGTCGAAGCTGGTCCGGCAGGCAGCGCTGGCGCGGGTTCGAGCCGGACCACCGGTGTCACGGGCTCGACCGCTGTGGCCTCGGCGGGCGTGGGCTCGAACGTCGTGGGCTGGAACGACGAGGGTTCGACCGCCGCGGGTTCGGCGGGCGTGGGCTCGATCGGCGTGGGTTCGGCGGGCGTGGCGTGGGGCGGGGTCGGTGGTGGGGGCGCGGTGAGGAACTCCAGTCGCAGGCCGGCCGCCGGAGGAGCGGAGACCGGCGTACGCGGGGGCTCGCCGTGTTCCTTCGGCCCGGTGGGCTGGGCGGTACGGCTGGTCGCCTCGTCGTCGGTCGGCGGGAGCAGCCAGCCCGAGGTGGGGTCGCGGCCCTCGACCGGTTCGCCAGCGCGCTGGGACGGCACCGGTCGTTCGGTGGGCGCCGGAACGGGCTCGGCCGCCTGGGGCCGCCGTTCGCGCTTCGGCGTGAACAGATCGGCGCCGCTCGGCAGCGGATCGTTCGTCACCGGCGCACCGGAGGTGGGCGTGGTCGCCGCATCCGGCGCCCGGTACGGCGTCGGCGCGGCGTCGAGCGGCCAGCCCGCCCCGGGCGGCACCTGGCCCGGCCGGTCCTGGCCGGCAACCCGATCCTGGCCGGGCCGGTCCTGGCCGGCAACCCGATCCTGGCCGGGCCGGTCCTGGCCGGCAACCCGATCCTGGCCGGGCCGAGGCTGTTCGGTAAATCGGTCCTGGCCGGGCCGCAGGTGTTCGGCGGGCCGGTCGTGGCTCGGGCGGATCTGCTCGGCGGGCCGGTCGTGCCCCGGCCGAGCCTGTTCCACGGAACGGTCGGGCCGGATCGGCGGCGCGGGGCGGCCGGCTGCCGGGCCGGGATCGACCATCGGCGGTCGCTGGGTGCCGGGCTCGGGCGAGCGGTAACCATCGCGGGGCGGCGGCAGGTCCCGGTGTACGGCGGGACCGCGGTCGGGGGACCATCCGCCGTCCGATCCCGGTCCGGTCCGCCGGTCGTATGGTGGCACGGGTTCATGCTCGGAGCGTCCGGTGTTCGGCGGTTGGCGACGGGGTGACTCGGCACCGGGCTGGTACCCCGGCTCACTCCGCCCCGGCCGCTCAGCCGGGCCGTCGCCCCGGCCGGGACGGGGGATGTCTCCGGGACGGGGAATGCCACCGGGTCCGATCGGGACCTGGGCGTCCGGCGCGGACCGGCCGGGCCGGTGCGTCTGGGCGCGGTCGGATCCGTCGGAGCCGGTGAAGCGGCGGTCGGCAGACGACGGCCGGCGGCCCGGCAGCGCCTGGGTCTCCTCGGGTGCGGCGTCCGTCCGCCAGGGGCCGGTCCGGTCGTACGGCGCCATCGGGCCTGCGCCGTCGCGCGGCGTTTCCGCGTCCTGCCCGTATGGCCGCCGCTCCCGCGCCTCCCAGTCTTGTTCGTATGCGGCGGGCTCGTAGCCGCCGGGGCGGCCCCGTTCCTGCTGGTACCGCTGCTCCGGCAGTTCGGTCGACCGGTACTCGCCGGGCCCCGAAGCGTTTGGTCCGCCGTGCCCGGCGCCAGCGGGCACACCACGACCCGGACCGCCGCCGGGATGTGCCGGACTGACCGGATGTGCCGGACTGACCGGATGTGCCGGACTGACCGGATGTGCCGGACTCACCGGGTGCGCCGGACTGACCGGATGCGCCGGACTCACCGGGTGCGCCGGACTCACCGGATGCGCCGGGCTGACCGGATGTGCGGGGCTGACCGGACGCGCCGAACCGACCGGGTGCGCGGGGCCGACGGGGTGCGCCGGACCTGCCGGGCCGACCGGGCGTGCGGGCGGGAGCGGTCCGCCCCAGTGTTCGGCCCGGTCGGGTGTGACCGGTGTGGCCCGGCCGTCCTGTGCCGGACGCCGGCTGTCGATGCTCGGTTGCTGGCCCCACTCACTCGGATTTCCGTAGCCGGAGGGCTGACCCATCTCACGAGCGGCACCATGGATCGGCTGCTGACCGTGCCGGGAGGACGAGCCGCGCTCCGATTGCTGTCCGCGCCACGAGGACGAGCTGTCGTCCGGTCGTTGTCCGCGCCACGAGGACGAGTCGTCGTCCGGTTGCTGTCCGCGCCACGATGATGAGCTGTCGTTCGGTTGCTGTCCGCGCCACGACGACGAGCTGTCGTCCGGTCGCCGACCGTGTCGTGAGGACGAGTCGCGTTCCGGTTGCTGGCCACGCCACGAGGACGAGTCGTCGTCTGGTTGCTGGCCGCGCCACGAGGACGAGTCATGGTCCGGTTGCTGTTGGCCGTGCCGTGACGGTGGACCGTGGTCGGGCTGTTGGGCGTACCGGGAAGGTGGGGCCTGGTCCGGCGGCGGACCGGATGGGTAGGTCGGGCGGTGACCCTGGCCCGACGGTTGGCCGTGCCCCGGACTCGAACCGCGACCGGAAAACTGGGTCGGGTTCGAGTCATCGGGGTGCGAGGATGGGCCGTCGTGCGGGGGGACGCCGGCCCGGCCGGATACGACCGACGCGCGGCCCGCCGGGCGCGGGGGGCGCCTCGGCCCGGGATCGCCGGGGTAGCGCTGGCCGGGAAAGGCGGCCTGCCACTCGGTGGTCGGTTCGTTCATCCAGGCGGGATCGGCCGGCTCTCCCCAGCGGTCCCGGTAGCGATCCGTCATGAGGTGACCCCGTTCCGGCGGGGGGCGCGGCGCGGCCGGTGGAACGGCTCGCGTCGCTCACTCACGGCGGTGTCACCTCGTCGGAAATTCTCACTGGGCAGCCGGGGGCGCCGGTAAGGTCGCCCGGCCCGCTACAGCGTGGTCGCGGAAGGAGGGTAACGGCGTGGGCTCGGTCACCGCCACTGCGGCACCGCCGATCAGTAGAAACATCGTGTCCTTGTTCCGGACATTTACTGCGATAACAGGATCAGGGTACCGTCGCTATTCGACGTACCGACAGGCGACTCTTGCCGGGGCCTTCACCAACACGGTCTTCGGCTTTCTCAAGTGCTACATCCTGCTCGCCGTGGCGACCGGAGCGGGTGGCCGGGCGGCCGGCTACGACCCGGCGCAACTGGCCACCTTCGTCTGGGTCGGGCAGGGACTGCTGGCCGTGGTCGGCCTCTGGGGCTGGACCGATCTGGCTGATCGGATCCGGACCGGGGACATCGCCACCGACCTGCTCCGACCGGTGCACCCGGTGGTCGGCTACCTCGCCACCGACCTCGGGCGGGCGGCGTACGCGATGCTGACCCGCTTCGTCCCGCCGGTACTCACCGGTCCGATCTTCTTCGACGTCTACCTGCCGACCCGGTGGCAGACCGCCCCGCTCTTCCTGGCCTCGGCGGTCCTCGCCGTGGTCGCCTCGTTCGGCTGCCGTTACCTGGTCAACGCCACGACGTACTGGCTGGCGGACGCGCGCGGGCCGCTGCTGCTCTGGACCCTCTACTCCGGCGTCCTCGCCGGGCTCTACTTCCCGCTGCGCTTTCTGCCGGACTGGGCCAGCGTGTCGCTCTGGCTGGCCACCCCGTTCCCGAGTCTGATGCAGACCCCGCTCGACGTGGTGGTGGAACGCGACCGGCTGCCGGTGCAGGCCGGGCTGGTCGGCGTACAGGTGGTCTGGGCGGTGCTGCTCCTGTTCGCCTGCCACCTGGTGCAGCGGCGGGCCGAGCGGCGGCTGGTGGTGCAGGGTGGCTGAGCGGCAGGAGCAGGCTGGGCCGGGGGTCGGCTACCTGGCGCTGCTGCGCGGGCAGGCGCGGTCGCAGGCGTCGTACCGGACTTCGTTCGTCGTCGACCTGGTCGGCAACGTCGGCGCCACCGTCTTCGACGTGGCCACGGTGCTGGTGCTGTTCCAGGTGACCCGTACCCTCGGCGGCTTCGACGTACGCGAGGCGATGGTGATGGTGGGCCTGTCCGCCTGCTCCTTCGCTACCGCCGACCTGGCCGTCGGCAACATCGAACGGGTCCGGACCTACGTCCGGACCGGGCTGATGGACGCCGTGCTGGTCCGCCCGCTCGGCGCGCTGCCGCAACTGTTGCTGATGGATCTGCCGCTGCGCAAGGTGTCCCGGGCGGTGTTCGGGCTCGCCGTGCTGGTCGTGGCGCTGGTCGCGGCCGATGTCGACTGGACCCCGGCACGGGTGCTGCTGGTGGTCGTCGCCCCGCTGGCCGGGGCGGTCTTCTTCGGCTCGATCTTCGTCGCCTCGGCCACGCTCGCGTTCTATTGGATCGACTCGGGCGAGGTCGGCAACGCGTTCACCTACGGTGGTCGGGACTTCACCGCGTACCCGATAACCGTCTACGGTGGATGGTTCCGCGCGATTTTCGCGTACGGCCTGGGGTTTGCCTTCGTGGCCTATCACCCGGCGCTGGCGCTGCTCGGCCGAGCCGACCCGCTCGGCCTGCCGGGCTGGGTCGGGTGGGCCGCGCCGGGCGTCGCGGGGCTGGCCGCCGTCGGCGCCGCCGCCGCTTGGCGGACCGGCATCAGACACTACCGGAGTACGGGGTCATGAGCGACGTCATCGAAGCGCGCGGACTGCGCAAGGAGTTCACCGTACGGGTGAAGGCCGGCCGGTTGCGCCGGACGAAGAAGGTCGTCACCGCGGTCGACGGGGTGGACCTGGCGGTGGCCCGGGGCGAGATGGTCGGCTACATCGGACCGAACGGCGCCGGCAAGTCCACCACCCTGAAGATGCTCACCGGTGTGCTGATGCCCTCCGGCGGCGAGGTACGCGTCTGCGGGCTGACCCCGGTGACCCAGCGGACCCGGTTGGCGCTGCGGATCGGCGTGGTGTTCGGCCAGCGCTCCCAGCTCTGGTGGGACCTGCCGCTGCGGGAGTCGTTCGACCTGCTGCGGCACATCTACCGGGTGCCGGCCGCCGAGCACGCCGCCCGGCTGCGCCGCTGCCGGACCCTGCTCGACCTGGACGAGTTCCTGGACACCCCGGTCCGCCAGCTCTCCCTCGGCCAGCGGATGCGCGGTGAGCTGACCGCCGCGCTGCTGCACGGGCCGGAGGTGCTGTTCCTGGACGAGCCGACGATCGGGCTGGACCTGGTGAGCAAGCAGGCGGTCCGGGAGTTCCTGGGCGAGTTGGGTCGGGCCGGCGACACCACCCTGCTGCTGACCACGCACGACCTGGCCGACATCGAACGGCTCTGCCGGCGGCTGGTGGTGATCGATCACGGTCGGGTGGTGCACGACGGCGGCATCGACGCGCTGCACGCCCGGTACGGTTCCCGCCGCCTGGTCGTGGTCGACCTGGACGAACCGCTGGCCGATCCGCCAGTGCTGCCGGGCGCGCCGGTGCGGCGGATCGAGGCGGACGGCCGGCGTCTGGTCTTCGAACTGGAGTCGGCCACCGCGGCCGAGGTGGTGGCCCGGCTGGCCGGGTTGGCGACCCTGCGCGACCTGGCGATCGTCGAGCCGGACATCGAGGATGTCGTCCGCCGCCTCTACCAGACCCCGGCGCCGGCCGGTGTCGTCCCGCCGCAGTCGGCGCCGCGTGTCGATCTCACGGGTGCTCCATGACCAGCACGGCGAAGGTGCCCGGGGCGAGCGCCTCGTAGCGGTGCGGTACGTCGCCGGGAAAGGCGGCATAGTCGCCCGGTTCGAGTTCCACCGGTGCCGACGCCGGTCCCGTACGCAGCCGCCCGGCGCCGACGACCAGGTGCTCGATGCTGCCGGGGATGTGTGCGGTGGCGTCGCGTACCGCACCGGGTTCGAGGGCGAGCAGGTAGATGTCGCGGCGGCTGTGCGGCGCGCCCGCGGCGAGCAGGGCGGCGGTGAGGTCGGCCTGGTCGGAGCGGAGCGCGCTGCCGTGGCCGGCGCGGATGACCCGTACCGCCGGGGCGGGTTCCTCGACCAGCCGGCTGAACGGCACCCCCAACGCCACGCCGAGCGCCCAGACGGTTTCCACGCTGGGGTTGCCGGTGCCGGCTTCGAGCTGGGAGAGGGTCGACTTGGCGATGCCGGCCCGGCGGGCCAGTTCGGTGAGCGAGATGCCGGCCCGTTCGCGTTCCCTGCGCAGGGCGGCGGCGATGGTGGCCACGGGCGAGCCGGGCGGTGACGGTGACGACATGTTCACTCCATCGGACTGTCTGTTCGGTTTGACGAACGCGGTTCACGGCGTTCATTATTCTGAACCATGCGTACGGTAGACCGAACAACCGACCGAGCCCTGCTGCGCGACATCGGCGCGCTCAGCGTGGCGATCATCGCGGTCGGCGCCTCCTTCGGCGCCATCGCGGTCGCCGCCGGGCTGCCGATCTGGGCGGTCGTCGCGATGTCCGCCGTGCTCTACGCGGGCGGGGCGCAGTTCATGGCCGTCGGGCTGGTCGCCGCCGGCAACCCGCTCGCCGCGGTGCTCGCCGGGCTGCTGCTCAACGCCCGGCACCTGCCGTTCGGGCTCACCCTCGGCGACACCCTCGGCACCGGTTGGCGGGCCCGACTCCTCGGCGCCCACCTGATGACCGACGAGACCACCGCCTTCGCGCTCGGCCAGCCCGAGGGTGCCGCCCGGCGGCGCGCGTACTGGCTGGCCGGGGTGCTGCTCTTCCTGGCCTGGAACGCCGGCACCGTGCTCGGCGTACTGCTCGGCGGGTTCGCCGGTGACCCGAACCGGCTCGGTCTGGACGCGGCCTTCCCGGCCGGTCTGCTCGCCCTGCTGCTGCCCGTCCTGCGGGACCCGGACACCCGCCGGGTCGCGGTGGTCGGCGCACTCGCCGCCGTGGCACTGACCCCGGTCCTGCCGGCCGGTCTGCCGGTGCTGCTGGCACTCGGCGGGCTCGGCGTACTCGCGCTGCCCCGGAACAAGCCGGTACGGCCGTGCTGATCGCGGTGATCCTGGCCCTGGCCGTCGGCACGTACGCCTTCCGGCTGGCCGGTGTGGTGCTGCGGGAACGGGTTGACCTGCCGGACTGGCTGGCCCGGCTGCTGCCGATCGCCGCCGCCACCATGCTCGCCGCACTGGCCGCCACGGCGGCGCTCACCGAGGGCGGTGCCTTCGCCGGGGTGGCCCGCCCGGCCGGCGTACTGGTCGGGCTGGTCCTGGCCGTCCGGCGGGCGCCGTTCGTGCTGGTGGTGGTCGCCGCCGCCGGCACCACGGCGGCGCTCCGCCTGCTCGGCGTCGCCTGAGCCGCCTGCTCGCGTGAGCCGCCTGCTCGCGTGAGCCGCCTGCTCGCGTGAGCCGGGAAGCGAGGCTAGATCTTGTCGCCGATGTTGACCCGGGGGATCGGCGCTCGCATCCGGCGGAAGGTGATCGAGCGCATGATCGCGTAGAGGTAGAGCGAGCCCATCCGCAACTGGGTCTTGGGGAACCGCTCGCGGACCAGCCGCCGGATCTTCCCGGAGATCAGGATCGAGTCGATCACCAGACCGATGGCGAGCGCGCCCCAGAGCAGGTTCGAGACCAGCCGTACGACCGGCGGCATCGCGCCCGACGAACCGATCAGCACGATCAGGGCGCCACCGAAGAACCAGGTGCCGACCGTACGACGGGAGTCGACCACGTCCCGGGCCAGCATCCGCTCCGGCCCCCGGTCGCGGGGTCCGCCCTCGCGCCGGAACTCGGCCGCCGCCTCGGCGCGGGCGACCCGGCGACGCTCGCGCGCCTCCTGCTTGTTCGCCGGTGGGCGGGTTTCCACCGCACCCGGTCGACGCCCCGCGGTCGGGCGCTTCGGCGTCTGCACGCCGAGTTCCTTCTTGCTGGGTGTGTAACCCCGGGGGCGGGCGGCATCGGTCGCCTCGTCGGACGTCACCGCGGTGACGTTCTCCTCGACAAGGTCGGTGGACTTACGGCGAAACAACGACGGCACGGATGAAGGGTAGCGGGCGGCTGACGCCTTCCACACATCACGGTGTGCGGAGGGCGTCAGCCACGACGCGATACGGACGTTACGGTCGTTCCGCGTGGGCGCCGAGGGCGGAGAGCTTCGCCTCGAAGTCCTCGTACCCGCGGTTGATCAGGTCGACGCCGTACACCCGGGAGGTGCCCTCGGCGGCCAGTGCGGCGATCAGGTGGCTGAACCCGGCCCGCAGGTCCGGGATGACCAGGTCGGCGGCGTGCAGCTTGCTCGGGCCGGCGATCACCGCGGAGTGCTTGAAGTTGCGCCGGCCGAACCGGCACGGGGTGCCGCCGAGGCAGTCGCGGTAGACCTGGATGGTGGCGCCCATCTTGTTCAGCGCCTCGGTGTAGCCCAGCCGCTGCTCGTACACGGTCTCGTGCACGATCGACAGGCCCCGGGCCTGGGTCAGCGCGACCACCAGGGGCTGCTGCCAGTCGGTCATGAAGCCGGGGTGGACGTCGGTCTCCAGGGCCACCGCCTGCAACTCGCCGCCCGGGTGCCAGAACCGGATGCCGCCCTCCTGGCCCTCCGAGCCGAGTCGCGGCGGGCGGGCGTCGGTCACCTCGTACGCGCCGCCGACCGAGCGGAACACGTTCAGGAAGGTCATCATGTCGACCTGCTCGGCCCCGAGCACCTCGACGTCACCGCCGGTGGCCAGCGCCGCCGCCGCCCAGCTCGCCGCCTCGATCCGGTCCGGGATCGGCCGGTGGGTGTAGCCCGTCAGGCGCGACACCCCCTGGATCTCGATCACCCGGTCGGTGTGCACCTTGATGATCGCGCCCATCTTCTGGAGGATCGCGATCAGGTCGATGATCTCCGGCTCCACCGCCGCGTTGCGCAGCTCGGTGACGCCCTCGGCCATCACGGCGGTGAGCAGCACCTGCTCGGTCGCACCGACACTCGGGTACGGCAGCTCGAACTTGGTGCCGTGCAGGCCGCTCGGCGCGGTGAGGTGCATGCCCTCCGGCGTCTTGTCCACGACCGCGCCGAACTGCCGCAGCGCCTGGATGTGGAAGTCGATCGGTCGGGGACCGATGTGGCAGCCGCCGAGGTCGGGGATGAACGCGTGCCCGAGCCGGTGCAGCAGGGGCCCGCAGAACAGGATCGGGATCCGGCTCGACCCGGCGTGCACGTTGATCTCGTCCGTGGTGGCGCTCTCCACGTTCGCCGGGTCGAAGACGAGCTCGCCGTTCTCGGCGCCGTCCGAGACCCGGACCCCGTGCAGTTCGAGCAGACCCTTGACGATCTCGACGTCGCGGATGCGCGGCACGTCGAACAGGCGGCTCGGAGTGTCGCCGAGCAGGGCGGCGACCATCGCCTTCGAAACAAGATTCTTGGCGCCGCGGACCCGGATCTTCCCCGACAACGGGGTACCTCCGTGCACGACCAGAACGTCGTCGGTCAACGCAACCTCCAGCGGATAGGTGCTGCCGGGTAATAAGGGGTGCGGGGCGGCTGAGCGTCACTCACGGCCGTAGCCCGCGGGGCGCAGCCGCGGGGATACGGCTGGCTCTGTGTCGCCTGGGCAGCATAGCGCTCCGTGACCGAAATGGCGTTGGTCACCCCGACCTAGATGGCACGAAATCGGGACGTCACTGCTTATCGGTACGGCGGCCATTACTGCACGTAATTGTGTCTGCTCACGGTAGGGCGAGCATCTGGTCCAGCGCCCGCTTGGCGTGGTGGGCGGTGTCCGGGTCCACCGTGATCTGGTTGACCACGCGGCCGGCGACCAGCTCTTCGAGGGCCCAGACCAGGTGCGGCAGGTCGATCCGGTTCATCGTCGAGCAGTAGCAGACCGCCCGGTCGAGGAACATGATCTGCTTGTCCGGGTGGGCGTTGGCGAGCCGGCGTACCAGGTTGAGTTCGGTGCCGACCGCCCAGGCCGAGCCGGCCGGCGCGGCCTCGATCATTTTGATGATGTATTCGGTGGAACCGACATAGTCGGCGGCCGTCACCACGTCGTAGCGGCATTCGGGGTGCACCAGCACGTTTACCCCGGGCACCCGCATCCGAACCTCGTTCACACTGCTGAGGGTGAACCGGCCGTGCACCGAGCAGTGCCCGCGCCAGAGGATCATCTTGGCCTCGCGCAACTGCTGCGGGGTGAGCCCACCGCCCGGCTTGTGCGGGTCGTAGAGCACACAGTCGTCCGCGTCCAACCCCAGCTCCAGCACGGCGGTGTTGCGGCCCAGGTGCTGGTCGGGCAGGAACAGCACCCGCTGGCCGCGCTCGAACGCCCAGCGCAGCGCCCGTTGCGCGTTGGACGAGGTGCAGACCACACCGCCGTTGCGACCGACGAAGCCCTTGATGTCGGCGGACGAGTTCATGTACGTCACCGGCACTGTCGAACCCGCGACGCCCAGCTCCTCCAGCACCTCCCAGGCCGTCTCGACCTGCGGCAGCGCGGCCATGTCCGCCATCGAGCAGCCGGCGGCCAGGTCGGGCAGGATGACCTTCTGCCGGTCGGTGGTGAGGATGTCGGCGCTCTCGGCCATGAAGTGCACGCCGCAGAAGAGGATGTACTCCGCGTCCGGCCGGGCGGCGGCCTCGCGGGCCAGCTTGAACGAGTCGCCGGTCACATCGGCGAACTGGATCACCTCGTCGCGCTGGTAGTGGTGGCCGAGCACGAACACCCGCTGGCCGAGTTTGGCCTTCGCCGCGGTCGCCCGAGCGACCAGGTTCGGGTCGCTCGCCGGGGGCAGCTCCCCCGGACAGTCCACGCCACGCTCGCTGTCCGGGTCGGTCCCGCGACCCAGCAGGAGCAGGGCGGTAGCGGTGTTTGACGGCTCTACCCAGGTCGAAGTCACGCCCCCCATGCTCCCACAGCGCGGCCCGCCCGCAGCGGCTGCCGATGTGGGCTGCCACACTGCCGGGATGCGGGTTCTGATCTGTCCAGACAAATTCGCCGGTACTCTCTCCGCCCCCGAGGTGGCCGCCGCGGTGATCGCCGGCTGGCACGACACCGCGCCCGGGGACCAGGCCATCGCCCGACCGCTGGCCGACGGCGGTCCGGGCTTCGTCGAGGTGCTCGCCGAGGCGGTCGCCGGGCGTCGGCTGACGGTGCCGACCGTCGATCCGCTCGGCCGCCCCGCGCAGGGCGAGATCCTCGTCACCGACCCGGACGGCGCCGGTGGCGGACCCATCGCGTACGTCGAGAGTGCGATGGCCTGCGGCCTGCACCTGCTCGCCCCGGACGAGCGCGACCCGTTGACCACCACCTCGTACGGGCTGGGGCTGCTGGTGGCCGCCGCGGTCGAGGCGGGGGCCCGACGGGTGGTGATCGGGCTCGGTGGCTCGGCCACCAACGACGCCGGTGCGGGCATGCTCGCCGCGCTCGGCGCCGCCCCGATCGACGAGATCGGCCACGCCCTGCCGTACGGGGGCGCCGCGCTGAGCACCGCCTCGGCGCTGGCCGGCGCACCCCGACTGCGGGAGGTGGAACTGGTCGCGGCGACGGACGTGGACAACCCGCTGACCGGCCTGCACGGCGCCTCGAACGTGTACGGGCCGCAGAAGGGTGCCTCACGCGAGGACGTGTTCCTGCTCGACTCGGCGCTGGAGGTGTTCGCCGGCGTACTGGAGCGGGAGCTGCCGACCTGCCCGCCGGGCCTGGCCACCCTGCCCGGTGCGGGTGCGGCCGGTGGGCTCGGCGCGGCGATCCTCGCCCTGGGCGGGCGCTGCGAGTCGGGCATCGCCCTGGTCAGCGACAAGATCGGGTTGGCCGCCGCGCTGGACGAGGCCGATCTGGTGATTACCGGCGAGGGCTCGTTCGACCACCAGTCGCTGCGCGGCAAGGTGGTCGCCGGGATCGCCGGTGCGGCCCGCGACCGGGGCCTGCCCTGCGTGGTGCTGGCCGGTCGGGTCAGCGCCGGGCGGCGGGAGGCGGCGGCGGCCGGGGTGACCGAGTCGTACAGCCTGGTGGACTACTTCGGTGGCGAGGAACACGGCGGGGTCGAGCGGGCGATGACCCGCCCGGCCGAGGGCCTGCGTGCGGTCAGCGCCCGCCTCGCCGGCCAGTGGAGCCGCTGACCACGTAGTAAGTCACGTAGTAAGTAAGGAAGGGCCCCGGTCACCGGGGCCCTTCCTGCACACCTCAGGCGGCCCGGCCGATCCGCTCCAGTTCGGTACGGCTGTAGTCCGCCGGCACGTGGTCCAGCCCACTGCGGTCGGCCGGCGTACCACGGTGGCGGCCGCGCCGGTCGAGTACGCCGACCACGGCGACCAGCAGCCCGAACACGGCGATCCCGCTGACCAGCCCGATCGCCGGGTAGAACGAGTCCGGTACGTGTCCGGGTGCCGGAGCGTCGCTGGCCAGGATCGCGGTGACCCCGGCCAGGGCGATCGCCCCGCCGATCTGGAACGAGGTCTGGACCAGCCCGGAGGCGAGCCCCTGCTCCTCGTCGGCCACCCCGGAGGTGCCCTGGATGTTCAGGGTCGGGAAGGCCAGTGCGAACCCGGCGCCGAGCAGCAGCATCGTGGGCAGGATCACCCCGACGTAGTGTGCCTGCCCGTCGATCCGCAGGAACAACAGGTACGCGGCCAGGAAGGCGACGAAGCCGCCGGCCACCACCGGGGCGGTGCCGAACCGGTTGACCAGCCCGCCGACCCGTGGCCCGCCGAAGGCGACGATGAGCCCGGCCGGCAGGAACGCCAGCGCCATCGACAGCGGCGACCAGCCGAGCACCACCTGCACGTACAGCGTGCCGATGAACTGGAACCCGATGTAGGAACCGGTCACCGCGAGCGCGCCCAGGTTGGCCCGGACCAGGGTCCGGTTACGCAGGATGCCCAGGCGTACCAGCGGGTGGGCGACCCGGCGTTCGATCGCCACGAACGCCACGACCAGCGCCGCCACCAGGGCGAAGGACCCGAGCGTACGGGCCGAAAGCCAGCCGGCGTTCGGCGCTTCGACCACGGCGTACACCAGGAGCAGTAGCGCCGCGGTGGAGGTGGCCGCGCCGCCGAGGTCGTAGCCGGCACCGGTCGGACGCTCGGTGCGGTGACGCGGGATGAGCCGGATGCCGGCGATCAGGATGACCAGGGCGATCGGTGCCGGCAGCAGGAAGGTCAGGCGCCAGCCGGCCTCGGTCAGCAGCCCGCCGAGGATGAGACCCATGGAGAAGCCGCTGGCCCCGCAGGCGGTGTAGAAGCTCAGCGCCCTGTTGCGGGCCGGGCCCTCGTGGAACGTGGTGGTGATGATCGACAGGCCGGCCGGCGCGGTGAACGCGGCGGCGACGCCCTTGACGAAGCGGGTGCCGATCAGCAGGTTCGGGTCGTCGACCAGGCCGCCGAGCAGGGACGCGACGGCGAACACGCCGATCGCCCAGAGGAAGACCCGGCGCCGGCCGAGCAGGTCGGCGGCCCGGCCACCGAGCAGCAGCAGGCCGCCGTAGCCGAGCACGTATCCGCTGACGATCCACTGGAGGGCCGAGTTGGACAGGCCGAGGTCGCTCTGGATCGAGGGCAGTGCCACGCCGACCATCGAGATGTCGAGACCGTCGAGGAACAGCGCGCCACAGAGTACGAGCAGGGTGCCGTACAGGCGGGCGGTCATGTGCGGCCCGCCGGCGGTGGTGGGCTCCGGGGCAGTGTGCCCGGATGGTGGCTCGCTGTCGGATTTGGTCGGAGTTGTGGAAAGCGCCATGTCAGGGAACTTACTTGCGCCTGCATCTAATGCACAAGCAATAAGTGCATGAACACATTTTGCTTGAGCATCTGGTAGGATCGCGGCGTGTCCGAAGACGACCGGCTGGTAACCGAATGGCGTCACCTCGCCAGCAGGTACGCCGCGGCTTCGTGCGCGCTCGAACGCGAGCTGCACGATCGGCACGGCCTCGGAATGAGCGAATTCGAGGTCATCGACCGACTCGCCAGTGCAGAGGCGGCCAAACTTCGCATGCAGGAGCTGGCCGAACTGGTACACCTGAGTCAGAGCGCGCTGAGCCGGGCGGTTGCCCGGCTGGAACGCGACGGGTTGGTCTGTCGGGCGCTCTGCGAGCAGGACCGTCGCGGCGTGTTCGTCACGCTCACCGACACGGGTCGGCAGCGGCAGGAAGAGGCCCGGCCCACCCAGCGGGCGGTCCTGGAAGCGAGCCTCGGACCGGCGAGCGCGCCGGCAGCCGGGTGACCCGCACCTCATCGACCTACAATTAGATCCGAACCACATTGGGAATGGCCGGTCAGAGGGCTAGCGTTGGCCAGTACGGACCCAAAGACACCGTCGCAGGGGAGACTTTCACGTGACCACGCCAGTGCAGACCGAGTCGACTGAGTCGACCGAGGCAAAGGCCCCAAGCAGCATTGCCCTCACCGACATCGCGGCGCAGAAGGTCAAGGCCCTGATCGAGCAGGAAGGCCGCGACGACCTGCGGCTGCGGGTCGCCGTCCAGCCGGGTGGCTGCTCCGGCCTGCGGTACCAGCTCTTCTTCGACGAGCGTTCGCTCGACGGCGACGTCGTCAACGACTTCGGCGGCGTAGAGGTTGTCGTCGACCGGATGAGCGTTCCGTACCTCACCGGCGCGACCATCGACTTCGCCGACCGGATCGACGCCCAGGGCTTCACCATCGACAACCCGAACGCGCAGAACTCCTGCGCCTGCGGCGACTCGTTCCACTAGAGCCGACCGCTCGGCGACGCGCCCCCGGCGTGTCCCACCAGAACCACCGGCGGGGCCTCCGTGCCACCTCCGCTGCCTGCCCGACGTACTGACCCGTCGGCTGGACAGGGGAGTTGGCGGGAGGTCCCGCTTTTTTGCCGTACCGGGGATTTCTTCGTCCTTGCGCTTCGTGGCCCGGCGGTGGACGCTGACCGACGGACCGGCGACGACACGGTGGCCGGGCCGGTAGGCTTACTCGGCTGTACAACCGACACCGACCCGAGGGCCGACATGAAGATCGCCGTTACTGGCTCGATCGCCACTGACCACCTGATGCACTTCCCGGGCAGGTTCGCCGACCAGCTCCTCGCCGACCAGCTCGACAAGGTGTCCCTCTCCTTCCTCGTCGACGACCTCGTGCTCCGCCGTGGTGGGGTGGCGGCCAACATCGCCTTCGGGATGGCGCAGCTCGGACTGCGGCCGATCCTGCTCGGCGCCGTCGGTGCCGACTTCGCCGACTACCGGTCCTGGTTGGAGCGCCACGGCGTCGACTGCGACTCGGTGCACGTAAGCGAGGTTGCACACACCGCCCGCTTCGTCTGCACCACCGACCTCGACATGTGCCAGATCGCCTCCTTCTACGCCGGGGCGATGAGCGAGGCCCGCAACATCGAGCTGGCCCCGGTCGCCGACCGGGTCGGCGGCCTCGACCTGGTCCTGGTCAGCGCGAACGACCCGGCCGCGATGCTCCGCCACTCCGCCGAGTGCCGGGAGCGCGGTTACGCCTTCGCCGCCGACCCGTCGCAGCAGCTCGCCCGGATGGAGGGCAGCGACGTCAACGCCCTGATCGACGGCGCCGAATACCTGATGACCAACGAGTACGAGAAGTCGCTGTTGCAGAGCAAGGCCGGGCTGACCGACGCCCAGCTCCTGGAGCGGGTCAAGGTCAGGGTCACCACGCTCGGCAAGGACGGGGTGGAGATCGCCGGCCGCGACTTCGCGACGTTCCGGGTCCCGATCGCCCGCGAGATCGAGGCGACCGACCCGACCGGCGTCGGCGACGGCTTCCGGGCCGGTTTCCTCGCCGCGATCTCCTGGGGACTGGGCCTGGAACGGGCCGCCCAGGTCGGCTCGCTGATCGCCACCCATGTGCTGGAAACCGTCGGCCCGCAGGAGTACGAGGTCCGCAGCGACCTGTTCATCAAGCGGATGGCCGAGTCGTACGGGGGCGAGGCCGCCGAGGACATCCGGCCGTACCTGAACGCGTGAGCGGACACCTCGTCGCGTTCGCCGGGCTGCCCGGGGTGGGTAAGAGCACCCTGGCGGCCCGGCTCGGGGCGGCCCTGAACGCCCCGGTGCTGCCGGTCGACCCGATCGAACGAGTGCTCGCCGAGCACGGCGTCTTCAACGACCAGGCCGGCCTGATCTCGTACGGCAGCGTCGCCGCGCTGGCCGAGGTGCAGCTCGGCCTCGGCCTGCCGGTGATCGTCGACGCGGTCAACCCGGTCGCCTCGGCCCGTGGCCTCTGGCACGATCTGGCCGAGCGGGCCGGGGTGCCGCTGCGGGTGATCGAGGTCTGGTGCGCCGACGAGGCCGAACACCGCCGCCGGGTGGAAGAGCGGGTTGCCGCCCCCCTGGTCCCCACCTGGGAACAGACCCTGGTCCGCCGCGCCGAGTACGAGCCCTACATCGGCCCCCGCCTGGTCGTCGACACCTCCATCCCCGGCGACCCCCTCCCCGCCATCCTCACCTACCTCCAGTAACCCCCGGTCGGCCTCCCACCGGTCGCCTGCCTTCGTTGATCATGAAGTTAGCGACGCCTGAACTCGGAAAATCCGTCGCTAACTTCATGATCAACGGCTCTTGACGGCTCGGGTCAGGGCTGGAGGTCGGTTCGGGCCGCGCCGGTGGTGGGGGAGTAGGGGACGGACAGGTGTTGGTGGGTTAGCAGCCAGGTGCCGTTGCGGCGTTCGAAGACCCGGGTGCCACGGGACCAACTGTCGATGGCCGGGGCGTCGGGCGGCTCGATGCGTACGTGGTTGAGGCCCCAGGCGACGGCCAGGTCACCGCGTACCAGGATCTTCAGGTCGGGCACCGTCCAGCTCACGGCCGTCTCACCGGGAGCGGCGTCGAGGTTGCGCTGACAGAGTTCGCGTACGGCGTCGACGCCGACGTAGCGCAGCGGCTCCTCGTGCTCGTACGAGACGACGTCGTCGGCGATGACGGCCATCATGCTGTCCAGGTCGTTCGCGGCGGTGTCGGCGAACCACCGCTCGTGCAGCTCCCGCACCTCCCGCTCGGCGTCGGGATTGTTGTCTTCCGGGTCGGCCAGCGGGAACGAGTGGTGTTCGTGGGCGATCAGCCAGCAGCCGTTCTCCCTGCGCAGGCCGAAGGTCAGTCGCAGGCGACTGGCCGGGTTGGCGGCGAGATCCTGCTCGGTCCCGCAGCGCGCCAGGGCGTACGCGAACGCGACGTCGTCGCCGGCGGTCACCTCCAGCGACTCGATCTCGAACGAGGCGCCCGTGCGCTGCCACTCGAAGAAGGGCGGCCACGTCTCCCGGTAGGCGTCGAGCCCGCGCACCCCCTCGTACGGCGGCGGAACGTCGAACATCACCACATCTTTGGCGTGGTCGGCGAGCACCCCGTCCAGGTCCCCGCCGTGCACCGCCTCGGCCCAGCGCCCGATCAGCGCCCGAATCTGCTCTTCGTTGGTCGACATGGGTAGGCCAATCCCTCCGGCTTGATGACATCCGTCAGGACGTACAACCCCCGCCGACCCTCAAACTCATCGTCCAGCGTGAAAGAGAAACGCTGACCAGGCGGAGCGGTCGAAGACCAGCACGGGCCCGGACGGGTCCTTGCTGTCGCGTACGGCAATCGTGGTGGGTTGGAACGCGCACTCGACGCACGCTCCGTTGTTGGTGCTGCGGCTGCTCTTGACCCAGCGGGCGCGGCTCAGGTCGGGGGTGGACACGGGGGCCTCCGGGGCGGCTAGGCCAGACCGGCCAGCTCCCGGATCATCGCGCGTGAATCGGCGGGGGAGAGGGCGACCTGGCGCAGGTTGTCTGCCACCATGTTATAAGTCCGTACGGTGTCCGGATCCTGCACGTACATCGCCCCGTCGAGCAGTTCGGTGTAGGCGATCGGCCGGACGCGACCGAACTCCAAAACGCAGAAACTGCCGATAGCGCCGGCCGCGTGCGGGCCGTCCTCGGGGCGGATGATCTGGACCGTGATGTTCGGCAGCTCGGACATTTTCACCAGGTGGGCGAGCTGGGCGCGGCGGGTCTCGTCGCCGTTGACGCGTAGGCGTAGGGCCGCCTCGCCGATCACCGCGTGCAGGGTCAGCGGCTCGTCCTCGGTCAACCGCCGGGCGCGGGTCTGGCGGAACGACACGAACCGCTCGGCGTGGTCGGGTCGGACGAAGCCGGTGCCGATGGTCAGCGCCTGGGCGTACTCCTCGGTCTGCAACAGTCCGGGGATCACCATGGACTCGAAGACGAAGGCACCCTCGGCCAGCCCTTCGAGCCCGACGTAGGTCTTGAACCAGTCCGGCATCACGTTTGCCCAGGGTGCCCACCAGGTCTTGGCGTCGGACCGGGTGGCCAGCGAGGTGAGCCGTTCGATCGCCGGCTGGTCGGCGCCGCAGGCCCGCAGCACGGTCGCGATGTCGTCGGGAAACTGCTGGTAGCGACCGCTCTCCATGTGGCCGAGCTTCGGCTTGCCGATCCCGGTCGCGGTGGCGAGTTCGCTCAGCGACATCGGTACGTCACGTCGGTAGCGGCTCAGCTCGGCGCCGATCAGCCAGCGCAGCGCGGAAGGGTCGGTACGGGTCGTCACGGGTACGGCACCTCCAACGGGAATCGATACAAAGCATCATCCCGGTAGCCCTTCCGTTACGCAAGGGAGTCGACTATACGTATAGCAACAGGTGATGCGTAGGAGGTTGAGATGGACGACGTGATGCCCGTACCGGTCGACACCCCGCTCGGCACGCCCGAGGAGTTCCACCAGCTCATGGTCGAACTGGCCACCGACTACGCACCCCGGCGCTTCGCCGTCTGCGAGGAGTACGGCGACCGCGTCGACGGGCGGGTCTACGCCTGGGGCGTCGCGTTCGAGGAGCGCGTCTGGCTCAGTGCGGACGACAGAACCCTCACCGGAAGCTTCGCGAACGCGGAGATCGCGATGGGGGTTCTCCGGCGTACCGGCCGCCAGTTGCGCCTGATCTGGATCGACCAGCCGTCAGCCGCGTACGTGACCGATGAATGTGTGCCGCCGCCGCGCAACGAGGGTCACTGGAGGCGGCGCAGGTCGTAGGCGGGGGAGTTGTCGACGGAGAGCGCGGCGACGAACTCCTGGCCGCGCATGCGGCACCAGGCGGGGAAGTCGATCGCGGCGGCGGGGTCGTCGGCGAGTACTCGGAGGACCGCGCCGATGGGCAGCTCGGGTAGGCGGCGGGCGGCGGCGATCACCGGTAGTGGGCAGCGCTGGCCGAGGCAGTCCAGCACCTCGACCGGATCGGAGGAGGCGGAGGTGGTCACAGGCCCACCACGCCGGCCTCGGCCCGCAGGTCGGCGACGACCGTCGGCAATTCGGCCAGGAAACGGTCCACCTCGGCGGCGGTGCTCTCCCGGTGCAGCGAGATTCGTACGTTGCCGTGTGACAACACTCCCATCGCTGCCAGCACATGCGACGGTTCCAACGTCGAAGAGGTGCAGGACGAGCCGGACGAGACCGCGAACCCGCGCCGGTCCAGCGCGTGCAGCAGCGCCTCGCCGTCGACGTACAGGCAGGAGAAGGTGACCAGGTGCGGCAGTCGGTCGATCGGGTCGCCGACCACCTCGACGTCCGGGACCGTCGCGGCGACGGTCGCCCGGATCCGGTCGACCAGGGTCGAGAGCCGGGCCGCCTCCGCGACCGCGTCGGCGCTCACCGCCCGCAGCGCGGCCGCCGCCGCCACGATCGCCGGCAGATTCAACACCCCCGGCGTACGCCCGGCCTCCCGCTCGTCCTCCGGATACGGCGACAGCCAGCGGGTGCCCTTGCGTACGACCAGCAGCCCCACCCCCGGCGGACCGCCCCACTTGTGTGCGCTGGCCGACAGCACCGACCAGCCCTCCGGCACCGGCACCCGGCCGAGCGACTGGGCCGCGTCGACGTAGAGCGGCACCCCGACGTCCGCGCACGCCCGCGCCGCCGCCGTCACCGGCTGGACCGTGCCGACCTCGTGACTGGCGCTGATCAGTGCGGCGTACGCCACACCGGGCGCGCTCACCGCCGCCGACCAGGCCGCCGGGTCGATCCGACCGAGCCGGTCCACCGGTACGGACACCGCCGAGCCGCCGGCGGCCACGTGCCGCTGCGCGGCATGCAGCACCGCGGAGTGTTCGATCGCCGAGTGCACCAGCGTGCTCCCCGCGCGGCGGCGACCGGCCAACCCGCCGAGCACGGCGGCGTGCGCCGCGGTCGTACCGCTGGCGGTGAAGGACAGCTCGTCGGGGCGTACCCGCAGGATGTCGGCGGTCGCGGCCCGCGCCGCGTCGAGTAGCTGGCGTGCCCGGCGGGCCTGGGTGTAGAGCTTGGCCGGGTCGGCCCAGCCGTCGGTGAGGGCGGCGAGCAGGGCCTGGCGGGCCACCGGGTGCAGTGGCGCGGCGGTGGCGGTGTCGAAGTAGACCGGCGTCGCGCTCTCCGGTGGCGGTACGGGGTTCACACTCGTACGTTAACCCGCGACGGATCGAGCAAGATCCCCATTGGGGGACAGAGTGACCCCAGAGCCGTCCAGCCCGGCATGGTCGAGTAATCTGCGACCGTCGGTGACGCCTTTGCTGTTGGTACGGAAAACAGACACCAGCGGCGCGCTAGGGAGGCAGGACCAGGTGGTCGCAAGGGGTTCAGATGTACGGCCCACGGCCGGAAGGCGCAGCCAACGGCGTAATGCCGTCCGGTTCGCCGGGCTCGGTGTCGGTGGCGCGGCGCTGCTGACCCTGCTCACCGGCTGTGACGTCGGCAAGGCAGTTGACGGCTTCGGTTGGCCGCAGGGCGGAATCACGCCGCAGTCGCACCGGATGTACGACCTCTGGATCGCGTCGGCGATCGCCGCGCTCGCGGTCGGTGTATTCGTCTGGGGCCTGATCTTCTGGTGCATCATCCGTTACCGCAAGCGCGGTGACTCGCTGCCCGTGCAGACCCGGTTCAACATGCCGATGGAGTTCCTTTACACCATCGCGCCGGTTCTCATCGTGGCGGTGCTCTTCTACTACACCGCGATCATCCAGACCGATGTCGACCGGACGTCGAAGAACCCGGACGTGACCGTCGAGGTCGTCGCGTTCAAGTGGAACTGGCAGTTCAATTACCGCGACGGCATCGGCGCGGACGCGAACACGGTCGCGTCGACCCTCGGTACCACCGAGGTGATCCCGGTCCTGGTGCTGCCGACCGGTCGCAGCATCCGGTTCGAGGAGACCAGCAAGGACGTCATCCACTCGTTCTGGGTGCCCGAGCTGCTCTTCAAGCGGGACGTCTTCCCGGGCAACGTACGCAACGTCTTCGAGGTCGACCGGCTCACCACCGAGGGCGCGTACGTCGGCCGTTGCGCCGAACTGTGCGGCACCTACCACTCGATGATGAACTTCGAGCTGCGGGTCGTCTCGCCGGAGGAGTACGACCAGTTCCTGGCGGCGAAGAAGGCCGGTCAGTCGACGCAGGACGCGTTGACCGCGATCGGTGAGGACCCGCTGGCCACCACGACCGAGCCGTTCAAGACCCGGCGTGACGAGAACAACTTCAACAAGACCAGCGCTACCGGCGTGGGAAGCTGAGGACGGGCATGAAGTCTGAGTGGCGCCTCTTCGGCATCCTCGCGGTCTTTCTGTTCATCGCGACCTTCGTCTACGCGGGTTGGACCGATGGCCAGATGGGCCACGTCGACTGGGTCGGCAGCACCGCGCTGGCGCTGTCCACCCTGCTCCTGTTGATGTGCGGTGGTTTCTTCTGGTTCGTCTCCCGGCGGATCGACCCGCGCCCGGAGGACCGGCCGGACGCGGAGATCGCCGAGGGCGCGGGGGAGATCGGCTTCTTCAGCCCCGGCAGCTACTGGCCGTTCGGTCTGGCCGTGTCAGCCAGCATCGTCGGCCTCGGCCTGGTGTTCTGGCAGTGGTGGCTGATCGGGGTCGGTGGGCTCGCGATCATCTTCTCCACCTGCGGCCTGCTCTTCGAGTACTACTCCGGCACCCGGCGCACCGCCGAGCACTGAGCCGGCCCCGGTAACACCCGACGTACGCGCTGAAGCCGTCGACCGGGGACCCGTCCCGGTGGTTCGACCTCCTTGGTCGACCACCGCCGGATCCCCGGTCGACGGCTTTCGGCTTCGTCGTCGGGGCGGCCGGTAGGCGCGCAGCCTGACGCCTGCCGGGGCGCACAGCGACCGCGCGCAGCCCCGCAAAAGAGCTGGTAGGGCCGCGAAACGGGCTGCCGAGGGGTGATGGGGGCGGGGTCAGCCCTCTTCGGACGCCTTGGCGGTCGTGGCGACCTCGATCCAACGGTCGAGGGTCCTGGCTGCGGCGCCGGAGTCGATCGACTCCTCGGCGACCCGCAGGCCCTCGCGCAACGAGGCGGTCAGATCGCCGTCCAGGCGGCCCCCTGCGGCGGCCAGCGCGGCGGCCGTGTTGACCAGCACCGCGTCCCGTACCGGTCCGCGTTCCCCGGCGAGCAGCCGGCGGGCCGCGTCGGCGTTGAAGGTCGCGTCGCCGCCGCGCAGGTCGCCCGGGGCGGAGCGGGGCAGGCCGAGGTCGACCGAGTCGAGCACGGTCTCGGTCACCCGGCCGTTGCTGGCGATCCACACCCGGGTCGGCGCGGCGGTGCTGAACTCGTCCAGCCCGTCCTCGCCGCGCAGCACCAGCACCGAGTCGCCACGGGCGGCGAACACGCCGGCCATCACCGGCGCCATCCGCTGGTCGAAGCAGCCGACGGCGGCGGCCCGTGGGCGGCCCGGGTTGGTCAGCGGGCCGAGGAAGTTGAAGGCGGTCGGCACGCCGAGCTCCCGGCGCGGGACCGAGGCGTGTCGCATGCCGGGGTGGAACCGGGCGGCGAAACAGAAGCCGATGCCGACCTCGGTGACACACCGGGCGACCCCGGCCGGGCTGAGGTCGAGCGGGATGCCGAGGAATTCGAGCAGGTCGGCGGCACCGCACGAGGAGGAGGCGGCCCGGTTGCCGTGCTTGACCACCCGTACGCCGGCCCCGGCCACCACCATCGCGGTCATGGTGGAGATGTTGACCGTGTGCGCCCGGTCGCCGCCGGTGCCGACCACGTCGACCGAGCCGGCCCGGATCTCGTCCGGCAGGTCGACCAGCACCGCGTTGGAGAGCATCGCCTCGACCAGGCCGCCCAGCTCGGCGGAGGTCTCGCCCTTGGCGCGCAGCGCCATCGCGAACCCGGCGATCTGGACCGGGGTGGCCGACCCGGACATGATCTCGCCCATCGCCCAGGCCGTGTCGGCGGTGGACAGTTCCTCCGCACGCAGCAGCGCGGCGAGAAGGTTCGACCAGGTCCGTTCGCCCACGGTGGGCCTCCCGAGCGGGGGTTGGGATACGGGCTGTGGCGGAGCGTCCCCGGTGGGTCCGACCGCGGCGGGGCGGTCGGGCCGGTCCAGCGTCAGGCCGCGGTGCTCGCCCCGCTCGCGCGTACGCGCAGCAGGTCGGCGACGGTCCGGCCGGTGGTCACCGGGTCGAGCGGGTGCACGAGGGTCGCATCGACCTGGGCGTACGCGGCCAGCCAGCGGTCCGCCGCACGGGCGATCACGACGCAGGTCGGCGGGGAGTCCTCGCGGTCGTCCTTGATCTGCCGGGCGATGCCGATGCCACCGGCCGGGGTCGCCTCGCCGTCGAGCACCATCAGGTCGATCTCGTAGGTGTCGACCAGCCGGACGCACTCGGCGTAGCTGGACGCGTCGACGAACTCGACCAGGAGGTCGCTGGCCGGACGGGTGCCCACGGCGGAGCGCATCCGGTCCCGGACCTGTAGGTCGTCGCTGTACAGCAGGACGGTGTAAAGGCGTTCGGTCATCGGTCCCAGGGCTCCCAGGTCGTAGCTGCCCGCTGATCGTACCGGTCGCCGCCGGGCGGGCCGGTTCCACCCGTGGACCGGGGCCGCCACCGCCCGGATGACGGGACCGGGCGGCCGTCCGCCGGGCCCGTGATCAGTCGGGTGCGGGTGCGGGTGGGTCAGCCCGATGCGCTGCTCGACGTGGTCGGGGCGGGGGCACCACCGGACGGGACCGGGGCGGGCGGGTCGACCTCGCCGGGTCCGCCGGGATCGGTGGCGGCGGAGGCGGAGGCGCGTTCTCGGGCCTCCTGGCGGTCGAGTTCCCGGTCGACCCGGCGGGCCTCGCGCTCGGACTGGCGCATCCACTGGAGTACCAGAACCGCGATCATTGTCACGCTGACGAACTCGCCACCAGCCCAGAGGATGCCGCCGGCGACCTTCTGGTCGGCCCACGGGTCGGACCAGTCGAGGGCGAGCGAGGGGTACCAGTCGCCGCCGAAGAGGGTGGTGCTCTGCATCACGGTGAGCCCCAGCACGGTGTGGAACGGCACCGAGAGCAGCATCAGCAGCGCCCGCGCCGGGTACGGCCAGCGTCCCGGCAGCGGGTCCAGCCCGACCAGTGGCCAGAAGAACAGGCAGCCGGTGAGGATGAAATGGGCGTGGATCAGCTCGTGGGCCCAGGCGTGTTCGAGGGTGAAGCGGTAGAGGTCCGTGAAATAGAGCACGAACGGGTTCACCACGAACAGGCCGAAGGCGAACAGCGGGAAGGCGAGCACCCGGGCCACCCGGCTGTGCACCACGGCGAGCAGTCGGCGACGCGGCGCACCGGTGAGCGTACGCAGAGCGAGGGTCATCGGGGCGCCGAGCGCCAGGAAGATCGGCGCGATCATGGACAACACCATGTGCTGGACCATGTGTACGGACAGCAGCGACGTGTCGTACGCGTGCAGCCCGCTGACCGTGACCGCCGCTATCGAGCCGAGTCCGGGGCCGATGAACAGCACGGTTCGGGAGACCGGCCAGTGGTCGCCGCGTACCCGTAGTCGGTGAACGCCGTACAGGTAGAGGCCGGTGGCGAGCACCAGCCCGACCGCGAGCCAGCTGTCCAGCCTGGTCTGGCTGAAGATCGCGGAGACGGTGAACGGGGGCGGACCGGAGCCCTCGCCCGAGGCCAGGGTCGGCGTCAAGGTCGAGGTGAGGGTGTGGATCGGATCGACGCGCAGCACGTTTTTCAGGCTAGGCCAGTCGAACCGGGCAGGGTCAGCTACCCCGGAACTCGTGCCGGTTTTGCCACCCCGAGGATCGCGGGTGCTGATCGGGGGCAATAATGACCGCGTGACAGCGGCCCCAGCCATTGACAAGAGCCGGATCCACTCTCTGACGCGTCCCAACATGGTCAGCGTCGGGACGATCGTGTGGCTCTCCAGCGAACTGATGTTCTTCGCGGCGCTCTTCGCGATGTACTTCTCCATCCGTGCGGCTGCCCCGGAGCAGTGGGAGAAGCACACCGAGGTGCTCAAGGTCCCGTACGCGACGACGTTCACGGTGATCCTGGTGTTGTCCTCGGTCACCTGCCAGCTCGGCGTGTTCGCCGCGGAGCGGGGTGACGTGCACGCGCTGCGGCGCTGGTTCACGCTCACCTTCGTGATGGGCCTGATCTTCGTGCTTGGTCAGCTCAACGAGTACCGCAGCCTGGTACACGAGGGCGTCAAGATCAACGCGGACGGCTACGGGTCGATGTTCTATCTGACCACCGGCTTCCACGGCCTACACGTCACCGGTGGTTTGATCGCGTTCATCATCTTCATGATGCGCACCACCATGGGTCGGTTCACCCCGGCTCAGGCCACCTCGGCGATCGTCGTGTCCTACTACTGGCACTTCGTCGACGTCGTGTGGATTGCGCTGTACGGCATGATCTACTGGCTTCAGTGATCATGGCGCCGTCACCTTGCGCGCCGACGCCCCGTCCCTGAGAAAAGGTCGAGACACCGTTAAGGACACAGGCCATGACTTCTGACACCCCCAGCGCGCGATCCGGCGCGGCCAGCCCCGACGCGGGCGGCCCCGGGACGCGGGCCAGCCGGGGCGATCGCCAACGCGGCATCTTCGCGCGCCTGCGCAGCGGCCGGTCCGCGCCGCGCAGCCGGGGCCGCCGGCGGCTGGGCGCCGCGGTGCGCCTGGTGGCCGCCCTGATCCTGGCCGGCGGTGCCTACACCGTGTTCGCGCCGGGTTTGCAGGCGCAGGACACCCCTCAGCTTTCCAGCGCGGCCCAGGAGGGCAAGGCGCTGTTCGACGTCAGCTGCGTCTCCTGCCACGGCCGCAACGCACAGGGCATCGAGGGCCGCGGGCCGAGCCTGGTCGGCGTCGGTTCCGCCTCGGTCGAGTTCCAGGTGGGTTCCGGCCGGATGCCGCTGGGCCGCCAGGAGGCCCAGGCCGAGCGCAAGCCCCCGGTCTTCAACGAGGACCAGACCACCCAGCTCGGCCAGTACGTCCAGGAACTCGGCGGTGGGCCGCAGGTGCCCGAGCGCGAGGACCTGCGGGCCGGTGGCGACGTCGCCGAGGGTGGCGAGCTCTACCGGATCAACTGTGCCGCGTGCCACGGCTTCGGCGGCGGCGGTGGTGCGCTGTCCTCGGGCAAGTTCGCGCCGAACCTGAAGCCGGCCACCGACCGGCAGCTGTACGCCGCGATGCTCACCGGACCGCAGAACATGCCGGTCTTCGGTGACAACCAGATCCGCCCGGAGGAGAAGGCGGACATCATCGCGTTCGTGCAGGAGACGCTGAAGCACGAGCAGGACCCGGGTGGCTTCTTCAACCTCGGCCGGTTCGGGCCGTCCACCGAGGGTCTGGCCATCTTCCTGGTCGGCATCGTCGCGCTGGTCTTCACCAGTCTCTGGATTGCGGGGAAGTCATGAGCACCGGCACCGCGCACGGGGCGGCCGAGCAGGACGAGCTCGACCTGCACGACCCCCGGCTGTCGAACTTCGAGGTCATGAAGGAGGGCGCGCGTCGGGACGGCATCGAGATCGTCCACTACGAGCCGCCGTTCCCGATCCTCGGCACCAAGGCCGAGCGTCGGCTGACCCGTACGATTTCGTTGTTCTTCCTGCTCACCGGCCTGTTCGCGACCGCCTTCCTGGCGATCTACATCTGGTGGCCGTGGGAGTACAAGCCGGGCTCCGGCGACGACAAGATCTTCACCCCGCTGCTCGGCCTGACCCTCGGCCTCGCGCTGCTCGGTGTCGGCTTCGGCATCCTCGCCTGGGGCAAGAAGCTGCTGCCGAAGGAGGTGTCGATCCAGGGTCGGCACGACGGCGGCTCGGACCCGACCGACCGGAAGATCGCCGGTAGCACGATCGTCTACATGGCCGAGGAACTCGGCTTCAAGCGCCGGCCACTGCTCGGCTTCGCCGCGCTGGCCGGGCTCGCCCCGGTGGGTCTGGTGGCGGCGGCGCCGCTGGTCGGTGGTCTGATCCAGCAGCCGCACAAGAACAACCAGATGTTCACCACCGGCTGGGCTCCGGCCGACGGTGGCAAGAAGATCCGGCTGACCCGCGAGGACGGCACGCCGCTGCGCCCCGAGGACGTCAGCGCCGGTGGCCAGCTCACCGTCTTCCCGGGCATCGAGGACGGCGTCAGCAACAAGCACGCCGACTCGCCCACCCTCCTGATCCACCTGCGCGAGGACGACGCCCGCCGGGCCCAGATCGCCAACGAGGACACCGGGCACGCGAACTACATGTGGGGCAACTACATCGCGTTCTCGAAGATCTGCACGCACGCCGGCTGCCCCGCGAGCCTGTACGAGCAGCAGACCAACCGGCTGCTCTGCCCGTGTCACCAGTCGCAGTTCCTGATCACCAGCAACGCCCGTCCGGTATTCGGGCCCGCCAGCCGTCGCCTGCCTCAGCTGCCGATCGAGGTGGACGAGGAAGGCTTCTTCGTGGCGAAGTCCGACTTCACCGAGACCGTCGGGCCAGACTTCTGGGAGCGGCCGTGAAGCGCCGAAAGTTCGACGTAGCAGCGGTGCCGGGCAAGGCTGCCGGCGAGGTCGACGACCGGCTACAGGTGGCCACCCCGTTGCGGGCGCTGCTGAACAAGGTGTTCCCGGACCACTGGTCGTTCCTGCTGGGCGAGATCGCGCTGTTCTCGTTCGTCGTACTGCTGCTGACCGGTGTGTTCCTCACCTTCTTCTTCGAGCCGGCGATGACCGAGGTCACGTACAACGGCAGTTACGCGCCGCTGCGCGGGGCGCACATGTCGGCCGCGTACGCCTCCACCCTGGACATCTCGTTCGATGTCCGCGGTGGTCTGATCATGCGGCAGATGCACCACTGGGCCGCGCTGCTGTTCATGGCGTCGATCGTCGTGCACATGCTGCGGATCTTCTTCACCGGCGCGTTCCGCAAGCCGCGTGAGCTGAACTGGATCATCGGTACGCTGCTGTTCTGGATCGGCTTCCTGGCCGGCTTCAGCGGCTACTCCATCCCGGACGACGGCCTGTCCGGCACCGGCCTGCGGATCGCCTCGGCGATCATGCTCTCCATCCCGGTGATCGGTTCCTGGCTCACCTCGTCGATCTTCAACGGCGAGTTCCCCGGCGACATCATCATCAGCCGGTTCTACATCGCCCACGTGCTGCTGATCCCCGGTCTGCTGCTGGCGCTGATCAGCGCCCACCTCGGTCTGATCTTCAAGCAGAAGCACACCCAGTGGCCCGGCCCCGGCCGGACCAACAGCAACGTGGTCGGGGAGCGGATGTTCCCGCGCTACGCGCTGAAGCAGGGCGGCTTCTTCATGATCGTCTTCGGCGTGATCGCGCTGCTCGGCGGTCTGTTCCAGATCAACCCGATCTGGCTCTTCGGCCCGTACGAGGCATGGGTGGTCTCCTCGGCCAGCCAGCCCGACTGGTACGTCATGTTCCTCGACGGCTCCACCCGGTTGATGCCGGCCTGGCAGATCAACATCCCGATCGGTGACGGGTACGTCATCCCGCCGCTGTTCTGGCCGACCGTGGTGCTGCCGGGCATCCTGACCATGTTGCCGATCTTCTACCCGTTCATCGAAGCGCGGTTGAACAAGGACAACAAGATCCACAACCTGTTGCAGCGTCCCCGGGACAACCCCAGCCGTACCGCGCTCGGTGCGATGGCGGTCTCGTTCTACCTGGTGCTGACGCTGTCCGGGGCCAACGACGTCATCGCCGACAAGTTCTTCATCAGCCTGAACGCGATGACGTGGGCCGGTCGGATCGGTCTGCTCCTGGTGCCGCCGCTTGCGTACTACGTCACCTACCGGCTCTGCCTGGGTCTCCAGCAGCACGACCGCGAGGTGCTGGCGCACGGCGTCGAGACCGGCATCATCCGGCGGCTGCCGGACGGTCGGTTCATGGAGGTCCACCAGCCGCTGGCCGACACCGACGAGCATGGCCACGGCCAGCTCGACTACGTCGGCTGGGTGGTCCCGAAGAAGATGAACCGCCTCGGCGCCCTCGGCCCGGCGATCAGGGGCTTCTTCTACCCGATCGAAAAGCCGGTAGAGGCCCCGGTCTCCCCCGGCCACCCCCCGGTAGAACCCCTCGACCGCGAAGAAATCACCAGCAAACACTAACCACCCCACCCCCACCTCTAACGTGGCGCCCGCCAAACCCCGGCGGGCGCCACGCCCCTTTCCCACCCCCACCCCCAGACCCCGTGCGTTGATCATGAAGTTAGCGACCATGATCCGGCCTCCGGAGGTTGTTAACTTCATGATCAACGAGCCGGGGGGCGGGGTGGGGCGGAGGTGGGTGGGGGAATTGGTTGCGTGGGGGGTGGGGAACGGGGTACGCGGGGGTTGTCCAACGATGCGAGGGGGGAAGCACATGTTGGCTGTCAAACGCTTGGGGATAGGTGCCGGTCTGGCGATGCTCGGGTTGGTGCTGGTGAGCGTGGCGCCGGTCAGTCCGGCACGCGCGGCGGCGCCGTCCCAGCAGGATTCGCAGTATCTCCAGGCGATCCACCAGGCCAATCTGGCCGAGATCGCGACCGGGAACCTGGCCCGACAGAATGGTACGAACAAGCAGGTCCAGGACCTTGGGTCGAAATTCGTGATGGATCACGCCCAGTTGGATAAACAGGTGCAGAGCACGGCTTCGTCCACCGGGGTGACCCTGCCGGACTCGCCGACCCCGGACCAGCAGGCGGTCCTGAGCCAGTTGCAGGGGACCAGCGGTGCCGCCTTCGACACCCAGTGGATCTCGGCCGAGCTGACCGCGCACCTGAAGAACATCCAGGCGACCCAGACCGAGCTGGCGCAGGGCTCGGATCCGGCGGTCAAGAAGGTGGCCCAGGCCGCCCTGCCGAA
The DNA here is from genome assembly GCF_036250065.1 of Micromonospora sp. NBC_01699. NCBI lineage: Bacteria > Bacillati > Actinomycetota > Actinomycetes > Micromonosporales > Micromonosporaceae > Micromonospora > Micromonospora sp. NBC_01699. Next base: position 6,028,706 of record NZ_CP109199.1, on the reverse strand, counting down.
GCTCCAGATGCACTTCGACGAGTTGCTGCAACTGGCCCGGAAGCTGGGCGTACCGGTGCCGGCCAACCCGTCCGTCGGCCCGACCCCGAACCCGAGCGCACCCAGCCCGGGTCGCTCGTCGGGATCGCCGAGCACGAGCCCCAGCCCGAGCCCGACCAGCACCGGCAACGAGCCCGGTCCCGGATCGACGCTCTCGCCCAACCCCGGGGTCAGCTAGCCGTCGGCTGACACCGCCTCGGGGCGCCCCGCTCGGTGGCGTCGACCACCACCCGGAGCGGACCACACCGCCCGCCAGCAAAGCTGCTGGCGGGCGGCGTGTTGTCAGCGGGCTGGGTCAGTCCGCGTCGGCGAGGCCGATCGCGAACGCCTCCTCCAGGTCGTGCTGGGAGTAGGCCCGGAAGGCGATGTGCGACTCGGTGTTCATCACACCGGGCACCTTCGAGATCCGACCCGCGATCACCTCGGCGATCTGGTCGAACTCGCGTACCCGCACCACGGCGATCAGGTCGACGTTGCCGGCGACCGAGTAGACCTCGCTGACCCCGGGCTGGGCGGCGAGCGCCTCGGCCACCTCGGGAATCGAGTCGGTCGCGCAGTCGATGAGGACGATCGCGGTGATCACCGTCGGGCTCCTTTCGTGGACCTGCCGCTCATGCTAGAGGGTCACCGACGGTCACGGTCAGCTCGTGGCCGACCCGGACGGCGTCCACCAGGCACTCGCCCTGCGCCACCACGCCGCCGGGCCAGACCACCGACCGGCGTACGGTGCCGCGTATCTCGGCGCCGGCACCGATCACCGCCCGGTCGAGCCCGCCGGTCACCGTCGCGGTCGGATCGACCAGGCTGCCGCCACCGGCGGCGTGCAGGTTCGCCGCCAGGTAGTCGCCGGGCGTGCCGGTGTCCAGGTACGTTCCGGCGTACGGGACCACGGTCAGCTCACCGGCAGCCTCGGCCGGCCGCCACACCGCCCGGACCAGTTCGGCCGGCACCACCGGCAGGTCGCGTACGTAGTGCCAGGGCAGCAGCGAGAAGCCGGCGAACCGGTGACCGGCGAAGCCGTACGGGTCGCTCGGGTTTTTCAGTGGTTGCCCGAGCAGGCGTACGGTCCGGCCGTCCCAGTCGGCGAGCAGCGCGGCGATGTCCGGCCCCGGTACGGCATCGGGGTCGGCCAGGTAGCTGTCGGCGTTGCCGACCAGCACGCCCCGCCCGTCGATCCAGTCGCGCAGGTTCGCCACCCCACCGGCGGTGCCGAGCGGTGCACCGGGCTCGACCGAGAGGTGGGCCCGCCCGCCGACCTGCCGGACCACCTGGTCGCCGAGATAGCAGGCGTTGACCGCGAGCCGGTCGGGGCCGGTGAAGCCGAGCGCGGCCACCCGGTCCAACGCCCGTTCCAGCAGCGGTACGTTGCCGATCGGGCAGAGCGCCTTCGGCACGTGCTCGGTCAGCGGCCGCAGCCGGGTGCCCTCACCTGCGGCCAGGATGATCGCGCAGACGTCGGCCGGTACGCCGCTCATGCCGCGGGTCCGGAATCGGTCCGTCCCGGCTCGTCCGCGCCCGGTCCACCCGCTGGCGCACCGGCAGCCGTCGCCCCACCCGTCGGCGCCCCGGCGGCCAGCGGGCCGATGTTGTAGCGGCCGAGCAGCCGCGCGGTTGACGTGGTCAGCCGGGGCAGGTCGTCCAGCGGGAACCAGGCGGCCTCGTAGACCTCCCCGCCGTCGACCTGAAGCGGGGTGCTGGCGGCCGGCACCGATGCCTCGAAGACACAGTCGACCCAGCCCTTCAGGTGGATCACCGCGTTCGGGGTGGCGGGGCGCAACTGCTCCGGCGCCAGCCGTACGCCGGACTCCTCGTACAGCTCGCGGGCGGCGCCGACGATCGGCTCCTCCCGGTGCTGGAGCAGCCCGGCCGGCAGGCTCCAGCCGTTACCGGGCGGTTGGCGCAGCAACAGCAGGCGTCCGGGCTCGGGCGCGTCCGTGTCGTAGAGCAGGGTGACCGCGCCGACGATGTACTTGGGTACGGCCAGCCGGACCAGTTTCCGTCGTACCGGGTGGGGCAGCCGGTAGAACGCGCGGTAGAACAGGGCCCGGGTCGCTCGACGGGTGATCACAAAACCAGGCTAGAGGTCGGCGGCGTGGTCGTGGGCAACCGGGGCATGAAGCGTCACTCGGGCTGGTCGACCAGGGCGATCAGCCGGTCGACCACCAGGTCCGGCTCGATCGCCCGGTCGACCACGGCGACCAGCAGGGTTTCGAGGTCGGGATAGCCGAGCTCCTCGGAGAGCCGGCGCAGCGGCAGGTCGTTGGCCAGGCCCCGATCGTGCTTTCGCAGGGTCAGCCCGATGGTCGCGCGGCCGAGGCGTACCTTGTCCGCGATCGAGATGCCCGGCTCCTGGTGTTCGGCGAAGAACCGGTTGATCTGCATTTGGGCGTGCGGGGACTTGACGAACTCCAGCCACTCCCGGCGCGGCCCGGACGGCTCGGTCGGTACGTCGAGGTCGCCGTGCCCGTCCGCCTCGGTGAAGATCTCGACCACGTCGCCGTCGTCGAGCGGGGAGGCCAGCGGCACCAACCGCCCGTTGATCTTCGCGGCGAGACAGTGGTCGCCCTTGTGGATGCTCAGCTCGTAGGCCAGGTCGACCGGGGTGGAGCCGTCCGGCAACACGATCTGGCGGCCCTCGGCGAAGACCTGGATCTGGCTCTCGGCGAGGTCGCCGCGCAGCGACTGGAGGAACTGCGCCGAGTCCGAGGTTTCCTGCTCCCAGTCGAGCACCCGGCGCAGCCAGTCGAGCTGGTCGACGTTGGAGCCGCTACCACTGCTACCGCCGCTGCCGCTGCCGCCGGACTGCGGGAACCGGAACTCGGCGGCGATGCCGTACTCGGCGGACTGGTGCATGGCCTTGGTCCGGATCAGCACCTCGACCGTGCGTTCCTCCGGGCCGATGACGGTGGTGTGCAGGGAGCGGTAGAGGTTGTTCTTCGGCGAGGCGATGAAGTCCTTGAACCGGCCAGCGACCGGCCGCCACAGGCCGTGGATGGCGCCCAGTGCGGCGTAACAGTCGGTGTCCGGACCGTCCACCACGATGGCGATCCGGGGCAGGTCGAACGGGATCGAGTGCTCCCCGGCGACGGTGTCCTTCCAGATCGAGTAGTAGTGCCGGGGGCGCGCCTCGACCATGCTGACCAGCCGGTTGCGGCGCAGCACCACCCGAGCCCGGCCGACCACGTCCTGGAGGTAGCTCGCCCACCGTGGACGGTTGTTGACGTGCTCCTCGATCCGAGAGTATTGCTCGGGTTCCAGGTGCATCAGCACCACGTCGTCGAGCTCGCGCTTGAGCGCCTGGATGCCCAGCCGGTCGCAGAGCGGGACCAGCACGTCCAGGGTGCCGCGGGCGATCCGGGCCCTGGATGCGGGCGAACGGACCCCGAGCGTACGCATGTTGTGCAGTCGGTCGGCCAGCTTGATGATCAGCACCCGGACGTCCTTGCCGGCCGCGATGATCATCTTGCGGATGGTCTCCGCCTCGGCGGCCTTGCCGTAGAACGCCTTGTCGAACTTGGTCACCCCGTCGACCAGGTGCGCCACCTCGGGGCCGAACTCGTCGGTCAACGCCTGGAGCGTGTAGCGGGTGTCCTCCACTGTGTCGTGCAGCAGCGCCGCGACCAGGGTGGTGGTGTCCATGCCCAGGTCGGCGCAGATCTGCGCGACCGCCAGCGGATGCGTGATGTAGGGCTCGCCGCTCTTGCGGAACTGCCCCCGGTGCATGTTCTCCGCGATCGTGTAGCCCCGGCGGAGGACCACAGTGTCGGCACTCGGGTGAATGCTGCGATGGCTGCGGGCCAACTGGGTCACCGGGTCGTCCTCCGCCGGGGCCCAGGACAGCAGCGAACGCAACCGTCTGGTCAGCGGTAACTCACCCGGCCGGGTCGTCTGGGCGCCTCCGAGAGCGGCGCCGTGTCCGGCGTCGACGTCCACGCGGAGACACCTCCTCAACCCGGCTCCCACACGGACCGGCGAGGTCGTACGGGAGCAGCCCGAATGAAACGGGCAGGACTGCACTTCCTTAACAGCCTAGTTGGGCGGACGTAGTCCGATCGGTCAGTTGCTCATAGGCGTTCGGTCGAGAGTTGGGCGGAGGACGCCGACTCGGCCTTCGCGAGCAGGTCCCGGAACCGTGCCGCGCCGCGTACCGGCGACGCCCAGCCGGCGGAAACCTCGACCAACCGGGTCTCCGGTCGCTCCAACCAGGCCAGTATCCGCTCCGTCTCCTCCGCCGACGCGTTCGGTACCGGACCGTGACCGGGCACCACCGTCTCCGCGGTCGCCCGGACCAGGTCGAGCACCGGCCGGGGATGCACCCCCGGCGCCGCGGTGGCCGCCCCGGCCAGCCGCCCGTGCCGGACCACCACCAGCTCCCAGCCGCCCGCGTCGGTGCGCCGGGCCGCCGCCAGCTCGCCGATCGAGGTCAGCCCGGACAGCCGCTGCATCCGCAGGGTGGCCCGGAGCACCGCGGTCAGCCGGCCCCGTACGGTCGCCGCCTCCTCGTAGCGCTGCTCGCCGGCCAGTGAATCGATCCGGGCCAGCAACGCGTCGACCACCACCTGCGGATCCTCCCGGGTGGCAACCCGCAGCGGGATGGTCGCGAGACGCTCGTACTCCTGCGGGGTTATCCGGTGCTCGCAGGGTGCCGCGCACCGGCCCAGCTCGGCCAGCGCGCAGGCCGGCGTCGTCGTGCGGGCGGAGAGCTTGTGCGTGCACTGGCGCAGCGGCACCGCGTCGTGCAGGCCCGCTGCGGCCAGCTCCGCGCCGCGCCGAGAGGAAAACGGACCCAGGTAGGCGTCGTCGTCCGGCGCGAGCTGCCGGACCACGGACAACCGGGGGTACGCCTCCGTCGTCAGCTTCAGCCACACCTTCCGTTCGGGGAACTTCGACCGCCGGTTGTACGGCGGCGCGTGCGCCGCGATCAGCCGCAGCTCGCGGACCTCGGCCTCCAGCGCGTGCGCGCACTCGACCGCCTCCACCCGCTCCGCCGCGGCCAGCATCTCCGACATCCGGGCCCGCTTCTCCGCCGCCGTGAAGTAGCTGCGCACCCGGCTCGCGATGTCGACCGAGGTGCCCACGTAGAGCGGCCGGTCGTCGGCGGCCCGGAAGATGTAGACCCCCGGCACCTTCGGCAGCCCGTCGGCGAGATAACGCTTGCGCCGCTGGGTAGGGGTGACCGCGCGGGCGAACTCGATGGCGTCGCCGAGCGTGTGCACCCCGTGCCCGCCCAGCCGGGCGATCAGCCCGTGCAGCACGTCGACCGTGGCCAGCGCGTCGTCCAGCGCCCGGTGACTCGGCTGCCGGGACGTCCGGAAGTACGCGGCCAGCGTGCCCAGCTTGCGGTTGGGCACCTCGTCGCGGGTCAGCACCCGACGGGCCAGCGCGGCGGTGTCCAGCACCCGAGGATTCGGCCACGCCTGCCCGAGCTGGGCACAGGCGGCCTTGAGGAAACCCACGTCGTACGGCGCGTTGTGGGCCACCAGCACCGCGCCCCGGAGGAACTCCAGGAAACTCGGCAGCACCTGCGCGATCCGGGGCGCCGGCAGCAGCATCGCCTGGGTGATCCCGGTCAGCACGGTGATGAACGGCGGGATCGGCTGGTCCGGGTTGACCAGCGTGGCCAACGTGCCCAGCTCGGCGCCGCCGCGCACCTTGACCGCGCCGATCTCGGTGATGCCGCCGCCGTCCGGGGCACCACCGGTGGTCTCCAGGTCGACCACCACGAACGTGGTCTGGAACAGCGGCAACTCGTCCGGGGTCCCGGTGCCGCCCAGTAGGCCGTCCAGGGTGCCCTGGACGTAACCGGGGCGGGCGCCGGCCTGCTCCGACCCGGTCCGGGGCCGGGGCGGCCCCGGACGGGGCGCGATGGGCTCGGGTTGTGCCATTCGGGCAGGTTAGGGTCTGGGTACGACACATCCGCACCATCCGTACCGCTGGTAACAGCCGATCTACCACAAGAGATCATCTGAGTCATCGGGCGCACCTGGCGTCGGCGGTGGGAGACTTGGCGCATGCCCCTCAGCGAACCGACCGACGACCGCCTCCCCGAACCGGGGGTGGCCGCCGTGCCGGCCGTCGACGGGGATGGTGAGCAGGACGAAGTCCTCGACCTCGAACCGGAGCCCGTACTGCCCGAACCGGTCCGGCAACGGATCGTCGCGCTGACCGCCGTCGCCCTGTCCGGCCTGCCGAACGAGGAACTGCCCGTACCGCTGCGCCGGGTGGCCAAGTTCGCGCCCAACCGCCGGGCCCGGCTCGGCGCCCCGATGATCGCCGGCCAACTCGCCGGCGACCCGCTGTTCCGGCAACGGATCACCAAACGGGTGCTCGGCGACGCGGGCGAGCTGGGCGCGGCCGTACTCGCCGGCACCGCCCCGGCGGCAGCCGACCCGGTGGAGGTCGCCGCGCTCGCGTACCTGGTCCGCCCGCGCGGCTGGCGCGGCCTGGTCGAGGCGGCCGGGGTCGCGGTCCGGGCCGAGGCGGACAGCGCGGTGGTCGCCGAACTGGTCCGGGAGGCCGAACAGCGGGCCACCCGGGCCGAACACGACCGCGCCGTCGCCCGGGTCGAGGCCGACAAGCTCCGCGACGAGCTGGCCCGGGTCCGGGAGGAACTGGGCCAACTCCGCGAGGAGTCCCGGGTGCTGGGCCGGACGCTGCGCGAGTCCCAGGCCAGGGAACGCAAGGCGAGCGAGATGCTGGCCACCGAGAAGGGCCGGGCCGCCCGGATCGGCGCCGATCACGACGCCGAACTGCGCCGCCTGCGGGCCCGGCTGGCCGAGGCCGAGGCGGTCGCCGGTGCCACCCGGCAGACCGCCAAGGAGGCCCGCTCGGTCGACGACGCCCGGCTCTGGCTGCTGCTGGAGACGATCGGCCAGGCCGCCGTCGGGCTGCGCCGGGAACTGGCGCTCGACCCGGCCGACCGGATGCCGGCCGACTACGTCGCCGAGGCGTTCGCCGACCGCCCGGCGTCGGCCACCTCCGCCCGCGCGCTGGACACCGACGACCCGGCCCGGCTCGACGAACTGCTCGCCATGCCCCGGGTGCACCTGGTGGCGGACGGCTACAACGTCACCAAGCGGGGCTTCGGCGAGATGTCGCTGGAGCAGCAGCGCAAACGCCTGATCACCGGCCTCGGCGGACTGGCCGCGCAGACCGGTGCCGAGGTCACCGTGGTCTTCGACGGCGCCGAACGGATGCACGGGCTGCCACCCGCGCCGCGCGGCGTACGGGTGCTCTTCTCCCGCAAGGGCGAAACCGCCGACGACCTGATTCGCCGCCTGGTCCGGGCCGAACCCGCCGGCCGCCCGGTGATCGTCGTCTCCTCCGACCGCGAGGTCGCCGACGGCGTACGCCGCCACGGCGCCTACCCCCTCGGCGCCGACTCCCTCCTCCGCCGCCTCTCCCGCTCCTAACCCCCGCCCCCGCCCCCGCCCCCCGCACCGGCGCGCTCCGCGCGCCGGTGCCGCGTGCACTAATACAGAGAATTAGTGGTTATTCATCGCTGGATAGCCACTCATTCTCTGTATTAGGGGCGGTCGGGAGGGAGGGGGGTGGGTTTGTCGTACCTGGGGCTTAGTGTCGGTGTTACTGAGGGTGGTTGGGGTGCAACTGGCTCTGGCCGTACCGTTAGGAGGAGCGATGCTTATCGACTGCGACAGTTGCATGGTGCGGGGGGCGGGCTGTTCCGACTGCCTGGTCAGCGCCCTGATCGACCAGCCTGCGGCCGAGGCCGGGCTGACCGCGGAGGAGCACCGGGCGATCGAGGTCTTCACCCGGGCCGGGTTCGAGGTGTCGGTGCTGTCCGGGCCCGAGCCCGCCGCCCTGCCACTGGTCCGCGACGCCCGCGCCGGCCGGGGTCGGCGCCGCCGGGTCGCCTGACCCGTTTCCCGCGCTGACCGGGGCTTAGGATGGGCCGGCGCGCACGGGCAAACGGGAGGAGCGACACGGATGACGCCTCGGGGGTGGGCGGTCGTGACGCTCGTCGCGCTGGTGGTCCTGCTGGCCGCCAGCTCGGCCCTGCTGGTGCCGTGGCACCGGCCACCGGCACCCCGCGCCGACCAACTGGCCGCCCTGCGTGAACTGGCCCCGGACGAGGTGACCCGCGCCCGAGCCTTCCGCGACGCGCTGCGCCCCGGCTCGTACGGCGCGCTGCTCGTCGGCCTGCTGATCGCCCTGGTGCTCGGCCTGACCCCGCTCGGCGGCAAACTGATCGACCTGGTCAGCCGCCCGTTCGGGGACCACTGGATCGCCCAGGCGGTGCTCGGCGGGTTCGCCGTGTTGCTCGTCGCCGACCTGGTCACCCTCCCGTTCTCGGCCTGGCGGCACGCCGTGGTGGCCCGCTACGGCCTGTCCACCCAGAGCTGGGCCGGCTGGGGCGTGGACCTGCTCAAGTCGTACGCGGTCAGCGCCGTGATCGGAGCGGTCGCGCTGCTCGGCTTCTACGCCGTCACCCGGTACGCCCCGCGCTGGTGGTGGGCGCTCGGCGCGGCCGGTGCCGCCGTACTGGTGGTGCTGCTGTCGTTCGTCCTGCCGGTGCTGGTCGAGCCGGTGTTCAACCGGTTCACCCCGATGGCGCAGGGACCCCTGCGTACGGAGCTGATGGCACTGGCCGAACGGGACCGGGTGCCGGTACGCGACGTACTGGTCGCCGACGCGTCCCGCCGAACCCGCGCTGTCAACGCGTACGTCTCCGGGTTCGGCCCGACCCGCCGGATCGTCGTCTACGACACCCTGCTGCGGGAGGCGACACCGGACGAGGTGACCAGCGTGGTGGCACACGAACTCGGCCACGCCAAGGACCAGGACGTGCTCGCCGGCACGCTCACCGGTGCGCTCGGCGCGGCGGCGGCGGTGACCGCGCTCTACCTGCTCGGCTCGTGGGGCGGGCTGCTCCGGGCGGCCGGCGTCGACTCGATCGCCCAACCGCGCGCGTTCGCGCTGCTATTCGCCGTCGTCGCGGTGGTCGGCCTGGTCAGCAACCCGGCCCAGGCACTGCTGTCCCGACGGGTCGAGGCACGGGCCGACGCGCACGCACTCGACCTGACCGGGGATCCGACCACCTTCGAGGCGATGCAACGGCGGCTCGCCACGGTGAACCTGGCCGACCCCGACCCGCCCCGCTGGGAGTACCTCTACTCCGCCTCCCACCCGTCGACGGTGGAGCGGATGGCCGCCGCCCGCGCGTACGCCCGGAACGAGGGCCGGTGAACCGGACCCTGGTGATCACGAACGACTTCCCGCCCCGGGCCGGCGGGATCCAGTCGTTCGTGCACAACCTCGCCGTACGCCAGCCGACCGGCTCGATAGTCGTCTACGCCTCCACCCATCCCGGCGCCGACAAGTTCGACGCCGAGCAGCCGTTCGAGGTGGTCCGCGAGGCAACCGGGATGCTGCTCCCGACGCCCGCGGTCGCCCGGCGAGCGGCCAGGCTTGCCGTCGAGTACGGCTGCGACACGCTCTGGTTCGGTGCCGCCGCCCCGCTCGGGCTGCTCGCACCGGGCCTGCGTCGGCGGGCCGGGATCGAGCGGGCGGTGGCGCTCACCCACGGCCACGAGATCGGCTGGGCCGCGCTGCCCGGCGCCCGCGCCACCCTGCGCCGGATCGCCCGGGGGCTGGACGTGACCACCTACCTCGGCGAGTACACCCGGATCCGGCTCGACCGGGCCCTGCGCGACCTGACCGAGCTGCGCCGGCTGGCGCCCGGTGTCGACGTCGACCTGCACCACCCGGAGATCGACGCGACCGGGCTGCGGGCCCGCTACGGACTCACCGACCGACCGGTGGTGGTCTGCGTGTCCCGGCTGGTGCCGCGCAAGGGACAGGACACGCTGATCCGGGCGTTGCCGCAGATCAGGCGCCGGGTGCCGGACGCCGCACTGTTGATCGTCGGCGGCGGGCCGTACCGGTCGACGCTGGAGAAACTCGTACGCGAGCAGAACCTGTCCGCGGACGTGGTGTTCGCCGGCAACGTCGAGTGGCGGGACCTGCCGGCGCACTATGCGGCCGGCGACGTGTTCGCGATGCCGTGCCGGACCCGCAACCGTGGTCTCGACGTCGAGGGGCTCGGCATGGTCTTTCTCGAAGCCTCCGCGACCGGCCTGCCGGTTGTCGTCGGGGACTCCGGCGGCGCCCCGGACGCGGTACGCGACGGCGAGACCGGCTACCTGGTCGACGGCCGGAACCTGGCGCAGCTCGCCGACCGGGTCGCGACCCTGCTCGAAGACCCGGCATCGGCCCGGCGGATGGGTGCCGCCGGTCGGGCCTGGGTGGAGCGGGAGTGGCGTTGGGAGTTACAGGCAGACCGGCTGGCGGACCTGCTGTACCCCGGCGGTTTCCGGCCCGGCACCGCCTAGACACACGACGGTGTCCAGTTCGGCGGCCACCGCGCCGTCCGTCTCGGCCCGGACCGCGACTCCGGCTGGCCTTCGGTGGAGCCCGGCTCGGCACCGCCGAGTCGTCGGCGGTGCCCGGCTCGCGGGCGGGCTAGTTTCGCTGGCCCAGTCGGTCGTGGATTCGGCCGGCCGGCTCGGGGCGGCCGAAGTGCCAGCCCTGGGCGGCGTCGCAGCCGAGTTCGCGGAGCCGATCGGCCTGCCCGGCGGTCTCCACTCCCTCGGCGGTGACGGTCAGGTTGAGGGCGTGCGCGAGCGAGACCAGGGTGGCCAGGATGCGTTCGTCGGTGTGGCTCGCCGGGTCGTCGTCGGCCGCCTGTAGACCGGCCACGAACGAGCCGGCCACCTTCAGCTCGCAGACCGGCAGCGACCGCAGGTAGGCGAGGTTGGAGTAGCCGGTGCCGAAGTCGTCGATGGCGATCCTGACGCCCAACTCGGCGAGGGAGCGCAGCGCCTGCACCGGTTCGCCGGTGGTGGTCATCAACGCGCTCTCGGTGATTTCGAGCTGGAGCTTGTTCGGCGGCAGGCCGGTCCGGTCGAGCAGCGCGCGTACCTCGTCGGCCAGGCCGGCGACGTGCACCTGGCGTACGGCCAGGTTGACACTGACGAACGGCGCGTCCGGGCTGATCGTCAACCACCGTCGGGCCTCCCGGCAGGCCTCGTTCAGGACCCAGTCGCCGAGTCGGACGATCAGACCGGTCTCCTCGGCCAGCCCGATGAAACTGTCCGGGTGCAGTACGCCCAGCTTCGGGTGGCGCCACCGCACCAGCGCCTCCACCCCCAGCACCCCGCCGCAGGTCAGTGACACCAGCGGCTGGTAGTCGAGGTAGAACTCGCCCCGGTCCAGCGCCCCCGGCATCGCCGCCGACAGGGCGTGCCGGGTCAGCTCCCGCTCGTTGCGGTCGGCGTCGAAGAGGGCCCACCGCCCCCGGCCGGACGCCTTCGCCCAGTGCAGGGTCACGTCGGCGGCCCGCATCACGTCGTCCGGGCTGGTGCCGGTGACCGGACGCTCGACCACGCCGACGCTCGCCGAGATGGTGAGCTCGTGGCCGTCGACCACGGCCGGCTCGCCGATCGCGGCCAGCGCGGCGTCCGCGACCTTGAGCGCGTCGTCGGTGCAGGTGGTGTCCTCGACCAGGATCACGAACTCGTCGCCGCCGAGCCGGGCGACGAGATGCTCGCCGACCTGGCCCCGTAACCGTTCCGCCACCGAGATCAGCAACTGGTCGCCGACCGGATGACCGAGGGTGTCGTTGACCACCTTGAACCGGTCGAGGTCGATGAAGCAGACCCCGATCCGCTTGCCGCCCGCGCCCGGTCGACGTACGGCCGCGCCGAGCCGTTCGGTGAACAGGGCCCGGTTGGGCAGGTTGGTCAGCGGGTCGTGGGTGGCCTGGTGGCGAAACCGTGCCTCGCTCTCCCGCAGGGCCCGTTCGGCCTGCTCGCGGGCGACCATGCCGGCTCGCCGGATCGACTCCTGCTCGTCGAGCGTCCGGTCGTGCATCGCCCGGCTGTAGCCGGTGGCGACGGTGGCCAGCAGCCGGGCCATCCGGTCCTGCGCGTCGTCCTGGGACAGCCCGAGGTCGCGCAGCAGGCGCAACTGGATCACCTCGATGGTCCGGCCCAGGCCCTCCGCCGAGGCCACGTGCGCGGCGACCAGCGCGGCCCCCACCCGATGCCCGGTACGCAGGTCGAACGGCTCCGACTGCAACGCGTCGGCCAGGTCGCCGGTGAGCCGTTGCAGGAGTTCCTCAAGTTGGCTCTGGGTCATCGGCAGATAGCTGGTGCCGGCCACCGCCTTGGCCCACGCTCGGGCGAAGGTGGGCAGACCCGGCCGGGCGGCGGTCAGCATGGACCTGTTGCCGGAATCGTCATCCACCGTGCCGTCCCACGCCGCCCATGAACACGGCCCGCTCGGCGTCGTCCAGACTGTCGAACGAGTCGGGCCGCCACTGCGGCACCCAGACCACGCCGGGGTCGACCAGGTCGAAGCCGTCGAAGAGCCCGGTGAGTTCCGCGCGGCTGCGGACCGTCAGCGGGTTGTCCGTACGTTGATAGACACGCTCGGCCTCCTCCCGCTCGTCGACCGTCCGGCCGTCGTCGCTGGCCTGGGAGAGGACCAGGTGACTGCCGGGGGCGAGGCTGTCGCGGATGGTGGCCAGGATGCCGCGCGGGTCGTCGGAGTCCGGGATGAAGTGCAGCACCGCGACCACCATCACGGCCACCGGCTGGTCGAAGTCCAGCAGCTTGCGTACGTCCGGGTGGTTCAGGATCTCGGCCGGCTGACGGAGGTCACCCCAGAGTGCGGTCGCCTGCTCGTTGCCACTGAGGATCTCCCGGCTGTGCGCCACCGCGACCGGGTCCACGTCGACGTAGACCACCCGGGTGTCGGCGGCCGCCCGCTGGGCGATCTCGTGCACGTTGCCGACCGTCGGGATGCCCGACCCGATGTCGAGGAACTGCCGGATACCGGTGTCGATCAGGTACTGCACCGCGCGGCGGAGGAAGGCCCGGTTCGCCTGGGCCATCAGCGGCGCCTCCGGAACGGACGCGATCATCGCCTGCGCCGCCCGCCGGTCGGCGGCGAAGTTGTGCGAGCCACCCAGGTAGTAGTCGTACATTCGGGCCACACTGGGTCGTTCGATGTCGATACTCTGCGGTGCCCAGTCCGGCCGTTGCATGCCTACCTGCCCCTACGCTGAGAACGCACGAAATACTGCCCCGCGGGTGTTTCCCAGGCTATTCTGCCCGTCGTCCGCCCAGCTATCCAGACCGTGCCGGATCGTCACCCGGATCAATGACGGCAGTCACCATCGCACGGCCGGGATCCGACGTGGACACGGGGTCCGCCCGCCCGCCGGGAGCGGCGAAGCGGGCCACGACGCGCCCGTACGGTGCGGTGGAGTGGGCCGCTTCGCACCCGGACAGGCAGCGAACCGGGCCGCGACGTACCGGGGGCGGGGGTGGTGGGCGTCTTGCCCGGCGGCACTCGTCGACCCGCGACGGTGGGACGTGGGCCACCCGAGGTGGGACGGCGTGGTCATCCGCGTCCGTGCGTGGCACTCTGGGGACCGTGCAGGACACCGCGTTGACCGGCCCGTTGGTGGTCGTGGCCGTACTGGTCGCCGCCACCGCGTTCGGGTTGTGGCGGCGTCACCGCGACGGCCGGCTGCGGCCGGTGCTCGCGCAACCGGCGGGTCACCCCGGCACCGCCCGTGCCCCGTCCGCCGACGTCTCCGGAACCGTGGCCCCCGGCACGGCCCATTCGACCGGGCACCTGGCAGTGGCGCACCGAACCGACAAAACGGCAGCGACGACTGCGACTTCGCTACTGGAGGCCGTGGCCGACCCGGCCGAGACCGCGACCGCGACCGGGACGACTGCGACCGCGGCGACTGCGACCGCGGCGACTGCGATCGTGACGGCCGGGGCTGGGGAGGACCAGCGGCGGCCGGGGGAGCGGCCGGTCGAGGATCCCGGCGCGCCGGGGGTGACGGTGGATCCGGGTCTGCTGACCGCGCTCGGCGTGCAGCTCGGCACGCCCGCGACGCTGTTGCAGTTCTCGTCCGCGTTCTGCGCGCCCTGCCGGGCCACCCGTCGGGTGCTCAACGAGGTTACCGGGCTGCTCGACGGCGTACGGCACGTCGAGATCGACGCCGAGAGCCACCTGGCCGCCGTCCGAGCCCTGAACATCTGGCGTACGCCGACGGTGCTGGTGGTCGACTCCGCCGGCCGGATCGTCGCGCGGGCCACCGGCGTACCGGCGAAGCCACAGGTCGTGGCGACGTTGGCGCCCCTGCTCACCGCCGCCGCCAACACCGCGGTCGAACCGGGCCGGGCGGATCGTGAACCGGGCCGGGCGGATCGTGAACCGGGCCGGGCGGATACCGGGCCGGACCGCGAAGGTGCCGGGCGATGATCGTCCGCCTGCTCACCCGACGCCGGATCGTCGATCACGGCCGACTCTGCACCAGCCTCTGTCGCTGAGCCCGGATCCCGTTCGTCCCGGCTCCCGGCGGCGTCGTCGCGCCGCCCCTTCCGACAGAGGTAACCATGCTGCTCGACCCCCGAGGACCCCGGTTCGCCGCGGCCGTCACCACCGTCGTCCTGATCGTCGTGCTGGTGACCGGCTCCGGTTGGCTGGCACTGGCCCAGGCCGTTGTCTTCGCCATCACCGCCGCGACCCCGCGTCGGGGACCGTACGGGCTGTTGTTCCGAGCCTTCGTGGCGCGTCGGCTGCGTCCGCCGACGGAGCTGGAACCGGCGGCTCCGGTGCGGTTCGCACAGCTTGTCGGGCTGGTCTTCACGCTGGTCGCGGCGGCCGGTTACCTCGGCGGGGCGGACGGCGTGGGTCTGGTCGCGGCCGGGCTGGCGCTCGCGGCGGCGTTCCTCAACGCGGCCTTCGGGCTCTGCCTGGGCTGCGAGGCGTATCTGGCGTTCCGTCGGCTGAGTGGCCGGGCGACCCCGGCCCGAGTGCCGGCCGACGCGTCCTGACCGGGCCCGCCGCAGCGGGGCCGACTCCGGTCAGCGGCGACCCGGTCCGGCCGACTCCGGGTCCGGGCCGGCCTCGGTGCGCGTGGCACCGGGGCCGGCCCGGGACCGGGAGACGGTCAGAACTTCGGCGCGTCGGGGGCTTCCAGCAGCCCCAGCCGCAGTGCGGTCATCAGGGCCTGGGCCCGGTTGGCCGCGCCGAGCTTCTCGTAGAGCTTCGAGATGTGCGTCTTGGCCGTCGACTCGCTGACGAACAGCTGCTTGGCGATGCCGGCCACGCTCATTCCGTCGGCGAGCAGCCGCAGCACCTGACCCTCGCGGGGGGAGAGCTGCGGACCGGACGGCGCCAGCCGTCGCTTCATCGCCTCGGCGAGGTCGGCGGCGGTGAACGCGCTCGGTGACGACGCGGCGTGCCGCGCGGCGGCGACCACCTCGTCGGCCGGGGCGGTCTTCGGTACGAAGGCGCTCGCGCCCGCCTCCAGTGCGCCGAACAACTGGTCGTCGCCCGCGTACATGGTGAGGACGACGATGCCCATGGTGGCGCTGGACTTGCGCAGGGCGCGGGTGGCCTCCAGGCCGCTGCCGTCGGGCAGGCGGAGGTCCATGATCACGACGTCGGGTTGCAGGGCACCCGCCTGACGGACCCCCTCCGCCGCCGTCGCGGCCTCACCGACGACCTCGAACTGGCGGTCCCGTTCGAACGCGTGGCGCAGGCCCTTGCGGATCAGGTCGTGATCGTCGACAAGAAGGACCTTGGTACGGCCAGCCGGCGTGGGGCTCGTGGTCATGCTCGGGTTACTCCCCTTCTGATGCGGTGACGCTATCGCGCACGTTATCTCGTCGGGGCGTGGTTCCGAGCACCACTGCCACCGTCGTGCCGCTGGGATGCCGTGGACGGATCTCCAACCGGCCCCGGATACGTTCCGCTCTCTCGGCCATGATCGCAAGACCATACCGCCCGTCCGGGCGCTGGTCAGCTATGCCGTGACCATCATCCGACACTTCTATTTGTGCATACGGCGGGTCGACGGCGCAAGTTACCCACAAATTGGACGCGCCCGCGTGCTTGCGCGCGTTCGTGATCGCCTCTTGCGCGATACGTAACAACTCGGCCTCGGTGGCGGCGGGAAGCCGGGCGGTGGACTCATCGAGGGACAAATGAACACGGAGTCCGCCCGAAGCGCCGACGGTTCGGGCGTACTCGGCCATCGCGGCCGCCAGTCCGCCGTGCCGGTCGACCTCGCTGCGCAGCTCGAACAGGCTGAGTCGCAGCTCCTGGATCACCCGGGTCACCTCGCCGCGCAGCGTACGGAGTTCGCCGGCGGTCTCCTCGGCCCCCTCCGGCAGGGTGGCCATGGCGTTGTCGATGCCGTAGCCGACCATTACGAGTTCCTGGGCCACCCCGTCGTGGATCTCCCGGGCCAGCCGCTGGCGTTCCTCGTTGGTGGCCAGCGAGCGGACCTCGTCGAAGAGCAGCGCGGCCTCCAGTCGAAGCGCGGCGGGGCGGGTCAGCGCGGTCACCCGGCCCACCACCGTCGCCGGGTACGCGGTCGCCGCGTCCGCCTCGATGATCACCAGTCCGACCGTGCGTACGCCCGCGACCAGGGGCACCACCAGCGCGGAGACCTCTCCGCCGGGGTGGGAGCGGGCCTGTGAGCGGGGGGCGGTCTGCGGTTGCTGGCTGGCCCAGGCGTCGGCGATGGCGGAGTCGGCGTCGAGCGTGGTCTCCCAGTCGACCCGGTCCACGCCCACCTGGGCGAGCACCACCAGCCGGCCGCCGCCGCTGACCGAGAGCACCGCCGCCCGGTCGGCGCGGGCCACCCCGCGCAGCTCCTCCAGCAGGTGCTCGGAGATGCTGCCCGGATCGAGGGTTGCTCCGGGTAGCTGCCGTGCGACGCTTCGGAGTTGGGTGAGCAGGCGGGTCGCCTCGGCGTACGGCTGCGGCCGGCTCTCACCGCGAGCCTGCCAGATCCGTTGCAGGGTGCCGGCGGCGTACAGGCCGAGCGCGGCCAGCACCAGCCACTGGGCCGAGACGGCCAGGTAGCCGAGCTGGCCGAGGTGCCCGAGCGGTTCGTTGCTGCTGTTGCCGCTGATGAAGCCGCCGACGGCGAGGCTGGCCGCGGTGACCGCGAGCAGCGCGGCCCCCTCGGTCGAGCGCCGTTGCAGGGCCGCGACGGTCAGCGGTACGGCGAGGTAGGGCAGGATCGCCGCCGCCCCCATCCCGCCGATCGACGCCTCGGCCGCCACCTGGCTCGCCGCGAAGCCGACGATCACCACCTCGGCGAACCGGCCGAGCGGGGCGAGAACCGGATGGCGCGGGGCGAGTACGGCGGGGATGCCGGCGACCGCCAGCAGGGCGATCCAGCGGAGCTGGCTCACCTCACCGGTGGTGATCAGGGTCAGGATCGCGACGAGCGCGAGCATGACGACGCGTGCCGCCGCCGCGAGTGGATGCGGGCGGGGGAGGGCGGGTGTCGAGGCGGGCACCTGACGGATCGTAGTCAGTCTCCGTAGATAGCGGCGATTTCTGCGGCGTATGTCTGGTGTACGACCGCCCGCTTGACCTTCAGTGACGGGGTCAATTCACCGGTCGCCTCGGTCAGGTCGCGTGGCAGGATCCGGAACTTCCTGATCGACTCGGCGGCGGAGACGGCCTTGTTCGCGTCGTCGACCGCGGACTGGATCTCGGCGGTCAGCGCCGGGTCCTCCCGCAGGTCCCCCACCTGGCTCTCGGCCGGGTGGCCGTGCTCGGCGAGCCACTTCGGCCAGGCGTCCTCGTCGATGCTGACCAGCGCCGCGACGAACGGACGCCGGTCGCCGACCACCACGCAGTGGCTGACCAGCGGATGGGCCCGGACGCGGTCCTCAAGCACCGCCGGGGCGACGTTCTTGCCGCCGGCGGTCACGATGATCTCCTTCTTCCGGCCGGTGATGCTGAGGAAGCCGTCACCGTCGAGGTTGCCCAGGTCGCCGGTGCGGAACCAGCCGTCGGAGTCGAGTGCCTCCGCGGTCGCCTCCGGGTTGTTCCAGTACCCCTGGAACACGATGTCGCCCTTGACCAGGATCTCGCCGTCGTCGGCGATCCGGACCGTGACGCTCGGCAGCGGCCGGCCGACAGTGCCGATCCGGATCGCGGTGACCAGGTTGGCCGCGACCGCCGGGGAGGTTTCGGTCAGCCCGTACCCCTCCAGAACGGTGACCCCGACGCCGCGGAAGAAATGGGCGAGCCGGGCGCCCAGCGGCGCGCCGCCGGAGATCGCGTCCCGGCAGCGTCCGCCGAGCGCGGCCCGCAGCCTGCGGTAGACCAGTCGGTCGAAGACCCGGTGTTGCATCCGCAGCGCCAGGCCGGGCCCGCCGGGGCGGTCCAGCGCCTCGCTGTATTCGATCGCCACCCGCTCGGCCCGCGCGAAGATCGCGCCCTTGCCGTCGGCGGCGGCCTTCTGGGCGGCCCCGTTGTAGACCTTCTCGAACACCCGGGGCACCGAGAGTACGAACGTCGGGCGGAACGCCTGTAGCTCGTTGACCAGGTTCTTCGGGTCGGAGCTGTGGGCCAGGGTGGCCCGCGCGTAGATCACGCCGACCTGGATCAGCCGGGCGAACGAGTGCGCCAGCGGCAGGAACAGCAGGGTGGAGGCGCCCTCGTTGAACAGGTGGGGCAGCACGGCCACCGCGTTGGCGGCGTCGGTGGAGAGGTTGCGGTGGGTCAGCAGGCAGCCCTTGGGCCGCCCGGTGGTGCCGCTGGTGTAGATGATCGTGGCCAGGTCGTCGCTCCGGACGCCGCGTCGACGGCTCTCGACCTCGGCCGGGTCGATCCGCCCACCCTCGCGGACCAGCGCGTCCAGGTCGTCGGTCTCGATCTGCCAGACCTGCCGCAGGGCGGGCACCTCGTCCCTGACACCGGTCAGCAGCAGCGCGTGTGCGGTCGTCTCGACCACGCAGGCCACCGCGCCCGAGTCGGCGAGGATCCAGGCCACCTGTTCGGCGCTGGAGGTCTCGTAGACCGGCACGGTCACCGCACCGGCCGCCCAGATGGCGTAGTCGAGCAGGGTCCACTCGTACCGGGTCTTGCTCATCAGGCCGATCCGGTCGCCGGGCGCGATCCCGGCCGCGATCAGGCCGCGGGCCAGCGCGACGACCTCGTCGCGGAACTGCCGGCTGGTGATGTCGGTCCAGCCGTCCCGCTCACCCGCCGTCGGCGTGTCGGCCGTGCCCCGGGTACGCCGGGCGAACTGGACCGCGTCCGGCGCCACCTCCGCGTTGTCCCAGACCGGGTCGGTCAGGTTCGCCGTGTCGCCGATGGTCGCGATGGGTGGGACGGAGAACTCGCGCACCTGCACTCCTTCGTGCTCGTACTCCACGGCGGGGTCAGCCGCACGGGCCGGGCCGGACATACGAAACCTACCCGGCCGTCCCGGTCGGGCGGCCAGGCAGGCCGGTCGGAGGAGGACGTGCCGGGGTCGAGCCGCACGGCCGTGTCGGCCCGTACACCGGGTAGCCTGCCCCCCATGGCGGACAGCTCCATCCAGTCGATCGTCATCGCCGCGCCCGCGGACCGGGTGGCGGCGGTGATCTGCGACTTCGCGCGCTACCCGGAGTGGACCGACGCGGTGCGCGCCGTCGAGGTGGTCGAGGAATACGAGGACGGGTACGCCAGTCAGGTCCGGTTTGTCCTTGATGCCGGAGTGCTCGCCGACGAGTACACCCTCGTCTACGAGTACGCCGAGGACATCTCGCACATCGCCTGGCACCTGGCCGCACCCTCCCGGATGCAGCAGGCCCAGAACGGGTCGTACGACATCGAGGAGAACGGCGACGCCACCTCCACGGTGACCTACATGCTGGAGGTCGAACTCTCCGTCGGCATGCTCGGCATGTTCCGCCGCAAGGCCGAGAAGATGATCATGGATACGGCGTTGAAGCAGCTCAAGCGGCGGGTCGAGTCGCTCGATGCGACCAACTGACCCGACCGCGGACAGCGGCGTCACGGCGAGAGGAGGCGGGCATGGCAGCGACCGACCCAACATCGGCGCGTACGGAGGCTGAGCGCCTGGTCGCCACCGCGCTGGCCGCGGTGCGCCTGGGCACGGCCGGCCGGACCGGCGGCTTCGGCCCGCTCGGCGACCTGGTCAGCGGTGTGCTTGGTCACAGCGGACCCGACCCCTCCACCAGCGGCGGCAACCCGTACGCCGGCCGCCACGGCACCGGCACCGGCCCCACCGACGGCACGTCCGGCGGCGGCTTCGCCACCGGCTCGGCCGAATGCTGCGTCTGTCCGATCTGCCGCACCATCGTCGCGCTGCGCGACCCGAGCCCCGAGTTCGCCGAACGGCTCGCCACCGGGGCCGGCGACTTCGCCGCCGGCCTGGCCAGCCTGCTGCGGGCCCTGTCCCCGCCGACCGAGCCCGCACCGACCGGCACCCCGCCGACCCACTCCGACACCCCGGCACCGCCCACCGCCGCCCCGCCGACCCCGGCCGAGGCCCCGGCGACCGCCACCCACACCCACACCCACACCCCGGCCGCGCCCGCCGAAACCCCACCACCGGCCGCGGGCACCCCGCCGCCGGCACCCGACGCGCCCGACGGCGCAACCCCCCTCCGCCCCGTCGCACCGACCGCCCGACCCGGATCGGACGACGAGGTGTGGCGCGGAGCCACCCGTACCGGGCATGATTCGGTGCCGGCACCGGAGCGGGACGTCTGGGCGGCCGCGACCCGCGCGGCAGCCGACCCCCGAACCGACCGTGCCACCCCGCCCGCCGACGCGGCCGGGACCACCGGCTCGTCCGCGCGGCCGGCGCCGCCCCGCTCCACCGGAGCCGGGCCGGACGCCGACCCGGTCGGCACGTCGCCGGTGGTACCCGCCGCCCGCGTACCGGGGGAGCCGGCGCTCGCCGACGGCGACACGGGCAACGGGGACTGAGCGGGCCGAACCTGCCGCAGGGCGGCGGCACGCGATCGGCCGGTGTGGTGCCGGCAGAGCAGAGCACAGAGGGGAGCGGCGGCGGTGACGCTGACCATCGGAGTCGACGTCGGTGGTACCAAGGTGGCCGCGGGCGTCGTCGACGCCGACGGCAAGGTCCTGGTACGCACCCGGCGGGACACCCCCGCCGATGACGTCGCCAAGACCCGCGACGTCATCGTCGAGGTCGTCGCGGAACTGGCCGCCGGCCGGGAGATCGAGGCGGTGGGGATCGGCGCGGCCGGCTGGATCGACGCCAGCCGCTCGATAGTCCTCTTCGCACCGAACATCGCCTGGCGCGACGAACCCATCCGCGACTACGTCAGCGCGGCCGTCAACCTGCCCGTGATCGTGGAGAACGACGGCAACGTGGCCGCCTGGGCCGAGTTTCGGCACGGCGCGGCCCGGCACGCGAACGACTCGATGGTGATGTTCACCATCGGCACCGGCGTCGGCGGCGGCATCGTCCTCGGCGGCGAACTCGTACGCGGCGCGAACGGCATCGCCGCCGAACTGGGCCACACCCTCTCCGTACCCGACGGCCACCTCTGCGGCTGCGGTCGACTCGGCTGCATCGAGCAGTACGCCAGCGGCCGGGCCCTGGTCCGGTTCGCCCGCGCCGGGGCGCGTCAGGCCCCGGCCCGCGCCACCCGACTGCTGGAGATGGCCGGCGGCGAGGTCGAGTCGATCACCGGACCGATGGTGACCAGCGCGGCCCAGGAGGGCGACCCGATCTCCGGCGAGGCGTTCGCCCAGATCGGCCACTGGCTCGGCCTCGGGCTGGCCGACATGGTGCAGATCCTCGACCCCGAGGTGCTGGTCGTCGGCGGTGGCGTGGTCGAGGCGGGCGACCTGCTGCTCGGCCCCACCCAGCGGGCCTTCGTGGAGGCCCTGGCCCAGCGCGGCCGACTGCCGGTGGCCGAGATCCGGCCGGCCGAACTGGGCAACACCGCGGGCATGGTCGGCGCCGCCGACCTGGCCCGACGCCGGTAGCGCCCGACCGACCCGAGGCCCGACAGCATGGGTGATCCGATTGGCGGCCCGACGACGACGAGCGAAGGGGTACCCGGCGTGACACAGGCGGAACCGTCCGGCGATGCCGCGACCGACCGGGGCGACACCGCGACCGATGCCGTCGCGGGCGTACGTCTGCGCGTGCTGTCGTACAACGTGCACAGCCAGCGCGACGACGTGGCGGCGCTGGCCGCCGCCGTACGGGCGGCCGAGCCGGACGTGGTGATCGTGCAGGAGGGCCCCCGGCGGTTCCGTTGGCGGCACAAGACCGGTGCCCTGGCCGCCGCGCTCGGGCTGGTGGTCGGTGCCGGTGGGCTCCCGTCCCTGGGCAACGTCATCCTGACCAGCCTGCGGGTCCGGGTCGGGCGGACCTGGCACCGCCAGTTCCCGCTCACCCAGGGCCGGCACATGCGTGGCGCGGTCTTCGCCGAGTGCGCGGTCGGATCCGCCACCACCGCCCCGTTCGTGGTCGCCGGCTCACACCTCGGCACCGACCCGACCGAGCGCCCCGGCCACGCCACCCTGCTCAAACGGGAACTGTCCGAGCTGCGCCTGCCGGTGGTGCTCGGCGCCGACCTCAACGAGAACTCCGGCGGCGCCGCCTGGCGCACGGTCGCCGACGGGCTGACCGACGCCGCGGTCGCCGCCGGCCGGGCGAACACGCGTACGTTCCCGTGCGCCGACCCGCGCGACCGGATCGACGCGCTCTTCGTCGACCCACGGATCGTCGTCACCGGCTACGACGTGCTGGACACCCCGCAGACCCGCCGTGCCAGCGACCACTTCCCGGTCCTCGCCGACCTGCTGCTCCCGGCCCACGTACCGGCCGGCCGCACCGGAACCCGCTCCGCCCCCACCGGCTGACCGCCGCGCCGGGACCGACCCGCTCCGCCTCAGCCGGACGGACGTACGTCGATCCGGAGGAATGACCAAACGTTGGGCGCCGGGCTGGACAAAGGGTCACGCCAGCCGAGAGGATTCGGCAGCACTCGGCATTCGTGCCGGACAAAAGGAGATTCCCGGTGTCCACCTCCACTGGCCAAGACAGCTCCGAAACGGGCGCGACCGTGCGGTCGGACGGGCGCCCGGTCTACGACCGGGGCGGCACCGTCTGCGTCGTCGGCGCCGGGGCCAGCGGCCTGGCCGCGATCAAAAACCTGAAAGAGTACGGCTTCGGCGTCGACTGCTACGAACGGGAAACCAGCGTCGGCGGGGCCTGGAACTGGCGGCACGACCGCAGCCCGGTCTACGCCAGCACCCACCTGATCTCGTCGAAGCCGTTCACCCAGTTCCCCGACTTCCCGATGCCGGACTCCTGGCCGGACTATCCCCACCACAGCCAGGTCCTCGGTTACCTGGAGCGGTACGCCGACCACTTCGACCTGCGCGAGGACGTCTGGTTCGGCACCGAGGTGATCCGGGTCGAACCGGCGGCCGGCAACCGTTGGGACGTGACCACCCGCAGCACCGGCGGCTACGGCGCCGAGCGGACCTCCCGCTATGCCGCCGTGGTGGTCGCCAACGGGCACAACTGGGCCCCGAAGATCCCCGCCTACGACGGGCTCGACGAGTTCCGGGGGCAGGTCATTCACGCCTCGGCGTACAAGGACACGACCCAGTTGCGGGGCAAGCGGGTGCTGGTGATCGGGGCCGGCAACACCGGCTGCGACATCGCGGTCGAGGCCGCCCAGCAGGCCACCAAATGTTGGCACTCCACCCGACGCGGCTACTGGTACGCCCCCAAGTACGTGCTGGGCCGCCCGACCGACCAGGTCAACGCCGGTCTGGCCAAACTGCCGCTGCGACTGCGCCAGTGGTTCTCCGCCCGTACGCTGCGGCTCACCGTCGGCGACCTGACCCGGTTCGGCCTGCGCGCGCCCGACCACAAGATCTACGAGACCCACCCGATCGCGAACAGCCAACTCGTCTACTACGTCGGACACGGCGGGATCACCCCCGTACCGGATGTGGCCCGGTTCCGCGGGCACACCGTGGAGCTCTCCGACGGCCAGCAGATCGAACCGGACCTGGTGGTGCTCGCCACCGGCTACCTGCCGCGCTTCGAGTTCCTCGACCCCAAGCTGCTCGGTGACGACACCTCCGGCCGCCCCACCCTCTACCTCAACGCCTTCCCGCGCCGCCACCCCACCCTGGCCGTGGCCGGTCTGCTGCAATCCGACTCCGGCATCTTCCCGCTGGTGCACTGGCAGACGGTGGCGATCGCCCGGCGCCTGCGGGTGCAGGAGACCGAGCCGGACCGGGCCACCGCGTTCGCCGCCCGGGTGGAGGCCGGCGCCGCCCGCCGGTGGAGTTCGGCGAAGGTCAAGGACAGCACCCGGCACTGGTTCGAGATTGGTCACCGCGACTACCTGAGCGAGCTGCAAACCGTCCTCGACGACCTGGAGGTCAGCAAATGAGCGCGGCCGGTACCCGGATCATCCGGACGCGCGACTGGGCCAACCCGGTCCCACCCGTACGCCGGGAGGTGCGCAGCGCCACCCCCGAGGTGGAGGAGGGCAAGCCGCCGCTGCTGTTCGTTCCCGGCTTCGGTCATGGCGCATGGGCGTTCGCCGAGCACTGGCTTGAGCACTCTGCGTCACGAGGGTTCTCGGCACACTCGGTGAGCCTGCGCGGGCACGGCGGCAGCGGCGCGGCGCCGAAGGCGACGCTTCGGGCGTACGTCCATGATGTTGTCCAGGTGGCGGCGAGCCTGCCCCGGCAGACGGTGCTGGTGGGGCACGGCGCCGGTGCGCTCGTGGTGACCCACGCCCTGGCCCGCTATCCGGCCAGGGCCGGGGTGCTGGTCGCGCCGGTGCTCGGCGGCTGGGGTACGTTCGGCGGCGCCCTGCGCCGCAACCCCGCCGGCACCCTGCCCGCGATCTTCGGTGGCCGACTGCGGCTCAACCGCCGTCAACTGTTCAGCCGCGAACTCCCGGCCGCCACCGCCGCCGACTACACCACCCGGCTCGGCCGGGCCACCGCCCGCGCCCAGTGGCAGCTACTGCTGCACCGCGACCCCGAACCACCCGTCGGCAACCCGCCGCTGCTGGTCCTCGGCAGCCCCGACGACCGGATCGTCTCCGCCGCCGCCCTCACCCGCGCGGCCCGCCGCTACGACGCCGCCCCGCTGCTCTTCCCCGGCATGGGCCACGACCTGATGCTCGATGCCCGCTGGCGCGAACCGATCGACGCCATCCTCGACTGGCTGGACAAAGACCTACCCACCCGCTGACCCGCCCAAAGCCCCCCAGTTGCAACCGGTCGGCGCACCACGACCAGGTCAGGGGTTCGGGGGCGGCGTGCCCCGCGGAGAGATCAAGCCTGACCGCTCGGAGCGGGGCACGCCGCCCCCGAACCCCCCACCGCAACAACTACGAAGCCGGAGCCAACCGATCAGCCAACGCCCCGGTCTGATCCAACGATGTCAGATAGGCCCGAGCCCAAGCCCGAATATCGTAGGTCCGAAGATGTTCACGCATTGACCGCATCCGATCGCTCACATCCGTCGGCGTCGCCTGCAACGCGTGCATCAGGGTCAGTTTCAACCCCTCCAGATCGTGCGGATTCACCAGGTACGCCTGGGTGAATTCCGCCGCCGCCCCGGCGAACTCGCTCAGCAGCAGCGCGCCCCCGTTGTCGACCCGGGCCGCGACATACTCCTTCGCGACCAGGTTCATCCCGTCCCGCAACGGCGTCACCGCCATGATGTCCGCGATCCGGTAGAGCGCCGCCAGCTCGGTACGGTCGAACGGCTGGGTCAGGTAGTGGATCGCCGGTTCGCCGACCCGCCCGAACTCCCCGTTGATCCGGCCAACCTCGCGCTCCACCCGCTCGCGCAGGACCTGGTACTGCTCGACCCGTTCCCGGCTCGGCACCGCCACCTGGACCATGACCGTGTCGCGCACCTTGACGTGACCATTGGCGATCAGCTCGCTGTACGCCTTGAGCCGCTGCTCGATGCCCTTGGTGTAGTCCATCCGGTCGATGCTGAGGATCACGTGCTGCGGGTCGCCCAGGTCGCTGCGAAGCCGGCGGGCCCGCTGGACCACGTCCGGGCGTCGAGAGAGCGCTTCCATCTCGGCCATGTCGATCGAGACCGGGAAGGCGCCGATCCGCACCACTCGGTCGTCGACCGCGATCCGGCGGTCGGTGGCGGGCAGTTTGAGCACCTTGGACGCGAGCTGGGCGAAGTTGTGTGCCGCCTGGGCCCGCTGGAAGCCGACCAGGTCGGCGCCGAGCATGCCGAGCAGCAGTTCGGCCCGGCGGGGCAGTTGCATGAACAGCTCGGGTGGCGGGAACGGTACGTGCAGGAAGAAGCCGATCCGCAGGTCCGGGCGCAGTGCCCGGAGCAGACCCGGTACGAGTTGCAGGTGGTAGTCCTGCACCCAGACCACGGCGCCCGGTTCGGCGGCTTCCGCGGCGGCTTCGGCGAACCGCTGGTTGACCCGCTGGTACGCCTCCCACCAGCGGCGGTGGTAGACGGGCTGCTCGACCGCGTCGTGGTAGAGCGGCCACAGGGTGGCGTTGGCGAAACCCTCGTAGTGGTCCCGCATGTCCTCTTCGCTGAGCGGTACCGCGTGCATCCGTACGCCGTCGATGTCGGGTACGACCGGGGCGGGGCCACTGCCACCGGCCCAACCGACCCAGACCGCCGGGGTCTTCTTCAGGATGGGGTGCAGGGCACCGACCAGACCACCGGGGCTACGACGCCACTCACAGGCGCCGTCAAGCGCCACGCCGTCGTCGACCGGCAGCCGGTTGGCCACCACCACAAGCGGACTCTGTCGCATTCGGGCACCTCGTTCCGGGCGAGGCGACCACCGCGAATGATGCGCGATCGGGCAGTCGTGAGGGGAAGTGAGGAGAGGTGACGTACAGGGGTATTCCTACTGACATCAAGTTACACGAGTGTTACGCATGGCCGCTGTGTGCGATCAATCTCACTATTTGCCTGTTACGGGCTCAGACCACCGCACCATCGTCGGGGTCGTCCTCCTCCTCGTCGCCCGAACGCAGCCGCCAGATCAGCGTGACGAACCCGCTCAGGATCCCGGTGAAGCCGATCAGGGTGACCAGGCCCCGGTCGATCGGCAACAGGCTGGGGAAGACGAAGAGGATGAAGCCGATGACAACCGCGAGCACCCCCGCGACCGCGTACTTCGACACGTGCGGCAGCGGCGGGGGCGGCGGCGGAATGTAGCGGTCCTCGGCGTCGTCGGGCAGGTCCGCGCCGAACGTGTCGAGGCCGTCGAGCAGCGAGGACTGGTCGGACCGGGGATCGAGGGAGATGCCGGAGATGTCGGTGGCCGACTGCAACGGCCGTACCTCGGTGGCCGGGCCGGCGCTCTCCTGGCCGGTCCGGGTGGCGGTGGCGGTGGTCCCGCCCGCCGGGTCGGCCGGCTGGTCCGCGCTCACGTCCTCGGCCGCCGGCCAGGGCCGGGCCCCGTCGGTCACGTCGGCGTGGTAGCCGGCGACGATCCGCGCCCATTCGGCGTCCACGTCCGGATCGGGTCGGGACGGCGCCGGTCCCGGCGTGCCCTCGTCGGCGAGCTGGGTCAGGTAGTCCCGGGCGGTCGCCAGGTGGGTCCGGTCGACGTAGAGCCGGTCGGTCGGCCGTGCCGGCACCGTGGTGGTCCGGGTCACCGGGTTGAGGTCGGCGGAAGGCTGGAGGTAGGCGGCGATGCCACCGGCCGCGAGGACGTCCAGCAGGTGTTCGCCCACCCGTGGATCCACGTCGCCGGCGACGGCGTATTCGGTCGCGTCGAGCCCGTTGTCCCGCCGTCCCCGGCGGGCACCACCCGGTGACACTGGATACCCTCCCTCACCGGCGCATGCGCGCGCCCGACCCAGACCCCCGCCGCGCCGATCGCGCGTGCCGTGCCTTGAATCGTGACACGGCAGGCGCGGGTTCCGGGAGTGCGTTGTGGCGCGCCGTACTCGCTTCGTAGGCTCATTCCCGACAGATCCGCCCGCAGAGCCGGCCCGGTACGGACACGGAACCGGCTCGGGAGGGACGCCCGTGCTGTACTGGCTGATGAAGTACGTCATCCTCGGGCCCTGGCTGAGGCTGATCTTCCGGCCGCAGGTCGAGGGGAGGGGGAACGTCCCCGCGACGGGTCCGGCGATCATCGCGGGCAACCATCTGTCGTTCGCGGATCCGGTCCTGATGCCGCTGATGGTGAAGCGAAAAGTGACCTTCGTCGCAAAAGCCGAATACTTCACCGGCCGAGGGCCGAAGGGGTGGCTGATCCGAGCCTTCTTCGTCGGCACCGGCACCATCCCGGTCGACCGCGGCGGCGGGCGGGCCGCCCGAGCCGCCCTCGACACCCAACTGCGGGTGCTGTGCGCCGGCAACCTCGCCGGCATCTACCCCGAGGGCACCCGCTCACCCGACGGCCGGCTCTACCGGGGCAAGACCGGGGTGGCCCGGCTGGCGCTGCACAGCGGCGCCCCGGTCGTACCGGTGGTGATGCTCAACGCGGACGAGATCCGACCGCCGGGCAAACTGATCCCCCGCCCCAAGCGGGTCAAAATCAGGTTCGGCGCCCCGCTGGACTTCTCCCGCTACGCCGGGCTGTCCGGCGACCGGTTCGTCGAGCGCGCGGTCACCGACGAGATCATGTACGAGCTGATGCGGCTCTCCGGCCGGGAGTACGTCGACGTCTACGCCCAGCAGGTGAGGAACCGGCAGACCCGAGCCGGTGCCGGGACACCGCCCGAGCCGGCCGAGCCCGTCGACCCACTCGCCGCCTGAGCCCCCGAACCGGCCCCCGGCGTCGCCCGTACGGGGCTGCCGGGGTGGCGGCTCAGGAGGCGAGCACCGGTGACCAGCCGCCCGCGCCACCCTGGTTGCCGCCCAGCCGGAGCAGCCCCGGCGCCTGGTTGCGCAGCGCGAACGCGCGTACCTCGGCGAGCGTGACCTGGGCGGTCGCCCGCTCACCGGAGCGGCTCAGCTCACCGCCGGCCAGCGCCAGCGCCAGCATCCGGTCGGTCACGTCCGGGATCTGCGCGTAGATCTCCGCCGCGGCCGCGTACAGCTGGGCCGCGCGGGGGTGGTCACCGTCTGCGGCGGCCACCGCCGCGGTCACCGTACGCAACGCGGCCTCCGCCCAGGGCGTACGGTGCGTGACCCGGTCCAGCATCCCGCGTACGCGTACCGCCTGGTCCCGTCCGGTCAGCGCGGCGGCGTACGCGGCCGCGGTGATCCACTCGCCGCTGGCCAGCGCCGGCACCTTCGACCAGGAGTCGGCCAACTCGTCGATCAGCTCGACCACGTCGGCACTGCGGCCCTGTAGGGCGCGACAGAGCGCGGCCGGGCCCAGCACGGTCCAGTGCAGCCGGTGGAAGCCACTGCGCCGAGCGGTCTCCAGCGCCTCGGCGATGTCGTCGGCCAGCGGCACCGGCCTCGCCCCGGCCGGCACCGGACCCGGCGGGGCGGGTGCGTCCTGACCGTTCGGGACCGGTTCGCCGCGCAGCACCCGCAGGCAGGCGCGCAGGCCCCGGACCTGCATGTCCCAGCGGCCGTTCTCGGTGTCGACGAACGCGTCGGCGGCGGCGAGCAGCTTGCCGAACTCCCCGTTGAAGTACGCCCGCATCGCCTCGCCGGAGTAGCCGGTGGTGAGCGTCTGCTCGTCGCCCTGTTCGGCCGCGGCGGCGGTGAGCAGGGCGTTGGACTGGACCCAGTCGCCCTCCTCCAGCATCGCGTAGGCGAGGTTCTGCATCGCCCGGGTCAGCGCCTGGAGCTTGTGGGTCCGGCAGAACTGCACGGCGGCGTGCAACTCGTCCAGACCGGTCCGGTCACCGGCGTAGTAGCGGGTCGTCGCCACGGTGATCCGGGCGTTGGTCTGCGCCTCGACCAGACCGAGTCGTTCGGCGATGTCGGCCGCGGCACCGGCGGCGGCGAGCGCCGGATCACGCTCCATGTTGAGCATGTGCAGCCGGCCGAGTTCGGCGTACGCCTCGGCCTTGTGCTCGGTGTCGGGCAGCGCGTCGAACAGCTCCACCGCCCGGTCCAGGCAGGTCAGTGCCGTTGCCCGGTCGGCCCGCAGCCAGGCCGCGTGCCCGAGCAGGGTCCACGCGCGGGCGGCCGAACCCTGGTCGTTGATCGCGTACAGCCGGTCGGCGAGCGCGGTCAGCTGCTCGGTTCCGCCGGCGGAGAGGAACGCCCGGCCGTCCCGGAAGAACGAGATCTCGGTGCTGAGCAGTTCGAGTTGCAACCGGTCGAGCTTGTCGTCGAGGCCGGCGAGTTGCAGCGCCCGGCCCGCGTGGTTGGCCGCGGCGTCGAGGGCGTGCAACGCGTACGCCCGGCGGGCCGCCCGGTGCAGCGCGTCCCGGGCGGACGGGGCGTACCGCTCGGTGTCCACCCCCAGGGTGCCGGCGATCTCGTGCGCCGCCCAGCGGTGGTGCGCCAGCACCTCGGCCAGGTCGGTGTCCCGGCTGCGCGACAGCGCGTCCAGCCAGTCCGCGGTGCGCTCGTGCCGGGCCACCCGCTCGGTACGCGGCAGCCGCTGGTAACACACGTCGCGGACCAGCACGTGGCGGAACCGGAACTCCGGTTGACCGGCCATGATGGATCCGGACTGCTCGTGCACGAAGTCGCGCTGCTCCAGCCGGCGCAGCGCCCGTTCCACCGACTCGACCGGCTGGCCGAGCGCGGAGGCGACCGCACCGGGCCAGAACTGCATCCCGACCACCGAGGCGGCCAGCAGCACCGTACGGTCGGTGACATCGAGCAGGTCGACCCGGTTCGCGATGACCGCGTGCACGCTGTCCGGCATCGGCAGGTCGTGCCGCTTCTCCAGCGACCAGCCCCGCCCCGACTGGCGCAACGCGCCCTGCTCGATCAGCATCCGGACGTACTCGTAGGCGTAGAGCGGGTTGCCGTCGGCGACCTCGACCAACGGGCTGAGCATGTCGGCGGAGAACGCGGCCTGACCGAACATGTGCGCGTACAGCGAGGCGATGCCGGTGTTGCGCAGCGGCGGTAGGTTGATCGTCAACGACGAGGTGATGCTCGCCGCCCAGCTCGGCTCCCGGTCGACCAGCTCCGGTCGGGCGGTGCAGAGCAGCAGCAGCGGCACGTCCCGGGCGGAGGCGCCGAGCAGTTCCACGAAGCGCAGCATCTGCTCGTCGGCCCAGTGCAGGTCCTCGAAGACCAGTACGGTCGGCCGCCGGACGGCCAGCGCCACCAGTAACCGGCGCCAGGCCGACTCGGTCTCCTCC
Organism: Micromonospora sp. NBC_01699; assembly: GCF_036250065.1. Lineage (NCBI taxonomy): Bacteria > Bacillati > Actinomycetota > Actinomycetes > Micromonosporales > Micromonosporaceae > Micromonospora > Micromonospora sp. NBC_01699. The sequence continues at coordinate 5,997,590 of NZ_CP109199.1, read as the reverse complement.
ACCGGCAGCGCCGGCCCCGGCAACCCGACCAGCGGGCGCAGCGCGTCCACCACCCGGGCCCGTTCACCGTCGGTGCCGACCAGTTCGCCGACCGCCGACTCCAGCCGTTGCGCGGCCACCGACGCCGGGTCGGTGTCCAGGATGCCCGCCTCGGACTTCACGATGTCGGCCAGCGCGGCGAAGGTGACGTTCTCGCCGAACGGCGGGCACCGCCCGGTCCGCCAGGTGACCCGCTCGTCGATCAACCGGTCGGCGTGCCGGAACAGCTCCCGGACCAGTCGGCTCTTGCCGATGCCGGCCCGACCGAAGACGGTGACCACCTGCGGGATCTGTTCGCGGGCCGACCGGTGCAGCGCGTTGACCAGCAGGCTCAGCTCGTGTTCGCGGTCGATCAGCGGGGTCGAGTCGAGTTCCCGGTCCGGGTGCTGCCGGCGTACGGGTGCCAGTGCCAGCCACACCTCGGTCGGTGACGACCGCCCGCGCAGCGTCACCGGCGGCTGCTCGTCGTACCGGATCGCGTTCTTGGTCAGCGTGTACGTGTTGCCGCAGACCAGCACCCCGCCGGGCGGTGCCACCGACTGCATCCGGGAGGCGGTGTTGACCACGTCACCGGCGACGATCGCCTGACCGCCGTCGCGGGCGGCGGCGACGTCCACCAGGGCCTCACCGGTCGCCACCCCGACCCGGAACCGCAGCCCGCCGGCGTCGGCGGGGGCGAACCGGGCCAGCACCCGTTGCAACTCCAGTCCGGCCCGGACACACCGCAACGCGTCGGTCTCGGTCGCCACCGGGGCACCGAACAACGCCATCACCGCGTCCCCGATGTACTTCTCCACCACCCCGCCGTACTGGCCGACGACCCGGCGGGCGGCCGAGAAGAAGCTGGTCTGCATGCCCCGGACCAGTTCCGGGTCGGCGCGTTCGACGTACGGGGTGAAGTCGATCAGGTCGACAAAGAGGACACTGACCCGCCGCCGGTCCTCCTGTGGCGTCGCCGCCGGCCGGGCCCCACCCGGGCGGGGTTTGCCGCAGGACGTGCAGAACGCCGCGTTGGTGGCGAGTGGTCGGTCGCAGTGCGGGCAGGCGGGAACGAGTTCGTTGCCGCAGCCGCCGCAGAAGCGGTCCTCGGCTGCGGCGATCCGGCCACACTTGGCACACGGAGCGGAGATTGCGTCCTCCTACCGCAGTCGGGTCGGGTGGGGTCGGGCTCTGCCACCGCCAGACGGAGCGCCGGCCGCGGCACGGTGGCGAACCGGGGTGCCGCTGCCCGGCTTGCGGTGTGCTGGCCGGGTTGCGGCTTGCCGGCCGTGTTGCGGGGTGCTGGCCGTGTTGGTCGCCAACGCCGAGTATCGCCGGTCCGTGCCAGTGTCGGGAACCGGGCTGTTGGCTAGCAGACACTCGTTCGGCCGGCTGACGCAAGCGACCGCCGGCTACAGTCGGGCAGCCAAGTGATCGAGCGATGTTAGGGAGATACGTCGATGGTGTACGTCCAGCTGGTGCAGGGGTGGACCGACGAAGCGGGCGTCAACCACCCCGCGGGCGAGATGGTCGATGTGGACGCTGCGACCCTGGCCCGCCTTCAGGCCGAGGGGATCGTGGGCGAGGCTGGCGGTGGCGCCGGCGGCGGTGGCGTCGGCACCGACTGGGTCGGCCCGACCAGCACCAAGCCCTGATCCTCGGGCTGCCGCGTCTTACGGCACGAAAGCGTGGGGTTCCGCAGGGTCGCCGAGAGCGACCGGCGGGACCCCACGGTTCGTTCGGTTGGAAAACGTACGCCGATCAGCGGTCGGACATGCCCGCCCGGCGGCGCAACGCCCCCACATCGGTCACCACTATCCGGCGTCCCTCGGTACGCAGCCATCCCCGGCTGGCGAAGGAGCCGATCGCCTGGTTCACGCTCTGCCGCGAGCCGCCGGCCATTTCCGCGAGCTGACTCTGGTTCAGCTCGATCGTGATCATCGGCGCCTGGCTCTCGCCGGCCAGCCGGACCAGGGTCTTGGCCACCCGGCCGGGCAGGTCGAGGAAGACGTGGTCGGCGTTCTGCTCGGTGAGCCGGCGGATCAGGCCGCCCAGCGAGCGCATCACCGCGTCGAGGATGCGCGGGTTGGAGTGGACCAGCTCCATGAAGGCGCCGCGGGACAGGGCGAGCGCCGTGCAGTCCTCGATCGCCTCGGCCGACAGCGAGCGGGTGGAGGCGTCCAGCAGGGACACCTCGCCGAGTACGTCGGGCGGCCGGATCACCGACAGCACGGCGCGCTCGCCGGTCGGTGCCGTACGGAAGACGACCACCGCGCCGCGACGCAGCACGATGAGTGACTCGCCGGGGTCGTTCTCGACGAACAGCAGTTGGCCCTTGCGATAGGTACGCGGCACCGCGGCAGCGATCACCCGCTGCCGTACCTCCGGTTCCAGGCCGGCGAACATCTGTACACCCGTGAGCGCGTCACCCGGCTCCGGAAGGCGAACCTCCAAGGCTCAACCCCTCACAGTCTGCTTTCGGTCGAGGCTCTCGCCCCCGAGAGCAACATGATCTGACACCGGATGACCTGTCCGGTAGCGGTACACATCAGATCATGACGGTCCTGTCGCGTGCTGTACACCCCTCGAATCGCTTCTGTGACAGTCCTGCGTCCTGGCGAACGGCATTCTTGTGCTCAGATCCGCCGCTGGGTGGGGGCTGTACGGGGGCGTGGCGGGTTGGGGTCGCGGGGCGCCGCGACCGGTCGGACGGCGAGCCTACCGCGCCGCCGTCCGACCGGTCGCGTGGGCGACCGGGGTGGGGGGTACGCCCCCGGCGCCGGCACCCCGGAGCGGGTGGGCAAGGATGGCGGGGATGGTTTACCGCTATTTCTACGACTGCGAATTCATCGAGGACGGCCGGATCGTCGACCTCGTGTCGATCGGCGTCGTCGACGAGTACGGCCGCGAGTTCTACGCCGTCTCCACGCAGTTCGACGACTCCCGAGCCGTGCCCTGGGTCCGGCGCAACGTGCTGGACAAGCTGCCGTCGCCCGGTGACCGGGTCTGGCGTTCCCGCGAGCGGATCCGGGACGAGCTCTACGACTTCCTGACCGAGCCCGTACGCGGCCGGCCGGACGAGAAGCTGGAGCTGTGGGCCTGGTACGCGGCGTACGACCACGTGGCGCTCGCGCAGCTCTGGGGGGCGATGCCGGCACTGCCCCGGGAGATCCCCCGGTTCACCAAGGACCTGCGCCAGCGCTGGGACGACCAGGGGCGCCCGCCGCTGCCGGACGCGGCGGCGGAACGGCACGACGCGCTGGTCGACGCCCGGCACAACCTGGCCCGGTGGCGGGCCATGGGCGGCTGAGCCCGGCTCGTGCCGGCCGGGCCCGGTTCCGGGCCGGCGGTGCCGTGAGGCGTGCTGGCTTGCCTCCGGCGCGACGACTACAGTGCGCATTGACGGCCCGCCCCGGGCCGGCAACGACGCCGATGGTCTGACGTGACTTCGCTCCTGGGGCTGAATTGGGCTTACCTGAAGCTCCTGGAGGATGAGCAGATCATGCGTATCGGCGTGCTCACCGGCGGCGGTGACTGCCCGGGTCTGAACGCGGTGATCCGAGCGGTCGTGCGTAAGGGTGTCGCTACCTACGGTCACGAGTTCGTGGGCTTCCGCGACGGCTGGCGCGGTCCGCTGGAGGGGCTGACCAAGCCGCTCGGCATCGACGAGGTGCGGGGGATCCTGCCCCGCGGCGGGACCATCCTCGGCTCGTCCCGGACCAACCCGTTCAAGATCGAAAACGGGGTCGAACGGATCAAGGACAATCTCGCCGAGCAGGGCGTGGACGCGCTGGTCGCGATCGGCGGCGAGGACACCCTCGGCGTCGCGACCAGGCTGACCGAGCTCGGCGTCCACGTGGTCGGCGTACCGAAGACGATCGACAACGACCTCAACGCGACCGACTACACGTTCGGCTTCGACACCGCGGTCAACATCGCGATGGAGGCGATCGACCGGCTGCACACCACGGCCGAGAGCCACCACCGCACCCTGGTGGTCGAGGTCATGGGCCGGCACGCCGGCTGGATCGCGCTGCACGCCGGCCTGGCCGGTGGCGCCAACGTGATCCTGCTGCCGGAGCGGCAGTTCGACGTGGAGCAGGTGGCCACCTACGTCGAGAAGCGGTTCCAGAAGCAGTACGCCCCGATCGTGGTGGTCGCCGAGGGCGCCCAGCCGCTGGACGGGCAGATGGTTCTGCACAACCAGGAGCTGGACTCCTTCGGTCACGTCCGGCTCGGCGGCATCGGCCAGTGGCTGGCCGGCGAGATCGAGGCCAAGACCGGCAAGGAGGCCCGTACGGTCGTGCTCGGGCACATCCAGCGCGGCGGTACGCCGACCGCGTTCGACCGGGTGCTCGCCACCCGGCTCGGCCTGCACGCGATCGACGCCGTGAACGACGGTGACTGGGGCAAGATGGTCGCCATGCAGGGCACCGACATCGTTCGGGTGCCGCTGGCCGAGGCGACCCGCGAGCTGAAGACCGTACCGATCGAGCGTTACGAAGAGGCCGAGGTCTTCTTCGGTAGCTGATCGGCCGTACCACCCGGCCGGGGTGGACTCCGTCAGCCGGTGCGAGCCGGCGGGGTCCACCCCGGTTCGGTGCGACCGGCGCGACCGCGTGCCGGCGCGGGATCGGAACCGGCACGGGGCGAGGATGGGGGATCGGATGGCACCGGGAGCGCACACGGTGGCCGTGATCGGCACCGGGAAGATCGGCGAGCTGATGCTCTCCGGGTTGCTGCGGGCCGGCTGGCCGGCGGGCCGGCTGCTGGCCACCACCCGGCGGCAGGCCCGCGCCGAGGAACTGGCCACCCGGTACGGCGTCCGGGTGGTGGACAACCTGTCCGCGGTGGCCGAGGCGGACGTGCTCGCCATCTCGGTGAAGCCGCAGGACGCGGGCGCGCTGCTGGACGAGATCGGCGCCAAGGTACCGGCCGACAAGCTGGTGATCTCACTCTGTGCGGGCCTGCCGACCGGCTTCTTCGGCCGGCGGCTGCCGGAGGGCACCCCGGTGGTCCGGGTCATGACGAACACCCCGGCCCTGGTCGACCAGGCGATGACGGCGATCTCCGCCGGCCCGTACGCGACCGGGGCGCACCTGGCCCTGGCCGAGGAGATGTTCACCCCGCTGGGCGCGACCATCCGGGTGCCCGAGTCGCAGCAGGACGCCGTCACCGCGCTCTCCGGTTCCGGCCCGGCCTACTTCTACCTGCTGGTCGAGGCGATGATCGACGCAGGCATCCTGCTCGGGCTGCCGCGCCAGGTCGCCCACGACCTGATCGTGCAGACCGCCATCGGCTCGGCCACCATGCTCCGCGACTCTGGTGAACATCCGGTGAAACTGCGGGAGGCGGTCACCTCGCCGGCCGGCACCACCATTTCGGCGATCCGGGAGCTGGAGAAGCACGGCGTACGCGCCGCGCTGCTCGCCGCGCTCGAAGCGGCCCGCGACCGGGCCCGGGAGATCGCCGCCCAGAGCGACTAGCCGGGTCCGGGGTCGACCCGGTATGGCGATCGGTGGCCCATACTGTCCGGTGTGTTCACCCTCGCCCAGGCCAGTTACCTGATCGCCACCCTGCGCCCCCGGATCGACGAGCTGATCACCCTGCGCGCCGACCTGGCCGAGCTGCGGGCCGATCTGACCGGCGGCGGGCTGAGTCCGCTCGGTGGCATGCCGGAGCTCAAGGCGCTGGAGGCGCGGCTGCACGGCATCCTGGAGGAGCTCAACGAGCACGAGATCCAGGTCAAGGGCTTCGCCCCGGTGCTGCTCGACTTCGCCGGAGAGCGCAAGGGCCGGCCGGTGCTCTGGTGCTGGCTGGAGGGCGACGACGACATCCGCTGGTACCACCGGGCCGACTGCGGGTTCGCCGGCCGCCGGCGGCTCTGACTCGTCCGATCTGACCCGTCCGGGCCGGCGGGAACCCGGTACCTACCGATCGGCGATCGCGTACACGACCAGGTTGTCGCGGTAGTGCCGGGTGCGGTCGTCGAACGGGCCGGTGCAGGTGACCAGGCGCAACTCCGGGCCGGGGGTCGGGCCGTACACCTCGGCGGTGGGGAACTCGTCCTTGTCGTGTCGGCTGCTGGCCACCACCACGAATCCGATCCACCGCCCTCCGCGCCGCACCTCGACCCGGTCGCCCGTGCGCAGTTCGTGCAGGCGGTAGAAGACGGCGGGGCCGGTGGTCGAGTCGACGTGCCCGGCGATCACCGCCGGGCCGGTGTCGCCCGGTGCCGTACCGGCGCCGAACCAGCCGGCCCGGGCGTAGTCGGCCGGCGCGGCGAGTTGCCCGGACCGGTCCAGGCCGAGCACGGCCAGGGACGAGTCGACGCCGATGCGCGGTATCCGTACCCGGTCGGGTGGCCCGGTGGGTGCGGCCGGGTCCGGTTGCGGCGGCCGCGCGCCGGTCGACGGGCAGCCGGTGCCGCAGCCCGCGCGCCACACCCCGGCCGTGGTCGCGGGTCCGGTGCCGGCCCGACCCAGCCCGGTGCCGGTGACCAGCGCGAACACCAGGACACCGACGCCGAGCAGGACCGGGAGGACCCACCGCGGAGGCTTGCCCGCCGGTCCGGGCCACCGCCCCCGGTGCCGCCTGATCTCGGCGGCACGGGTGGGCGGTGCGCCGTTCACCAGGTGCGCCGCGCGCGGCGTCGGACCAGCAGCACCACGGCCGCGGTGAGCACCGCGAGCAGCGTGCCGGCCGCGACTGCGGCGGCGACCAGCGGGTAGTCCCGACCGGCCGGCTCGTCCGACGCCCGGGTGCCGACCGCGTTCCGGGCGCCGCCGGCGCCGGTGTCCACGCCACCGGCCGGCACCACCTCGCCGCCCCTGGCGTCGATCCGCAACTCGGTGGTGAGCCCGCCCTGCTCGGCGTCGAGCACCAGCAGTGAGTAGACCGTCCCGGCGGCGAGCCGTACGTCGGCCGTGGTCGGGGTGCCGCCGGTGCTGTTCAGCCGCAGCTTCCAGGAGCCCGGTTCGACCTGCGAGTAGGGCGTGGTGGTGGCGAACGGGACGGCGTCGGCGATGGTGGGCCCGTCGGCGGCGGCGACGTCGATCACGGGTGCCCGGACGGACGCCTGTACGACGCGTACCTTCGCCCGTCCGGCGGCCGGTGCGCTGATGTCGTCGTCGAGCACCCGCAGCCCCAGGTCGGCGTAGCGACCCACCCCGGCCACCGTGTACGCGTCCCCGGCGGTCACCGCCACCTCGGCGGTCAGCACCGGTTTGCTGCTCGCCGGGGCGCCCGCCTGCCGCATCGCGACCGCGTACCGGCCGACCGGCAGTGACAGGTAGCCCGAGACCACCCCGTACCCGACCGCGGGGAAGACCCGGGGTTCGGCCGAGCCGGTCGCCGCAGCCAGGTAGACGTCGACGGCCGGGGTGTCCGGGGACAGGTGCGCGAGCCGGACGTAGCCCACCCCGGCGGCACCGGCCGGCGCGGCCGCCAACGCGCTCAGGCCCAGGCCGAGCAGGGTGACCGAGCCGAACGCCAGGGTCCGCCGGAGCTGGCGGGCGAGCGGTCGGGAAATGCGCATACTGCCTCCTTGGTATGGCGGGCGCCGGTTGAGCGTTTCCGCACCAAAGAGTCCCGTTCATCGGACTTCGAGGCAAGTCCAGCACGGCAAGTAATCAAATCGTTACCGAAGGATATTGCCTGGTGGGGGCGTTGCCGGCCGAGAATTCGGGGCAGTGGGCTGGGCCGGGACCCACCCACGAGGGGGTGCCGATGGTGGCGGTCGGTGACTGGCGCACGGTGAGTCGGAACGGCGTACGGCTGGCCTGCCTCGACCGGGCCGGCCCGGAACCGGCGGTGCTGTTCCTGCACGGCCCGGCCGGCCACGCGGGGCAGTGGGACGCGAGCGCCGCCGCCCTCGACGGCTCCCACCGGGTGCTGGCCCTGGACCAGCGCGGCCACGGCCGCAGCGCGCGCCGGCCGATCCAACTGACCCGCTCGGCGTACGTCGCCGATGTCGCCGCCGTGGTCGGCGCGCTGCGGGCGGCCCCGGTGGTGCTGGTCGGGCACTCCCTCGGTGGGCACACCGCGATGCTCACCGCGGCCCGTTATCCACGGCTGGTCCGGGCCCTGCTGGTGGTGGACGCCTCGCCGGGCGGTGACCCGGAGACCCCGAGGAGGATCGGCGAGTGGTTGTCCGGCTGGCCGGTGCCCTTCCCGTCGTACGCCGACGCGGTGCGCTTCTTCGGCGGCGGTGACCGGGGTCGGGCCTGGGCGGACGGGCTGGCCGAGGAGGCCGACGGCTGGTGGCCCCGGTTCGTGCCGGAGCTGATGGTCGAGTCGGTGCGCGAGTCGTCGGCCCGGCCGTTCTGGGCCGACTGGTCGGCGATCCGTTGCCCCACCCTGCTGGTCCGCGCCGGCCGGGGAGTGGTCGGCGTGGACCAGGCCCGGCGGATGCTGGCCCGGCTGCCCGGCAGCGAACTGGTCGAACTGCCGGACGCCGGTCACGACCTACACCTGGAACGTCCCGGAGCCTGGCACCGGCTGCTGCGCGAGTTTCTCGACCGACTCGGGCCCGAACCGCATCCAGGACAACCCCCGCACGGCTAACCGCCTACAGCAGCAATCCCCAACCTCCACCGACCCCTGCCCACCGATATCGTCGACGATCTTGCACTTGTGGCGCCCGGATTAGGACCCTCATCCGGATTTGTTCGCCACCACAAGTGCAAGATCGTCGCGCCGTCTGGTGTGCGGCGGAGGAGAGGGGGCGATCTGCTGCTGGCCCGGCCGGAACTGGTTGCCTGGATCGCCGACAGCGTGCGGGCGATGGCCGGCTACTACCCCGCCGGGTAGTCCGGCGTTGGCTGCCCGGCGGGGTGGTCCAGCCGTGGTCCACCGACCGCGGCGGTGCACCGGGCCAGCCAGTCCAGGGTCAGCCCGCGAAACGCCTCCGGCTGCTCGAACGGCAGGTAGTGCCCGGCCTCGGCGAGCAGGGCGTAACTCGCCGCCGGGTAGCTGGCCAGGGCGCGAAACTGGTCGGCGTACCCGGCGATGTAGTCCTGGCGTCCGGCGATCAGGCTGGTCGGTCCGAGGAAGGCCAGCGTGGAGCCCTCGTCGGAGAGCTGGTAGCCGGTGTCGCGCAACCGCCCCAGGTACTCCTCGTCGCCCGGCCCGGACGCGGTCAGCACCGTCGCCACCCGCTCGGCCGTCTCCCTGGTCCGGTTGCCCAACGCCACCGACAGGTGGGCACGCAGGTCCGTCGGCACGTCGACCAGCCACTCGACCTCCTCGCTGACCACCGGCGCCACCGGCAGGTCCCGGTTACCGGGCAGGATCCGGGTGCCGTGGCAGACCAGCAGCAGGCCGGCCACCTGCTCCGGCCGGCGTCTGGCCAGCCCGGCGGCGAGGTAACCGCCGTAGGACCAGCCGACGACCAGGAACCGGGCGGCGCCGATTTCCCGCTCGACGAGGTCGGCGACCGCGTCGAGCACGCCGTCGGAGTTCGCCGGGCCACCCGGCGACCGGCCCGTTCCCGGCAGGTCGGGGTAGATCCGGCGCAGCCCGGTGGTCGCCGCCACGGCCGGCTCCAGCGCGGCGACCATCGCCGAGCCGGGCAGGCTGAAACCGGGCAGGCACAGCACCGGCAGACCCGTTCCGTGGGTTTCCGCGACCAGGCTCATCTGCTGAGCAAAGCACGTCCGCCCGACCCGCCCGGTGCGATTCTGCGACCAGCGAAGTAATCGCCCGGCGCCGTCGTCAGCCGGGGTGGTGCCCGAGGTACGCGAGCACCCGGGAGTCCCGTGGGGGTGCGTCAGTTGGGCAGGGCGCGCTCGATGGCGGCGGTGAGCTCGGCCGACTGCGGGTCGGTCTTCGGGCCGAACCGGGCGGCGACCGTGCCGTCCGGGGCGACCAGGAACTTCTCGAAGTTCCACCGGATGTCGCCGGTGTAACCGTCCGGGTCGGGGGCGTCGACCAGTTCGGCGTAGAGCGGGTGCCGGTCCGGGCCGTTCACCTCGATCTTCTCCGTCAGCGGGAACGTGACGCCGTAGTTGGTCGAGCAGAACTCGGCGATCTCGGCGGACGTGCCGGGTTCCTGGCCGGCGAACTGGTTGCTCGGTACGCCGAGCACCACCAACCCCCGATCGCCGTAGCCGTCCTGGAGCGCCTGGAGGCCGGCGTACTGCGGGGTGAGGCCGCACTTCGATGCGACGTTGACGACCAGCACCGCCTTGCCGCGGTGCTGGTCGAGCCCGGCCGGGCCACCGCCGAGGGCGTCCAGCTTGATGTCAAAGATCGTCATGGCGTGAGGTTACCCGCTGACCTGCTCGTCCGCCGACATCCGGAAATCGAAACATGGACATCTTGACGGAGTGGTGAACCCGTGAGTAGCGTCTCACCAGGTATTTGGAAAGTTTCCTAACTGTTTTGGGGAGACGCCACATGAGAAGTTCCCTCCGTCGGGCGTTCTGGGCCGGCGCCGTGGTCGCGGTGGCGGTCGCCGCCGTCCCGGTGACCGCGGCCTTCGGCGCCGGAAACGTCACCACAACCTTCGTGGCCGCCTCCGACTGGGGAACCGGTCACGAGGCCCGCGTCACGATCACCAACGGCACCGACGCCTCGCTCGCCACCTGGCGGCTTGAGTTCGACCTGCCGGCCGGCACCACCATCGGCAGCTTCTGGGATGCCGACGTGACCCGGACCAACAACCACTATGTGGCGGTCAAGAAGAGCTGGGCCGGTGCGATCGCGCCGGGTGCCTCGTTCTCCTGGGGCTACAACGGCACCGGCGCCTACCGGGCCCCGCTGAACTGCACCATCAACGGCGCCTCGTGCGGCGGCGGCACCCCTCCGCCCACCACGCCGCCGACCACCCGGCCGCCGACGACCCCGCCGACCACTCCGCCCACCACCCCGCCGACCACCCGGCCGCCGACCAACCCGCCCACGACTCCGCCGACCAACCCGCCGCCGGGCGGCAAGAAGGTCGTCGGCTACTTCGCGCAGTGGGGCGTCTACGGCCGGAACTACCACGTCAAGAACATCGTCACCAGCGGGTCCGCGGCCAAGCTGACCCACATCATGTACGCCTTCGGCAACACCACGAACGGCCAGTGCACGATCGGTGACAGCTACGCCGACTACGAGAAGGCGTACACGACGGCGGACAGTGTGGACGGCGTCGCCGACACCTGGGACCAGCCGCTGCGCGGCAGCTTCAACCAGCTGCGCAAGCTCAAGGCGGCGTACCCGAACATCAAGGTGATCTGGTCGTTCGGTGGCTGGACCTGGTCCGGCGGCTTCACCCAGGCCGCGGCGAACCCGACCGCGTTCGCGAACTCCTGCTACAACCTGGTCGAGGACCCGCGCTGGGCCGACGTGTTCGACGGCATCGACATCGACTGGGAGTACCCGAACGCCTGCGGCCTGACCTGTGACGCCAGCGGTCCGAACGCGTTCAAGAACGTGATCCAGGCGCTGCGTACCCGGTTCGGTTCCTCCGCCCTGGTCACCGCGGCGATCACCGCGGACGGCACCAACGGCGGCAAGATCGACGCCACCGACTACGCCGGGGCGATCAACAACCTCAACTGGCTGATGCCGATGACGTACGACTACTTCGGCGCGTTCGCCGCGCAGGGCCCGACCGCCCCGCACTCGCCGCTGACGTCGTACACCGGGATCCCGACGGCGGGCTTCTACTCCGACGCGGCGATCCAGAAGCTCAAGAGCAAGGGCATCCCGGCCAGCAAACTGCTGCTGGGTATCGGCTTCTACGGCCGCGGTTGGACCGGGGTTACCCAGGCGGCACCGGGCGGCAGCGCCACCGGGGCGGCACCGGGCACCTACGAGGCGGGCAACGAGGACTACAAGGTCCTCAAGAACACCTGCCCGACCACCGGTACGGTCGCCGGCACCGCGTACGCCAAGTGCGGCAGCAACTGGTGGAGCTACGACACCCCCAGCACCATCAACGGCAAGATGTCGTACGCCAACAACCAGGGTCTGGGTGGTTCCTTCTTCTGGGAGCTGTCCGGCGACACCAGCAACGGTGAGCTGATCACCGCCGTCAAGAACGGCCTCGGCTGAGCCGACGGCTGACGTAACACCGATGTAACACGTAGCACCAGCAGCAGTAGTAGTGCAGTGCTTCGGCCGACCCGCGCGCCCACGGGTCGGCCGAAGCTCGTTCCGGGGTGCCGCGCGGAAAACGCGTCGAGGTCGGCCGGCTGCCCCGATGGCGCCTTGCCGGTTGCGGCGGTTCGGGTTGGCCCGGTGACCGGTCTCCGGCCGGCCCGCGCCCACGGGTCGGCCGGAAACCGGCGCTGGGCCAGCAGAACAAAGAAAGCCCGCAGCGTCAACGTCCGCCGACCGCCCGGCGCCGGGAAATCCCCATCGGACGACCGCCGCGGGCGCGCCTACGCCGAGGTACGCCGATCGGTTGCCAACCGGGGAACGGTCCAGGATGACCAACCATTGCCGAACAATTCAGAGCCCGACCGCCCGTGACCTGTTCGTTCGGGTCGAATGAGGATCGGGACCACCGATCGGTCAGCGGTAAAAAAGGGGGAAGCCCCCGGCGGCAACGCCGGGGGCTTCCCTTCGGACTGTCGTCAGCTGGCCGAGGTCTTGGCGAAGCCGACGAACGCACTCCAGGCCGCCGACCCGAAGGCCAGCGTGCCGCCGTCACGGTCCTTGGTATCCCTGACGAATACGTGGCCCGGCAGGTTGTCGGCGACCTCCACGCACGCACCGCCGGAACCGTTGCTACGACTGGACTTGCGCCAATGGGCGCCGGTCAGCTCACGCATTCTCAATCTCCTTGGCAATCATCGCAATTTGGTCGGCTGACCGGCCTGGGTCCAGGGCCAAGTCTTCAAGCGCCTTCCACGCGCCATCGTACGTTGCAACCTCGCTTGGCTTGTCCAGATACAGGGCACCCGTCAGTGACTCGCAGTAGACGGTGGTCGGCTCCGGGGTGCGGACCCCGACCGCCGGGAAGTCGAGGATGATGAACTGGCCGCCGGTCAGCGCGTAGTTGAGCCGGGCGAGCGTGGGCACGACCCGGATGCTGACCCGATCCGTGTGCCCCTGTTCGTTCAGGTGCCGGAGCTGCCGTGCCATTCCCGGCACCCGCCGACGGAGCGTGGCCTCGTCGAGCAGCACGTCAAGTTGCGGCGGCGCGGGTGACGTGCGGCGGAGCAACTGCTGGCGTTCCATCCGTACGAAGACCAGACGGTTGACCTCCTCGTCGGGGATCCCGGGGTGGGAGCGCAACAGTGCCTCGGCGTACTCCCTGGTTTGCAGGAGTCCCGGCACGGACGCCGGCTCGAAGTGGCGCAACCGGGAGGCTGCCGACTCCAGGCCGACGTACAGCTCGAACCAGCTCGGGATGGCCGCGCCGTGCGCGTGCCACCAGCCCTTGGCCTTGGTCTCGGCCGCGAGCGCGATCAGCGCCTCCGTCATCTTGGCCGGTACGCCATACGCCGCGCACATCGACACGACGTTGGCCCGACGTACGGCGGCGTACCCACCCTCGATTCGGTACATCGTCGCCCGGGACCACTCTTGATCTCTTGCCGCGGCCTCAAGGGTGATCCCCGCTTGTTCGCGAGCCTGTTTCAGGTACCGCCCCAGTTGTCTACGCGGTACGGACGATCCCGTATCCGTCATTCGTCCCCCTGTCTCAATTTCCTGCATCCGGCAACCGATTATGCGACGGCGGGACGTCGGGTGACGACACAGCGACTACTTATTTTGGATTGTCGCAGCGCTGACCATTGCAATTAGTGGAAGTTGCCGTACAGAGTGGACCGCATGCGGTTGTCGAGCCACGGGACGGCCGCGGTCGACATCGAGGATATGTGTATCGGGGGCGACGCAGTCTCCGACCTGGTCGGGCATGACGGAGTGAGCCATGGAAGCTCCGTACATCTGTCCCTGAAATAGCTGTAGATCTGCCATACGAATAACGATTCCCGCATTCTCCACGAACGTTTTCGAGGCGGAGAACTGGAGTGTGCCCGGTGACCGACGATGACGACGACCTGATCGCCCCGCATCGTCCCGGCGCGGACTGGCGCTGCCGCGACGACGACGGGGAGTGGCCGTGCCCGATCTTCCGGCGCCGGATGTGGGTGCTCTACCGCGACGACCGGGACCGCCTGCCGACGTTCATGGCGCACTTTCGCGATCGGGCGGCACCCGTGCTGGTGGAGCTGACCACCGAGCAGCTCGATGCCCGGTTCGTCGGCTGGACCGACGCCGCGCCGATCCGCCGCCGGCTGCGTTCGGTCTGACCGGTGCCCCAAAACGAGATTGCCCCGGAGGTTGAAGTGGTTATCGAAGTGCCAAGCAGGTGCAGCCACTGCCGTCACGTATTTTCCGGGCTGACGGTGGGCCGGGTGGCACCCTTCCACGACGAGGTGGGCACCGCCAAGACCTGCTTCGGCTCGGGTGCCCGGACCATCCCGGTGGATCCCGTCGGCCCGTCGGCGGGCCGGAGCGAAACACCCCGCTCGCGGTCGGTCGACCCCGGTGGGGCGCGGCAACCCGCCGAGCGCCGTGTCGTCCGCTGACTCGGGCCGTGCCCGGACCTCGCGATGCCCGTACGACGGGCACCGGCCCGTGTCGCGCGGGCCCGGCGGCCGGCCGTCGATGCCCGGCCGCCGCGGGTCGTTCGGCGCCTGGCCGCAGGGGTGATCGATGTGTCAGACTCGCCGCTCGGCGTAATTCGCAGGAAGTCGAGGAGGGGGAACTCGATGGACGTCCCACGACGGCGCGCGGCGGTTCTGGTCGCGGTGCTGGCAATGTTGCCGCTCGGCCTGGGTGCCTGCGGCCTCGGCGGTGATGACGGCGACGGGGCTCCGGTGATCCCCGAGGACGGCCCGGAGAAGTCGCGGGCGGTGGTGCAGGCGTATCTCGACGCGATGACGACCAAGGACGTGGCCGCCGGGCGGGGCCAGCTCTGCGTGCCGATGCAGGCCGCCTTCGACCAGGCCGCGACCGGCCCGAACGGCGACTTCGCCGATCACTTCAAGGTCACCGAGGCGACCATCACCGACGTACGCCCCAACGGCGGCCAACTGGAGGTCAGCACCTCGATCTCGGCGCTCGCCGGCAACGGGGCGGCGACCCCGGCCGAACTCCTGTTCACGGTGGCGAAGGCCGAGGCCGGGTGGTGCATCGCGAACGAGACGGTGGCCGGCGCCAGCGCGGCGGGGCCGTCGCCCAGTGCCGGTGGCACGACCTCCTGAGCCAGACCGGCTGACCGGGCCGCGCGGCGACTCGACCGGGCGGCCCGGCAGGATACCCGGACATCGGGTACGGCGGCGGCCAATACACCTCCCACGGGTCGGACACGGCCGACCTCAGTGGCGACCTGCCCCGCGTGTCGCCGTACGCTTTTCTCCATGCGCCATGAGTGGCATCAGCTGAGCTACCCCACGGTGGGTAACCTAGGCCCGCAGACCAGCCGTCCGACCGACGATTCCGCCGAGGACGTGGCCCTCGGGCTGGACCGGTGGCGGGACATGCCGCGGGCCCAGACCCCGCCGTGGCCCGACCAGAAGGCCGTCGACGAGGTCTGCGAGGTCCTCTCCACGGTGCCGTCGGTGGTCGCCCCGTATGAGGTTGATCACCTCCGGGTGCAGCTCGCCCAGGTGGCCGAGGGCAAGGCCTTCCTGCTCCAGGGCGGCGACTGCGCCGAGACCTTCACCGACAACACCGAGAGCCACCTGCTCGCCAACGCGCGCACCCTGCTCCAGATGGCGGTCGTGCTGACCTACGGGGCGTCGCTGCCGGTGGTCAAGGTTGCCAGGGTCGCCGGGCAGTACACCAAGCCGCGGTCGCTGCCGACCGACGCGCGCGGGCTGCCGGCGTACCGCGGAGACATGATCAACTCGCTGGAGGCGGTGCCGGAGGCCCGGATCGCCGACCCGCAGCGCATGATCCGGGCGTACGCCAACTCCTCCTCGGCGATGAACATGCTCCGGGCGTACCTCGCCGGTGGCCTGGCCGACCTGCACGCCGTGCACGACTGGAACAAGGGCTTCGTCCGCGACTCGGCGGCCGGTGAGCGCTACGACGCCATCGCCCGCGAGATCGACCGGGCGGTCGCCTTCATGCGCGCCTGCGGCGTGACCGACGACGAGGCCCTGCGCACCGTCACCCTCTACTGCTCCCACGAGGCGCTGGCCCTGGAGTACGACCGGGCACTCACCCGGGTCTCCGACGGCAAGGCGTACGGCCTTTCCGGCCACTTCCTCTGGATCGGCGAGCGGACCCGGCAGATCGACGGCGCCCACATCGACTGGATCTCCCGGATCGCCAACCCGATCGGCGTTAAGATCGGCCCCGGCACCACCCCGGACCAGGCGATCGAGCTGTGCGAGAAGCTCAACCCGAACAACATTCCGGGCCGGCTCACCCTGGTCAGCCGGATGGGCAACCACAAGGTCCGCGAGGCCCTGCCGGCGATCGTGGAGAAGGTCACCGCCGCCGGTGCCAAGGTCGTCTGGCAGTGCGACCCGATGCACGGCAACACCCACGAGTCGTCCAACGGCTACAAGACCCGCCATTTCGACCGGATCGTCGACGAGGTGCTCGGCTACTTCGAGGTGCACCGCGGCCTGGAGACCCACCCCGGCGGCATGCACGTCGAGCTGACCGGCGAGGACGTCACCGAATGCCTCGGCGGCGCCCAGGCGATCGCCGACGTGGACCTGCCCGACCGGTACGAGACCGCCTGCGACCCGCGCCTGAACACCCAGCAGTCGCTGGAACTGGCCTTCCTGGTGGCGGAGATGCTCCGTGGCTGACCCGCGACCGGTCGACCTGCGCTCCGACACGGTCACCCGCCCGACCGCCGCGATGCGGTCGGCGATGGCGCAGGCCGAGGTCGGCGACGACGTGTACGGCGAGGACCCGAACGTCAACGCGCTCGAAGCCGAGGTCGCCGCCCTGTTCGGGCACGAGGCCGCCCTCTTCGCCCCGAGCGGGACGATGGCCAACCAGATCGCCCTCCAGGTGCTGGTGCCGCCGGCCGGTGAACTGCTCTGCGACGCCGACGCACACATCGTCACGTACGAGATGGCGGCAGCCGCCACGTACGGTGGCATCTCCACCCGTACCTGGCCGGCGGTCGGCGCCGACGTCGACCCCGACCAGGTTGCCGCCATGATCCGTCCGGACGGTTACTGGGCGGTGGCGACCCGGGCGATCGCGGTCGAGCAGACCCACAACCGGGGCGGCGGCGGGGTCATCCCGCTGGACACCCTGCGCCAGCTCCGCCGGATCGCCGACGACGCCGGCATCGGGCTGCACTGCGACGGAGCCAGGATCTGGCATGCGCACGTCGCCGACGGGGTGCCGCTGGCCAGCTACGGCGAGCTGTTCGACACCATGTCGGTCTGCCTCTCCAAGGGGCTCGGCGCACCGGCCGGCTCGGTTGTCGTGGGCAGCGCGGAGAAGATCGAACGGGCCCGACTGATCCGCAAGCGGATGGGCGGCGGCATGCGGCAGGCCGGCATCCTCGCCGCCGCCGGCCGGCACGCGCTGGCCGGACACGTCGACCGGCTCGCCGAGGACCACGTACGGGCGGCCAGGCTGGCCGAGGCGCTGGCACCGTACGGTGTGCTGGCCGGGCAGGTACGGACCAACATCGTGCCGCTGGACCTGACCAAGTTCGCGCTCGACGCACCGGCGTTCGGGGCGGCGGCGCGGGCCGAAGGGGTGCTGGTCTCGGTCCTCGGTCCGCGGATGGCTCGGTTGGTTACGCATCTTGATCTCGACGATGCCGGGGTGGAGCGGGCTGTCTCCGTTCTCACCTCGATCTTCCGGCGCTGACGTTTGTCGTGGGGTGCGCGGTCCGGGATTTGGGGGCGGCGTACCCCACTCTGGGCGGTCAGGCTTGATCCCGACGTGGGGCACGCCACCCCCAAATCCCTGGGTTCGCGCCGTCTGAGGTGGGCGGGCGGCTGCGCGGCTCGTGGCAGCCCTGGACGGCCTCTGGGTCAGGGGCGGAGGCGTTTGAGTAGGGCGATGTCGTCGGGGTGCTTCTCGGAGGGTGTTTCCACGACCACCGGGATGCCGGCGGTTGCCGGGTGGGTCATCAGTTCGGCGAAGGCGGGCTCGCCGATGCTGCCCTTGCCGATGGTTTCGTGGCGGTCCCGGATCGAGCCGCAGGTGTCGCGGGAGTCGTTGGCGTGGACCAGCAGCAGGCGGTCCGGGCCGATCGAGGCGACCAGGTCGTCCAGGGTTTCGGTCATGCCGCCGGGGCGGGCCAGGTCGTGTCCGGCGGCCCAGGCGTGACAGGTGTCGAAGCAGATGCCGAGCCACGGGTGCCGGTCGACGGTGTCCAGGTAGGCCGGTACCTGGTCCATCCGGGAGGCCAGTGACCGGCCGCCGCCCGCGGTCGGTTCCATCAGCAGCTTCGGCCCACCGCTCGCGGCGGCGGCGTCGAGCAACGGCAGCAGGGACTCGCGTACCTGGGCCATGGCGGTGTCGTAGTAGTCGGGGTCGACCGAGCTGCCGGAGTGGAAGACCACACCGGTGGCGCCGATGGCGGCGCCCCGGTGCAGGGCGTGGGCCAGCGTGGCGATCGACTTCTCGACCGTCGCCGGAGTGGGCGAGCCGAGGTTCACCAGCAGTGACGCGTGGATGTAGACCGGGATGCCGCGCTGCTCGCAGCCCTCGCGGAAGGCGGCGTCCTGGGCCGGGTCACCCGGCGGCAGCGCCCACCCCCGCGAGTTCGCGACGTAGACCTGTGCCACCTCGGACCCGGCCGCGTCGAGATAGGGCAGCGCGGCCTTGGCCAGCCCGCCCCCGGTCGGGGTGTGCGAGCCGATCGGTCGACGGTTCGTGGCCGTGGTGGTGGTCGTGGCCGTGGCCGTGTTCGTCTTTGTCACTGGACTCACCTGTTGCTTTCGGTGCGGGTACCTCAGAAGCAGGTGATCTGGACCTGGCTGCCGGGTGGCACCTGCGCGTTCTCCTGCGGGTTCTGGATCCCGACCGTCCCGTTCGGATTGAGTTGTACCACCGCGATGAGCTGAGACGCCTGTAGCCGCGCCTGCGCCTCGGGACACGGCAGCCCGACCACCCGGGGTACGAGCACGGCCGGCGGGCCCTTGCTCACCTTGAGCTTGATCTCGGCACCCTTCTCGACCCCGGTGTCGTTCGGCGGGCTCTGGTCGATCACCTGGTCCTTGGGCTTGTCCGAGTCCTCGTACTGCTCCACCGGAACCAGACCGAGCTTTTGCAGGTCGCTACGAGCGTCGTTGATGTTCTTGCCGACCAGGTTCGGTACGGACAGCGGCGCCCGGCCCTTGCTGACCGTCAGGGTGACCTTGTCACCGGGCTTGACCTCGGTGCCGACCTTCGGATCGATAGCGGTCACCACACCGGCCGGCAGGTTCTCGTCGTAGCGGTCCGGTCCCTTGGTCACCTGGAGCTTCGCCCGCTCCAGGTCGGCCTGGGCCAGGTCGAAGGTCTTGCCCAGCACGTCCGGCACCTGGTAGCGCTCGGGTCCGAGGGAAAGGGTGAGGGTGATCGTGCTGCCCTTGACCATCCGCGCCGCGGACGCCGGATCCTGGCCCACGACCTGGTCCTTGGCGGCGGCCTCGTCGTAGCGGGGCTCGGCGTAGGCGAGGGTGAACCCGTCCCGCGCGGCCAGCGCCTCCGCCTCGGCCTTGCTGATGCTCACCAGCTGCGGGGCCTCGGTGTAGCGGCCGGCACCGAACCACCAGCCGCCGATCGCGGCGACCAGGCCGAGCACGACCACCGTGGCGGCCACCGCGATCCGCCCCCGCTTGTCGGCCATCACCTGCTCGCGCAACGTCTGTAGCCGGGCCAGCGGACCGGACGGCTCCGGCGCGGCGCGGCGGCGGTGTGGTCTGGCGGCGCGGGGCTCCGGTTGGTCGGGCAGCCGGGCCCAGGACGGCCGGTCGGCCGGGCTGACCGAGGCGACCACCATCGTCGGCTGGGCCACCTGGCGCAGCAGCGCCGTGTTCGCGTTGGCGTTGCCGAGATCGTCGCGGACCACCTGCACCTCGGCCTGCAACGCTCCAGCGTCGGTCGGCCGGGCGCCCGGATCGCGCCGGGTGGCCCGGATCACCAGGTCGTCGAGGACCGGCGGCAGGCCGGGGACCAGACTCGAAGGGGCCGGTACGTCCCGGTCGACGTGCTGCCAGGCGATGTCGACCGGCCGGTCACCGTCGTACGGGACCCGGCCGGTGAGCATCTCGAACAGCACGATCCCGGCGGAGTAGACATCCGTCCGCGGATCGGCCCGGCCCTCGGTCACCAGCTCCGGGGCGACGTACGCCACGGTGGCCATCAGTTGGCTGCCGGAGTCGTCGTCGGCGCTCGCCTCGACCGCTCGGGCCAGCCCGAAGTCGGCCACCTTGACCACGCTGTCGACCAGGTTGCCGGAGCCACCGCTGGGCGCCTCGGCGACCAGCACGTTCTCCGGCTTGACGTCGCGGTGCACCAGACCGGCCCGGTGGGCGGCGGCGATCGCCGCGAGCATCTGCTCCAGGATGGCCAGCGCCTCGCCGGGGTTGAGCCGGCGCCGCTGGGCCAGGATCTCGCGCAGGGTACGACCGCGGACGTACTCCATCACCAGGTACGGCAGGCCGGCGTGGGTGCCCTGGTCGTAGACGGCGACCACGTTGGGGTGGGTCAACCGGGCGATGGTCTTCGCCTCTTCGGTGAACCGGGCCAGGAAGCCGGCCAGCCGGCCCTGCGCCTGCTGGGCCTGGCTGGGGTGAATGATCTTGAGCGCCACGGTGCGCTCCAGCCGTTCGTCCGTGGCGGTGTACACGGTCGCCATGCCGCCACGGGCCACGCGACCGCGGATGCGGTAGCGCCCGTCGATCAGCGAGCCCAGCAACGTGTCGGCGACCTGAATGTCCATCGGCAGGCAGTCTATGTCTCCAGAGGGTGACGGCAGAACAGGATGCCACAGGCGGTGCCGAACGGAAATCTTGACCGAGGAGCGGGATTGCCCCCGGTGTCCGGTCGGTCACGTACCGCGCCGAAGTACCGTGTTCGGTGCGAAAACTACCCTGGTGGGGGTGGCGGTGGAAGACCGGGACCGTCGTGGCACTGTGATCGGGTGACCGAATCCCCACTCGCCGGCCCGGCGGACGCCGCGGGCTGGCTCAACCTGCCGGACGTCGCCGTCCGGCTGGACGTGACCATCAGCAAGGTGCACCAGATGATCCGCGACCGCGAACTGATAGCGGTACGCCGGGACGGGATTCGGCGGGTGCCCGTCGAACTGGTGGCGAACGACACCGTACGCAAGCACCTGCCGGGTGTGCTGAACCTGCTGCGCGACGCGGGCTACGACGACGAGGCGGCCGTACGCTGGCTCTACGAACCCGACGACACCCTCCCCGGTACGCCGGCAGCGGCGCTCGGCGGTGACCTGGCCCGTGAGGTCAAGCGCCGGGCCCAGGCGCTCGGCTTCTAGCCGGCGACGCCGGCCATGGGGCACTTCGCCTACCTCGCGGTCCTCGCCGGGTGCCTCGCCGGGGCGCTCTGGCTGGAGCCGATCCTGCGGGTGAACGTGCTCCGCCGCTGGCGCCGCCTGCTGCTCACCATCGCCCCGGTGGCGGCGGTCTTCGTGCTCTGGGACCTGGCCGCGATCGCCGCCGGACACTGGACCTTCGACCCGGCGCAGATCACCGGTGTGCTGTTCCCCGGCGGGCTGCCCCTGGACGAGGTGCTCTTCTTCTTCGTCGTGCCGATCTGTGCCGTACTCGGGTTCGAGGCGGTCCGCGCCGTACGCGGCTGGCCGGCCGGGGACGAGCGGTGACCGCCGGGGCACGCGGCGTACGGTGGGCCCGCCGGTGAGCTACACCGTGGCCGCGCTGCTCGGGGTGGCCGGTGCGGTGTTGGTGGACCTGTACCTCCTGCGTACCCGGTTGGTGCGGCGCCGGGTGTTCTGGGCGACCTATCCGATCATCGTGTTCTTCCAGTTGATCTCGAACGGCATCCTGACCGGCCGACGGATCGTCCGGTACGACCCGGACGCGATCATCGGACTGCGGCTGGTCTACGCCCCGGTGGAGGACCTGCTGTTCGGATTCGCCCTGGTGCTGCTCACCCTCTCGGTCTGGGTGTGGCTGGGGCGCCGGGGTGTGCAGCGGACCCCGACCGCCGGGACCGGTGGCCGGCGGTGGTGGCCGCCTCGCGACCGGGGCCGACCGGGAGACTGACCGGGTCGGGACCGCCGCCCCCGGCACCGAGCGTCGGAGAACCCGATCGACTCCGGGGAATCCGGGGAGCGGGCGGAATCGGGGACGTCGGCTGATCCGGTCGATCGTGCCGGGCGGGCTGATCGGTTCCGGTGAGCCGGCAGGGCCCGGCGGGCTGATCGGGCCGGGCAGGTTGATCGGGCTGATTGGCCCGGGGGCGGCGGGCACGGCGGAAGCGGCGGACGGCGTACGCGGTCAGTGCGATGACGACGGCGACGTCGAGCAGGGCTCCGGGCAGCTTGGTCCGTACGGCGAGCCCCAGGCCGTCGGGTAGCACCAGGAAGCCCGTCGCGAGCACGAGTACGGCCAGTGGGCCCCGCCACCACCGCTGCCCGACGGTCGCGGCGAGCACGGTGACGGTGGCCAGGGCGTACCAGGGGTAGAAGACGGGGGAGAGCAGGGTCACCGCGCCGAACGCCAGCCCGCACGCGGTCGTCACGGACCGCCGGGCGGCAACCGGTGGCCGGTCGGTTTCCCACCCGTGCCCGGAGACGCCGGGACGACCGCCGGTCGCCCGCCAGGCCCGGAGCACCAGGGCGACCGACACCGCCAACAGGACGGCGAGCCCGAGCGCTCGGGCCCACGCCACCGCCGGGCCGAACGCCTCCGGGTGGCCGAGAATCCGCAGCAGGTAGCCGGCGGCCATGCCGAGCCCGGACGGCAGGGAGGTCCACTGCACCAGCCGACCGGTGTCCGGCAGGGCGGCCAGCCACCCCAGGTCCAGCCCGGTCGCCACGGTGACGGTGGCGAACGTCACCGCCGTGGTGAGCAGAACGGCGCCGACCGCCACCGCACGGGCCAGCCGAACGCCGCCGGGTGCCATGGCGCCGGGCGGCCCGACGGTGGCGGGTGCCAGGGTGCGGGGTAGGCGGACGGTGGCGAGCAGGGCTACGAACGGCAGCGCCACCAGGGCGGTGATCTTGATTGTGCCGGCCAGCCCGAGCAGCAGCCCCGCGAGCAGCAGGGCCGGCCACGGGCGCGGCCACGGGCGCCCCGACGGCGCCGGACCCGGTTCCGGTACGCCGGTCCGGGTCGCCCCGACGGCCAGCGCCAGGGCGGCCACCACCAGCCCCACCATCAGCGCGTCGTTGTGCGCGCCGCCCACCAGGTGCACCGCCGTCAGCGGCGAGAGCAGGGCCAGCCAGACCGCCGCCGAAGCGGGGGCGCCGACCGCCCGCGCCAACCGGGGCAGGTACCGGGCGACCAGCAGCGCACCGAGCATCGCGACGGCCCGGAACAGGAATATCGCGACGAGCAACCGGTCGTCCGGTCCCGAGACCGCCAGCCGGGCGAGCGCCACCACCCCGCCGGCCAGCGCGATCGCCAACGGACCGTACGGGGTGGTGGTGTGCCACCACAGCGACGGCACCGAGTCGGTCCACGCACAGCCGCCGTCGGCCACCCCGACCGCGTACGGGTCGACCCCGTCGAGCCAGAGCGCACCCTGGCAGGCGTACGCGTACACGTCCCGGCTGCCCAGCGGCGGCGCGAACAGCAGGGGCGCGGCCCAGAGCGCCCCGGTCGCCAGCAGCCAGCGGGTCGGCACCGGGTGACCCGGCCGGTGCAACGTTCCGCCCAGCCGCCACCAGGCGACGGTGAGGACGAGCAAACCGGCGAGCCAACCGGTCAGGCCCAGCCAGTAGGGCCACGAGGCGGCCAGGGCACCGGCCGGACCCGCTCGGCCGTCCGGTCCGCCGGGCAGCGCCCCGGCGCCGTACGCGCCAACGGTCATCAACGTGGTCGCGACGAGACCGGCCACCCGTAGTCGTACCGGATGTTCCGGGGTCGGGTGGTCCGGGCCAGGCACGTCCCGACGGTCGCACCGCCCGTTGACGACGATCTATCGCGCGGGTTGCCGCCCGGTTGGCCGGGGATGTCCGGTCGGTGCCCGCCCGGCGGTGACCGTTTCCCGCCCAGCGGTGACCGTTTCCCGGTGGGCGGCCGGGAGCAACCGTCGGACGGGCCGAGCGGTGCCGCCGACGCTCAGAGCGACCGGCGGGTGGCGACGATCGCCAGCTCGACCAGCACCTCGCGGGCCTCGGCCGTCAGCTCGGCCCGGTCCAGCTCGGCCAGCGCGGTGTCGGTCAGCGTCGTGATCCGCTCCTCGGTCCGGGTCAGCGCCCCGCTGGCCGCGATGATCTCGCGGAGCTGGTCGATCCCGTCCGGGTCGAGCCCCGGATCGCCGAGCCGCTTGGTCAGCAACGCCCGGCCGGTCGCGTCGGTCGTCTCCAGGGCGGCGGCCACCAGGAAGGTGCGCTTGCCCTCGCGCAGGTCGTCACCGGCCGGCTTGCCGGTCTGGCGCGGGTCACCGAACACACCGAGTACGTCGTCGCGGAGCTGGAACGCCTCACCCAGCGGCAGCCCGTAGCCGGAGTACGCGGCCCGCAGCGGGGCGGGCGCGTCGGCGAGCGCGGCGCCGAGCAGCAGCGGCCGTTCGACGGTGTACTTCGCCGACTTGTAGCGGGCGATCTTGCCGGCCCGCTCGACCGAGGTGTCCCCGGACGCCTGGGCGAGCACGTCCAGATACTGGCCGATGGTCACCTCGGTCCGCATCTCGTCGAAGACCGGCCGGGCCCGGTGCACCTGGTACGGGTCCAGCCCGGCGCCGTGCAGCAGCTGGTCGGACCAGACCAGGCAGAGGTCGCCGAGCAGGATGGCGGCCGAGTCGCCGAAGCCGTCGGCGTTGCCGACCCATCCGGCCGTCCGGTGGAACGAGGCGAACCGGCGGTGCACCGCGGGCTCGCCCCGCCGGGTGTCGGAACGGTCCATCAGGTCGTCGTGGATGAGCGCGCTGGCCTGGACGAACTCCAGCGCGGCCAGGGCGGCGACCACCTGCTCGGAGTCGACGCCGCCGGCACCCCGGTAACCCCAGTAGGCGAACGCCGGACGCAACCGCTTGCCGCCGCGCAGCACGAACGCCTCCAGCGCCTCGGCGACCGGCAGCAGGGCGTCGTCGGCACCGGCCAGCCAGGCACGCTGGCCGGCGAGGAAGTCGGTCAGCGCCCGGTCGGTCCGTTGCCGGAGGTCGGCGCGATCCACGGGCGGGACGAGGGCAGCATCGGTCACGCCCTGACGCTAGCCGTTGCCCGGGAGACCCGCCTGCGCGCCCCGGCCGCCAACCGCCGCCGGGTACGGCCGCCCACCTGCGCGCCCCGGCCGCCGCGGGTGCTTTCTCACCATCGGCTCACCACGGGTGAGGGCAGCGATCCGCTCGGTGGACGGGATCGATCGGCCGGTAAATGGGAAGGTGCGGATATTCGGCCCAGGTGGCCGGTAAGGTCGTAGGGTGGCGCTCGGTCTCCCCTCTGTTCTCCCCAACCCGCAACCGGCGATTGGGGACCTCGTTCGTGGACCCCGGCCGTCGTTCTCCTTCGAGTTCGGCCCGGCGAAGACCGCCGAGGGCGAGCGGTTGCTCTGGCAGGCGATCCGTGAGTTGGAGTCGCTCCAGCCGTCCTTCGTCTCGATCACGTACGGGGCCGGCGGGTCGACCCGGGACACCACGGTCGCGGTCACCGAGCGGATCGCCACCGACACCACGCTGCTGCCGATGGCACACCTGACGGCGGTCAACCACTCGGTCGCCGAGCTGCGCCACATCGTCGGCCGGCTCGCCGGGGTGGGCGTACGCAACCTGCTGGTGGTGCGGGGCGACCCGCCGGGCGATCCGACCGGCGAGTGGGTCCGGCACCCCGAGGGCGTGCTCTACGCCGAGGACCTGGTCCGGCTGGTGCGCGAGTCCGGTGACTTCAGCGTCGGGGTGGCGGCGTTCCCGTACAAGCATCCGCGTTCGCCGGACATCGCCACCGACACCGAGTTCTTCATCCGCAAGTGCCGGGCCGGGGCGGATTTCGCCATCACCCAGATGTTCTTCGACGCCGACGACTACCTGCGGCTGCGTGACCGGGTCGCGGCGGCCGGCTGCGACACGCCGATCCTGCCGGGGGTCATGCCGGTAACCAAGTTCACCACGATCGAGCGGTCCGAGCAGCTGTCCGGCGCCCCGTTCCCGCCCGCCCTGGCGGCCCGGTTCGCGAAGGTCGCCGACGACCCGGACGCGGTCCGCGAGCTCGGCATCCAGCAGACCAGCGAGATGTGCCAGCGGCTGCTCGCCGAGGGTGCGCCGGGCATCCACTTCATCACCTTCAACCGCTCCACCGCGACCCGCGAGATCTGGCAGAACCTCCAGGTCGGCGCCCGGGTGTGAGCAACCCGGCCGCACGGGTGCACGCCCGCACCGACAATTGACCCGTGGCGGGCACCCGGCTGGATTGGGACGAGTACGCGGCCACCTGGGCGCGGCTGCACGGTGACTTCGACCCGCGTCGGGCGGCGCCGACCGTACAGGGCTGGCTGCGGTTCGCGTACCAGATCGGGCATTTGCTCGGTCGGTTCCGGGTGTCGCCGACGGCGGTGACCGTGGTCGGCACCGTGTTCTGCGTACTCGTGCCGGTGGTCGTGCTCCGGGAGCCGGGCGGGCCGTTCATCGCGGCCGGTCTGGTCCTGCTCGCGGCGGTGGCCGACAGTGTCGACGGGGCGCTCGCGGTCGTCACCGGCCGCACCACCCGCCTGGGGTACGTCTACGACTCGGTCGCCGACCGGGTCGGGGAGGTCGCCTGGTTGATCGCGTTCTGGCTGCTCGGTGCGCCGGGGCCGTTGGTCGTGGCGGCCGGCGCGCTGTCCTGGCTGCACGAGTACGTGCGGGCCCGGTCGGTCTCGGCCGGGATGCGGGAGATCGGGGCGGTGACCGTGGGGGAGCGGCCGAGCCGGGTGCTGGCGGCGTTGGTCGGGTTGGTGGTGGCGGGGGCGGTGCGGATCTTCTCGTTCGATGTGGCGGCGGGGGCGATCACGGTGGTTGCTTCCGTCTGGGTGTTGCTCGCGGGGGTTGGATTGGTTCAGCTTCTGGGTGCGGTCCGTCGGTCGCTGCTCTGACGCCGCCCCCAACCCTCGCGGCTCGCTGCGGTCGGGTTGGCGCCGGGTGCGTTGTCGCACGGGCATTGCGGGGTACGTCGGCAGCGGTCCCTACCAGGTGGGCGGAGTGGGGGCCATCCGCCTGGTAAGCCCATTTGTCTGGCTCGGCGGGTGTGGGTGGCGACCGGGTAGGCCAATGATCGTTTGTTACGTGCGAATGAACGGTCGGTATGTCAACCTTCCCGCAGAACGATCACTGCGCGTGTTGCTCGTGACCATCGAGTGACGATGTGTAGGGGCGGGCGCCGGTGACATCCTGATCGAGGAGAAGACTGTGGCGAACCTGGACATCGCGCTCAAAAGCGCGATGAGCATCGATGGAGCGATCGGCGTCGCGCTGGTCGACTACACCAGTGGAATGACGCTCGGCGTGGCCGGGGGCACCGCCGAACTCGACCTGACCGTCGCCGCGGCCGGCAACACCGAGGTGGTGCGGGCCAAGATGCGGACGATGGAGATGCTCAAGCTCAACGACACAATCGAGGACATCCTGATCACCCTCGGTAACCAGTATCACCTGATCCGTCCGCTGAGTGGCCGGTCGGGCAAGGGCCTGTTCCTCTACCTGATGCTCGGCAAGAGCCGGGCCAACCTCGCTCTCGCGCGGCACCAGCTGCGCGCCATCGAGGAAAGCCTTGAGGTGTGAGTACGGCCGACGGTGCGGACCCGGTGCTGCCCCGGCGGGTCGCCGGAGCCGGGCGCCCCTCGTACGAGCGGTTCTCCGCGCTGACCACGTTGTACGACCGGCAGGTGCTGGTCGTCATCGACACTGTGCTTTCCGAGCTGCGACTGCTGATTCCCGGTGTGCACGGCTGCGTGCTCGGCGGGGTCGACGGCCTGCTGATCACCCACAACCTGCCGGACGACTCGGATCCGTCGGATCTGGCGGCGCTCGC
Source organism: Micromonospora sp. NBC_01699 (assembly GCF_036250065.1). Lineage (NCBI taxonomy): Bacteria > Bacillati > Actinomycetota > Actinomycetes > Micromonosporales > Micromonosporaceae > Micromonospora > Micromonospora sp. NBC_01699. Next base: position 5,969,491 of record NZ_CP109199.1, on the reverse strand, counting down.
CGCGACCACCTTCGGTCTGGGCCGACAGGTCGGGCTGCGGCTCGGCCAGGGCGGCTTCCGTGAGTCGACGGTGCGTAACCAGCAGGGCTACCTCAGCGTCTACACGGCGGGCGAACGGGCGCTGCTCGCGGTCGTCGGCGCGGACACGGTGAACGTGGCCCGACTGCACCTGCACGCACCGGTGGCGGCCGACCGGCTCGCCGCCCTACTGGCCGCCGACCGGGAGTCCTGAGCGGCTCGCCGCCGAACCGGAGTCCTGAGCCCGGCTCGCCGGTCAGGCGGGGCCGATCCGGTTGGCGACTATCTGGGCGGAGAGGGTGACCATCGGCAGGCCGCCGCCGGGGTGGGTCGAGCCGCCGACCAGGAACAGTCCGGGCACCGGGCCCCGGTTGGGCGGACGCAGCAGGCCCCCGGCGGTGCCGTAGATCGCGCCGCCGGGGGTGCCGGTCGCGGTGGCCAGGTCGGCCGGCGTACGGACCTCGCGGAAGAGCAGCCGGTCGCGTACGTCGGTGCCGCGCTCGGCCAGCACGTCCAGGGCCCGGTCGGCGTAGGCGTCGGCGAGTCCGGGGCGCCGCCAGTTGACCGAGGTCAGGGAACGGCCCTGCCTCGCGGCGTTGACCAGCACGAACCACGCCTCGTGCCCGTCCGGGCGGACAGTCGGGTCGTCGGCCACGGTGACGAAGACGGTCGGGTCCGGCGCCGGTCGGGCCGGTACGCCCCGACCGGGATCGCCGAACACCGCATCGAACTCGGCGTCGTAGTCGGTCGGGAAGAACACGTTGTGGTGCGCCAGCCCGGACGAGCCCCGTACGCCGAGCAGCAGCACGAAACCGGCCAGGCTCCGGTCGGTCAGCCCGGCGAGCCGGTCCGGGCGGGGGAGCAGGTCCCGGTAGACGGTGAGCGCGTCCACATTGGCCACCACCACGTCGGCCGGCGCCGGCGCGGTGCTGCCGGCGACGCGTACCCCGTGCACCCGGCCACCGGCGGCGTCGATCCCGGTGACCGTGCTGCCGGTCTGCACCACCACGCCCAGGTCGAGGCAGCGGGACAGCAGCGCGTCGGCGAGCGAGCCGAGGCCGCCGCGCAGGTACCAGCCACCGAAGGCCAGTTCGGCGTACGGCACCGCGGCGAGCGCGGCCGGGGCCCGACGCGGATCGGCGCCGGTGTACGTGGCGTACCGGTCCAGCAGCATCCGCAGCCTCGGGTCACGCAGGTACGACCGGCCCAGTCCACGCAGACTCTGACCGGGGCGGATCGCCACCAGGTCGCCCAGCCGCCAGGCCAGCCGGGCCAGGTCCAACGGCGAGTCGACGCTGGTCCGCAGGATGTCCCGCCATGCGGCGTGCCAGATCCGACCGGCCCGCCGCCACAACCGCTGCCAGTCGGCCTCGGCCTCCGGCCCGAACACGGCGCCGATCCGGCCGGCGAAGGTGCCCGGCTCGGCGCAGGAGTCGAGCACGGTCGCGGGACCGCCGCCCAGCGCCGGGAAGTGGTGCCGGACGATCGGGTCGAGCGGCACCAGATCGAGGTATTCGTCGAGCTTCGCGCCGGTGGCCAGGAACAGGTCGACGAAGACCTGGGGCAGGGTGAGCAGGCTGGGGCCGGTGTCGAAGTGGAACGTACCGGCCGGGGTGTCCCGCGAGTGCCGGCCGAGTTTGCCGCCGACGGTGTCGGCGCGTTCGAAGACGGTGACCTCGTGCCCGGCGGCGGCCAACCGGGCCGCCGTGGCCAGCCCACCGATCCCGGCGCCGACAACGACGATTCGACTCACCCCGTACGCCTCCTCAGGCATGGTCGACAGCGCCGGTGGCCGCCGTCGGCGGGCCGTGAACCGGTGGTTGGCCGACCGGGACCCGCCCGGCGGCGCTCAGCGCACCGGTCGGCCACGCCAGGACAGGCGTCGCCGTCTGTGCAGATGGTACGACCGCAGGGTCAGCCAACCGAGCAGCGCGACCGAGAGCGGGTGTGTCAAAACGTCCGGCCAGGCCCGGCCACCACTGGCCCGCGCGCTGACCAGCCGACCCGCGACACCCAGCAGGTAGGCGCAGAACGCGGCCCAGGCCAGCGGCGCCGCCCCGGCGACCGCCGCACCGACCGCGAGCAGCGGCGGCACGGTGTAGAGCAGCAGAAGCAGGGTCAGCACGGTGCTGGCGGCCACCGGTGAGCCGAACGACGCCCACAGCGACTTGGTGTAACCGTCGCGCAGTTGCGCCCAGGAGTCGTACATCCGGCACTCGGCCAGGGCGGAGCCGTCGGCGAGGGCGATCCTGTCGCCGGCCCGTTTGACCGCGCGGGCCAGCTCGATGTCCTCCAGGATCCGCCCGGCCACCGCCGCGTGCCCGCCGGCTCGCCGGTAACCGTCCCGGTCCAGCACCAGGAACTGCCCACCGGCGGCGGCCAGCGACGGCCGTGGCGAACGCTCCATCGACCGCAGCGGCAGGAAGGTCAGCCAGGTCCACTGCAACAACGGCTGGACCAGCCGCTCACCGATCGACCCGGCCACAATCCGGGGGTACGGGGTGAGCAGCGCCGCCCGTGCCGTACGCAACTCGGTCACCGCACCGGCCACGGCGTACGGGGCGAGCACCACGTCGGCGTCGACGAACACCAGTGCCGTCGAGGCGGGTACGGCGGCGTCGGCGAGCTGCTGACAGGCGTACGGCTTGCCGAGCCAGCCGGGCGGTGGCGGTGACCCGGTCAGCAGCCGCAGTCGCGGGTCACCGGCGGCGACCTCCCGGACCAGGTCGGCGGTGCCGTCGGTGGAGCCGTCGTCCAGCACCACGATCTCCAGGTCGGCGACGCCTCGCTGGGCCAGCAACGAGCGCAGGCACGGGGTGAGCCGGTGGGCCTCGTCGCGCAGCGGCAGCAGAACCGAGACGGGTTCGTGCAGGGTGGCCCCGGTCGGCGGCCGGCGCAGCCAGCGGGTGGCGTTGACCAGGCTGTGCAGGGTCAGCCCGGCGACGACGACGGTGCCGATCCAGACCGGGGTGGCGCCGGCCCAGCTCATGCGCGTACCCGATGGGTAAGGTGTGGGCGGGCCAGGGCGCCGGCCAGTGGCACCGCGACCACCGACATGGCCAGCGCCCCCCAGCCGGCCGAGCCGGGCAGGTCGAGGAAGACCGCGTGGGCGAGCACGCTGGAGGCGTAGGTCCAGAGGTAGAGCGCGTGCATCGGGGCGTCGACGCCGTCGAGCCTCGGCGCGGTCGGGGCGAACCGGGCCAGCAGGGTCATCAGCAGCACCGCGACCAGCAGCCAGCCCAGGTAGTTGCCGACCGGCACGCCGGGAACGCCGGGCAGGGCCGGGGTCGGGTGCCGCCAGGTCCAGTAACCCTCGGCCACCATCTGCGGATCCAGGAAAAGATCCCAGGCGGCCAGCCCGACGCCGGCCAGCGCCACCCGCCCGACGCCCGACCCGGTCAGCCGGGCCGCCGCCAGCCAGGCCGGCCACGCCATCCAGGTCCAGGCCAGCGGAATAACCAGCGGTACGCCGAGAAGCTTCGGGCCGAGCAACCCGGAGTAGTCGTAGTCGCCGAACGGAAACCCGGTCGTCACGCCCAGCGCCTCGACCGCCCAACCGCCGACCGTGGTGACCACAATCAGCGTGCCGGCGGTCCGGGGGCCCCGGCTGAGCAGGGCGTGGCCCACCGACAGCAGGTAACCGAGCACCACCGTGGCGATCGTCAGCCGGGCCCGGTCCGGTCCCTGCGTGAGCGGGTAGCCGATCTGCGCCAGCACCAGTACGACCAGCAGCAGCCAGGGCAGCCGGATCCGGTTCAATCGATCCTCCGGCCGGCTATCCGGGTGCCGTACCGGGCTCGTCGGGTCCACCGCGCCGGCCCGGTTGCGGATCCAGCGGCAACTCCCGACCGAGTACGGCGAACGAGCGCTCGTCACCGGGAAAATGGAAGTCGCGCAGTACGTCGACGAACCCGAACCGCCGGTAGAGCCGCCACGCCCGCGACTGCCGCTCGTCGGCCTCCGGGGTGGACAGCAATGTGGTCTTCGCCTGCGCCATGGTCAGCAGGGCGGTCAACTGCCGGGCGCCGATCCCGTGCCCCTGGGCCGCCGGCCGGACGTGCAACTCGACCACCTCGAAGCAGTCGGTGAACCACGTCTTGCGGGCGTCGTCGGGCAGCGCCGCGTGCACCTGGTCATGCCACCACTGCCCCGAGTACGAGTGGTAGCCGTAGCCGAAACCGGCCAGCCGCCCGTCGTTGGCCAGGGTGGCCACCGCGCGGAAACCACGACGGCGTACGTGGGTGGCGATGTAGCCCCGGCGGGCCTCCAGCAACTCGGCCCGGTAGCCCATCGCCTCGCCGTAGACCGTCACCACGTCGTCCAGTCGCCGGACGAGATCGTCCGGCTGCCACGGCACCAGCCTCATGACCGTCCGCTCCTCACTGCGCCACCGCCGTCACGTCCTGCCCGTCGCCATCGCCCTGCTCGACCATTGTCATTGGGGGTCACCATCGTGATCGGCCCAGTCCAGTACGGACCGGTCGCCACGCATCGCGCGTACCTCGAACCGGGCGAAGAGTTCCTCGGCGTACCAGCGTTCGGTCGGGGTGCGCATGATCGCGTTGCGGTGCTCCGGCTGACGGTACGCGAAGGCGAGCAGGTCCGCGCTGCTGCGCCACACGCTGACCGTGCCCTGCCAGCCCAACGGCGCCTCGCCGATGCCGAACCGGGCGGTCAGGCCGGGGGTGTCCGACAGCGTGGCGGCGACCGCCGGAATGGCCCGCCAGAACGTCGCCGCACGGCTCGGCCGCAGCCGGGCCCGGGTCAGCGCCAGCACCGGCCCGCCGGTCGGGTCGTTCTCGTCGGTCGGGTCGTTCTTGCCGGTCGGGTCGTTCTTGCCGGTCGGGTCGTTCTTGCCGGTCGGGTCGTTCTTGCCGGTCGGGTCGTTCCGGCCGGTCGGGGTGCCGAAGGGTTCGACCCCGGCCCAGCGGCCCCGGCTGGCCAGTGGGCGCAGGTCGAGGCGGGCCGCTGCCAGCGCGATCCGACCCCAGGCCCGACCCACCGGGCTGTCGTCGAAGCTGACAGCCCGTGTCGGATCCGCCCACACCACCAGCGCCGCCCAGCGGGTCAGATCGGCATCGCCCGGCCCGAACCCGCCCCCGCTGCTGCTCCCGCTTCCGGTGCCGAGCAGCTTGGCGAACCGTACGCCGGGGGTGGCCCGCAGCCGGCGCCGGTCGACCGCCATCCGCAGCAGCGCACGTGGCACCGCCCGGCGGGGTATCCGCCAGACGTGCAGGGTGACCAACTCGGGGACCGGGTTCACGCCACCTCGGCCGGGGTGCCGCCGGTGATCCGCAACAGCTCGGCGTAGGTGGTCGGGAAGACCGCCTGCGGCACCCCACCGGCGGCCCACACCTCGGTGTACTCGTCGAGCGCGGTGTCGACCAGGGTACGGACCGGGCCCGGATGCCCGACCGGGGCGACGCCGCCGATCGGTTGGCCGGTGTGCTCGCGGACGAACTCCGGGGTGGCCCGCCTGAGTGTGGTCAGGCCGAGCGCGGCGGCGAGCCGGGGTACGTCAACCCGGTGCGCGCCGGAGGTGAGCACCAGCAGCGGGCCGCCGTCCGCGTCGAAGACCAGCGAGTTGGCGATCTGGCCGACCTCGATGCCGAGAGCGGTGGCCGCCGCGGCGGCGGTGTGCACCGCCTCGGGCAGGATCCGCACCCGAGCCGGCGTACCCGAGCCGTCCCGCGCGTCCGCCCGGTCCAGTACATCCTGCACCGCTCGTACGTTGGCATGAAGCTGCATGCCCCATATCTTGCCCAGCGACCAGCCCGCTCCCCGCCCAGGCCCCCGCCCAGGCCCCCCACCCAGGCCCCCACCCACCCCGCCCCCCTCGCGTTGATCATGAAGTTAGCGCGCCGGATCGGGCGTTTCGAGGTAGTTAACTTCATGATCAACGGGGGGAGTCGGGGGAACGGGGGAGTCGGGGGAGTCGGGGGAGTCGGGGGAGTCGGGGGAACGGGGGGAACGGGGGTGGGTTGGGGGAGGCGGGCGGTTTCGGCTAGGGCTACGCCGGCTAGGACTACCAGGCCGCCGGTGATCTGGATCGGGGTCAGGGACTCGGTGGCGCCGAGGGTGAGCCAGGCGACGATCGAGGCGATCACGGGTTCGGCCATGCCGAGGATGCTGACGCTGGTTGCCGGCAGGTGCCGCAGGGCGCCGGAGACCAGCAGGAAGGGCACGATCGAGCCGAGCACCACCACGTACGCGCAGAGCAGCAGCACCGGTGCGCCGCCACTGCGCTCGCCGAGCGGCTCCCAGCCACCGGTGCCGGCGGTGACCGCCCTGGTCAGCAGGCCGGCCACGGCCGAGGCGCCGAACGCCCAGGTGGTCAGGGACAGGGTGTCCCGCTGCTGCACACCACGGGCGCCGAGCACGTAGTAACAGGCGAGTACGACGGCCGCCGCGAGCCCGGCCAGTACGCCGATCCCGTCCAGGTTCAGCGAGCCCCAGATCTCGGCCACGCAGGCGAGCCCCAGCAGGCTCGCGGCCAGCCCGAGCCAGAGCCGGGGGCGGGCCCGCTGGTGCTGGCCGAACCGGGCCCAGAGCGCGACCAGCAGCGGGGCGGTGTACTCGAACAGCAGCCCGATCCCGACCGGCAGCCGGGAGATCGCGACGAAGTAGAGCATCGGGGTGAGGAAGAACCCGGCCAGGCCGAACCCGATCAGCAGTGGCAGGTCGCGGGCGGTCACCCGCAGGCGGCGTACGCCCGGACGCAGCAGCACGCTCAGCAGCAGCAGTCCGGCGAACGCACCCGCCGCCCGGATCAGGGTGAGCTGCGGTGCCTCGATGCCGGCGCGCAGCACCAACTTCGACACGGTGCCGTTGACCGCGAACAGCGCGCTGGCCGAGAGCACCATGATCACGCCGAGAGCCGGGTTGCGAGTCGTCACCGCCTGAGGCTACCGATGCCCTGTCAGGAGCCAATGCTCCCCCGGCCGTTACTCCCACGGTTCGGGTGCCCGCGCCGACGAGAGCGGTACGGTCGGGTTCATGCAGACACCAGCGGAGCGGATTCCGGCGCTTCTGGACGGGCCGCCGGTCGATGTCACCGATCCCCGCGAACTGCTGCTGGGTTACCTGGACTGGTACCGCGACACGCTGATCCGCAAGCTCGACGGGCTGACCGAGGCGCAGCTGCGTACGCCGGTCGAGCCCCTGGGGTGGTCGCCGCTCGGCCTGGTCCGGCACCTGGGGTGGGTCGAACGCCGATGGATGCGCTGGGGGTTCGTCGCCGAGGACGTGGTGGCCTACCCGCCCGACGACGAGGCCGAGTGGCGGGTGGGCGCAGACGAACCGGTGGACGCGGTGCTGGCGACCTACCGGGACGAGGTACGCCGCTCCCGGGCCCTGGCGGCCGGTGCCGTGGATCTGGCCACGCCGTCCCGGACCGGTGGCCGGTTCCGCACCGCCGAGCAGGCGCCCGCGCTCGGGCGGATCCTGTTCCACCTGCTCCAGGAGTACGCCCGGCACGTCGGCCACCTCGACATCGCCCGCGAGCTGATCGACGGCACGACCGGCGAGTAACGGAGGCGTTCCACCCACCGCGATCCCGGCCCGCCATGAGAGCCGCGATCCTGGCCCGCCATGGGATCGGACGCGGCTACCGCCCGAGGGCGTGGGTGACGGCGGCCTCGACGTGCAGGCGGGTGGTCGGGAAGACGGGCACCGGACTGTCGGCCGGACCGATCAGCAGCTCGATCTCGGTGCAGCCCAGGATCACGCCCTGCGCCCCGGCCGCGACGAGCCGACCGATGACGTCGACGTAGGCGGTGCGGGACGAGTCGCTGACGATGCCCCGGCACAGCTCGTCGTAGATTACCGAGTGGACCAGGGCACGGTCGTCGGCGCCGGGTACGAGCACGGTCAGCCCCCGTGCGGCGAGCCGGTCGGAGTAGAAGTCCTGTTCCATGGTGAACGCGGTGCCGAGCAGCCCGACCGTACGCAGTCCGGCGGCGTGTACGGCGTCCGCGGTCGCGTCGGCGATGTGCAGCAGCGGGATTCGTACGGTGGCGGTGATCCGGTCGGCGACCCTGTGCATGGTGTTGGTGCACAGGACGAGCAGGTCCGCCCCGGCCGCTTCGAGTCGACCGGCCGCCGCGGCGAGCAGGGTGCCGGCCTCGTCCCACCGCCCGGCGGCCTGTAGGCGTTCGACCTCGGCGAAGTCAACCGAGTAGAGCAGGCAGCGGGCCGAGTGGAGCCCACCGAGCCGGTCGCGCACGAGTTCGTTGGCGAGCCGGTAGTACTGGGCGCTGCTCTCCCAGCTCATCCCGCCGAGCATCCCGATCATCAACATCCGGCCATGATGGCAGCCCCGGCCCGCGCCTCACTGCCGGCCGGGCGACGCGTGGGCCCGGCCGCGGCATCAGCGGCGGGCCCACGCGTACGGCGTCGTCCCTCGTGGGGTCGGCGCCGGGCGCCCGTTCACACCGCCCGGGACGGCGGTGCCGGTGGATCACCGGGACGGGGCGGGTGATCCCCGTTGCCTGCTTCGGGCAACCGTTGATCAACACAGCGGAGGCTAGTCAGGTCGTACCCATGAACAGGGGAAGGGCAGATGAAGCCCGTACGGCCGGGTCGTGAAACAAGCCTGGACCGGTCCTCGGCGCGGGGCCGGTCGGCGGACCCGGTTCGAGTCCGGTCTATCCCGTGGCGGGCGCGGGCGTCGGGGCGGCGTCCGTGGTGGTGGGCCCGGTTCCCCCGGTTCCGGGTCCGTCCCGGACCAGGTCGGCAGCGGTACGGGCGGGTGGTGGACGGCGGTCGGCGGGGCGCTCGGACCGGTGTCGCGGTGGTTGCGTTTTTGTCGGTGGCGAGGTGTACTGTCATCAGTAGTTAGAACGCGTGTTCGATTGAGTCGTTGGATTGAGTCGAACGCTCATCTGGCCACCGGGAGCGGCGTTCGCGGCGTAGTTCCCGGCGTGCGGTTCCGCGGACCGCGCGGGTTCCGGGCACCCCAGTCCGGGCCACCAAGGCAGGATCACCGTTCGCCGCCCACCGACCCCCGGGCGGCGGGCGGTGACCCCGCCGGGTCAGCCGGCCGGGTGCGGTGTGGGGAAGCACCCACATCCGGCCGGCGCCACCGGTGCGTCTTCCTCCGCAGCGGGCTATTCGGACAAGTGCGTGGCCATCCGGGCTCCCCGCCCGACGGTGGCGACATGGCGGCGAAGCGGAGGAGACGGTCCCATGCCGACCAGCCCGGTTCAGGTGCCGACGGTGCCGGCGCACATACTGCCGCACCGGACCCCGGCCCAACTGCTCGTGATCGCCCGGCGCGGGCTGGCGGAAGCCGCCCAGACCCGACCCGACGGCCTGCGGTACGCGGCGGCGCACCTGGCCGCCCTGCGCGCCGCCGCGGCCGTGCTCGCCGCCCGCGCCCGTCCCGCGCCCACCCGGCGCAATCGGGTCACCAGCGTCTGGGCCCTGCTCGTGCTCGTCGCGCCCGAGATGGGGGAGTGGGCCACCTACTTCGCCACCGGTGCGACCAAACGGGCCGCCGCCGAGGCCGGCATCCCCCGGGTGGTGACCGCACGGGAGGCCGACGACCTGCTCCGCTCGGCCGAGCAGTTCGTGGCGGTGGTCGAGACCGCGCTCGGCCTGTCCCACCAACCCGCCCTCGACGGACTCGCCGCCTGAGCGGCAACAAGCCCGGTAACAGGAGCGGCAACAAGCGCGGTAGCAGGAGCGGCAACAGGAGCGGCGGGGTAGGCGGGGGTGGGTGAGCCCATGACGGGCCGGGTAACGGTGGTCGCGGCGGCCGAACTCCGTGCCGGCGCGGTGCCGGTGCGAGGCCACGATGGCTGACGTCGCTCGGTTGAGGGAGGCGCTGCGGGACGCCGGTCCTCGCGGGGGCATCGACGACCGCCTACCGCTACTGGCGCCGATGCAGCCGCTGTTCAAGGGGCGGTTGAGGCGTGGCGCGGTAGTCGCAATCGAGGGAGAGGCCGGTCGGTCGTCGTTGGCGATGATGATGCTGGCCGGGGTGTCATCGGCGGGTGGCTGGTGTGGCGTGGTCAACGTCCCTTCGTTCGGTTGCCTTGCCGCCCACGAGTTGGACATCCGGTTGGAGGCGCTGGCCCTGGTTCCGCAGGCCGGCGCGGCGTGGGCGGACGCCGTCGGTGCCCTGGTGACGGGGATGGACGCGGTGCTGGTTGCCACGTCGGCGCAGGTGTCGGGGGCGTTGGCGCGGCGGCTGGCGGCGAAGGCGCGTCAGCACCGCTGCACGCTGTTCACGCTTGGACCGGTCTGGGAGGGCAGCGATGTGCGCGTGTCGGTGCGGCATCAGGAGTGGGTTGGTCTGGGACAGGGGCGGGGTCGGCTACGCAGTCGGCGGCTGACCGTGGTCGCGTCCCACCGCCCGAATGCCGAGCTGGTCCTGTGGCTTCCGGGTGAGGACGGCCGGGTCCGGACTGTCGAGGACAGAACGACCCCGGTCGGACTTCCGACGACAGGCCGGTACGTGCGGGCCGGCTGATTCCGACGGGACCCGGCCCCCACACCCCCGCCGCCACCCGCCTGGAGAACATCGCCCGCTTCCTCGACTTCATCAGCGAAACCATCACCCGCGCCGCCGAACAGGCCCGCGAGGTCCTGCACACCAAACCCGAAACAACCCGGAGCCCACCCGCTCCGGGCATCCCGCCGAACTAGAATCGAACACATGTTCTAGGGTGGCTCGACGGGCTGGTCGAGATGGGGTGCGATGGCGGGCGGGACGGGGGACACCGGGCGGTCGGCACCGGTGCGCACCCTGCTCGTCTGGTGCCCGGACTGGTCGGTCGTCGCGGCCGAGATCGTGGACGGGGTGCCGGCGTCGGCGCCGGTCGCCGTACTGCACGGCAACCGGGTGCATGCCTGCTCCGCCGCCGCCCGCGCCGAGGGGGTGCGCCGTGGGCTGCGCAAACGGGAGGCACAGAGCCGCTGCCCGCAACTGGTGGTGGTCGACCACGACCCCGGTCGGGACGCCCGCGCCTTCGAAGCGGTGGTCGCCGCGGTCGAGGAGGTGGCCGCCGGGGTCGAGGTGATCCGGCCGGGTGCCTGCGCGCTCGCCGTCCGTGGCCCGGCCCGCTACTTCGGCGGCGAGGAGCGGGCCGCCGAACGGATCGTCGAGCACATCGCCCAGACCTGCCTGGTGGAGAGCCAGATCGGCATCGCCGACGGGCTGTTCGCCGCCGGCCTGGCCGCCCGCACCGGCCGGATCGTCCCGCCCGGCGGCACCCGCGAGTTCCTCGCCGACCTGCCGGTCGAGGCGCTCGCCCGACCGACCCTGACCGACCTGCTGCGCCGGCTCGGACTGCGTACCCTGGCCGATTTCGCGGCCCTGCCCGCGGGCGACGTGCTGGCCCGGTTCGGGTTCGACGCCGCACTCGCCCACCGGCTGGCGGCCGGCCGCGACCACCGCCGGCTCGCGGTCCGCCGCCCGCCGCCCGACCTGGTGGTGACCGAGACGTACGACGAGCCGCTGGACCGGGTCGACGCCGCCGCGTTCGCCGCCCGTGCCCTCGCCGAACGGCTGCACGAAACCCTCGCCGGGCACGCGCTGGCCTGCACCCGGCTCGGCATCGAGGCGGTCACCGAGCACGGCCAGGAACTGCACCGGGTCTGGCGGCACGACGGCCTGCTCAACTCGGCCGCCATCGCCGACCGGGTGCGCTGGCAACTCGACGGCTGGCTCTCCGGCACCAACCGGCGTCCCGGTGCCGGCGGGCGGGTCGTCCCGCCCCGGCCGACCTCGGGGATCATCCGGCTGCGGCTGATCCCCGACGGGCTGCTGGCCCAGGCCGGCCTGCAACCCGGACTGTGGGGCGAGACCGGTGCCGAGCGGGAGCGGGCGCACCGGGCGCTGAGCCGGGTGCAGGGCATTCTCGGCCCCGACTCGGTGCTCACCGCGGTGCTCGGCGGCGGGCGGTCGCACGCCGACCGGGCCCGGTTGGTGCCGTGGGGTGACGAGCGGACCCCCGGCCGCCCGGCGGAGCCACCCTGGCCGGGGCGGATGCCGCCGCCGGCACCGGCGGTGGTGCTGGCCGCGCCGCTGCCGGCCGAGGTCTACGACGACGCGGGCGAGCCGGTCACGGTGAGCGCCAGGTTGCAGGTCAGCGCGGCCCCGGTCCGGTTGGTGGTGGGCACCGCCGGGCCGGTGGAGATCGTCGGCTGGGCCGGGCCCTGGCCGCTGGACGAGCGGTGGTGGGCGCCGGCCGAGTCCCGGCGGCGGGCCCGTTTCCAGGTTCGACTCGCCGACGGGGGCGCGCTGCTGCTCTCCCTCGCCAGCGGCCGATGGGCGGTGGAGGCGGTCTATGACTGAGCACACTGCCGGGCGGTGGAGGCGGTCTATGACTGAGCACACTGCCGGGCGGTGGAGGCGGTCTATGACCGAGCACCCCACCGGGCGGGGAGCGGGTGCGCCCCGATGAGCTTCCACAACCCGAAGATGCCCTGGTCGGAGCTGGAACGTACGCTGTCGGGCCGGCACCGGGCGGGCGACGGCGCGGCCGGTCACCTGCACGTGGTGGACCCGCTCGCCGACGAGGCACCGACCAGCCGACGGCGGGAGCGGTACGCCTCACCGGCGCGGCCGATCACGCCCCCCGACGCCACCGTCCCGTACGCCGAGCTGCACGCGCACACCAACTTCAGCTTCCTCGACGGTGCCAGCCACCCGGAGGAGATGGCCGAGGAGGCGGCCCGGTTGGGGCTGACCGCGCTCGCGGTGACCGACCACGACGGGTTCTACGGTGTGGTCCGGTTCGCCGAGGCGGCTCGGGCGCTGCACCTGCCCACCATCTTCGGTGCCGAACTCTCCCTCGGCCTGCCCGGACCGGCGAACGGTGAGCCGGACCCGCTCGGCCGGCACCTGCTGGTGCTCGCGCACGGCCCGGAGGGCTACGCCCGGCTGGCCCGGACCATCGCCCGCGCCCAGTTGCGCGGCGGCGAGAAGGGCCGCCCGGTCTACGGCGCCCACCGCGACGGCCCGGATCACGCCAGCGGCGGCGGTAGCGGCGCCGACCTGGAGGAGATCGCCGCCGACCTGCGCGACCACGTGCTGGTGCTCACCGGCTGCCGCAAGGGTCCGGTGCCGGCGGCGCTGCTCACCGAGGGGGTCGAGGCGGCGGCCCGGGAGCTGGACCGGCTGACCGCGCTGTTCGGCGCGGAGACGGTGGCGGTGGAGCTGATCGACCACGGCGACCCGACCGACTCCGACCGCAACGACGCCCTCGCCGACCTGGCCGCCCGTGCCGGGTTGCCGACCGTGGCCACCAACAACGTGCACTACGCGACCCCGTCGCGGCGGCGGCTGGCCACCGCGCTGGCGGCCGTACGGGCCCGGCGCAGCCTGGACGACCTCGATGGCTGGCTGCCGGCGGCGGCCACCGCACACCTGCGTGGCGGGGCCGAGATGGCGGCCCGGTTCGCCGACTACCCCGGTGCGGTGGCGCGGGCTGCCCGGTTCGGCACCGAGCTCGCCTTCGACCTGCAACTGGTCGCGCCCGACCTGCCGGTCCACCCGGTGCCGCCCGGCCACTCGGAGATGAGCTGGCTGCGGCAGTTGACGATGGACGGGGCGCTGGAGCGTTACGGGCCGCGCGAGGCCCATCCGGGCGCGTACGAGCAGCTCGAACACGAGTTGAAGATGATCGACGAGCTGGGTTTCCCCGGCTACTTCCTGGTGGTGCACGACATCGTCTCGTTCTGCCGGCGCAGGAACATCTACTGCCAGGGGCGCGGCTCGGCGGCTAACTCGGCGGTCTGTTACGCGCTGCGGGTCACCAACGTCGACGCGGTCCGGCACCACCTGCTCTTCGAGCGGTTCCTCGCCCCCGAACGCGACGGGCCGCCCGACATCGACGTGGACATCGAGTCCGACCGGCGCGAGGAGGTGATCCAGTACCTCTACACGAAGTACGGCCGGGAGCACACCGCCCAGGTCGCGAACGTGATCTCGTACCGGCCCCGGTCGGCGGTGCGGGACATCGCCAAGGCGTTCGGCTTCTCGCCCGGTCAGCAGGACGCCTGGAGCAAGCAGATCGACCACTGGGGCACGGTGGCGAGCGTGGACGCCGAGGAGATCCCCGAGCACGTCGTCGCGTACGCCAACGAGTTGCAGACCTTCCCCCGGCATCTGGGCATCCACTCCGGCGGGATGGTGATCTGCGACCGACCGGTGATCGAGGTCTGCCCGGTGGAGTGGGGGCGGATGCCGGGCCGCACCGTGCTCCAGTGGGACAAGGACGACTGCGCCAGCGCCGGGCTGGTCAAGTTCGACCTGCTCGGGCTCGGCATGCTCTCCGCGCTGCACTACGCGTACGACATGATCGGCTCGACCCTGGACCTGAGCAGCATGACCCTGGACGACCCCGAGGTGTACGACATGCTCTGCCGGGCCGACTCGGTGGGCGTGTTCCAGGTGGAGAGCCGGGCCCAGATCGCCACCCTGCCCCGGCTCAAGCCACGGGTCTTCTACGACCTGGTGGTCGAGGTGGCGCTGATCCGGCCGGGCCCGATCCAGGGTGGTTCGGTGCACCCGTACATCCGGCGCAAGAACGGGCAGGAGGAGGTCACCTATCCGCATCCGCTGATGCGCAACGCGCTGGAGAAGACGCTCGGGGTGCCCTTGTTCCAGGAGCAGTTGATGCAGCTCGCGATCGACCTGGCCGGTTTCGACGCGGCCGGTGCCGACCAGTTGCGCCGGGCGATGGGGTCGAAGCGGTCGAGCGAGCGGATGGACCGGATCCGGGACCGGCTCTACGCCGGCATGGCCCAGCGGGGCATCACCGGCGAGGTGGCCGACGACGTCTTCCTCAAGCTGTCCGCGTTCGCCAGCTTCGGCTTCCCGGAGAGCCACGCGATGAGCTTCGCCTACCTGGTCTACGCCTCCTCCTGGCTGAAGCGCTACCACCCGGCCGCGTTCCTGGCCGCGCTGCTCAACGCCCAGCCGATGGGTTTCTACTCGCCGCAGACGCTGGTCGACGACGCCCGCCGGCACGGGGTCGAGGTACGCCGGCCGGACATCAACGCAAGCGGCGCGCAGGCGGTGCTGGAGTCCACCCCGCAGACCCGGTGGGGCAACGAGCCGGGCGAGCCACCGCACCAGTGGGGGCTGGGCGGTCCGGCGGTGCGGCTGGGGCTGGCCGCGATCCGCACCATCGGCGTCGACCTGGCGGAGCGGATCGAGGCGGAACGGGCCGCGCACGGCCCGTACGCGGACATGCCGGACCTGGCCCGGCGGGTCGGCCTGCCGGCCGCGCAGCTTGAGGCGCTGGCCACCGCGGACGCCTTCGCCTGTTTCGGGCTGAGCCGGCGGGCGGCGCTCTGGGCGGCCGGCGCGGCGGCGCAGGAGAAGCCGGGCCGGCTGCCGGGCACGGTGGCCGGGGCGACCGCGCCGACCCTGCCGGGCATGGAGGCGGTGGACCGGCTGGTCGCCGACGTGTGGGCCACCGGGCTCTCCCCGGAGAGCCATCCGGCCCGGTTCGTCCGGGATCGGCTCGACGCGCTCGACGCGGTGCCGATCGCGAAGCTGGGCCGGGTGGAGCCGGGTCGGCGGGTCCGGGTCGGCGGCATCGTCACCCACCGGCAACGTCCGGGTACGGCCGGTGGGGTGACCTTCCTGAACCTGGAGGACGAGACCGGCATGCTGAACGTGATCTGCTCGCCGGGGCTGTGGCAGCGCTACCGGAAGGTGGCCCGGACGAGCAACACGCTGGTCGTGCGGGGTCGGCTGGAGCGGGCCGAGGGGGTGACGAACCTGATCGCCGACCGGCTGGACGCGATCACCGCCCCGGTCACGCCCGCCTCCCGTGACTTCCGCTGACCCGCTCCGGGTTGCCTCGGCGGGGCCGGGCGGATTCTCCCGATCGGTGATCCGGACCGGTGGCCTAGGCTCGTCCGGTGGAGCGAACACAGATCGGTTCCGGCGCGGTGCGTGGCCGGCCGGCGCCAGCAACCGGACCGTATCCGGGCCCGCGTACCGCCGTGGTCTGGGCGGTGCTGCGCCGGGAACTCGACCGGCTCGCCGGGCGCGCCCTGACCGTGCTGGACGTTGGTGGGGGGACCGGCGGCTTCGCCGTGCCGCTGGCCGAGGCGGGTCACCGGGTGACGGTGGTCGACGCCAGCCCGGACGCGCTCGCCGCGTTGACCCGGCGGGCCGCCGAGGCGGGCGTCGGTGACCGGATCCGGGCGGTGCAGGGGGACGGGGACGCGCTCGCCGGACTGGTCGAGCCGGCCGCCGCTGACCTGGTGCTCTGCCACGCCGTACTGGAGGTGGTCGACGATCCGGCCGACGTGGTGGCGGCGGTGGCGACCGCGCTGCGTCCCGGCGGGGCGGCCAGTGTGCTGGTGGCGAGCCGGGCGGCGGCCGTACTCAGCCGGGCGATGAACGGGCACCTCGACGTCGCCGCCGCGCTGCTCGCCGACCCGGACGGGTGCGCCGGGCCGAGGGACACGCTGCGTCGGCGTTACGACGCGGAGACCGCCGCCGCGCTGCTCGGCGCCGCCGGGCTGCGGGTGGAGCAGACCCACGGCGTACGCGTCTTCGCTGATCTGATCCCCTCGGCCGCTGCCGACGGTGACCCGCAGGCGTTGCTGGAGTTGGAGCTCGCCGCCGCGTCCCGGCCGCCCTACCGGGACATGGCCGCCCAGCTGCACCTCTTCGCCCGCCGCCCCGAATGACCGACCCGTCCGCCGTCGCCGGCCCGTTCGGTGCCTACGGTCCGTTCGACCGGGTACGCCCGGAGTACGGCGGGGACAGCCTCGCCGACCTGCTTCCCAGTGTGCTGGCTGTGCTCGGGGTACCGGGCGCCACCGACCCGTTGGGGCTGGTCGGCCAACTCGACGGCGTACGCCGGATAGCGGTTCTGCTGGTCGACGGCCTCGGCTGGTACCAGTTACCGACTGCCGCGCCCCATGCTCCGGTGCTCGCCGACCTGGCCGCCCGGACCGGTAGGCCGCTGACCAGCGGGTTCCCCTCGACCACCCCGACGAGTCTGGTGACTCTCGGCACCGGGGCGGCACCGGGGGCGCACGGCGTGCTCGGCTTCCGGCTGAACGTGCCGGGCAGCGACCGGATCCTTACCCACATCAACTGGTCCGGTGCGGCCGGCGACCCCCGTACGCCGGACCCGGATCCCCGGCGCTGGCAGCCGTTGCCGACCCAGCTCGAACTGGCCGAGGCGGCCGGTGTCGCGGTGACCGTGGTGAGCCGCCCCGAGTACGCCGTCAGCGGCCTGACCGTGGCCGCCAACTCCGGTGGCGTCTACCGGGGTGCGGCCGGGGTGGACGCGTTGGCCACCGAGATGCTGGCCGCGCTCGCCGCCGGACCCGGCCCGACCCTGGTCTCCGGCTACCACCCGGACCTCGACCAGCAGGGGCACCTGGCCGGGGTCGACTCGATCGCCTGGCGGGCTGCGGCGGCCGAGCTGGACCGGCTGCTCGACCGGTTGGTGCACGGTCTGCCAGCCGACGCCGCGCTGCTGGTCACCGCCGACCATGGGCAGCTCAACGTGCCGCCGGACCGGCGCTTCGACCTCGATCTCGATCCACGGCTGCGGGCCGGCGTACGGGTGGTGGCGGGTGAAGCCCGAGTCCGTTACCTGCACACCGAGCCCGGTGCGACCGACGACGTGCTGGCCACCTGGACCGAGGTGCTGGGCCCGGCCGCGTGGGTGGCGCCGCGCGCCGAGGCGGTGGCCGCCGGCTGGTTCGGCCCGGTGTCGGAGGAACACCTGGCCCGGATCGGCGACGTCGTCGTCTGCTGCCAGGAGTCGTACGTAATCCTGGCCAGCCGTACCGAAGCCCCGATGGAGGCGAAGCTGGTCGCCTACCACGGCTCCTGGACCGCCACCGAAATGACCATCCCCCTCCTCTTCGCCCATCACTGACCCACCCCCGCTGCGGGGAGGCACTAATACAGAGAAAGAGTGGTTATCCGGCGTGGGATAACCACTCTTTCTCTGTATTAGCGGTCAAGGGGTGGGGAAAGATCAGACCGGGGTGCCGCCGCAGTCTTCGTAGACGGTTACCTGTTGGCCGGAGAGGTCGCCCCAGGAGAACTTGTAGCCATCGCATCTGTAACCTTGCGCGCCGCTCGGGGCGCCGGGGTAGCCGTTGGCGTAGTAGGTGGTGACGCAGGATTGGACGCGTCCGCACGGGTTTGGCGGTATCGCCGAGGCCGGAGCGGCGGCGAGAAGGAGGAGAGCGGTAGCGGCGGCGGGTAGCCAGAACCTGCGAAGCACTGTGATCTCCTTTGGCGGCCAAACATCTATTGCGGTCGACGTTATCCGTACCGGCTTTCGTTGGCCAGATGTCCCGCCGGACATCGCCTGGTCGTCCCCGAAATGTACGTTCGACAGACCCGCCCCGAGCCTGTCGCGCACGGGGGACGCGGCACACTCGGGGCGGGTGGTCAGATGGACCGCTTCACCTGCCGGACGGGCGGATTTCTGACCCATCCGACGAATCGGGCGGTGGCGATCTCGTGGGACATGCCGCTGACCATGGCGCGGTCGCGGAACCGATTCATGATCCCTTCCAGGCGGAGGTGATCATCCTGGTAGTACGTCCACATGCGGCGTTTGTGGATCGGGCATGGCCATTCTTCGCCGTCGTCGGTGCAGTACCAGTCTTGGTTCGGTCGGTGCAGGGAGCCTTGCGGTTCTGCTTCGTCGTGACCCATGTCGGTCTCCAGTCAGAGCAGGTGGATTCGTTCGGTGCGGCCGTCGGGGTTTTGTAGGGTGAGGCTGCCGCCGCCGCGTTCCATCAGTTCCAGGACCAGGTTGTAGGCGACCAGCGCCCGGTTGATCGTGTCGGTCTTGGTGTCCCGGGTGCGTCCGCAGGCGAGATCGAGTGCGTCCACCGCGCGCGGGGCAAGGTTGACGGTGACCTTCACCAGTGACCGCGTGCCGTCTCCGGTGGTGTCCGGCATATTGCCGGCAGGAGGGGGCGGGGTCGATTCGTCGGTCACGCGATCACGCCCGCCCCGGCGAGTAGTGCCGATACCGGTGAGGTCGGTCTGGCCTCGGTCCACTCCTTGATCGCCCACTCAAGCTGCCGGCACTCGTGGTCGTCCATGCACTGTGGACAGCGCCGGCCGTTGACGTGGCCCTGGAGGGTCATGCGTACGGCCCACCAGATCCCGGCCTTCGTCAGCGGCTCATCCTGCCGGCTCATGTTCCCCCGTCCCCGTCCCGTTCCCTGCACTGGCCTGCGCACCGATGCTCGTGTCCCTTGCGAGGGTCTGTAGGAACTCGATCGCCCGTTCCATGTACGGGCATCCGTACTGGGTGCAGTGGAGGCAGACTGGCCGCCAGAGGCGCGAATTGCGGTGCCGCATGACCTCACTCCGAGCGATCCACTTCAACGTGTCGAGGCTCGGTTCCCCACTCATCGGTCACGTCGTGGGGTTCCGCCGGACGCGTCCGGACAGCGGATCATCGGTGGTCGGGTCGGTTTGGTTGTCGTGCACGTTCTTCGCCTCCCTCAGCTTGGGTCAGGTGGGGTCGCCCCAATTTCGAGCAATGCGGGTGCGGGACGACCCCCAGTTCCACCCGTCCACGTCCGATCGTCCTATCGGGAGGATCCGAGCGGTTCCTTGATGACACTGTGGTGCCGAAGGGCTTAGTCTCGGAAGGTCTTTCGCGAGGTCGTGGGCGCCTTGTGAGTTGTTGTAGTGGTCACTCCGTGAAGTTGGGCGCCGTGGGTGCCCAGTAGAGAATGTGGGATGGTGTGAAGTTGGACGACAATCGTGATCATCCGCTACTCCATGAGCTACGCCAGATCCGGGCTGCTCGGGGCATGACCCAGGACGATCTAGCAAAAGCCGTCAGCTATTCCGCATCGCTGGTGGGAATGATCGAGACCGGATCGCGGAAGCCGCCCCTCGGCTTCTGGGATCGGGTTGACGAGGTGTTTCAAACCGGAGGGATGTTCGCGCGGCTCGACAAACGGCTCGGGGCGCCGAAGTGGAAGATCGATTGGGAAACCGCCGAGCGTGCGGCCGTCGCACTCCGTTCGTTTCAACCGCTGGTCATCCCCGGCCTGCTCCAGACGGAGGCGTACGCGCGCGTCATACTGACCGACGCCGGTCTACTCAGCCGCGACGACATCGAGCGCTACCTAGCACAGCGACTCGCACGACAGGTGGTCCTGAGTGGCGAGTCGCCCCCACAGTTCACAGCCGTGATCGACCACTCCGTCCTGCGCCGGCCGGTCGGTGGACCGGCGGTCATGCGGGAGCAGATACAGGCCATCATCAAAGCGTGCGAAGAACCTCACGTCCGCGTGCACGTCGTGCCGGACACCGTCGGCGCGTACGCTGGGCTGAGCGGACCTTTCGTGCTCGCCACCGCAGCGGATCAGAGCATCATCGGGTACCTGGACGACCAGGTAAAGGGCTACCTGGTCAACCATGCGGACCGCATCAAGGCGATGCAGGCAGCGTGGGAGGCCGTCAGGGGTGAGGCACTACCGCACGGCCAGTCAGTCGACCTGATGAAGGAAGTGGCAGACACATGGATCTAACGGGTGCGCGGTGGCGCAAGAGCACGCGCAGCAGCGGCGGCGCGAATGAGTGCGTCGAGGTGGCCGACAACCTGCCCGGTCGCGTGCTTGTCCGGGACACCAAGGACCGTGATGGCGGCACGCTGGCCTTCGGTCCGGCGCAGTGGCAGGGGTTCGTGACCTTCGCCAAGAAGATCGGCCCCGTCGCCTGATCGCGACCGCAGACAACCCGGAAACGCTCCCGACCGAGATGGCCGGGAGCGTTTCCGCATCCGGGGCTACTGCGGCTGTCGGAAGGTGGGGCCGGCTGGTTGGCGCCGACCAACTGC
This sequence comes from Micromonospora sp. NBC_01699, assembly GCF_036250065.1. NCBI lineage: Bacteria > Bacillati > Actinomycetota > Actinomycetes > Micromonosporales > Micromonosporaceae > Micromonospora > Micromonospora sp. NBC_01699. The sequence continues at coordinate 5,948,657 of NZ_CP109199.1, read as the reverse complement.
ACGCGACAGCGCAGACGTGCCGCCTACCGAACATCAGCGTGGCCGTGCCGGAATCGGTCGTTGATGTCGCGCTACGCCGTGGTGTCCGGCTCGTGATTGATGAGATTGGTGCGGGTGACGGTGAGTAGCAGCGGCGAACGGACGCCGAGCCCGGCGGCGGTGTCGGCGGTGACCTCGGCCAGCCAGCCGATCGCGTCGCACGACCACTCGGCGAGGTCGCCGCGCAAGACCACGGCGTGCAGGGGCGGGCCATTCCAGGATTGGTCGGTGATCGGTGGAGGCAGCACGGCGTCGTGTTCGGTGATGTCGTGGGAACGGCACACGAACACGTCCTGCTCAAGGCGGGCGAAATGTTCGGTGAGCTGCCGCGCGGCGGCGGGAATCGACGGGTCACGGCCACTGTTGATGTCGACCTCCACCGAGGTCCTCGCCTCCGGGCCGCACTCGGTGAACCACTGCCTGGTCAGCATCGCCGGCACCGGCGCGTACGGCGGGCGCGACGTGGGATCGAGGCCCTGCACCGGCAGGAGCACCTGCACCGCGGACAGGTCCAGTCTGCCGGCCCGCGCTGTCGCCTCCTGCGCGCAGCGCAGGAACGGCTGCACCGGCAGCGGCCGGTCGCCGGCCACCGCGCTGGCGTCGACCTGAAACCAGGAAACCAGTCCGGTTCCCGCCGCGTCGCGAGGGTGCTGCCATCCGGCGTCGTTCATGCCCCACAGCCCGGGCGCACGGCGCATACGGTCCTCGGCGCCACCCCCGGCGGATGTGTCGTCAAGCCATCCCATCGCGATCGACCGGTGGTAGAACAGCGAGTAGGCATCGAGGTCTGACTCGGAATCGCGCCAGGCGTGCGGAATCAGCTCACCGTACAGGGCAGCGAACATGGTGCCCGCAACCTGACGGGCCCCGGGCGCCACTCCCGGTCGTGCGGTGACGCTGCGCTCCGGCACGCTCGCTCCCCTCCGGTACTGGCGGCCCGAGACGGTGCCGCCTCTGAGGTATTAGTACACCCGGCAGTCGACGATGGCCTGGTTATGCGGCGTCTCGCCGGTGTCGATCTCGCCGATCACATCGACGTCCACGTGGTTGCGCCACGACGTGTTGGTCCTGTCGGCACACCTCACGCGCGCCACGGTGCGGTTGGCGCTCCCGCCGCCAGGGGCGAGTTCCTCGACCGGCGAGCACGCCTTCTGCCGCCAGGTGTTGTCCGTGTAGAACTCGTAGAGGCAGTTGTACACGTTGGCGCGGTTGTTGCTGCACGTTCCCTTGTCCCAGTAGCCGTGACCGGACACGTCCGGATCCGACCAGTGCGGGTTGTCCTTCCCACTGAACGGCGTGCAGCCGATCAGCGCCCGCTGCGTGGCCCCATCCGGGCCGGTGGCCCTGGGCATGACCCGCCCGGTGCTGTCCAGGTAGACCGCGGTCTCGTCCGCATCCGATGGTGCGATTCCCGGCACCGCGAGCGCCGACGGCACGAACATGGCGGCATGCGGCGCCGCAGGTTCCACCGCCGTCGAAGCCGACGCCGGCAGCGCCACCGCGATCGACACGACGCCCAGACCGGCAGCGAGCACCGTTCTGGTGATCCTCACGAGACCTCCCCTATGGTGCTCCGATCACAACCAGGCACCGCACCGTAACCATCGATGAATATCGACGGCAACGGTAGGTGCTGCTCCTTGCGCCATCCGTGACCGATGACTCGAAACGCTCGGGTAGGTCCGCCTCCACGCTGACGAAACACCCGAACTTCCCACTTGTCGGCGACCACTCGCCCCAGGGGCGACCGGTGGCTCCCTACGCCCCCACCACCCCCACCCCACCGGTTAGCGAGACGATCTTGCGCTTGTGGTCGTGTGCCAATCCGGATGAGTGTCCTGGCTCAGACGCCAGTGCAAGATCACTTGACGAAATCGGTGGGTGCAGGGGGGTGGTGGAGGTTCGGGATCGTTTAGGGCTGCTGGAGCGGAGGGCTGGCTTTGATCGGGTTGACGCGGGCTGTTTCGCCGCACGATCGGGTTCGGGTACGGCGGGCAGGCGCCGTCTCCGCGTACACCTGGTTGTGACGCCGTCCCCCGATGATCGCGGCGTCGCGGGGTGGGTGGGGTCAGGCGGTGGCCTGGTTCAGGCGGGTGAGGTGGTCGGGGGTGAGTTTGAGGTCCAGGGCGGGGAGGGCGGCCTCATACTGCGCGAGGGTTCTGGGGCCGATCAGGGGAACCAGGGTGGGGCTGTCCTGGTGCAGCAGCCACGCCAGGACGAGTTGGTTCGGGGTGACGTCGAGTTCGGCGGCGACAGCGTCCAGTACGGCGAGCCGCGCGGTAGAGTCGGCACCCCGGTACGGGTCCAGCACCGGATGTTCCCGCCGCTTGGTCGCGTCGTCGTAACTGCCCTTCAGGATCGGCGAGTACGCCACCAGGGTCAGGTCGTCGTGCGCCCGCAGGTAGTCGAGTTGCTCGTCGTCGACGATGGCCGTGTGGTCGACGCCGGGGCGGCGGCGCAGGTAGGAGTGCTGCTGTTGCAGGGCGACCGGCGCCGGCCAGCCGTACCGGTCGCAGAGCTGGCGGATCCGTTCCAGCCGCCAGGTGTGCACGTTGGACCAGCCGAGGTAGCGGATCTTGCCGGCGGCGACGAGGCCGGCGAGCGCCTCCAGGGTCTCCTCCAGCGGGGTGGAGCGGTCGTCCACGTGCACGTAGTAGAGGTCGACGTGGTCGGTGCCGAGCCGGCGCAGGCTGTCGTCCAGTTCGCGGCGCAGGGTGTCGGCGCCGGCACCGGAGTAGCCGTCGGGGGGCTGGACCCGGCCGTCGAGCATGGCCGCCGGGTCGGCCACCCAGGCGGTGCCCTTGGTGGCGAGGAAGACCTGGTCGCGGCGCCCGCTGCGGGCGAACCAGCGGCCCAGCAGGGACTCGCTCTCGCCACCCCGGAACGGTGGGCCGGGCCACCAGGCGTAGCAGTTGGCGGTGTCGAGGAAGGTGCCGCCGCCGTCGAGGTAGCGGTCGAGCATCGCGTACGACGTCTGCTCGTCGGTCATCGTGCCCATCAGCATGCAGCCGAGGGCGAGCTGGCTGACCTGCTCGCCGGTGCGGCCCAGAGCGACGGTTTGCATTCGAGGAACTCCATTCGGTGAGGGATCCGTCGGCCACGCTACGAGTTGAGGTGCGCTCGAAGTCAAGGGTTGGCCCGCCGCGCGGCGCTGTGGCGTTTCACTACCCCTCCAGGGGTAACAAACCGCCACAGCCCACCGAGGGAACCGGGGCAGGCGACCCGCATCAGCTCACCGGTCGGGCCGACGATCCGGGCGCACCGTCCGACATCCCGCCGGGTCTGTCGTACCGGGGGGCTAGCCTGCGGTTATGGGGCGGAGCCAGGCGGTGCGGGGCGACGGTGATCCGCGCTTCGGGCCGGACGGCGACGACGAGGGTTGCCCGATTCTGCACGTCGACATGGACGCGTTCTTCGCGGCGGTCGAGGTGCGCAAGCGACCCGAGCTGCGCGGCAGGCCGGTGGTGGTCGGCGGGATCGGTCCGCGCGGCGTGGTCAGCTCGGCCAGCTACGAGGCCCGGCGGTACGGGGTGCGCAGCGCGATGCCGTCGATGCGGGCGCGGGCGCTCTGCCCGCACGCGGTGTTCCTGCCGCCGGACTTCGCCGAATACTCGGCCGCCTCCCGGGCGGTGATGGAGATCTTCCGCGGGGTCACCCCGCTGGTCGAGCCGCTCTCGCTGGACGAGGCGTTCCTCGACGTGTCCGGGGCCCGGCGGCTGCTGGGGCGCCCGGCGGAGATCGCCCGGATGATCCGGGCCCGGGTGGTCGAGCAGGAACGGATCACCTGTTCGGTCGGGGTGGGCCCGACCAAGTTCGTGGCCAAACTCGGGTCGACCCGGGCCAAGCCGGACGGGTTGCTGGTGGTGCCGGCCGGGCTGGTGCTCGAATTCCTGCATCCGCTGCCGGTCGAGGCGCTCTGGGGGGTGGGGGAGCGCTCCGCGGAGACGCTGCGCCGGCTGGGGCTGACCACCGTCGCCGATCTCGCCCAGGCCCGGGTCGAGATGCTGCGCGGGGCGCTGGGTGAGGCGGCGGCCCGGCACCTGCACGAGTTGGCCTGGGGCCGGGATCCGCGCGGGGTGAGTCCGGACCAGGTGGAGAAGTCGATCGGTGCCGAGGTCACCTTCGACACCGACGTCGCCGATCCGGAGCAGATCCGGCGGGCGTTGCTGGCCCTGGCCGAGAAGGTCGGGGTGCGCCTGCGCCGAGCGGGTCAGGTGGGGCGGACAGTGTCGATCAAGGTACGGCTGTCCGATTTCCGTACGGTCAACCGCTCCCGGACCCTCGGTGGCCCCACCGACGTCGCCCATGAGCTGTTCGAGGTTTCGTGGGCCCTGTTCGTAGCGCTCAATGTGACTGACCGAATCCGCCTCGTAGGGGTACGAATGGAGGGCTTGGCCGACGAGCGGGCGACTCCCCGGCAGCTCGCGCTCGGCGAACCGGAGCACGGTTGGCGGGACGCGGAGGCGGCGGCGGATGCCGCGGCCGCCCGTTTTGGGCGTGCGATCGTGCGCCCTGCGAGTCTCTTGGGGCGTGATGACCTGCGCCGGACGGAAAATCAGGCACGACCGTAGGTCGTCCCGCTTTCCGAGCGCCGACCCCCCTCGTAGACTTGCGCTAAGCAGCCGGTTGGCTGCCACGGTCTGTCGGTCCGACCGGATCGACTCAACGTGACCGGGGAGGAGTGCCGTGCCGCTCTCGGAGCACGAGCAGCGGCTGTTCGAGCAGATCGAACAGTCGCTTGCCGAGGACCCCAAATTCGCCTCGGCTGTGCGTGCCAGCGACCCGCGTTTCCACGCGCGACGTCGCCTGCTCGTCGCCGCTGGCGTGATCATCGCTGGCCTTGCACTGGTCGTTTACGGCACGGTGGACAAGACTCCGCTCATCGGAGTGGCTGGCTTCGTGGTCATGCTCGGTGCGGCCGCGTTTGCGATGCAGTCCCATCGCAAGGCGCAAACGCCCGATCTGCGCGTGGTCGGTGGTTCGACCAGTCGGCGCACGCGAGGTCGGCGGATGTCTTTGCTCGACCGTCTCGAAGACCGGTGGCGGCAGCGGCCGGAAGGCCACCGCTGACATCGGGTGGTTCCGCCTTCGCGGGTTCGCCCGCGAGGCGGCTTCGCCGGACACCTCAGACGGTATCCGGCGATGATGTCTGTTCACTTTCCGGTGATTCGCCCTAACGAGATCCCCCTCGTCAGAATCCCCCCAATGCTGCCCAACCCCCCAACCCCCCAAGCCCCCCTCCCTCCTCCCTCCTCCCTCCCTCCCCCCACTCCGCCCGCGATCTAGGGCATATGGTGGCTTGTTGATCTCTGATCACCACCATATGCCCTAGATCGCGGAGCAGGGGGGCAGGGGGGCAGGGGGCGGGGGAGGGAACCCGTGGGCCCGGAACCGAACACTGGTTCCGGGCCCCACGGGTTTCCGCTTACCTACTGCCGGCTACCTCGCCCGGTTGGCGAGCAGTCGGCGCGGGCTCCAGCGGAGCAGGCCCTCGCGCAACCGGCCGTTGGCCGTGACGAACCGGCCCGAGCCGTCCATGATCGCCAACCGCCAGCGCAGCAGCACCGACGGCGGCAGCACCGCCGCCAACAGCCGGGTACGCCGATCCGCCCGAGCCGCGAGGGAGTCACGTACCGCGCGCAGGGCCGGGTTCAGTTCCTCACCGGTCAGCGGGGCGCGGGCGTACCTCGCCCGCTCCTCGGCCCGACCGAGCAGCCGGGCGGCGTCCGCCCCGCCGGCACTGAGGCCCTCGGCCACCAACCGGTCGGCGGTCGCCCGAGGCGTCTCCGTCCGGTCCACGTCGACCCGGAAGTCGACCATCGTGTCGACCAACTCGTCCCAGGCGGCGTGGGCGTCGGCGCGGGCCCGTTCGGCCTCGGCACCGGTCACCACCACCCGAGCCACGCCCGGCGGCGGATCACCGTCGGCCGAGGTGGCCACGGTCGTCGCCGTGGCCGTGGCCGTCGCCACCTGCCGGCGCCGCCGCATCGAGGCCCGCAGCAGTCCCGGTACGGCGAGCAGCAGGAGCACCGCCAGTACCGAGCCACCGGCCCAGTACGGCCAGGTGGTCGCCGAGGCGGCGACCTGCCCGTCGGCGCCCACGATCCCGTCGTCGAAGCCACGGTCCAGCCGATCGTCCGGGTTCGGCCCGGCCGTGCTGCCCGCGCCCGGCGCCGCGCTCGGCACCGCCGCCGGGGCGACCGGATCGGGCGCGTCGGTGTCGGGCGCGTACTCGGTACGGGTCGAGCCGGTCACGTTCGCCGCCGGGGTGGCGTCGAACGGGACCCAGCCGATGCCGGAGAAGTAGACCTCGGTCCAGGCGTGCATGTTCAGGTTCGTCAGCGTGTACGTGTTGTCCTGCCGGCCGCTGCCGACGGTGAAGCCGAACGCCACCCGGCTCGGGATGTCGGCCGCCCGGACCAGCCAGGCCAGTGCCGCGGCGTACTGCTGGCAGAAGCCGACCTTGCTGGTGAGGAAGTTGACGATGTCCTCACCGCTGGTGCCGCCCTGGGTGCTCAGGCTGTAGCTGAAGCCGTTCTGCCGGGAGAAGTAGTCGTAGAGCGCGCGGACCTTCGCGTACTGGGTCTGCTTGCCCTCGGTCAGCCGGGTGACGAGTTCGTCGACCTGCGGCACCGGCGGCACGTCGGTGAACTGCCGCTGGATCGGGTCGCTGCGCGACAGCGGCGGCACCGCGTCCAGCACCTTCTGGCCGTACGTCGACCGGACGTAGTCGAACGAGTACTTCTTGCCCTTGGACTGCCGCCGGCTGGAGAACACGGTCTGGGTGCCCCGGTCGTAGAGCCAGTTCGCGTCCAGGTTCTGCACCGACAGCGGGTTCGAGTAGATCGGCAACAGCGGCATGTTGAAGTTCGTCACCTCGACCTGCGCCCGGTACGTCTGGAACGACACCCCCGGTGCCGCCGAGGCGCGCGGATCGGGCATCCGGTTCAGCGGTGTCCCGGTCGGCGTACGGACCTCGAAGCCACCCGAACGCAGCTGGTCCGCCGCCCCGAACCGCAGGTAGAACGGATCGGGCTCGTTCGTGGTGACCTTCACGTAGTCGGTGACCGTGGTCTGGTTGAGCTGGCCGCGCAGGGCCGCGAACAACTGGACCCCGCCACCGGCGCCGCCCCGGCCGTTGCCCTCGCCACCGGCCCCGGTGCCGCTGTTGTTGAACCGGTTGAGCAGCCCGTCGGTCATCTGCGGCGCGGCCAGCGGCAGCAGCACCGCCAGCACCACCCCGACCACCGCGAGCCGCCGGCCCGCCGCCGCCAGCGGGGACGGCTCCCAGATGTCGACGTCGCGTCCGTCGCCGGTGAACCGGCGCCCGAAGTGCCGGACCCGGTTGACGTTGTCGGCCACCAGCAGCCACAGGAAGCCGACCGAGCCGACGACGAACGGCACCGCCGGCACGTTGTCGACGTACACCGCGACCGGCACCGAGTAGATGGCGAGCATCGGCAGCCCGGCCAGCGCCGGCCGGCGCAGCCCGACGGTGAGCAGGTCCACCACGATCGCGACCCCACCCACCCCCAGTACGGTGACGAAGAGCAGCCCCTTGGTGTCCGGCACCTTCACCCCGTACGACTGCATGTCGGTCGCCGAGGCGCTCAGCAGCGAGCCGAAGTGCGCGATCGTGTCGGGCGTCGGCAGCACGCCGAGCAGTTCCTCGCCGCTGCCGAACAGCCAGGTCAGGCCGAGCAGCAACGCGCCGAGCATGCTCAGCGCCTGGGCCCAGACCGGTGCCCGTAGCGCCCGGGTCAGGGTGGCGACCCCGGCGATCAGCGCGACCGCGAGCGCCGACTGGAGCAGCCAGGTCCACCGTTCGAAGATCGCCGACAGCGGCGCGGCGGCGAGCAGGGTGGCCGCCGCGGCGACGAACCCGAGATGACGTCGTCCCCTCATCGCATCCCTCCGGCGACCGTCTCGGCCATCGCGGCCCGCCAGGCGAAGCCCTGCGACCCACGGGCGGCCTGCGGCCAGAGGGCGGGCATCCGGCTGCCGTGCTCGACCGGGATCACCCGCCAGCCGCTCTGCATCAGTGCCAGCACGGCGGCGCCGTGGGCGTGGTCGGCCTCGGTCCGCGCCGGTGCCGGCAGGGTGAGCCAGGTGGTGCTGTCGACCAGGAACGCCAGGCAGGTCGCGCCGTTGCCGCGCAACCCGGCCAGCACCTCGGCCTCGGCGACGCTCAGCGTGCCGAGGATGGCGATCACCAGGCCGCCGTCGGAGCGCTGCCGGACCTGCTCGACCAGCCTGGCGACGTCACCGCGCTGGCTCAGCCGTACGTCGGCGAGGTGGTCGAGCAGCAGGCCCTCGCCGGCGCCCTCGTTCGCGTCGGCGTCCATTCCGGAACCGGTGACCAGTCGCAGCTTGTAACCGGACTGGCGCAGGTGCACGGCGACGCTCGCGGCGGCCGAGACCGCCCACTCGAAGCTGGCCGTCGGCCCCTCGCCCCGGTGCGCCGTGGCGCGGGTGTCCAGCACCACGGTCGCCCGGCTCTCCCAGGGCTGTTCCTCCCGCCGCACCATCAGCTCGCCGGTGCGGGCGGTGGACTTCCAGTGCACCCGGCGCAGGTCGTCGCCGCGCCGGTACTCCCGGGTCGCCGCGTCGTCCTCGCCGTGCACCGCCACCGAGCGGGCCCGGCTGTCGCCGGTGCCGGCGTACTCGCCGGCCAGTCGCACCTGGGGCAGCGGGGTGACCTGGGGGATGACGGTGAGCCGGTCGACGCTCGGGAACGCGCGGGTCAGCTCGCACAGCCCGAACGGGTCGGTCAGCCGGACCACCAGCGGGCCGACCTCGTACCGGCCGCGTACGTCGGCGCGCACCGTGTACGCCACCGAGCTGGCCTGGTGCGCGCCGAGCCGTTCCAGCACCACCCGGGGCCGGCTGCCCAACGCGTACGGCAGCCGGTCCTCCAGCAGCAGCGTCCCGGTCGGCAGCCGGGACATGTTCTGTAGCCGCAGCACCACGCGGGAACTGGCACCGATCGGCACCCGCTGCGGTTCCAGCGACCGGGAACAGGCCAGCTTGTACCGGCTGCGGCCGACGTACGCGGCGGCCAGCAGCGGCAGTACGCCGAGCAGCACGGCCACCCGGAGCAGGTCCCGTTCACCCAGGATCGCCGCGGAGATGGCCGCCGCCACCGCCGCGGCGAGGAAGGACCGGCCACGGGTGGTGAGACCGCGCAGTGCCTCGCGCACGGTCACCGCCTCCGCGGCTCGTACTGGGATCGACCCTTGCCGTCCGGGGGAGTCGCCGGCCGGGTGTCGTACTGCGAGCGCTGCTGCCGTTCGTGTGGCAACGGCAGCCGGTGCACCAGGTCGGAGACGACCGCGTCGGTGGTCCGCCGGGCGAGCTGCGCGTCCGCCGTGGGGATGATCCGGTGGGCGAGCACCGGTACGGCGAGGGCCTGCAAATCGTCCGGAAGGACGTAGTCCCGACCCTCCAGTGCGGCTACCGCACGGGCGGTGCGCAGCAGTTGCAGGGTGGCCCGGGGGGAGGCGCCGAGGCGCAGGTCCGGGGCCTCGCGGGTGGCGGTGACCAGGTCGACGGCGTACTGCTTGACCGCGTCGGCGACGTGGATGTCGCGTACGGTCGCGATCAGCCGGCGTACGGTGGCGGCGTCGGCGACCGGTTGCAGCGCGTGCAGCGGGTCCCGGCCACCGTGCCCGTCGAGCATCGCCAGTTCCGATCCGGCGTCGGGATAGCCCATCGCGATCCGGGCGGTGAACCGGTCGCGCTGCGCCTCGGGCAGCGGGTAGGTGCCCTCCATCTCGATCGGGTTCTGGGTCGCGATCACCATGAACGGGGTCTGTAGCTCGTAGGTCACCCCGTCGACCGTGACCTGGCGTTCCTCCATGCACTCCAGCAGCGCCGACTGGGTCTTCGGGGAGGCCCGGTTGATCTCGTCGCCGACGACCAGGTTGGCGAAGACGGCGCCCGGCTTGAACTCGAAGTCGTGCGTCTCCTGGTTGTAGACGCTGACCCCGGTGACGTCGCTGGGCAGCAGGTCGGGGGTGAACTGGATCCGGCGGACCGAGCAGTCGATCGAACGGGCGAGGGCCTTGGCGAGTTTGGTCTTGCCAACCCCGGGAACATCCTCGATCAGGAGGTGGCCCTCGGCGAGCAGGACGGCGAGCGCGAGCCGTACCGTCGCGGTCTTGCCCTCGATGACCTGTTCGATGTTGGCCACGATGGCTTCGCTGGCGGTACGGAACTCGTCGGGTTGTAGTGCGCCGCCCAACTCGTCCCACGTCTGTTGTGTCACGGGCCTCCTCCTCGTCGCAGCACGGCTTCTTCTCTGTCCAGACTCGCTGGGACGGCCGTAAGGTTCGCGGGAAAATACGGTCGCGGGGCGCGCCCGGATCAACCGCATGGAATCAGGCTAGCCGGAACTCACGCTCAAGCCGACCACACGTACGGTCCTGCTGACCGGTCGGCCCCGTACCGTCGACCCGTGGAACCGGGCGCGACAGCCCGTCGGGTGAGGGCGTAGACTCCGCGGCATGGCCCGGGCCTACCTGCTTCTTAGCGAGCCGTGCTGACGCCACCGAGCGCGACAGCACGGCTACCCCTCCTGTGTGAGGGGCTTTTTTGTGCCCGGATATGCATGCCCTGAAATGCGAAACGTGCCCGTGTACGCACAACGGTGAGCGCGGCGAGGAGACGACGTGACTGACATTGTCGAGCCGGCGGCGGATACCCCGCCCTTCCGGTACACCGCCGCTCTGGCGGGGGAGATCGAGCAGCGGTGGCAGGACCGCTGGGAGAAGTGGGGCACGTTCCACGCGCCGAACCCGGTCGGGCCGCTCGCCGACCCGGACCACCCGCGAGCCGGTGCGGAGAAGCTGTACGTGCTCGACATGTTCCCGTACCCGTCCGGCGCCGGGCTGCACGTCGGGCACCCGCTGGGCTACATCGGCACCGACTCGTACGCCCGCTACCAGCGGATGGCCGGTCGCAACGTGCTGCACGCGATGGGCTTCGACGCGTTCGGCCTGCCGGCCGAGCAGTACGCGGTGCAGACCGGCACCCACCCCCGGACCACCACCGAGGCGAACATCGAGCGGTACCGGGCGCAGCTGCGCCGGCTGGGCATGGGGCACGACGACCGGCGCTCGGTGGCCACCATCGACGTCGACTTCTACCGCTGGACCCAGTGGATCTTCCTACAGATCTTCAACTCCTGGTACGACGACGAGGCCCGCAAGGCCCGCCCGATCAGCGAGCTGATCGCCGAGTTCGAGTCCGGCATCCGGGCCCTGCCCGACGGCCGGGCCTGGGCCGAGCTGTCCGGGCCCCAGCGGCGCGTGGTCGTCGACGACCACCGGCTGGCGTACGTCTCGCAGGCACCGGTCAACTGGTGTCCGGGTCTGGGCACGGTGCTGGCCAACGAGGAGGTCACCGCCGACGGGCGCTCCGACCGGGGCAACTTCCCGGTGTTCAAGCGGAACCTGAAGCAGTGGAAGATGCGAATCACCGCGTACGGTGACCGGCTGCTGGAGGACCTGGACCGGCTGGACTGGCCGGAGCCGATCAAGCTGATGCAGCGCAACTGGATCGGCCGTTCGGTCGGCGCGCACATCGACTTCCCGATCGCCCCGCCCGCCGTCGACATCGAACCGATCCGGGTCTTCACCACCCGCCCGGACACCATCTTCGGTGCCACCTACGTGGTGTTGGCCCCCGAGCACGAGCTGGTCGACCTGCTGACCCCGGCCGCCTGGCCGGCGGGGACGAAGGACGCCTGGACCGGCGGGCACGCCAACCCGAGGGCCGCCGTCGAGGCGTACCGCGAGGCGGCCGCCGCCAAGACCGACGTGGAACGGCAGGCCGACACCAAGGAGAAGACCGGTGTCTTCGTCGGCGCGTACGCCACCAACCCGGTGACCGGTGCGCCGATCCCGATCTTCGTCGCGGACTACGTGCTGGCCGGTTACGGCACCGGGGCGATCATGGCCGTACCCGGACAGGACGAGCGGGACTGGGCCTTCGCCGAGGTGTTCGACCTGCCGATCGTCCGTACCGTGGCGCCGTCGGCCGGCTTCGACGGCCACGCGTACACCGGGGATGGCCCGGCGATCAACAGCGCCGCGCCGGAGCGCGGCCTGGACCTGGACGGCCTGGCCGTGACCGAGGCCAAGGCCAGGATCATCGATTGGCTGGAGACCAACGGGTACGGTCGGGGCGCGGTCACCTTCCGGCTGCGCGACTGGCTGTTCAGCCGCCAGCGTTACTGGGGCGAACCGTTCCCGATCGTCTACGACGAGGCCGGCACCCCGATCGCGCTGCCGGAGTCGATGCTGCCGGTCGAACTGCCCGAGGTGGAGGACTTCGCCCCGCGCACGTTCGACCCGAACGACGCCAACTCCAACCCGGAGACCCCGCTGTCGCGCAAGGCCGACTGGGTGGAGGTGGAACTGGACCTGGGCGACGGGCCCAAGCGCTACACCCGCGAGACCAACGTGATGCCGCAGTGGGCCGGTTCCTGCTGGTACGAGCTGCGCTACCTGGACCCGACCAACGAGACCCGGTTCGTCGACCCGGACAACGAGGCGTACTGGATGGGTCCGCGCGACGCAGGCGACCCCGGCGGCACCGACCTGTACGTCGGCGGCGCCGAGCACGCCGTGCTGCACCTGCTGTACGCCCGGTTCTGGCACAAGGTCCTGTACGACCTGGGGCACGTCTCGTCGGTCGAGCCGTTCCGCAAGCTGTTCAACCAGGGCATGATCCAGGCGTACGCGTACACCGACGAGCGGGAGCGTTACGTCGAGGCCGCCGAGGTGGTCGAGCGGGACGGCTCCTGGTTCCACGGTGACAACCAGGTCACCCGCGAGTACGGCAAGATGGGCAAGTCCCTGCGCAACGTGGTCACCCCGGACGACATGTGCGCGGCGTACGGTGCCGACACCTTCCGGGTGTACGAGATGTCGATGGGCCCGCTGGAGGTCTCCCGCCCGTGGGAGACCCGTGCGGTGGTCGGGTCGTACCGGTTCCTGCAACGGGCCTGGCGCGCCCTGGTCGACGAGAACACCGGCGCCTCGCGGGTGGTGGAGTCACCGGCCGACGAGCCGACCCGGCGGCTGCTGCACAAGACCATCGACGGCGTACGGGCCGACATGGACGGGATCCGGTTCAACACCGCCATCGCGAAGCTGATCGAGCTGACCAACGGCCTGACCCGGCTGGCCGGCACGCCCCGCGAGGTGGCCGAGCCGCTGGTGCTGATGCTGGCGCCGTTCGCCCCGCACATCGCCGAGGAACTGTGGCAGCGACTGGGCCACGACACCTCCCTGACGTACGCGTCCTTCCCGGTCGCCGACCCGGCCCTGCTGGTCGCCGACACGGTGACCTACCCCGTCCAGATCAACGGCAAGGTCCGCGGCCGAGTCGAAGTCCCCGCCAACGCGTCCGAGGAAACCGTCCGCACCGCCGCCCTAACCGAGGTCGCCGACCACCTGGCCGGCAAGCCCCCCCGCAAAGTCATCGTCATCCCCAACCGCATGGTCAGCATCGTCCCCTAACCCCTCGATAGCGTCGATCTTGCAGTTGTGGTGCCCGTATTGCTCCCTTTCGAGCGATATGGGTACCGCCACAACTGCAAGATCAACGCGGGGGTGTTACGGGGCGGGGGAGCGGCGGTGGGCTTGTTCCGCCCTGCGCCAGCGGGTGATGAGGATGGCGGCGGCGATTAGGCCGAAGCTTGCCGGGGCTACTGACAGCCAGTTGAACTCGTCAGGGTTGGCTACCGCGGCACCGATGGCGGCGTAGCCGAAGGCGGACGGAACCGAGGCCAGGACGCTGCCGATCAGGAACGGGACCACCCGGGCGCCGGTGGTGCCGTAGCCATAGCTGACCAGGCCGAACCCGCCGATCGGCAACAGCCGTACGGTGATCACGCCGAACACGCTCTGTCGGCTGAACCAGCCGTCGAGGCGGGCCAGCCGGCCGCGTACCCGTTCGGCGACGAAGTCGCGGCCGAGCAACCGACCGACGGTGAAGCCGAGCGCGGCGGCGACCAGCGCGGCGGCCAGGGTGTAGCCGGCCCCGCCGAGCGGGCCGAACAGCGCGCCCCACGCCACCGTGATCAGGGTCCGGGGGACCAGGGCCACCATCAGCAGCGCGCCACCGAGCACGGCGGCCACCGGGGCGGCCGGACCGAGCCGGTCGACCAGCCGTGGCGCCGCCGCCAGATCGGGCTGTACGAGCAGCAGCGCCAGGCCGAACAGCCCGAGGATCAGCAGCAGCGACCCGAAGCGCAGCACGGAGCGCTGCCGCAGCAGCGAGCGGAACCGCACGTCCGACAGCTGCCGCAGCAGCCGCCGGAGGTGCGGGGCGGTCACGACCGGGCGGCGGCCACGCCGGCCACCCGCTCGGCCCGCAGTCGCTCCTGCCAGGTGTCGTTGAGCGGCGGCAGGTTGTTCACCCCGGTCGCCCAGCGCAACAGCAGGTCGGCCAGGGCCGGGTTGCGGGCCAGCGCCGGCCCGTGGGAGTAGGTGCCGAGCAGTTTCCCGCGCCACGCGCCCTCGCTGCTGCCGTCGTTGCCGATGCCGGTGCTGACCCGGGCCAGCGCGGAGACGCCGGGGCCGAGGTGGGTACGACCGCCGTGGTTCTCGAAGCCGCTCAGCGGCGGCAGCCCGAGGCGGGGGTCGATCTCGCCGGCGAGTTCGCCGACGGCCCGCGACGGCCCCCGGTCCGAGTTCAGGTCCAGCAGGTCCAGCCCGGCGCACTTGGCGCCCTTGGCGAAGAACGAGCCGCCCAGCAGCTGGTAACCGGCGCAGACGGCGAAGACGACCGAGCCCTGGGCGACCGCCCGGTGCAGGCCACCGTCGGCGATCAGCCGCTGCGCGCCGAGCGCCTGCGGCCCGTCCTCGCCGCCGCCGAGCAGGTAGATGTCGGCGCTGGTGGGCAGCGGCTGGTCGGAGCGGACCTCGATGGTCTCCACCGGCATGCCGCGCTGCTGCGCCCGGCGGGCCAGGATCAGCATGTTGCCCCGGTCGCCGTAGGTGGAGAGCAAATCCGGGTAGAGCCAGGCGATCCGCAGCGTGCTTTCCGAGCCGCTGGGCGAGGCCATCGCGTACCCGCTCGGCTGGTCGACCGGGAAGTACGAGTTAGTTGACACGGTCCAACTCCGCTCGGATGTCCTGGAACGCGGTGTAGTTCGCGATCACTTCGAGCCGGCCCGGCGGCACCGCCGAGACCGCCTCGGTGAAGGTCTGCACGTGCCGGAACGGCACGTCGTTCACGTCCAACCGGACCGCCAGGTCGTACGCCCGGTCGCCGGTGATCAGCACCTGCCGGCCGCGCAGCGGCGAGAAGTCCACGTCGAACAGCCACGAGGTGTCCAGGCCGTCGGGGTCGCGGGCGTTGATGGAGAGCAGGGTCGGCGCGTGGTCGGCCATGTCGAACGCCTCCAGCCAGCTCGCCGGGTTCTTCGCCAACAGCAGCCGGATGTTGCGCCCGGCGCGGACGACCTGGGCGTACCGGCCGGCGACCGAGGCGACCCCGCCCAGCCGGGAGACCGCGTCGGCCGGCCGTACGCCGAACTCGGCGGCGACGGCGAGCGCGGTGGCCGCGTTGCCGAGGTTGACCCGGCCGGGAAGCTGGAGCACCACCTTGTGCCAGGCGCCGGACGGGTCGAGCACGCCGTCGTCCTCGACCACCCACTGCGGCTCGGGCCGGCGCAGCCAGCAGCCGGTGCACCACCACTGGTCCTGGGCCCGCTCGATCGGCGAGCCGCACTCGGGGCAGACCCACGAGTCGTCGTGCCAGCGCTGCCCGGCGCTGAACCAGGTGACCGTCGGGGTGCTCAGGTTCCCGCTGCGCATCTCGGGCGGGGTCGCGGCCCAGACCACCATCGGGTCGTCGGCGTTGGCCACCACCCGCAGCTCCGGGTACCGCACCAGGGCGGACCGCCAGAGCTGGGCCATCATGCTGACCTCCTTGGCCCGGTCGAGCTGGTCCCGGGAGAGGTTGAGCAGCGCGACCACGTGCGGCTCGGTGGCTTCGAGGACCTGGGCCAGGTAGTGCTCGTCGACCTCCAGCACCGCGTACGGGGTGTTGCCCGCCTTGGCCAGCGCGGAGGTGTGCCCGCTGGGCATGTTGGCGCCGAAGGAGTTGGTCGCCACCGGGCCGAGTACGCCCACGGCGGCGGCGGTCAGTCGGGTGGTGGTGGTCTTGCCGTTGGTCCCGGAGATGAGGGCGATGGCCCGGCCGGCGGCCAGGTGCGCCAGCAGGTCCGGGTCGATCTTGAGTCCGATCCAGCCGCCGATCACCGAGCCGTCGCCGCGGCCGGCGGCCCTTGACAGCGCAGCCGCGGTACGCGACACGGAGCTGGCCACCTTCGCCCGCAGGGGCATTCTCGCGTCCGTCACGCGAGCGAGGTTACCGGACAGCCACATCGCCTCATTCCCCTCCACCTTTCCCGTCCCCTCGGGATGCTCCCGCCGGACCTTGATCCCTCCACTTTCCTCCCGGACCGGGGCGCGCGGGCCCGATGTGCCGGTGACGGTCACCCGAACGGCACCGGAAAGGCGCGTGACGGGTGCCGGCGGGCGCTACTCGGGCCCCATTTGATCTTTGTCGGAAAGCGGACGCCGGGCGGGCGCCGCAGCCCCCTCCACTTCGCACCACCCCCTCTGACGTGCAGTTTTGCGAATGACACCGTCGTGGTTTCCCTGCGTTTCCGGTTGCGGGTGGAGGGAAGTGGAGTAGAGTGGGGCCCAATGGTGGGGCCGGGAGGGCCTGCCGGCCCGGGGGACAGCGGCGCCGCGAACGCCGCTGGAAGGGCGAGGGGGTTGGGCCGTGTTTCTCGGCACTCATACCCCGCGCCTGGACGAAAAGGGCCGGCTGATTCTTCCGGCCAAGTTCCGGGACGAGCTGGCGGGAGGTGTCGTGATCACGAAGGGGCAGGAACGCTGCCTGTACGTCTTCCCGACGCCCGAGTTCCAGCGGATCGCGGATCAGCTGCGCGAGCAGCCGATGACCCACAAGGCCGCTCGGGCGTACAGCCGGGTGTTCTTCGCCAGCGCGCACGACGAGGTGCCGGACAAGCAGGGCCGGGTGATCATTCCGGGCCACCTGCGGGAATACGCGGCGCTCGACCGTGAGCTGGTGGTCATCGGCGCGAGCACCCGGGTGGAGATCTGGGACAAGCGCGCCTGGGAGACCTACCTCGCGGAAAGCGAAGACGACTTCGCCGACATCGAGGAGGGGGTGTTGCCCGGCGGGCTGTAGGGCGGGCCGACACGCCCGACGTACTGCGAGATCTCCAGCCGCTCCTGTTCCTGGCGCCTCTTCCCCGGTGCCAGGCGCGCGATCCGCTGACCGGCCTTACCAGGGGCGGGTCGACGGGCCAGAGCGGATGGGGATCTGGCGGTATGACGAGCGGTTGACAGCATACAGACGTGAACAGACAAGGAAGCCGGTCAGTGGGGGTCGACATGGGGGAGCTGCGCGGCACGCACGTGCCGGTGTTGCTTGAGCGGTGTCTTGAGCTGCTCGCCCCCGCGCTGGACCGGGGCGACCGTACGGTCCACGTCGACGCCACGCTCGGCCTCGCCGGTCACGCCGAGGCGGTGCTGGCCGCGTACCCGCGAACGATCCTGGTCGGGCTCGACCGCGACCCCGAGGCCCTGGCACACGCCCGAGCCCGGCTGGCCCGGTACGCCGACCGGATCCACCTGGTGCACGCGGTCTACGACGAGCTGCCGGACGTGCTCGACCGGCTCGGCCTCCCCGGGGTCGACGGGCTGCTGTTCGACCTCGGGGTGTCGTCGCTGCAACTCGACGCGCCCGACCGCGGGTTCGCCTACGCCCAGGACGCGCCGCTGGACATGCGGATGGACCAGACCCGCGGGGTGACCGCGGAGGAGATCGTCAACAGCTACACGCACGGTGAACTCGCCCGGATCCTGCGGCTTTACGGCGAGGAACGGTTCGCCGGGCGGATCGCCTCGGCGATTCTGCGGGAGCGGGAACGGTCCCGGATCACCTCCTCGGCGTTCCTCGCCGAGCTGGTCCGGGACTCGATCCCGGCGGCGGCCCGCCGGACCGGCGGACATCCGGCGAAAAGATCGTTTCAAGCGTTGCGGATCGAGGTAAACCGGGAGCTGGCCGCGCTGGAGGCGGCGCTGCCGGCCGCGTTGGACGCGCTCACGGTGGGCGGTCGGCTGGTGGTGCTGTCGTACCACTCGCTGGAGGACCGGATCACCAAGCAGGCGTTTGCCGGCCGGGCGCGCAGCACCGGCCCGGTCGACCTGCCGGTCGAACTGCCCGGCACCGGCCCGACGCTGCGGTTGCTCAACCGCAGTGCCGAGTTGCCGAGCGAGGCGGAGGTGGCGGCCAATCCGCGGGCCGCCTCGGTACGACTGCGGGCGGCGGAACGGATCGATCCGGACCGGGCGACCGGTCCGACGGAGAGTGGGCGGGCCGACCGCGAGCGGCCCCGTCGACGGGCGAAGGCATTGCACGCCCCCGGTGCCGTGGCGCTGGGACGGTCCACCCAGGACCGGAAGAAGGGGCCATCGGGGCCAGGGGACGAAGGCGGGACGGCAGTAGAGGGGGAGGGGACATGAACGTTGACAAGCGCGACCACCGGGATCAATCCGGTGCCCAGCCGCGTACACCACGGTCGGGGGGCCGGACCGTGGCGGAGCGGACGACGACCGAGCGGAGCACCCGTACGGCTGGGGCGGTGCCGGGTCAGCAGACTCGTGCCCGGGGGGCGCGCGAGTTTCCGACGCCGGGCAGTTTCCCGACCCAGGGCAGTGCCGCGCTGCGGGCACCGGAGCTGGCTCCGACGCCCGCCCGGGACCACGCCGAGCGGGCGCGGGAGCGGGCCCGGGTGGCGCACCCGGCCGGCGGCGCGGCGCAGCGGGCCCGTGACGTCGCCCGTGAGGCGCACCCGGCCGGTAGCGGTCGGGTGGAGGCGCCTCGGCTGCGGGTCGCTCCGCCGATGCCGGTGAGCGTGCCGCAGGCGCCCTTCGTCGGGCTGATCCTGGCGGTCGTGGTCGGTGGGGTGCTCGGGGTCCTGGTGGTCAACACCAAGATCAACGAGAACGCCATCCGGCTGGACAAGCTCCAGCGGGAGCAGGCCACGCTCGACCTCCAGCAGCAGCGGCTAGACAAGGAGATCGCCGACGCCCAGGCACCGGGCAACCTGGTGGCCCAGGCCCGCAAGCTGGGCCTGGTCGAGTCCGGCACCAAGGCTTTCATCCGGCTGCCCGACGGCCAGGTGGTCGGCATTCCGCAGCCGGCCGGGGGGCAGCCCGCCATCACCAGTCAGCAGAACGCGGGGGGTTAGCGTGTCGCCACGCTCCGATGAACCGCGCCGGGACGGCTCCACGTCCCGGCGCGGTTCGTCACAGTCCGGCTCGGAGCGGGACACCGGAGCACGCGGTGCCGGCCGGGACACCGGAGCGCGCGGCGCGAACCGGGACACCGGCGGCCGGGGGGTCGGTCGGGGCGGTGCCACCGACGGCGAGCCGGGCCTCGGCGGGATCTCCGGTGCGCGGGCCTACACGCCCCGGGGCCGAACCCTGCGGGACGCTCCCGAACTGCGCCGTACGCCCAGGTCCACCCGATCGGCGGACCCGTTCCGACCCGCGTTGCAGGTGCTCGACGGCGGCCGGACCAACGGTGCGCGGACCCGGCGCGAGGCCCCCGAGCCCGCCGCCGGACGCGGCACCGGCACCGGGCGACCGGTACCACCGCGCGCCGCCCGAGCCGCCGACGTCGCCCGGCCGGTGCCCGCACCCCGGCGGCGGACCGGCACCACCACCACGAGCGGTTCCGGTCGCCCCGGCGCCGCGCCGCGCCGCGCGCCGCGCAAGCCGCCCAGCCCGCCCCGGCTGGCCGACTCGCGCCTGCGGCTCCGGCTGGGCACCATGCTCGCGCTCGCGCTCTTCGCCACCGTCGGCATCCGGCTCGTCGTCCTCCAGGTCGTGCAGTCCCCGGCGTACGCCGACAGCGTCGACGACCGGCTCAAGCCGGTGATCCTCGCCGCTCCGCGCGGCTCGATCTACGACCGGTCCGGCGCGGTGCTGGCACACAGCGTCGAGGCCCGCTACGTGTACGCCGACCCGACCATGGTGGAGGACCCGGCGGACGCCGCCGCCAAGCTCTCGCCGCTGCTTGGCATCCCCCGCTCGACCCTGGTCGCCGACCTGAGCCGGACGAAGGGCGCGGACGGCTTCGTCTCCCAGTTCCAGTACCTGGCCCGGGGAGTCGAGATCGACACCGCAAAGCAGATCATGGAGCTGAACCTGGCCGGCATCGGCACCGGCCAGGACGAACGCCGGGAGGTGCCCGGCGGCGACCTGGCAGCCAACCTGATCGGCTTCATCGGCGACGACATGAGCGGTCTGGAGGGGATCGAGGCCCGGTACGAGGAACTGCTGCGCGGGGTCAACGGCAAGCGGGTCTTCGAGGCCGGCCGGGGCGATCTGAACAGCCCGATCCCCGGTGGCTACGACAAGGTGGTGACCGAGCCCAAGCCGGGCAGCTCGCTCCAGCTCACCATCGACCGCGACCTCCAGTGGGAGTGCCAGCGCATCCTCAGCGCGGCGGCCCGCGAGGAGAAGGCGACGATCGCCGCCGCCATCGTGATCGACATCCGGACCGGCGCGGTGCTGACCCAGGCGAGTCATCCGACCTACAGCGCGGCCGACTGGAAGAAAAGCGTGGGAACCGACCGGGAGGATGCCGCGACCGGTTTCGTGGTCGACCCCGGCTCGGTGCACAAGGCGATCACCTTCGCCGCGGCGCTGGAGGAGGGCGTGATCAAGCCCGGTGACACGGTCACCGTCGGCAACAGCATCACCAAGGGCGGCAAGGTGTTCACCGACAGCCACAAACTGCCGGCCGGCGTCAACCAGGCCAAGATGAGCCTGCCCGGCATCCTGGCCTACTCGTCGAACATCGGCACGATCAAGATCGCCGACCGGTTGGGCGCGCAGAAGCTGTACGACTACCAGCGGAAGTTCGGGTTGGGCGAGGCGACCGGCGAGGGGGTGCCGGGCGAGGCGACCGGCCGGGTGCTGCCCCCGGACCAGTGGAGCGGCTCGGCGTACGGGTCGATCCCGATCGGGCACAGCGTCGACGCGACCCCGTTGCAGATGGCCGCCGCGTACGCCACGATCGCCAACGGCGGCACCTGGATCCAGCCGCACCTGGTCGCGGAGACCATCGCGCCGGACGGCACCCGTACGCCCGCCCCGGCGCCGAAGACCCGGCAGGTGATCAGCCCGGAGAACGCCGCCGCGCTGCGGGAGATGATGGAGGCGGTGGTGACCGTGCCGGACGGCACCGGCACCAAGGCCGCCATCCCCGGTTACCGGGTGGCGGGCAAGACCGGCACCGGTTCACGGGTGCTCAACGGCTCGTACGCCCCCGGCGAGGTCGCCTCGTTCATCGGCATGGCCCCGGCGGACCAACCGCGGTACGTCGTCGCGGTGTTCGCGTACACCCCGGGCGGTGGTGGGGGCGACGTCTCCGCACCGGTCTTCAAGAAGATCATGAACTTCGCGCTGACCCATTACCGGGTGCCCCAAACGGGGACCAAACCGCCGAAGTTTGTTGTCTATCCCCGCTGAGCGGCGAATACGGGACATCATCGGTGGGTGCGGGCAAACCACCGGGGCGGCTGTGTGGTGCGGGTCCCTCGACCCGGTAGGGTCTGACGCCGTGCCCGGCAATCCACGTCCACGCACGGTGATTCCGATCCGGCTCCGCGAACTCGCCGACCGGCTCGGGATCCAACCGCCCGACGACTCCTCCCTGGCAGTGACCGGGGTGACCCACGCCAGCAACGAGGTCCGGCCCGGTGATCTCTACGCGGCGCTGCCCGGATCGCGCCGACACGGGGCCGAGTTCGTCCCGGCGGTGGTCGCGGCGGGCGCGGTGGCCGTACTGACCGATCCGGCGGGGGCGCCCGCGGCGGTCGCCGCCGGACTGCCGGTGCTGGTCGTACCGGACCCGCGCGCGGTGCTCGGCACCGTGGCCGCCGCGGTCTACGGGGAGCCCACCGCCGGACTGATCATGATCGGCATCACCGGCACCGCTGGCAAGACCTCCACCGCGTACCTGGTCGAGTCCGGCCTGCGGGCGGCCGGGCACGTCACCGGCCTGATCGGCACCGTCGAGACCCGCCTCGGCGACCTGCGGCTGGACAGCGTCCGGACCACCCCGGAGGCCACCGACCTGCACGCCATGCTCGCCGCCGCCCTGGAGCGCGGGGTGACCGCCGTGGTGATGGAGGTTTCCAGTCACGCGCTGGCCATGGGCCGGGTCGGCGGGGTCCGGTTCACCGCCGGCGGCTACACCAACTTCGGCCAGGACCACCTCGACTTCCACGCCGACGCGGACGACTACTTCGCCGCCAAGGCGCGGCTGTTCGACGGCCGGTGCGACGTCGAGGTGCTCAACCTCGACGAGCCCGCGCTGCGCCCGCTGTTCAAGCCGGCCACGGTGAGTTACTCCGCCGCCGGTGACCCGGACGCCACCTGGCGGGCCACCGCGATCAGCGGCTCCGGCTACGCCCAGCGGTTCACCGCCCTCGGCCCGGACGGGCTGACCCTGGACACCACCGTGGCGCTGCCCGGCCGGCACAACGTGGCCAACGCGCTGCTTGCCCTCGCCATGCTGGTCGCCGCCGGGGTCGACCCGGCGACCGCGGCGGCCGGCGTGGCCGCCTGTCCCGGAGTGCCGGGCCGGCTGGAGCTGGTCGAG
Organism: Micromonospora sp. NBC_01699; assembly: GCF_036250065.1. Classification (NCBI taxonomy): domain Bacteria; kingdom Bacillati; phylum Actinomycetota; class Actinomycetes; order Micromonosporales; family Micromonosporaceae; genus Micromonospora; species Micromonospora sp. NBC_01699. The sequence goes on along the minus strand of NZ_CP109199.1, from coordinate 5,925,887 downwards.
GCGCCCGGCCCGGTGCGCGGGGTGGTCGACTACGCCCACAAACCGGACGCGGTGGTCGCCGTACTCGCCGCGCTGCGCGAACTGACCATGGGAGGTGGCCGGGTGATCTGCCTGATCGGCGCCGGTGGTGACCGGGACAAGCAGAAACGGCCGGTGATGGGGGCGGCCGCCGCGCACGGCGCCGACCTGGTGGTCGTCACCGACGACAACCCGCGTACCGAGGACCCGGCCGCGATCCGGGCCGACGTGGTCCGGGGCGCGCGGCAGGCCGGCGCCGACGCCCGGATCCTGGAACTCGCCGGACGGCGGGCCGCGATCGACGAGGCGGTACGGCTGGCCGAGCCCGGTGACGTGATCGCACTGCTGGGCAAGGGCCACGAGCGCGGGCAGGAGGTCGCCGGCCAGGTGTTCCCGTTCGACGACAAGGTCGAGCTGGCTGCCGCGCTGACCGCCCGCTTCGGTCACCTGGTGGGGCAGCGATGATCGCCCTCACGTTGGCCGAGGTGGCCACGGCGGTCGACGGGCGGCTGGTCGGGGCCGACCCGGCGACCCTGGTCACCGGCCCGGTCGAGTTCGACTCCCGCCGGGTCCGGCCCGGATCGTTGTTCGTCGCCTTCCCCGGTGAGCACGTCGACGGCCACGACTACGCCGCCGCAGCCGTGCAGGCGGGCGCGGTCGCGGTGCTCGGCACCCGTGAGATCGCCGGGGTGCCGATGGTGCTGGTCCCCGACGCGCTGACCGCGATGGGCCCGCTGGCCCGTACGGTGGTGGACCGGCTGCCGGAGCTGACCGTGATCGGGCTGACCGGATCCTCCGGCAAGACCAGCACCAAGGACCTGATCGCGCAGCTCGTCGCCCGGCTCGGCCCGACGGTGGCGCCGCCCGGTTCGTTCAACAACGAGCTGGGGCATCCGTACACGGCTTTGCAGGCCGACGAGTCGACCCGTTTCCTGGTGCTGGAGAAGGGTGCCCGTGGCCCCGGCCACGTGCGCTACCTGACCCGGGTGGTCCCGCCGCGGATCGCCGTGGTGCTCAACGTCGGGGTCGCCCACGTCGGCGAGTTCGGCTCGGTCGAGGCGATCGCGCAGGCAAAGGGCGAGCTGGTCGAGGCGTTGCCGGCCGCGGCCGACGGCGGGGTCGCCGTGCTCAACGCCGACGACCCACGGGTACGGGCGATGGCCTCCCGGACCACGGCCAGGGTGGTGCTGGTCGGTGAGGCCGACGACGCCGACGTACGGGCCACCGGGGTGAGCCTGGACGACCGGGGCCGGGCCTCGTTCGTGCTGGTCACGCCGGACGGGAGCCGACCGGTCCGACTCGGGCTGTCCGGGCGCCACCAGGTCGGCAACGCGCTCGCGGCGGCGGCCGTGGCGCTTGAGGTGGGACTGCCACCGGCCGACCTGGCCGGCGCACTGGGTGAGCTGCGGCTGGTGTCGACCCGCCGGATGGACGTCTTCGACCGCCCCGACGGGGTGACGGTCATCGACGACTCGTACAACGCGAATCCCGCGTCGATGTCGGCGGCGCTGCGTGCGCTGGCCGAGTTCGGCCGGGACCGGAGGACCATCGCGGTGCTCGGCTACATGGCCGAGCTCGGCGAGTTCGAGCAGCAGGGACATGATGAGGTCGGCCGGCTCGCGGCCGATCTGGGCGTCGACCGGCTCTTCGTGGTTGGTGACTCGGCGGCGCCGATCCACCACGGGGCGTCGGCGGTGAGTACTTGGGGAGGAATGTCGGTGCTGGTGTCCGATCAGGCGGAGGCGGTGGCCACGGTACGGGCCCAACTGCGCCCCGGCGACGTGGTCCTGGTGAAGGGCTCGCGCTACCGCACCTGGGAGGTGGTCGACGCGTTGCGCGCCGACGCCGCGAACGGGAGCGGGAACGGCGCCGGAGGGGTTGACGCGTGAGGGCGGTCATCGTCGCCATCGGCGTGGCCTTCCTGGTGTCGCTCTTCGCCACCCCGCTGGCGATCAAGGTGTTCACCCGGCTCAAGGCGGGCCAGCCGATCCGGGCCGAGGGCCCGATCATGCACCAGGGCAAGAAGGGCACCCCGACCATGGGCGGGGTGGTGTTCATCATCGCCACCGTGATCGCGTACGTCGCCGGTCACCTGGCCCTGACCACCCTGCCGAGCCAGCAGATCGCCCAGGTGCAACCGACCATCACCGCGCTGGTGCTGCTGGGCCTGATGGTCTTCGCCGGCGCGGTCGGTTTCATCGACGACTTCCTGAAGGTCCGCAAGCGCAACAGCGCCGGGTTGAACAAGCGCGGCAAGCTGCTGGGGCAGATCCTGGTCGGCGCGGTGTTCGGGGTGATCGCGCTCTACTTCCCCAGCACCAACGGGCAGACCGTGGGTTCCACCACGCTCTCCTTCATCCGGGACATCAACGCGCTCGAAGTCGGCAAGATCGTCTCGGTGATCATCTTCATCTTCGTGGTGATGGCCTCGACCAACGGGGTGAACCTGACCGACGGGCTCGACGGTCTGGCCACCGGGGCCTCGGTGATGGTGCTCGCCGCGTACGCGCTGATTGCGTTCTGGCAGTACCGGCACTGGTGCGCCGACCCCGACTACAAGATCAAACCCTCGACCTACTGCTACGAGGTACGCGACCCGCTGGAGATCGCCCTGATAGCCGGGGCGGCGGCCGGCGCCTGTGTCGGCTTCCTCTGGTGGAACACCTCGCCGGCACGGATCTTCATGGGCGACACCGGGGCGCTCGGCCTGGGCGGCTTGATCGGTGGCATGGCGATGTCCACCCGTACCGTGCTGCTGCTGCCGATCATCGGTGGCCTCTTCGTGATCATCACGATGTCGGTGGTGATCCAGATCATCTCGTTCCGTACCACGGGCAAACGCGTGTTCCGGATGTCCCCGCTGCAACACCACTTCGAACTCGCCGGGTGGAGCGAGGTCAATATCGTGGTCCGTTTCTGGATCATCGCCGGAATCGGGGTCGCGATCGCTCTCGGCCTGTTCTACAGCGATTTCCTCGCCGCGATGAGCTGATCCGGGCCGGCGGGCGGCCCGACCGACAGGGTCGTCGGGCCGCCCGCCGCACCGGTACGGCTCGACGCGTACCCGGTCGATCCGGACCACCCACGACCGGCCCGGATCCGACACGCCGACCGTCCGCCTGCGCCGACCCGGTACGGCGAGCGTCGATGATGGGCCGATGACTGCGCTGGGTGGGGCCCGGGGGCCGGCGAGATGACGGGCGAACATCCGCGGCAGACCGTCGCCTCCGGGCGTACGACGGGGTTGTCCGCGCCGAAACCGACGCGGCCGGGACCGGTGCGACCGGGACCGGGCGACCTCGACCTCGCCGGCGGCCTGGCCGCCCTGCGCGGCCTGCTCGACCGCCCGCTGGCCTCCTACTACCTGCTGCTGTCCAGCGCCGGCCTGCTGCTGGTGATCGGCCTGACCATGGTCTTCTCCGCCACCAGCGTCACCGAGTACGCCGAGGGCGGCAACGCCTTCGGCGCGCTGGCCAAACAGACCGTCTTCGCGGTGATCGGGCTGGTCGCCTTCTGGGCCTGCCAACGGCTACCGGCCCGGACCTTCCGCGCGGTCGGCCCGCCGGTGCTCGGCCTGGCGGTCGCCCTGCTGCTGGTGCTCAACGGGCTACTGCTGCTGTTCCCGTTCGGGGATCCCGACGACAAGACGGGCAAGCTCGGCCCGTTGGTGGCCAGCCTGAACTGGCTGCACCTCGGCCCGGTGCAGGTGCAACCCTCGGAACTGGCCAAGTTCGGGCTGGTGCTCTGGGGAGCCGACCTGATCGTCCGCAAGGGCGCCGCGCTGGGCTACTGGCGCGAACTGGCCCTGCCGCTGTTCCCGGTGATCGGCCTGCTCTTCCTGCTGGTCGGCTACAACGACCTCGGCACCATGCTCTGCCTGCTCGCCGTGGTCGTCGGCCTGCTCTGGGCGGCCGGGGTCCGGATGCGGGTCTTCGCCGCCCTGTCCGCGCTCGGGCTGGCCGGCGTCGGACTGCTGATCGCCGCCGCCTCCCGTGGCGGCGGGTCCGGCACCGCGAACGCCGACAACTACCGCCTGCTGCGGCTCACCGCATTCCTGAACCCGCCGCCCAACTGCGACGAGGACGCCTGCTACCAGCTGCGGGAGGCCCGCCTCGCGATCGACCACGGCGGCTGGTTCGGGGTCGGCCTGGGCCGGGGCACCGCCAAGTGGGACTGGCTGCCGATGGCGCACAACGACTTCATCTTCGCCGTCGTCGCCGAGGAACTGGGCGTCGTCGGCTGCGTTGTCGTGCTCGCCCTGTTCGCCGTGCTGGCCTACAGCGGCCTGCGGATCGCCCGCCGGGTGGACGACCCGTTCCGGCGGCTCGCCGCCGCCGCCGCGACCACCTGGCTGGTCAGCCAGGCGATCATCAACGTCGGCGGGGTCACCGGGATGCTGCCGATCACCGGCCTGCCGCTGCCGTTCATCTCCGACGGCGGAAGTGCCCTGGTGGTGACCCTCGCCGCGATCGGCATGCTCGCCTCGTTCGCCCGCGCCGAACCGGACGCGGCCCGAGCCCTGAACGCCCGCCCGCCGGCCCGATGGGTACGACTAGTCTGGGCCCCGTTGCCACCGCTTTCCACGGGCCGGCGCCCGGGGACCAGTCCCGGCGCTGCCGCCCGTGATCCCCAGTCGCGATCGGGTAAGCGGCGCGACGGGCAGGCCCGGCCGGAGGCCGGCCGGGCGGCGGGTGGTCGGGCGGCACGGGAGCGTGCCGGCTCGGCGAACGAGAGGAGACGCTGATGGGTCCGCTGCGGTCGGTAGTGCTTGCCGGAGGTGGCACCGGGGGGCATATCTACCCGCTGCTGGCCTTTGCCGACTGCCTGCGCCGTCACGACCCGGGAGTACGGATCACCTGCGTGGGTACGCCCCGCGGGCTGGAGAACGAACTCATCCCCCCGCACGGGTACGAACTGCGCCAGATCCCGGCGTACCAGCTGCCCCGGTCGATGAACCTGAACCTGCTGCGTACCCCGGACCGGATGCTGAAGGCGTCCCGGGCGGCCGGCAGGGTGCTCGACGAGGTCCGGGCGGACGTGGTGGTCGGCTTCGGCGGCTACGTCTCGGTGCCGGCGTACCTGGCCGCCTGGCGGCGGGAGCTGCCGATCGTGATCCACGAGGTGAACGTGCCGCCGGGGGTGGCCAACCGGCTCGGGATGAAGTTCACCAAGCACGTGGCGGTGGGCTTCCCGCACCAGCCACAGCAGGCCGAGTCGCTGCGCGACGCCCGGGTGGTCGGCGTACCGCTGCGCCGGGGGATCACCGCGCTGGACCGGGTGGGCCAGCGGGCCGCCGCACGGGCCCACTTCGGGCTCCGACCCGACCTGCCCACGCTCTTCGTCTCCGGCGGCTCCCAGGGCGCCCGCTCGATCAACCTGGCCGTCTCCGGGGCGGCCAAGGAGCTCGCCCGCGCCGGGGTGCAGGTACTGCACGTGATCGGCGCCCGCAACGAGGGCGTCTCGGTCCCCACCGACCTGCCGGTGCCGTACGTGACGCTGCCCTACCTGTCGGAGATGGAACTCGGCTACGCCGCCGCCGACCTGATGCTCTGCCGGGGCGGCGCGATGACGGTCGCCGAGGTGGCCGCGATCGGGCTGCCGGCGGTCTACGTGCCGTACCCGCACAGCAACCAGGAGCAGAAGCGCAACGCGCTGCCGGTGGTCGAGGCCGGCGGCGGCCTGCTCGTCGACGACGGTGAGCTGACCCCGGGCTGGGTCGAGCAGAACGTACTGCCGCTGGCCCGGGACCCGCGCCGGCTGGCCGCGATGAGCGCCGCGGTCGCGAGCTACGGCCGGCGCGACGGCGACGAGGCGTTGCTCGACTTCGTTTACGAGGCGGTGACCCGGTGACCGGGGACACCGCGAAAGAGAAGGTTGGTCCTATGAACACCGCGCAGTCCAGTCCGGCCGGTACGGTGGCCGCCGAGGACCTGGGCACCGTACACCTGATCGGGATCGGTGGGATCGGGATGAGCGGGGTGGCCCGCCTGCTGCTCACCCGGGGCATATCCGTCTCCGGCAGCGAGTTGCGGGAGTGGCCGGCGCTGGCCTCCCTGCGCGCCCTCGGCGGCACCATCCACATGACCCACGACGCGGCCAACCTCGACGGGGTCGACACGGTGGTCTACTCCACCGCCATCCCGCAGGACCACCTGGAGATGGTCGAGGCACACCGGCGCGGGCTGCGGGTGCTGCACCGGTCCGAGGCGCTGGCCGCGGCGATGACCGGGCGGCGGGCGATCGCCGTCGCCGGCACCCACGGCAAGACCACCACCACCTCGATGCTCACGTTGATCCTTCAGCAGGCCGGCGAGGATCCGTCCTTCGTGATCGGTGGCGAGATCTCCGAGGTGGGCTCGAACGGCCACCACGGCAGCGGGCAGTACTTCGTCGCCGAGGCCGACGAGAGCGACCGCTCGTTCCTGCGCTACCGGCCGTACGTCTCGATCATCACCAACATCGACGAGGACCACCTCAACACGTACGGCGACTACGCCGGACTGGAGGCCGGCTTCGGCGAGTTCGCCCGACTGACCGACCCGGACGGGTTCGTCGTCGTCTGCGCCGACGACCCGGGCACCCACCGGCTGGCCGGGGCGCTGCGCGCGGAGGGTCGCACGGTCTACACGTACGGGCTGGCGGCCGACGCCGACCTGCGGCTGTCCGAGGTGGTCTCGTCCGCCGCCGGGGCGCGCTACCAGGCCACCCTGGACGGTGTGTCGCTGGGCGAGATCCGGCTACCGGTGCCCGGCAAGCACCTCGCCCTCAACAGTGCCGCCACGGTGCTGACCGCGCTGAAGCTGGGCCTGCCGGTGTCGGCGGCGGTGACCGCCCTCGGGACGTTCCCCGGCGTACGCCGCCGGTTCGAGCGCAAGGGCGTCGTCGGCGGCGTCCTGGTCTACGACGAGTACGCCTACCACCCGACCTCGATGACCGCGTCCCTACAGACCCTTCGCGAGGTGGCCGGCGACGGGCGCCTGGTGGTGGTCTTCCAGCCGTACCGGGTCTACCGCACCCGCGACCTCCAGGACCAGCTCGCCGCCGCGCTCGGCATCGCCGACGAGGTGGTGATGCTGGAGGTCTTCGGCCCCGGCGAGGTACGCCAGCCGGGGGAGGGTGCGGCGGCGCTGACCGCGGCCGTGCCGCTGCCGGCGGACCGGAAGATCTTCCTTGAGTCCTGGGCGGACGTGCCGGCCGAGGTGGTCCGGCGGGCCGGTCGGGGCGACGTGGTGGTGACCATGGGCGCGCCGCCGATCTCGCTGATGGGCGACGAACTGCTCGCCGCGCTCGCCGGTGGGCCGGCGGCCGACGACGTCCGGGACGCGGTCGTGGCGCCCGGGGCGGCCGGATCGACTCCACCCGGCGCGTGACGCCGGGTACGCCGCCGCGCGGCCGGGCCGCCGGCTCCGGCGGTGGTGCCTCCGCCGGCCCCGGCGCGACCGGTCGGGGCGGTGCCGAGCGGCGTTGGCGGCTGGTCCGGGCGGGCAGTGACGCGGTGCCCCCGTCGGCCCGGCGGTTCATGCGCCGGGCCCGGCAGCGGCGGCTGCGCGCGGCGCTGCCCTGGGCCGGCGTGGGCGGGGTGCTGGTGCTCGCCGCCCTGGTCGTCTGGGTCGTCTACGGCACCTCGCTGTTCGGGGTCGGCGAGCTGCGGGTGACCGGCACCGCGCTGACCACCCCGGAGCAGGTACGCGAGGCCGCCGGGGTGCCGGTCGGGCGGCCGCTGGCCAGGGTGGACCTGGCCGAGGTGCGCGACCGGGTCGGCGGGCTGGCGCCGGTGGAGCGGGTGACGGTGTCCCGACAGTGGCCGGGCACGCTGTTGGTCGAGGTGGTCGAGCGGACAGCGGTGGCGGTGGTGCCGCAGGGCCGGCAGTTCGCCGTGGTGGACGGTGCGGGGGTGGTGTTCCGGACGCTGCCGCAGCGGCCGGCCGGTCTGCCGCTGGTCCGGGTCGGATCGCCGGGCGGCGGTGACCCCGCGACCCGGGCGGCGTTGCAGGTGCTGGCCGCGCTGACCCCGCAGTTGAGCGAGCAGCTGGTCGAGGTCGCGGTGGAGGGGCCGGCGCGGATCCTGGTCAAGCTGCGCGGCGACCGTACGGTGGTCTGGGGCGACTCGGCGCGCAGCGGCGACAAGGCGACGGTGGCCACCGCGCTGCTCGGACACGACAGCGACACCATCGATGTCAGCTCGCCGGACGTGGTGACCATCCGCTGAGCCGCCGGGTGGTGCGGTCGGTGCGATTGTGGACGGGCGTGGCGACACGCCGGGGTGGGTCCTTGGTTGACGGCGCACGGACGCCTACGTTGCCCGGAGAGGATCAGTGGTTGACATAACTATAACTCTCTAGTAGAGGGTTAGAGTTTCGCTTCGCCCGCTCGTACCGGGGGTGGATGTCGACCATGATCCGGCCGGGCCGCGTGACGGGCCGGCGCCGCCAATCTCGAAGGGAAAGGACCCCGATGACACCTCCGCACAACTACCTGGCGGTCATCAAGGTCGTCGGCATCGGTGGCGGCGGCGTCAACGCCGTCAACCGGATGATCGAGGTTGGGCTCAAGGGCGTCGAGTTCATCGCGATCAACACCGACGCCCAGGCCCTGCTGATGAGTGACGCCGACGTCAAGCTCGACGTCGGCCGGGAGCTGACCCGGGGACTGGGCGCGGGCGCCAACCCGGACGTCGGCAAGAACGCCGCCGAGGACCACCGCGACGAGATCGAGGAGGTGCTCAAGGGCGCCGACATGGTCTTCGTGACCTGCGGTGAGGGCGGCGGTACGGGCACCGGCGGCGCGCCGGTGGTGGCGAACATCGCCCGCAAGCTCGGCGCGCTGACCATCGGCGTGGTGACCCGCCCGTTCTCGTTCGAGGGCAAGCGCCGGCAGGTGCAGGCCGAGGCGGGAATAGAAGAACTCCGCAACCAGTGCGACACCCTGATCGTGATCCCGAACGACCGGCTGCTCGCCCTGGGCGACCGGGGGATCAGCATGATGGACGCCTTCCGCCAGGCCGACCAGGTGCTGCTCTCCGGTGTGCAGGGCATCACCGACCTGATCACCACGCCCGGTCTGATCAACCTGGACTTCGCCGACGTCAAGAGCGTGATGAGCGGCGCCGGCAGCGCCCTGATGGGCATCGGCAGCGCGCGCGGGGACAACCGGGCGGTGGAGGCGGCCGAGGCGGCCATCTCCAGCCCGCTGCTGGAGCAGAGCATGGACGGCGCGCGCGGCGTACTGCTCTCCATCGCCGGCGGGTCGGACCTCGGTCTGTTCGAGATCAACGACGCGGCGCAACTGGTCACCGACGCGGCCCACCCGGACGCCAACATCATCTTCGGCGCGGTGATCGACGACGCGCTCGGCGACGAGGTCCGGGTGACCGTGATAGCGGCCGGGTTCGACGGCGGTACGCCCTCGTACAAGGCCGCCGAGCCGCCGCGCAAGGTGAATCAGTCGCAGCCGCAGGCGCAGCCCGCGGTCGCCCACGGTTCGACGTCGAGCGTCCAGAACACGCCGCCCGCGCCGACCCAGTCGACCCGCCGGGTGCTGTTCGACGACGTGGACGTGCCGGACTTCCTCAAGAACGGTTCCTGAGCCGGCCCGATGAACGCACCAGCCAGCGCGGCGCAGCTCGACCGTCGCGCGCAACTCGCGGCCAGCCTGGCCCGCACCCGGGCCCGGATCGCCGACGCGGCCGAGGCCGCAGGTCGTACCCGGGACGCGGTCACCATGATCGCCGTTACCAAGACGTACCCGGCCAGTGACGCTTTGTTGCTGGCCGGGCTCGGCGTACGGGAGCTGGGCGAGAACCGGGATCAGGAGGCCGCGCCGAAGGCGGCCGAGGTGGCGGCCGCCGGAGTGGACGTTCGCTGGCACTTCGTGGGCCAATTGCAGCGCAACAAGGCCCGTTCGGTGGTCACGTACGCCGACCTGGTCCATTCGGTCGACAGCGTGCGTCTGGCGGGCGCCCTGGCCACCGCCGCGGACCGGCTCCGGGACCGGCCGCTGGCCGCGTTGGTCCAGGTCAGCCTGGATGGCGACGCCGAGCGCGGTGGTGCGCTGCCGGACCGTGCCGACGCCGACCGGGGACTGTCACCGGTGGCCGCCGAGATCGCCCGGCACGACACGTTGCGGCTGGCCGGGCTGATGGCGGTGGCACCGCTGGGCTGGGAGCCGGAGCGCGCGTTCGCCCGGTTGGCCGAGGTGGCGGCCGGGTTTCGGGTCGACCACCCGGCGGCGGGGCTGCTCTCCGCCGGCATGAGCGGCGACCTGGAGACGGCGATCGCGTACGGCGCGACACATGTGCGCGTCGGTAGCGCGTTGCTCGGAATGCGTTCCACGCTGCGGTAGCCTGGCAACGGACACCAAACTACAACAGTGTTGTTTGAGGCGTACTCACCGCCATCGGGGGGTTGGGGGGACGGCCGGGACACCGGTCGTCGGCGAGCGGTCTCGGACCGGTGGGCACTTGCGGTGTTCACGCGCGTGACAGTGGCATGGGCACGGGGGGCGTGTCGCACGGCGGACGGAGGGGCGCGGCGATGGGTGCACTGCGCAAGGCGGGGGTCTGGCTCGGGCTGGTCGAAGAGGATGACGAGCGGGCCTACGACGACGGCTACGACAACAAGGCCGGCTACCGCAGCGACTCGCGTTACCGGCAGAGCCGGTACGCCGAGGAGTTCTCCGACGAGGACGACGAGCCGGACGAGCCACCGGCGGTGCCGCGGGCCCGTTCCACGGATCGGGGTGGCCGGCTCTCCGAGCGCGCCACCGCCCGGTCCGGCGACCCGGACCGGTCCGACGGCGAGCGGCCGGAGCGGACCGAGCGTCCGGAACGGACCGACCGGGCCAGTGTCCGGTCGATCACCCGGCCCAACTCCACCGAGTCGTCCTCCGCGTTGACCTACCACACCCGGGACAACCTGGCGCTCGCGCCGCAGGTGCAGATGCGGGAACGGGTGGCGCCGGAGGAGGACCAGCGGTACCAGATCACAACGCTGCACCCGACCACCTATCGCGAGGCGCGCACCATCGGTGAGCACTTCCGCGACGGCGTACCTGTGATCATCAACCTCACCGAGATGGATGAGGCCGATGCCCGCCGATTGGTCGATTTCGCCGCCGGGTTGGCCTTCGGGCTGCGCGGTACGATCGAGCGCGTGACCAACCGGGTGTTCCTACTCTCACCGGCAAACGTCCAGGTCACCGCAGAGGACAAAGCCAAGATCGCTGAGGGTGGGTTTTTCAGCCTGAGTTAGCCCGACCGAGGGATCTCGCCTGCCGTGTCTTCGATCCTGTTCCAAGTCCTGTACCTGATCCTCTACGTCTTTTTGCTGGTTCTTTTGGCCCGATTTGTCCTGGGCGCCGTCCTGCAATACGGGCGGCGCTGGCAGCCGAGTCGCGGAGCGTCAGCAGGACTCGAAACGGTGTGGAGCGTCACTGATCCGCCCCTCAAGGCGTTGAGGCGTGTGATCCCACCGTTGCGAATTGGTACCGTGAGCATCGACCTGGCCTCCCTTGTGCTCCTGGTTATCCTGTTCGTGCTGATGGAGTTCGTGTTAAGGCCGTTGATCCACGGGTGAACAACCCGGTGACCAGCGCGCTACGCGGCCGCAACTGACCCGAGGAGTTTCGATGCCGCTGACCCCGGCTGACGTACACAACGTCGCCTTCAAGAAGCCGCCGATCGGCAAGCGGGGGTACGACGAGGAGGAGGTCGACGCCTTCTTGGACGAGGTCGAGCGAGAGCTCGCCCGTCTGATCGAGGAGAACAATGAGCTTCGCGCCCAGGTGGAGCGCGGCGGTCGTGGCGGCGCACCAGCCGGCCCGGGCGCCGACCCGCGACTGGCCGCCGAGCTGAACGACGTCAAGGCCCAGCTCGACCGGGTGCAGCGCGACAAGGCGGCGGCCGAGCAGGCAGCCAGGGCGATGCAGGCCGAGCTGGAGCAGGTGCGGTCGCAGGGTGGCCCGGTCGCGGGCGGCGACGGCGAGCAGCAGGCACTGCGAGTGCTGATGATGGCGCAGCGTACGGCCGACGACCACGTGTCGGACGCCCGTCGCGAGGCCGACAAGCTGCTCTCCGACGCGCGCTCCAAGGCCGAGGAGGTCACCCGCGAGGCGCGGGCCAAGGCCGACGCCCTTGAGCGGGACGCGCGCCAGCGCCACCAGGAGGCCATGGGCGGCCTGGACGCCAAGCGCACCGCTTTGCAGAAGCACATCGAGGAGCTCAAGCAGTTCGAGCGTGAGTACCGCACCCGGCTCAAGGCGTACCTGGAGAGCCAGCTGCGGGACCTCGACGGACGTGGACAGGGTCTCGAAGCGGAGATGACCCGGACCGACGGCAATCGGTCCGGTGGCGGATCCGCGAGCCTGGCCGCGGCCGGACTGGCCAACTCCTACGGCGGCAGCAGGTCCGGCGCGCTTGAAGCCGGGCGCTGACCCGCTCGTACGGGTTCGGCCCGCAGCACACGACAACAGCTGGAAACGATGCGGCGAGGGGTGAGCCGTGATAGTCGGAAGTCTCCTGCTCATCCTCGTCGCGGTCGCGCTGCTCGTGCTCGGGCTGGCCAATGGTTCGAGCGTGCTGCTGATCGCCTCCATCGCGGCGAGCCTGTTGGCTGCCGTCGCGCTGGTGGTGGGCGCCCGCCAGGCGGCCGCCATCCGCGCTGGGGCCGGTGACTCCGACGAGGAGTCACTCCCGCTGGCCGGTGGCGAGGGTGTCGGTGAACCGCACCCTCGCCGGGCCGCGGCCGGCGCTCGTGGTTACGAGCGGCGGCCCGACGACCGGTTCGACCTCGACGACCGGGCGACCGGCTTCGACGCACCGGTCGAGGTGCTGGTCCCCCACCAGGGCGGCCACCACCAGGGTGGGCCCGACCCGCTGAGCACCGACGACCGCGGCCGGCGGCAACCGGCCGAGGCAGCCGGGCCAGCGGCCACCGGCCGTACCGGGCCGACCGACGACGACCCGTACCCGGACGAGCCGGCGGCGCAGTACGTAGCGCCCGCCGACGCCGCCCGGATCGCCCGGATGGCCGAGGACGTACTGGTGGTCGACGGCCGGCCGCGCTACCACCTGGCCGACTGCCCGCACCTGCGCGACCGGGAAACCGAGCCGCTGCCGGTCGGCGAGGCGGTCGAACTCGGCTTCACGCCGTGCGCCGCCTGCGAGCCGGACACCAGGCTGCTCGCCGACACCCACCGCGGCTGAGCACCGGCACCGTGCCCATCGGTGGCTCCACCTCGGCCAACCAGCACCCGGTGACCGTCGCCGTACGGGTCAAGCCCGGATCCGCCCGGGTCCGGGTCGGCGGCGCCTTCACCGGCCCGTACGGCTGCGCCCTGGTCATCGCGGTCAACCCGCCGGCCGTCGACGGCCGGGCCACCGAGGCCGCCCGGCTCGCCCTGGCGCGGGCCCTCGCGGTCCGTCCGGCCGCCGTGGTGCTGCGCGCCGGCGCGGCCAGCCGCGACAAACTCTTCCTGGTCGACGGCCCGGCCGAGGCACTGGAAACCCGCCTGCGTCAGCTGCGCGACGGGGCACCGGGGTGAGGACCGTCCGCGCGGGGCGCGCATGACGCACGGCCTCGACGTCGCCCTCCTGGTCGGAGCGGCGGTGCTGTTGATCGCCGTCGGCGCGGTCCGGCTCTCCACCCGGCTCGGTGTGCCCAGCCTGCTCGTCTACCTGGCCATCGGCGTGGCGATCGGCGAGTCCGGGCTCGGCATCCGGTTCGACGACGCCGAACTGACCCGGGTGCTCGGCTTCTGCGCGCTGATCGTGATCATCGCCGAGGGCGGCCTGACCGCCCGGTGGAGTCTGCTGCGCCCGGTGCTCGGCGTCTCGGTACTGCTCTCCACCGTCGGCGTGGTGGTCAGCATCGCCGTGGTCGGGGTGGCGGTGCACCTGCTGCTCGGGCTCGACTGGCGGCTCGCCCTGCTCTACGGGGCGGTGCTCTCCTCGACCGACGCGGCGGCGGTCTTCGCCACCCTGCGCCGGCTGCGCCTGCCACCCCGGCTGGTCGCCACCGTCGAGGCCGAGTCGGGCATGAACGACGCCCCGGTGGTACTGCTGGTCATTCTGCTCGCCACCCCGGCGCTCGGCGCCCACCCGTGGTGGCAGGAGGCGCTCCTGGTCGTCTACGAGCTGATCGTCGGCGCGGCGGTCGGGTTCGGGGTCGGCGTCGGCGGGCGGTGGGCGCTGCGCCGGGCCGCGCTGCCGTCGTCCGGCCTGTACCCGATCGCCGCGGTCGGCTTGACAGTGCTCGCCTACGGCGCCGGCACCGTGCTGCACGCCTCCGGCTTCATCGCCGTGTACGTCGCCGGAGTGGTCCTGGGCAACGCCCGGCTGCCGCACCGCCAGTCCATCCTCGGCTTCGCCGACGGGCTCGCCTGGCTGGCCCAGATCGGGCTGTTCGTGCTGCTCGGGCTGCTGGTCTCGCCCGGTCGGCTGGCCCACGCCCTGCTGCCGGCCGTGGTCGCCGGGGTGGCCCTGGTCTTCGTGGCCCGGCCGCTGTCGGTGGCGGTCGCCGCGACACCGTTCGGCACCGCCCTGCGCGACCAGGTCTTCCTGTCCTGGGCCGGGCTGCGCGGGGCGGTGCCGATCGTGCTGGCGACCATCCCGCTCTCCGAACGGATGCCCGGCGCCGACCGGCTCTTCGACGCGGTGTTCGTACTGGTGGTGATCTTCACCGTGGTGCAGACCTCGACGCTCGCCCCGGTGGCCCGCTGGCTCGGAGTGGTCGCCCCGGCGGAGGCGGCGGAACTGCGGGTGGAGACCGCCCCACTGGAACGAATGGGCGCCGACCTGCTGCAACTGGAGATACCGTCGGGTTCCCGACTCGCCGGGGTGCACATCGACGAACTCCGACTGCCGGTCGGCGCGGCGGTGACCCTGGTACTGCGCGACGGCACCGGCTTCGTACCCGCTCCGGACACCCGGTTGAAGGTCGGCGACAGCCTGCTCGTGGTCGCCACCGAGCAGGTTCGGGACGCCGCCGAGAGCCGGCTGCGGGCGGTCAGCCGGCGCGGGCGACTGGCCCGCTGGTTCGGTGAAAGTGGGGACGATCGTGACGGATGATCTGCTAGGTTCTTTTTGCCCGGAT
This sequence comes from Micromonospora sp. NBC_01699, assembly GCF_036250065.1. NCBI lineage: Bacteria > Bacillati > Actinomycetota > Actinomycetes > Micromonosporales > Micromonosporaceae > Micromonospora > Micromonospora sp. NBC_01699. The sequence continues at coordinate 5,910,780 of NZ_CP109199.1, read as the reverse complement.
TAGGGATTACTCCGGGCTGAAATGCGTGACATCGGTGCGGCGTGTTGTCGGACGTCTGTACGTTCCGTATTCTTGCCAACCTCCGGAGTGCGCGGCGGCCCGCCGCGCGCCCGTTTTGCAACTGGGGGACGCTATGGCCGAGCGGACGCAAACCGCGGGCGGGGCGGCCCCGGATTCCGGGTTGTCGCCGGTGGATTCCGGCGCCGACCAACCGGCGCGCACACCGACGCCGGACGTACCGCGGACGGCTCCGGCCGCCGCTGCCGGTAGCCCACCGTCGGTCTCACCGGTCACACCGCCCAGTCCGGCAACGTTGGCGAAGTGGGCGCTGGCCCGACGGGCACCGGTCGCCCCTGCCTCGGACACCGGCACGGTGGCCGCGAACGGCACGGCCGGACCCCACCTCCGGGTCGCGGAACAGATAGGTCCAGGCACCGCCGATCGCCGCGGGGAACGCGGCCGAGGGAGCGACGATGGCGAAGCCAGCTGACACCAAGACCGCAGCGGGACGCAAGTCGGCGGAGAAGGCCACCCGCAGCACCGCGGAGACGGAGAAGATCCGAGCCGCCCTGGCAGCCCGGCGGGACGACTTGCGCGCCGAGTACGATCAGACCCTGAGCGAGATCACCGAGCTACAGCGCGACCGGCTGACCGACTCGGCCGGGGACGACCAGGCCGACACCGGGACCAAGACGTTCGAGCGGGAGCAGGAGATCTCTCTCGCCAACAGCATCCTGGAGCGGATCACGCAGGTGGAACGGGCGCTGGAGCGGCTCGACGAGGGCGGCTACGGCTGGTGCGAGAAGTGCGGCAACCCGATCCCGGTGGAGCGGCTAGCCGCGTTCCCGTCCGCCACCCTGTGTGTCTCCTGCAAGCAGTTGGAAGAGCGACGCTGAGCGACCGGCTCGGCGCGGTCGGGGGACAGCCCCCACCGCGCCGGGCCGACGGGCTGCGTCGCCATGGGTGAGAGGCAGTACCGCTGAACGTCGATGGGGAGCAGATGACCGCAGTACGCCCCGCCGGGCCCGACACCGCCACACCGAAGGCGGGGGTGGGCCGACGGCGCGCGATCACGATCCTCGTGGCGACCGCGGTGCTGGTCCTGCTCGCCGACCTCGGCACCAAACAGTGGGCCCTGTCGACCCTGACCCCCAGCGAGCCGGTCCGGCTCTTCGGCGGTGCGGTCTACCTCACCCTGATCCGCAACAGCGGCGCGGCGTTCGGCCTCGGCTCCGACTACACCTGGGTCTTCCCACTGGTCACCCTCGCGGTGGTCGGCTGGATCAGCTGGATGGCGACCCGGCTGCGCTCGCTGCCCTGGGCCATCTCGCTGGGCCTGGTGCTCGCCGGTGCGCTCGGCAACTTCACCGACCGGATCTTCCGCGCCCCCGGCCCGTTCCTCGGGCACGTGGTCGACATGGTCAGCCTCTTCGACCCGTACGGGCAGACCTGGCCGATCTTCAACCTCGCTGACAGCGCCCTGGTCAGCGGCGTGATCCTGGCGATCCTGCTCGAACTCACCGGCCGGCAGCGCGACGGCACCCGGGTCCGGAGCGGCTCGGACCGCGCCCCGGACGGGACCGACCGGGACGCCCCCACCGAGACCCGGACGGCACCCGGCGATCCGGACGCCGGACCGGGCAGTCGAGATCGGGAAGTGTCATGACCTCCTCCACGTACGGCTCGGGCCCCGCCCGCGCGGTCGGTGACCAGCGCTCGCTGCCGGTGCCCGACGGACTCGACGGGATGCGCCTGGACCAGGCCGTCGCCCGCCTGTTCGGGCTCTCCCGGACCGTCGCCGCCACCCTGGTCGAGGCCGGCGACGCGCTGGTCGACGGCACCCCCCGGCCCAAGTCCGACAAGGTCAGCGCCGGATCCTGGCTGGAGGTGACGCTGCCGGCACCACCGGTCGCGCCGCAGGTCGTCCCCCAGTCCATCGACGGCCTACAGGTGATCTACGCCGACGACGACATCGTCGTGGTGGACAAACCGGTCGGCGTCGCCGCCCACCCCAGCCCCGGCTGGACCGGCCCGACCGTGATCGGCGGGCTCGCCGGCATCGGCCACACCATCGCCACCAGCGGCGCCGCCGAACGCCAGGGCGTGGTGCACCGGCTCGACGTGGGCACCACCGGCGTGATGGTGGTGGCCAAGAGCGAGCAGGCGTACAGCGCGCTCAAGCGGGCCTTCAAGGTGCGCGAGGTGGAGAAGCGCTACCACGCCGTGGTGCAGGGACACCTCGACCCGCTGCGCGGCACCGTGGACGCGCCGATCGACCGGCACCCGACCCACGACTGGCGCTGGGCGGTGATGGCCGACGGCAAGCCGAGCATCACCCACTACGACACGATCGAGGCGTTCCCGTCGGCGAGCCTGCTCGACGTACGACTGGAGACCGGGCGTACGCACCAGATCCGGGTGCACCTGTCCGCCCTGCGTCACCCCTGCGTGGGTGACCTGACGTACGGTGCCGACCCGACGCTTTCCGCCAGACTCGGACTGGATCGCCAGTGGCTGCATGCCCGAGAGCTCAGTTTTCTCCACCCCCGTACGGCCGAAGAGGTTCGCTTCGTCAGCGACTACCCTGACGATCTGAAGCGGGCGCTCGCGACACTGCGCGACTGAGCGTCGAAGCGACCACCATCGACCCGCTCGACGAGGGGAAGTTCCGCCCGTGCGTGCCGGTGACCTGCTGCGTCAGTTGGATCGATGCCTGCTGCCACGGCTCGCCCGGGGCCTGGCCCGGCTCGGTCAGGGACCGGTCCGGATGCGGGTGCTGACCACCGCCGCGCTGCTCTCCTCGGTCGCCGTACTGGTCACCGCGGTCTGGGCGGCCGACCGGGGGCAGGTCGGCGGTGACCCGACCGTCGGCGAGGTGACCCGGGTCGGGGTGATCGAGGGGGAGTCGATCCCCGGCTACGTCGAGTCCAGCCGGACCGAGTTGCGGAAACTGGTCGCCACCGGGCCGGCCGAGCCGGGCGACCAGACGTACGCGCTGGTGACGCTGGCGGCGTACCTGGCACCGGACCGGCTGACCCCGATCGTCGGCGACGTGTCGGTGTCGGAGGTCTTCGGTCGGGTGCCGCTGCCGCAGACCCAGACCGAACTCGTCCGCATCCCGGCCATGCGCATCCCGTCCGACGTACTCGCCGGCATGCGCCGGGTCGCCGAGCGCAAGGACCGGGAGGCCGCCGACTACCGGTCCCGTGCCGCCGGGCTGCCCGCCGACGGCGACCCCGACCTGCGCCGGCTGTACGACACCGGGGCACGGGTCGCACTCGACGAGGCGACCGCGTACGGCAGGGGTTGCTCGTGTGTCTACGGGGCGATCGTCCGGGCCACCCCGGTGGCGCTGGACCGGCTCGCGGCCCGGCCCGGCGTACGGGCGGTCGACCCGGCGCCGGAGGTACGCCGGCTCGACCGGGCGGTGTTCACCCCGCCGCTGCCGGAGCAGCTCGACGTGGCCCGCCCGCCGGTCGACGCCGGCCTGCCGGTCGCCTCGGCCGCGCCGAGCGGTGCTGCCACCGTCGACCCGGTTCCCGGTCCGAGCACCGAGCCGGCAACACCGGTGTCCGTCCCACCGACGGTGCCGGCGACTGTGAGTCCGACGACCTTCGAGCCGGCCACCGACCCGCCACCGGTTCCGCCGCCGACCCCGGTCGGGTCGTCGGCGCCGCCGACGTCGGGCCCGTCGGCGGCACCGAGTCTGGTCGACGATCACCTGGTGGAGCCCATGGAAGGGGAGCCGGTGGCGGCCCGCTGAGCGGCGGCGGCCACGTCCGCGGGGTCACCGCATTGTCTGGCGAACCGGACACTGGTGTCGGCCCTCCGGTGTGGCCTTAATAGGGTTTGCCTCATAGCCTTGTCAGGCGGGGCACCGAGGGCGCTGGGAGGGCAAGCCGTGGACGGCACCGAGACCGGCTGGAGCCGGCCGGCGGAACCAGCACCGCGTTGGCGCGCGTTGCTGGACCGAGCGCGGCTTGGCGGCAGCCGTTCCGCCGAGCCGCCCGAGCCGGATGACCGCTGGGTGGAGGACCTCCGGGCCGCGGGCGCGTCCGCCGAGCTCGCCGGCCCCCGCCCCGGCGGGGGACCCCAGGACTGGGCCGACCCCGGCCGTCCGGCCGACGGCGGTTACCGACCGGAGCCGGTCAACCCGGCCGGGTCGGGCTACGGACCGGACCCGGGCGAGTCCCGGTATTCGGCCCTCGACAACGGCTACCGACAGGAGCCGGGCCAGCCCGGCGAGTCCCGCTACGCGGCGCTGGAGTCCGAATACCGGCGGACCGCCCTGGAGGCCGACTACGGCCGGGTGGATCCGGGCTACGGCCGGGCCGAACCGGCCGGTTACGGGCGCACCGAGCCGGACTACGGTCGGCCGGAGGTCCCCACCTACGGCCGTCCCGAAGCCGGTTACGGCCGCTCGGACCCGGCCGTCTACCCGCGCCCCGAGCCGGAGCCGACCTACCCGCGCCCGGAGCCGGAGCCGACCTACCCTCGTCCCGAGCCGGACTACGGTCGGGCCGAGGCAGCCGGTTACGGCCGCCCCGAGCCGGACTACGGTCGGCCGGACACCCCCACCTACGGTCGCCCGGAGCGGTCCGACGCGGGCGGTTACGGCCGGGCGGAGCCGAGTTACGGTCGCCCGGAGCCGGCCGGTTACGGGCGGGTCGAGCCGGATCACGGCCGGGCCGAGCCCACCGCCTACGGCCGGGTCGAACCAGACCATGGCCGGGCCGAGCCCACCGCCTACGGCCGGGTCGACCCCGGATACGCCCCCACCCGGTCCGCCTCAGTCGGCGCGGCCTCGGTGCCGACCGCGGTTCCGCTGCCGACCGCCGGCCCGGCACCCGTCGCGCCACCGATCGTCGTGCCACCGATCATCCCGCCGCCAGTACCCGACCCGGTGGCACCCGCGCCGGTCTCGGCGGCGGCCCGGGTCGCCCCGGTGCGCGCCGCCGCCCGCACCGCGCCGGCAGCGGCGCCGGCGAACGGCAACGGCTACGGTGCCCCGGGGCGGGTCGAGTGGCGGGAGGGCGCACCGGACGCCGAGGTCGACCGCGCGGTCAGTGTGCTCCGCCGCGACCTGGGCACACCCAGGGTGCTCGCCTTCGCCAACCCGAAGGGCGGGGTGCACAAGACCACCGCGACGGTGCTCGCCGCCGCCACCGTGGGCAGTGTGCGCGGCCGGGGGGTGCTCGCCTGGGACGACAACGAGCTGCGCGGCACGCTCGGCCTGCGCGCCGGCAGCGCCCGGCACGCCCGCACCATCCGGCACCTGATCACCGACCTGGCCGAGGTCGAACTGCGCACCGGTACGGACCTGACCGGTCGGCTCGACGACTACCTGCGGCACGCGTCGGACGGGTCGTACAACGTGCTGGCCGGGGAGGAGAGCCCCCGGTTCGCGTCCCGGCTGGACCAGCAGACCGTACGGCGGGTGCTCGACCTGCTGCGCCGTACCCAGGACGTGATCTGCGTCGACACCGGCAACAACGTGGAGAGCGTCAACTGGCAGACGGTGATCCAGGCCGCCGACCAGCTGGTGGTCACCACGGTGCCGCGCGAGGACGCGGCGTTCGCGGCCGACTGGATGCTCGACCTGCTGCACGAGGTGGGCATGGGTGAACTGGCCGACAACGCGGTCACCCTGGTCTCCTGCCCCACACCGGGCCGGTCGCCGTTGCAGGCGGACCTGGAGCGGCACTTCGCCACGCGTACCCGGGCGGTGGTCGTGGTGCCGTACGACCCGGCGCTGGAGAGCGGTTCGTCGATCGAGTACGCCAACCTCCAGCACGACACCCGGCAGGCGTGGCTGAAGGCGGCCTCGGTCATGGTCGAGCCGTTCGCCCGCTGATCGCGGGGGACGCGCCGGAGGGTGCCGGCTGGGAGCTGCCGGTGGCCGGAGGGCTGCCGCTCGGGGTGGCCGTGGGGCTGTTGCCGGCGGCCGGTGAGGTGGTCCGGTCGGATCTGCCGCAGTCGTGCAGTCGGCCGTAGGTCGAGCAGGTGCCGACGTGCGGGTACCACCTGGTCTGGGCGATCCAGGCGAAGTAGCCGGTGCTGTTGCGCCGGCTGTCCGGCATGTACTGGTCCGCCATCGCGGAGCCGGCCGAGGCGAGGACGAGCAGCAGCGGGATGCACACGATGCCGACCGGTACGCCGCGACCACCGCTCGACCCGACCGGTACAGCGGTGCCGGCACCGTCGCCGGAACGGGCGCCCAGCCGTTCGCGCAGCGCGGTGAGCGCGTAGAGCAGGCCGAAGCCGGCGAGGATCAGCAGGCAGTAGAGCAGCACCATGGTCGTACGTGGATACAGGCGTACGGTCAGTGTCTCCCACTGTTCGCTGGCCAGCCACATCCGCAGCAGCCAGGCGCTGACCGCGCAGAGCCCGACGGTGACCACCACGGTCCGGCGCCAGCCGAACCAGAGCGCCAGGCCGAGTCCGACCGCGAGCGCGATGGTGAACAGGCCCACCCCGCCGAGTTCGCCCAGGGGTGGCCAGGCCGGTCCGGCGTCCGCCGGCCGGTCGTTGCGCCACATGGCGAAGTAGGTCGGCTCGGTGTCGGTGTCGAAGTAGAAGTAGGCGTCGGTGGTGCCGCCGGTGGAGGCGAGCAGGCCGCGCAGGTGCACCCAGGAGACCAGTACCAGGGCGGCGAGGGTCGAGACGGCCAGCAGCAGCACCCTGGCCCAGGCCCGCCGCCACGGGGCGAGCAGCAGGAACGCGGTGGCGGCGCCGGCGGCGCACCAGACGAACCAGCCGGAGTAGAGCAGGAAGAGCAGGCCCAGTCCGGCGCCGTAGGCCAGGCCGAGGCCGACCGTACGGCGGGTGGTGTAGCCGGCGGTGCGACGGACCGTGCTCAGGTAGCGGACCAGCACCGGGATCAGCATCACCAGGGTGATCTGCGGGTACGGCTTCACCGGTTCGATGAACGGCAGCATGGCGACCACGCCGATGCCCAGTGCCGGGAGCGGGCGCAGGACCAGCCGCCAGGCGAGGTAGGCGGCCGGGCCGAACAGGGCGGTGCCGACGAGCTGGATCTCCTTGATCGCGAAGGCCGGAGACTGCCCGCTCAGTTTCGCCCAGCCCCGGATCAGCCAGAAGATGACCGGTGGGTAGTGGTCGGGTACGGTCTCGCCGCGCGACATCCGGCCGATCCAGTCGAGGATCCAGCCGTAGTCGCCGCCGCCGGCCCACAGGCCCCACTGCGTGCCGCGTAGGGCGACGTCGATGCCGCCGGCCACCAGCCCGGTGGTCAGCCCGGCGATGACCGCGCAGCCGACGGTGACCGCCCGGCGCCGCCGTCGCGGGTCCAGCAGGCGGTGGGCCAGCACCAGGGCGGTGACCAGCACGATGGCCACCACCGCGAACCGGAACTGCAACGCGGCGAGCCCGCTGACCTGCCCCTTGCGGTCGAGCGGGTCGACGTCGACGGTCCGGCTCCAGGCCAGGAACGCCATGGCGGTGCCGACGCTGGTCACCGTCTCGATCGCGAACCAGGGCAGTCGACGGGAGCGGGCGGTGGCGGTCCCGTCGCCGTCGGTGCCGCCCGGTCCGGTGGCCGCGGTTGCCGGGCCGAGGGCCTCCGACCGGTCCGTGCGGACGGTGCCGTGGTGTTCCGGCGGGGCCACCACCTCCTGTCGCGGGTTCGGCACCACCGTGCTGTCGTGGGTGGTCATCGGCTGCCCCTTCGACGGAACGCTACGGCTCACTGACGCACTGCTATGGCTGGTGGGGACCGTATCGCAGTCGGCGGCGAGTGCGGTGGAGGTCAAGGCGGCGCGGCCGGAGGAAGCCGGATGTGTCTCTTCTCAAGGCGCCGTGTCACCCGTGTCGGCCGCCGCACGGGGCGACTAGGCTTCTCGGTCTGGCGACCCCCGGACGGCCCGAACCGGTGCCTCCGGGCGGGCGCCCGCTGGTGATGACGCTGAGGTGAAGGGGGTCCCGGTGTCTGACTCGTTCGTGCACCTGCACACGCACACCGAGTATTCGATGCTCGACGGGGCGGCCCGGCTCAAGGAACTCTTCGCCGAGACCAACCGGCTCGGCATGCCCGCGCTGGCCATGACCGACCACGGCAACCTGTACGGGGCGTACGACTTCCACAAGCAGGCGACCGCGGCCGGGGTGAAGCCGATCGTGGGGCTGGAGGCGTACCTGACGCCGGGCACCGACCGGCGGGACCGGACCAGGGTGCGCTGGGCCGACGGTGGCGAGAACGATGTCTCCGGCAGCGGCGCCTACACCCACATGACCCTGCTGGCCCAGCACGCGGACGGGCTGCGCAACCTGTTCGCGCTCGCCTCCCGGTCGAGCCTGGAGGGCTTCTTCTACAAGCCGCGCGCCGACCGGGAGCTGCTCAACCAGTACGGCAAGGGCATCATCGCGACCACCGGCTGCCCGTCCGGCGAGATCCAGACCTGGCTGCGGATCGGCAACTTCGAGAAGGCGTGCGAGTCGGCGGCGGAGTTCCGCGACATCTTCGGCGCGGACAACTTCTACCTGGAGTTGATGGACCACGGGTTGGACATCGAGACCCGGATCCGCAAGGACCTGATCCGGCTGGGCAAGACGCTCAACCTGAAGCCGATCGCCACCAACGATCTGCACTACACCCATGCCGCCGACGCCGACGCGCACGAGGTGCTGCTCTGCGTGCAGTCCGGGTCGACGATGGCCGACCCGAAGCGGTTCCGGTTCGACGCCCGCGACTTCTACCTGAAGTCGCCGGCCGAGATGCGCGCGATGTGGGACGCCGAGGTGCCGGGCGCCTGCGACAACACCCTGGAGATCGCCGAGAAGATCGGCGACTACAAGGAGGTGTTCGCGTCCCGGAACCTGATGCCGCAGTTCCCGGTGCCCGACGGCGAGACCGAGGAGACCTTCCTGCGCAAGGAGGTCCTGAGCGGGCTGAACCGGCGGTTCCCGAACGGGGTGCCCGAGGACCGGCAGCGGCAGGCCGAGTACGAGCTCGGCGTGATCCTCAAGATGGGTTTCCCGGGCTACTTCCTGGTCACCGCCGACCTCATCGCGCACGCCAAGCGGGAGAAGATCCGGGTCGGTCCGGGCCGTGGTTCGGCCGCCGGCGCGCTGATCGCGTACGCGCTCGGGATCACCGAGTTGGACCCGATGCAGCACGGTCTGCTCTTCGAGCGGTTCCTCAACCCGGACCGCGTCTCGATGCCCGACATCGACATGGACTTCGACGAGCGTCGGCGCGGCGAGATGATCCGCTACGCCACCGAGAAGTACGGCGAGGCCCGGGTCGCACAGATCATCACGTACGGCACGATCAAGGCGAAGGCGGCGATCAAGGACGCGGCCCGGGTGCTCGGTTACCCGTTCGCGGTCGGTGACCGGATCACCAAGGCGATGCCACCGGCGGTGATGGGCAAGGACATCCCGCTCGGCGGCATCTTCGACAAGAACCACCAGCGTTACCAGGAGGCGGCCGAGTTCCGGGCGCTCTACGACTCCGACGCCGAAGTGGCGAAGATCGTCGACACCGCCAAGGGGCTGGAGGGCCTGAAGCGGCAGTGGGGCGTGCACGCCGCCGGGGTCATCCTGTCCCGCGACCCGCTGCTTGAGGTGCTGCCGATCCACAAACGTGAGCAGGACGGCTCGATCATCACCCAGTGGGACATGGGTGCGTGCGAGACCATCGGCCTGCTCAAGATGGACTTCCTCGGCCTGCGGAACCTGACCATCATGGACGACTGCCTGGAGTCGATCAAGGACAACCGGGACATCGACCTGGTCCTGGAGGACCTGCCGCTGGACGACAAGGCGACGTACGCCCTGCTCGGCCGGGGTGACACCCTGGGCGTGTTCCAGTTCGACGGCGGCCCGATGCGGGCCCTGCTGCGGTCGATGGCGCCGGACAACTTCGAGGACATCTCCGCCGTCGGCGCGCTCTACCGCCCCGGCCCGATGGGCGCCAACGCCCACAACGAGTACGCCGACCGCAAGAACAAGCGCAAGCCGGTGGTGCCGATCCACCCCGAACTGGCCGAGTCCCTGGCCGACATCCTGGGCGACACCTACGGGCTGATCGTCTACCAGGAGCAGGTCATGGCGATCGCGCAGAAGGTGGCCGGGTACAGCCTCGGCGCCGCGGACCTGCTCCGCCGGGCGATGGGTAAGAAGAAGAAGGAGATCCTCGACAAGGAGTTCAAGCCGTTCGCCGCCGGGATGAAGGCCAACGGTTACTCCGACGAGGCGATCAAGACCCTCTGGGACATCCTGGTCCCGTTCTCCGACTACGCGTTCAACAAGGCGCACAGCGCCGCGTACGGGGTGGTGTCGTACTGGACGGCGTACCTGAAGGCGAACTATCCGGCCGAGTACATGGGTGCGCTGCTCACCTCCGTCGGTGACGACAAGGACAAGTCCGCGGTCTACCTGGCCGAGTGCCGCCGGATGGGGATCAAGGTCCTGCCGCCGGACGTGAACGAGTCCAACGCCCGGTTCGCCGCGGTCGGCGAGGACATCCGGTTCGGTCTCGCCGCCGTGCGCAACGTCGGCACCAACGTGGTCGAGTCGATCCGCCGGTCGCGCAGGGAGAAGGGCCGGTTCGCCGACTTCTACGACTACCTGCGCAAGGTCGACGCGGTCGCCTGCAACAAGAAGACCATCGAGTCGCTGATCAAGGCGGGGGCGTTCGACTCGCTCGGACACACCCGCAGGGGTCTGCTCGCGGTGCACACCGACGCGATCGACTCGTTCCTCGACCTCAAACGCAACGAGGCCGTCGGCCAGTACGACCTGTTCGGCGACGCCTTCGGGGCCGGGGACAGCGGCCCCGGCATGATCGTCACACCGCAGATCCCGACCACCGAGTGGGACAAGACCGACCTGCTCACCTTCGAGCGGGAGATGCTCGGCCTGTACGTCTCCGACCACCCGCTGTTCGGGGTGGAGCACGTCCTCGCCGCCGCCGCCGACATGACGATCGCCGCCCTGGCCGAGGAGGGAAACGTCTCCGACGGTCAGATCCTCAACCTCGCCGGCATCCTCTCCGGGGTGCAGCGCCGGATCACCAAGCAGGGCCGGGCCTGGGCCTCGGCCACCCTGGAGGACCTCGGCGGCGCGGTCGAGGTGCTGTTCTTCCCGAACACCTACGAGGTGGTCGGGCAGTACATCGCCGAGGACGCGATTGTGGTGGTCAAGGGTCGGGTGGACCGGCGCGACGACCAGCCCCGGCTGATGGCGATGGACATGTCGATGCCGGAGATCACCGCGGTCGACGAGATCAAGCCGGTGGTGTTGGCGCTGCCCCCGTCGCGGTGCACACCGCCCCTGGTCGAGCGGCTGCGCGAGGTGCTGACCAGCCATCCCGGTTCGGCCGAGGTGCACGTCCGGCTGGTCAACGGCTCGCGGGGCACCCTGCTGCGGCTGGGCAGGATGCGGGTGGCGCCGAGCACCGCGCTGATGGCCGACCTCAAGGCGCTGCTCGGCCCGAGCGCGGTCGCCGGCTGACCGGGCCGCCGTTGGGCGCGCGGATCGGGCAGTCCACGGATCCGCCGCCCGGTGTGGGCGGTCGGCCTGAGAGGATCGCAGGGTGAGCCCGGCAACCCCCGACGACCAGCATCCCCCGGACGACGCCGCCGACGGTGGACCCGAACCGCCGGGTCCGCCGGGCGACGGCTACCCCATGGCGTACGTCCACCCGGCGCCGGCCCGGCCGCGCGCGCCACTGCGGGCGCTGACCGTGGCGGTGGCGGCGGTCCTGGCGCTGACCGTGCTCGGGGCCCCGCTCGGGCTGGCCTGGCGGGCGGTGGCGCCCTCGGTGCCGGTGATCCAGGACCGGGGCGGCGCGGTGCTGGCCCAGCCGCAGCCGGAGCAGTTCGTCGCCGCGGACGGTTGGTTCAGCCTGTTCGGCCTCGTCTTCGGGCTGCTCGCGGCGATTGCGGTGTGGTTGTTCCTGCGCCGCTACCGGGGCCCGGTGGGCATGGTGGTGGCCGCCCTCGGTGCGATCGGCGCGGCCGTGGTCGCCTGGCAGGTGGGTCGGCAGATCGGACTCGGCGAGTACCAGCGGATGCTGGAGACCACGGCCGCCGGTACGGGCTTCGCCAAGCCCCCGGACCTGCGGGCCGGTCGGTTCGAGTGGCTCTTCGGCTTCATCCCGGTGCTCCGGGGCGATCTGCTGGTGCCGGCGTTCGGTGCCGTGGTGATGTACACCCTGCTGGCTGGTTGGTCCCGGTATGCCGGGCTCGGTGCCGAACCCGAACCGGTCGCCGTCAGTTGGGACTCGGCGGTACCGCCAACTCCGCCAGCGGCACCGGCACCGCCCGTACCTGACGCAGCAGAGCCGCCTCGCGACTGAGCAGCCGCAGCTCCGAGCGGAGCCGTTCGGCGGTGTCCGGGGTGGCGAGCAGCCGCTGCCGGTCGGCCACGGCGAGCGCGGCGGTCGCCGCCACCAGGTGCGAGAGCACCGTCGGGTCGTCCGGCAACTGCTCGGTGATCTGCTCCGGGTCGGCCCGGATCAGCCCGAGGTACCGCCGGAACACCGCGAGCACCCGGGGCGCCAGCAGATCGGCCGCCTCCTGCTGCCCGTCCGGCTCGGGCAGCCACTCCACCTCGGCCGTCAGGTACGGCGCGGCACCCTCGTCGACCTCGTTGATCCGGAACCGGCGCCGCCCCACCGTCACCAGGTCGAACCGCCCGTCGGCCAGCTCGGTGACCTGCCGCACCTCCGCCGTACAGCCGATCTCGTGCAGGGTGACGGCGTCGGCGGGCGCGGCCGGCCCGACCTGGCCGGCGGCCGGCCGGGTCTCCCAGCCGCTGCGGATGGCGACCACACCGAACTCGCGCGGGGTGCCGTCGGGCAGCCCGATCAGGTGCCGGACCAGCTCCCGGTAGCGTTCCTCGAAGATGTGCAGCGGCAGCACCAGGCCCGGGAAGAGCACCGTCCCGAGCGGGAAGAGCGGCAGCCGTGCGTGCACCGGTCGAGCCTAGCCGTTTTTGCCCCGCACGGGTGCGGTGGCCGGGCTCACCGTCCCGCCGGCTGGGCGTGCGCGGAGCGCCGGTCCGCTGCCGCCTAGACTCGTGGGCGTGCTGAATCGGATCGACCTGCGCGGAAGCGCGCGTGACCCCCGGGGTCTGCTGCCCCGTGCCCAACTGGACGTCTCGGTCGCGGCGGAGCAGATCCGCCCCATCGTCGAGGCGGTGCACGCGGACGGGTTCGCCGCGATCCGCGAGGCCACCCATCGGTTCGACGGCATCCAGCTCGACCAGCTCCGGGTGCCGGCCGAGGCGATCGCCGCCGCCGAGCGGGCGCTCGACCCGGCGGTCCGGGCCGCGCTGACCGAGAGCATCAACCGGGCCCGCCGGGTGCACGACGAGCAACGGCGTACGGACACGCACACCGAGGTGGTGCCGGGCGGCACCGTCACCGAGCGCTGGGTGCCGGTCGACCGGGTCGGCCTCTACGTCCCCGGTGGCCTGGCCATGTACCCGTCGACCGTGGTCATGAACGTGGTGCCGGCACAGGCGGCCGGGGTCCGCTCGCTGGTGGTGGCGAGCCCGCCGCAGAAGGACAACGGCGGGCTGCCCGACGACCGGGTGCTGGCCGCCTGCGCCCTGCTCGGCGTCGAGGAGGTCTACGCGGTCGGCGGCGCGCAGGCGGTCGCGATGCTGGCGTACGGCGCCGACACCGACGCGACCGGCGACACCCGCTGCGCGCCGGTCGACATGATCACCGGTCCGGGCAACATCTGGGTCACCGCCGCCAAGCGGCTGCTGCGCGGCGTGGTCGGCATCGACGCCGAGGCCGGGCCGACCGAGATCGCCGTACTGGCCGACGAGACCGCCGACCCGGGCCACGTCGCGGCCGACCTGATCAGCCAGGCCGAACACGACCCGCTGGCCGCGAGCGTGCTGGTCACCCCGTCGGTCGAGCTGGCCGACGCGGTCGAACGGGAGCTGACCCGTCAGCTCGCCGCGACCAAGCACGTCGAGCGGATCAGCGCGGCGCTCGGCGGCGAGCAGAGCGGCGTGGTGCTGGTCGACGACCTGGCGGCGGGGCTGCGGGTGGTCGACGCGTACGCGGCCGAGCACCTGGAGATCCAGACCGTCGACGCCCGGCAGTGGGCGATGCGGGTACGCAACGCCGGGGCGATCTTCGTCGGGCCGTACGCGCCGGTGTCGCTTGGTGACTACTGCGCCGGCTCCAACCACGTGCTGCCCACCGGCGGCTGCGCCCGGCACTCCTCCGGCCTGTCGGTCCAGTCCTTCCTGCGCGGCATCCACATCATCGAGTACGACGAGGCGGCCCTGCGCGACGTCGCCCCGTACGTGGTGACCCTGGCCGAGGTGGAGGACCTGCCGGCACACGGGCAGGCGGTCTCGGCCCGGTTCCCGAACGAGCGGCTCGGGCGGCCGTCGTGACCTCCCTGGACGACCTGCCGCTGCGGCCGGACCTGCGCGGCCGCTCCCCGTACGGGGCACCGCAGCTCGACGTGGCGGTACGGCTGAACACCAACGAGAACTCGTACCCGGTGCCGGAAGCCGTGGTCGACGCGATCGGCAAGGCGCTCACCGCCGAGCTGGCCGACCTCAACCGCTACCCGGACCGGGACGCGCTGGCGCTCCGCGCCGACCTGGCCGACTACCTGGGCCACGGGCTGCACACCGCCAACCTGTGGGCGGCGAACGGGTCCAACGAGATCCAGCAGCAGTTGCTCCAGGCGTTCGGCGGACCGGGCCGGACCGCGCTGGGCTTCACCCCGGCCTACTCGATGCACCCGCTGCTGGCACTCGGCACCGGCACCACCTGGCTGGACGGCCGGCGCGACGGGGAGTTCGGGCTGACCGCCGCCGACGCGGTCGCCCAGGTCGAGGCGCACCGGCCGGATCTGGTGCTGCTCTGCTCGCCGAACAACCCGACCGGCACCGCGCTCGACCCGGCCGTGGTCACCGCCGTGCTCGCCGTCGCGCCCGGCATGGTGGTGGTCGACGAGGCGTACGCCGAGTTCGCCCGCCCCGGCACGCCGACCGCGCTGGGCCTGCTGCCCGGCCACCCCCGGCTGGTGGTGACCCGGACCATGAGCAAGGCGTTCGGCTTCGCCGGTGGACGGCTCGGCTACCTGGCCGCCGACCCGGCGGTGGTCGACGCGGTGCAACTGGTCCGGCTGCCGTACCACCTCTCGGCGCTCACCCAGGCCGCCGCGCGGGCCGCGCTGGCGCACCGGGACGCGCTGCTGGCCACCGTGGACGCGATCAAGGTGCAGCGCGACCGGATAGTCGAGTCGCTGCGCGGCGCGGGTCTGCGGGTCGCCGAGAGTGACGCCAACTTCGTCCTGTTCGAGGTCGGCGGCGACCAGGGCGTGGTGTGGCGGGCCCTGGTCGAGCGGGGGGTGCTGGTCCGCGACGTCGGCCTGCCGGGCTGGCTGCGGGTCACCGCCGGTACCCCGGCCGAGACGGACGCCTTTCTGACCGAGTTGACGATCGTGCTGGAGTCGCTGTGAGCAGAACCGCCCGGGTCGAGCGGACCACCAACGAGACCAAGGTGCTGGTCGAGATCAACCTCGACGGCACCGGCCAGGCCGACATCAGCACCGGGGTCGGCTTCTACGACCACATGCTCAACCAGATCGCCCGGCACGGCGGCTTCGACCTGACCGTACAGACGGTCGGGGACCTGGAGATCGACGCGCACCACACCGTCGAGGACACCGCGCTCGCCCTGGGCACCGCCTTCGACCAGGCGCTGGGCGACAAGGCCGGGATTCGGCGGTACGGCTCCGCCACCATCCCGATGGACGAGGTGCTGGTCCGGGCCGCGGTCGACCTCTCCGGTCGGCCGTACGTGGTGCACGACGAGCCGGCGCTGGCGCCGTACATCGGGCCGGTCTACCCGACCAGCCTGACCCGGCACATCTGGGAGTCGTTCGGGCAGTCGGCCAGGATGACCCTGCACGTGTCGGTGCTGCGGGCGGCCCGCGACGGCGGCCACCCGGACGCGCACCACGTGGTCGAGGCCCAGTTCAAGGCGGTCTCGCGGGCATTGCGGGAGGCGGTCACGGTCGAGGCGCGCAACGCCGGGGCGATCCCCAGCACCAAGGGCGCGCTGTAGTGGCCCCGGCGCTGTTCGTCCTGGCCGGGGTCCTGGTCGGCGGGGTCTGGTCGCTGCACCGGCAGGGCGCGTCGATCGGCATGATCGGGTTCGTCGGCCTGCTCGCGCTGCTGGCCACCGCCGGTGGCGTGCTCTGGCTGCTGCCCGGTGACTCCTGATGCCGGCCGTGGTGGTGCTCGACTACGGGTCGGGCAACCTTCGGTCCGCGCAGCGGGCACTGGTCCGGGCCGGTGCGGAGGTGACGGTGACCGCCGACCTGGCGGCGGCGGCCGCCGCCGACGGCCTGGTGGTGCCGGGCGTCGGGGCGTACGCGGCCTGCATGGCCGGGATCGAGGCGCTCGGAGCCGGTCCGGTGATCGCCGAGCGGGTCGCCGCCGGCCGCCCGGTGCTCGGCATCTGCGTCGGCATGCAGATCCTCTTCGAGTACGGCGAGGAACACGGCGTGGTCACCAAGGGGCTGGGCCTGCTGCCCGGCGGGGTGACCCGGCTGGCCGCGCAGCGGGTGCCGCACATGGGCTGGAACACCGTCGAACCGGCGCCCGGTTCGGTGCTCTTCGCCGGTCTGCCGGACCAGGCCCGGTTCTACTTCGTGCACTCGTACGCGGCCGCCGATCGGCAGCTACTGGCCGGGGCGGGGGCGCGGGTGAGCACCGCGACGCACGGCGGGCGGTTCGTCGCCGGGGTGGAGCGGGGCGTGTTGTCCGCCGCCCAGTTCCACCCGGAGAAGTCCGCCGACCCCGGGGCGGCCCTGCTGCGCAACTGGCTGGGCACGCTGTGACCGGGCGGGCACCCGGAGTGGGCCGGTGAGCAAGGAGCGGGCCCGGCGTCGGGCGGTACGCGAGGCCGAGGCCGAGCGGGCACGGGCCGTACGCGCCCGCCGGGTGGCCCGTCGACAGCGACGGCGTACGCTGCTGCGGCGTCTGCGGCCGAAGTTGCCCGACCGGCGTACGGGGAGGATGTTCGCCCGGCGCAGCCGGGGCGAGCGGGCCGGGGTGGCGGTGCTGTCGATCGCGGCGCTCGGTGCCATCTGGTTCCTCGTCGACGATCCGGGGTTGCGCCTGGGGCTGATCGTGTTGCTGCTGCTCGTACTGCCGGCGGTCGTGGTGCTCGCGCTCGGGCGCCGGATCTAGACCCCCCTAGCTACAGGAGACACTGTGAGCCTCACCCTGTTCCCGGCCGTCGACGTAGCCGACGGCCGGGCGGTACGCCTGGTCCAGGGCGCCGCGGGCAGCGAGACGACGTACGGCGATCCGTTGGAGGCCGCCCTGGCCTGGCAGCGGGACGGGGCGACCTGGTTGCACCTGGTCGACCTGGACGCCGCCTTCGGCCGTGGTACGAACGCGCACCTGCTGGCCGACGTGGTCCGGCGGGTGGACGTGGCGGTCGAGCTGTCCGGCGGGATCCGCGACGACGAGTCACTGCGGGCCGCGCTCGGCACCGGTGCGGCCCGGGTCAACATCGGCACCGCCGCCCTGGAGGACCCGATCTGGTGCGACCGGGTCCTGGCCGAGTACGGCGACCGGGTGGCGATCGGGCTGGACGTGCGCGGTCGTACGCTGTCCGCCCGTGGCTGGACCCGCGACGGCGGTGACCTGTTCGAGGTGCTGGAGCGGCTGGACAAGGCCGGCGCCAGCCGGTACGTGCTGACCGACATCACCAAGGACGGGACCATGCGCGGCCCCAACCTCGACCTGCTGCGCGAGGTCTGCTCCCGGACCGACGCGCCGGTGATCGCCTCCGGCGGGGTGTCGACGCTGGACGACCTGCGGGCGTTGGCCGCGCTGGAGTCGATCGGGGTGGAGGGTGTGATCGCCGGCAAGGCGCTCTACTCGGGCGCGTTCACCGTCGCCGAGGCGCTCGCCGTACTGGCCGAGTAGGGCCCGGCCGCCATCCCGTGCGGGAGGCGGCTCCGTACTCTGACTGGTTGTGCACAATTGAATTGAGGGCTCGGGCTCACCTACCCGCAGTACCTGGTCCTGCTCGTGCTCTGGGAACGGCCCGACGAACCGTGCACGGTCAAGCGGCTCGGCGCCGAACTCCACCTGGACTCGGGCACCCTCTCCCCGCTGCTCAAACGGATGGAGCGGGGCGGCCTGCTGACCCGGCGCCGAGCGGCCCGGGACGAACGCCTGGTCGAGATCGAGCTGACCGAGACCGGACGCGCCCTGCGCGACCGGGTCGAGCAGGTGCCCCGACGGATCGTCCGGGCCACCGGCCTGGATGAGCGGGACCTGGTCGCGCTGCGCGGCACCCTGAACCAGATCACCCAACTGATCCACCAGCAGAAGGAGCAGTGATCGCCATGCAGGTGCTCTACAGCACGCAGGCCCAGTCCACCGGCGAGGGCCGGGGAGGCAGGGTGCGTACCACCGACGGGACCCTGGAGATCGACCTCGCCGTACCGAAGGAGATGGGCGGCGAGGGCGGCGGCAGCAACCCCGAACAGCTCTTCGCCGCCGGCTACGCGGCCTGCTTCCACTCCGCGCTCAAACTGATCGGCCGCAAGGCCAGGGCCGACGTCACCGGTTCCGTGGTCACCGCCGAGGTGGGCCTCGGACGCGGCGACGCCGGCGCCTTCGGCCTGGCCGTGACGCTCGTGGTGGACCTGCCCGAGATCGACCGGGCCACCGCCGAGCAGCTGGTCGAGCAGGCCCACCAGGTCTGCCCCTACTCCAACGCCGTACGCGGGAACGTCGAGGTCGACCTGCGTCTCGGGCAGACCCGGTGAGCCGCACCGGCCGGGAGATCCACCTGGCCAGCCGACCGCACGGCTGGCCGACGCTGGAGAACTTCAACTTGGTCAAGGTGCCGGTGCCGGACCCCGGACCGGGGCAGGTGCTGGTCCGCAACCAGCTCATGTCGGTCGACCCGTACATGCGGGGGCGGATGAACGACGTCAGGTCGTACGCGCCGCCGTACCAGCTCGGCGCCCCGCTCGACGGCGGCGCGATCGGCGAGGTGATCGCCAGCGAGACCGAGGCGTTCCACCCCGGTGACCTGGTACAGCACAACCAGGGCTGGCGGGAGTACGCCGTTGTCGACGCCGACGGCGCACACCGGGTCGACGGGGACGTCGCACCGGTGTCGGCGTACCTCGGGCCGCTCGGCGGGATCGGGCTGACCGCGTACGCCGGGTTGCTCGACGTCGCCGCGCTCCAGCCGGGCGAGGACGTCTTCGTGTCGGCCGCCGCCGGTGCGGTGGGCAGCCTCGCCGGCCAGATCGCCAAGCTGAAGGGCGCCGGGCGGGTGGTCGGCAGCGCCGGCACCGCCGAGAAGGTGCAGCGGCTGCTCGAACTCGGCTTCGACGCCGCGTTCAACTACCGCGACCAGCCGGTACGCACGTCGCTGGGGCAGGCCGCACCGGACGGCATCGACGTCTACTTCGACAACGTCGGCGGCGACCACCTGGAGGCCGCCCTGTCCGCGCTCCGGCTGCACGGCCGGGTGGCGATCTGCGGCATGATCGGCCAGTACAACGCGACCGAGCCGGTAGCGGCACCGCGCAACCTGGCGCTGACCATCTCCAAGCGGCTCACCCTGCGCGGATTCCTGATCCACGACCACCTCGGCCTGCGTCGGCAGTTCCTCGAAGAGATGTCCGGTTGGCTGAGTTCCGGGCAGATCCGGTACGACGAAACCGTCGTCGAGGGCCTCGACAACGCCCCGGCGGCGTTCCTCGGGCTGCTGCGCGGCGAGAACCTGGGCAAGATGCTGGTCCGGCTCTGACGGTGGCCCGTACCCCCGGGCCGGACCTGACCGCCGCGCGGTCGGTGCGGCCCGGGTGGGCGGTTAAGCTCGACCCATGACCGTGGCGGTGCGCGTGATTCCCTGTCTCGACGTGGACGCCGGGCGGGTGGTCAAGGGGGTCAACTTCCTCGACCTGCGCGACGCGGGCGACCCGGTCGAGCTGGCCGCCGCGTACGACCGGGCCGGTGCGGACGAGTTGACCTTCCTCGACGTCACCGCCTCGGTGGACGACCGGGGCACCATGCTGGAGGTGGTGCGCCGGACCGCCGAGTCGGTCTTCATCCCGCTGACCGTCGGTGGTGGCGTACGCAAGGTCGCCGACGTGGACACCCTGCTGCGGGCCGGCGCGGACAAGGTTGGGGTCAACACCGCCGCGATCGCCCGACCGGAGCTGATCGCCGAGATCGCCGACCGGTTCGGCAGCCAGGTGCTGGTGCTGTCGCTGGACGTACGGCGGGCACCGGCCGGCACCACCCCCAGCGGGTTCGAGGTCACCACGCACGGCGGTCGTCGGGGCACCGGCCTGGACGCGGTCGAGTGGGCGCGGCGCGCCGCCGAGTTGGGCGCCGGAGAGCTCCTGCTCAACTCGATGGACGCCGACGGCACCAAGGCCGGCTTCGACCTGGCCCTGATCGGCGCGGTGCGGCAGGTGGTCGAGGTGCCGGTGGTCGCCAGCGGCGGTGCCGGCGCGGTGGCCGACTTCCCCCCGGCGGTCGAGGCGGGCGCCGACGCGGTGCTCGCGGCCAGCGTCTTCCACTTCGGCGAGCTGACCATCGGCGAGGTCAAGGACGCCCTGCACCACGCCGGCCACCCGATCCGCCGCTAACCGCCGCGTCCCCCGGTCCTCTCCGACGATCTTGCAGTTGTGGCGCCCGAATCGGGGCACTCATCCGGGTTTGTGTACCACCACAAGTGCAAGATCGTCGCGCTGTCCGGTGGGTCAGGTCGGGTCGTTCTCGGGGGAGCGGCGGGGGCGGGGGACGCTGGTGCGGGCCGAGAACTCCAGTACGGCCGCGGCGTGCTCGTCCTCGTGGAGGTCCCAGTCGGCTGAGCCGGGAGCGGCTCGCCGGCTCAGCACCGCGTGCACCGTCTCGACCGCGCTGGCCAGGCCGTTGCGTGGACGTGTGCGCCAGAGTTGTTCGCCGGCCGGGGTGACCCGGAACCAGCCGTCCGCCACGTTGATCAGCTCGGCACCGGCGAGCCGGCGTACGGCCGCCTCGACCTCGTGTCGGCCGGGGATGGCGTGGTTGAGGTGATCGGCGGTGGAGAGGACGTCGGCCAGGCGTACGCCCTCGGGTCGTCGGGTGGTCGCGGACCGTCTGTGTCGACCGGCGCCTCCGGCGATCACGAGCGACACGAAGATCCAGGCGTCCGCCCAACGCCACCCCTCATCCCCCATGGGGAAATGATGACGTGTGATCGCCGTGGAGGGAACCATTGTGGGGACTGTGTTTCCCGCCTCACCCTCGTACACGGCCGGGACCTGCGACGATGACCTTCATCTATACGGGTCCGGCGGTGGCCGTGACCGGCTGACCGGGGGCGGGTCCGGCGGCGGTGGGCGGGATGTGGAACATCGGGATGAACAGGTGGGCGAGCGGCCCGATGGCCAGGGCGTAGGCGACGGTGCCGACGCCGATCGTGCCACCGAGCAGTACGCCGATCGCGAGCACACCCACCTCGATGACCGTACGGACCAGGCGGATGGAGCGGCCCGGACGGCGGGCGACGAAGCCGGTCATCAGCCCGTCCCGGGGGCCGGGGCCGAGCCGGGCGCCCAGGTAGAGGCCGGTGGCCACCCCGTTGAGCAGGATGCCGGCGACCAGGAACCCGATCCGGGCGGCGAGCGGGGACGGGGTCGGCAGCAGGTACCGGCCGGCGTCGACCACCAGGCCGATCACCACCACGTTGCCGATCGTGCCGATGCCGGGGCGCTGCCGCAGCGGGATCCAGAGCAGCAGTACCAGGGCGCCGACCACGATCACCACCGTGCCGAACGAGAGGCCGGTGCGTTCCGCGAGGCCCTGGTGGAAGACGTCCCACGGGTCGAGGCCGAGCGTCGACTCGATCATCAACGCCATGCTGAAGCCGTACAGGGTCAGGCCGGCGAAGAGCTGGACCAGGCGTCGGGTCAGCCGGTCACGAAGGTTGCCAATCTCGGTCACGGATGCCACTCTAAGTACCAATTCGCGGCCAGCGAGAGAGCCAATTGAGGGTGGGTGGCCATGACGGTGCTGGTGCGTGGCACACAATTGGCTCGTCTGCTGGGTCAGTGGCATTCGTTGCCGGGCCGCCGGCGTAGCCCGGACTACCTCGCCCTCGCCAGCTCCGTACGCGGACTGCTCGCCGACGGCCGGCTGCCGCTGGGCGTACGGCTACCCGCCGAGCGGGAACTCGCCGAGGCGCTGCTGGTCAGTCGGACCACGGTCACCGCGGCGTACCGGGAACTGCGCGAGAGCGGCCACCTGAACAGCCGGCGCGGCGCCGGGAGCTGGACCATGCTGCCCGGCGGACACCGGGTGGCCAGCTCCGGTCTCTGGACCCCGCAGGACGACCTCGACATGATCGACCTGGGCTGTGCCGCGCTCGCCGCGCCGGCCGAACTGGTGCCGGCCGCCCGCGCCGCCGCCGAGGACCTGCCCCGCTACCTCGGCGGGGCCGGTTACCACCCGACCGGCATCGTTGAACTGCGCGAGGCGATCGCGTCCGGTTACACCGAACGGGGACTGCCGACCACCGCCGAGCAGATCATGGTGACCAGCGGCACCCAGCACGCACTCGACCTGGTGCTCCGGCTGGCCCTGCCGACCGGCGGCAGCGTACTGGTCGAATCGCCGACCTATCCCAACGCGCTGGCCGCGCTGGCCGCGCGGCGGGCCCGCATCGCCACCCACGGTCTGGCGCCCGGTGGTGCCGGCTGGGACGCGGAACTGCTGCTCAGTGCGCTGCGCCAGAGCCGGCCGCGGCTGGCCTACCTGATCCCGGAGTTCCAGAACCCGACCGGGCACCTGATGTCGGCCGACCTGCGCGAGCGGGTGGTCGCTGCGGCCCACGCCGGCGGCACCGACCTGGTCGTCGACGAGTCCTTCGTGGACCTGCCGCTGACCGGCGCCCCGATGCCACCGCCGGCCGCGGTCTTCGACCGGCACTCCCGAGTGATCTCCATCGGCGGAATGAGCAAGCCCTACTGGGGCGGCCTGCGGATCGGCTGGGTACGCGCCTCGGCACCACAGGTACAGCGGCTGGCCGCGGCCCGGGTCGGGGTCGACATGGCCAGCCCGGTGCTGGACCAGCTGGTCGCCGTACGCCTGCTCGCCGACGCCGCGACGATCGTGGCCGCCCGCCGGCTCCAGCTGACCGAGCAGCGCGACGCCCTGCTCGGCGCGTTGCGTGAGTCGTTGCCGGACTGGCAGATCACCGTGCCGCAGGGCGGGGTGACGCTCTGGGCCGAGTTGGACGGGCCGATCTCCAGCGCCCTGTCCCGGGCCGCCGAGGAGGTCGGCGTACGGCTGGCTCCCGGCCCCCGGTTCGGGCTGGACGGCACCCTCGAACGTTTCCTGCGACTGCCGTTCACCCTGCCGGCCGCCGACCTGGTCGAGGCGGTGCACCGGATCGCGGCGGTCCGCTACGACCTGGACCGCTCCGCGTCCCGTCCACAGTGGAGGGAGCCGGCGGTCATCGCGTGACGGCTGCCCACGGTAGGGAGCCGGCGCTTGTCGCGTGACGGCGGGTCGATCCGGGTACCCGGATCAGGGGCTGCTCGGCGGGCGGGGTGCGCCACCGGTCGGGCAGCCCCTGATCGGCGTCGGCCGGGGGAGCGGCCGAGCGCGGAGGGGGGTCAGATCTCGGCGAGCGTGCCCTCGTACATCCGGTCGATCTCGCCGGCGAAGTTGGCCTCCACACCACGGCGCTTGATCTTCAGGGAGGGGGTCAGTTCGCCGTCCTCGATGGTCAGGTCACGGGACAGGATGGTGACCTTCTTGATCGTCTCCCAGCGGTTGAGCTTGCCGTTCAGTTCCTTGACGTACCCGTCGACCATGGCGCGCACCTCGGCGGAGCCGACGATCTCGGCGTACGGCTTGTCGGCCAGCGGGCCACCGACGGCCCAGCCGGCGATCGCGTCCGGGTCCAGGGTGACCAGCATGACGCAGTAGTTGCGGGCCTGGCCGATCACCACCGCCTGCGAGGTGTACGGACACAGCGCCTTGAACAGGCCCTCGATGTGGCTCGGCGCGATGTACTTGCCGCCGGACGTCTTGACCAGGTCCTTCTTCCGGTCGGTGATCTTCAGGTAGCCCTGGTCGTCGAGCGCGCCGATGTCCCCGGTACGGAAGAAGCCGTCATCGGTGAACGCCTCGGCGGTCTCCGCCGGCAGGTTGTGGTAGCCGCGCATCACCGGGGTCCCGCGGAGCAGCACCTCGCCGTCCGCGTCGATCTTGCATTCCAGGTCGCCGAGCGGCTGCCCCACGGTCCCGATCCGGAGCTGGCCGGGCCGGTTGACGAAGTTGCCGGCGCTGGTCTCGGTCAGCCCGTAGCCCTCCGAGATCGGCAGGTTGGCGGCGGCGAAGAACGCCCCGATCTCCGGGCTCAGCGGGGCGGCACCGGACACCAGCACCCGGATTCGGCCGCCGAGTCGGGCCTGCAACTTGCTGAAGACGAGTTTCTCGGCCACCCGGTACCGGAACGCCAGCCCGCCGGGCACCGGGTGACCGGCCTGCTCCAGTCGTACCTTCTCCTTGCCGGTCCGGACCGCCCAGGTGAAGATCTTCGCCTTGGCGCCGCCGCCGGACTGGGCCGTGGTGACCGCCTTGTTGTAGACCTTCTCGAAGACCCGGGGCGCGCCGCACATCAGCGTCGGCCGGACCACCGACAGCAGTTCGACCAGCTTGTCCACCCGCCCGTCGACGTACGTCGGCAGGCCGACGTGGATCACGCCGCAGATCAGCGTCTTGCCGAACGAGTGCGACAGCGGCAGCCAGAGGTATTGCAGGTCGTCCGGCCGGAGCAGCTCGAACTCGGCCTGGCGTACGCCCTCCCAGACCCAACCGGCGTGCAGCAGCTCGACGCCCTTCGGCTGTCCGGTGGTGCCCGAGGTGTAGATCAGGGTGGCCAGGTCGTCCCCGCCGATCTCCGCCACGATCCGCTCGATCAGCTCGGGGTCCTGGTCGAGCACCTGCGTACCCCGGATCTCCAGGTCGGCGAGGCTGAGCTGGGGTACGGCCGCGGCCGGGTCGGCCTCGCCGTCGATCAGCACGACGTGGGTCAGCGCGGGCAGGTTCGCCCCGGCGATCTTCCCGGCCTGGGTGGCGTTCTCCGCGATCAGCACCCGGGAGCCGGAGTCGGCCACGATGAAGCTCGCGTCCTCCGGCTCGGTGGTCGGGTAGACGGTCGTGGTCGCGCCGCCCGCGCACATGATGCCGAGGTCGGCGACGACCCAGTCGAGGCGGGTGCCGGCCAGGATGGCGACCCGGTCCTCCCGCCCGACGCCGAGTTCACACAGGCCGGCGGCGACCGCCTTGGCCCGCTGGCCGACCTGGGACCAGGTCAGCCAGGCCGGCCCGGAGTCGTCCGGCGCGGGGTAGCCGAACGCCTGCCGGTCGGGCGTGGCGGCGACGCGCTTCAGGAACATGTCCGGGACGGACCGGTACGGGAGGTCGAAAGCCATGAGGGGGTCAGCCTTCCGAATATGAGTGCGTGACGGGCATCACGTTAAATGTTCGTTACTAGACAGTATTGCGTGGGGTCCAGCCTCGGCTACCCCCGGAGCGACCGGGGTGATCAGTGGCCGAACGTCCGGCCCCCCGATGGTCCGGACGGCGCATGGTATGAGGATTTCGATATAGAGCGTCGATGATTTTTCTACATAGACTGACCTCGATCAGTCCAGGATCGGACGATCAGGGAGGAGTCGGAAGATGACACGTGCGGACTTGCGCTACGCGCGCCGGCTGGCGCTCGGAATCTTCATCGCGTCGGCGACCGCTGCGGTAGCCACCAGCAGCCCGGCGATCGCCGCACCGGCAACCGGCGAGGTACGACTCGCGGGCAGCCCCACCGCGGTCGCGGGCAGCTACATCGTGGTCCTCAAGGACGGCGCGGTCGGCGCGAGCGCCGGCACGGCACGGGCTGCGGCGGCGGTGCCGACCAAGGCCGGCGCACTCGCCGACAAGTACGGCGGCAGCGTGGCCCGGGTCTACGGTGCGGCCCTCAACGGCTTCGAGGCCCGGCTGAGCGCCAAGGCCGCCGAGCGCCTCGCCGCCCACCCCGACGTCGCGTACGTCGAGCAGGACCAGGTGGTGTCGATCAACGCCACCCAGACCAACCCGCCGTCCTGGGGGCTGGACCGGATCGACCAGCGCAACCTTCCGCTGAACCAGTCGTACACGTACCCGAACACGGCCAGCAACGTGCGGGCGTACATTATCGACACCGGCATCCGGTTCTCCCACAACGACTTCGGCGGGCGGGCCACCAGCGGCTACGACGCGGTCGACGGCGGTTCGGCCGACGACTGCAACGGGCACGGTACGCACGTCGCCGGCACCGTCGGCGGCAGCGCGTACGGTGTGGCCAAGGCGGTCCGGCTGGTCGGCGTACGGGTGCTCAACTGCTCCGGCAGCGGCACCAACGCGGGCGTCATTGCCGGCGTCAACTGGGTCACCCAGAACGCGGTCAAGCCCGCGGTGGCCAACATGAGCCTCGGCGGCGGCGCCAGCACCGCCCTGGACAACGCGGTCGCCAGCTCGATCAGCTCCGGCGTCACGTACGCCCTGGCGGCCGGCAACTCCAATGCCAACGCCTGCAACTCGTCGCCGGCCCGTACCGCCTCGGCGATCACCGTCGGCGCCACCACCAGCACCGACGCCCGCGCGTCGTACTCGAACATCGGCACCTGCCTGGACATCTTCGCGCCGGGCTCGTCGATCACGTCGGCCTGGTACACCAGCAACACCGCCACCAACAGCATCAGCGGTACGTCGATGGCCGCACCGCACGTGGCCGGCGCCGCCGCCTTGGTGCTCTCGGCCAACCCGTCGTACACGCCGACCCAGGTGCGCAACTACCTCTACGACAACGCGACCCAGAACGTGGTCGGCAGCCCCGGCAGCGGTTCGCCGAACCGGCTGCTCTTCGTCGTCAACTGAGACCGGCGGTACGGCTGAGCTGATCGACAGCTCACCGACGAGTACGGGGAGCCGGGCGGGTGCCGGCTCCCCGTATCCGTGTGCTGGGTCAGTCGTCGGCGGACTTCCGTTCGGTGCGGGTGACCCGGCCGGTGGCAGCGTCGACGTCGACGCGTACCCGGTTGCCGTCCTGCACCAGCCGTACGCTCCACACCCGGCGGCCGTGCTCCTGCTCCACCTCGACCTTGTCGAGCTGGCCGCCGCCAACGTGCCGGCGGGCGATATCGACCGCCAGGTCCCGGCTCACCCGCTCGGTGGCGGGGCCGGTCCGGTCGGCCGTCGCCGAGGGCCGGGTCGCCCCGGTGGAGGTGGCATCCGTCGGGGTGCCCGGATCCGTGGGGGTGCCGGCGTCCGTCGGCGCGAGCGGTCCGGTCGGGTCGGCGGAGGTGCCCGCGACGGTCGGGTCGGGCTCGGGGCCGGTCGGATCCGTGCCCGTGACGGCGGTGGGGCGGCCGGTGTCGTCGCCGGCCGTGCTCCGCTCGGCGGCGCCCGCGCCGAGCGCGGTGCCGACCAGGGCGACGGCGAGTACGCCACCCACGACCAGGATCAGTGTCTTGCGGGTCATCACGAACCTCCTCGGCGGCCTACTGTCGGTTCGGCTGCCTGCGTTGACCACAGGTTCGCCCGCCACCCGATAGCGCCGCGCTGCGCCACCGCTAAACCCCGGTAAAGCCCCGCAGCCCCCCATCGCCCCCCTCCCCCCGCCGCACAACGAGTAGCGCGCCGATCTTGCACTTGTGGCCGTACACAAATCCGGACGAGTCTCCTAACTCGGGCGCCACAAGTGCAAGATCGGCGGGAAGAGCGGTGGTGGGGGGCGGCGACGGTTAGGGGTTGCTTGTTGGGGGGCCGGTGGGGGGTGGGGCGGGTGGTGGGGGGCCTAGTTCGACGCGGATTTTGGCCCCGCCGAACGGATCGTTGGCCAGCCTTAGCTCGCCGCCGCTGTCCCGGGCCGCCCGGCGGGCGATGTCCAGCCCCAGGCCGGTCGAGCCGGCGAAACTCCCGCCCCGCCGCACCTGCGCCGGCACCGTCCCGGCCGCCGTGCCGGTGGCGTTGCTCGCGGCGCTGCCGGTGGCCACCGCCCCGCCGGCCGTGCGGTCGGTCTCCGGTGGCGACGAGGTGCCCGTACGGCCGGGTTCGAGTAGTGGTCGGGGCAGTCCCGGTCCCCGGTCCGCCACGGTCAGTACCGCCCCGCCGCCGGAGCGCCGGACCAGCGTGACCGCGAACCCGGTGCCGTCCGGGGTGTGCGCGAAGATGTTGCCGAGCAGCGCGTCCACCAGCGCGGCGAGTTCGTCGGTCGGGAGGCGCACCGGCAGCGGCCCGGCCGCCAGCTCGGACGTGATCAGGCGGTCGGTCTCGTCGGCCAGCGCCGACCAGAACTCGACCCGCTCCCGGAGCACCGGGGTCGCGTCGCACCAGCCGTCCACGCCGGTCGGTCCGTGCCGCCGGGCCTGCCGGATCAGCCCGGTCACGGCCCGTTCCAGCGCGTCGACCGCCGCGGTGATCCTGGCCGCCTCGGCCCGGTCGGTCAGCGCCTCGGACTCCAGCCGTAGCGCCGTCAGCGGCGTACGCAGCCGGTGCGACAGGTCGGCCACCTGCTCGCGCTCGTCGCGCAGCAACTCCTGGATCCGGCCGGCGAGGTGGTTGAGCGCGCCGGCCACCTCGCGCAGTTCCGGTGGCCCGGTCGGGGTGGCCCGCGCGGAGAGGTCGGCTCGGGCCAGCCGGTGCGACACCGCGGACAGCTCCGCGATCGGCCGGACCAGCGTTCGAGCCAGCCGGTCGGCGACAACGAGCCCGAGCAGTAGCAGGGTGGCGCCGAGCGCGGTGAGCAGCAGCCACGCCCGACCCACGCCCCGGTCCAGTTCCGCCGAGGTCACGAAGGTACGGATCACCGCGGTCTCGCCCGGCCGGCGCTGTACCGCGACCACGATCTCCCGCCCGTCCGGCCGGCTCACCGTCACGCTCGTGCCCCGCGCGGCCAGCGCGACCGCGTCCGTACGCGGCGTGGGGGTGCCGAGCACCGAGCCATCCGCCAGGAAAACGGTAACCGGCCGGTGGGATTCGGCGGCGACCTGCTCGACGCTGAACCGCAGCGCATCCGGATCGGCACTGCCCACCAACGCGGCCATGTTCTGCACGGCGGCCCCGGCGTCGGCGGTCGCCCGGTCCACCGCGACCCGGCGCAGCAGCACCGCCAGCGGCACCAGGAAGGCGAGCAGGACCAGGCACATGGTCGCCGCGACCAGCAACGTCAGCCGCCGCCTCACACCGGCCGTCCCGATCCGGCCGCCGGTCCAGACTCGGTTGCCGGCCCGGACTCGGTTGCCGGTCCCGGCTCCGGTGCGCCGAGCCGGACCCCCACGCCGCGTACGGTGTGCAGGTAGACCGGCTGCTGGGCGGTCTCGCCCAGTTTGCGCCGCAGCCAGGACAGGTGCACGTCGACGGTCTTGTCGGCGCTGCCGTACGGCACCTGCCACACCTCGGTGAGCAGTTCCCGCTTGCTCACCACCTGCCCGGCCCGGCGGGCGAGGTGGTGCAGCAGGTCGAACTCGCGCGGGGTCAGCCCCAGGTCGACGCCGGCCCGGCTGGCCGTCCGCGCCCCCGGATCGATGCGCAGCTCACCCACGGTCAGCACCGGTGGCCGGCTCGGCTGCTCCGGTCCGCGGCGGAGCACCGCACGGACCCGCGCGTCGAGTTGGGCGGCGGTGAACGGCTTCACCACGTAGTCGTCGGCGCCCGCGTCGAGGGCGCGGACGATCTCCGCCTCGTCGTCCCGCGCGGTGGCGATGATCACCGGGATGGTGCTCACCGCCCGGACCATCCGGAGCAGTTCCAGGCCGTCCAGGTCGGGCAGGCCGAGGTCGAGCACGACCAGGTCGGGACGGTTGTCGAGGACGCCCTGCAAACCGGTGAGCGCGGTCTGCGCGGCGGCGACGGCGTGGCCCCGCTCGCGCAGGGCACGCAACAGCGGCAGCCGGATCGTCGGGTCGTCCTCGATCAGCAGGAGGCGGGCCACAGCAGGAACGGTATCCCCGGCCGACCGGTCGCGTGGGTGTCGTTAACCCTCCCTTAGCGTCGCGCCGTGCCCGCCTTAACGTCGCGCCGGGCATAGTCGGGGGATGACCCGCCGTGCCGTACTCGCCGTCGCCGGATGGCTCGCCGCCGCCGTGGCCGCCACGGTCACCGGACTGGGGGCGGTCGAGCTGATCGGCACCGGCATCGCCGGCCCGGCCGGCCCGGTCGTCGACGAACGGGACCTGGCCCGCGACCTGGCCGCCGCCGCCGACGCACCGTCCGGACCGGTCCAACCACCCATCGGTACGCCGCCGGCGGGCACCCCGACCGCCGGCCCCTCGTCGACCGGTGCACCGTCGACCGTCGATCCATCCTCGACCGGTGCACCGTCGACGGCCGGCACCGGCGGCGCCGGTACGCGTACCCCGTTCGCGACCACGGGCGGGACGGTGGTGGCCCGGTGCGACGGCCGTACTGTCTCGCTCGTGCTCTGGACCCCGGCCCAGGGTTACGCGGTGAAACAGGTGGACCCCGGCCCGGACGACCGGGCCGAGGTGACCTTCGAGGGCCGGGCCGGCCGGGTCGAGGTGCGGGTGAGCTGCCCCGCCGGCCGGCCCGACGCCTCGGTGCGGGAGGAAGACTGACCCGGACCGGTCAGGCGTACCGGGTGGCGTGCAGGGACCAGTCGTAGGTGGCCCGGATCCAGTCCCGGCGGCCGGCGACGAATCGGGTGACCGCCGGCTCGGCGCCGTCGAGCACCAGTTCCTCCAACCGCAGGTACGCGTCGAGACCGTGGTTGAACCGCCCGGCCGCGTCGGCGAGCGCGGTCTGCTCGTCCTGCCCGGTCTCCCGGGCGATCACCAGGGTCAGGTTGTGCCCGTCCTGTTCCAGCCGGCGCTCCTTGCCGTACGAGAAGACGTCGTTGCACCAGCAGACCAGGTCGGCGGCCCACCGGTCGAGCGCGGACAGCTGCGGATCGGCGAGCGCCGCCGCCCCCGGCCGGGCGTCGCGGGCGTGGTCGGTCAGCGTGAAACTGGGGTGTACGGCGCCGGTGTGCCGCCGCATCTGGATGTACTCGTCGATCGCCGGCACCCGGTGGTGTTCCCGGTTCGCGGCCTCCCAGAGCAGGGCGAGCAGGTAGTCGCGGAACCGGGCGGTGAAGCGGACCAGCAGGTCGGGTTGTTCGCTGCGGCGCAGCCGCCGACACAGGTCGTGCAGTCCCGCGCCGGTGGGGCCGGCGGTGGCGAGTACCGCCGTCGGCGGCGGCTCACCGAGCAGGTCGAGTACGTCGAGCAGTCGGCTCACCACCGGCGACAGCCGACCCGGATCGGCGCCCAGCCCGTCGTCGTCGCACGCGTCGTCGAAGGCGAACAGCCAGGTCACCAGGTCGGTGAGCAGGTCGAGCCGATCCGGGTCGGCGTCCGGGCAGGCCCGCCCGGCGAGTTCACCGGCGTTCGCCCGGTCGAGTCGCCGGGCGGCGTCGGAGGTGACGATCAGGCCGAGTTCGGCCGCCCACCGGGCGGACCGGGTGGCGGACTCGGCGGCGTGCGGGTTGAGGCGCGCCGGAAACGGCGGCGCGATGAGTGCCGCCGCGGCGAAGGACCGCATGTTGCCCCCTGTCGCACGGCCCACCGCGACTGGCGGCGGTCGGGCGTCGAGGCGCGCACGGCACTCTGGTCACCGTCCATGGAGGACGGACCGACCGGGTGAACACGGCCGGACCATCCACGAAGGACGGACCGGCCGGGCGAACACGGCCGGGATGCACCAGCGGGGGTGTGCCGGTGAACGCCTCCCGGTACCCAACCGCTCGTGACCCGCCGCATCGGGTCCGCGCCGTTGATGGTGGATCGAGAGGTGGACCGGACACCACGGGCCGCTGGGCGGTGCGGTGTCCGGGAGAGATGCGCGATGAAGCCTACGGCCACCGGGCGCTCCGCGGGTTACCGGATCCGGTGCAAGTTGCGCGCGGACGACGAGCCGGCGGTCCGCTGCGGTCGGCGGTCCAGGTCGGGCGGCAGCCGGCGTCCGGGGCCCGGACCGGTGTACGGGTGCCCCCGAAGCGGGCGTCGGGCCGGGTCGCTCCGGCTGTTCAGTTTCCGAGTTTGATCGTGCGCAACCGTTCGGCCAGCGGGTTCGGGCCGGTCAGTTGGACCCGGGCCACCCGCTGCCGGCCCATCAGGAACAGCGCCAGCTCGCTGGGCGCGCCGACCACCCGCAGCTGCTCACCGCCGGCACCGGTGGACCGCTCGCCGTGACCCGGGGCCTGGACGAGCACCGCGGCCGGGAACCGGCGCAGCGCCATCCGGGCCATCAGCGGCACCTGCTTCCAGACCGCCGCCTGGTGACCGGGCGACAGGGCGCGGGGCTGCCAGTCCGGCTGGGCCCGGCGTACGTCCTCGTGGTGCACCAGGAATTCGAGGCCGTTGGCCAGCTCGTCGACCAGCGGGTTGGTCAGCGGTCCCCACCGGGGCGGTCGCCGCAACCGGGCGATCAGGTCGGCGTACGGCTGGGCCGCGAACTGCTGGAGCAGCCGTTCGGTGCGTCCGCTCAACGGGCGGAACATGATCCCGATCGAGGCGTCCGGCCGGCGCTCACGGAGCACCAGGTGGGCAGCCATGTGCCGGGTCGCCCAGCCCTCGTTGATGGTCGGCGCGTCCGGGCCGAGCGTGAGCAGGAGGTCGGCGAGCGACTGGCGTTCCGATTCGGCGTACCGAGGCATGGTGTCGATCGTAGGCGTGATCAGTGCCGGCGGCTCGGGAGCGGGACGGCCGGCGGGGGCCACTGTCGCTGTGACAGCAGACACAATCGGACCCAGATCGTCACCCACACCCCAGATCGGTAAGGATGGGGTGGATAACCATGGCTTACGGCAGGGGAGCGAGTGGCGACCAGGACAAGTCGGGATGTACTCGGGCGCGGGCTGCGGGTGCTCGGCCAGGCGATACGCGAGGAACCCCGGATCTTCGCGGTGGCGGTCAGCGGCAGCGTGATCTTCGGGCTGGTCACCATCGCCAGCGCGTACGTGGTCGGCGCCATCGTCGGGAACGTGGTGGTCCCCGCGCTCACCGACGGGCGGGCCGACGCCGGGCTGGTCGCGCTCGCCGCCGCCGCGCTGGTCGGGGTCAGCCTGTTCAAGGTGCTGGGCGTCTTCGGCCGCCGGATCGCCGCCGGTTACATGCAGTACCGGCTCCAGGCGAGCTACCGGCGCCGGGTCACCCGCCGCTACCTGGACCTGCCGCTGTCCTGGCACCACCGGCACGCCACCGGAACCCTGCTGTCCAACGCCAACTCCGACGTCGAGGCCGCCTGGTACCCGATCGCGCCGCTGCCGTTCGCCGTCGGCACGCTGGTGATGCTGGTGGCCGCGATCGGCTCGCTGTTCGTCACCGACTGGGTGCTGGCCATGGTCGGCATGGCGATCTTCCCGACCCTGTTCGCGCTCAACGTCGTGTACTCCCGCCGGATGGCCCCCCGCCAGGCGCGAGCCCAGCAACTGCGGGCCGAGGTCAGCGCCATCGCGCACGAGAGCTTCGACGGTGCCCTGGTGGTCAAGACCATGGGCCGGGAGACGCAGGAGACCGCCCGGTTCGCCGTACGGGCCGGCGAGCTGCGCGACGCGCTGATCTCGGTCGGCCGGCTGCGCGGCGTGTTCGACCCGATGCTCGACACCCTGCCCAGCCTCGGCACCCTGGCCGTGCTGCTGGTCGGGGCGTTCCGGCTGCGCCAGGGCGCGGTCACCGTGACCGAACTGGTCAGCGTCGCGTTCCTGTTCACCGTGCTGGCGTTCCCCGTACGCGCGATCGGCTGGGTGCTCGCCGAACTGCCGCGCAGCGTCGCCGGCTGGGACCGGGTCCAGCGGGTCCTCACCGCCACCGGCGACATGCCGTACGGGCAGACCGTGCTGGACCGCCACGACAACAGCCCGGCCACCGTCGTCTTCGACCGGGTCGGGTTCGGCTACGAACCCCCGGACTGGGCCGACTCGGGCCTCGGCGGTCCGACCGGTGCCGCCGATCCGGGCGGCCCGACCGACCCGGCCCGCGCCACCGGTTCCGCCGCTCCCGCCGCCGCTCCGACCGCTGCCGACCCGTCCGCCGACCCGCTGCCGCCGGAGCGGTCGCGGTCGGTCCGGATCCCGGTGCTGCACGACGTCTCGTTCACCGTCCCGCCCGGTCGCACCGTCGCCCTGGTCGGCCCGACCGGCTGCGGCAAGTCGACCATCGTCTCGCTGGCCGTACGGCTGGTCGACCCGCAGTCCGGCACCATCGCCCTGGACGACGTCGACGTACGGTCACTGACCGCGGCCTCGCTCACCGACACCGTCGCCCTGGTGGCACAGGTGCCGTTCATCTTCGACGACACGGTCCGCGCCAACATCACCCTCGACCGGCCGGACATCGGCGACGAGGACGTCTGGGCGGCGCTGCGGCTGGCCGAGGCGGACGGCTTCATCTCCGCCCTGCCCGACGGGCTGGACACCCGGGTCGGCGAGCGCGGCACCTCGCTCTCCGGCGGCCAGCGCCAACGGCTCACCCTGGCCCGCGCCCTCGCCGGCCGGCCCCGCCTGCTGGTCCTGGACGACGCGACCAGTGCGGTCGACCCCCGGGTCGAGGCCGCGATCCTGGCCGCGCTCAGCCGGGGCGGACCGCCGACCGGTGCCGACGACGGGGCCACCGGGCCGGCCGCCTCGATCCTGGTGGTGGCGTACCGGCGGGCCACCATCGCCCTCGCCGACGAGGTCATCTACGTCGAGCAGGGCCGGGTGATCGCCCGCGGCACCCACCCCGAACTGCTGGCCACCGTGCCCGGCTACGCCGACCTGGTCACCGCCTACGAGAAGGCGGAAGCCGAACGAGAGCGGGAGAAGGCGTACGTGGACGAGCCGGTCGACCCCGATCCGCCGACCGGTGCCGGGGCGCGTGCCACCGCCACCGCCGACGGTGACGTCAGCGAGGTGGTGGCATGAGCGCCGACACGGCGACCGCGACCGGAGCCATCGGCGGCGGCACCGAACGGACCGAGGGAACCTGGCGTACGCTCCGGCGTGGCCTGGCGCTCTCGCCGGAACTGCGTACCGGTCTCGCCGGCACGCTCGCCCTCGCCCTGGTGTCGATGATCGGCCGGGCGGCCGTACCGGTGGCGATCCAACAGGGCATCGACCGCGGCCTGCGCGCGCCCGGCGGCCCGGACCTCGGCGTCGTCGGCGTGGTCGTCGCGGTGACCGCCGCGGTGCTGGTGCTGACCACGATCTGCGGCTACCTGATGATGCGCCGGCTGTTCACGGTCAGCGAGACCGCCCTGGCCGGGGTACGCACCCGCGCGTTCCGGCACGTCCACGACCTGTCGATGCTGCACCAGCAGTCGGAACGGCGCGGCTCCCTGGTCTCCCGGGTCACCAGCGACGTCGACCAGATCACCCAGTTCCTCCAGTGGGGCGGCGTCATCCTGCTGATCAGCGCCGGCCAGGTGGTGGTGACCGCGACCGTGATGGCGGTCTACTCGTGGCAGTTGACGCTGGTGGTGTTCGCCGCGTTCGTCCCCGCCGTGCTGGTCATCCGGGCCTTCCAGAAGCGGCTCGCGCTGGTGTACGGCGTGGTCCGGCAGCGGACGGGCGCCCTGCTCGGGGCGGTCGCGGAAAGCGTCGTGGGCGCGTCGGTGATCCGGGCGTACGGCGTCTCCGGGCGGACCGCGAAACGGATCGACGAGGCCATCGACGGGCAACGCCGGGCCCAGCAGCGGGCCATCCGGACCAACGTGGTCAGCTTCTCCACCGGCGAGATCTCGGCCGGGCTGGCGCTGGCCGCCGTGGTCGTGCTCGGGGTCCGGCTCGGCGTCGACGGCACCCTCAGCATCGGCCAGCTCACCGCGTTCCTGTTCCTGGTCACGCTCTTCATCCAGCCGGTGCAGATCGCCACCGAGGTGCTCAACGAGGCGCAGAACGCGGTCGCCGGCTGGCGCCGGGTGCTCGACGTACTCGACCTGGCCCCGGACGTGGCCGACCCCGGTGAGCAGGGCGTCGACCTGCCCGAGGGGCCGATCGAGATACGGTTCGCGCAGATCGGCTTCGCCTATCCGGGCGGCCCGCCGGTGCTGTCCGACATCACCGTGGACATCCCGGCGAAGAGCCGGGTCGCCGTGGTCGGCGAGACCGGCAGCGGCAAGACCACCTTCGCCAAGCTGCTCACCCGGCTGATGGACCCGACCACCGGTACGGTCCTGCTCTCCGGCGCCCCACTGGACCGGGTGCGGTTCTCGTCGCTGCGCTCCCGGGTGGTGATGGTGCCGCAGGACGGGTTCCTGTTCGACTCCACCGTGGCGGAGAATGTCCGCTTCGGCCGTCCGGGCTGCTCCGACGAGGAACTTGCGGCCACCTTCGCCGAACTCGGCCTGGCCGACTGGGTCGACGGGCTGCCGGACGGGCTGCACACCCGGGTCGGCGAGCGCGGCGAGGCACTGAGCGTCGGAGAGCGGCAACTGGTGGCACTGGCCCGCGCGTACGTGGCCGACCCGGACCTGCTGGTGCTGGACGAGGCGACCAGCGCGGTGGACCCGGCGACCGAGGTACGCCTGCAACGCACCCTGGACGCGGTGACCCGGGGCCGTACCACGGTGGCGATCGCACACCGCCTCTCCACCGCCCAGGCGGCCGACGAGGTGATCGTCGTCGACCGGGGCCGGATCGTCCAACGCGGCCCCCACGACGACCTGATCCTCGACCCCACCTCCACCTACGCCCTCCTCTACGCCTCCTGGCTAGAACAAACCCGCTAACCCACCCCGCCCCCTCCCCCCCCGGGGCCCGCCCCCGGGCGGGCGCGCCTCTACTCGCCGATCTAGGGCAAATACGTGCTAGTGGATCTCTAATCACACGTATTTGCCCTAGATCGGCGGCGTGGGCGGCGTGGGCGGCGTGGGCGGCGGGGGCGGCGGGGGAGGGGGGAGGGGGGAGGGGGAGATGGTTAGCGGGAGTAGAACTCCACTACTAGTTGTTCGTCGCAGATGATCGGGATTTCGCGGCGGGCGGGTGGGCGGATCAGGGTGACGGTGAGGTCGGTGAGGCTGACCGACAGGTAGGGCGCGGTGGGGCCGGAGCCGGCCTGTGCCCCGGTGGCGGCGAGCTGGAACGGGGGCTTCTGGAGGCTGCGCTCGCGTACGCGGACGACCTGGCCGGGGCGCAGCCGGTAGGACGGGCGGTCCACCTTGATCCCGTCGACGGCGAAGTGGCCGTGTGCGACGAGTTGCCGGGCCTGGTAGATCGTCTTGGTCAGTCCGGACCGGTGCACCACCGCGTCGAGTCGCCGTTCCAGCAGGGTGACCAGGTTCTCGCCGGTCTTCCCGTCGAGTCGTACGGCGTCGTCGAAGGCCCGCCGCAGCTGGGTCTCGCTGACGTTGTACTGGTGCCGCAGGCGCTGCTTCTCCAGCAGTCGTACCTGGTAGTCCGAGGTCTTGCGCCGCGACCGGCCGTGCACGCCGGGCGGGTACGGCCGGCGCTCGAAGTACTTCACACACTTCGGAGTGAGCGGGATGCCGAGGGCGCGGGAAATTCGGACCTTGGGCCTTGACTGGTTCACGTGGACGTCTCCCGGTTTGTAGGTTAGCCTGCCCTAACTTAGCCCACCCTAAATCACTCGCCGGAGGTACGGTCATGCAGCCCAGTCCCGCCGAGGTCGCCCGCACACTGGCCGCCGGCCGGCTCGCCGGCACCGCCTACGTCGCCAACCATCCGGGGCCGCACCGCACCCGGCACGTCACCGACGCATCGGGCCGGGTGTTGCTGCTGGTCTCGGTCGTCGACGACCTGGCCCTCGCCCTGCGTCCGGTGCCCGGTACCGACGACACCGCGCTGGTGCTCGACATTCGCGACCTGCCGCCGGTCGCCGGCGCGCCGCCGCTGGGGCGGGTCTGGATCTCGGGCTGGGCCGAGGCGCTCGACGGCACCGAGGCCCGGCAGGCGGCCCTGGACTACGCCGACGTCGACCCCACCGGCGACTTGCTCGACGTCGGCGGCCGGTTCGCGCTGTACCGGTTCGAGCCGGCCGAGATTCGGCTGGAGCGGGAGACAGAGACGATCCACATCGACCCGGCCGAGTACGGCAGCGTGGAACCGGATCCGTTGCACCACCTGGAGCGGGAACTGCTGGCCGACCTCGCCGACCACCACCAGCCGGAGATCACCGACTTCGTCCTGCGGCAGCTCGGCGAGTCCGCCGCCGACCGGTCCGGGCCGCCGCCGCGGGTGGTCCGGCTGGACCGGTACGGCTTCGTGGTGCTGCTCGGTGAGCCGGGTTCCCGCTATCGCGCCCGACTCGCCTTCCCCCGTCCGGTACGCGACCACGCCGACCTGGTCCAACTGCTGCACCCGGTCCTCTGGCCGGCCCGACACCAGCAGCCCGACCGGGGCGAGTTCACCCCGGCCGACCTGGATCGCGCCGATGTCGGCCGCCCCGCACTGAGCGACCGCCCCGAACTCAGCGGCCGGCCGGAACTGAGCCGCCCCGAACTGAGCCGCCCCGAACTGAGCCGCCCCGAACTGAGCCGCCCCGAACTTAGCCGGGGTGAACCGACGGTGCAGTAGTGGCCGGCCCGGTGGCGGTCGGGCCGGCGGCCAATCCGGTGGCGGTCGGGCCGGCGGTCGGTCCGGTCGCCGACTCGAACACCCCGGTCAGCTCGCCGGTCAGGTAACGCTGCACGGTCGGCGCGATCGCCGCCACCGCCACCTCGGCCGGTACGTCGGCCAGCGGCTCGATCCGCAGCAGGTAGCGGGCCACCGCCAGCCCGACCAGCTGGGACGCGACCAGTGAGGTACGCAGCGGTGTCTCGGCCGGCGGCAGGTCCAGCCCGGCCACCACCCGCCGCAGTATCTGGGTGACCACGAAGTCGCGCATCAGCCGGGCGGTCCACTCGTTACTGATCACCGAGCGGAGCAGGGCGACACCGGCCGCGCCGGCGGGCGAGTCCCAGATCCGCAGGAAGGTGCCGACCAGCCGCTCGCCGATCCCGTCCGCCCCGCCAGCGACGATCTGCGGCAGCAGTTCGGCCGGGTTGAACGGGACCTTCAGCACGGCCATGAACAGCTCGTTCTTGGTGCCGAAGTAGTGGTGGACCAGCGCCGGATCCACCCCGGCGCCGGCCGCTATCGTCCGGATCGACGCACCGTCGAACCCGCGCTCGGCGAATGCGTCCCGAGCCGCGCCGAGGATCGCCTCGCGGGTGTCGGGATTGCCCGGCCGCCGCCCGGTCCGTCGTGCCATCGCCGTCCTTCGTCGTCACACCCGTGTCTCGCCCCACCCACGGTCCACTCCAGCCACCCCACGGTCCACTCCGGCCACCGCCGACCGGGCCCGTGGTCTGCCAGTCTGCCGGCTCAGCCGGTCCGTCGCCGCAGGGTGGCGGCGGCGAGGACCAGGGCCACCAGCACCGCGCCGAGGACCACCGCCAGGTCGCGCCACATCGTTGCGGTCGGTTCGGCGTGGGCGCCGACCTGTTGCAGCGCCTCGACCGCGTACGACAGCGGCAGGGCGTCGCTGATCGCTTGCAGCCAGCCGGACATCTGCCCCCGGGCCACGAACAGGCCGCAGAGCAGGAGCTGCGGCAGCACCACGACCGGCATGAACTGTACGGCCTGGAACTCGGTCTGCGCGAAGGCGCTGCAAAGCAGCCCGAGGGCGACCCCCAGCACCGCGTTCACCACCGCGATCAGGATGACCAGGCCGGGGGCGCCGGCGGTGTCCAGACCGAGCAGCCAGTACGCCGCCCCGGCCGCCACGCTCGCCTGGATCGTCGC
This sequence comes from Micromonospora sp. NBC_01699, assembly GCF_036250065.1. Classification (NCBI taxonomy): domain Bacteria; kingdom Bacillati; phylum Actinomycetota; class Actinomycetes; order Micromonosporales; family Micromonosporaceae; genus Micromonospora; species Micromonospora sp. NBC_01699. Next base: position 5,870,975 of record NZ_CP109199.1, on the reverse strand, counting down.
CGCCAGGCCGAACGCGATGCCGTAGCCGAACAGCAGGTCGAGTTTGCCCAGTGGGGTGGTGAGCAGCCGCTCCAGCGTGCCGGAGGTGCGCTCCCGCAGCATCGCGATGCTGGTCACCAGGAACATGATCACGAACGGGAAGACGCCGAGCATGATCAGCGCGATCCGGTCGAAGGCGTTCGGCCGGCCGGGCACAATCGGCTGGTCGGCGTACATGAAGTAGAGCAGGGTGAGCAGCACCGTCGGTACGACGACCAGCAGCGCGACCGTACGCCGGTCGTGCCGCAGTTGGCGCAGGATCCGGCCGGTGGTGGCGGTCAGCAGTCTCGGGTTCATCAGGTCACCGTCTCTTCCGTCGCAGCGGGGGACCGATCCGCCTCGGTGCGTCGGATCAGCCTGAGGAACGCCTCCTCCAGGTCGTCGGTGCCGGCGCTGGCACGTACGGCATCGGGGGTGTCGTCGGCGATCAGCCGGCCCTCGCGGATCAGCAGCAGCCGGTCGCAGCGGGCGGCCTCGTCCATCACGTGACTGGAGACGACCAGGGTGGTGCCGGCGGCGGCCATGGCGTGGAACCGGTCCCACAGCTCGGCCCGCAGCACCGGGTCCTGACCGACCGTGGGTTCGTCGAGGATGATCAGATCGGGTCGGCCGACGATGGCGCAGGCCAGCGACGCCCGGCTGCGCTGACCGCCGGAGAGCGAGCCGACCAGTTGGGTCGCCGCCGAGGCGAGGCCGACGTCGGCGACCGCCCGGTCGGCGTCGGCGGCGGAACAGCCCTGTAGGGCGGCGAAGTAGCGGGCGTTCTCCCGGACGGTCAGGTCGGTGTAGACGCTGGGCGCCTGGGTCACGTAACCGACCTTGCGGCGCAGCGCGGCGGCGCCGGCCGGCTCGCCGAGCACCGTGACCGTGCCCGACGTGACGATCTGTACGCCGACCACCGCCCGCAGCAGGGTGGTCTTGCCGCTGCCGCTCGGGCCGAGCAGCCCGGTGACGCTGCCCTCCGGTAGAGCGCAGGTCAGGCCGTGCAGCACCCGCCGTCGGCCGCGCTCGACGACGAGGTCGCGGACCTCGATCGCGGGTTTCATGGCGCCTCCTCGGATAAATTCAACGCTTGATGAACTCAACGCTAGTTGAAATCCCGCCACCCGACAATCGCCCCGGGGTCCGATTCCGGACGCCCGCTCCGACCCAACCCGCTCCGACCCAACCCGCCTCGGCCCGCCCCGACCCCGCCGGACGCCGACCGGCCCGGCCCGCAATCGAGGCGGCCCTTGACTTCGAGCGCACTCGAACTGGCAACCTGGATCGATGGACACCCGCCTGGACGAGACGACGCTCGACGAGACGACGCTCACCGTCAGCGAGGCCGCCGACCGGGTCGGTCTCACCGCGTACACCCTGCGCTGGTACGAGCAGGAGGGGCTGGTCTCGCCGGTCGGGCGGGACACCGCCGGACGGCGCCGCTACACCGTCGCCGACGTCGACTGGCTGCTGCTGCTCACCCGGTTGCGGCGCACCGGCATGCCCGTGCGCGACATGCGCCGCTACGCCGAACTGGCCCGGCAGGGCGACCACACGCTGGGCGCCCGCCGCGAACTGTTCGAGGCCCACCGGGACCGGGTGCTGGCCCGGATGGCCGAACTGGAGCAGGACCTCGCCGTGCTCAACTTCAAGATCGAGGTGTACGGCCAGCTCGAACGGGCCGGCTGACCCCGCCACCCACCGGCACCGGGCGGTACGGGTGGACGACCTCCGCCCCCGGTGCGGAACAATCGGTGGGTGCCCGTACCCGATCCGCCGGTGGCCGCTCCACCGGCCACCCCACCCGTCACCCCGACCGCCCCGCGCCCCGCTCCGACCGGCCCCGTTCCGACCGGCCCCGCTCCGAGTGGCGCAGCCCCGACCGGCCCCGGCTCCGGGCTCGACCCGGCGATCGCCGCGCGCCTACGCCGGGGCGCCGACGGCCTGGTCGCGGCGGTGGTCCGCCAGCACGACTCGGGCGAGGTGCTGATGGTCGCCTGGATGGACGACGAGGCGCTGCACCGGACCCTCACCACCGGCCGGGCCACCTACTGGTCGCGCAGCCGCCGCGAATACTGGGTCAAGGGCGCCACCTCCGGCCACCACCAGTACGTCCGCTCGGTCGCGCTGGACTGCGACGGCGACGCCCTGCTGGTCAGCGTCGACCAGGTCGGTCCCGCCTGCCACACCGGCACCCGGACCTGCTTCGCCGACGACCTCCCGGTCACCGGCCGGATCGACACCCAGGGGGAGCGGGCATGAGCCAGACCACCGGCGCGGTCAGCCCGGACGAGGCGACCTTCCGCGAACTGGCCGGCAGCCGACGGGTGGTGCCGGTGACCCGGCGGCTGCTCGCCGACGGGGAGACCCCGGTCGGGGTCTACCGCAAGCTGGCCGGCGGGCCGGGGACCTTCCTGCTGGAGTCCGCCGAACAGGGCGCCGGACCGGGCGGCGTGGCCTGGTCGCGCTACTCGTTCATCGGCGTACGCAGCAGCGCGACGCTGGTCGAACGGGACGGTGAGGCGCACTGGCTGGGCCGACCGCCGGCCGGTGTGCCGACCTCGGGCGACCCGGTGGCGGCGCTGCGGGAAACCGTCGCGGCCCTGGCCGGCCCCGAGGGCGACCCGTTGGCCGGGCTGCCGCCGCTCACCGGCGGCATGGTCGGCTACCTCGGCTACGACTTCGTCCGCCGGCTGGAACGGCTGCCGTCGCTGGCGCGCGACGACCTCGGCCTGCCCGAACTGGGCATGATGCTCGCCACCGACCTGGTGGTGCTGGACCACTTCGACGGCTCGGCGATCCTGGTCGCCAACGCGGTGCTGCCGCCGCCGGACGAGCCCGACCGGGCCGGGCCGGTGCTGGCCGCGTACCACCAGGCGGTGGGGCGGCTCGACGCGATGACCACCGCGTTCTCCCGGCCGATCCCGCCGATGATCTCGACCCTGGCCAGCCCGCCCAACGGCGACGTGCTCTGCAACACCCCGGAGGGCGGGTACCCCAAGGCGGTGGAGGCGGCCAAGGAGGCGATCCGGGCCGGCGAGTGCTTCCAGATCGTGCTCAGCCAGCGGTTCGAACGCGAGACCAGGGCCGATCCGCTCGACGTCTACCGGGTGCTGCGGACCACCAACCCGAGCCCGTACATGTACCTGCTGCGCTTCGACGGTTTCGACATCGTCGGCTCGTCGCCGGAGGCGCACCTGAAGGTGACCGCCGCCGAGGGCGGGGCGCGCCGGGCCATGCTGCACCCGATCGCCGGCACCCGGCCGCGCGGCGCCACGCCGGAGGAGGACAACCGGCTCGGCGCCGAACTGCTCGCCGACCCGAAGGAGCGCGCCGAGCACGTGATGCTGGTCGACCTGGGCCGCAACGACCTCGGCCGGGTCTGCCGGCCGGGCACCGTGGAGGTGCCCGCGTTCGCCACCATCGAGCGGTACAGCCACGTCATGCACATCGTCTCGACCGTGGTCGGCACGCTGCGCGAGGACCGTACGGCGTTCGACGCGCTCGCCGCGACCTTCCCGGCCGGCACCCTCTCCGGCGCACCGAAGGTACGCGCCATGGAGATCATCGAGGACCTGGAGCCGACCCGGCGCGGGCTTTACGGCGGCACCGTGGGCTACTTCGGCTTCGGTGGTGACATGGACATGGCGATCGCCATCCGGACCGCCCTGATCCGCGACGGCCGGGCCTACGTGCAGGCCGGTGCGGGGATCGTGGCCGACTCCGACCCGATGGCCGAGGACCGGGAGACCCGTAACAAGGCGGCCGCCGTACTGGCCGCCATCGCTGCGGCCGAGACCCTGCGGCCGGCCCGATGAGCGAGCAGCCAGCCGTGGCCCGGCCGGCACCTTCGGGCCGCCGGCTGCTGACGTACGCGGTCCTGCTCTGTCTGGCCGGGGCGGGCCTGGCGCTCTACGCCGCGACCCGGACCTGGTCGGTCGAGATCACCACCCGGCCGGAGCCGCTGTCGGCGCTGCGGGACCCGCACACCGGTGGCGAGCTGCTGCCCTGGCTGCCGGCGCTCGCCCTGGTCGGTCTGGCCTCGGCCGGTGCGCTGCTGGCCAGCCGGGGGCTCGGCCGCCGCCTGGTCGGCGGGCTGCTGGTGCTGGTCGGGCTCGGGATCGCGGCCGGCGGCGGGTACGGCCTGACCGCCCCGGACCGGGACGAGACGAACCTGCTCTGGCCGCTGCTCTGCGGGCTGGGCGCGGTGCTGGTCGCCGCCGCCGGGGTGCTCACCGTGGGTCGGGGACACACCTGGCCGGCCATGGGCGCCCGCTACGAGCGGGTACGGCCCGGCGCCGCCCCCACCGCCCCCGGCTCGTCCGACGCCGGCCGGGTCGACGCCGGCCGGACCGTCGCCGCCTGGGACGCCCTGGACCGGGGCGAGGATCCGACGGTCAACTGACCGCGCCGCTGCCGGACAGCCCACCCGCGCTGCCGCCGGGCCCGGTCGGGGTGTCCGTCGGGGTGGTCCGGGGTCCGGTCAGCGCGGCCACCATCGCGCGGACCTCGGCCCGCCGGTACGCCCGGTCCCGGTCGGCGCAGATCGCCGCCCAGGCGTTGCCCCGGGCGGTACGCACCCGCGCGTCGCCAACCACGGCCCGTTCCACCGAGTGCACCACGCCGATCGCGACGGACGCGACCGCCCGCGGGATGGTGGTCAGGTCGATGGTCGAGCCCGGCCCGGTGCTGCTCATGATCCACCCCGCACGATGATCGATTCGACGAGTACGCGGCCACCCCGCGACCAGTCTGCCCGACCCCGATCGTGCCGAGGCGGTGTTTCGAACCGGTGACCCGCGGGTCAACTGTGCCGACGGGAGCGCTGCCGGCGGCGCATCGGCGGGCTGCGCGGGGCGCCCCGGCATGGTTCGATTACCCGATGACCGTCGATGGTGCCGGTGGCAGTGGGTGATAGCCCGCTCACCAGAGTTCGGCCATTATGCCCGAGCCCACCTGGTGAGGTGCGCCATACCCCCCGGCTCCGGTCCTACCCCGGCGCCCCCTAGCATCGGCCCATGACGCCCGGAGAGGGGAGTCCGTTGGTGACTGCTGAGCATCCGCACGCGGAAGGGGACGCCGCCACATCGGCCGCGCCCGGAAGTGTGCTCGACGAGATCCTGGCCGGAGTGCGCGAGGACGTCGAACGCCGACAGGCGGAGATCCCGCTGGAGCGAATCCGGGAGCTGGCTGCCGCCATGCCCCCACCCCGCGACGCGTACGCGGCCCTGCGTCGCCCCGGTGTCGGGGTGATCGCCGAGGTCAAGCGCTCGTCGCCGTCCAAGGGTCAACTCGCCGAGATCGCCGATCCGGCCGAGCTGGCCGGCGAGTACGCCGCCGGCGGAGCCCGCTGCATCAGCGTGCTCACCGAGGGGCGCTGGTTCGGCGGATCGCTGGTCGACCTCGCCGCGGTCCGGGCGGCGGTGGACATCCCGGTGCTGCGCAAGGACTTCGTCGTCTCCAGCTACCAGGTGCACGAGGCCCGCGCCCACGGTGCCGACCTGGTGCTGCTGATCGTCGCCGCGCTGGAGCAGAACGCGCTGGTCGGGCTGCTGGAGCGGATCGAGTCGCTGGGCATGACCGCGCTGGTCGAGGTGCACGACGAGGACGAGGCCGACCGGGCGCTGGACGCCGGTGCCCAGGTGATCGGCGTGAACGCCCGCAACCTGCGCACGCTGGAGGTCGACCGCTCGGTGTTCGAGCGGATCGCCCCCGGCCTGCCGAACAGCGTCGTCAAGATCGCCGAGTCCGGCGTACGGGGACCGCACGACCTGATCCGGTACGCCTCGGCCGGTGCCGACGCGGTGCTGGTCGGGGAGGGCCTGGTCACCCAGAAGAGCCCCCGCGAGGCGGTGGCCGAACTGGTCAACGCCGGCAACCACCCGGCCACCCCACGACCGGTCCGCTGACCGGCGGGCACCGAGCCGGCCGGCGGTCGACACCGAGCTGACCGGCGACGCCCGGTCTACGTATCACCCGACAACGGCGGGCCCGTGCGTCTCGTACGGGCCCGCCGTTCGTCGTCACCCGTCGCGTGGTCAGCCGAAGCCGGCGGTTCGTCACCCGATCGCGGCGGTTGCGCCGATCACCAGCCGGGGCGTCGGGGTGAGCGGGTTCACGGACAAACGCGCACGACTGCGCACGGCCGGGGGCATCGCCGCAGAAGGCAACCCGCCCGGGGTGCCGCGACGACCCGGTACGGCGGTACCGTGTGCAATCGTGACCCTAGCCTCAGTGTCCCCGCTGGCAGCCCTGCCCAGTCCGAGCACCGCCGTGTGGCAACTCGGACCGATCCCGATCAGGGCGTACGCGCTCTGCATCGTGCTGGGCATCGTCGTCGCGGCGGTGGTGACCGAATATCGGCTCCGCCAGCGTGGCGTGGCCCCCTGGGCGATTCTGGACGTCGCGGTCTGGGCGGTGCCGTTCGGCATCGTCGGCGCGCGGATCTACCACGTGATCACCTCGCCGCAGGCGTACTTCGGCGCCGACGGTGACCCGATCCGGGCCCTCTACATCTGGGAGGGCGGGCTCGGCATCTGGGGCGCGGTCGCGGGTGGCGCGGTCGGCGCCTGGCTGGCCGCCCGGCAGCTCGGCATCCCGCTGACCGTGGTCGCCGACGCGCTCGCCCCCGGCCTGCCGCTGGCCCAGGCGGTCGGCCGGTTCGGCAACTGGTTCAACAACGAACTCTTCGGCGGCCGGACCACGCTGCCCTGGGGCCTGGAGATCCACCGGATGGACTCGGGCAACCCGGGTCACGCGCTGCTGGACGAGAACGGCAACCCGATCCTCGAACCCGGCCTCTACCAGCCGACCTTCGCCTACGAGGCGCTGTGGAACGTCGGCGTCGCCCTGGTCGTCTACCTGGTCGACCGCAAGCTCAAGCTCGGCCGGGGTCGCGCCTTCGCCGTCTACGTGATGGGTTACACCGTCGGCCGGTTCTGGATCGAGATGCTCCGCACCGACCAGGCCAACGAGATCCTCGGCGTACGGCTCAACGTCTGGACCGCCGTGGTCGTCTTCCTCGGCGCGCTGATCTACTTCCTCCGGGTCCGGGGCCCGCAGGAGTTCCTGGTGCCGGTCTACGCCGACTCCACCACCACCGTCGTCACCGACGACGAGGCCGGTGACGCCGACGGCGCGACCGGGTCGACCAGCGACATCTCCCAGGTCGACCTGTCCCGGCGTACCGTGGACAGGGACGCGAACACCCTGCCCGAGGCGTACCGGGTGGTCACCGAGGAGCAGTACCGGACCTACCAGCGCACCGGTGAGCTGCCCGAGCAGGAACTCGACCCGGCCGGGGGTCCGGGCCGGCGGCTCGACGACCTCGACGACGACGAACCGGACGACCTCGACGCCAGCGCGGACGACACGGACGAGACGACCGCCGACGACCAGCCGCACGGCGGCGACGATGACCGGGCGGCGGGTGGTACCGGGCAGGCCCGGGCGGGCGCCGCGCCGCCGGGGACCACGGACCGCGACAACAGCTGAGCGGGAGGAACCGCAGCCATGCGTACGGCCGTGGTGGTGGGCGCCGGAATCGGCGGCCTGGCCGTCGCCGGTGCCCTGGCCCGTTCCGGCTGGCAGGTCACCCTTCTCGAACGGGGTGACCGGCTGCGCGCCGAGCGCACCGCACTGGTGCTCTGGCCCAACGGGGTACGGGCGCTGCACGCGCTCGGCCTCGGCGACGGGCTGGACGCGATCGCCACCGCCCTGCCCGACGTCGGGGTACGCCGGCCGGACGGCCACTGGCTGGTCCAGCCCCGCCCGATGGTCGACGAGCGGGCCCCGGTGGTGGTGCACCGGGAGGATCTGCACGACGCCCTGATCGCCGGCCTCGGTGACAAGGTCGACATCCGTACCGGGGTGCAGGTCCGCACCGTACGCTGCATCGCGGCCGAGCGGCCGGCCGTCGGCGACGGGCGAACCGAGTTCGAGGCCGACCTGGTGGTGGCCGCCGACGGGGTGGACAGCGCGGTCCGGCACCGGCTCGCCCCGCAGGCGACCGTCGTCAGTTCCGGCTCGGCCGCCTGGCGGGCGGTGATCCCCTGGTACCGCGCCCCGAAGCTGCCCGCCGACCGCCCGGTCAACGGCGAGACGCTCGGCGCCGGTTACCGGTTCGTCGCCATCTCGCTTGGCGACCGGGGCTCGTCCGGCGGTTCCACCCGGGGCGGCATCTACTGGGTGGCGACCGCTGCCGGCGCGTCCCGCCCCGAGCCACCCGAGACCCAACTCGCCCTGCTCCGCCGCTGGTACGCCAACTGGCCGGCGCCGATCGGCGACCTGCTCGCCGCGACCGAGCCCGACGACCTGGTCCAGCAGGAGGTACGCGAACTGCGCCCGCTGCCGCGCGGGTTCGCGTACCCGGCCGGGCCCGGCGGGATCGTGCTGCTCGGCGACGCCGCGCACGCGATGCCGCACCACCTCGGTCAGGGTGCCTGCCTGGCGTTCGAGGACGCCGCGACGCTCCGCTCGGCGGTCCGGGACGCGGTGCCCGGCGAGTCGTTGCGGACCGCCGTCGAGTCGTACAGTCGGGCCCGCCGCCCGCGCGCGGTCACCGTCGTACGGCAGACCCGGCGGATGTCGGCGGTCTTGCAGAGCCGGGGCCGGCTGGCCCTGCGGGCCCGGGACGCGGCCCTGGGCACGATCACCCCCCGCCTGATGGGCAGCGCCGCCACCGCAGCCGCCGCCTGGCGCCCCCCCACATAACCCCCCCGCCCCCCGCCCCGCCCCCGCCCCCGCCCGCCCCCTCGCTGCGGCGATCTAGGGCAAATGGTGGCTAGTTGATCTCTATTGGCAACCATTTGCCCTAGATCGCGGGCAGCGTCGGCACTACGGGCGCGCCGCTGGGGCCTGCGGGTGCGGTTCGGGAGGCTTGCCGCTGGGGGCTGCGGGCGGGCGTGGCCCTGCGGGGTCCGGGTATTTCGGCGGTTGCCCGTGTCTCGGTTGCCCGTGTCTCGGTTGCGAGCGTCCCGGTTTGCGGTGTCCGGGGTTGCGGCATCCCGGTTTGCGGGACGGGGCAGCCTCGGGGCCGGCTTCGTGTGGCACCCTCGGGACCGGCGCCCGCCCCGGACCACCGGGGCTGGCGCGGCGGCTGGTGTCGCGCCGGCCGAGCGGTGTGCGAATTCGCCCGGTTCGTTGTCCGATCGGGCCGGACGGGGGGATTACCTCCGGGGCGGCCGACGGCGCAGACTACCCGGGACTGAAAGCGAGGGCTTCCAGGTGCGGGGTAGTGTGCCCGTTCAGCAGACCGCCGTGGGGCCGGGACATCGGGCCCGACGCGCGGTGCGGTTGCTCGGGCCCATCGAGCTGATCGGCCCCGACGGTCCGGTGCCGCTCACCGACGAGGTACGCCGGCTGCTGGGCCTGCTCGCGCTCCGGGTCGGCCAGCCGGTCGCCGCCGCCGACCTGCGGGGCGTACTCCCGCCCGGGGTGACCCCGGCGACCCGCTCGCTCGACGGGGCGGCTGCCGAACTCGCCGCCGCGCTGGACCGGGCCGGGCTGGCGAACGCCGTCGTCGCCCATCCGATCGGGTACCTGTTGCGGCTGCCGGCCCGGCGGGTCGACGTACAGCGGTTCACCCGGCTGCTGACGCGGGCCCGGCGGCGGATGGCGGCGGAGCAGTGGGCGAGGGCCCTCCCGCTGTTCGACGCCGCGTTGCGACTGTGGCGGACGCCGTTGCACAGCGAACCGCTCGGCGGCAGCGCACCTCGCCCGTCCGGCTGGGTCGCCGGCGAGGTGGGTCGCCTGGTGCAGAGCCGGATCGCCGCGATCGAGGAGCGGTGGGAGTGTGCCCTGCGGCTCGCCCTCGCCGCCCAGGCGGCGGCCGGGCAACCCGCGGTGGACCGCGCCTCGGTGATCGACGGGCTTGCCGCCGCCCGTACCGCCGTGGCGGCGATCGGTGAGCTGGAGGCGGCCCTGGCCCGGCATCCGCTGCGGGTGCGACTGTGGGAGCTGCTGCTGGTCGCGGCGGCCGTCGGCACCGGGCGACGGTCCGCGGCGCAGGTGGAGCGGCGGGCCCGGGAGACGTTCCGGGAGCAGTTGGGTGTCGAACCGGGGGAGCGGCTGCGCGCCCTGGCCGCCGCCGCCCAACGCGGCGACCTGGCCCAGCGGTGGCCGTCGACACACGGCTCCGACCCGGTGTCCCGGTTGGTCGACCGGGCCAAGTCCCAGGCCCCGCTGCCGGTGCCGATGACCCCGCTGCTGGGGCGCGACGCCCTGCTCGCCGTGGTCAACCAGCGGCTGGCGACGCAGCGCCTGGTGACGCTGACCGGTCCCGGCGGCGCCGGCAAGACCCGGCTCGCGGTGGCCGCGGCCAGCCGGTTCGGCGCCGCCTGGTTCGTCGACCTCACCGCCGTGGAGAGCCCGGTACGGGTACCGGAAGCCGTCGCCGCCGCGCTCGGCGTACGGGCGGAGCCGGGGCGGGACGTGGCCGACACCCTGGCCGAGGAGATCGGGTGGACCCCGGCCCTGCTGGTGCTGGACAACTGCGAACACCTCGTCGCCGGCGTGGCCGAACTGGTCGACCGGTTGCTGCACCGCTGTCCGGGGCTGCTGGTGCTGGCCACCAGCCGGGTCCCGTTGCGATTGCACACGGAGGCGGTGGTGGCGGTGCCGACGCTGGCCCTGCCGCCCGAGCCGACCGGCAACACCATCGCGTCCCTGGCCGCCCATCCGGCGACCCGGCTCTTCCTGGATCGGGCCCGGTCCAGGTCCGGCCGACCGGTGCCGGAGGCGAGTGCCGACGCGGTGGCGCAACTCTGCGCCGAACTCGACGGGTTGCCGCTGGCCATCGAACTGGCTGCGGCGCATACCTCCGTACTCGGTGTCGGTGAGATCGTGACCCGGCTCCGTACCGATCTGCGGCTGCTGGCCAGCCCGGACCCGACCGCACCGCAGCGGCACCGGACGTTGGCGGCCGCGGTCGAGACCAGTGTGGAGCGGCTCGATCCCGGTGCACGGGCGCTGTTCGAACGGCTCGCGGTCTGTCCCGGTGGGTTCGACTCCGAAACCGCCCGCGCCATCGCCGGTCCGGACGCGCCGGACGCGCTCGCGGCACTGGTCGAATCCTCGCTGGTGGTGGCCGCGCCACTGGCCGCGCCGCCGCTTCCGGCCACCCTGCCCCCCGCCGTCGCGCCCCCCACTCCACCACCGGCGGTGCCACTACCATCGCTGCGCTGGTCCGCAACCGCCCCCGTGCCGACATCCGCCACCGCACCCGCCACCGCCACCGCCACCGCACCCGCATCCACGCCGACGCCCACGTCCGCCGGCCCGCCTGCGCTCACGCCGGCTGGCCCGCCTGCGCCCACGCCGGCTGGCCCGCCTGCATTCACGCCCGCCGGACCGCCTCCATCCGCCGGCTATCCCGCGTCGATGGCCGGGTACGCCTCGACCCCCATCTCCGGGCACCTGTTCCCGACCGTGTTCGCCCCGCCGGACCCGCCGGCCGACGACCCGCCGCTCCCGGTGCGCTATCGGATGCTCGCGCCGATCCGTCGCCACGCGATGACCCGGCTCGGCGCCGGAGCGGGCGAGGCCGCGGCCCGTACGGCATTGGCCGCGCACTGCCTGGCCCTGGCCGAGTACGCAGACGCCCACCTGCGCGGCCCCGAGCAGGAGTGGTGGCTGCGCCGGCTACGGGCCGAGGCGGCCAACATGCAGGCGGCGATGAGCTGGCTGTCCGAGGCCGGAGCCGGTGCGCCGCCGCACGCCGAACTGCGTCTCGCCGCCGCGTTGGCCCGGTACTGCCGGTTGGACGGCCACTACCGCGACGGCCACCGCTGGCTGGCCGAGGCGCTGGTTCGGCATCCGGACGCACCCACGCCGATGCGGGCCGGTGCCGGTGCGGCGGCGGCGATGCTGGCCATGCTGAGTTGCGACTACCCGGCGGCGATGGAGCATGCCGAGGCGGCGCTGGGCGGCTACCGGCAGGTGGGCAACCGGGCCGGGGTGGCCCGGGTCCTGCTGACGCTCGGTTCGATCGCCCGCGAGCAGGCCCGTTACGTCGACTCCACCGTGTACCTCGCCACCGCCGCCGCGACCTTCGCCGAGTACGGCGACGAGTGGGGCGAGGCGCAGACCGCGCAGTTGCGCGGCTTCACCGCCTGGCTCTCCGGCGACCTGGACCGGGCCGACTCACGCCTGTGGGTCAGCCGGCGCTGGTACGAGCAGCTCGGCGAGCCGAGGGCGGAGGCGGAGGCGCTGATGAACCTCGGCGCGGTGGCGCTCTACCGGGGCGACACCGACCGGGCCGCATCCCTGCTCGACGTCGCGTTGCGGCGTTACTCCGTACTCGGGTTCCCGGAGGGGGTGGGCTGGGCGCACAACCTGCGCGGGCTGGTGGAACTGCGCGGTCGGCGTACGGACAGGGCGGCGGCGCATCTGCTCACCAGTCTCGCCGCGCATCGCCAGGTCGGCGACCGGTGGCGTACGGCCAGTGTGCTCGAAGCGTTGGCCGAGGTGGCCCGGCTCGACGGCGCCCCCGGCCGGGGTGCCCGACTGCTCGGCGCGGCGGCCCGGATCCGGGAGGAGATCGGCGCCCCGGTCCCCGCCTGTGAGCGCCCCGACACCGAGGCGACCGCGCGGGCGATCCGGTCCCAGCTCGGCGACGCCGGCTTCACCGCCGCCCACGAGTACGGTCGCGACGCCCCCCTGGACACCCTCCTCACCGCCGACCCCACCCGCCACGACCCCACCCGCCACGACCGCGCCCCCACCCGCCACGCCCTCCCCCGCTCCGCCTAACCCACACCAAGCCGTCGATCATGAAGTTAACGACATGTTCCGGCCCGAAAACCCGCGCTAACTTCATGATCAACCCCGAGGTCCCGCGGGGTGGGGGTGGGGGTTAGGTGGTTACCGGGGTGGGTTCTGCGATGCAGGCTGTGCCCAGGCGTTTGAAGCCGGCGCGTAGGTAGATGCGGGCGATGTCGTCGTTGCCGGCGGACAGGAAGACCAGTTCGGTGCCGGTGTCCAGTAGGTGTCGGGCCAGGGCCGCGGTGACCGCGGCGGCCAGTCCGCGTCGTCGGGCAGTGGGCAGGGTGGCGATGCCGGCGATCTCGGCCACGTCGCCGACCCGCATCGCCATGCCGGCCGAGACCGCGCCCTCGTCGGCCGTCTCGGCCAGGGCGAAGACCCTGGTACCGGCTTCGGCCTGGGTCCGTTCCTCGTCCACCCGGCGGGGGGTCAGGGAGACCAGGGCGGCGTCGCGGGCGACCGGGCCGGCGTCGCCGGGGGCGGTGCCGGGCACGCCGAAGCCGATCGCGGCGACCGCTCGCTGAGTCGCCACATCGCGCCCGAAGTCGGGCGAGGCCGGGTCGGCGAACCGCACCGGTACGTCGCCGAGGCTCCCCGCCGATGGCAGCGCGGCCGGATCCAGCACCATCAGCGGCGCCTCCAGCACCGCCAGCCCGGCCGATCTGGCTACCTGGAGTAAGCTGGGATGGTTCTCGTGCACCCATTCGAGCGCTTCCGGTACGCCGAGGGCGCGCTGTCGTTCGCGGACCGTGGTCACGTCGGCGGCGTTCGGCGGTTCGGACGCGCCGGGGCGGGGACGGGCGTAGAACGGCCAACCAGCACCATTCCGGACGAAGAGCACCAACCCTCCGTACTCCTCCGCGTGAGCTACATCACGCGGCACTCCGTCATAAAAGTGTTCTAAGCGCTCGAATACCTCACGATGCACCAGGCTCACCGCGCGAGACTACACGTCCCACTCCGTGGAAGTGTGATCAATCCGTACTGGTGGCGCGAGGTGGGACCTAACGTAGACTCAAGAAACCTCGCAGGGCCGACGTCGTCCCGACCCATGATTGAACGTGAGTGACGACAGGAGACCCGGTGGTTTTTCCGTACCCTGAGGGACCTCGCCTCTCCTCGCCGCCCGCCCCGCCGGCGTTGCCGGCCCCGGGTATCGCGAACCTGGCCGGAATCCCCGCAGCCCAAGGGCTGTACGACCCCGCGTACGAGCGTGACGCCTGCGGGGTGGCCTTCATCGCCGACCTCAACGGACGCCGCTCACACGACGTGGTGGCCAAGGGACTCGGCGCGCTCTGCCGGCTCGACCACCGGGGCGCCCGCGGCGCGGAGCAGAACACCGGCGACGGCGCCGGCATCATGCTCCAGGTGCCGGACGCCTTCCTCCGTGAGGTGGTCGACTTCCCGCTGCCGCCCGCCGGGGAGTACGCCGCCGGCCTGGTCTTCCTGCCCGGCGAACCGGACGCCGAACAGCGCGCCCGCGCGGTGCTGGAGAAGTACGCCCTGGTCGAGGGCGCCGAGGTGCTTGGCTGGCGGGACCTGCCGGTCGACCCGACCGACCTGGGCGAGACGGCGCTGGCCGCCCGCCCGGTGATCCGACAGGTGTTCCTGGCCGCGCGCCGGCTCACCGGCTCACCGGATGGTCCGGCCGGCGGTGCGCTGTCCGGGATCGACCTGGACCGGGTCGCCTTCTGCGTACGGAAGCAGACCGAGCGGGAGACCGCCGAGCGCGGGGTGCCGGCGTACTTCCCGTCGCTGTCCGCCCGCACCATCGTCTACAAGGGCATGCTCACCCCGGACCAGTTGCCGGCGTTCTTCCCCGACCTGACCGACGAGCGGGTGACCAGTGCCATCGCCCTGGTGCACTCCCGGTTCTCCACCAACACGTTCCCGTCGTGGCCGCTGGCGCACCCGTACCGGTTCATTGCCCACAATGGAGAGATCAACACCATCCGGGGCAACCGGAACTGGATGAACGCCCGTGAGGCGCTGCTGGCCAGCCCGAAGGTGCCCGGCAACCTCAAGCGGCTGTTCCCGGTCTGCACCCCCGCCGCCTCCGACTCGGCCAACTTCGACGAGGTGCTCGAACTGCTGCACCTGGCCGGCCGGAGCCTGCCGCACGCGGTGTTGATGATGATTCCGGAAGCCTGGGAGAACGACCCGGAGATGGCGCCCGCCGAGCGGGCCTTCTACCGCTTCCACGCCAGCCTGATGGAACCGTGGGACGGACCGGCGTCGGTCGCTTTCACCGACGGCACGATGGTCGGCGCGGTGCTCGACCGCAACGGGCTGCGCCCCGGCCGCTGGTGGCAGACCAGCGACGGCCTGGTGGTGCTGGGCAGCGAGGCGGGCGTACTCGACCTCGACCCGGCGACCGTGGTGGCCAAGGGCCGCCTCCAGCCGGGCCGGATGTTCCTGGTCGACACCGCCGCCGGCCGGATCGTGCACGACGACGAGATCAAGGCCGGGCTCGCCGCCGAGCGGCCGTACGCCGAATGGCTGCACGCCGGGCTGATCGACCTGGCCGACCTGCCGGCCCGCAAGCACACCGTCTACACCCACGACTCGGTCCAGCGCCGCCAGCAGACCTTCGGCTACACCGAGGAGGAGCTGAAGATCCTGCTCGGGCCGATGGCCCGGACCGGTGCCGAACCGCTCGGCTCGATGGGCACCGACACCCCGATCTCGCCGCTGTCCACCCGACCCCGGCTGCTCTACGACTACTTCCACCAGCTGTTCGCGCAGGTCACCAACCCGCCGCTGGACGCGATCCGGGAGGAACTGGTCACCAGCCTCCAGTCGACCATCGGCCCGGAGGGCAACCTGCTCGACCCGGGAGCGGCGAGCTGCCGGCAGATAGTGCTGCCGTACCCGGTCTTGGACAACGATGAGTTGGCCAAGCTGCTGGACGTGGACGAGGACGGCGACCTGCCCGGTTTCAAGGCGGTCCGGGTCTCCGGGCTGTACCGGCTGCGCGACGGCGCGGCCGGCATCCGGGCCCGGCTGACCGAGATCTGCCGGCACGTGTCGGAGGCGATCGAGGACGGCGTACGGATCCTGGTCCTGTCCGACCGTGACTCCACCGCCGACCTGGCCCCGATCCCGTCGCTGCTGCTCACCGCCGCCGTGCACCAACACCTGGTACGCGAGCAGACCCGGACCCGGGCGGCGCTGATCGTCGAGTCCGGCGACTGCCGCGAGGTGCACCACGCCGCGGTGCTGATCGGCTACGGTGCCGCCGCGGTGAATCCGTACCTCGCGTTCGAGTCGGTCGAGGACCTGATCGCCCACGGCACGCTGACCGGGATCGAGCCGGCCAAGGCGGTCCGCAACTACGTCAAGGCGCTCGGCAAGGGCGTACTGAAGATCATGTCGAAGATGGGCATCTCCACCGTCTCGTCGTACTGCGGGGCGCAGGTGTTCGAGGCGGTCGGCCTCGACTCCCGGCTGGTTCAGCGCTACTTCGCCGGAACACCGGGACGGATCGGCGGGATCGGCCTGACCGGCATCCACGAGGAGATCGCCGCCCGGCACGCGGTCGCGTACCCGCCGAGCGGGGTGCCGGGCGCGCACCGGCGACTGGAGGTCGGCGGCGAGTACCAGTGGCGGCGCGAGGGTGAACTGCACCTGTTCAACCCGGAGACGGTGTTCCTGCTCCAGCACGCCACCCGCTCCCGCCAGTATGAGGTTTTCCGCGACTACACCGCCAAGGTCGACGAGCTGGCCGCGAAGGCGGGTTCGCTGCGCGGGCTGTTCACCCTGCGTACGGGCGTGCGGCCGGCGGTGCCGCTGGACGAGGTCGAGCCGGCCAGCGAGATCGTCAAGCGGTTCGCCACCGGCGCCATGTCGTACGGGTCGATCTCGGCCGAGGCGCACGAGACCCTCGCCATCGCGATGAACAACATCGGCGGCAAGTCGAACACCGGTGAGGGTGGCGAGGACGTCGAGCGCCTCTACGACCCGCGCCGCCGCTCCTCGGTCAAGCAGATCGCCAGCGGCCGGTTCGGCGTGACCAGCGAATACCTGGTCAACGCCGACGACCTCCAGATCAAGATGGCGCAGGGGGCGAAGCCCGGCGAGGGCGGTCAACTGCCCGGCAACAAGGTCTGGCCGTGGATCGCCCGTACCCGGCACGCCACGCCCGGCGTCGGCCTGATCTCCCCGCCGCCGCACCACGACATCTACTCGATCGAGGACCTGGCCCAGCTCGTCCACGACCTGAAGAACGTGAACCCGGCCGCCCGGGTGCACGTCAAACTGGTCAGCGAGATCGGCGTCGGCACCGTCGCCGCCGGGGTGGCCAAGCTCAAGGCCGACGTCATCCTGATCTCCGGGCACGACGGCGGCACCGGCGCCTCCCCGCTGAACTCGCTCAAGCACGCCGGCACCCCGTGGGAGCTCGGTCTGGCCGAGGCGCAGCAGACGCTGCTGCTCAACCGGCTCCGGGACCGGGTCACCGTGCAGGTCGACGGCCAGCTCAAGACCGGTCGGGACGTACTCGTCGCGGCGCTGCTCGGGGCCGAGGAGTTCGGCTTCGCCACCGCCCCGCTGATCGTCGCCGGCTGCGTCATGATGCGCGTCTGCCACCTCGACACCTGCCCGGTCGGCATCGCCACCCAGAACCCGGTGCTGCGCGAGCGCTACACCGGCAAGCCGGAGTTCGTGGAGAACTTCTTCCTCTTCCTCGCCGAGGAGGTCCGGGGCTACCTGGCCGAGCTGGGCTTCCGGACCCTCGAAGAGGCGATCGGCCAGACCGAGCTGCTCGACCTCGCCCCGGCGCTGACGCACTGGAAGGCCCGCGGGCTCGACCTGCGGCCCGTACTCCATGTGCCGGAACTGCCGGCGGGCGCCGCGCGGCGCGGCATCCGGGCCCAGGACCACGGCCTGGCCGCCGCCCTGGACAACGAGCTGCTGGCGCTGGCGGCCCCGGCGCTGGCCGACGGCACCCCGGTCCGGGCCTCGGTCCGGGTCCGCAACGAGCACCGCAGCGTCGGCGCCATGCTCGGCGGCCAGGTGACCCGCCGCTTCGGCGGCGCCGGCCTGCCGGCCGACACCATCGAGTTCGCCCTCACCGGCACCGCCGGCCAGTCCTTCGGCGCGTTCCTGCCGGCCGGGGTGACGCTGCGGCTGCACGGCGACGCCAACGACTACGTCGGCAAGGGACTCTCCGGCGGCCGGCTGGTCGTCCGCCCGGACGCCGCCGCGCCGTTCGCCGCCCGCCTCGCCGACAGAACCGACGGTACGCCCGGCGCCGAGGACCAGATCATCGCCGGCAACACCATCCTGTACGGGGCCACCGCCGGTGAACTGTTCCTCCGGGGCCGGGTCGGTGAGCGGTTCGCCGTCCGCAACTCCGGTGCGGTGACAGTGGTCGAGGGGGTCGGCGACCACGGCTGCGAGTACATGACCGGCGGCACCGTGGTGGTGCTCGGCCCGACCGGGCGCAACTTCGCCGCCGGCATGTCCGGTGGCGCCGCCTTCGTCTGGCAACTCGACCGGCGCCGGATCAACCCCGAACTGGTCGACCTGGCCCCGCTCACCGACGACGAGCGGGTCACCCTGCACGACCTGGTCCAGCGGCACTTCGCCGAGACCGACTCGGCGGTCGCCGAGCGACTGCTCAAGCGCTGGTCGGAGGCGGTCGAGGAGTTCACCGCCGTGGTACCCCGCGACTACAAGCGGGTCATGCAGATCATGCGGGCCGCCGAAGCCGCCGGCCAGAACGTCGACGAGGCGGTGATGACCGCGCTGGCCGCCCCGGTGGCACCGCAGGCCGCGGCCACGCCGTCGCCCGCCGCGCCCGCGCAGGTCACGCCGCGCGCGTCCCAGGAGGTGGCCCGTGCCTGACCCGAACGGTTTCCTGCGCTACGGCCGCCGCACGCCGGCCCGCCGCCCGGTGCCGGTGCGGATCAGCGACTGGCGGGAGGTCTACCCCGCCGCCGCCGACGACCTGGTACGCGAACAGGCCACCCGGTGCATGGACTGCGGCATCCCGTTCTGCCACGACGGCTGCCCGCTGGGCAACCGCATCCCGGACTGGAATGACCTGGTCCGTACCGGCAACTGGTCGCACGCGATCGAGTCGCTGCACGCCACGAACAACTTCCCGGAGTTCACCGGGCGGCTCTGCCCGGCACCGTGCGAGGCGGCCTGCGTACTCGGGATCTCGGGTGGGCAGCCGGTCACCATCAAGCAGGTCGAGGTCGAGATCATCAACCGGGCGGTGGACCTGGACCTGATCCGGCCCCAGGTGGTGGCGAAGCCGTCCGGCAAACGGGTCGCCGTCGTCGGTTCCGGCCCGGCCGGACTCGCCGCCGCCCAGCAGTTGGCCCGCGCCGGCCACGCCGTCACCGTGTACGAGCGCGACGACAGGATCGGCGGCCTGCTCCGCTACGGCATCCCCGACTTCAAGCTGGAGAAGGAACACATCGACCGGCGGCTGGAACAGCTCACCGCCGAGGGCGTCAGCTTCGTCACCGGCGTCAACGTCGGCGTCGACATCACCGCCGAACAGCTTCGTGCCGACCACGACGCCGTACTGCTCGCCTGCGGTGCGCTCCAGGGCCGGGACACCCCGGCCACCCCCGGTCGGGCCCTGCGCGGCGTGCATCAGGCGATGGAGCACCTGGTGGCGGCGAACCGGGTGGTCAACGGTTTGGACGAGAGCACCCCGATCGACGCCGCCGGCAGGCATGTGGTGATCATCGGTGGCGGCGACACCGGGGCCGACTGCCTCGGCGTGGCGCACCGGCAGGGCGCGGCCGGCGTACACCAGCTCGACCTGTACCCGGAACCGCCCGGCAGCCGGGACGAGTCCCGCGACCCGTGGCCGACCTGGCCGTGGATCCTGCGCGACTACCCGGCGCACGAGGAGGGCGGCGAGCGGGTCTTCGCCGTCGCGGTGCAGGAGTTCGTCGACGACGGCACCGGCCAGGTACGCGCGGTCCGGGTCGCCGAGGTGAGCGTGACCAAGCAGGACGGGCGGCGGATCCTGACCGTCAAGCCCGGATCGGAGCGGGAACTCCCGGCCGACCTGGTGCTGCTGGCGATCGGCTTCGAGGGGACCGAGGAGCAGCCGCTGCTCGACCAGCTCGGGGTGGCCCGCAACCGGCGCGGCGCGATCGACGCCACCGCCGACTGGCAGACCTCCACCGACGGCGTCTTCGTCGCCGGTGACATGCACCGGGGCGCGTCCCTGATCGTCTGGGCGATCGCCGAGGGCCGCGCCGCCGCCGCCGCGATCCACACCTACCTCGCCGCCCCCGGCACCCTCCCCGCCCCCGTCACCTCCTCCACCCAACCCCTAACCGCCGCCCGCTGACCCCGCGCACCCCGCACGCACCCTGGGCGCCTTCCGCGCGCCTCAAGATCCGCACACGGGTAGAGAAAGAGTGGGTATTCCACAGCGGATAGCCACTCTTTCTCTACAGAAGTGCGCGTTCTCTACAGAAGTGCGCGGTTGGGTCGGATGGCGTTCGTTCGAGCAGCACGGGGTCCGGGAGGCGGTGCGGTCGCCGGGGACCGCGCCGTTCCGGTCGCGGCTATGCGCCCCGCCAAGCTGCTCCCTGTCGCCCCCTGCGCTGCTCCCTGTCGCCCGCCGTGCTGCTCCCTGTCGCCCGCCTGCGACTCGGGACATGCGGGCGCCGGCGGCGATGCGGGCTCGGTGGGCCGACGTGTAGCCGTCTTCGGATCATGAGGGGGTGGTTGACGCGGGTTGCCAGCCGGCGGCGAGAAGGGCTTGGCGTACCTGGGCTATCGCTTCGTGGGGGCGGTCCCGGATCAGCCAGGCGGGGAAGCGCAGGAGTCGGTCGCCGGCTGTCCAGAGAGCGTTCTGCCGGGCCATGTCGGCCCAGTACGTCCGGATCTCCAGATGCTGCCCACCGTCGATCTCCACCTGGACGCCCCAGTCCTCGTAGTACACGTCCAGGTAACGCACCCGCCCCATCGGCACCTGCCCGACACCAACTCCAACTCCAACTCCAACTCCAACTCCAACAGCGGTACCGACATGGATCCCATGGGCACGTCCCGCGTGCCTGTGGGCGCATGCTTCGGTTAGTGTTCCGGTGACTACGCACGCCGACAGGGGTGGGGGAGCAGGGTGGGCAGGCTCGCGGTCACGTACGGGCGGGCGGTCGCGGCACACCGGCAGGCACGCTCGCATCTGGACGCCGCCCGTCGGGCGCTCGCCGGGGTCACCGCCCCGCCGCCACCGGCCGAGACCGCCGACATGGTGCAGCGGCTGCGCCGGGTCGGCGAGTCGCTCAGCGCGGTGTCGGCGGGACCGGAGTTCCCCGGCCGACCGGTGCCGATCCGGATCGGTGCGGCGGCCACTTCGGACGGCGGCTTCCCGGTGGTCGTACCGCTGGTCGGCGGGGCGCACCTGGCGATCGACGCCGACGCCCGCGATCCCCGTACCGGGGCGGCGCTGCGCTCGGTGGTGATCCGGCTGCTGATGGCCGCCCCGGCCGGCTCGGTACGGGTGGTGGCGATCGACAACGCCGCGCTCGGCGCCACCTTCCTGCCGCTGCGACCGCTGGTGGACGCCGGTGTGCTGGGCCCGCCCGCGACCGGCGACGAGGAGATCCAGGCCCTGTTGACGGCAGCGGAGCAACATGCCCGCGCCGGCCACTCCGACCCGAGTAACCGCGACCAACTGCTGCTGGTGGTGGCGGCGTCCATGCCGGAGGGTCGGGCCGAGCTGACCCGGCTGGCCGCGCTGACCCACGCCGGCCCGGCCGCCGGGGTGTGCGTGCTCGCGGCCGGTTATCCGCCCCGGTCGACCGGGCTGGAGCCGCCGCCGTTCGGCAACACCACCCGGGTGACCCGGGACAGTGACTATGCGTGGGTCGGGGACCCGCCGTGGTGGCCGTACAGCGAGGACGGGACCGGACTGGTGGTGCCGGTGCTGCTCGACGGGGACCCGCCCGCCGGCACGGTCAACGCGGTCGCCGAGCGGCACGGGGACGCCACCCGGCGGGATGCCAGCCTGGAGTTCGCCGACCTGCTGCCGGCCCGCAACTGGGCCGAATCGGCCGGCGCCGGCCTGCGTACGGTCATCGGCCGTAACGGCCGGGACCCGGTGACCCTGGCGTTCGACGACGCCACCCCGCACTGGCTCGTCGGCGGCCGGACCGGCTCCGGCAAGACCGTGTTCCTGCTCGACGTCCTCTACGGACTCGCCGCCCGCTACTCGCCCGACGAACTGGCCCTCTACCTGCTCGACTTCAAGGAGGGCGTCAGCTTCACCGAGTTCGTGCCGACCGGGCACGACGGCTCCTGGATCCCGCACGCCCGCGCCGTCGGCATCGAGTCCGACCGGGAGTACGGCGTGGCGGTCCTGCGGGAGCTGCGCCGCGAGCTGAACCGGCGGGCGAATGCGCTCAAGCGCCACGGCGTCACCAAGCTCGCCGACCTGCCCCGCGACGGCAAGCCCGTACCCCGGGTGGTGGCCGTGGTCGACGAGTTCCACGTGCTGTTCGCCGGCAACGACGCGCTCGCCCGCGAGGCGGTCGCGCTACTGGAGGAACTGGCCCGCAAGGGCCGCTCGTACGGCATCCACCTGGTCCTGGCCAGCCAGAGCATGTCCGGGATCGAGGCGCTCTACGGAAAGGTCGACTCGATCTTCGGCCAGTTCCCGCTCCGGGTGGCCCTGCCGGGTGGCTCCGGCGTACTCGATGCCCTGAACGACGCCGCGGGACCGCTGCCGCTCGGTTCCGCGATCATCAACCCCGCCGCCGGCCTGGCCTCGGCGAACACCGTGGTCCGCTTCCCGGACGCGCACGCCAGCGCCGCGCGGGTCGCGGCGTTGCGGCACGAGCTGTGGCAGGCGCGGGCGCAGGGCTCGTTCCCACCCGCGGTCTTCAAGGGGTACGACTCCGCGCACGTCGAGGACGACCCGACCCATCGTGGCCTGACACCCGGTGGACGGCGGCCGATGGCCCTGGTCGGCCGGGTGGTCGACGTGAACCTGACCTCGGCGATGTTCATGCTCGACGCCACCCCCGGCCGGCACCTGGCGGTGGTCGGCACCACCCCGGTCGGGGCCGACGTGTTGCAGGCGGCCACCCTGAGCCTGGCCCGCCAGGCCCAGCCGGGCACGGCCCGGTTCCTGCTCGCGCCCCTGGTCGCCGCCGCCGACGAGGTGGCCGACGCGACCGCCGACACACTCGCCGGGGCCGGGCATCCGGTGACCCGGCTGGACGCGATGGCGTTGCGCGAGGAGATCCGCAAACTGGCCGAGCCGGTCGCCCAGCCGACCGAGCGGACCTACCTGGTGGTCTTCGGGATGGACGGGGCCAGCGGGGTGCTCTCCGCCAAGGACCAGAACTACCGCTCCGGCCTGGACGACCTCCAGCAGGTCCTGCGCCACGGCCCCGCGTACGGGGTGCACCTGCTCGGCTGGTGGCGGGGGTTGCGCCGGCTCGCCGACGACATCGGCGGGGCGCACAACAAGGACGACATCGCCTGCCTGGTGGCGCTGAACGTGCCCGGTGGGGAACTCGGCATGTACCTCGGCATGCACGACCTGGCGTACACGCCCCGACCGAACCGGGCCCTGCTGGTCGACCGGCACGACCAGCGCAGCAGACTGATCGTGCCGTTCGTTCGACCCGGCTACGAGCTGGACGAGGGACACTGACGATGCAAGGCTTCGACGAGTACGCCACCCTGGCCCGGCACCTGCACCAGCTCCAACGCACCGGTGAGCGTACGACCGCGCAGGCCGCCGCCCGCCGGGACAACACCGACGCGGCGATCGACCAGCTCGGGCAGCGGCTCACCATGCAGCAGCAGCGGCTGGTCGAACTCGCCCAGTCGATCGGCGAACCGGTGCCGCAGCTCAACGCGCCACTGCCGCCGCTGACCGTCGCGGGTCATCTCGGGTCACCGATTCGTCAGGGCGGTGAGCAGGAGGAAGTGGGCGGTTCGGCGTACCCGGAGCTGCCCGTCGGTCCCGACCGGGTGGCGCTTACCGCGACGCCCGCGTCGTCGCCGGCGGTGCCCGGCCCGAGGCTGCCGACGACGGGCGAGGACGGGCCACCGGTGCAGCCGTTTTCGTCCCCGGCTGCGCCGGTCAACCCGGACGCCGAGCTGGACCTGGCCCACCGGGCGGCGGCGGCCGCCGACGAGGCCGCCGAGCAGGTCGAGGAGCTGGCCCAGCAGCCGGCGTTGCTACCGGCCTCGTCGCCGTTCAGCCGGGCGATAGTGGTCTACGTCGGATTCATCGCCGCCGGCAACCTGGCCCAGGCCGTGCTGGCGCTCATCGCCAAGACGGGTGCCGTCGACGGCTTCACCCTGTACGCCTGGACGCTCGCCGGGCTGCCGGCGGTCACGTTCTTCGCCGCCTACTTCGCGCTCGGCTCCTGGGGCCGGGCCCGGATCGGGATCAGCCGCCCAGCCAGGTACGCCAAACTCGGCTTCGCCCTCTGCTTCGTTGTCATGGCCATCACCTCCTGCTTCTGGACCACCCTGTTCGGAGTCTGAACCGACGTCCGTACGCGGTACGCCGACCGTGGTGGTGCTGACCTCGGCGGTGTGCAGGAACGCGGTCAGTTCGTTCGGGGACATCCCCTCGTCGTCGAGCAGCCCGACAACGAGCATGGCCTGGGCGGCCACGCTGGTGGCATCCATCGGTACCGGCGCGCGCTGACCGAGCGCGGAGTGGATCAGCGACTCGGCGGTCACCGGGTCGATCTCGACGCCACCGGGGTCGTACCGCTCGCGGACGTTCGCCACGAACCGGATGATCGGAGCGTTGTCCTGGCCGGGCCGGAACCGGCGGTCGATTGCGAGCAGGAACACGGCGTCGAGCAGTTCGGCGTACCGCCGCCAGCCGGTGTCGTCGAAGCGGCGCAGCCGGTGCCGGTGGTCGCGTACCCGGCCGGTGGCCAGGTCACGGATGGCGGCACCGTACGGGGTCAGGCGGTCCACGGGCGACTGAACTCCTTCCAGGCTTCCTGGCGCCAGCGGGCCATGAAGCCTCGCCAGCCGCCCCAGGCTGCGGTTGTCCGGCGGCACGGCGTCGCGGAATCGGGAGTAGCGGGCGAGGGTCTGCTCGGCCTGGTCGCGTTCTGGACCGGGGCCGGGCCGTCCGCAGGCCAGGCATACCCCGGTGTACGGACAGACGGCGTGCCGGTCGATCGTGCGCCGCGCCTCGGCGGCTCGGGCCTGGGCGTATCGGCTGTAGTAGGTCTCGGAGAGGGCGTTCACCCGCCTGCCTCCGCGACCTGCTTGATCGGTCGCGCCCACTGGACATCGAGACACGGGTACGCCTGCCCGCAGGAGCAGCTGGCGACCGCGACCCGCATCGGGGCGTGGGCCGACAGGACGTCCCGGACGTCGTCCAGATCCTCCTCGGAGAGGAAGTCGGGTGGTGGGGGTTGGGGTGGGGTCTCGCTCACCGGTTTTGCCTCCCGTCGTCGAGTTGCGGGCAGGTTCACGCACCCGGCCGACCAGGGAAAACCGATCGGCCGGGCTCTGTGCGGTGGGGACCAACTCCGTGGTTTGCAGACCTGGGAGTCGGACAGAGGTAGGCATATATAACAGGCAATGTACGCGCAACCCTTACTTGCTATTGGTTGCCATACAAGGTGCAGCGTGATCAAATGGGGGGCAGGCCTGGGAGTGACCTATGCCCGCCAAGCCCAAATGGGCGCAGATCGTCGACAGCATCCGCGCCCAGATCGAGTCCGGAGAGCTTGCTCCCGGCGACAAGTTGCCGTCCACGTCACAACTCTGCGCGCAGCACGGTGTGTCCGCGATCGTTGTCCGACAGGCCATAAACGCGCTCAAGATTGAGGGCTTGGTGGAGGGCGTCGGAGGTGTTGGCGTCTTCGTCGCCGAGCGGTGACCGATGCTGTGGCCGCCAACTATCCCCTCTGCCGAGGGGCAGTGGGTGGCCACAGTGACTGGTCCTCGCTAGTGAGGCGCGGCAGCCAGGACCTCCCGTTGGCGCGAGCGCTCGACGCCGTGCGGTGCCGTGCCGTGCCGTGAGGACGGTCGACGGGCGCGCGACTTCCGATCCGCTTACGACTCGTTGGCCAGGATCGGATCTCCTTCCTAGGTCATTCCGGCACTCGGGCAAACGTCAGCACCCCGCGCCCACGACCTGTCGCTCGTAAAGTCGACCGCACTGAGCGACGATCTTCTGCTTCCCCGATCCAGCCTCCACGGTGGCGAGGAGAATCGGACGGTCCAGGGCGTGATGGCTGTCTGCACCCCCGTGGAGCTTGACGTACCCACTCGCCCCGTCGAAGCCCGGTAACCGTTCCAGGGCAAACAGGACGGCCCCTCGGTCCAGGTCATTGAACGACGATGACTGGGTGGCAACGTTTTGCATCCTGTCGGCTGCCTGCGCCGCTCTCATCAAGGCTTCCGTCGCATCGGCCGCGAGAGCGGCGTAGGTCGCGGACGGCTGCCTGTTGATATCGAGGCCAGCCAGTCCGAGTCGTTGGAGCAACTGTTCGAATCGGCCGCCGAAATCTGTGTGATGCATTTCTGGTACGGTTTCCCAGCTGGCCGGCGAGGCAAGTGGCATGTAGAGGAGTCGAATCCGTTTGTTCTGCGCAAGGTGGACGGCGTTGTCGTCAACGTATTCCGTGACAGCATCACCGGCCAGGATGGTGGCGCCGTGGCACTGCGATTTGGACAGCAGATCCACGAAGGTGCCGAACTGACTCGACCGGCCGGCGTAGAAAATAAGGTCTGGCCCCGTGGCTTCGACGCAGATCCTGGAGATCTCCGGCTCCAGACTTGCGGCCCCCGAATAGCGAACCTGCCTGACCGGACCGCCGAAGAGCTTGACGAACTGTTCGCCGAGGTGCTTCCCGTACAGGTCGGACACGGTACTGTCGGCGAACACCGTCGGGGAGGTGGCGGCTCGTACGCCATGCTCCGGGAAACCTTGTCGGGCCCATCCGACGGCCCGTTTCGCCAGTTCGCTGTTTGGTGGAGCAAGCGGGAAGAAAGACGGCGCGTAATCGTCGCCGAATTTCCCGAGATCGTCGTAGGTCGCGGCGGTGCCGATCATCGGCAGTGCCCGTTGACTGAGGATCCCGATCGACTCGTGCACCTCCTGTCTGCTCTCGTTGAAGCCGACCACCCCGACGATCGACGGGTCGACCTGCACGCGGTCCAGAATGGCGGCAGCAGCCTCCTTGGCGAACCGATGCTCCGCGCCCGCGTTCACCACCAGCAACCGCATCAGCAACCGGGTACCGTCTTTGCTGTCCTCGATGAGGCGCTTCTGCGTGAGCGTGATACCGGCCAGTTCTCCGTGTATGTCGGCGAGCAGGTCATGCGCACCCGCAGCCGCGCTGTCCGGCACGCTGAGCGCGCCCACGTACAGGATCGTGACACTGCGCTGTCCCGACTCGTCAATTTCGGCGTTATTCTCATTGATCTCGTTGGTCACCGTGTCGAGTCGGTCATGGAACGAGTAATCACCATCGGTGATCCCGATGCACTCGCCATTTTTCATCCGTTTGATGTCTGGCGCGCAGTTTCGAATCGCCGAAACCGCGATGAAGCCCAGCGGGACAATCAGCAATGCGACGATCAGTATCGCCGGAATGGCCTTACTCGCGAGAAGCGGCCGGCGGCGCGGTGACGGCGGTGGCAGCAGATAGTTTTC
The DNA here is from genome assembly GCF_036250065.1 of Micromonospora sp. NBC_01699. Taxonomy (NCBI): domain Bacteria; kingdom Bacillati; phylum Actinomycetota; class Actinomycetes; order Micromonosporales; family Micromonosporaceae; genus Micromonospora; species Micromonospora sp. NBC_01699. The sequence continues at coordinate 5,843,557 of NZ_CP109199.1, read as the reverse complement.
GAAGAAATGACCGTCCTCGTTCTCGATTTCCACCAGGAGGGTCCGCTGTGAACCAATTGCACGGTCCCTGTTGAAACCACGCCGCGAGTAATCCCACGCCTCGCCGAACCTCTCCGGGCGAACAGGTGCCGCTGAGGACGACCGCGACCGGTCCGGCACCCTTGGGAGAACATCGTCCCGAGCCATCGCGACGACGACCAGCGGATCGGAGATACCGCACTCCTCCCGGACCCGTTCGATGAGGCGAACGAGCCTGCTGTCCCCACCGTCGGTGAGAAGTACGGGATAGGTGAGACGCGCCCAGGTGACCCGTCGCCATAGTTTCCAGATCCGTCGCTCGTACCCCTGGCGGAGGTCTTCGAGGAACGCGTTTACGAGAAGACACTCGATCGCCTCCTCGGGCGATGCCGAATCCTGGCTCCCGGTCCTTTCGGTCGACCCTCCGCCGTCGTCAGGGTGCCCGTCGGAAGGAGACTCGGCCAGCGACCGTAGTTCCATCACGGACCGGGCAAACTCCATGAAGCCGCGCCGCCGGGTTTCGGCCGGCTGCCCCCACCCGTAGGGTTGGCGCCGAAACCAGCGGTACACCCACTGACCGGCCCAGGCGCGGGACCGCCAGAGGAGGTGAAGGGCCCCTGCGGCGACGCCGGACACCACGGCCAACAGAGCAGCCCCGGTGCCCAATTCGGTGCCCGTGGCAAGCCCGACCGCCGCAGCGAGAGTCAGCCAGGGCGGCAGAATCGATTCGGCGTACGCGCGCACATTGCCCCAAAAGTCCGACCATCCCTCGCCGGGATTCGGGGAAAGTTGCCGCTTACGCTCCCGCACCTCATGCTTGTACGCGTTCTCGTCTTCCGGATTCGACACATCGAGTAACCAGAGCACTTGATTCAGCAGCGGAAACCGCAGCCGGGCCTCGCCTCGTGGCGCTTCCGCTGCCAATTGACGGGAGACAGCGCGGAGCTGTGCCGCTAGGGTTTTGTAGGCAACGCCCGCAGGCCATTGTCCACGCACGGGCACGTCCGCGTAGGGCGTGCCCTGGCATTGACGCCTGATGGCTTTCCTTGCCTCGGCAATGGCATCGTCAGGGCCGGAGATAAACAAGACGGGACTTGGACGATCACCTTGGCGCCAGGTGGGCCGCGAACGTATCCGATTGAACGTCTCGAAGAATTTTTCCACCCCTTCACGAGGAGATCGCTGTCGGGGGATCTTGTCGGCGGGCGGCGGCGTAACCGCGTGCGGCACTGGGACTCCTCGTGCAAGAGACGATCAAGCACATTGCGCGCCACAATGATCACGGTCATTGATCAACGGCGTCCCGGTCGCGCACTCACCGTGGCATGTGCCCCATCTTGATGCCTGCAACATCGATGCACAAGGCCCGAATCATAAGGTGTATACACTTGGTGATCAAACAACGAAACGCGTCCCATCGGCCGGGCTTGGTGGCCTGGTCACCACGAGCAGTGCGAGCGCGAATCATTGGACGCCTGGGCAGGCGCAACCACTGTGGCTCGTCAGATGCTCGCCCGGTAGGCGCGCAGGTCCTCGCTCGCGCCGCGCAGCAGGACGGCGCTGTCGTAGACGCTGTCCCGAGCGCCCGACATCGCATCGTGCGTACGCCGAACAACATCGGCACGGCCGCCGTAGATCAGGACCATCATCGAGTCCTGGCTGTTGCGCATGCTCGCCGCTACCGCGTTGAGCTTGCCCGCCGTCTGCTCGATCTGTTCCAGGACCTGCTCGATCCCCGAAATCACCTGCCCAGCGATGCCACCCGAACTGCCGTGGGCTGTCCGTACACTGCCACGGCGGGAATGACCCGTGGTCGCAGCTGTCAACCGGATGGAACCACGGTCGGGGGAGGCCGTTTCACCGGTGGCGGTGCTGCCGGCAGCAGCAGCCTGGGCCGACTTCTCTCGCTGTTCGCGCCTGAGGTCGATCGCGGTGACCACGATGGCCTTCGCTTGTGAGCCGATCAGGCCCCCGGCCACAGTTCCGCCGATGGCGGCGACTGCGGGGGAGATGGGGATACCGAGGCGGGTAGCGGCCAACCCCAAGAGCATCCCGACTCCGGCGCCACCCCATTCGAGCAACTTGCCGAGGCTTTCCTTGGCGCTCTCGTACATCAGCCGCCGTCTGAAGGGGCGCTCCTTCGGCTCTTGTCGTTGCCCCTTTCGGCGGTATCTCACTGCGGAACCAGCGGGTCGAGCAAGGCACAGCCGGTCGCGATGGCCATGGGTAGGTTCAGGGCAACCTCACGGGCGACACTCTCGGGTGTGAGGTCAAGGGCATCACCCCCGTCCGCGACATGTTCCGAGTCGTCCGCGTAGAAGGCGCAGGCATCCCAAAGGTTCGCGTGCAGGTACGCAAACGACCACTGCATGTAGACCGTATTGGAGACCGCGACCTTCGGCTGGCCGCTGTGGCCGATGCGATGGAGGTGAGGCTCCTCAGGCGTCGAGCCGAGCCCTTCCCCGAGGGGAAGGAGTTTGTGGTGGCGGAAGACGGGTTCGAGGTTGCCTTCCGGGTCGAACTCGACCAGCAGGCCGCGCGCGAGCAGGTCCTCGACGATGTCGGCGGCGCGTGGCTCGGGCCTGGGTGCGGTCTGGAGGAGCTGGATCAGGGACTTCCGGTTGACCGCCAGCTTGGCGTGCCGCTCGGCGTCGACAAAGGCCGCCGCCCACACGGCAGCCTCGGTTTCGGTCAGCTCCACCAGGTCGTCGCCGAGGTGAATCTCGTAGCACTCCGGGGTCGGATCCGGTGGGCGTACGTAACGGTAGCGCGGTCCCATGGAGAGCCCGACGGGCACGATGACGGTTGGCATGACGTACCCCTTGGTCAGAAGCTGGCGGCGTAGCTGTTGGTGGCCTCGACCGCGCCCTGCGCGAGCGTGGTCGCCTCGTGCAGTTTTTGCTTGGCCTGCTCCATTCGGGACAGTGCCTCGCCGACGCGCGAGTGGCTGGTGCCCTGGGTGAGGCTGCGCAGCAGCGCGGTGGTCTGCTCCAACGAGTCCGCGATGCCCCGGATGGTGGCTGCCTGCTGGCTGGTCTCACTGCTGAATCGGGCCACGCCGGCCTTGATTTCCTCGATCGACGCCATGTCGACCTCCTCCCCGGTATCGGTCGCTCTTCCCCGAGCAGACCGTACCGGACCCGGCACGGTCGGTCAGTCCCGCCGCGACCGCCGTCACCAGGCCGACAGAGTGGAGCCCCGCTGGTCGGCGGGCGCCCAGCGGTGGACTGCGGCGGCGGCGACGAGTGTGCCGGCGGCGAGCACGCTCCACAGGGTCGCCGGACCGAGCACCAGCAGCGCGCTCAGGACGGCCGGCGCGGTGGCCTGCCCCACCCCGGTCGACAGTTGCCACCGGGTCAGCGCCCGGCCGAGCAGGTGCGGCGGCGCGGTCGCGGCCACCAGGGCGGTGCCGCTGCCGGTGTAGATGATCTCCCCGGCGGTGTAGGCGACCACCACGGCGGCGACGGCCGCCGCGCCGGCCGGGCCGCCGAGGGTGCCGGCCGCCCAGAAACCGGCGTACGAGACGGCGAGCACCACCCCGGACAGCGCCAGTACGGAACGTCGCGAGTAGCGGCCCAGCCATCCGACAACGCTCACCTGCGCGGCGACAACCAGCACCGTGTTGCCCACAAACATGCCGGCCGACCAGGCGGCGGAAACGTGCAGGTGGGCCGTGACCAGCACCGGGAGCACCACTTCGAGCACACCGAAGCAGAGCGCGTACGGCAGGTTGGCGACCGCGAGGACCGTGATCCGGCGCAGACCGCCGACGCTACCCAGCCCCGCGCGGCGTGACCCGGCGAGCCCGGCCGTCGGCCCGTGCGACAGCCGGATCGACGAGACCAGGGCGGCGGCGACCAGGTACGCCAGCGCGGTCCCCGCCGCCAGCACCCGCAGTGCCCCGGTTCCGCCGACCACCGTCATCGTGGCGACCAGCGCGCCGACGCCCAGTCCGGCGTTGCGCAGTGACCGGGTGGCCGCGAGCGCGGCGTCGCGGGTCCGGTCGTCGGTGAGGGCGGCGACCACGGCGGTGTTGGCCAGCGGTCGCCGTCGCCGTTGGCCGATCCGGCGGAGGCGGCGCGTACCCGGGAACTGGCGGCGGCCCGGGGCCCGCGCCAGGCGGCGTTCGCGGACCGGTTGCTGACCGACCCGGCCACGGTTCGGGCCGGGGTACGTGACCTGCTGGAGCGCTGCGAGCGGGAGTTCTTCGCCGAGGCGTGGCGGCGGGTACGCGACGAGTTGGCCGCGGACGCGCGTCGGAAATCCGACCTGTTGGTCCGGCACGGGCTGGCGGCCGCGCTCGGCGCGATGTCACCGGCGGTGGTGTTCGACGCCGCCCGGCAGCGGATAGTCATCGACAAGCTTGCCGACGGGAGCACCGGCGCGACCGACGACGGGTTGACCTTCAGCCCGAGCGTCTTCGGCCGCCCGCACCTGCTCGTGGTGCACGCGCCCGGCTGGCGGCCGGTGGTGCAGTATCCGGCCGGCGAGCCCGGTTCGGCCGACCCGGTGCCGCTCGATCTTGTCCAGCGGCGGCTGCACGCACTCGACCACCCGGTACGGATGCGGCTGTTCCGTACGCTGGCCCGTGGCCCGCACACCACCCGTGAGCTGGCCGATGCCTGGCGGTTGACCGATCCCGAGGTCTCCCGGCACCTGGCGGTGCTGAGAAAGGCCGGCCTGGTCAGCACCCATCGTGCCAACCGGTACGTGCAGTATCGCCTCGACCTTTCCGCCACCGCCCGGCTCGGCGTCGACCTGATCGAGGCCATCCTGCGCTGACGGTACGCCGGCGGCCCGCTCCCCGGCCGATACGCGTACGGCCAGCGGCTGGTCCGAGCCCGAGACCCATTGGTCCGTTGTGGACAGGCCGACTGATCACGTCCGGTGCCGGGGCAGCCTACGGGTGCCCTCCAACGGATCGGTTGCAGAATGATGCACCTTTCGGGGACGGTCGAAATGCCGGCGGCGCGTTACCCCTTGTCGCTCCGCGCGCCCTCCGTAATACTTGTCGAACTTTATCGGCACGCCAGCCAACGGGGGGCAATCGTGCTGCATATCCATTTCACTGCGGAAGATCTGGCCAGGACACGTGTCGCGACTACCTGGGGTCCGCTCGGCGAGACACTGCTCAGCCTGTTGACATTGCACGGACCTGCAACGCCGAGTTTGTTCGGCGGTTGGCGCGACCGGGTCCGTCGTACGTCGAGCGCGCTGACCCATCCGGCCGTGGTTCCGCCCGATGACATGATCGGGGAACTGTTCCCGGTCAGCGGTCCGGCCGACACCTTCGAGGAAGGGTTGGAAGCCCTGCTGAGGGCACGCGCCGAGGGGTCCTGTCCGGAGTTGGTCGAGGCGGCGCGGGTCGCGGCGGTTGGCGGCGGTGGTGCGGTTCGCCGGCCGAGAGCGCGGGGTGGCTGGTCGGTGTCGGGCCGGGTGGACCGACGTGATCTCGTGCGCTTTCTCTGCAAATACCATCAGGCGGCGGTCGCACCGTACTGGCCACAGATCCAGTCACGATTGCGGGCCGAGCACGCGACCTATGCCGGCACCCTGGCCGCGTACGGAGTGGAGGCGATGTTCGCCGGGCTGCCGTCGGGATTCAATTGGCGCTCACCAATATTGGAGATTGGTCGGGGAACGCCTGTCAATGATCTCGTACTCGACGGACGTGGTCTGCTGCTGGTGCCGTCGGCGTTCTACCCGAACACACCCGGCATCGTCACTGGCACCGACGACCGGGCACCGGTGGTCCTGTTCGTGCCGGTCGTGCGTACGGTCGCGGACGCGACGGCCATGCTGACCGCACCGGGCGCCGGTGCGATGTCGAAGGCGCTGGCGGCGTTGCTCGGCCGGACCCGGGCCAGCGCCCTCGAAGCGGTCGCCCGTGGTGCCTGCACCACCGGTCAGCTCGCCGAGCGGCTCGCCGCCTCGCTGGCCAGCGCCAGCGAGCACGCGACGGTACTGCGCCGGGCCGGCCTGATCAGCACGATCCGGCAGGGCAAGGCGGTGCTGCACGTACTCACACCCCTGGGCGCCGACCTGCTCAACGGCACTCCGCGCCCACGCCACTGACCCGAAGCCCCGGTCACCGCCGGAAAGGGCGGTGACCGGGGAACCCTCCGTACACCGGTCTCAGTGACCGGCGGCGGACCTTACTGGGTCAGGACGGCGACCTCGTCGGCGGTCAGGCGGTGGGTGGCCGCGGCGGTCCGCGCCGCGGCGGCACCGGCCGGCGGGTTCGGCGGCCGGCGCCAGTGCCAGTCGGTGACCGCCTGGTACGCGGCCACCAGCGACAGCAACCGGTCCTCCCCGTACGGGAGTCCGCCGAGGATCGCGCCGATCGGCACCCCGGCGGCGCTGAACCCGATCGGGAAGGCGATCTCCGGCAACCCGAGGATGTCGAACGGCACCGGTCCGGTCTGCACCACCACGTCGCAGGTCTCGAAGAGCTGGTCGAGCACCCGTTCCATCAACACCAGCTTGGCCCGCTGGCCGGTGATGAACTCGTTGCCGCCCATCATTGCGCCCTGCAACCAGCTTGTCACCGACACCCCGAACCCGCGCAGGTCGGTCCGCAGGTACGGCATGAACGGCTCGCTGCGCTCCGGCAGCCGTACGTTGTTGAAGTTGTTGCCGGTGAGCAGGTCCCAGTCTTCGGGCAGGGTGACGTCCACCAGCGTCGCGCCGGGGATCGCACCGAGCGTGGCCAGGTACGCCTGCTGGGCCAACGCGGTCGCCGAGGTGCCGCTGCCGTAGCCGGGCAGTACGCCGATCCGGGTCGGCCAGCGCAGCTTCAGCGTGCCGCCGTCGTAGAGCGGGGTGGCGGCGCCCAGCAGGTTCGGCAGTTCGGGCAGGCCCTGGCTGCGCGGGTCGGCCGGGTCCTCGCCGGCCATCGCGGTCAGCATGATCGCGGCGTCCTTGGCGTCGCGGGCCAGCGGGCCGGGATGGTCGCGGGTGTAGCTGAGCGGGATAATGCCGTTGAGCGACACCCGGCCCATGGTCGGCTTGAGCCCGGTCAGGTTCTGCGCGTTCGACGGGGCGGTGATCGAACCGCCGGTCTGGGTGCCGATGCCGGACGACACCAGCCGGCCGGCGACCGAGGTCGCGGTGCCGGTGGACGAGCCACCGGGGTCGGTGCCCGGATTCGTCGGCGTCCAGGCGTTGACCGTGGTGACCACACCGGACGGGGTGGTCGCCCGGGTGGTGGCCAGCGGACCCATCTGGGTCTTGCCCATGACGATTCCGCCGTTGACCTTCAGTTTGGCGACCGCCGTCGCGTCGTACGGCGGCACGAAGTCCTGGAACAGGTAGGAGTTCGCCGTCGTCGGCACCCCCTCGGTCCAGTAGTTGTCCTTGATCGCCAGCGGGATGCCGTGCAGCGCACCCCGGTGCGGCCTGCGGGCCGCGGCCCGCGCCGCCTTGACGGCCGCGTCCGCGAGGACCACGTTGAATGCCTTGTACGTGCCCTCGTACGCCTCGATCCGGGCCAGGTACGCCTCGACGAGCCGCTCCGGGGTGAGCTTGCCGGCCCGGATCAGCCACGCCGCCTCGGAGATGGTCAGCTCGGTCGGATCGGCCACCGCCTCCGGCCGGGGCTTGGTGTAGGCGCTCGGCACGTCCAGCGCCGGGTTCCATTTGACCGGGTTCCCACCCGAGGTGATGCCGGCGTCCGGGGCGGCGACCGCGATCGCCGGGAGCGCGATCGTGCTGCCGACGGTGGCGGCCGCGGCCAGGGCGGCGGTACGGGCGAGGAAGGCGCGGCGGTCGACCGTACGGTCCTGGGGTTGGACGTTTGTCATCAGTTCCGCCATTCGGTGCTGATCGAGGGGTAGAGCATCGGTGCGGCCTGCTGCGACAGTGCCTTCGCGAGTGCCGGTGCGGTTCCGGCCGGCGCCGGAAGCTGGTACGCGGCCAGCGACGTCACCGTGCTCCGGACGAACGACCGCAGCGAGGCGAGTACGGAGTCCCGTCCGGGTGATCCGGTCACCGGGTCGGCGGTGGTGCCGGGGGGAAGCTGGTCCAGATCTATACCGAGCGAGGCGAGCCGGGCCCGGATCAGGATGTCGAGTTCGGAGTCGGTCGGCGGTGTGGGTGCCATGGTGCTCCTCCGCTTGGAAACGTTGCCCCACTCTCGGATCACCCTGTGTCGCCCCCATAACCCCAAGATCACATACCCGTGAACCGCCCGCGCCCAAAGCCCGTTGATCTAGGGCAAATACGTGCTTGTTGATCTTCAACAGCCACCATTCGCCCTAGATCGCCGGAGCGGGGGGCGGGGGGAGGGGAGGGGGAGGGGAGGGGTGGGGGGTGGGAGGGGGGAGGATGGGGGGATGGGGGGATGGTGAGGGTTGAGGTTGTGTGGGGGGATGTCACTGCGGAGGATGTGGATGCGGTGGTGACGGCGGCGAATGAGTCGTTGCTCGGTGGGGGTGGGGTGGACGGGGCGATTCATCGGGCGGCGGGGGCTCGGTTGGCTGAGGCGGGGGCGGCGGTTGCGCCGTGTGATCCGGGTGATGCGAAGGCGACGCCGGCGTTCGACCTCGATCCGCCGGTTCGGCACGTGATCCATACCGTGGGGCCGGTCTGGGAGGGCGGCGGACACGGCGAGGCCGATCTTCTCGCCTCCTGTTACCGGCGCTGTCTTGAGGTGGCGGACGAACTCGGCGTACGCCGGATCGCCTTCCCGGCCATCGCGACCGGGGTCTACGGATTCCCGCCCGAGCGGGCGGCCCGGATAGCGGTCGACACCATCCGGGCCACGCCGTCGCGGGTCGAGCTGATCCGGCTGGTCGCCTTCGACGAGCCGACCCGCGACCTGCTGCGCGCCGCGCTCGACGGATCTCGGTAGCGACGACGCCGCCGTCGGCCGACCCGATCGGGGCGGGTCACCCCGGGTGTGGTGCCGGCGGTCGGGTGCGCGGTGCAGTGGCGGCTCCAACTACACCGCGCCGACCTCGGGCACGGAGATCTGCAACGCCGCGCCTCCCGTTCTTAGTTTGGATGCCAAACTATTGACACGAGCAATAGATTCATGTGAATCTGCTGAGGTAGGGCCGGTGCGGGAGCCAGCTGACCGGTGCGGGGGTGACGGGCAGCCTCCCGCGTACTCGTTCCACGCCTTCCGCCTTCGCGCGTGCTCGCGTACGGCCCCACGGTTCCGTTCTCCCACCCGCGGCTCGTGCGGGGCACCCTACTTTCCACCGGGAGCCCCGATGACCCTGTCCACCCGACCACTGATCACCCGAGTGCTGGCCGTCGCCGCGCTCGCCATGCTGCTGTTCACCACCGCGTGGGTGCAGAGCGCCTCCGCGCACGGCTCGACGATCAGCCCACCATCGCGCAACTACGGCTGCTGGCAGCGCTGGGGCGGCAACTTCCAGGCGCCCGAGATGGCCACCCAGGACCCGATGTGCTGGCAGGCCTGGCAGAACGACCCCAACGGCATGTGGAACTGGAACGGCCTCTACCGCGAGGGCGTGGCCGGCAACCACCAGGCAGCCATCCCCGACGGACAGCTGTGCAGCGGCGGGCGTACCGGCGGGCCCCGCTACGCCGCGATGGACACCCCCGGCGCGTGGCGGGCGGCGTCGGTGAACAACAACTTCACCCTGACCGTGCACGACCAGGCCCTGCACGGCGCCGACTACTACCGGGTGTACGTCTCCCGGCAGGGTTACAACCCGCTCACCCAACCGCTGCGCTGGGCCGATCTCGAACAGGTCGCCTCGACCGGGGTGATCCCGCCCGGCCAGGGCACCCGGACCGACGACCCGGCGCTCAACGGCGTCTCCAACTCGATCAACGTGTCCGCGCCGGGGCGTACCGGGCGGCACGTGGTGTTCACCATCTGGCAGGCCAGCCACATGGACCAGTCGTACTACTGGTGCAGTGACGTGACCTTCCCCGGCGGGACCGGTCCGACCCCGACGGCCACCCCCACCCGTACGCCGACCCCGACGCCGACCCGGACGGCCACGCCGACCCCGACCCCGCCGCGCACCACGGCGCCGGCCACCACACCGCCGGCCACCACACCGGGTACGCCGCGCGGCTGCACCGCCACCTACACGGTCACCGGCCAGTGGTCCGGCGGCTTCCAGGCCGACGTACGGGTCACCGCCGGCAGCGCCGCGATCAGCGGCTGGACGGTGACCTGGACCTGGCCCAACGGGCAGTCGGTCGGGTCGAGCTGGGGCGCCACCGTCACCTCGGCCGGCACCGGGGTGAGCGCCACGAACGTCGCGTACAACGGCAGCCTCGGCGTCGGTGCGAGCACCACCTTCGGGCTCCTCGGCTCGTGGACCGGCAGCAACGGCTCACCGACCCCGACCTGCGTCGCCACCTGACCCGGGCCAACGGGAAGCCATCTGACCGGGGCCAACGGGAAGCCATCTGACCGGGGCCAACGGGAAGCCATCTGACCCAGGCCAACGGAAGGCCACCTGACCCGGGGACAGCGGAAAGCCACCTGAACCCGAGGTGAAACGGGCCGCGCCCGGTCCGGTCGACGTGTCGACCGGACCGGGCGCGGTGGGACCCGGAGAGCGCGTGCCGAGCGGCGACGACCTACGGGTAGTTGACCACGTAGATGGTCTGGTTGGCCTGGTTCGCCGGACCGCCGACGTTGTTGATGACGTGGTTGATGGTGCCCACGCCGCCGAGGGAGACCGAGACCATGTTGCGGAACCGGACCCCTGTCTTGTTCGGCACCTCGAAGGACCGTTCGGCGACCACGCTGGGATCCACGTTGAAGTAGGAGTAGCTGCCCAGCCCCCACGCCTCGTGGGTGTTCACCGCGTCGGCCACCTTGTACGCCGCGTACCCGCGGGTGGAGCCGTTCATCCAGGCCGCCTGGTTCGGCGGGTCGTACGGGAACTCGTTCTGGTAGAAGTACGTCCTGCCTCGTTCGCCGTTCCAGATGGTCTGGTACTTCTGGTAGTGCTCGACGAACAGGCCGTACATGGTGACGTCGTCGCCGTTGACCACCAGCCCGGTGTCGGCGGTGTTGATCGTCCAGCCGTAGGTGCCGGCGTTGCCGTGGTCGGCCCGCCACAACCACATGTGGTCGCCGATCACGTCATCGCTGTTGATCACCAGGCTGTTGGTGGCCTTGCCGGCGACCGCGCCACCGATCCGGAAGAAGACGTCGTGCAGCGAGGTCGGGTTGGCCGCGTGGTCCGCGCTGGAGCCGGCCGGGCCGACCTCCATCAGGGCGGCCGAGTTGGTGGTGCCGGCCTCGAACATGATGCCGGCGACCTTCACCCCGTCGACGTCGGCGACGGTCATCGCGGTCACGCCGTTCTGCGGCTCGATCGTCGCCAGGCCGAGGCCGAGCACGACCGTGTTCGGCCGGGTGATCCGGATCGTTTCGGTGGTGCGGTGCACGCCGGGGGCGAACAGCAGGTCCTTGCCCTGGGCCAGGGCGGCGTTGATGGTCGCCGCCGAGGTGCCCTGCCGGACGATGAAGTACTGGCTGAGCGAGGACGAGGTGCCGGCCGGGGTCTTGTTGTACCAGGTGGTGCCCGTGCTGTTCTGTCGCAGCGCCGGCACGAAGACCCGGTACTCACCGGTGCCGTCGACGTACAGGAAGGGCTTCTCCCGGACGGTCGGAGTGGTCGGGATGACGGTGTGCGAGGGGTTGGGGAAGTTCGGCGCCGGGGCGCCGGCCACTCCCTGGAACACCATGTTCCACACCGAGCCGGTCCAGCCGTTGCCGAACTCGCTGTTGCGCGAGTACCACTGCTGCTGCGAACCGCTGACCACCAGGCCGTCGATCCGGGTGTCGGCCAGCAGGCCGCCGCTGGACCAGCCGTCGCCGCCGTTCCAGAGCTGGATCTGGTTCTGCGCGCCGCGCAGGTGCATCCGCCGGTACGGCGCGGCCTGCGACACCGCCCACCGCTCGACCGTCACCCCGGCCGGCAGGGTCACCGACAGGTTCTCGGCCGCCCGCCAGAAGTTCTGGGTGGCGTTGCCGCCGAACCAGGTGGCCTCGGCCCGTACGTGACCGTTGAGGTTCACGTCGTCGGGGGAGAAGCCGAGCCCGGCGACCTGGGTGAAGAAGCCCAGGTTCACGTCGGCGGTGTAGGTGCCGGGCTTGAACAGCACCGCGTACCGCTGCGGACCGAACTGGTTGGTCTCCTGCTGGGTGAAGATCGTGTTCAGCCGGCTCTGGATGGTCCCGGTCGGCGTCGACGGGTCGAAGACGAAGGTGTTCGGCCCGAAGTTCGGGTTGCGCGGGTCGGTCGGCTCGACCGGGGTGCCGGTCACCGGCGGGGTGGTCGGCGGGGTGGTCGGCGGAACGGTGCCGAACTCGCCGTACACCTGGAACTCCCAGAGTGAGTAGCCGTAGCCGGTGGTCCGGGCGGTGCCGTACATCCGTACGTGGCGGCCGCTGCCGGTCACCGGGATCGTCTGTACGCCGCCGGTGCCGGTGGTCGTCGAGTAGATCGTGGTCCAGGGTGCGGACCCGGTCGGCGACGTCTGGATCTGGAAGGCCCGCCCGGCGGCGGTCTCCCAGTTGAGCACCACCTGGCTGAGGGTGGCGTTGGCGCCCAGGTCGACCTGTAGCCACTGGGGGTCGCTGAAGGTGCTGGACCAGCGGGTGCCGGCGTTGCCGTCGACCGCCGCGGCGGCGGCCATGCCGGCGCTCTCGGCGGACGAGGCGGTAGCGGCCTTGCCCTGGGAGATGAGGGTCGGCGCGGCCTGCGCGGCGGTCGGCGCGGTGATGAACGGTACGGGCGCCAGCAGCGCGACGGCCAGGGCGGTGAGCACACCCCATCGGGAACGGGTCGAGAGTGTGCGGGTGGTGCGACGATGAACTTCCATTGGGCCCACCTGTCGGTGATAGGGCGCGGTGGGGCGGCCCAGTCGAGGCGTGGCAACGCCGGGGCTGGGTGGGTACGGCCGGCCGTCGGGGGGTTCCGGCGGCCGGCCCGCGCCTGCGGGTTCTGACAGTGAGAGCGCTCTCCCGACGAGTGTTACGCCACTGTTTCAGGCCGTCAAGACGCTCATCAATTCCTGTCTGGTTTGACGGCTAATCGGGTTTTCGTGACTCTTAGGCGATTAGCGTGGATTGTCGACAGCGATATCTCGTGACGTGCCGACTTCCGGACCGATCGTGCCGGTCCGACCCACCGGGCGTGTCGTGGGCTACACGACGGCGGTACGCTTCCGGACGCGCGGTCGTTGATGCCCGCCACCCCGACGTCGCCCGGCGAGACGACACCCGCCGGACACCCGCGTACAGCGCGACGTTGGACGAGAATTCCAGAATCCGACAGGGTCGGCCCGTGGACCGATCTGGGAGAGAGACTAGCCTGATGGGCGTGACACGCCGCGCGAAAATCGTCTGCACGCTTGGCCCTGCGACATCGACCCCGGAGCGGATCCGCGGTCTCGTGGAGGCTGGCATGGACGTGGCCCGGCTGAACTTCAGCCACGGCAGCCACGCCGATCATGAGAAGGTCTTTCACCTGGTCCGGCAGGCCGCCCAGGCCACCGGGAAAGCGGTGGCGATCCTGGCCGACCTACAGGGTCCGAAGATCCGCCTCGGCAAGTTCGCCGACGGCCCGCACGAGTGGCGCACCGGTGACTCCGTAGTGATCACCGGCGATGACATCGTCGGCACCCGCGAGCGAGTCTCCTGCACCTACAGCAAGCTGCCCCAGGAGGTCAGCCCCGGCGACCGCCTGCTGATCGACGACGGGCGGGTAGCGGTCGAGGTCAGCTCGGTCGAGGGCAACGACATCCGGGTCCTGGTCACCGAGGGCGGCGCGGTCTCCAACAACAAGGGCGTCTCGCTGCCGAACGTCGCGGTGAGCGTGCCGGCGATGTCGGAGAAGGACGCCGACGACCTCCGGTTCGCCCTCGGCCTCGGCGTCGACATGATCGCGATGTCCTTCGTCCGCTCGGCCGACGACATCAAGCTGGCGCACGGCATCATGCAGGAGGTCGGCGTCCACCGGCCGGTCATGGCCAAGGTCGAGAAGCCGGAGGCGGTGGACCACCTGGAGGCCATCGTCGCCGCGTTCGACGGCGGCATCATGGTCGCCCGCGGTGACCTCGGCGTCGAGCTTCCGCTGGACCAGGTGCCGCTGGTGCAGAAGCGGGCCGTGCAGCTCTGCCGGGAGAACGCCCGGCCGGTCATCGTGGCCACCCAGATGCTCGACTCGATGATCGAGAACTCCCGCCCCACCCGCGCCGAGGCGTCCGACGTGGCCAACGCGGTGCTCGACGGCGCCGACGCGGTGATGCTCTCCGGCGAGACCAGCGTCGGCAAGTATCCGGTGCTCACCGTGAGCACCATGGCGAAGATCGTCACCACCACCGAGTCCGGCTCGATCGGCGTGCCGCGGCTCCAGCACGACCCGCGTACGCACGGCGGCGCGCTCACCGTGGCCGCCTCGCAGATCGCCCGTGCCATCGGCGCCAAGGCCCTGGTCGCCTTCTCGCAGACCGGTGACACCGTGCGCCGGCTCTCCCGGCTGCACTGCGACCTGCCGCTGCTGGCCTTCACCCCGGTGCCGGAGGTGCGCGACCAGCTCGCCCTGGCCTGGGGCGTGGAGACCTTCCTGATGCCGTTCGTGCAGCACACCGACGACATGTTCCGCCAGGTCGACCAGGCCCTGCTCGGCCTCGGCCGGGGCAACCCGGGCGACTACGTGGTGATCGTCGCCGGTAGCCCGCCCGGCACCCCGGGCTTCACCAACACGTTGCGCGTACACCAGCTCGGCTCCCTTGTCGACGCGGCGGCGGCCCGGGCCTTGCAGTGACGTCCGGCGGGCCGGTCGGTGGACAGGTCGCGGTCGACCAACTTCTCGAAGTGCTCGACCTGACCCCTGTCGACGAGATGACCTTCCGGGGGATGAGTCCGCCGGTCGGCCCGCAACGGGTGTACGGCGGTCAGGTCGCCGGGCAGGCACTGGTGGCCGCCGGCCGGACCGTCGACCCGACCCGGTTCGTGCACTCGCTGCACGGCTACTTCGTCCGCCCCGGCGACCCGGTCGAGCCGATCGAGTACCAGGTCGAACGGATCCGCGACGGCCGGTCGTTCTCGGTCCGCCGGTCGGTGGCCAAGCAGCACGGCAAGACCATCTTCTTCATGTCCGCGTCGTTCCAGCGGATCGAGGAGGGGCTCGACCACCAGGCGCCGGTCCCGCCGGACGTACCCGGTCCGGACGAGGTGCCGACCATGGCCGACCGGCTGGCCCGCTACCCGGAGCGGCTCGGCATCTGGTCGCTCATCCCGCGTCCGATCGACGTCCGCTACGTCGGCGAGCCCGGCTGGGTACGCCCCGGCGACCGGCCGGCCGACCCGTACCAGCGGGTGTGGATGCGGATCGACGGCAAGCTGCCCGACGACCCGCTGCTGCACGCCTGCGCGCTGACGTACGCCTCGGACCTGACCCTGCTCGACTCGGTGCTCTCGGTGCACGGTGAGGTGTGGGGGCCCGGCGGGGTCGTTGGCGCCAGCCTCGACCACGCCCTGTGGTTCCACCGGCCGTTCCGGGCCGACGAGTGGTTCCTCTACGACTGCTGGAGCCCGTCCGCCTCCCGCGCGCGGGGCCTGGCGACCGGCCGGATGTTCACCGTCGACGGTCGCCAGATCGCCAGCTCCGTGCAGGAGGGACTGCTCCGCCGGGTCGGCGCCTGACCGGCGGGGATAGCGCGATTTCCGCCGGAAGTGGCGCCTTGCGAGGCTTGGTACCCCCGGCACCGTTCGCCGGGCGTGGCGGGGGCTAACCTTTCCGGCATGCGTCTCTCCGCACGGGTCGACTACGCGCTGCGCGCAACCGCCGAGCTCGCCGCCACGGCGGACGACACGGCCGCCGCAACCGGCCCCGCCCGACGTCCGAACCCGGTGACGGCCGAGCAGATCGCCCGCGCACAGGAGATCCCGCCGAAGTTCCTGGAGAGCATCCTGTTGCAACTGCGCCGGGGCGGCATAGTGCACGCCCAGCGTGGCCCGGAGGGCGGCTACTGGCTGGCCCGCAAGGCGGCGGAGATCTCCCTCGCCGACGTGATCCGGGTGATCGACGGGCCGCTCGCGCACATCCGGGGGCAGCGCCCGGAGGATCTCGGCTACCAGGGCGCGGCCCGCTCGCTACAGGAGGTCTGGATCGCGTTGCGAGCCAGCGAGCGGGAGATTCTCGAACTGGTCACCGTCGCCGACGTGGCCAGCGGCAAGCTGCCCGACCGGGTCACCGAGCTGGTCAGCGACCCGAACGCCTGGATCTGAGTCCCACCCGCAGCGGGTGGGTCACGCCGCCCGCAGGTATCTCCACCGGCCGTGGTCGGCGACCGCGAGCGGTTCGGTGTCGGCGAGGATCCGCTCCGGCCGCAGGAAGACCAGCGGACCCTGACCCTTGACGACCGGGCCGTCCGGATCAGGGCGGTCGTCGCCGGACGGCGTGGCGCGGTCGACGCCGGTCAGCACCGGCCCGGTGCCGGGTTTCCAGGACGTTGTCAGGGCCATCGGATACTCCATCCGTCGTCGGTCGGGGCGGGCCGCCCGGGACCGGGTCCATCACAGCACCGCGCGCTGGGAGACAGCTGCGGGAAAGCTACGGGAATATTGGGGGCGCCGGCGGCGCCACGGCTCAGTGGGCGGTGGGGGAGAGCACGGGCGCGCTGGTGCTGGCCCGGACGGTCAGCCGGGGGTCCAGCAGAGTGCCCTCCGGCACCTCCGCGCCGGCCAGCTTCTCCATCAGCAGCGTCACCGCCCGCTGCCCGACCTCCTCGGCCGGGATGAGCACCGAGGTCAGCGCCGGGCTGGCCCGTTCGGCCACCTCGTCCGGGCAGATCGCCACCACCGAGACGTCGCGCGGCACGGTACGACCCAGCGCCGGCAGCGCGGCGAGCACCTGTCCCACCGCCGCCTCGTTGTGCACCACCAGCCCGGACAGGTCCGGTTGCCGGTCGAACAGGCCGGCCAGCTCGCGGCGTACGGAGTCGACGTTCTCCTCGCACGGCTGGGCCGTCGCGGTCAGGCCGAGCCGCCGGGCGGTCTCGGTGAACCCGGCGCGGGTCCGGTGGGCGTAACCGGTGTCCCGGTCGTAGACCACCGACGGGGCGCCGAGCAGCGCCACCCGGCGGTGCCCGAGCCGGGCCAGGTGTTCGACGCAGACCTGACCGGCCTGGTAGAAGTCGAGGTCGACGCAGGTCAGACCGGTGGCGTCGGCGGGGAAGCCGATCAACACGCTGGGCCGCTCCAACCGGCGCAGCAGCGGCACCCGTGGATCGTGCATCTCCACGTCCATCAGGATCAGCCCGTCGACCATCGCGCTGGCCGCGATCCGGCGCAGCTCGGCCGGACCCTCGTCGGCGGTCATCAGCAGCACGTCGTGGTCGAACCGGCGGGCCGTGGTCACCACCGAGGTGGCGAACTGCATCAGCACCGGCAGATGCATGCCCGAGCGCAGCGGCAGCACCAGCGCGATCACGTTCGCCCGTCGGCTGGCCAGCGCCCGCGCACCGGCGTTCGGGTGGTAGCCGAGCTTCCGTACGCTGGTCAGCACGCGTTCCCGGGTGGTCGCCGAGATGGCCCGTTTGCCGCTGAGCACGTACGACACGGTGCTCACCGCCACCCCGGCGTGCCGGGCCACGTCGGCGATGGTCACCATGTCCGGGCGCTTCGGCACGAGGTTCGGTTCGGACACTAAACGCCTCCAGCATCGGCCACGGGCCGTTGACCGATCGTCGCGCTGACGAAGCTCAACCAGCTCACGGTAACGCCTGGCGCGTCGAACACCAGGTACAGGTCCCGTACCCCGGTCGCCTGCGCCGGCCGCCAGCGGCCGGTCACCTCGGCCCAGTCCCGTGGCTGGGCCGGGTCGAGGTCGCGCAGGCCCATCGCCGGCACCGGAACGGTACCCACCACCGGCCCGTCGACCGGATCGTCCAACCGCAGGGTGAGCCCCGTCGGTCCGGGTCGCCCGGCCGGTCCCGGCCCGCGCGGGGGTGCTCCGGGTACGGGCACCGGCGGGCCGGGTACGGGCGGCTGCGGGCTGGCGATCCGGGCGGTCAGGCCGGAGACCCCGGTGCCGAAGTCGACGGCGGCGAACCGGAGCCAGGCGCCCGCCTCGGTCGCCTCCACCGCGTCGCCGAGCCCACCGTCGGGCACCGCCACGATCGCGGCGTACTCGTCGTGGGTGGCGGCGCGCAGGGGGCCGCGCCGGGGATCGCGGGGACCGATCCGCTCACCGCGTACGGTCAGCGTGGCGCTGGCCAGCAGGTCCTGACTGGACCGTCCGACCGAGACGGTGTGCCGGGCCCGCTCCACCACGTACCGGTCGGTGGTGACGTCCCAGTGCGCGAGGTCGGCGGCGCGCAGCGGCAGCCGTACGGTGGCCCGTTCGCCGGGGTCGAGGGTGACCCGGGCGAACCCGCGCAACTGGCGCAGCGGCTGCTTCACCCGCGAGCGCCGCTGCCGGGTGTAGAGCTGCACCACCTCGACGCCGGGCCGGTCACCGGTGTTGGTCACCTCGACGCTGACCTCGACGGTGCCGTCCGGGTCCACCGTCTCGCGGTCGCACCGCAGCTCGGTGTAGGCGAAGCTGGTGTAGCTCAGCCCGTGGCCGAACGGGTAGAGCGGGCTGCCCCGGTAGTAGAGGTAGGTCGCGTCGCTCGCGATCACGTCGTAGTCGAACAGGTCGGGCAGTTCGGTGGCGGCCCGGTACCAGGTCTGGGTCAGCCGCCCGCCGGGGTCGGCGTCGCCGCAGAGTACGGCGGCCAGCGCGTGCCCGTACTCCTGGCCGCCGTGCGCCGACCAGAGCAGGGCCGGCAGGTGCTCGTCGGCCCAGTTGACCGCGTACGGATATCCGCTGGTCAGCACGAGCACGGTACGCGGGTTCGCCGCCCGTACGGCGCGCAGCAGCGCCTCCTGCGCGGCCGGCAGGGCCAGGTCGAGCCGGTCCTCGGTCTCCCGCCCGTTGACCATCGGGTGGTTGCCGAGCACCACCACCGCCACGTCGGCGTCCGCCGCGATCAGCGCCGCCTCGGCGGCGCCGTCCTCGATCCGCTCGACGGTGAACGGGGTCGCCGAGGCGGCGTCGGACGCGTCGGCGCGCAGCACCCGGTCCGGGCCGACGGTGACGAAGCATTCGCCGGCCTCGTGCCGGAGCAGGGTCGTCCCGTCGCCCCGCTCGACCAGCCGGAACGTCTCCCGGACCAGCCAGCCGCCGGGGCCGGGCCGGTCGTTGACCAGGACGCCGGCCGGGTCGCCGCCGACGTGCCGGCCGTTGCCGACCGCCCGCAGCGCCACCAGTCCCCGGCCCCAGTCGTACACCTCGAACCAGCTCGCCGGCCCACCCCCGCCGACTGCCCCGCCCTCGCCGATCGGTCCGTCCTCGCCGATCGGTCCGCGTCCCGGCTCGGGTTGGACGGTCAGGGGTGCGCCGGCGGGGTCGGCGGTGGCGTGCACCCAGCCGGCGTCCGGCCCGGCCACCCGCAGCGCTATCCGGTCGACGCCGGGGTGGTACGCGGTCACCCCGGCGCCGAGCCGTTCGGTCAGGCCGTCCAGCGCGGTCACCGCGTACGGCAGGGTGCCGCTGTACCAGTCGACGTGCAGGGTGCCGGCGAGCGGACCGAGTACGGCCACCCGGCCGATCCGGTCCGGGTGCAGCGGGAGCAGCCCGTCGTTGCGCAGCAGCACGAACGACTGCTCGGCGGCCTGCCGGGCCAGCCGCCGGTGCGTGGCGCAGTCGACCACCTCCGCACCGATCCGGGCGTACGGGTTGCGCGCGGGCGGGTCGAACTCGCCCAGCCGGAACCGGATGGTGAGCTGGCGCCGGACCGCGTCGTCCAGGTCGGACTCGACCAGCAGGCCCCGGCGCAGCGCCTCGGTGAACCGCCAGCGCGACGGTGCCCCGTCGGTGTCGTCCTCGGTGACGTTGTCGACCCCGGCCCGCAGCGCGGCGGCGTAGCCGTTCGGGTGGTCCGGCAGGTAGCCCTGGGCGCCGGCCAGGTTGGTCACCGCGCCCGCGTCGCCGACCACCATGATCTCGCCGGGTGCGCTGTCGCGCAGTTCCCGCCGCAGCAGCGGGCTCAGGTGCGCCGGCCGCCCGTTGACCAGGTTGTACGACGCCATCACGGCCACCGCGGCGCCGGCCGCGAGCGGGGCCCGGAAGGCCGGCAGCTCGTACTCGTGTAGCACCCTCGGCGGCAGGTTGCTGGAGCTCAGGCAGCGGTCGGTCTCGTTGTTGTAGCCGAGGAAGTGTTTCAGGGTCGGTGCGGTCTTGAGGTAGTCCGGGTGGTCGCCGCGCAGCCCGGTGGCGTACGCGGTGCCGAGCACCCCGGTCAGCCAGGGGTCCTCGGCGTAGCCCTCCTCGTTGCGCCCCCAGCGGGGGTCCCGCAGCGGGTTCACCACCGGCGCCCAGACGTTGAGCCCGATCCGGGTCGGGTCCTGCCGGTGCCGGGCGCGTACCTCGTCGCCGACCGCGTCCCCGACGGCCCGCAGCAGGTCCGGGTGCCAGCTGCTGGCGAGCCCGACGGCCTGCGGGAAGACGGTGGCCGGGCCGAGCCAGGCCAGCCCGTGCAGCGCCTCGGTGCCGGTGCGGAAGGTGTCGACGCCGAGCCGGGGGATCGCGGCCTGGTACTGGTGCAGCAGGCCGATCTTCTCGTCCAGGGTGAGCTGTCCGAGCAGGTCGGCGACCCGGTCGGCGAGCGGCCGGTCGGGGTCGCGGAAGCCCCGGCCGGGTTCGGTCCGGGTGGCGGGGCGGGCCGGGACGGTCGGTTCGCCTCCGGCGGAGGGTGCGCACACGGGTAGGGCCTCGCGCATGGTCGGCTGGCGCATGTCGATCACCTCTCGTGATCTGCGGGGCGGCCCCACCGGCGGGGGCGGGCGGAACGCCTCGTGAGACCTCGGTTCGAGCATGGTGGGGTGGCGGGTGGGGATCGGCCGCCAGCCCGGGAAGCTCGAAGCGCTTCGACGGCCTTGAAAAATTGTGCCCCACCGGCACGCCGGACGCCGGGGCGTGGTGACGGGGCACTTCGAGGCTTCCACCCACCGCCGGGCGGGTCAAGGGATGACGCCGGTCGATCTGGCCCGCCCGGCGAACCGGCGGCGACCGGCCCGGTCAGAGCGGCGGGGCGGTGGGCAGTCGGCCGGCGTCGACCATGGCGAGCGCGCGGGCCGCGCCGCCGGCCGCCGTCGCGCCGGGTCCGAGGGCGGAGGCGGCCAGCCGGGTGCCGCCGGCTTCCGGTGCCACCGTACGGGCGGCGAGTTCGGTCTCGGCCGCCGGCAGCAGCCACGGGGCGAGGCTGACGAAGTAGCCGCCGAGCAGGACGACCTCGGGATTGACCAGGTTGCCGAGCACGGCGACGCCGTGGCCGAGGTGCCGACCGGCCTCGGTGAGCGCGTCCAGCGCCGCCCGGTCGCCGTGGCGGGCCCGGCCCCGGATCCGTTCCACCTCCGGGGCGAAGTCGGTCACCGGCCCGTCCAACGCGGTGTCCGGCAGCACCCGGCGGATCAGCGCCGGGATGCCGGCGAGTGCCTCCAGGCAGCCGCGCCGGCCGCACGGGCAGGCCGGGCCGGTCGGGTCGAGGCAGAGGTGGCCGATCTCGCCGGCGAAGCCGCGCCCGCCGCGCAGCAGCCGGCCGTCGGCCACCACCCCGGCGCCGATGCCGGCACTCGCGGTGAGGTGGACCAGGTTGGCGGTGCCGGCGTACGCGCCGTGCCGGAACTCGGCCAGCGCGGCCAGGTTGGCGTCGTTGTCGACGACCACCTCGAACGACGGCTCCCGCAGCGCCCGGCGCAGGTCGGCGCCGAGGGTCAGGTCCCGCCAGCCGAGGCTGGGCGCGATCCTGACCGTGCCGGCCCCGTCGATCAGCCCCGGTACGCCGACGGTGAGCCCGAGTACGCGGCGTCCCTGGCCGGCGAGTCGGTTGATCGCCCGGCCGGCCAGGGTGGCGATCGAGCTGACCGCCCGCGCGCCGGTGCCGCCGACGCCGGCGAAGGCCCGGCGCCAGCTGAGCAGTTCGGTTCCGCCGAGGTCGACGGCGACCACGGTGAGCTGGTCGGCGCCGACCTCGATGCCGATCGCCGCGTACGGTTCGCCGTCGAGGACCAGCATGGTGGCGGGACGGCCGATCCGGTTCTCGGTGAGGCCGGTCTCGCGTACCAGTCGCCGGTCGATCAGGTCGGCGACCAGGCTGGACACGGTTGCCTTGTTCAACCCGGTGGAGGCGGCGATGTCCGCGCGGGAGCAGGGCGCGTGCGCGCGTACGTGACGCAGCACGACGGCGAGGTTGGTGGCCCGTACGTCGGCGAGGTCGGCCGGTTCGGCACCGGTCTGCATCGTGATCAAAGTCTTTCCCGCTCCCCGCGTACTGGTGCGTGCTGACCGGTCTCGGCCGGCTCGCGGCGGTGCACACATCATGCCGTACCCGCCGGTGGTGGGCCATGTCGTGTCGATCGACGCGCCGCCCGACTCCCTTGTGGCAGCGGTCACCGTCGATTAACTTAGTTTAGTCACCCGACGAAATAACTCTACCTGTGCGTCGCTGCGCCGCACACCCCACCGATCGAAGGGAGCGTGGCGTGGACCCAACGCATCCGAGCGGGATCACCGACCGCCGCCGATTCCTCGCCCTGTTCGGCCTCGGCGCCGCCGCCCTGGCCGGTGGCGGACTGCTGACCGGTTGCAGCAGGGAGGCCGGCAGCCGGGGCAGCGCCACCAAGGCCGACGCGGTCAAGGACGTGCTGCCGAGCTACCGGCCGGTCGACCTGGTCAAGCCGGACATCCCCGGTGCGGGGCCGATCCCGCAGGGCTTCCTCACCTACCCCCGCGACCTGGTCGTCTCGGTGCCGGACAAGCCCGGTGCCGGCGGGCCGGAGATCAAGACCATGTCGCCGTGGTGGGGACCGACGCCACCCGGGCTCGGGCGTAACTCCTACCTGGACGCGGTGAACGCCCAACTCGGCGTCACCGTGAACCCGAGCCTCCAGGACGGCAACACGTACGCGGACAAGCTCAGCGCCGTACTCGGTGCGCGGGACGTACCGGACCTGCTGGTCGGGCCGAACTGGGAAATCGACAAGATCTCCCGGTTCTCGGACGCGGTCAAGGCGCTGTTCGAGGACCTGACCGACTACCTCAAGGGTGACGCGGTGCACGCGTACCCGAATCTGGCCGCGCTCTCGACGGGCGCCTGGGAGTACGCGGCCTGGGGTGGTCGGCTCTACTCGGTGCCGTTCCCGACCGACGGGCCGTTCGCGTTCGCCATGTTCCACCGCAAGGATCTCACCGCCGCCGCCGGTGTCGCCGCGCCGACCAGCACCGACGAGCTGTACGAGTTCGGCAGGAAGATGACCCGCGCCGACCGGGGGGTCTGGGCGTTCGGCAGCGTCTTCTCCATGGTGCAGCAGTACTTCGGCTGCCCCGGCCTACAGAACGGCTGGCGGCGCAAGCCCGACGGCGGCCTGACCCACAAGTACGAGCTGCCCGAGTACCGGGCCGCGCTGGAGTTCACCGCCCGACTCTTCGCCGAGGGGCTGGTCCACCCGGACACGGTGGCCAGCAAGGGCGCGGACGAGAAGCAGCTCTTCAACGGCGGCAAGATCCTGATGTACCAGGACGGGCTGGGCGCCTGGCAGGGCATGCAGGGCGAGCAGGCCAAGGTGACCTCGACGTTCGACATGCAGCCGATACCGGTGTTCGGCGCGGGCAGCACCAAGCCGGTGGTCTGGGGCAGCGAGAAGCCGATCTTCTTCACCTTCGTCAAGAAGGGGCTGGGCCGGGCGCGTACCGAGGAGATCCTGCGGGTGCTCAACTGGGGCGCCGCCCCGTTCGGCAGCCGCGAGTACGAGCTGCGCGAGTACGGCGTGGAGGGAAAGCACTTCACCCGCGCCGCCGACGGCAGCCCGATCCCCACCGAGCTGGGCCGCAAGGAGAAAGCCTCCCAGTACGACTATCTCGGCGGCCGGGTGCCGGTCAAGGTGCGCAGCGGCGACACCCCGAACTACGTGCAGGACTACCTCGGTTACCACCGGGCGACCATCACCCACCTCGAACCGGACCTGTTCGCCGGGATCAAGCTGGAACTGCCGGCGAACTACTCGAAGGTGCTGGTGCCGAGCGAAGACAAGATCAATGACATCCTCCGGGGCCGCCGCCCGATCGGCGACCTCGACCAGGTGGTCCGGGAGTTCCGGTCCGGCGGCGGGGACGAGGGCCGGGCGTTCCTGGAACAGGCCCTGGCCGACAACGGCAGATGAGCACCGACCTGGGCCGACCACGGCAGACGGGCGCGGGTCCGGGCCTCGGCCGACGACGGCGACGCGACCGGGAGCGGGGCCGGCGACGGCGGCCGGGCCGGCGCGGGTTCGTCGACCGGCTGCGCCGGGACTGGCCGCTGCTGCTGATGGCCGCGCCCGCCGCGCTGCTGCTGCTGGTCTTCCACTACCTGCCGACGCTCGGCAACGTGATCGCCTTCCAGGACTACAACCCGTTCCTCGGCGACGACCCGCTGGACGCGTTCATCCACAGCGAGTGGATCGGTTTCGGCAACTTCGAGACCCTCTTCCGCGACCCCGCGTTCTGGGACGCGGTCCGCAACACCCTGACCATCACCGCCTTCCAGCTCGTCTTCTTCTTCCCGCTGCCGATCGCACTGGCGATCCTGCTCAACAGCGTGGTCTCCGGCCGGGTACGCGGCTTCGTGCAGAGCGTGGTGTACCTGCCGCACTTCTTCAGCTGGGTGCTGGTGGTCACCTTCTTCGTACAGATGCTCGGCGGCGCCGGCCTGCTGGCGCAGGAGTTGCGCCAGGTCGGCCTGGCGCCGTGGGACGTGATGACCAACCCGGACACGTTCCTGGTGCTGGTCACCGCCGAGGCGGTCTGGAAGGACGCCGGCTGGGGCGCGATTGTCTTCCTGGCCGCCCTGTCGGCGATCGACCAGAACCTGTATGAGGCCGCCGCCGCCGACGGTGCGGGCCGCTGGCGGCGGCTCTGGCACATCACCCTGCCCGGACTGCGCCCGGTGATCATCCTGTTGCTGATCATGCGGCTGGGTGACGCGCTCTCGGTCGGCTTCGAGCAGTTCATCCTGCAACGCGAGGCGGTCGGCCGACAGGCCGCCGAGGTGCTCGACACCTTCGTCTACTACCAGGCGATAGTGCCCCAGCAGTGGGGCCTGGGTGCCGCGGCCGGGCTGTTCAAGGCCGCCGTCGGACTGGCCCTGATCCTGGTTGCGAACTCCGCCGCGCATCGGCTCGGCGAGCAGGGGGTGTACGCCAAATCATGAGCCTCACGTTGACCGGGCACAGTGGACTGAACCGATCCGAGCGGTCCCGGCGGGAGCGGGAGCGCCGACCGGCGTGGGAGGAGCCGCCGACCCCGATCGGCCGCTTCGGCAAGGGACTGCTGCTCACCCTGCTCGTGTTGGCCGTACTCGGGCCGATCTGGGCGGTGCTGGTGACCAGCCTCGCCTCGCGCGGCACCATCAACGAGGCCGGCGGCATTGTGCTCGTACCGCGCGAGCTCGACATCTCGGCGTACGTGACGATCTTCTCCGGTGGTCAGGTCACCCGGGCGGTCTGGATCAGCACCCTGGTCACCGTCGCCGGCACCGCGGTCAGCCTGGTGCTGACCGTGCTCGCCGCGTACGGGCTGTCCCGGCCGGACTCGCTGGCACACCGGCCGCTGCTCTTCTTCTTCCTGCTCACCTTCCTGATCTTCCCCGGCCTGGTGCCCAGCTACCTGGTGGTCACCGGACTGGGCCTGAAGAACAGCCTCTGGGCGCTGGTCCTGCCGAGCGCGATCAGCGTGTTCAACCTGGTGGTGATCCGCGCCTTCTTCATGAACGTGCCGGCCGAACTGGTGGACAGCGCCCGGATCGACGGGGCGGGGGAGTTCCGCATCCTGACCCGGATCATGCTGCCGCTGTCCCGGGCGGTGGTGGCGGTGGTCGGGCTGTTCTACGCGGTCGGCTACTGGAACTCGTACTTCAACGCGGTGCTCTACCTGGACGACAACGACAAGTTCCCGATCCAGCGGGTGTTGCAGAGTTACCTGCTCGCCGGCCAGGCGCCGCACGTGACCGGCAGCGTGCCGAACCTGCCGGGGATCAGCGCGTACCCGCCGACGCTGGCGATCAAGATGGCGGTCGTGGTGGTCACCGTGGTCCCGGCGGTGGTGGTCTACCCGTTCGTCCAGCGCCACTTCACCAAGGGCATGCTCACCGGTGCGGTCAAGGGCTGAGCGCTGGCCGGTCGGGGGCGGGGCGCCCCCCACCTGGGCACCCCGCCGGACCCGTGCCCTCGGGGTTCCAGCCGCCGAAACTCACCCCGTGGGCAGAGGGCCGACCGGCCAGCCGGTCTGTTCCGGTCCACTCGCACCGCCGAGCGGCCTGCCCTCTAGTTTCTTTGGCTTCCAAACAAACTGTCAATGGGTTGACGGCCATCAAAGCCTCGGTCCGGCGATTTAATGCCTGGTTCGGGCGCTGTCGTCGCTCCCCGGATTAGGTGTGAGATCAAACAAATGATCGCCGAAGTGGGGTGAGCGCAGTGAACTGGCCGAAGGGGATCGACGGCTTCTGTTACGGCGGGGACTACAACCCGGAACAGTGGCCGCCCGAGGTCTGGGCGCAGGACGTGGCGCTGATGCGGCGGGCCGGGGTCAACCTGGTCACCGTCGGGGTCTTCGCCTGGTCCCGGCTCGAACCCCGGCCCGGCCGGTACGACTTCGACTGGCTGGACCGGGTGCTGGACCTGCTCCACGACGGCGGGATCCGGGTCGCGCTGGCCACCCCGACCGCGTCCCCACCACCGTGGTTCTCGCTGGCCCACCCCGACGCGCTGCCGGTCACCGCCGACGGCGTACGGCTGCACCACGGCAGCCGGGACACCTACTGCGCGAGCGCCCCGGCGTACCGTACCGCCGCCCTGGGCATCGCCGCCGCGCTCGCCGACCGCTACCGGGGGCACCCGGCGCTCGCCCTCTGGCACGTGCACAACGAGTACAGCACCAGCTGCCACTGCCCGTACGCGACCGAGGCGTTCCGGCGCTGGTTGCGGGCCCGCCACCACGGGCTGGATCGGCTCAACGACGTCTGGAGCACGAGCTTCTGGGGACAGCACTACGGCGACTGGGCGCAGATCTCGACGCCCCGGGCGACCCAGTACCTGGCCAACCCGGCCCAGTTGCTGGACTTCCGCCGGTTCTGGTCCGACGAGTTGCTCGCCGCGTACGTCGAGCAGCGCGACCTGCTCCGCGCCGCCACCCCGGACGTGCCGGTGACCACCAACTACGTGTTCGGCAACTGGGTGCCGGTCGACCACGCCCGCTGGTCGAGCGAGGTGGACCTGGTGGCGATCGACCACTACCCGTCAACGGCCGACCGGGGCGCGGAGGAGCAGATCGCGTTCGCCGCCGACCTGGCCCGCTCCTGGGCCCGCCACGTCCCACCGCCCGTCTCGGTCCAATCGGCCGTTCCGGTCCCACCGGCTGACCCGGTCCCACCGGCTGACCCGGTCCCACCGGCTGACCCGGTCCCACCGGCTGACCCGGTCTCGTCGGCCGACCCGGTTCCGGGCGGCGGTGCCGGTGGTCCGGACTGGTTGCTGATGGAGAGCGCGCCGAACCTGATCTACACACCGGGGCGGATGCACAGTCGGGAGCCGGGCCGACTCGTCCGCAACAGCCTGGCGTACGTCGCTCGCGGGTCACGCGGCGCGATGTTCTTCCAGTGGCGGGCGCCGGCCGGCGGTGCCGAACGCTTCCACTCCGCCCTGGTCCCACACGCCGGCCCGGACAGCCGAGTGTTCCGGGAGACAGTCGAGCTGGGCCGCGTCCTGGGCGACCTGCCGGCGGTGGCCACCGGCGCGGTGGAGGCTCCGGTCGCGATCGGCTGGGACGTCGAGTGCTGGTGGGCCCTGGACGGCCCCGGCCTGCCCACGGCCGGGCTCGACTACCTCGACGAGGTACGCACCGCCCACCGGCTGCTGTGGCAGTCCGGGTACGGCACCGACTTCGTCGGCCCGGACCGGCTCACCCCGTCTGGCACCCCGGACCGGCTTACCCCGGACATCGGCCCGAACCGGCTCAGCCCGTCCGGCACCCCGGACCGGCTCACCCCGGATGTCGGCCCGGACCCGCTGGCCGGGTACCGGCTGCTTGTGCTGCCCGCCCTCTACCTGGTGTCGGACGCGACCGCCGCCCGGATCCGGGCCTGGGTCGCGGCCGGCGGTCACCTGGTGGTCGGCTACCTGAGCGGGATCGCCGACGAGCACGGCCGGATCCGTCTGGGCGGCTATCCGGGCGCGTTCCGGGACGTGCTCGGCATCCGGGTGGAGGAGTTCCATCCCCTGCCCGACGACGAGCGGCAGCCCCTCGTCCGACCCGAGCCCGCCGACGGTACCGAGGAGACGGGGACGGCCGAGCTTGCCGACGGTACCGAGGAAGCCGGGACGGCCGAGCCCGCCGGGGCCGATCATGACTCCGGTACCGGCGGGACCGGTCGGCTGTGGACCGAGACCGTACGGCCGGCCGGGGCAAGCACCGTGCTCGCGTACGGTGCCGGTCGGCTCGCCGGTCAGCCGGCGGCGACCCGACACCGGTTCGGTGCCGGAGTGGCCTGGTACGTCTCCACCCGGCTCGACGACACCTCGTACCGGCGGTTGCTGACCGGGGCGGCGCGGGCGGCCGGGGCGGCGCCGACCTGTCCGGCGGCACCGGACGGGGTGGAGGCGGTCCGTCGCCGGTCGCCCGACGGCACGAGTTGGCTCTTCCTACTCAACCACGACCCCGAGCCGCGATCGGTCCCGGTGACCGGAGCACCGGTCGTCGTGCCAGCGAACGGTTACCTGGTGCTGCGGGAGAACTGAAACCTTTAAATTTGGACCGGTCTATCTTGTGGCCCGGCAAAAGCTTGTCCTACGCTCCAGGTGCGTTCGGAGCCCCCATCCTTCGTTGAAGCGGCCATTGAACTGATCCAGTTTCCGGCCGTTCCGCGGTGTGTTGAGCCGCCGGTCCTGGGCAGGCCGGCAGCGCCCGTCCGGCCACCGGTCGGCGGCACCGCCGCGCACCCGTCTCCCACGGAGTAGACAATGCCCAGCTCACGACAACGCTTTCCGTACTCCATCCGGGCCGCCCGGATGGCGAAACGCTCCGCCCGGGTCGAGGCCGCCGGATCGGCCGGCCCGCGATCCCGCCGCACCGCACTGCTGGCCGCGATCACCGCCGGCACGCTCGCCGCCACCGCCGCGATGACCTCGGTGGTCGCCTCGGCCGCCGCCGTCGGTTGCCGGGTCGACTACCAGGTGACCAACCAGTGGCAGGGCGGATTCGGCGCCGGTGTCACCATCACCAACCTCGGCGACCCGATCACCGGGTGGACCCTCACCTGGTCGTACACCGCCGGACAGCAGGTGACCCAGGCGTGGAACGCCACGGTGACCCAGTCCGGCGCCCAGGTCAGCGCCGTCAACGTCGGCCACAACGGGGCGGTTGCCACCAACGGCACCGTCTCGTTCGGCTTCAACGGGTCCTGGAACAACAGCGGCAACCCGGCACCGGCGAGTTTCGCGGTGAACGGCACCACCTGTACCGGCGGCGTCAACCCGACCACCGGCCCGCCGCCGACCGGGACACCGACCGCGACGCCGACCCCGACCGGTACGACGCCGGCACCGACCACCGACCCGCCGCCGACCACCCCGACCACCCCGCCGCCGACGACCCCACCGGCGGCCGGGGCGAAACAGGCCGAGGACCTGGACCGGGGATTGGTCAGCGTCCGCTCCGGCAGCGCCAACCTGGTGTCCTGGCGGCTGCTCGGCACCGAGGGGTCGGGGGTCGCGTTCAACCTGTACCGGGGGTCGACCAGGCTGAACGGCTCGCCGATCACCGGGGTGACCAACTTCCTGGACAGCGGGGGCGCGGCGGGCGCGGCGTACACCGTACGGGCGGTGGTGGGTGGCACCGAACAGGCCGCGTCCGCACCGGCGCTCCAGTTCGGCAACGGTTACCTCGACGTACGGCTCCAGGTGCCGCCGGGCGGGACCACGCCGTCCGGGGAGGCGTACACGTACTCGGCCAACGACGCCTCGGTCGGTGACCTGGACGGCGACGGCCGGTACGAGATCGTGCTGAAGTGGGACCCGTCGAACGCCAAGGACAACTCGCAGTCCGGGTACACCGGCAACGTCTTCGTCGACGCGTACACCCTGACCGGGACCCGGCTGTGGCGGATCGACCTGGGCCGCAACATCCGGGCCGGCGCGCACTACACCCAGTTCCAGGTGTACGACTACGACGGTGACGGCGACGCCGAGGTGGCGATGAAGACCGCCGACGGCACCCGCTCCGGCACCGGGCAGTTGATCGGCTCGTCCTCGGCCGACCACCGCAACGCCAGCGGCTACGTGCTCGCCGGCCCGGAGTACCTGACCATGTTCGACGGCCGGACCGGGGCGATCGCCTCCACCGTGGACTACCTGCCGGCCCGTGGCACGGTGTCGTCGTGGGGTGACAACTACGGCAACCGGGTGGACCGGTTCCTGGCCGGCACCGCCTACCTGGACGGCCAGCGCCCCTCGCTGATCATGTCCCGTGGTTACTACACCCGGACGGTGATCGTGGCCTGGGACTTCCGCAACGGCGCCCTGACCCGGCGCTGGACGTTCGACTCCAACTCCGCCGGCAGCCAGTACGCCGGCCAGGGCAACCACAGCCTGGCCGTGGCGGACGTGGACGCCGACGGCCGGGACGAGATCCTGTTCGGTGCCATGTGCGTCGACGACAACGGCGGCGTGCTGTGGAACACCGGGCACGGTCACGGCGACGCCGCGCACGTCGGTGACCTGGACCCGAGCCGGGCGGGGCTGGAGTATTTCAAGGTCAGCGAGGATGCCAGCAAGCCGTCGTCCTGGTTCGCGAACGCGCGTACCGGTCAGGTCCTCTGGTCCACGGCGGCGTCCGGGGACAACGGCCGGGGAGTGGCGGCGGACATCTACGCCGGCAGCGCCGGTGCCGAGTCGTGGTCGGCGGCGGTTGACGGGCTGCGCAGCCCGAGTGGCGCGAACGTCGGGCGAAAGCCCTCGTCGACCAACTTCCTGGCCTGGTGGGACGGCGACCCGGTACGGGAACTGCTGGACGCCACCCGGATCGACAAGTACGGCACCGGCGGCGACACCCGGCTGCTCACCGGCAGCGGGGTCGCCTCGAACAACGGCACCAAGTCCACGCCCGCGCTCTCGGCCGACCTGCTCGGCGACTGGCGGGAGGAGGTGGTCTGGCGGACCAGCGACAGTTCGGCGCTACGGATCTACAGCACGCCGACGCCGAGCAACATCAGGATTGCGACGCTGATGCACGACCCGCAGTATCGGGTGGCGGTCGCCTGGCAGAACACCGCCTACAACCAGCCGCCGCATCCGAGCTTCTTCATCGGCAACGGGATGGCCACACCGCCTCAGCCCAACATCTATCTGCGCTGAGGCTCGCTGGCTCGGTCGTATGTGGCTCGGTCGTACCGCGGGCCCAGTCGTACCGGACCGGGTAGGGGCCCACCCCACCCGGCCCGGTACGACACACACCGCGACATGACGCGACCCGTCCCGACCGCGCATGTCGAACCACCACCGGTGATAACACTAGGTGGGGTTACGGGGCGTGCCGGTGACAGCCACGTGAAGATGCTGTTTCGTGGCTCCCGATCGGGGGTGTTCCCGGTCACCCGTTCCGGCGCAGCCCGTCCGCGACGTGTTCGGCGATCAGTTCGAACGAGCGGATCCGCTCGTCGACGTCGTAGACCATCGTGGTGAGCATCAGCTCGTCGGCCCGGGTCTGTTCCAGCAGGTCGGTGAGCTGCTTGCGGACCGTCTCCGGGCTGCCCAGCGCCTGGCCCCGCATCCGTTCCCGGCTGAACTGCCGCTCGGCCTCGCTGAACGGGTACGCGGCGGCCTCCTCGGGGGTGGCCAGTGGCTCCGGTCGCCCGGAGCGCAGTCGCAGGAAGGAGAGCGCGGCCGGACCGGAGAGCCATTCGGCGTGCTCGTCGGTCTCGGCGCAGATCGAGTTGACGGCGACCATCGCGTACGGCTTGTCCAGCCACCGCGACGGGCGGAAGTTCTGCCGGTAGAGCGCCAGCGCCGGCAGGGTGTTGGTCGAGCTGAAGTGGTGGGCGAACGAGAACGGCAGGCCGAGCAGCCCGGCGAGTTGGGCGCTGAAGCCGCTGGAGCCGAGCAGCCAGATCGCCGGCATGTTCCCCCGGCCGGGGGAGGCGGTGATCGGGCCGGCGCGGTCCCCGGTGAAGTAGTTGACCAGGTCGGCGAGCTCCTGCGGGAAGTTCTCCGCGGACAGCCCCTCCATCGTGCGGCGCAGCGCCAGCGCGGTCACCTGATCGGTTCCCGGCGCCCGGCCGATGCCCAGGTCGACCCGGCCGGGATGCAGTGCCTCCAGGGTGCCGAACTGCTCGGCGACCACCAGCGGCGCGTGGTTGGGCAGCATCACCCCGCCGGAACCGACCCGGATGGTCGAGGTGGCGGCGGCCAGGTGGGCGAGCAGCACCGGTGGGGCGCTGCTGGCGATCGCCGGCATGTTGTGGTGTTCGGCCACCCAGAAACGCTGGTAGCCCAACTCCTCGGTCCGCCGCGCCAGGGCGGTGGTGTGCCGCAGGGCCGCGCCGACGGTGGTGCCGGCGGCGACCGGGGCAAGGTCAAGAACAGACAGGGGTACGTCGATCACACGGTCGATCAACAGTCGGTCCGCCCATTTTGTTCCACTCGGGCGGATCGGGTGAGCCTGCCCACCGCCCCGCCCGCCGGCCCCCGGCCCCGGCGGTGCCGGTCAGTTGATCAGGGTCCAGAGGTGTTGGGCGGAGGCCGACTCGAACTCGCCCCGGGCGGCCTGTCGGGCCAACTCGTCGCGGCTGATCCCCAGTTCGGCGAGCTGCCCGTCGACGAAACGGTTCCAGTCCTCGTCGGCCTGGCGCCGCTCCTGCTCGTCACCTGTCATGCCCCGGACCCTACCGTCCCGGTACGACGTTCGGGCCGGGTGGTCGTGCCGGCCGGTGTGCCCGGCGGCCGGCGCGGATCGCATTGATCAAGGTATGTGTGGGATGCGGGAGACATTGGATGTCTTCGCATGCGAGACAAGATCGCCGTGAATCGCCCCCTCCGGTTGGTGTCGGCGATAGCGCTCCCAGTGCGTTCCACCAGGAGTTTTCTCTCGGGGGGTGGGTTTGGGTGATCTTGAGGTGGGCGGATAGGTCCGATGTCTGGCGGCTCAAAAGGTTGACAGAGTTGTTTCCTGGTGTAAACATCGCCGATATCTGAACTCGATGGAAATGGATTCGAGTAACTCGAATGAGGAGCGGAAGAAAATCGTCCAGCGTCGATAAGGCATTCGAGCTGATCGGCGCGGTTTCCGAGGCTGGCGGGGCCGGACTGACCCTGGGCGAGCTTGCCGCGGAAGCCGGCATCGCGCTGAGCACCACCCACCGGTACACCACCTCGCTGCTCGAACTCGGCGTGTTCGAGCGGGATCCGGCCGGCGCCTACCACCTCGGCGTCACCCTGATCGCTCTCGCCGGGCAGTACCTCGAAGAGGACGGTCTGCGCGCCGCGGCCCGGCCGTACCTGGTCGAACTGGTCGAGCTGAGCGGGGAGACCGTGCACCTGGGCATCCCGGTCGGCAACCACATCGTCTACGTGGACAAGGTGGAGAGCGCCAAGTCCGTACGGCTGGTCTCCCGGATCGGCAGCCGGATCGCGATGCACAGCACCTCGATGGGCAAGGCCGTACTCGCCACCGTGGACGAGCGGCGGCGGGCGGAGATCCTCGCCGGCCCGCTGCCGGTGCGTACCGGCCGGACGCTCACCGGGGCGGCCCTGCTCACCGAACTCGACCTCGTCCGGGCTCGCGGGTTCGCGATCGACGACGAGGAGAACGAGGAAGGCGTCCGCTGTTTCGGCCTGCCGATCCTGAGTGCCTCCGGCCAGCCGGTCGGAGCGTTCAGCGTCTCGGCTCCGGCGCACCGGTTCAGCATCGACGACTGCCATCGGCTGGCGCCGACCGCACTGGCCATGGCGGTCAATATCGGTCGGCGGATCGGTTACCCGGCCCATCGTCGCCGCCACCCGAACACAACGGCGCCGATCGGAGACCCGACGGAAAGCAAACAACCCGTCCGACCCGAACAACCCGCCCGGCCCGAGGGCCATCCCCGACCGGTTCGCCCGACCGTCGGCGAACGCGTCCGCTGACCAGCCAAGGAGTGGAACGGATGTCCACCGTCACATCGTCACCTGGTTCCGCCCCGTCCACCGGTGCCGCCGCCCCGGCCGACGCCGTCATCACCGTGCACAATCCGGGCACCGGAGCTCCGCTCGGCGAGGTCGAGTCGGCCACCGACGAACGCGTGATCGCGGTGGTCGACGCCGCCCAGGCCGGTCAGCGGTTGATGGCCGCGCTGCCCGCGTACGAGCGGGCCGGGCTGCTGCGCCGGATCGCCGACCTGGTCGAGGCCGAACAGGAGAGCCTGGCCCGGCTGCTCGCCGCCGAGAACGGCAAGCCGCTGACCCAGACCCGGGGCGAGGTCGAGGCGGCGATCCGGATCTTCCGTGGGCACGCGGGCGAGGCGACCCGACTCTTCGGTCGGCAGATCCCGCTGGACGCCGTACCCGGAATGGAGCGGCACCTGGCGGTGACCCTGCGCGAACCGATCGGCGTGGTGGCCGCGCTGGTCCCGTTCAACTACCCGGTCGAGCTGTACGCGCACAAGGCCGCCGCCGCGCTCGCCGCCGGCAACGCCGTGGTGGTGCAGCCGCCCGCGCGCTGCCCGCTCAGCCTGGTCCGGATCGCCGAACTGGTCGAACAGGCCGGCGCCCCCCGACACGCACACCAACTCGTCACCGGCGGGGTACGCGTCTCCCAGCTCCTGGCCGAACTGCCCGGCATCGCCGCGGTCAGCCTCACCGGCAGCACCGCCGCCGGACGCGAGATCGCCCGGCGGGCGGCGACCACCCTGAAGAAGGTCTTCCTCGAACTCGGCGGCAACGACGCGCTGATCGTCTGCGACGACGCCGACGTCGACCGGGCCGCCGAGGCGGTCGTGCTCGGCCGGCTGGCCCGGGGCAACGGGCAGATCTGCTGCGCGGTCAAGCGGGTCTACGTGCAGGACGGGGTGCACGACGCGTTCGTGGCGGCGCTGCTGGCGCAGACCGCCGAGCTGACCGTCGGCGACCAGTTGCTGGAGCAGACCGACGTCGGGCCGCTGATCGCCGAGTCGGCCGCGCGCGGTGTCGAGGAGGCGGTCGGCCGGCTCGTCCACGACGGGGCCCGGCTGGTCGCCGGCGGGGACCGGCGCGGCGCGTTCGTCGACCCGACCGTCCTGGTTGACGTGCCGGCGGACAGCCCGGCCCTGGCCGAGGAGATCTTCGGGCCGGTGGCCCCGGTGGCCCGGTTCGCCGACCCGCTCGACGCGGTCGCGATGGCCAACGAGTCGCCGTACGGGCTGCACGCGGCGGTCTTCACCCGGGACGTCTCGCGCGCGTTCACCCTGGCCCGCCGGCTCGACGTCGGCGGGGTGCTGATCAACGGCTCGACCGCGGTCCGGGCCGAGAACCTGCCGTTCGGCGGCACCAAGGACACCGGCGGCTACCGCGAGGGCATCCACGACTCCGCGCTGGACTTCACCCGGCAGAAGACCATCGTGGTGATGGAGGCGTTCGGATGAGCCTCGAACTGCGCGGCGTACACAAGGACTACGGCGGCGTCCGGGTGCTGCACGGGGTGGACCTTCACGGTCGGCCCGGCGAGGTGCTCGCGGTGGTCGGCGCGAACGGCGCCGGCAAGTCCACCCTGATCAAGATCCTGGCCGGGGCGCAGCCGATGAGTGCGGGCGAGATGCGGATCGACGGCGAACGGGTCGAGCTGCGCTCGCCGCACGACGCGCACGACCACGGCATCCGTACGGTCTACCAGGAACTGAGCCTGGTGCCCGAACTGTCGGTCACGGAGAACCTGCTGATGGGGAACTTCCCCCGGCGGCTGGGCCTGATCGACTGGGCCGCCGCGCACCGTCGGGCCGGGGAGCTGCTCGAATCGATCGGCTTCGGCGCGATCAACCCCCGTACGATCGCCGGCCGGCTCTCGGTGGCCCGGCAGCAGATGGTCGAGATCGCCAAGGCGCTGGTCAGCGAACCGAGGGTGCTGGTGCTCGACGAGCCGTCCGCCGTGCTGGCCGGCAGCGACCTCGACTCGCTCTTCGCGCTGGTCCGGCGGCTGACCGAACACGGCGTGCTGGTGATCTACGTGTCGCACCGGCTGGCCGAGGTGCTCGAACTCGCCAACACCATTGTGGTGATCAAGGACGGCCGGGTGGTGGCCACCACCCGGCCCGCCGAAACGAGCGAGGACGAGCTGATCCGGCTGATGGCCGGGCGGCGGCTGGCCCAGATCTACCCGGACCGGCGCGACGGACGCGGGGCGGCCAGGCTGACCGTCACCGGGCTCGGTCGGCCGGGCGAGTTCGCCGACGTCTCGTTCACCCTGCACGAGGGCGAGATCGTCGGCCTGTTCGGCCTGGTCGGCTCGGGCCGCAGCGAGCTGGCGCGGTGCGTCTTCGGCGCCGAGCGGGCGGCCACCGGGCAGGTCCGGGTGGCCGGCGGCGGGGCCGACTTCCGTACCCCGGCCGAGGCGATCGCGGCCGGTCTCGCGCTGGTCACCGAGGACCGCAAGCGCACCGGGCTGGTGCTCGACCTGACCGTACGGGACAACATCGCCCTCACCACGCTGCACCGCAACAGCCGGGTCGGCCTGATCGACCGGGCTCGGCAGGGCCGCGAGGTGACCGGGATGGTCGACCGGCTCGGCATCCAGCCCGCGCACTGCGCCTCGATGGCGGTGGTCAACCTCAGCGGCGGCAACCAGCAGAAGGCGGTGCTGGCCAAGTGGCTGCTGGTCGGCCCGAGGGTGCTGATCCTCGACGAGCCGACCCGTGGGGTGGACATGGCCACCCGGGTCGAGATCTACCGCATCATCGACGGCCTGGCCCGGTCCGGGCTGAGTGTGCTGCTCATCTCCTCGGACCTGACCGAGGTGCTCGGCGCCACCGACCGGGTGCTGGTGATGCGCCAGGGTCGGCTCACCGGCGAACTGGCCGCCGACCGGACCACCGAGGACGAGGTGCTCGGTTACGCGATCGGACCGGC
The DNA here is from genome assembly GCF_036250065.1 of Micromonospora sp. NBC_01699. Lineage (NCBI taxonomy): Bacteria > Bacillati > Actinomycetota > Actinomycetes > Micromonosporales > Micromonosporaceae > Micromonospora > Micromonospora sp. NBC_01699. The sequence goes on along the minus strand of NZ_CP109199.1, from coordinate 5,806,386 downwards.
CACCGGCCGGACGGAGGGGACGCCCATGACCGGGTACGAGGAGAGCGCATGACCGGGCAGCTCACCGGCACCGCGCCGGACACGACCAGCACCGGCGGGGGACCGCGTCGACCGTTGCGCCTGGTGGTCAACGGTCGGGACCGTACGGTCGAGGCGGTGCTCGGCACGCTCGTGATCGCCCTGATCGTGGTGGCCGCGCTGACCTCCGACACGTTCTTCACCCAGACCAACCTGACCAACCTGCTCAAGCAGATGGTGACCACCGGGCTGCTCGCCTTCGGCATGCTGGTGGTCATCCTCACCGGCGGCATCGACCTGTCGGTCGGCTCGGTGGTGGCGTTCGCCGGCATCGTCACCGCCGGACTGGTCTCGGGCCTGCCGATCCCGCTGGCGATGCTGGTCGGCATCCTGGCCGGGATCGGGTTCGGGCTGGTCAACGGCACCCTGATCGCCCGCTTCGGGCTGGCGCCGTTCGTGGTGACGCTGGCCGCGCTGACCACCGTCCGGGGGCTGGCCTTCGTCTACTCCGAGGTGCCGATCGCGCCGGAGGACCCGTCGTTCTTCACCCTCGGTACGGCGATGGTCGGCCCGATCCCGCTGACCACGGTGATCATGCTGGCGGTCTTCGGGCTGGGCGGGGTGTTCCTGTCCCGTACCCCGGCCGGGCGGTCGATCATCGCGATCGGCGGCAACCCGGAGACCGTACGGCTGGCCGGCATCAACGTACGCCGGCACGTGATCCTCGCGTACACGATCAGCGGTGCCTGTGCGGGACTGGCCGGGGTGATCCTGGCCAGCCGGGTCGGCATCGCCCAGCCGAGTGTCGGCGTCGCCTTCGAGTTGGACGCGATCGCCGCCTGCGTGATCGGCGGGGCGAGCCTGGCCGGCGGACGTGGTACGGCGAAGGCGACCCTCGGCGGTGTCCTCGTCCTCGCCCTGATCAACAACCTGCTGAACCTGTACGGCGTGCAGAGCTTCTGGCAGCAGGTCCTCAAGGGACTGATCATCATCGCGGTGATCCTGGTCCAGCGGGTCAACCGGGTACGCCCCTGACCCGGACCGGCCCCACCACCACCCCACCCACCACACCACGGGAGATGTTGGCATGAACGCGAAGAAGCTGCGCCGGCTGCTGGTCACCGGCACCCTCGCCGTCGCCCTCGGGCTGACCGCCTGCTCCGACTCCGGCGGTTCGGGCGGGGACGGCGGGGACGGCTCGTACACGATCGGCGTCGCGAACTTCATGTTGAGCGGCCCCTACTTCAGCGGCATGGACAAGGCCATCGCGGCCCAGGCCAAGAAGAAGGGGAACGTCGAGATCATCAGCACCGACGCGAACGGTGACGCGGCCAAGCTCGCCGCCAACGTCGAGGACCTGCTCAGCAAGAACGTCGACGCGGTGATCATCTCGGGCGGACCGCTGGAGTCGGCCCCGGCGGCACTGAACGCGATCAAGGCGGCGGGCAAGCCGGTGGTGCTGGTCGACCGGAAGTTCCAGACCGGCGAGTACACCAGCTGGATCGGCCCGGACAACAAGGCGATCGGCGTACAGAACGGGGAGTTCCTGGCCGAGAAGCTGCCCAGCGGTGGCAAGGTCGCGATCATCAAGGGTGGGCCGGCCGACAACAGCATCGGGCTGGCCCGTACCGACGGGGTGAAGTCGGTGCTCGCCGGTAGGTCGGGGTTCACGCTGGTCGAGGCGCCGGACTTCGGTAACTGGGGTTCCGACGGCGGGCTGACCGTGATGGAGAGCCTGCTGGCCACCAACGGCGACCTGGCCGCGGTGTTCTGCGAGAACGACGCGATGTGCCTGGGCGCGCAGCGGGCGATCGCCGACGCGGGTAAGGACAAGCAGATCATCATCGCCGGTGTCGACGGTCAGGCCGAGGCGCTCAAGGCCATTCTCGACGGCACGAACTACCTGGTCACCGGTCTGAACGACGCGGACGTCATCGGCAGCCTGGGGCTGGACCGGGCGGTCGAGATCCTCGGCGGCACCAAGACGGAGAAGGACACCGTTGTGCCCTCGCCCCGGGTGACCAAGGAGAACGCGGCCCAGTACCTCGACCCCAAGGGCGGCTTCTGATCGAGTGGGTTTCCGGCCGGGTGCCGGATCGGTCGTCCGGTCCCGTTGGTGCGGGACCGGGCGACCGATCGTTTCGCGGCCGGACGGCGGGACCTACAGCGACAGGATCCGGGTGAGCAGGGTGGCGATGGCGACGAGCAGGATAGTTCCCGGTGCGGCGGCGCCCTTGGTGTCGCCGGTGCGCACGTGCGCGATGATCGCGCCGACGAAGTAGAGGACCACACCGATCGCCGCGGCGACGCCGAGCGGCGCGAGGAAGATCCCGACGATCAGGCCGACCGCGCCGATGATCTCGATGATGGCCAGCGGCGGGTACCAGTTGAGCGGGACCCCGGCGGCGGTGAGGCCCTGGACCACCCGCTCGTCCTTGGTCAGCTTGCCCCGGGCGGACATCAGGAGCATGGCGGAGAGCAGGATCGCGAGGACGACGTAGGCGATGGACATGGTGCTCCCTGGGGGTGTGCCGTCGAGGCTGGGGAGTGGACGGGGTGCTTCGTGCGTCCGTCACCCTAGATAGATCGTTGAGTGCTGTCAACGATTTGCCGTCGCTGACTATCGAGTTGACCGCACGTTGCGATCCGCGCCCCCGTCGATCCGGCGCCGTCCGAACCCGGCCGCCCGTCCTACCGGCCTGGCGGCGCCACCATCGCCGCGAGCAGGGCGGTCAGGTCGATGGTGGCGAATCCGACCCGGGCGTCGCCCGCGCCGTACGGCAACCACAGCGTCCCGGCGTGCAGCAGGCCGCCGCACGAGTAGACGACGTTGGGCACGTAGCCGTCGCGTTCGGTGTCGTCCGGCCGGAGTAACGCACCCGGCAACTCGGCGATCACCCGCTCGGGCCGGGCCAGGTCGAGCAGCATCGCCCCGATGGCGTACTGGCGCATCGGGCCGACCCCGTGGGTGAGCACGAGCCAACCGGCGTCGGTCTCGATCGGCGAGCCGCAGTTGCCGACCTGGATCAGCTCCCAGCCCCGGCGGGGGCCGTGCAACGGCACCGGGGACTGCCAGCGGTTCTCGGCGTCGAGCGTCGACAGGCCGATGGTCTCGCCGTCGGACCGGCACAGCGCGAGCCGGCGACCGCCGACCGGACGAGGGAACAGCGCGATGCCCTTGTTGCGGGCGGCCGGTCCACGCATCGGGGTCACCTCGAAGTGCCGAAGATCCTCGCTGCCGAGCATCCGCGCGGCGATGCTCCGACCGTCGTACGCGGTGTAGGTGGCCCGGTACGCCACCGCCCCGTCGTCGTCGACCCACCGGACGAACCGGGCATCCTCCATCCCGTTGCACTCGGCCGGCGTCGCCGGCCAGAGCACCCGCCGGTGCAACGGCACGTCGGCGGGGAAGGTCATCGCGTAACTCGCGGTGATCGTCCGCCGGAGCTGTTCGAGGGTACGGTGCGCGGTGGCGCGGGTGAGCAGGTCGGTGGGCAGCCCACCCAGGGCCCGTTCGAAGGCGTCGTCGTCGAAGCGTTCGCCCAGGCAGCCCAGCACGGTGGCGGAGACCTCGTTGTCCCAGTCCTCCTCGGCCAGCCCGGCGGCCAGCAGGTCGCGCCGATGCAGTGCGCTGGTACGCCGCCCGGTGACCAACGGCCCGGTCCGGTCGGCGACCCGCAGCCGCGATTCCGGCCCGAGTACGGCGGTGGCGAACCCGATCGAGGACAGGTGCCCCTCCCCGATCTGCCGCAGGCTGATCGCGACACGCAGCTCACCCGGGTCGAGGCCGCCCTGGTCCGGGTGCGCGACCAGGGACGGGTTGCACAGGGCGGCCGCCTCCACCGCGTACTCGTGGGAGAAGTAGGCGCCGACCAGCAGGCGGGCCTCGGGTGACAGCTCGCTGGTCCGGGCCACCCGGTGGTGGACCAGGTCGTAGTGGTGCCGGAAGGTGGCTTCGAGATCGTGGTGCCGGTCGCCGAAGCGGAGCAGGGTCTGCCGCAGCAGGATGCCCGTCTCCTCGTCGCCGAGGCCGGCGATCCGTTCGATCAGGGCGTGCGCCCGGGTTCGGGCGAGGATGGCGTCCTCGCCCGGCACGAAAAGCTTCACGATGACCCGTCGCGGGTCGGGGTCCAGCGTCCCGCCGACCCGGGTGGCCGGGTCCGGCCGGAAACCGGTGGGGGAGATCTCCTCGGTCATAGCCGTGCTCGGCCGTGTTGCAGGGTGGAGATGAGCGCGAGGGTCGACTCGGCGCCCTGGTTGAGGTTGGGTCCGTGCGGGGTCAGGCCGTCGTACCCGCCGCCGGTCGCCGGATCCCACATCGCGGTGCCGACGTCGTTCTCGCCGAGGAACCAGGCGACCGCCTGCCGGACACCGATCTCCCAGCCGTGGTCACCGGTGGCCGAGGCGGCGGTGGCGCAGGCGTCGGCGAGCGCGGCCACCTCGATCGCCTGCTGGTCGTGCCGCAGCCGGGGGCCGTGCCGCCGCCAGCCGTCGACCGGGATGACCGACAGCCTGCCCTGCCGCAGTTGCACCTCGCGCAGCCAGGTCAGCATCCGCAGTCCGGTGGCGAGCAGGTCACCGTTGCCGCGCAGCTCACCGGCGGCGATGACGACCTCGGCGAGGGCGGCGTTGGCGTACGTCAACCGAGGGCGTGGCCACGGCCAGTCCCGGCTGTCCTCCGGGGTGCCGACGGCGATGGCGGCGTCGTCGAGCAGGACGGCCGCGGCCCGGTGGTCCGGGTGGCCGCGCAGCACCTCGGCGGCGCCGAGACCGGCGAAGGCCATGGCGTGCGGGTCCGGGGAGCGCTGGGCGGTGCCGATGGTGAAGGCGACCAGCGCCTCCTCCCGGATCCACGGTGCCGTACTGCGGGTCGCGGCGGTGCCCAGGCCCCACAGCGCCCGCCCCCACCAGTCGCCGACGCCGGGGTCGTCGGTCCACCGCCGGTCGTGGCCGAGCCGGTTGTGGAACGCGCCGTCACCGTCCTGGGCGTGGGTCAGGAACGCCAGGTAGCACTCCGCGAGCCGGAGCACGGGGGCGGTGGGATCGGGTTCGCGGCTGGTGACCACGAGTCCGCGCGCCACGTCGTCGGTGCAGTAACCGTGCTCGCGGCGGGGGATCGCGTGCCGGGCGTGTTCGAACAGGCCGGTGTCGTCGCTCATCCGGGCCAGGTGGGCGAAGCTGGGCGCCGGTACGCCGCCGGTGCGGGCGAGCGCGGTGACCTTCCGGTCGGCGGCGTGACCGTTGCCGCCGCCGGTGACGCGTGCGCCACTGCCGATGACCCGTACGCCGGTCACGCCGGCACCGCCGGCGCGGCCATGACCGGCGGGTTGGCCGTTCGCAGCCGTTCGGCGAGCGCGGCGTAGCGGGCGGCCACCGCCGGCCAGAGCAGGGTTGGTGCCAGCGGACCGGTACGGCCGGCGAGGCTGCCGGACAGGCCGGGTTCGGTCAGGATCCGCCGGATGGCGGTGCCCATGGCGGCCGGATCCCGGTGCGGTACGAGCAGGCCGGGACCGTCGGTGAGCAGTTCCACCGCGTGCGGGAAGGGCGTGGCGACCACGGGAACCCCGGCGGCCACCGCTTCGATCAGGACCCCGGAGGTGACCTGTTCGCGCGAGTCGTACGGCAGCACGACGACGTCGGCGGAGCGGATCAGCCGGCTCAGTGCCGCCTCGTCGCGGTAGACCGGCTGGTAGCGGACGGCGTCGGCGATGCCCAGCAGCGAGCCCAGGCTTTGCAGGCTCGTCCGGTACTGCTCCCCGTGCTGTTCGAGCACCTTGGGATGGGTCTTGCCGGCCACCGTGTAGACCGGCGACGGCGTGAGGTCACGCAACCGGGCGACGGCCCGCAACGCCCACTCGATGCCCTTGCCCGGACCGATCAGTCCCCAGGTGAGCAGGTGCGGACGCGCACCGGAGGTGGCGGGTACGCCGGTGTGGTCGCCGGCACCGTGCGGGATGACGGTGACCTTCGCGGGGTCGACCGCGTACCCGACGAGCAGCCGGTCCCGAGCGGTCTCGGTCATGGTGACCACCGCGCCGGCCGCCGCCACGACCGCCTCCAACGTGCTCCGCTGCCCGGCGGTGGGCTGGGCCAGCACGGTGTGCAGGACCACGATGGCGGGCCGGTCGAGTGCCCGCAGCAGCGGCAGCACCTGGGCGCCGTCGGGTCCGGGGTAGATGCCGTACTCGTGTTGCACGATGGCGACGTCGAACGCGTCGAGCGCCTCGGCCGCGTCCCGCCACCCGTCGGCGTGCAGCGGGGACCAGGTGTGTACGACACCGGGCCCGGCGCGTTCGTCCTCGCCGGCGGCCACCACCCGGACGATTCCGCCGGGTCGGCCACCGGCGGTGAGCTGGGCGGACAGGGCCGAGTTGAAGGTGGCCAGTCCGCACTGGGTCGGTGGGTGGGTGCTGAGAAAACCGTAACTGGCGGCCATGTGTGGCGCCTTCCGGTCATCGGCTGGCGCCGCGTGAACGGCGTCGGCCTCACGCGATAACGGCGCTCACCCGACCAGCGTGTGTGGCGGGCGGAACGGATGCACGACGAGCGCCGCCTCGGGCGGAACCGCGTCTGCCGGGCACCTGGCCGGACTCTGTGGCGAGTTCCCGGCGGTTTGACCTTATCAGCACTGTCTGTAACTGGATTAGGACGCTGTTACGAGGTCAGGGCGCTGTCACGGGACCAGGGCGCGGTAGACCTCCAGGTAGTCCTGCACCATCCGGTCCACCCCGAAACGCTGCCGGGCCCGGTCGCGGCAGCCGGCCCGGTCGATGGCGCCGATCCGCTCGACGGCCGCGACGGCCTGGTCCACGGTCTGCACCAGATAACCCGTCACCCCCTCGTCGACCACCTCCGGCATCGACCCGCGCCGGTATGCCACCACCGGCGTCCCGCACGCCATCGCCTCCACCACCGACAGCCCGAAGGGCTCGGCGAAGGCGATCGGGTGCAGCAGGGCGGCGGCCCCGCCGAGGATCTCGCCGCGCTGTTCGGGGCCGACCGAGCCGAGGAAGGTGACCAGTTCGCCGTCGATGTGCGGGGCGACCTGTTCGGCGTGGTAACGCTCGTCCTGGACGATGCCGCAGATGGTCAGCGGTCGGCCGGCCAGCCGCGCTATCTCGATCGCGGTGTGGATGCCCTTGTCCGGATGGATTCGGCCGAAGGCGACCAGTCCGGGGCCGCCGTCGCGGCCGAACGGAAACCCGTCGAGGTCGATCCCGTGCGGCACGGTGGCGACGTAGTCGAGACCGGGGACCCGGTCGGCGTCGGAGATGGAGACGTACGCCGACTTCGCCCTCTCGTACGCGGGTTGGATGCCGGCACCGGAGAAACCGTGGATGGTGGTGAGCAGCGGGGCGCGGCAGTGCTCGGCGAAGGCCAGCGGCAGCCAGTCCAGGTGGTTGTGGACCAGGTCGAACTCACCCGACCGGGCCAGCGCGTGGGCGACGTGCATCGCCTCCCACACCCGCCCGTCCAGGTCCGGGTCGTCGGCGTACCCGCGCGGGCAGACCCCGTCGAGGGTGGCCGAGGTGACCGAGTCGAGCGTGGCGAACAGCGTCACGTCGACGCCACGGGCCACCAGCCCCTCGGCGAGCAGGCCGGTCACCCGTTCCCACGGCCCGTAGTGATGTGGTGGCGTACGCCATGCCACCGGCCCCAGCAGGGCCACCCTCACCTGGTCGGCTGGTCGGCGAACTCGGCCGGGTCGAGGTTGAGCGTCGCCAGCAGGCCGGAGTTGCGTACGGTGTCGATCCGGTCGGGCATCTCCTTGTCGACCCACTCGGCCCGGTGGTGCTGGCCGCGGCGGCGCAACGCGTCGAGGATCTTATCCTTGTCGATTTCCATGTCCTGCTCTCTTCGTACGCCTTGTCGGTCGAGAACTGTCGATCGTGCTCCGGCTCGCGGACGGTCGGTCGTCGATCGCTGCCCGCCGGAGCGGGGCTCCGGGTCGCCGTCGCCACATCCCCGCCGCCGTCGCGGCCGTCGAGCGCGGCGACCACGGTTGATCGAAAGAGAGCTTGCCGTACCGGTGGTCGGCTGGATCGCCGCCCCGCCCGCGCTGGTCCTCATACTTCCGGTTGTCCGGGTCGCGGATCGCCGTCGGACCGGCCCGGTGGCCGGATCCCCGCGGCGGCAATGCCCACTCTACTCCGAGGGGCGCGCCCGTTTCCCGCACGCGGTGCCCCTTGCCGAGCGCGGACGGGGTGCGCCGGCACGATCGCGGCGAGCGGGCAAATCCGACATCCGGCCACACCGGTCGCGTGCAGGGCGGAGTAGGGTTCGGGTGTTGCCCTGGACCTCGGCGCCTCGGGTTTCGCGGACTCCGCACACCGCCGCCGAAACGAAGGTCCCCCATGACTCGCATTGTCAGTCCGGCGCGGTCGGCCGACGGCCGACCCGTTCCCCCGATCAACGGCCTGCCCCGTCCGGTGCCCCGTACCGGCACGCTGGCGCCCTGGATCGCCTGCGCTGTCGCCGCCTTCGTCCTGCTCATGCTGATCTTCGTGTTGCAGAACGGCCAGTCGTCGGAGGTGCGCTTCCTGGGCCTGCGCGGGCAGTTGCCGATGGGCGTGGCGATGCTGCTGGCCGCCGTGGCCGGGGTGCTGCTGGTCTCCGTACCGGCCGTCGCCCGCCTGGTCCGGGCGCGGATGCTGGCCGGACGGGTGGCCCCGCAGACCACGATTTCGGCCGAGCAGACCGGCCCGGCCGCATGACCACCGTCGCGGACCGCAGGATCTGGACCTGCACCGACGAACCGCCACCGGCCCGGATCCGGCTCAGCACGCCCCGGTCCAGCCGGGCGATGCTCGACGGGAGCTGGTGGCCCGGCTCCCGCGACCCGGTACGGGAACTCACCGGCCTGGTCCTCGCGCTGACCGCCGAGCGGATCGGCCCGATCGAACGGGTCATGTTGCAGCCGTCCGCCTGGGACCGGCACCCGCGACGGATCGGGATCGGCGACCGGGTGCTGCGGGTCGGCTGGTTCGCCACGCTCGACGCCGACCTGGTCATCCTCACCGGGTCGGGTGACCTCCGGATCGACCTGGCGGTGGTGCCGGCACAGACCGCGTTCGCGGTCGCCACGGCGGCCATGCAGGCCGCCTCCGTTCCCGGCGGCGGCAGCCGACCGCCGGGGCCACGAGAGCCCGGTACGCCGTCGTCGTCCCGAGCGGACGACGGCGGGAACGGCCATAATCGATCCCGGCGACGCGACGCCACACCGGACCCGACGCCGACCCTGACCTAGCGGCCGAACCGGCGGGTGGGGGTTCGTGACCTCGGTGCGACGTACCGGACGGCGCCACGGCAGACGAGGGACGGGACGTACCAACGGTGGACCACGCGCAGAGCCAGGTCGGATGCACCCTGACGCTCGACGTCACCGCACCGGCCGGGGTGGTGCTCCAGATCGCACCCGCCCGCCCGTCCGCCGGTGACCTCGACGAGCGCCTCGACATCGTCGGCGACACCGGCCCGGTGCACGCCACCGAACTCGCCGGACCGGTCGGCGGTCGTTCGCACCTGTTCCGGGTCGGGCCGGGCAAACTGACCGTCGAGTACCGGGCGACCCTCACCACGGGGGCCGGCAGCACCGGGCGGGTCGGCGACGCGGAGCGGGTGGAGGCGTTGCGGCCGAGCCGCTACTGCCCCTCCGACCGGCTCGCCGGCTTCGCCCAGAGCCACTTCGGCGACCTGCCCAGCGCCGGCCAGCGGGTACGGGCGATCAACGACTACGTCTGGCGGCACATCGCGTACGTCTCCGGGGCCAGCGGTCCGACCACCGACGCGCTCGACACGCTGCTCGGCGGTCAGGGCGTCTGCCGCGACTTCGCGCACCTGGTCGCCGCGCTGTGCCGGGCGGTCGACGTACCGGCGCGGATCGCCGCCGTCTACGCCCCCGGCCTGTCCCCGATGGACTTCCACGCCGTGGTGGAGACCGACATCGACGGCCGCTGGCAGGTCTGGGACGCCACCCGGCTGGCCCCGCGACAGAGCCTGGTACGCATCACCACCGGCCGGGACGCCGCCGACATCGCGTTCTGCACGGTGATCGACGGACGGCTCGACCTGGACACCCTGGAGATCAGGGCGGTGTCCGGCGGTGACCTGGCGCTGGACGACCACGAACGGTTGGTCACCCTGGCCTGACCCCGGTCGTCGCGCTGGCCGGGTCGGCGCTCCCGGTGGACGGCACGGCCGCAGGGAGTCGCGCCGGCGGGCGGCGCAGGTAGCGGACCAGCTCGACGACGATCGTGATGGTCAGGGCGATGCCGAGCCCGAGCAGCAGACCCTTCACCGGGTCGTGTTCGAACGCCACCCCGCCGAGGTAGCCGACCAGGGCGGAATAGACCGCCCAGGACCCGGCCGCGAGCGCGTCGAACAGGGCGAAGGCGCCGACGATCGCACCGGGGAAAGCCGACCGTCCGCCGCCTACGCTGGGGCGATGACGTACCACCGCCGGGCACTCGCCGACCTGCGCGCTCGGTACGCGGCCCGCCGGGCGCCCGGAGGCCAGCACCGGCTGCTCCCGTACGCGTTGGGGGTCACGGTTTTTGTCTGCTCGCGGATGTCCGCCAGCGGTGAGATGGGCGTCCCCTACCCCGATCGAGCGCCGAGTGGGGGACGGCCACGTCGACGTTCCCGGCGTCTACTGTCGGGCGGCGAGGCGCCGGGTTACCGAGATGATGACGGCGGTTGCCGTTCGGCGGCTCTCGCCAGTCCCACCAGGTCCATCGTGATCTGTCCGGACCTCCACCAGGCGGCCACCGGTACGGCGGAGACGAACGCCGCCGAGGGCATCGCGGCGATGCCGAGTTCGGTGAGTATGGCGATCGTGTACATGCCGGTGGCGGTCCCGAGCAGGATCAGTGAGCCGAGTCGCATTGCCATGCCCGTGGACAGTTGTCCTCGCCAGGTGATGCCGACCAGGCCGAGAATGCCGACCGGGACGAGGCTGGCCTTCCAGATCGTCTGGGTCAGCACGGGCATCACGTCGGTGATCGGTGCCATGCGTGCGGCAAAGGTGAGCATGGCGATTCCGCACGCCGTGGCCGCGAGCATGAACGTCACCTCGAATGGACGCCAACTCGTCGCGACCATCGAGATCACCCGGCGGTCCCAGTCGTAGTCCGATCGGGGATGAGCGGCGATATTGGTCGCACCGGATGATTCGGGGTTGTCGTGCGGCGCTGATGGTCGGTGTCCGGACAGCGGTACCGGGTCGAGACCGTTCCCGAAGACTGAATCGTCGTTCATTTTTTGTCCCTCTGCCGGCACCGCCCGTTGCCGGTGAAGGCGCTCGATGGTGCGGAGCGGGGTGGACGCGACCCGGCGGCGGCCGAACGGGTGCGGTCTGGTTGCCGGTGCCGTCCCGTCTCACGCGCGCGCTTCGGCGGAATGCCCTACTGATGAACAAGTGACGGGTCGACGCCGCGATCGCGCGGACACACCCGGGGCGGCGGCCACTACGTTTTACGCGGGTGATGAGAGGTTCCGGTCGGTCCGCGCTCGGTGCGAACCGGTACGGGCGTAACGGTGTGGTGATCGCTATCGCGATTTGGGAAAGGTCACGAGTCCCCACCTTCGGACGTAAAACTCCATTGCCGAGGTCTGGGGCAACGTCCAATAATGGACGCGACCACGGTATCCCGGCGCCCAGTTTGCTGTCAAGAGGCACCGACGAATCGCGACTGGAACGGGCCACGCCAGGCTCCGGGAGGTATTGTCCCTGCTGGAATGATCCCGCTGATGTCGTTACCGGCCGGCGGCACCTCTGAATATCCCCGGAAGGTGCGCAAATGCCGATGTCTTCCCGGGAGCACCCTCGTTCGGCCGGCGGAGCCGTGGGCGGTGTGGGGGCGGCATGGCGGTGACCGGATCCGCAGACCGCTGGGTCCGGGCGTTGGGGTTGATCGCCGAGCAACCCTGGCCGGACGACGGAACCTCCGGCATCACCCAGACGCTCACCCGGATCTGTCGTGCCGCCGTGTACGCGCTGTCCGTGTCCGGTGTGGGGATCAGCGTGCTGACCGAGGACGGGGTACAGAGCTACGCCGTCGCGTCCGACGAACCCGCATACCTGCTCGCGGAACTGCAATTCACGCTCGGGGAGGGGCCCGGTGTCGATGCCTTCGACACCCGTCGCCCGGTCCTGGTCACGGATCTCGCCGGCACGGGTGCCAGGGGTCGGTGGCCCATCTTCGCCGCCGCGATGGCCGAGGGCCGCATCCATGCCGTATTTGCATTCCCGCTCCAGGTCGGTGCGGCTCGTCTCGGTGTCATGGTCCTCTTCCGCGAGCAGACCGGTCCGATCAACCCGGACATACTGGACCAGGCGCTTACCTTTGCCGAGATTGTCATGATGACGGTGCTCGACGGTCAGGAAAACTCCGGGCGAGAGGCTCTGGCGCTCGGATTCGACGAGACACCCGGTTACCGGGCGGAGGTGGCGCAGGCACAGGGCATGATCATGGTGCAGCTCGGAGTCAGCATCGGCGAGGCGCTGATCCACCTACGCGCCCACGCCTATGCCGAGGCGCGCCCACTGCACCAGGTCGCACGCGACATCGTCGACCGCAAGCTGCGATTCGACGGAACCGGACCATGAACGACGGCACCTCACTATGGACAGGCATGGAGTTGTCATGACCGCAGTCTCACCGCAACGACTCGCGAAGGTGTTCGTCGAGGTCTCGGACACCCTGGTGGACGAGTTCGACCTCATCGAATTCCTCCACATGCTGACGCTGCGGGCCGCCGAACTCGCCGCTGCCAGCGTCGTGGGTCTGGTCCTGGCCAACCAGCACGGACAGCTCCAGTTCATGGCCGGCTCCCGGGAGGAGGCCCGACTCCTGGAGCTGTTCCAGCTACAGAACGACGAGGGACCCTGCCTCGACGCGTTCCGGACCGGAGGCACGGTCGTCGACACGGACCTGAGCGCCGCCGTCGGGCGATGGCCACATTTCGCACCGCACGCCGTCGCCGCCGGATTCCGCTACGTGTACGCCTTCCCGCTCCGCCTGCGCGCCCAGGTGATCGGAGCACTCAACGTGTTCGGCGTCGACGACGGCAGGCTTCTCGGCGACGACGACATCCCGATCGTGCAGGCGCTGGCGGATCTGGCGTCCATCGCCATTCTCCAGGAACGTTCGATCAGCCGGGGTGAGGAACTCACCGTCCAACTCCAGAGTGCCCTCAACAGCCGGATCGTCATCGAGCAGGCAAAGGGCGCGATCGCGCAGAACAGTGGTGTCAGCGTGGACGAGGCGTTCACCCTCATCCGCGGTTACGCCCGGTCCAACAACCAGCGGCTGGTGGACGTGGCCCACGCCATCGTCACGGATCTTGCCAGCATCCCCGATTTCGCTCGACCGATCCGGTAGCACGGCCCGGCGCGCCGGTGGTCGTGGCCGGTTCGCGGCGATCTCGGTGCCGACCTGTTCGCCCTGGCCGCCCTGCGTATCGCGCGCAACCTAGCAGGCTCCCCGGTGGCAACGTCCGGTCTGCCGCACGAAAGTCAGGTCGACGTCACCCGACCGGGTTCCGAGACAGGATCTCGGATCTCCGAAGAAGTCTCCCGTATTAGCGTGGGTTCGCGCCCCAGAGGGAGGTCGGAAGTTCTCCTCTTAGTCGAATGGTGGCGTCACCCGATCGAGAGGATACGGATCATGCATGACCTTTCTCGTCGCGACCTGCTCCGGGCGACCGCGGCCGTCGGCGCCGGTGCGGTCGTCTTCCCGGGCATTGTCGCCGGAGGCACCCCGGCTGTCGCGGACGACGGCCCGGGTTGGTCCCCCGGTACGGGGAGCCCGCCGGCCACGCTGACCGGCCGCATCGTCCGTCCCCGCGATCCCGGCTACGCGAATGCGAGTCTCGGCTGGGACGAGCTTTTCGTTCGCTATCCGCTGGTCATCGTCTTCGCCCAGGAAACCCAGGACGTGGTCAACGCCCTCACCTGGGCGCGGCAGAACAACGTCGCGCTGCGGGTGCGCAGTGGCCGCCACAGCCTCGAAGGCTGGTCGAACGTGGACAACGGCATAGTGATCGACGTCAGCGAGCTGAAGTCGACCCGGATCGACGCCGCCACCCGTACCGCGACGGTCGGTGCCGGGCTCAGTCAATTGGAGGCGGTGACCGCGCTCGGGGAGCAGGACTTTGCGGTGACGACCGGAACGGAGGGAACCGTCGGTCTTTCCGGTGCGACCCTCGGCGGCGGTTTCGGTTTCCTCACCCGCTACCTCGGCATGGCCTGCGACAGCCTGATAGGGGCGGAGATTGTCGTCGCGTCGGGTGCCGACGGCGCGAAGGCGATCGAGGTGGACCTGAAGAATCACCGGGACCTGCTCTGGGCGCTTCGCGGGGCCGGAAACGGCAACTTCGGGATCGTCACCTCACTCACCTACCGGGTAACCCCGCTGCGGCAGGTCGCGTACCTGCAAGCGACCTGGCAGGGGCTGGACGATCTGCACGGTGTCTTCGACACCTGGCAGCGCAGCGCACCGTTCGCCGACAACCGCCTCGGAACCCAGCTTGAGATCCACAAATCCCAGATCCTGCTGTTCGGGGTGCTCGCCGACGGTTCGGAGGCAACGGCGAGGGAACTGCTGGAACCGATCCTCTCCATCGGCAACCCCGAGGTCACCGTGCAGACCGGGGGCTGGGGCGACACCTATGCCGGATTCCAGATACCGACCGAGGACGAGCCGGCGAACTGGAAGTTCTTCTCGCAGTTCAGCACCGAGCCGTTCCCGGAGGAGGCGATCGACGTGATCCGCGCGTTCATGGCGGACGCCCCGTCGGAGGACAGCAACTTCTTCACCCAGGCATTCGGCACCGGGGCGCAGACGAGGGAACCCCGCGGCGGCTCGGCGTTCCCGCATCGCGACGCACTGTTCTATTCCGAGCCCGGTGCCGGCTGGGGCACCAGGGGCGAGCCGGACAGCGGCGACGCCGTCACCCCGATCGCCCAGGCCTGGATCGCCGAGTTCAGCCAGGCACTGCGGCCGTACGTGGACGGCGCCTACGTGAATGTGCCGAACATCGGAATGGCGGAATGGGAGACCGCCTACTGGGGACGCAACTTCGACCGGCTGCGCGAGATCAAGGCGAAGTACGACCCGCACAACGTCTTCCAGTACGAGCAGAGCATCCCACCCGCGTCACGCTGACCCGAGCTGCCGCCCGGCGTGCCGATGGAGCCTCGGTCGCGTCCACCGGGTGGGAGTGATGCAGTCGGATACCGGACAGAACTACAAGCTTTACTCGAAAAGGTGCGACTCGATGGACGAGCCGCACCTTTTCCTGGCACCTGCCGCGCTACCCGAGCTTGAGTCGGGCCTACACGCTTGGTCATCGGTCGACCGCGTTGCGTGTTGACGGCTCTTTGACGTGCCCCCGGTGGGATTCGAACCCACACTGTCGGAGGTTTGAGCTCCGTTTCTCTACCGGTTGGAATACGGGGACGTTGCCACGGACCTGACGAGTAGGCCGGGTCTAGGGTACCCACTACGCTGATGTCGGCGACACCCGGCCGGGCGGGTGTCGGACAACAGCGCTGGGGGTAGAGGTTCGTGGCCGACACGCAGGCGGGTATCGAGCGTAGGCGGGTGCTGATCGCCGAGGATGAGGCGCTCATCCGGCTGGATCTCGCCGAGATGCTGGTCGAAGAGGGTTACGACGTGGTGGGGGAGGCGGGCGACGGGGAGACCGCGGTGCGCCTGGCCGAGGAACTCAAACCCGACCTCGTCATCCTCGACATCAAGATGCCGATCATGGACGGACTGGCCGCCGCCGAGCGGATCGCCGCCGGCCGGATCGCCCCGGTGGTCATCCTGACCGCGTTCAGCCAGCGTGACCTGGTCGAGCGGGCGCGGGCGGCCGGCGCGATGGCGTACCTGGTCAAGCCGTTCCAGAAGAGCGACCTGGTGCCGGCGATCGAGATCGCGCTGTCGCGTTACTCGGAGATTGCCGCGCTGGAGTCCGAGGTGGCCGGACTGACCGATCGCCTGGAGATCCGCAAGACGGTGGAGCGGGCCAAGGGCGCGCTGATGACCACGTACGGCATGACCGAGCCGCAGGCGTTCAAGTGGATCCAGCGCACCGCGATGGACCACCGGATGACCATGCGCGAGGTCGCCGAGCGGATCCTGGCCGAGGGTACGGGCACCGAGCCGGCCGAGGCCGGCTGAGCCGTCCACCCCGACCGGGCCGGCTGACCCGCTCACCCCGACCGGAAGTGGGACCGGGTGTCGTCGGCGGACCGTTCTAGGATCGGGCCATGTCCATCCATCGGCGGCTGGTCGCGGGTCTCGTCGCGCTGACCCTGCTGCTGGCCGGGTGCGAGCGCCCGACCGCGAACGACCCCGGGGGCGCGTACGCGCTGACCCGGCCGGACTGGCATCCGGTGGTCCTGCCGATGCCGCCGGGCCCGGCCGGGCGGGTGCTGCTGCGGGACGCGGTGGCCTGCGCCGACCGCTGGTACCTCGTCGGCGCGATCGGTGGGGCCGACGGGGCGACCCGGCCGGCGGCCTGGACCAGCGCCGACGCGCGTACCTGGACCGCCGTGCGGCTCGCCCCCACCAGTTACTACGGCGAGCGGGCGATCCTCTACGCGGCCGGGTGCCGGGACGGCCGGATCGCCGTCATCGGTGCCAAGGCCGGCGGCGCGCACGGCAATCCGCGGGTGCGGACCTGGCGCCAGCTACCGGACGGGTCGCTGGTGGAGGTGTCGGCCGAGTTCGAACTCTATGGCGGACCCAGGGCGGTCAACGTCAGCCGGGTGGCGGGTGGGCCCCGGGGTTGGCTGATCGCCGGCGGCCGGGAGAGCGGCGCCGCGGTCTGGCGGTCGCCGGACGCGGCGGACTTCCGGATCGTCGAGGGCGCGCCCGGCCTGGCCGGCGACGCGGCGGTGCGGACATCGGCGACGGACGCGCTCGCGGTCGCCGACGGCTGGTTGGTGGGTGGCAGCGGCCGGGCCGGGGGCCGGCCGGATCATGATCCACTGGTGTGGACCTCGCCCGACGGCCTGACCTGGACCCGGATCGCCCTGCCGGCCACCGGCGAGGACGAGGCCGTGCACCGGCTGGCCCGGGTCGGCGACGCGGTGCTGGCGCTCGGGCTGCGTGGTGGGACGTTCGGCGGGTGGCGGCTCGACGGCACCGACGGCGGGGACGCGGCCGGCTGGCAGGCGGGCGGGCGGTTCGGGCTCGCGGGCGCCGGCGCGATCGCGGCGGTGGAGGCGGTCGCGACCTACGCCGGACGTGTACTCGCGGTATCGGTCGCGGCCGACGGTCACCGACTGTGGATTTCCGACTCGGCCGCCCGGCGGTGGTCGGCGGTGGCGCTTCCGGTCGACCTGCCGCCCGGCGGGGACACCGCGGCGGCGGTGGCCGCGATGGCTGGTCAGGTAGTGATGGCCACCGATGATGGTCGGGAGGCCCGTGCCTGGTGGTCGGCTTTTCCGGCTGCTCCATGATCGGGATCGACAAACCTCGCGGGTATGACATCCGAGCGCAAAAGTTGCCACGCTACGTAACGGTTGAGTCAACGCGAGCGATCAGACCTACCGGCGGGTCGGGCCAGTGGGATAACGTCCCCGGCCAGACCGGGTGAACGGTCTCGTTCGGCGCTGTCGTGGCTCACCAGCCCGTGGCACCGGACTCGTGGATGGAGGAGGGGTTTCAGCCTTGAGGCAAAACTTCGTACGCGTCCTCGGCGGTGTCGCCATGGCGGCGGTGCTCGTCGGCGGCGCTACCGCGTGCAAGCAGGACGAGGGTTCGAGCAACGGCTCCGGTAGCCAGGCGTGCGACCTCAAGATCGGCTTCTTCGGCGCGCTGTCCGGTGCGGACGCCGGGCTCGTGACGCCGATGAAGCAGGGCGCCGACCTGGCCGTCGAGCAATACAACAAGGAGAACGCGGACTGCCAGGTGACGGTGGCCCCGTTCGACTCGCAGGGTAAGGCCGACCTGGCCGGCGGTCTGGCCACCAGCGCCGCCGCCGACGAGAAGATTGTCGGACTGATCGGCCCGGCGTTCTCCGGCGAGAGCGAGGTCGGTCTGCCGATCTTCGAGCAGGCCGGGCTGGCGACCATCACGCCTTCCGCGACCCGTCCGAGCCTGAGCGACAAGGGCTGGAAGGTCTTCCACCGCGGCGTCGGCAACGACTTCTCGCAGGGTCCGGCGATCGCCAACTACATCAAGAGCGTCCTGAAGGCGGAGAAGGTCTTCGTCATCGACGACCAGTCCGCGTACGGTGCCGGCCTCGCCGACGAGGCGAAGAAGGTCCTCGGCCCGCTCGTGGTCAAGACCGACAAGGTCGTCGACAACGCGCAGGAGTTCGGTGCCCAGATCTCCAGCGTGAAGACCAGCGGCGCGACCGTGCTGATGTACGCGGGTTACACCGAGGAGGCGGCGCCGTTCCTGAAGCAGCTGCGGGCCAACGGTTGGACCGGCACCTTCATCGGCGGTGACGGCATCAACGACGCGAACATGCTGTCGGTGACCGGTCAGAAGGACGTCGAGGGCACCATCTCCACCTGCCCGTGTGGTCCGGCGACCGCGGCCAAGGGCACCTTCGTCACCGACTTCAAGGCGAAGTACTCGGTCGACCCGGGTGTCTACGCCGACGTGTCGTACGACCTCGCCAAGATCTACCTTGAGGCGATCAAGGCCGGCAAGACCACTCGCGCCGACATCCAGACCTTCCTGAGCAGCTACAACAAGGCGGGTTCGGCTTCCGGTGTGACGTACAAGTGGGAAGCGAACGGCGAGCTTGACCCGGCTCAGGTCAAGGTGTGGGCGTTCAAGGCCACCGCTGGCGCCTGGGCGCCGGATGTGGAGATCCCGAAGGGCTGACCCGATCGGGGGCGCCAGGCGCGAACCGGATCGGTGCGTAACGAACACAAATGGTGCTGGTGTGGCCGGCGATTCTTGCCGGCCACACCCGTATCACGCAACCCCTCGGAGCTTTGGTGGACTTTGCAGAACTCATCCGGGGTTTCCCGGAACTGACCACGACCGGGCTGGTCCAGGGCGCGATCTACGCGCTCATCGCGCTCGGCTACACCCTCGTGTACGGCGTCCTTCGCCTCATCAACTTCGCGCACTCCGAGGTCTTCATGATCGGCACCTTCGCCGCCGTGTGGACCTGGGGTTTCTTCGGGCTAACCAGTGACACTGATGCCCCCTCGGTACCGATGGCGCTGCTGCTGATCGTGGCAGCGATAGTCGTGGCCGCGGCGTTCTCGGGTGGAACCGCCCTCCTGATCGAGGTCACGGCCTACCGGCCGCTGCGCCGGCGCAACGCGCCCCCGCTGGCCTTCCTGATCACCGCCATCGGTGCGTCGTACTTCCTGATGGAACTGTTGGGTGCGTTCACGCAGCGGCGTCAGATCGGGTCCCCGCGACTGCTACCCACCGATCCGATCATCAGTATCGGCGGCTTCAGGATCACCCCGGTCCAGCTGCTGACCCTGAGCGTGGCCATCATCATGATGGTCGGCCTGGACTTTTTCGTGAACAAGACCCGGTTCGGGCGTGGCATCCGGGCGGTGGCGCAGGACGCCAACACCGCGGCCCTGATGGGTGTCAACAAGAGTCGGGTGATCGGCCTGGTCTTCGTGCTCGGTGGACTGATGGCCGGTGTGGCCGCGGTCTTCAGCGACATGAAGAGCGGCAACACCCGGTACAACATCGGCTTCCTGCTCGGGCTCAAGGCGTTCTCCGCCGCCGTGCTCGGCGGCATCGGCAACCTGCGTGGCGCAGCGATCGGTGGCATCCTGCTGGGGCTGGTGGAGAACTACGGCTCGGCGGTCTTCGGCTCGCAGTGGCGTGACCTGATCGCCTTCGTCGTGCTGATCACGCTGCTGATGTTCCGGCCGACCGGCCTGCTCGGCGAGTCGTTGGGAAGGGCGCGGGCATGACCGACTTTCGAACCCGGTGGCACGAGGCCACCAGCCGGGTCGGCCACGTGTTCGACACGCTGCCCAAGCCCGTACGCATCACCGGGCTGCTGCTCTTCGTGGCCTTCCTCTACGTCCTGCCGAACAAGTCGTTCTACGAGTACCTGAACATCCCCGGGCTCTGGATCCCGCTCTACACCACCAGCAACGACATGGCCGCGGTGCTGTTCTACTGCGCCTGGATCGTGCTGCTGTCGCTCGGCCTGAACGTGGTGGTCGGTTACGCCGGCCTGCTCGACCTCGGCTTCTTCGGCTTCTTCGCGGTCGGCGCGTACACGGTGGCGCTGCTCACCTCGCCGGAGAGCAAGCTGATCACCGAGTACAACTGGCTGGAGAGCCCGTGGCCGTGGTTGGTCACGGTGCCGATCGCGGTCGCGCTGGCCCTGCTCTCCGGGGTTCTGCTCGGTGCGCCGACCCTGCGGCTGCGCGGTGACTACCTGGCGATCGTGACCCTCGGCTTCGCCGAGATGATCCGGATCATCGCGAAGAACCAGGACTGGATCCTCAACGGCGACCGGGGTATCCCGCAGGTGGCGCACCCGCCGGGCAAGTGGTCGGACGGTACGCCGATCTTCGGCCTGGCGTTCAAGCCGTACTACTGGCTGCTGCTCACGGTCATCATCATCGCGATCTTCCTGATCCGGAACCTCTCCAACAGCCGGGTGGGGCGGGCCTGGGTGGCGATCCGGGAGGACGAGGACGCAGCCGAGATCATGGGCGTGCCGACGTTCCGGTTCAAGCTCTGGGCGTTTGCCATCGGCGCGGCGGTCGGCGGGCTCTCCGGCTCGCTGTGGGCGGGGCAGGCGAACTTCGTCAACTCCTCCACCTTCTCGCTGGAGAACTCGATCCTGGTGCTGGCCGCGGTGCTGCTCGGCGGTGCCGGCAGTATTCCGGGCGCGATCCTGGGCGGCTTCCTGGTGATCTACATCCCGGAGTGGCTACGGTCGGTCGGTGACGTGTTCGGCCTGCCGGAGACGCTCACCTTCGCCGGTAGGGCGTACGACGTCAGCCCCACCTCGCTGCGCTACGTGTTCTTCGGGGCGTTGCTGATCATCGTGATGGTTTTCCGGCCGCAGGGCCTGTGGCCGAACCGGCGGCGGGCCGCCGAGCTCAAGGACCGGCAGAAGGAGGTGGCGGTCGTTGAGTGAGCCGCAGATGGGCAGTGAGCGGGACGTGACCAGCGAGCGTGACCTCGCTCCGGACGCCCGGGTCGAGGTGGGTTCTCCGCCCGAGTCCGGTGCCGGAGCGCAGGCCGCGTCCGGTCCGGCCGCTCAGATTCCCGCACCGCGTGGGGAGTCGCCGGGTTCCGACGTGCCGCCGGTCGGCCGCGAGCCACTGCTTGAGGTGGACAACGTGACCCTCCGCTTCGGCGGTGTGGTGGCGCTGAACAAGGTGAACTTCACCCTCTACAAGGGGGAGATCCTCGGCCTGATCGGACCGAACGGTGCCGGGAAGACCACCTGCTTCAACGCGATGACCGGTGTCTACACCCCGACCGAGGGCGAGATCCGGTTCCAGGGCCGTAGGCTGAGCGGGCAGAAGCGCTTCAAGATCACCAAGCTGGGCGTGGCCCGTACGTTCCAGAACATCCGTCTCTTCCCGGAGATGACGGTGCTGGAGAACGTGCAGGTGGGTGCGGACGCACACCACAAGACCAGCGTGCCCAGCGCGCTGCTGCGACTGCCCCGGCACTGGCGCGAGGAGAAGCAGGGTCGGGAGAAGGCGCGTGAGCTGCTCGACTTCGTCGGGGTGAACAGCCACACCGAGAACCTGGCCCGCAACCTCTCGTACGGCGACCAGCGGCGGTTGGAGATCGCCCGCGCGTTGGCCACCGACCCGAGCCTGCTCTGCCTGGACGAGCCGGCCGCCGGCTTCAACCCGGCGGAGAAGGAGGCGTTGCTCCAGCTGATCCGCAAGATCCGGGACCGGGGTGTCACGGTGCTGCTGATCGAGCACGACATGCGGCTGGTCATGGGTGTGACCGACCGGATCGTGGTGCTGGAGTTCGGCCAGAAGATCGCCGAGGGTACGCCGGCCGAGGTCCGCGACGACCCGAAGGTGATCGCGGCTTACCTGGGGGTGTCGGAAGATGCTGCTTGAGATCGATAACCTGACCCTGCTCTACGGTCGGATCCAGGCGCTGCACGGGATCAGCCTGACCGTTGCCGAGGGCGAGATCGTGGCCCTGATCGGGGCCAACGGCGCCGGCAAGACCACCACGATGCGGGCCATCTCCGGCCTGCACCCGGTCGCCGGCGGCTCGATCCGGTTCAACGGCACCGACGTCACCAAGCTCCGGGCCGACCTGCGGGTGATCCGCGGGATCGGGCAGTCGCCCGAGGGCCGGGGCGTCTTCCCCGGCATGACGGTGCACGAGAACCTGGAGATGGGCGCCTACACCCGACGGGACAAGGCGGCCATCGCCGAGGACCTGGAAATGGTGTACGGGCTCTTCCCCCGGCTGCTGGAGCGCCGCAAGCAACCCGGCGGCACCCTGTCCGGCGGCGAGCAGCAGATGCTGGCGGTCGGTCGGGCGATGATGACCCGGCCCCGCCTGTTGCTGCTGGACGAGCCGTCGATGGGTCTGGCGCCGAAGCTGATCCAGCAGATCTTCGAGATCATCACGCGGATCAACCAGCAGGGCACCACGGTCCTGCTGGTGGAGCAGAACGCGCAGCAGGCGTTGTCCCGGGCGCACCGGGGCTACGTGCTGGAGACCGGCCGGATCGTCAAGGAGGGCTCCGGACGGGACCTCCTGCACGACCCGGCGGTCAAGGAGGCGTACCTGGGCGTGGCGTGACCCGCCCGCACGACCTCGGCCCGACGCGTCAGCGTCGGGCCGAGGTCGTGTCCGCCGTCCCGTTCGTCCGGTTCGGTCGCCGCGTGGGCTGTGACCGACCTGTCGGTGGGCCCGACTAGAGTCGGTGAGGTGACCGACGCACCCCGCCTCCTGTTGTTGGACGGCCATTCGCTGGCCTACCGGGCCTTCTTCGCGCTGCCGGTGGAGAACTTCTCCACCACCACTGGACAGCCGACGAACGCGGTGTACGGCTTCACCTCGATGCTGATCAACGTGCTCCGCGACGAGCGGCCGACCCACCTGATCGTCGCGTTCGACATCTCCCGCCGGTCGTTCCGCACCGAGCGCTACGCCGAGTACAAGGCGGGCCGGGCCGAGACGCCGACCGACTTCCACGGCCAGGTGAGCCTGGTCAAGGAGGTGCTCGCCGCGCTGCGGGTGCCGGTGGTCGAGAAGGCGGACTACGAGGCCGACGACGTCATCGCCACCCTCGCCCGGCAGGGCCGGGAGAGCGGCATGGACGTGCTGATCTGCACCGGCGACCGGGACGCCTTCCAGCTTATCGGCGACCAGGTCACCGTGCTCTACCCCCGCAAGGGCGTCTCCGACCTGGCCCGGATGGATCCGGCGGCGGTCACCGAGCGTTACGGCGTCGGCCCGGAGCAGTACCGCGACCTGGCCGCCCTGGTCGGCGAGAGCAGCGACAACCTGCCCGGCATCCCGGGGGTGGGCCCGAAGACCGCGGCCAAGTGGATCAACCAGTTCGGCGGGGTGGAGGGCGTGATCGCCCGGGCCGACGAGATCAAGGGCAAGGCCGGCGAGAGCCTGCGCGAACGGCTCGCCGACGTGATCCGCAACTACGAGCTCAACCGGCTCGTCGACGACCTGGAGCTGTCGCTGGGCACGGCCGACGCCCGCTGGGCCGGCTGGGACCGCGAGGCGGTCCACCAGGTCTTCGACACGCTCCAGTTCCGGGTCCTGCGCGACCGGCTCTACCAGTACCTGGAGGCGGTGCAGCCGGAGGCCGAGGCCGGGTTCGAGCTGGCCACCGAGGTGCTCGGCACCGGTGCGGTGGCGGCCTGGCTGGCCGAGCACGCCCCCGTCGGCACGCCGACCGGGATGGCGGTGGCCGGCACCTTCGGTCGCGGCACCGGCTCGCTGACCGGGATCGCGGTGGCCACGGCGAGCGGTGCCGGCGGCTGGTTCGACCCGGTCACGCTGGATCCGGCCGACGAGGCGGCGGTGGCCGGCTGGCTGGCCGACGAGGCGCGGCCGAAGGTCCTGCACGACAGCAAGCCGGCGTCGCTGGCGTTCGCCGCGCACGGCTGGCAGCTGCGCGGGGTCACCCGCGACACCGCGCTCGCGGCCTACCTGGCCCGGCCGGACCAGCGCTCGTACGACCTGGGTGACCTGGCCCTGCGCTATCTGCACCGGGAGCTGCGGGTCGACCAGCCGGAGTCCGGCCAGCTCACCTTCGAGGGGCTCGGCAACGACGGCGAGGTCGAGCAGAACCTGATGCTGCGGGCCGCCGCGACCCTCGACCTCGCCGACGCGGTCGACGCCGAACTCGCCCGCGACGGCACACTGTCCACCGGGTTGCTGGCCGACGTGGAACTGCCGCTGGTGCGGGTGCTCGGCGAGATGGAACAGGTCGGCATCGCCGCCGACACCGACTACCTCTCCGAGTTGGAGGCGCACTTCGCGGGCGAGGTGAAGGCGGCGGCTCAGGCGGCGTACGAGGTGGTCGGGCGGGAGTTCAACCTCGGCTCGCCCAAGCAGCTCCAGGAGATCCTCTTCACCGAGCTGGGGCTGCCCAAGACCAAGAAGATCAAGACCGGCTACACCACCGACGCGGACGCGTTGCAGTGGCTCTACGCGCAGAACCCGCACCCGGTGCTGGGTCACCTGCTGCGCCACCGGGACGTGGCCCGGCTCAAGTCGACCGTCGACGGGCTACTCAAGTCGATCTCCGACGACGGCCGGATCCACACCACCTACAACCAGACGGTGGCGGCCACCGGTCGGCTCTCCTCGACCGACCCCAACCTCCAGAACATCCCGATCCGGACCGAGGAGGGGCGGCGGATCCGGCGCGCCTTCGTGGTCGGCACCGGCTACGACACCCTGCTCACCGCCGACTACAGCCAGATCGAGATGCGGATCATGGCGCACCTCTCCGGCGACGAGGCGCTGATCGAGGCGTTCAACTCGGGCGAGGACTTCCACGCCGCCACCGCGTCGTTCGTCTTCCACGTGCCGGTCGCGGAGGTCACCGCCGACCAGCGCCGCAAGATCAAGGCAATGAACTACGGCCTGGCGTACGGGCTGAGCGCGTTCGGCCTGGCCCAGCAGCTCAACATCGCCGCGGACGAGGCGCGCGGGCTGATGGAGGAGTACTTCACCCGGTTCGGGGGGGTGCGCGACTACCTCCAGGAGGTGGTGCGTCGGGCCGTGCGCGACGGTTACACCGAGACCATGCTCGGCCGGCGGCGCTACCTGCCGGACCTGGTCAGCGACAACCGGCAGCGGCGGGAGATGGCCGAGCGGATGGCGCTCAACGCCCCGATCCAGGGCTCGGCCGCCGACATGATCAAGGTTGCCATGCTGCACGTCGACACCGCGCTGCGCGGCTCCGGCCTGCGCTCCCGGATGCTGCTACAGGTGCACGACGAGTTGGTCTTCGAGGTCGCCCCCGGCGAGCGGGAGCAGCTTGAGGCGCTGGTCCGGCGCGAGATGGGCAACGCGCACCCGCTCTCCGTACCGCTGGAGGTCTCGGTTGGTGCGGGCCGGGACTGGAACAGCGCCGACCACTGAGTCGGCGTGCGGGTCACCTGAGCGGGTCGTGGCCCCAGTTCATCAGGGAGAAGCGCCACCGGGTGCGGCTGACGTCGCCCCGGGGGCGCTGCGCCATGTGCCGGTGCACGTAACCGACGACCTTGCGCATGTGCGCGTAGTCCCGGTCGGTCAGTTCCGCCCGCTTGCGGCGCAACAGTCCGATGATCCGCCGCCCGGACTCGTGGCCGACCGACTCGCCGCCGCCGCGGGAGTGCTGACCGACCGCCTTGGAGTCGTCGGTGTCCAGCCACGTCTCCAGCTCGCCGGGCTTCATGTTGACCGCGTCGGTGAAGTCCCGGTAGACGTCGGCCCGGTCCTCACCGCGGGGCACGGCGCAACGCTCCCGGCTTGTGCACCGCCTCGCCGCCGGAGTCCGATCGGACCCGGTACTGCGGATCCTCCTTGCTGGCGTCGACCGTACGTCTGGCCGCGGTCGTCCGTTTCGTGATCTCCTCCTGGACCGTGCCGTACGCGGTCCCGCCGTGGCTGCGCCAGCTCACCCGGTCGCCCTTGTGCAGCTTCTCGTCCTTGTCCATGACCCGGTCTACCCTGCCCACCGGGCCGAAAACCGGGGCGGTGCGGGCGGCGGTTCAGGCCGGGACGGGCGGTTTGTCGCTGACGAAGATCGCCGTACCGGGGAAGAGTCGGCCGCGCAGCGGGCTCCACTGCCCCCACAGTTGCTCGTGCCCCTCCGGCCACTCCGGCTCCACCAGGTCACGCAGCCGGAACCCGGCGCCGACCAGCTCCCGGATCCGGTCGCCGAGGGTCCGGTGCTGCTCGACGTAGCTGGGCACCCCGGTGCCGTCCTGCTCCACGTACGGGCGCCGGTCGAAGTAGGAGTGCACCGCCTTGAGGCCGCCCTCGCCCGGGTCGTCGAGGAAGATCCAGCGCATCGGGTGGGTGACCGAGAAGACCCACCGGCCGCCGGGGCGCAGCACCCGGAACACCTCCCGCATCACCGCCGCCGAGTCGGCGACGAACGGCACCGCGCCGAACGCCGTACAGACGATGTCGAAGGCGTTGTCGGCGAACGGCAGCGCGAGGGCGTCGGCCTGGACCAGCGGCACCCGTACGCCGGAGGTTCCGGCCGCGCGCGCGGCGTGCCGCAACATGCCGGCGGACAGGTCCAGGGCGACCGGCCGGGCCTGTTGGGTGGCGAGCCAGCGGGCGGCCGAGGCGGCGCCGCAGCCGAGCTCCAGCACCCGGCGGCCGGGCAGCTCGCCGAGCAGCCGGGCGTCGGCCTCGCGCAGCCGCTCGGGGCACCAGACGAAGTCGACGTCGCCGAGGAACTCGCCGTGCTCGGCCTGGTAGTCGTCGGCGTCCCGGTCCCACCACTGCCGGCTCGCCCGGCGGGTCTCGCTGTCGCTGACCGTGCGCCGGGTCACACCCTCGGCCTCGTCGTCGCTCATCCCGGCCACGCTAGAGGCCGGGTACGCGCACGTCGCGGGCGGCCTCGCCGACGCGCCGGACGACCCCGGAAACGGGCGAGTTCCCGCGTCGTGGACGGCGTGTCGCATCAGGTGGCAGGAGGGCTTGCATGCTGTGGTAATGCGCACGGTAAGCTGTTCGATGCGCTCGCGGATCGTGTGCCTCGGCAGGGAGCAGGTCCGCGGTCGACGGGCATATCCCACGGTCTCACGCATGATCGTTAGGTGTGTACGGCGACGGATCCGCTGGCGCAAACAGGTCACTGCGACACAAACGCCTGCTGTGACACCCATCCGACCGGAGCAACCGCCCACATGACGAGCAGCATCGAGGCCCCCTCGAGCGCCAACCGGGTCACCCACGACGATCTCGGCTCCGAGGAAGCTTTCCTCGCCGCGATCGACGAGACCATCAAGTACTTCAACGACGGCGATATTGTCGAAGGCACCGTCGTCAAGGTCGATCGGGACGAGGTCCTGCTCGACATCGGCTACAAGACCGAGGGTGTCATCCCCTCGCGCGAGTTGTCGATCAAGCACGATGTCGACCCCGCCGATGTGGTTTCCGTTGGTGACCACATCGAAGCCCTGGTTCTCCAGAAGGAGGACAAAGAGGGCCGGCTGATCCTCTCGAAGAAGCGGGCGCAGTACGAGCGCGCCTGGGGCACCATCGAGAAGATCAAGGACGAGGACGGCGTCGTTCGCGGTTCCGTCATCGAGGTGGTCAAGGGTGGCCTCATCCTCGACATCGGCCTGCGGGGCTTCCTGCCCGCGTCGCTGGTGGAGATGCGTCGGGTGCGGGACCTGCAACCGTACGTGGGCCGGGAACTCGAAGCCAAGATCATCGAGCTGGACAAGAACCGCAACAACGTGGTCCTGTCCCGCCGGGCCTGGCTGGAGCAGACCCAGTCCGAGGTGCGCACCGAGTTCCTCAACAAGTTGCAGAAGGGGCAGGTCCGCAAGGGCGTCGTCTCCTCGATCGTCAACTTCGGTGCGTTCGTCGACCTCGGCGGCGTCGACGGTCTGGTGCACGTCTCCGAGCTGTCCTGGAAGCACATCGACCACCCCTCCGAGGTGGTCGAGGTCGGCCAGGAGGTGGAGGTCGAGGTCCTGGACGTCGATCTCGACCGCGAGCGCGTCTCGCTGTCGCTGAAGGCGACCCAGGAGGACCCGTGGCGGCAGTTCGCCCGGACCCACGCGATCCAGCAGATCGTGCCGGGCAAGGTCACCAAGCTGGTCCCGTTCGGTGCGTTCGTCCGGGTGGACGACGGCATCGAGGGCCTGGTCCACATCTCCGAGCTGGCCGAGCGCCACGTGGAGATCCCGGAGCAGGTCGTCCAGGTCGGCTCGGACGTCATGGTCAAGGTCATCGACATCGACCTTGAGCGGCGGCGGATCTCGCTCTCGCTCAAGCAGGCCAACGAGGGCTTCGTCGAGGGCGAGGAGCACTTCGACCCGACCCTCTACGGCATGGCCGCGACGTACGACAACGAGGGCAACTACATCTACCCCGAGGGCTTCGACCCGGAGACCGGGGAGTGGCTCGAAGGTTTCGACAAGCAGCGCGAAACCTGGGAGACGCAGTACGCCGAGGCTCGTACCCGCTGGGAGGCCCACACCAAGCAGGTGCAGACCTCCCGCGCCGCCGACGCCGAGGCCGCTGCCAACCCGACCCCGGTCAGCACCGGTGGCGGCGGGGCGACCTCGTCGTCCACCCCGGCGCCGGCCCGTCAGGCCGAGGAGCCGGCTGGCACCCTGGCCACCGACGAGGCGCTCGCCGCACTGCGGGAGAAGCTCGCCGGCGGTAAGTGAGCCGCCCCACGGGTGACCCAACCCGCGGGTAGAACCACACGACGGCCCCGTCCTTCCCCACGGAAGGGCGGGGCCGCCGTCCACCCACCCCCACCCACCCCCACCCACCCACCCCCACCCCTCACGTCGTTGATCATGAAGTTAGCAACGGGTCAGCGCGCTCGAACCGTTGTTAACTTCATGATCAACGAGGTGGGGCGGGGGGGGGAACCGGGTGGGGTGGGTTGCCGGGGGTTGGGGCGGCGGGGTTGACTGGGCCGGTGCTGATGGTGGGGCTTACCGGTGGAATCGGATCGGGCAAGAGCGTCGTGGCGACCCGACTGAGCCGGCTCGGCGCGGTGCTCATCGACGCCGACCGGATCGCCCGCGAGGTGGTCGCACCCGGAACCGAGGGCCTGGCCGAGATCGTGGCGACCTTCGGCGACCGGGTGCTCGCCGCCGACGGCAGCCTGGACCGGCCCGCCCTCGGCGCGCTCGTGTTCGACGACGAGCCGGCGCGACGACAACTGGAACGGATCACCCATCCGCGGGTCCGGGCCCGTACCGCTCAACTCGCCGCCGGGGCGCCCGCCGACGCGATAGTGGTCAACGACGTACCGCTGCTGGTCGAGGCGGGGCTCGCGCCGACGTACCACCTGGTGGTCGTGGTGACCGCGGACCGGGCCACCCGGGTGGACCGGCTGGTCCGCGACCGGGGGATGAGCGTCGAGCAGGCCGAGCAGCGGATCAGAGCCCAGACCGGGGACCCGCAGCGGCGGGCCGCCGCCGACGTCGTGCTCGGCAACGACGGCGACCTGGCGGACCTGCACGGCCGGGTGGAGACGCTCTGGCGGGACCGGCTGCTGCCGTACGAGCACAACCTGCGCGACGGCGTCGCGGTCCGGGGCGGGACGGTGAAGCTCACCGAGGCCGACCCGGACTGGCCGGTGCAGTACGCCCGCCTCGCCGCCCGGATCCGGCACGCGGTTCGTCCCGCCGACCTCCGGATCGACCACGTCGGCTCCACCTCGGTGCCCGGACTGGCGGCCAAGAACGTGATCGACATCCAGCTCACCGTCGAGTCCATCGACCAGGCCGACAAGCTCGCCGGCCCGCTCGGTGACGCCGGCTTCCCGCGTTGCGCCGGCGACTGGTGGGACCAGCCCCGGTACCCGACCGGCGACGCCCGCTGGGAGAAGCGGCTGCATGGCAGCGCCGACCCGGCCCGACCGGTCAACCTGCACCTGCGGGTGGGCGGCACGCCGGGGTGGCGCTACGCCCTGCTGATGCGCGATCACCTGCGCGCGGACGAGCGGCAACGCGCCGGTTACCTGGCGCTCAAGCGCGGGCTGGCGGCCGGCGGCCCGGACACGGCCAGCTACGCGGCGGCGAAGGAGCCCTGGTTCGACGGCGAGCACGTCGAGGCCGAGCGGTGGGCGGCCACCACCGACTGGCGTCCCTGAGCAGCGGATTGGCGGCGGTCGGTGTGGTCACCGGGTCCGGTGGCCACACCGACCAGCGGCGGCGCCCCGGTCGGGTCAGCGCAGCGGCACGGCGGGCAGGGCCGGCACCGGGCCGGGGGTGAGGTCGAGCTGGGCGAACGCGCCGGTACGCGTACGCAGCTCCAGCCGGCGCAGCAGCCCCGTGGCGTCCACCCAGTAGCGCAGCCGGGCCTCTCCCCGGCCGACTCCCGCCTCGGCCTCCTTCGGGATCTCGAACACCGTCACCGGCCGCCCGTCGAGCCGGTCCTGCCGCAGCCGGCTCGCCGAGTCGCGCAGTCGTTGCACCGGTCCCAGCCCGGCGCCGCCGATTGCCAGTGCCTCGTTCAGCAACAGGTCCAGGTCCGGGGCCCCGTGCGCGTCGGTGCGCTGCTGCCAGCTCAGCTGCTCCCAGTGCCGGTCGCGGGGCGGGGGCAGCGGCGGCGGTACGGCACCGGCCGCGCCGGGTGGCCGGTCGGACGCCGGGCCGGTCGATCCCTTCGTGGAGGGCGACGACGGGACGTCGCGTACCGCCACGCCGGTCCGGTTGGCCCGGATCAGGGTCCGCTCGCCCGGCCGGTCGAGTTCGTGTACGGCGAGGTAGGCGACGCCGTCGGACCAGTCGACCCAGCCCGCCGCCCGGAGGTTGACCGCCGGCAGTTCGGGCACGGGCGCGGTGGTGGGCACCGCGAGGGTGATCTCCGCGCCGCCGAGCGCCCGGTTCGCCGTCCGTACTCGCGCGAGCAGGTCGGCCTCGGCGCGGGTGGCCGCCCGTGGCTGTGCCGGTGCGCCGCCGAGCGCGGCGACGGCGGTCAGCTCGGGCCGCTCGGCCCGGTCGAGGTCGACCTGGACCGGCACGTCACCGGCGAGCAGCGCCTCGAACCGGTGCAGCCGTCCGTCGCGGTCCAGCCAGTACCGTACGGCGCCGCCGGCCGGTCCACCGGCGAGCGGTGCCGGGGTCGCCCCGCCGGTGGCCGGGTCGGGGTTCGGGGTGAGCGCGGGCACGGCGGGGCCGAGCAGCACGTCGACGGTGGTCCCGTCGACCCGGTCCCGGCCCAGCCACCGGGCGGTGTCCCGGGTCAGCAGCGGCCCGGTCGGGTCCGGCCGGTCGGCGGCGACGGTAAAGAGCAGGGTGAGGAACGAGTCGACCGCGGCCGGCACCGGTCCGCCGGTGACCATCCGACGGGCCCGCCAGCCGTCGCCGGGTGGTGTCGCGGGCGGTGGCGGTGCCGGTGCCGGCGGTACCAGCGCCGGCAGCGGGCCCGGTCCGCCGCCGGTCCGGTCCGGCCCGGCCGCCGGGTCCGGGCGGCTGAGCACCAGTCCGGGTACGGCCTGGAGCAGTCCCCGCTGAGTGCCGGCGCCCGGCCCGGTGACGCTCAGGTAGGCGAGCCCTCGGGGCCAGTCGACCGTGCCGGTCAGTTCGATCTGGGTGCCCGGGCTGCCGAGCGTGGCGTGGACGCCGACCCGTCCGGCGCGATGGTTGGTGATCCGCATCGCCGCCAGCCGGTCCGCCTCGGCGGCGGTGAGGGCTCGGGCCGGGTCGCTCGGGCCGGGGGCGGCGCAGGAGACCAGCCCGGCGGCGAGGCCGGCGCCGGAGCCGACGGCGAGGCAGCCGAGTACGCCCAGGGTCAGCAGCCGGGCGCGTCCGGTGGCGCCGCGACCGGGGTTGCCGCCCAGCGGGGCGGCCCGGTCGGGTTGCCGGCGGTCGGCGGTGGGTGGTTGCCCGGTGGCGGATCGTCGGCGCTCGGCGGGGGGCAACGAGGTGCTCACGCGTGGTTGAACGGCGAATCCGGGGCAAAGTGACGTGCGGCCGTCGGGCGTGTCGGGACGCGAGGGGCGCTCGCGGCGGCCGGTCTGCGCGTTGGCGCGACCGCGTCGGGTGCGCACGCCGACGAGGGCCGGGGCTGCAACCACTGCGCCGGGTGCGATCGGCCGTTGTGGAGGCCCGGTCGCGAACCCGGTCGGCCGCCGCGAGCGGCCTACTCCAGAACGGTATCGCGGTGATCTCGACCACACAATGCGTATATCGAAGCCGATCGTGTACCGACGGTTGCCCGCCGGGGCTGTCGTACCCGTGTCCACCAGGGCTGTCATACCTGCGGCGTACGGTTGTCGGCATGGCGCTCGACATCCCACGACTCGACGGCCGGTTTGAGGTCATCAGCGAATTCCGACCCTCCGGCGACCAGCCGGCGGCGATCAACGATCTTGAGCAACGGGTCCGCCGGGGCGATCGTCATTCGGTGCTGCTCGGCGCCACCGGCACCGGCAAGAGCGCGACCACCGCCTGGCTGGTCGAGCGGTTGCAGCGGCCCACCCTGGTGATCGCGCCGAACAAGACGCTCTGCGCGCAGCTCGCCAAGGAGTTCAGCGAGCTGATGCCGAACATCGCGGTCGAATACTTCGTCTCGTACTACGACTACTACCAGCCCGAGGCGTACATCCCGCAGACCGACACCTACATCGAGAAGGACTCCTCGATCAACGAGGAGGTGGAGCGGCTGCGGCACTCGGCGACCATGTCCCTGCTCACCCGCCGTGACGTGATCGTGGTGGCGACGGTGTCGGCGATCTACGGGCTGGGCACCCCGGACGAATACCTCGACCGGGCCGTACGGATCAAGGTCGGGCAGGAGTTCGAGCGGGACAAGCTGCTCCGCCGGCTGGTCGACATCCAGTACAGCCGCAACGACATGGCCTTCAACCGGGGCACCTTCCGGGTCCGGGGCGACACCCTGGAGATCATCCCGGCGTACGAGGAACTGGCCCTGCGGGTCGAGTTCTTCGGCGACGAGGTGGAGAAGCTCTACTACCTGCACCCGCTCACCGGTGAGGTGGTCCGCGAGGTAGACCACCTGCTGATCTTCCCCGCCACGCACTACGCGGCCGGCCCGGAGCGGATGGAGCGGGCGATCGGCGGCATCGAGGCGGAGCTGACCGAGCGGTTGGCCGACCTCGAACGGCAGGGCAAGCTGCTGGAGGCACAGCGGCTGCGGATGCGGACCAGCTACGACATCGAGATGATGCGCCAGGTCGGCTTCTGCTCGGGCATCGAGAACTACTCCATGCACATCGACGGCCGGGAGCCGGGCAGCCCACCGCACTGCCTGCTCGACTACTTCCCGGACGACTTCCTCACCGTGGTCGACGAGTCGCACGTGACCATCCCGCAGATCGGCGGCATGTTCGAGGGCGACGCGTCCCGCAAGCGGATGCTGATCGACCACGGGTTCCGGCTGCCCAGCGCCGCCGACAACCGCCCGCTGCGGTTCGACGAGTTCCTCGAACGGGTCGGCCAGATGGTCTTCCTCTCCGCCACCCCCGGCAACTGGGAGATGGAGCAGGCCCAGGGCGAGTTCGTCGAGCAGGTCATCCGCCCGACCGGGCTGGTCGACCCCGAGGTGATCGTGAAGCCCACCAAGGGGCAGATCGACGACCTGATGCACGAGATCAAGCTGCGTACCGACCGGGACGAGCGGGTGCTGGTCACCACGCTGACCAAGAAGATGGCCGAGGACCTCTCCGACTATCTACTGGAGCACGGCATCCGGGTCCGCTACCTGCACTCCGAGGTCGACACGCTGCGCCGGGTCGAGCTGCTGCGCGAGCTGCGCAAGGGTGACTACGACGTACTGGTCGGCATCAACCTGCTCCGCGAGGGGCTGGACCTGCCCGAGGTGTCCCTGGTCGCGATCCTGGACGCGGACAAGGAGGGCTTCCTGCGCAGCGGCCGGTCGCTCATCCAGACCATCGGCCGGGCCGCCCGGAACGTCTCCGGCCAGGTGCACATGTACGCCGACAAGATGACCCCGTCGATGGCCAGCGCGATCGACGAGACCAACCGGCGGCGGGCCAAGCAGGTGGCGCACAACGAGGCCAACGGGATCACCCCCGAACCGCTCCGGAAGAAGATCCACGACATCCTGGACGACATCTACCGCGAGGCCGAGGACACCGAGAGCACCCGGGTCGGCGGTGCGGTGCGGCAGCTCTCCCGGGGCAAGGCGCCGGTGCCGGAGACCCGCAGCAAGAGCGGTGGCAAGGCCGCCGGTCCGGTCCGCGCCGGGATGGCCCGCGCCGAGATGGCCCAGCTCATCCAGGAGCTCAACGACCAGATGCTGGCCGCCGCCCGGGAGTTGCAGTTCGAGCTGGCCGCCCGGATCCGGGACGAGGTGCAGGAGATGAAGAAGGAACTGCGCGGGATGGACGCCACCGGGGTGCAGTAGGGCACGGGCGGGGGGATCGGCTCAGACCTCGGCGGTCTCCCCGTCGGCCACCGGCCGGTAGGTCACCCCGGTCGTCGGCCCGCCCCCGCCCATCAGCATCTGCACAGTGCTCCGGCCGGTGTCGCTCAACCCGGCGTCGTGCACCGGGATGGCCTGCTGCGGGCTCACCTCGCGGACGTACTCGATCAGTTCGGCGGTCTTCGACCAGGGGGCGTGGGCCGGCAGCAGCAGGGTGGCGATCGGCCGGTCGGGCACGGTCAGCGCGTCACCGGGGTGGAAGAGCTCGCCGTTGACGAGGTAACCCACGTTGGTGATCCGGGGGATGTCCGGGTGGATCACCGCGTGCAGTTCGCCGTACACGGCGATGTCGATCCCGTTGACCGAGAAGGTGTCGCCCTCGCCGACTATCCGGAGCCGCTCGCCGAGCCCGTCCAGCTTCGCGGCCACCGCCCGGTTGGCGAAGACCCGCAGGCGCGGCTGACTCTCCACCGCGGCCCGGATCCGGTCCTCGACGAAGTGGTCCTGGTGCTCGTGGGTGATCAGCACGGCGTCCGCGCCGGCCAGCGCGTCGGGATCGCTGTAGGCGCCCGGATCGAACACCAGCGTGGTCCCGTCCTGCTCCAACCGGACGCAGGCGTGACCCTTCTTGGTCAGTCGCATCGTTCTCCTCCGCCGACCTGGTCCGCCGCGGCGTCCCGCACCCGGCGTTGGCTCGATCCTGTGGACACCGTACCGAGGGGGCGTGCGGCGGCGGCGGAAATCGGTGGGCATCGTGGCCGCGCCGGCCTAGGCTGCCCGGTCGTGGAAATTGAATCCGGCTGGCGGGCGCTGACCGCCGACGACCTGCCGGCGGTCGCCGCCCTGGCCCGGCGCTGCCTGGCCGCCGACGGCGGAATGCCGCTGGCCGCCGACCCGTCGTTCCTGGCCCGCCGGTTCGCCGCCGACGGTGGGCTGGGCCGGGTCGCGGTCGACCCGGCGGGCACGCTTGTCGCCGCCGGCGCGGTCCGACCACAGAAAACCAACGGGGTACGCCGAGCCGTCGCCACCGGCCTGGTCGACCCGGCTCACCGGGGGCGGGGATTGGGCACAGCCCTGCTCGACTGGCTGCTCGACCCGGCCCTGGTCGGCGCCGACCGGGTGACCCTGGAGACCGAGGCGCTGACCGACCCGGCCCGGGACCTGTTCACCGCCCGTGGCCTGCGCCAGACGTTCGCCGAGGACGTGC
Source organism: Micromonospora sp. NBC_01699 (assembly GCF_036250065.1). NCBI lineage: Bacteria > Bacillati > Actinomycetota > Actinomycetes > Micromonosporales > Micromonosporaceae > Micromonospora > Micromonospora sp. NBC_01699. The sequence continues at coordinate 5,770,629 of NZ_CP109199.1, read as the reverse complement.
TCCGGTTCGACCTGGCCGGTGCCGAACCGCCCCGGATCGACCTGCCGGCCGGGCTGACCGTACGGTCGTGGTCGCCGGAGCTGGTCGAGCGGTTCTTCGCCGTCTACCACGACGCGTTCGCGCAACGGCCCGGCTTTCCCGGCTGGTCGGTCGGGCAGTGGGTGGAGTGGACCACCGACGACGAGGACTTTCGCCCGGACTGGAGCCTGCTGGCCACCGATCCGGCCGGTGCCGACCTCGGGTTCGTCACCGCCGGGCAGGGCTGGATCGTGCAGGTCGGCGTACGCCCACCGGCGCGGGGTCGGCGGCTCGGTGCCGCGCTGGTGGTCGAGGCGCTGCGCCGGATGCGGGCCGATGGCTCGGCCGAGGCGCTGCTCGACGTCAACGTGGACAACCCGGCGGTCCACCTGTACCGGCGTCTCGGCTTCACCGACCTGGGCCGGCGGGCCCGGTTCGAACCGGCCGGGTAGCCGTGTGGATGGGCGGCGATGTCGTTCCGGCTTGCTATGGTGTCGCCCGCCCGCACCCCCAGCGCCCGGGAGACCGTGTCCATGACCATCAACACCCACCTCACCGAATTCGCCGGCCGGCCGGTGATCGTCTTCGATCCGGCGGCGGAGCTGCCGGCCGATCCGAGCACGGTGGCCTGGCGACTGACCGCCGACTACGACTCGTCCACCGGGGACTTCGCCGCCCTGGTCGAGCAGTTCCTGGCCAAGGTCGAACCGGCCTCGGTCCGGACCCTGATCATCGGCCAGTGGGGCTCCGCGTACGAGGAGGAGGCGCCGGTCGAGCTGCTGGTGGGACTGGCCGGGCGGTTGACCGGGCTGCGGGAGCTCTTCCTCGGCGAGATGACCTTCGAGGAGTCCGAGATCTCCTGGATCAAGCAGACGGACGTGACGCCGCTGCTGGTCGCGTACCCGGAATTGGAGACCCTGCGGGTGCGCGGCTCGGACGGGCTGGTGGTGACCCCGACCCGGCACCGGGCCCTGCGTGAACTGGCGTTCGAGTCCGGCGGCCTGCCGGCGACGGTGGTCCGCGCGGTCGCCGAGTGTGACCTGCCCGCGCTGACCCACCTGGAGCTGTGGCTCGGCACCGACGAATACCTCGGCGATGCCACCGTGGACGATCTGGCGCCGATCCTGGCCGGGACCCGGTTGCCGGCGCTGACCTACCTGGGGCTGCGGGACGCGGAGATCGCCGACCCGGTGGCGGCGGCGCTGGCCGGGGCGCCGGTGGTGGCCCGGCTGCACACCCTGGACCTGTCGCTGGGCATCCTGTCCGACGTCGGCGCGGCGGCGCTGCTGGCCGGGCAGCCGCTGACCCACCTGCGCCGGCTCGACCTGCACCACCACTACGTCGGCCCGGAGCTGGCCGCGCGGCTGGTCGAGGAGCTGCCCGGGGTCGAGATCGACCTCTCCGACGCCAAGGAAGCCGACCGCGACGGCGACCGGTACGTGGACGTGGCCGAATGATCGGCCGACACCGGACCGAGTTCGCCGGGCTGCCGGTGCACGAGTTCGACCCGGAAGCGACGCCACCGGCCGACCCCTCGGCGGTCGCCTGGCGGATCGCATTCGAGCACGACGGAGACTGGGACGAGGATCTGCCCTCGCCCGCCTTCGCCCAGCGGTTCGAGCAGTTCCTCGACACGGTCGACCCGGCCTCGGTCACCGCGCTGGTGCTCGGTTCCTGGGGCTACGCCGCGTTCAACACGCCGCCGTACGCCCAGCTCTGCGCGGCGGCGGACCGGCTCACCGGCCTGCGGGCGCTCTTCCTCGGCGACATGATGAGCGAGGAGTGCGAGATCTCCTGGATCCGGCAGGAGGACGTGGCCCCGGTGCTGGAGGCGTACCCCGCGCTGGAGGTGCTCCGGGTCCGCGGCTCCGAACCGCACAAGGCTCCGGTGCGGCTGCGCCCGGTCCGCCACGGGTTGCTGCGGGAGCTGGCGTTTGAGTCCGGTGGGCTCTCCGCCGAGCTGGTCCGCGCGGTCGGCGAGTGCGACCTGCCCGCCCTGACCCACCTGGAGCTCTGGCTCGGCACCGACAACTACGGCGGCAACGCCACCGTGGAGGATTTGGCGCCGATCCTGGCCGGGACCCGGCTGCCGGCGCTGACCTACCTCGGGCTGCGGGACGCGGAGATCGCCGACCAGGTGGCGGCGGCGCTGGCCGGGGCGCCGGTGGTGGCCCGGCTGCACACCCTGGACCTGTCGCTGGGCATGTTCGGCGACCGGGGCGCGGCGGCGCTGCTGGCCGGGCAGCCGCTGACCCACCTGCGCCGGCTGGACCTGAACCACCACTTCGTCACCGACGACCTGGCGGCCCGGCTGGTCGCCGAACTGCCCGGTGTGGACGTCGACCTGACCGAGGGCATCGACGCCGACGACGAGGACGAGTACTACGTGGCCGTGGCCGAATGACCACCGGCACGCACCCCGGGGCCGGGAAGCGATGACCACCGCGCCGCCGCTGGTCGTCGTCGGCAACCCGGACAACCGTCGGGTCCGGATGTTCCAGGCCGCCGCCGGAGCCGCCTGGCCCGGCCCGGTCGAGACGCTGCCCTGGCGGCGGCTTGCCGAGGGCCCGGTCCGGTTGCCCGACCACGCGGTCGTCCGGGTCGACTCACCCGGCGAGGACGCCGAGGTCGACCGGCTGCTGCGCGGCGCCGACCGCCCGGCCGAGCACGGCGAGATCGGCGGTTCCGCGGCCTGGTACGCCGGCCTGCGGGCCGCGCTCGACCGGCTCACCACCGCCGTACGGGACGCGCACGCGACCCTGGTCAACGATCCCGCCGATGTCGCGGTCATGTTCGACAAGCGCGCCTGCCACGCCCGGCTGACCCGGTTCGGCGTACCGGTGCCGGCGGCCCTGCCGGTGTCGCCGGGCGACTACGGCGAGCTGCGCGCGATGCTGCGTGGCGCCGGCTGGGCGCGGGTGTTCGTGAAGCCGGCGCACGGGTCGTCCGCGTCCGGCGTACTGGCCCTGGAGACGGCGCCGGGGCGGGTCCAGGCGACCACCTCGGTCGAGCTGGCCGCCGACGGTCGGCTGTTCAACTCGTTGCGGGTGCGTCGCTACCGGACCGAACGGGAGGTCGCCGCGATCGTCGACCGGCTCGCCCCGGACGGACTCCAGGTCGAGCGGTGGTTTCCCAAGGCCGGGCTGGGCGGGCGGACCCTCGACCTGCGGGTGCTGGTGGTGGCCGGGCAGCCGGGGCACGTGGTGGTCCGGTCCGGTCGCGGTCCGCTGACCAACCTGCACCTGGGCAACGACCGCGGCGACCTGGCCGAGGTCCGGGCGGCGATGGGAGAACCGGCGTACGAGGCCGTGCTCTCCACCTGCGTACGCGTGGCCGCCCGCTTTCCCGGCAGCCTGCACGCCGGGGTCGACCTGATGGTCGGCACCGACTGGCGGCGGCATATGGTGGCCGAGGTGAACGCGTTCGGCGACCTGCTGCCCAACCTGCTCGACCCGGCGGGCCGGGACAGTTACGCCGCCCAACTGCACGCGCTGACCAGTGGTCGCTTCGACCGCTGGCGGGCCGGACGGTCCACCGACCGGCCACGGACGCCGATCGGTTCCACCCCGGCGGCAGAGACGGCGGCGACCGGGACGGTGCGGCGGCCGCTGGTGTCGGCCACCGGCGGAAGGGGGCAGGTCGGATGAGGGACCTGATCGGCAACCACGACCTGCTGTTCGTCACCCTGGACACGCTGCGCTACGACGTGGCCACCGAGCTCGCCGCGACCGGCCGGACCCCGAACCTTCACCGCGCGCTGCCCGGCGGATGGGAACGCCGGCACAGCCCGGCCAGCTTCACCTACGCCGCACACCAGGCGTTCTTCGCCGGTTTCCTGCCGACCCCGACCACCCCCGGCCCGCACCCCCGGCTGTTCGCGGCGGCCTTCCCCGGCAGCGAGAGCACTGGCGACGACACCTGGGTCTTCGACGCCCCGGACGTGGTGACCGGGCTGACCGCCGCCGGCTACCACACCGTCTGCGTCGGCGGGGTCGGCTTCTTCAACCGCAAGCCACCGCTCGGCGCGGTGCTGCCGGGGCTGTTCGCCGAGGCGCACTGGGAACCCGAGTTCGGGGTGGCCGCACCGGGCTGCTTCGAGGCGCAGCTCGACCGGATCGCCACCGTCGTACCGACCGTCCCGGAGGAACAGCCGCTGTTTCTCTTCGTCAACGTCGCCGCCATGCACCAGCCCAACCGGCACTACCTGCCCGGCGCCGAGCGGGACAGCCGGGACAGTCACGCCGCCGCCCTGGAGTACGTCGACCGGCACATCGGCCGGCTCTTCGCCCTGGCCGGCTCCCGCGACCGCAACTGCCTGGTGGTGCTCTGCGCCGACCACGGCACCGCGTATGGCGAGGACGGCCACAGTGGACACCGGCTCGGCCACGAGGTGGTGTGGACGGTGCCGTACGGGCAGTTCGTGCTGGAGCCGGGCGCGTGGGGGAAACCGGGGGACTGGGAGTGAACGGGGTGGACGGGCTGGACGGCTCGCCGTACCAGGGTTACCTGTACGCCTACCCGCACAAGACGGCGTACCGGCCGTTGCGGCCCCGGCCGGCGCTGCGCGACGTCTGGGCCGGTGAACGGACCGACGCCCTCTTCCTCTACCTGCACCTGCCGTTCTGCGAGATGCGGTGCGGCTTCTGCAACCTGTTCACCCGCGCCAACCCGCCGGCCGAGCAGGTGCGCGCCTACCTCGACCAGCTCGGCCGCCAGGCCACCCGGGTACGCGACGCGCTCGGCGCCGACGCCGACTTCGCCCGGCTGGCGATCGGCGGCGGCACCCCGACGTACCTGACCGCCGCCGAGCTGACCGAGATGTTCGACCTGCTCGCCGGGTTCGGGGCCCGGCTCGGTGCGGTGCCGATGGCGGTCGAGACGTCCCCGGCGACCGCCACCCCGGACCGGATCGGGGTGCTGGCCGAGCGCGGCACCACCCGGATCAGCATCGGGGTGCAGAGCTTCCTCGACGCCGAGGCGCACGCGGCCGGCCGCCCGCAGCGGCGCGACGAGGTGGAACGGGCGTTGGACACCATCCGGGCCCACTCCACCGTGGAGCTGAACCTCGACCTGATCTACGGGATACCGGGGCAGACGGCCCGGACCTGGGCGCAGTCGCTGACCGCGGCGCTGCACTGGCGACCGGAGGAGATCTTCCTCTACCCGCTCTACGTCCGCCCGCTCACCGGCCTGGGCCGGCGCGGCGGCGCGGCCGGGAACGTGCCGCTGGCAGGCACGGCAGGCAACCGGGTGCCGCTCGACGGCGTGCAGGGCGGCCCTGTGCCGCTCGACGACGCACCGGGCGCCCGCGACGAGAGCTGGGACAACCAGCGGCTCGACCTGTTCCGGCAGGGCCGGGACACGCTCCGGGCGGCCGGCTACCGGCAACTGTCGCTGCGTCACTTCCGTCGGGGCGACCTGCCCGAGGACGGGACGGATCCCGGTTCGGCCGGCGAGCGTCCCGACTACTGCTGCCAGGACGACGGCATGGTCGGGCTCGGCTGCGGTGCCCGCTCGTACACCACCGACCTGCACTACTCCTTCGACTACGCGGTCGGCATCGGGCAGGTCCGGGCCATCATCGACGACTACCTGCGCCGCCCGGCGAGCGACTTCGAGGTGGCCGAGGTGGGCTTCCGGCTCGACGGGGTGGAGCAGCGGCGGCGCTGGCTGGTGAAGTCGCTGCTGCGGGCCGAGGGCTTCGCCCCGGCGGCGTACCGGGACCGGTTCGGCACCGGGGTCGACGAGGACTTCCCGCAGCTCGGCCAGCTCGCCGACCGGGGTTGGCTGGGCGGCGATCCGGGCGGGCCCGGCCGGCTGGCGTTGACCGACGCCGGGCTGGAACGGGCCGACGCGATCGGCCCGTGGCTGGTCTCCGGTCCGGTACGCACCGCGATGGCCGAGTACGCACTCCGGTGAACCTCTCCGTCCTCTACCGTGGCCCGCTGGCAAGCTGCAACTACGACTGCCCGTACTGCCCGTTCGCCAAGCGCCGCGACAGCCCGGCGCAGTTGCGTGCGGACCGGGCGGGGCTGCGCCGGTTCGTCGACTGGGTGGTCCGCAACCCGGACGACGACCGGATCTCGGTGCTGTTCACCCCGTGGGGCGAGGGGCTGACCCGGTCCTGGTACCGCGAGGCGATGGTGGAGCTGTCCCGGCTGGACCAGGTGGACCGGGTGGCGATCCAGACCAACCTCGCCGGCCGGGTGGAGTGGCTGGCCGACGCCGACCGGCGCTCGGTGGCGCTCTGGGCGACGTACCACCCCGACCAGGTACGCCGAGCGACCTTCCTCGGCCGCTGCGAGCGCCTGCGTGAGCTGGGGGTGCGCTACTCGGTCGGGGTGGTCGGGCTGCCGGCCCACCTGGACGAGGCGCGGGCGCTGCGCGCCGCCCTGCCCGACGAGGTCTATCTCTGGGTGAACGCCGCCGACGGTCTGCACTACACCGCGGCCGAGGAGGCCGACTGGACGGCGATCGACCCGCTGTTCGGTTACAGCGTCCGGCCGCACCCGTCGGCCGGAGCGCCGTGCCGGGCCGGCGAGAGCGTCATCTCCGTCCGCGGCGACGGCGAGGTGCGCCGCTGCCACTTCGTGGACACCCCGCTCGGCAACCTCTACGACGGCTCGTACCGCCCGGCGTTGGGGCCGCGCCCGTGCCCGAACGCGGCCTGCGACTGCCACATCGGCTACGTCCACCTGCGGACACTGCCGCTGTACGAGGTGTTCGCCGGTGGGGTGTTGGAGCGGATCCCCGCGCCGGGCGCGGCCGGTGCCCGGTGGGGCGTACCGGCCGGCGCCCTGCGCTGAGCCGCCGCTGTTCAGGTCTGGGTGAGCGGGGCGTACTCCTGCTCGGTCAGACCGAAGGTCCACGCCACCCCGCCCCGCGCCGTACGCGTCTGCGGCGGCACCCGCAGCCAGTAGGTGCGGCTGGTGCCGTCCGGCTCCGGGGTCGCGTTGACCACCTCGACCATCACCAACGGCTCGTCCTGCGGCAGCTCGATCCGCCACAGCACCCCGAACTCGTCGCGGTGGATCGCCTTCGCGAAGCTGTCGCGCAGGTAGCGGTCGTAGCCGAAGTGCTCCAGCATCACCCGCCGTACCTCGGCGTTGCCCTCGGCCCGGATCCGCTCCACGGTCAGCCGGGGTAGCTCGGCGGCGACGTCGGCCGGGATCGGCATGCCCCGCCAGGCGTGCAGGCCGAAACCGTCCGGGTAGAGCAGCGCCGGCCCGTCCCCGTGGTGCAGCCGGCCGAGGTTGTCCCGTTCGACCCGCACCGGCCGCTCGGTCAGGATCACCACCCGCTCGTACGGCCACCACCAGCCGGCCGCGCCGGCCACCGAGGCCAGCGAGGTCAGCACCGGCTCGTTGTCGAACGCACTCAGCCAGGCCGCGTCGTGCTGGCCGAACACCACGTCGAGCAGGGCGGCCCGAGTGCGGCGGGCGAACGGGGCCGGCACCCCGTCGGTCAGCTCGTCGGTGAGCCGGGTGCGTAGCGGGGTGACCACCCGGTCGCTGAGCAGGTGCCAGGTGCGTTGCCCGCCGGCCGCCCAGTGGGTCGCCCAGCCGGTCGCGCCGAGCCGGGCGACCGCGTCGGCCCGCGCCGCCGCCCAGGGTGCCGTACGCAGCCGGGCCCGCACCGAGCGCCCGGCGGCGTCCGGGCGGGGCTCGTATCCCTGTGCCCGCAGCGCCGCCACCACCTCGGCCAGGGCTCGGCGGGTCGCGGTGTCGCCGACCTCGGGCAGGGTTGGGCGGGTCGCGGTGTCGCCGACCTCGGCCAGCGGATCGTTGGAGGGGGAGGGCCCGCCGGACCCGGCGGCCCCGAACCCGCCGGGTCCGGCGGTGCCGGAGGAAGATTGGGTCAGGAGGGCCGCCGCGAGCGCCCCGGCGTACGGGGAGCCCAGCCAGAGCACCGTTTCGGGCGCGGCCAGGCTGGCTGCGGCGTACGCCTCCCGGACGGCGGCCTCGGCGGCCGGCCGGTCCGCCGGCTCGGTGGCCAGGCCACGGGCCAGCCAGTCGTCGGCAGCGCGGGCCAGCCGGGCGGCGCTCTCGTCGGACTGCCCGGCGACTCGCGGCGGCGCCGGGTCCGGTGTCGCCGGTGCTGCCGAGGCGGCCGGCCGCCCGGCGGCGGTCCGCGATGCAGCGGCGGTCTGCGATACGGGGGCGGTCTGCGATACGGGGGCGGTGTGTGGCGCCGGGGTCGTCTGCGGCGCGGGGGCGGTGTGTGGCGCCGGGGTCGTCTGCGGCGCGGGGGCGGTGTGTGGCGCGGGGGCGATGTGCGGCGCGGGGGTGGCCTGCGGTGTCACGGTGGTCATCAGTCGGCCACCGGTCGCCAGGTGCCGGGCAGGTATTCCCGCTGGCGGACCACCCGGTAGACACCGGCGGGCAGCGGGATCGGTCCGTGCTCCTCGTGGCCGAGCCGGCCGTAGCCCTCGATCAGCAGGATCGTCGGCTCGGTTTGGTCGGGCAGGGTCCACAGGGTGACGCCGGCACCGCTGACCACGTGGGCGTGCCCGGTCGCCTCACCCCGGGCCAGCACCAACCGGCCCCGCGCGTCCCGGCCGGCGGGAACCAGCCCGATCGGGACCTCGGCCGGGTCGATCGGATGGACGAGGACGTCGCCCTGTCGGTACATGCGTCGGCTCCCTCGGGTCGCGTGTGGACGACGAGAGGCTAGCCGTGCGGTACGACAGAAACTCGTCCGCTCAGGCCGGTACGTCGGTGAAGTGCTCGACCACCGGGGGCGCGGCGAAGAACGGGCCGATGAGTCCGCGCCAGATGGTGAATCGTTCGGTGCCGCGGAAGTTCTCCTCGTGCGCCGCCACCGAGTCCCACTCGACCAGCAGGACGAACCGGGAGGGCGACTCCACGCCCCGGGTCATCCGTACCGAGCGGACGCCGGGCGTGCTGGCGAGAACCTTGTGGCCCTCGGCGTACGCGACGGCAAACTCGTCCTCCCGCCCCGGGACGACCTCAATCAACGCAACCTCAAGCACCATCCCCCCACCCTCCCACGCCCCCCCTCCCCCCACCCCACCCGCCCCCGCCCCGCCCGTCCCGCCCCGCCCGTCCCGCCCCGTCCGTCCCGCCCCGTCCGCCCCGCCCCGCCCCGCCCGCCCCGCCCCGTCCGCCCCCGCCCCACCGATCTTGCAGTTGTGGCGCCCGGATTAGGCAGCTTGTTCGCATACGTCAACAGCCACAAGTGCAAGATCGACGGGGCAGGGGCAGGGGCAGGGGCAGGGGCAGGGGCAGGGGCAGGGGCAGGGGCAGGGGCAGGGGCAGGGGCAGGGGCAGGGCACCTAGCCTCCTAGGATGGGTTGGGGTTGTGGTGTGGGGCACGTGGGGGGTGGGGGTGGGGAAGAACGCATCCGGTCGAGGTGCCTGATGGGTTCGGGATGGGGGATGATGGCGGCAAGGAGGGGAGTATTCCCTCGCGGCGGCGTCGTCAACACGGTCTTCCCCGGCTGGTCCGGAGGTCGACCCGGCCCGTCGGTCAGTGGCTGTCGGAGCGGTGTTCCGGGTGCCGCTGGTGGAAGAGACCTCCGACAGTCACCCAGGTTCGGCAGCACCAGCCACGGCACGCCCGTACGGGTGTGCCGTTTCGGGTGTGCCGAGTGTCTGCCGGAGGAATGATTTGAACGTGTCCACCTGGGTGTGGGTCGTAACGCTGGTCGCGCTGGGCGTGGTGCTGGCAGTTGATCTGCTGATCATCGGGCGTCGGCCGCACGAGCCGAGCATCCGCGAGTCCAGTCTCTGGGTCGGCTTCTACGTCGCCCTGGCCCTGCTGTTCGGCGTGGGGCTCTGGCTGACCACGGATCTCTCCACGGCCGGCGAGTTCTACACCGGCTGGCTGACCGAGTACAGCCTCTCGGTCGACAACCTCTTCGTCTTCGTGATCATCATGGGCCGCTTCGCCGTACCCCGGCAGTATCAGCAGAAGGTGCTGCTCATCGGCATCGTGCTGGCGCTGGTGATGCGGGGCGGCTTCATCGCGGCCGGCGCGGCCCTGATTTCCCAGTTCTCCTGGGTCTTCTACATCTTCGGCGCGTTCCTGGTCTACACGGCGATCAACTTCTTCCGCCAGGGCGAGCCGGACGAGGAGGAGTTCAAGGAGAACGTGCTGATCCGGTGGAGCCGCCGGGCGCTGCCGATCACCTCGGACTTCGCCGGCGGCAAGCTGACCGTGCGGGAGAACGGGCGGCGCATGTTCACGCCGTTGCTGATCGTGATGATCGCGATCGGCACCACAGACCTGATCTTCGCGCTCGACTCCATCCCGGCGATCTTCGGGATCACCCAGAATCCGTACCTGGTGTTCACCGCGAACGTGTTCGCGCTGATGGGGCTGCGGCAGCTCTACTTCCTGCTCGGGGGGCTGCTCGACCGGCTGGTCTACCTCAACATCGGCCTCGCGGTGGTGCTCGGCTTCATCGGGGTCAAGCTGGTGCTGGAGGCGCTGGCCGACAACAACCTGCCGTTCATCAACGGCGGCGAGCACGTCGGCTGGGCGCCGCACGTACCGATCTGGCTCTCCCTGGTGGTCATCCTGGGCACGCTGGGCGTGGCCACCGTGGCCAGCCTGATCAAGTCGGCCAGCGACCGGCGCAAGCAACTCGCCGAGGCGGGTCACTAGCGCCAGCGGCGGTGGGTCACTCGGCGCAGGGGCCGACCCGGTGCACCCCGACCAGGGTGGCCCGCCGGTCCTCGGTGAGCGACTCCTCCAGCACCCGCCGCTGGCTGGACGAGGCGTGCAACATCCGCCGGTTGTCGCCGTACCCGGGTTCGGCGGTGACGATGCCTATGTGGTGGATGTTGCGGCCGGGGCGGGCGAAGAGATAGAGGTCGCCGGGGCGCTCCGCACCCAGCGGTACGGGTGTGGTGGCGTTCGCCTGGTCGTCGGCGTCGCGCGGTAGCCGTACCCCGAACCGGCGCCAGGCCAGGTGCACCAGCCCGGAGCAGTCGATCCCGTACGCGGACACCCCGCCCCACAGGTAGACGACGTCGAGCAGGCGGGTCGCCACCGCGAGCACCTCGACCGCGCTCGGCGGCCGGTTCGGGATCGGGGCGAGGTGGTCGGCCGGCAGCCAGAGCGGGTGGTCGTGGCCGGGGGCGTACACCGGGCTCCAGCCGTCGCGGGTCGGGCCTGCCAGGGTCAGCCGGGTGCCGAGAATGACGTCGGGCAGCACCACGTCGCCGTCCGGTGCGGCGTGCAGCGCGGTGGCCGTGGCGTCGACCACAACCGGCTGGGTGCCGGCCGGGGCGCTCGGTGCGGCGGCGAGCTGTTCCACCGGCAACCAGCCGGGATAGCCGCGTGGGTCGAGTTTGGCGGCGGGTTGTTCGGTTGCGATCAGGCGGGCCCAGCCGTCCGGCCGGATCTCCTCGATCAGCACCCGTTCTCCGAGCAGCAACTGGCTGAGCACACAGTCGCCGACCTGTTGGTCCGCGGTCATCGCGGAGATCCAGGCCGGAATGTCCGTGGTCCGGGGCGCGAGGGCCGGCTCGTCCACCGGTCGGACCGCCTCCGGGCCGGCCCAGAGGGTCGCGACGGCGACCCGGACCACGGCCTCCTGGCCGGCCTGCAATGCCACTCCAGGTTGCAACATCAGCGGGGACCCACCTTCTCCCGGTCTTCCCGGCCGACCCTACGGAACACCCTGACGGGCGGCAACACGTCCATGTGCGCTCTCGTGGACGACCGACGGCGTCGCGATCCGGATTGGCGCGGCGGTACTCAGCGCAGTCCGCTGACGCCCAGTCCGGGCGCGTCGGGCAGCAGGACGCAGGCGTCCTCGTACCGGATGCCGCCCTGTACCGGCGAGGAGGCGAGCCACCAGGCGGCGTCCAGGTCGGAGACGGCGGTGGTGCCGTAGGCGGCGACCAGGCTGGCGGCGGCGCCGACGCCGATCTGGCTCTCCATCATCGAGCCGACGATGGTGCCGATCCCGTGTGCTGCGGCGAGTTCGAGCAGGCCACGGGCGACGCCGAGGCCGCCGCACTTGGCCAGCTTCACGTTGACCAGGTCGGCGGCCCGCCGCTGGATCACGGCGACCAGGTCGCGCAGCCCGAAGACGGACTCGTCGGCGAGGATCGGGACGGTGACCCGGTCACTGACCCAGGCGAGCCCGTCCAGGTCCCAGCGGGACACGGGTTGTTCGACCAGTTCCACGTCCAGGCCGGCGTCCTCGATTCCCCGGATGACCCGGACCGCCTCCCGTGGGGTCCAGCCCTGGTTGGCGTCGAGCCGGATCCGGGCGTCCGGTCCGGCCGCGGCCCGGACCGCCCGGACCCGGGCCAGGTCACCGGCGGCGTCCGCGCCCACCTTGATCTTCAGGACGGTGAAGCCCTCGGCCACCCGCCGGGTGGCGGCGGCGGAGAGGGCGCCGGCCTCGCCGGCAGCGAGGGTCACGTCGGTGGGTACGCGCAGGGTCGTGCCGCCGAGCAGCCGGACCAGGGGTACGCCGAGCCGGCGCGCGGCCAGGTCGTGCAGGGCGGTGTCGGTGGCGGCGAGGGCGGCCTCGTTGCCGGCGACCGCCCGGCGTATCTCGGTACAGCGGGCGACCAGGTCGTCGGGGTTCCGGCCGACCAGCAGCGGGGCGAGCAGCTCGGCCACGCATGCCTGTGCCCCGGCGATCGAGGAGCCGGTGACCTGCCAGACCTGTGGCGCCTCGCCGAAACCGGACCGCCCGTCGGTGTCGACGATCTCCACCACCAGCGTCTCGACGGTGGTCGTCCGGCGCAGCGCGGTGACGAACGGGGTGTGCAGCGGGGCGGTGAGCCGGTGGGTGCGGACCGAGGCGATGGCCATGTCCGGCACCCTATCGGCCGGCGATCACCGGCTCAGGCGGGTTCGCCCGGGGTGAGGTCGTGCCGGCTGGCCCAGACCGTGGCGGAGACGCGCGCGATCAGACGGCGGGCCGCCGCGTCCGGGTCGGTGCCGCCGCCGTCCGGGTCGCCGCTGGTGCAGACCACCACCGTGTACGGGGGCGCGTCGTCGGGGAAGACCACCCCGGCGGCGTGCCGGATGCCGCGTACCCAGCCGTTCTTGTGTGCGACCCGGGTGTCGGGGGGCAGTCCGGCGGCGAGGTCGTCCCGGTGTTCCTGGTCGAACAGGACCCGGAGCATGGCGGTGCAGGCCGCCGGGGTGCCCAGTGGGCCGGTTGTGTCGGTGCCGCGGGCGATGGTGCCGAGGACGGCGGCTAGGTCGGCGGCGGTGATCGGGTTGTCGATGCCGGCGTCGCGGGCGGCGAAGTCCTCGATGCCGCGTCCGGTGTGGCTGTGTCGGGCGCCGGCCAGGGCCCAGACGGCGTTGACCGCGGGCAGGCCGACGTGGCCGATGACCAGGTTGGTGGCCAGGTTGCTGGATCGGACGATCATGCGTTCGGCGAGCCAGCGGAGGGAGGCTCGGCCGCCGACATGGGCCCAGACGGCCGGGTCGCTGTCGTAGCCGGGGTTGCACCGGAAGCGGGGTGCGCCGGGAGCGGCGGAGTCGAAGTCGTTTTCGACCGGCACCGGGGTGTCCGGGTCGAGGGCGCCGGTGTCGGCCGCCCGGTAGAGCGCGCCGAGTACGGCGACCTTCATCGTGCTGGCCGCGTAGTGGGTGCGCGCCGGCAGGCGGGTGTACGCGGGCGCGGCGTCGAGCCGGCCCGCGTACACCGAAACCGTGCCGGCCGTGGTGGCCAGCTCACGGTCGAGCCTGTCCCAGGTCATGCCGCCGACCGTAGTCGATCGGCGGATCTTCCGGGGGTACGGCGCCGGTCAGCCGGCGTGCTTGCGGCGGGCCGTGGCCCGGCCGCGGGTGTTCTGGTCGAGGATGACCTTGCGCAGCCGGATCGTCGCCGGGGTCACCTCGACGCACTCGTCCTCGCGGCAGAACTCCAGGGCCTGCTCCAGGGTCAGCTTGCGCGGCGGAATCAGCTTCTCCGTCTCGTCGCTGCTGGAGGCGCGCATGTTGGTGAGCTTCTTCTCCTTGGTGATGTTGACGTCCATGTCGTCGGCGCGGGAGTTCTCACCGACCAGCATGCCCTCGTAGACCTCGCTGGTCGGCTCGACGAAGAGGGTGCCGCGTTCCTGGAGGTTCATCATCGCGAACGGGGTGACCACACCGGCCCGGTCGGCGACGAGCGAGCCGTTGTTGCGGGTACGCAGCTCGCCGAACCACGGCTCGTAGGACTCGAAGACGTGGTGCAGGATGCCGGTGCCCCGGGTGTCGGTGAGGAACTCGGTCCGGAAGCCGATCAGGCCGCGGGCCGGGACCAGCCACTCCATCCGGATCCAGCCGGTGCCGTGGTTGACCAGTTGCTCCATCCGGCCCTTGCGGGTGGCGAGGAGCTGGGTGATCGCGCCGAGGTACTCCTCCGGGGCGTCGATGGTCAGCCGTTCGACCGGCTCGCAGGTCTTGCCGTCGATCTCCTTGGTGACGACCTGCGGCTTGCCGACGGTCAGCTCGTACTGCTCGCGGCGCATCTGCTCGACCAGGATGGCCAGCGCCAGTTCGCCACGGCCCTGCACCTCCCAGGCGTCCGGCCGTTCGGTCGTCAGGACCCGCAGCGACACGTTGCCGATCAGTTCCTTGTCCAGCCGGTCCTTGACCATGCGGGCGGTGACCTTGGCGCCCTTGACCCGGCCGACCAGCGGCGAGGTGTTGGTGCCGATGGTCATCGAGATGGCCGGCTCGTCGACGGTGATCAGCGGCAGCGGTCGCGGGTCTTCGAGGTTCGCCAGCGTTTCGCCGATCATGATGTTCGGGATGCCGGCGACGGCGATGATGTCGCCCGGCCCGGCCGATTCGGCGGGCTTGCGCTCCAGGCCGTCGGTCATCAGCATCTCGGAGATCCGGACCCGTTCGGTGGTGCCGTCGGTACGGCACCAGGCGACGGTCTCACCCTTGCGGATGGTGCCCTCGCGGACCCGGCACAGGGCCAGCCGGCCGAGGAACGGCGAGGCGTCGAGGTTGGTGACGTGCGCCTGCATCGGGGCGCCCTCGGTGTACGACGGCGGCGGGATGGTGGTCAGCAGGGTGCGGAACAGTGGTTCCAGGGAGGTGCTGTCGCCGGGGACGGTGCCGTCGACGGGCTGGGTCAGCGAGGCGATGCCGTCGCGGGCGCAGGCGTAGATGATCGGGAAGTCGATCTGTTCCTCGTCGGCGTCCAGGTCGAGGAAGAGCTCGTAGGTGTCATCGAGCACCTCCTTGATCCGGGCGTCCGACCGGTCCACCTTGTTGATCACGAGGATGATCGGCATCCGGGCCTTGAGGGCCTTGCGGAGCACGAACCGGGTCTGCGGCAGCGGGCCTTCGCTCGCGTCGACCAGGAGGATCACGCCGTCGACCATGGTCAGGCCGCGCTCGACCTCGCCGCCGAAGTCGGCGTGGCCGGGGGTGTCGATGATGTTGATCACGACCGGGTCGGAGCCGTCCGCCGGCACGTAACGCACGGCGGTGTTCTTGGCGAGAATGGTGATGCCCTTTTCTCGCTCCAGGTCCATCGAGTCCATCACCCGGTCGGCCATCTCGGCCCGGGCGCTGAACGCCCCGGACTGCCGCAACATGGCGTCGACCAGGGTTGTCTTGCCGTGGTCGACGTGAGCGATAATGGCGACGTTGCGTAGGTCGGCGCGGGTCTGCATGACACTATCCTCCCTCCTCCTTCGCTGCGGTTGCGTCGGGGTCACCCCGGAGGTGGTCGGGATCTCCCCCAAACCGCTGTCATGGGGTTGTTCCGGACTGGCATGCTGGCCGGCGTGGTCCGGGGGTGGAAATGCATTCGGTGGTGAGCCTGCTTGAGCAGTTGCCGCCGCTGCTGGTCTACCTGGTCGCGGCGGCGCTGGTCGGGGGCGAGACGGGGTTCCTGGTGCTGGGGTTGCTGGTGCCCAGCGAGGCGACCCTGCTGCTGGTCGGGTTCCTGTCCTTCACCGGCACCCTGGACCTCGGCACCGCGCTGGTGGTGATGATCTCCTCGGCGCTGGTCGGCGACTCGGTGGCGTTCCACAGCGGCCGGCGACACGGGCCCCGGATCCGGGCCAGCAAGTGGGGGCGGCGGATCGGGGCGAAACGCTGGGCCAAGGCCGACGAGCTGCTCGCCCGCCGCGCGGGGCGCGCGGTGCTGGTGGCCCGGTGGATCGCGTACGCGCGGACGCTGGTGCCCCGGCTGGCGGGCAGTTCCGGGATGCCGTACCGGCGGTTCGCCCCGTGGAACCTGGCCGGGGTGCTGAGTTGGGTCGGCGGCTCGGTGACGGTCGGTTACCTGGCCGGCGAGTCGTACGAGACGGTGTCCAGCTATCTCGGCAAGGCGACCACGGCGGTGCTGGTGCTGCTGGTCGCGGTGCTGGCGATCGTGCTCGGCGGGCGGTGGCTGGGCCGCAACCCCGATCCGGTACGCGCACTGCTGGGCCGGGCCCGCGCGCTGCCGCCGGTGCGTTGGTTGGCCGGCCGCTACGGGGTGCTGTTCTTCCTGCTCGCCATGCACATCGGTCCCGGCTGGACCCTGTTGATCAACCTGCTCACCGGGCTCGGTCTGCTCTTCGCCACCGGTCTGGGGCTGGCGTACCTGGTCGACCTGGTGATCCACCAGAGCGGCCTGTACGTGGTCGACCACGCGATCGCGCAGTGGTTCGCCGAGCAGCGGGCCGCCGGTACGGCCGACGCGGCGATCACCGTACTGAACGTCTTCCGCGGTTCGTTCCTGATCATCGCGGTGGCCCTGGTCGCGCTGCTGGTCGGTTGGCGGTCCCGGCCGTGGCAGGCCGACCTGGTCAGCGTGGTCGGCACGGTCGGGGCGTCGCTGCCGTTGGTGCTGCTGGCCCTGGTCGCGGACCTGACCCAGCCGGGGCAGCGCACACCGGACGGGGCGGGTGCGGCGGTGGCGGCCTTCCCGAACCAGAACGCGATCGTCACCGCCGGCCTCTGCACGCTCGCCTGGCTGTTGGCCCGGCACGGCCACTGGCCGGTCGCGGTGGCGGCCTGGACCGGTGCGGCGGTCGGAGTGGTGACGGTCGGGGCGGCGCGGCTCTACGTGGGCTGGAGTTCGGCCAGCGAGACGGCCACGTCGATCCTGCTCGGGGTGCTCTGGACGGCGGTGTTCATGGTCGCCTGGGCCACCCGGGACCGGGCCGTACACGGCGCCGCACCACCGAAGTCTCAGCCGACCGGGTCATGATCCGTTCCCGTTGGATCGGCGATCGGTGCCGGTCGGGGCACCGGGCGACCGTTGGTGCTTGTTAGGGTCCGGCTCGGCTGACGCATCGCCGGGCGGTGGTGCCGGCCGGAGCGGACTCGACGGGGGAGGGCTGCGATGACTGCACGGACGCGCCGGATCGGGATGGTCGCGGGGGTGTTGACGCTCGCGCTGTTGATGGCCGGGTGTGGTGGTGATCGGCCGGTGGCCGATCCGGTGGCGGCGCCGGTCGGGGCGACCACCGACCCGTCGGCCGGCGGTACGCCGAGCGTCCCGCCGACCGCGCCGCTCGCCGAGGGTCTGGGCACCGGCCCGACGGGCTCGGCGTCCCCGACCCCGAGCAGGACCGGCGCCAAGCCCAAGCCGACGAAGCCGAAGGCACCGCCGAAGCAGGTGCCGAAGAAGGACATCCCGCCGCCACCGGCGGTCCGACCCGCTCCGCCGGGCTGTACCGGTCCGAAGTACGTGGGTGAGCAGGCGAGCCGGGCCGAGGCCAAGGCGGCGTTGACCGCCGCCGCGAACGTGACCTACTGGCCCGGTTCGGCACCGGAGATCAGGGTGCCGCTGAACCTGGTCAAGGCGGTCGCCTGGCAGGAGAGCGGGTGGCAGTCCAACATCGAGGCGTGCGACGGCGGCGTCGGGCTGATGCAGGTGATGCCGGGTACGGCGGAGCAGGTCAACAACCGGTTCGGCCAGTCGTACGACATCCGCGAGTACCGGGACAACGCGAAACTCGGGGCCAACTACCTGGCCTGGTTGATCAAGTACTTGGGTGACCTGAGCGGGTTGGGTTACGACGTGAAGGTTACGGACTGTGTCGATCATGTCGATCCGTGCATGCTCAACGCGGTGATCTCGGCGTACAACATGGGGCCGGGGACGGTGTTGGTGGAACGGCCCGACGGGACGTACGACCTGAGGGTCTCGAACATCAGGTACACCGACAACGTGCGTACGTTGATGACCGAGTGTGAGTGCCTCGGTTTCTGAGTCGTACGGCTTCTCCGTGGTCCACCGTCTTTGGTGATCGAGCCGTTGGTAGATCGACTGCCGGCAGTGTGTCGGCGGTCGATCCGACGTGCGCCTGACGGAAACTGACACACGTTTCCCCTGGTCAGTGGCGTGTAGGCGACGATACTCTCAAGTCGGACAGGTTGGACGATCGGCACTGTCAATCCATTTCGGGTAAGACGCGCCGATAGGAGAAATGCAATGGCACTCTGGACCGATCTCGCCACCTGGCGTGGCCCGACCGTCAACTCCGGTGACGGTGACAGGAACCCCAATGAGGCCAGCGACCGGATGGTCGAACACCGCGGCATCGTGCTGCACATCGCCGAGGGCTACTTCGACGGCACCATCGCCTGGCAGAAGAATCCCACCGCCCGGGTCTCGTCACACTTCGTGATCGCGAAGGACGGACGGATCGCACAGATGGTGGACACCGACATCCGGTCCTGGGCCCAACGGTCCGGGAACCCCACCTGGCTCAGTGTCGAGAACGAGGGCTTCGTCCCGGGCGGACTCACCGCGCAGCAGATCGAGGCGAATGCCCGCCTTCTGGTACGCGCCCACCAGATCTACGACATCCCACTACAGATCGCTACCAGTCCGTCCGGCCGGGGCCTCGGCCACCACAGCATGGGGGCGGAGAGCGGCGTCAACTGGGGGCATCCGCAGTGCCCCGGCCACGCCATCATCGCCCAGAAGCCGGAGATCGTCTCGCGGGCGCAGGAACTGTGCGGCTCCGGCTCCGGCTCCGGCTCCGAGCCGGCGCCGGTTCCGGTACCGGAACGGCGTCGCCCCAGATGGATCATCGAACCCTAGGAGATCGACGACCAGAAAGGTACGTCTCATGTATCTCATCCAGAGCACCACGCAGAACCCCAGCCCGATCTTCCTCGTGCACGACAGCGGCAAGGTCCGGCACATCGGCCCGGTCGAGTTCAACTACCTGCGCTCCCTGGGCGGCGGCGCGACCGTGCCGCTGCTGGTGGAGTCGGACGCGGACGCCTTCTCCCGGCTGCTCGCCGAGGCCCGCGTCTCGCAGGGCTACCTACAGAACTGAACCGTGACCGGCGGGTAGCGTACGAGCCCGCCGGCCAGCGGTGCCGGGCCAGCTCAGCGGTGCCGGGCCAGCCAGGCGTCCTCGGCGGCGTAGTCGAAGTAGTCGGTCCGGTACTCCAGCAGGTCGGTGAACACCGTGCGCCAGTCCCGCTCCCGGGCGGCGTCCACCAGCCAGCTCACCGTCTCCGGCAGCGACCCGAGGTAGTCGGTGACCGGGCGGTAGCCGAGCTGCCGCTGGGCCACGCTCATGTCCAGCACCACCGGGTTCGCCGTCGACCAGGGCGTCTCGCCCACCGGCGGTGCCGGCGAGGGCCCGTCGATCAGCACCTCGTCGGCCGAGTGGTCGAGCACGGAGTGGATGGCGGCGCCGATCTCCCGTACGGTCGGCGCCTCCGGATCGGCGGCGTTGAGCACCCTGGCCCCCGGCTCGGCCGCGGCCAGCCGGACCAGCTCGGCCAGGTTGGCGGTCGAGACCGGGTGGAACCGGCTCTCCCCGCCGTACGCGAGCACCCTGGCTGGCCGACGGTCCAGCGCCCGCTTGACGAAGTGCCACTCGCGCGGGTGCACGCTGTGCGGGCCGTGGATGGCCCCGGCGCGCAGCAGGGTGGTGGGCAGGATCGCCCCGGCGGCGAGCAGTTCCCGCTCCAGCGCGGCCTTCTCGGCCGCGTAGTCGCCGGTCTCCGCGACGACGGTCGGCTGGGTCTCGGCGATCGGCACGGGGAAGGTCACCCCGTCGGCACCGAACCCCAGCCCCCGGTCGTCGAGGTAGACCGCGGCGCTGGAGACCACCACCGCCGAGCCGATCCGGTCGGACAGCCCGATCAGTTGCCGGGCGTGCCGGGCACCGTACGCGACCGTGTCGACCACCAGGTCACAACCGTCGCCGACCGCCTCGGCCAACTCGTCGTCGTTCTCCCGGTCGAGCGGGACCGGGTGCACGTGCCAGTCGAGCGGCCACAGTGGCCCGCCGCGGCCGCCCCGGGACCCGGCCCGCACCTGCCACCCGTCCCGCACCAACGCTCGTACGGTCGCCCGGCCGACCTGGCCGGTCGCTCCGATGACCAACGCAGTCCTCTCCATGCGCCCACGCTAGGCGGGCCCGGCGCCGGCCGACACCGCTTCTGCTCACGGCGAATACGCCGACAACGCGACCCTCGGCGGCCGGGTCGGTGGCAGCGGTCGGGTCAGGCGGAACGCGCCGACGGCTCAACCCGCGGTGGCCGGGTCGGGTGGACACGACGAACGGTTCGACCCCGGTGGCCGGGTCGGGTGGACACGACGAACGGTTCGACCCCGGCGGTCGGGTCGGGTGGACACGACGAACGGTTCGACCCCGGCGGTCGGGTCAGTGCAGGCGGTCGGGTGCGACGAGGGCCGGGTCGATGCCCGGGTCGGGCGGGGTGGCCCCGGTGGCCAGGGCCGCGAGCAGGCGGCCGACGCTCGGGGCGATCTGCATGCCGTACCCGCTCAGGCCGGCCAGCCAGAGAAAACCCTCCGCGTCCGCGGACCGGCCGACCACCGGCACGTCGTCGGCGGCCGCCGTGCGCAGCCCGGCCCAGGCGCGGTGCACCCGCCGGATGGTCAGGGTGGTGGCCTCCTCCACCCTGGCCGCGCCGACCGCGACGTCGAGGTCGTCGGGGCGGACGTCACCCGCCGGGGTCGGGGTGGCGTCGGCCGGCGAGATCAGCAGCCGGCCCGACTCCGGCTTGAAGTAGAACGTCTCCGCCACGTCCGACACCATCGGCCACCGGTGCGCGCTGACCCCGTCCGGCAGGTCCACCAGGAACGCGGTCCGCCGCAGCGGGGTCAGGCCGACCGGGCGTACCCCGGCCAGCTCGGCCACCTGGTCGGCCCAGGCACCGGCGGCGTTGACCACCTGCCCACCGGTGAAAGGCCCGGCGTCCGTCTCCGCCCGCCAGCCGCCGACCACCGGGCCCAGCTCCCGGACCCGGGCCGACCGCACCACCCGCCCGCCGCCCGCCCGGATGCCCCGCAGGAAGCCCTGGTGCAGCGCGTCCACGTCGATGTCCTGCGTGGCCGGGCGGACCATCGCCCGGTGGTAGCGGCCGGGCCGGATGATCGGACAGTACGACCGCACCTCGGCCGGGTCGATCTCGCGGGCCGGGGTCGGCGCGGCGAGTTCGTCGGCCAGTGCCGCGTCGAAGCTGGCGTCCCCACCGGCCGGGCAGAGCGCCAGCATCCCGCGCGGGGTGAGCAGCGGGGCAGCGCAGAAGCCCGGCGGCGGACCATCCAGGAAGGACCGGCTGGCCGAGGCCAACGCCCGCACCACCGGACCGCCGTAGTACTCGGAGAACAACGCGGCCGAACGCCCGGTCGCGTGGTAGCCGGTGACCTGCTCCATCTCCAGCAGGACCACCCGCCCGTACGCGGCCAGATGGTAGCCCGCGCTGGCGCCGGCTATCCCACCGCCGATGATGAGGAAGTCAGCGTCCACGGCCGCTGACCGTAGCCGGTCGGGGCGGGGACGGCAATCGATGCCGAGACAGTTTCGGGTGTGATCGGGAAATCGGGGACTCCCCTGAGTGGATTCAGGGGTTTCCGGTGGTGATCGAGGGGTCTGTCCCGGAGGTTTTTGTTGGCCGATCCGCCTACGGTGGGGTCATGGCACAGCGGGGGTGTGGGCATGGCGGACTGGTTGACGCAGCTCGGTGAGCTGCCGGCCGCGCTGTACCTGGCGGGGCTCGGCGTGATCATGTTGCTGGACACGATCCCGCTGGTGGGCGTGCTGGTGCCCGGCGACATCGCGGTGCTCGCCGTGGTGGGCACCGGCCGACCGGGCGGACCCGCCGGTGCCTACCTCAGCGTGATTGCCGGCTGCGTGGTCGGCTGGTCGTTGAGCTTCCTCGCCGGCCGGCTGTTCGGCGACCGGATCCGGCACGGCCGGATCGGAGCCTGGATCGGCGAGGCGAGGTGGGCCGCCGCCGAGGGCATCCTGCACCGCGGTGGCGGCCGGATGGTGATGGTGGCCCCGTTCCTGCCGGTGTTCAACGCGTTGCTGCCACTGGCCGCCGGCGGTCTACGAATGTCCTACCGCCGCTTCGTCTCCTGTGCGGCACTCGGTGCCGCGCTCTGGGCCGGGCTGTACGTGCTGCTGGGCACAGCGGCGAACTCACTCGGTGGACTGTTGCCCGGAGAGTCGTTCACGATGATCGCGACGGTCGGAATCGGCCTGACCGTCGGCTGGGTGGTGCTGTACGGTGCCCGCCGCCGTTGGCTCAGCGCGGCCGGACATTCGCCGCCTGCGGACCCTTCTGCCCCTGGGTCACCTCGAACTCGACCTGCTGACCCTCGTTGAGCTCCCGGTAGCCCTGGCTGTCGATGGCGGAGTAGTGGACGAAGACGTCCGGTCCTCCGCCGTCCTGCTCGATGAAGCCGAAGCCCTTTTCTGAGTTGAACCACTTCACGGTGCCGGTTGCCATCCAAATCTCCTTAACGGGTGTGCGACGGTGGTCGTCCCACACCTCACCGACACTAGCGTTCCGACCCGGTTGATGCGGCGCGAAGTCGCGGCTAGGCGACACCCGGCCGAAATCCGGCGCCCGAGGGCCCCGTCTGGGGCATGCTGGACCGGTGACGAGACGGACGGCGGGACCGCTAGCCGATCTCGAAACCAAGATCTCCGCGACCGGTGCCGATGGCCTGGACCGGCTCCGGCTGGTCGAGGTTCCGTTCGTGCCCGAGGTACGCCTGCACCTGGCCGAGGACGCCATCGTCTGGTGGGCCAGGATGGAGGCCGAGGCCGGGGCGGTGCTGGCGCCGCCGTACTGGGCGTCGGCGTGGCCGGGTGGGCAGGCCCTGGCCCGGTACGTGCTGGACCATCCCGAGGCGGTCACCGGTCTGCGCGTACTCGACCTGGCGGCCGGGTCCGGGCTCGCCGCGATCGCCGCCGGGCTGGCCGGGGCGGCGACGGTGATCGCCAACGACATCGACCCGTACGCGCTGGCTGTGATCGGGATGAACGCGCGGGCGAACGAGGTCGAGGTGGACCAGGCCGACGGCGATCTGCTCGACGGCGACGGCTTCGCGGCGGACCTGGTCCTGGCCGGTGACGTCTTCTACCGCCGGGCCCTGGCCGACCGGATGCTGCCGTTCCTGGAGCGGGCCGCCGCGCGGGGGGCCAGGGTGCTGGTCGGCGATCCCGGTCGGGTCTACCTACCGGCGGACCGGTTCCGGGTGCTGGCCAGCTACCACGGTTCGGCCAGCGACTCGGTCGAGGACGCGGAGATCAGTCGGATGGACGTGCTCCAGCTGCTGAGTTGACCGGTGGCAGGTCGAGGACCCACGAGTCGCCGTCGCGCCGGAAGCCGAGCCGGTCGTAGTACGGCGCCACCATCGCGGGCGGGCTGACCACCCGGCGGAAGCCCCGGTCGGTGAACAGCCGGCTGCGTCGGTAGACGAACTCGCCGGGGGTGAAGTCCCGGAACCGCTGGGTCACGTAGTCCAGCTCGATTCGGGCCACGCCGCTCTCCCGTCCGTCGACCAGGACCACGCCGACCACCTCGTCGGCGCGTACGACCAGGAAGGCCGTCCGGTCCGGCTCGGTGCCGTGCCACTCGAAGCCCGGGTTGAACCGGGCGATGTCGGCGCCGTGTACGCGCAGCGTGTGGGCCAGGAAGCCGTCGCCGGTGCCGACCTCGACCACCTCGTAGGTCCGCTCGTCGTGCCGGGTGGCGAGCATCCGGCGCAGGTACCAGATGTTGATCACCGCGATCACCACGTTCAGCCCGACCCCCGGCCAGACCTGTAGGGCGGCGTTGTAGCCGATCAGCACCAGGGAGCCGACCAGGTTCAGTGCGCGCAGCCGCAGTACCCGGGTCTGCAACAGGGACCAGACCAGCACTGCGGAGCCGAGCCAACCGATGATGTCCAGCCAATTCACCCGGCGAGGTTAGCCCCTGGTCGGCCGGGCTGCCCAAATTCGGACACCGATGGTGGGCTGGGAGCACCTGGTGCCGCCGGCCGTGGCCGGTTACCTGCGCCGGTCGGCGCTGTCGGGGCCGGAGCGCTGACACGCGCGAAGGTGCGGTCGTCCGGCGGAATGTACCGCCGGGCATACCACCACGAGTATGGTGCTCCGTATGGCAGACAAGGTCACGCTGAGTCTGAACCCCGACACACTCGCCCGCGCCCGCGCCGCCGCCGGCCAGGAGGGCATGTCGCTGTCCGCCTGGATCGACCGGGCCGCTCGTCGGGAGGCGATGCGCGACGCCGCCCGCCGGCAGGACGAGTGGCTGGCCGCCAACCCGGACGTACGCGATGAGCTCGACGGGTTCGACCGGCTCGCCGACAACCTCGAAGCGGGTTGGAATGACCTGGCCGAGGCGGCGTGAACCGCGGTGAGATCTGGACCGTGGGTGATCCCAGTCAGGTGCGCTACCGGGTGATCGTGCTCTCCGGTGACGCGCACAACGATCGGCCGAGCGCGTCGCCGTACTGCGCGCCGATCGTCCGCCAGCGCGGCTCTGCGGAACTGCCGCCGTTTGTCGTACCGCTGGCCGAGCCCGACCCGATGACCGGGGTGGTGGTGGTCAACCGGATGCGCCGGGTGCCGGCCGTCGCCGGTGTCGAGCGGGTCGGCATGGCCACCGGGGCGAGCATGTCCCGGATCGGCGAGGCGTTGAAGGACCTCTTCGAACTCTGACCGACGTCCCGCCCGGGGTGTCGGTCGGACGGCCGCCGAGTCGGACGGCCGACCGAGTGCCCGGTACGGGTGGCCGGACTACCAGCCGCGGGCCCGCCACTCCCCGAGCGACGGGCGCTCCGCGCCGAGGGTCGAGTCGCGGCCGTGACCGGGGTAGAACCAGGTTTCGTCCGGCAGCCGGTCGAAGACCTTGCTCTCCAGGTCGTTCATGATGCTGTCGAAATGTGCCGGATCGGTCGTTTTGCCTGGTCCACCGGGAAACAAACTGTCGCCGGTGAACAGGTGCGGGACGCCGGCCGGATCGCTGTAGAGCAGCGCGATCGAGCCCGGCGTGTGTCCGACCAGGTGGATCACCTCCAGCGCGCAGCCACCGACCCGTACGGTGTCGCCGTCGACCAGCGTCTCCGAGTCGATCGGCAGGCCCTCGGCGTCGGCGGTGTGGGCCAGGCTGATCGCGCCGGTGGCCGCCACCACCTCCTCCAACGCCACCCAGTGGTCCATGTGCCGGTGCGTGGTGATCACGTGGCTGAGCCCGGTCTCGCCGGCCAGCTCCAGCAGCCGGGGCGCCTCGTTGGCCGCGTCGATCAGCACCTGGTCGCCGGTGGAGCGGCAGCGGACCAGGTAGGCGTTGTTCTCCATCGGCCCGACCGACACCTTGGTGATGGTGAGATCGTCCAGGTCGCGTACGTCGGGCGCGCCCCCGGGCGAGACATCTCCGCGGTAACTCATCTCGTACCTCTACATCCAGTCCGGTGGGGTGGGCAAGGGGCCGCTCGGGGTGACGGTGAGCCCGGCACCGGTGGACCGGCCGATCAGCCAGCCGGCGAGCAGGTGCGCCGGGCCGGCGACGGTGGGTCCGGCATCGGCCGGGCCGACGGTCAGGGTGCGGCCGGCGTCGGTCGGCTCCAGCACCAGCGGCGGTACGTCGTCGCGGCCGGCCAGGTCGCCGGCCGCCTCGTTGAGCAGCCGCTGGGCGAAGCCCTCGGGCCAGTCGACCGGCTCGTAGCCGACGGCGAGGTCGACGTGGTGCACCTCAAGCTCACGCAGCCGGGTCCAGACCAGCACCGCCGCCACCCGGTCACCGCGGTGCGACCGCACCACCGCCGCCCAGGCGTCCACGGGCATCGCGGCAACCGCCTCGGCGAACCGCTTGGCGCCGGCGCGCAGGTCGTCCAGCTGCTCCGCGATCGGGCGGCCGGCGCCCGCGTCGATGTCGGCGTTGCGGGCCTGCACGCTGGCGTACGGCGGGATGTTGCGGCCGGTCCGGGCACCGGTGAGCAGGTTCACCAGCGCGTCGGCGCTGCGGGCGAGGTGGGTCAACACATGCCCGCGGCTCCAGCCGGGCAGTCGCGACGGTTCGGCCAGGGTGGTTTGGTCGAGCGTGCCGGCGGTACGGAGCAGCCGCTCCGTGGCGCGGTCCACCTCGGCGATCAGAACCAGGGGGTCAACGGTCACATTCCGACCCTAGCCGTCCCGGCCCCGCCGGTGGTCATCGGCGGGCCGTACCCGGAAATGGCTTTCGGTGGATCGTCGGCAGCCCTTACCGTTCGAGGTGAACGCGTCACCCGGGAGTCGGAGGGGAGGTGGGGACCATGCCGGTCGTCGTGCGCGTCTCCCGCATCCCTGTTCACCACTTCTGACGAGGGCTGACATGAGGTTCGATCTCGCGTCCCTGGGCTGGGACGCCGCGCTGGGCAGCGCGTATTCCAGGCACGACCTGCGTCCGGGCCGGGTGGTCCGGGTGGATCGCGGGGTGTGCGTCGTACTCTGCGCCGACGGGACGTACCGGGCCAGTCTGGCCGGGGCGATCCTGGCCGGTGCCGCCGCCGATCCGGCCCGCCTGCCGTGTGCCGGTGACTGGGTGCTGGTTCGGGTCTGGCCGGATGACCGGGTCACCGCCGAGGTGGTGCTGCCCCGGCGTACGGCGATCGTGCGCCGGACCGCCGGCAAGGCCGCCACCGGTCAGGTGCTGGCCGCCAACCTCGACGCCGCCGCGGTGGTCGAGCCGATGCACCCGACGCCGGACATGGCGCGGATCGAACGGATGCTCGCCCTGGCCTGGGCGTCCGGCGCCGAGCCGCTGGTGGTGCTGACCAAGTGTGACCTGGTGCCCGATCCGGCGGCGGTGGCCGCCCAGGTGGCCGAGGTGGCGCCCGGCGTACCGGTGCTGGCGGTGAGCGCGCAGACCGGCGCCGGGCTGGCGCAGCTGCGGCCACGGGTCGCCGCCGGCCTTACGCTGGCGCTGCTCGGCCCGTCCGGTGCGGGCAAGTCGACGCTGGTCAACGCGCTGGCGGGGGCGCCCGTGATGGTCACCCAGGGGATCCGGGGGGTGGACGGCAAGGGCCGGCACACCACCACGTACCGGGCGTTGATCCCGATTCCCGGCGGGGGAGCGGTGCTGGACACGCCGGGGATCCGCGCGGTGGGGCTGCTCGACGCGGCCGGTGGCCTGGACCACGCCTTCGTCGACGTGGCGGAGCTGGCCGCTGCCTGCCGGTTCGACGACTGCGCGCACCGGGTCGAGCCCGGCTGCGCGGTCCGGGCCGCGCTGGAGGACGGCGGGCTCAGCCCGCGCCGCTGGGAGAGCTGGTGCAAGCTGCAACGCGAGGTGGCGTTCGAGACCCGGCGCCGGGACGCCCGGCTGGCGGCCGAGGCGCGCGGCGGGCGGCGGCGCGGCCGGACGGATCGGCGGATCCGGCCGTAGGCTGAGGGCTCGGCCCGGCCCGGTCGGTGCCGGGCCGGACCCGGGCAGCCCACCCCGTTGAGCAGGGCGGATGGGCGGCCGGGAGAAAGTGTCGTACCCCGGGGCTAAAGTTGCCGAGGCGCATTCTTGGCGTCTGCACGGCCAGCGAACCTCGGCGGCAAGATCGCCGAAACGGTGTGTTGCTGCCGAAGCTGGGCAGAACCACAGAAGCTCGACATAACAGAACTTTTTAGTCGCAGTAACCTGTCCCGAACGGACGGGTTCTCGCTTTCTTCTCCCGGGAGTACACGGACAGTGGCCGACCGCATGATCATCCGCGGCGCGCGCGAGCACAACCTGCGTGACGTCAGTCTCGACCTGCCGCGGGACGCAATGATCGTCTTTACCGGGCTCTCCGGCTCGGGCAAGTCGAGCCTGGCCTTCGACACGATCTTCGCCGAGGGCCAGCGGCGCTACGTGGAGTCGCTGTCGTCGTACGCCCGGCAGTTCCTCGGCCAGATGGATAAACCGGACGTCGACTTCATCGAGGGGCTCAGCCCGGCGGTGTCGATCGACCAGAAGTCCACCTCGCGCAACCCCCGGTCGACCGTGGGCACGATCACCGAGGTCTACGACTACCTGCGCCTGCTCTACGCCCGCGTCGGCGAACCGCACTGCCCGGTCTGCGGCGAACGGATCTCCAAGCAGAGCCCGCAGCAGATCGTCGACCGGGTGCTCGCCATGAAGGAGGGCACCAAGTTCATGGTGCTCGCCCCGGTGATCCGCGGCCGAAAGGGCGAGTATCTCGACCTCTTCGCCGAACTCCAGGGCAAGGGGTACGCGCGAGCCCGGGTCGACGGCACCGTCTACCCGCTCACCGAGTTCATCGGCGAGGCACCGGCGACCAAGCTGAAGAAGCAGGAGAAGCACACCATCGAGGTGGTGGTCGACCGGCTCGCCGTCAAGGGCTCGGCCAAGCAGCGGCTGACCGACTCGGTGGAGTCCGCGCTGGGGCTCTCCGGCGGGCTGGTCCTGCTCGACTTCGTCGACCTGGCCGAGGACGACCCGGACCGGGAGCGGCGCTACTCCGAGCACCTGGCCTGCCCCAACGACCACCCGCTCGCGATCGAGGACCTGGAACCTCGGGTCTTCTCCTTCAACGCCCCGTACGGCGCCTGCCCCGAGTGCACCGGTCTGGGCACGAAGAAGGAGGTCGACCCGGAGCTGCTGGTGCCGGATCCGGAGCGGACCCTGCGCCAGGGCGCGATCCAGCCCTGGGCCTCCGGCCAGACGCTCGAATACTTCCTGCACCTGCTGGAGGCGCTGGGCGAGTCGGAGCACTTCGACCTCGACACCCCGTGGCGCAAGCTGCCCTCGCGGGCGCAGAAGACGATCCTGCACGGCACCGGTGACCAGGTGCACGTGCGTTACCGCAACAAGTACGGCCGCGAGCGCTCCTACTACACCGGCTTCGAGGGTGTGGTGCAGTGGATCGAGCGTCGGCACACCGACACCGAGTCGGACTGGTCCCGGGACAAGTACGAGGGCTACATGCGCGACGTGCCCTGTGCCGCCTGCGGTGGCGCCCGGCTGAAGCCGGAGGTGCTCGCGGTCACCCTGGGCGGCCGGAGCATCGCCGAGATCTGCGCCCTGTCGGTGGGCGAGTGCGCCGACCTGCTGGCCGTACTGACGTTGACCGACCGGCAGAAGATGATCGCCGAGCGGGTGCTCAAGGAGATCAACGCCCGGCTGCGCTTCCTGGTCGACGTCGGGCTGGACTACCTCTCCCTGGACCGCCCGGCCGGCACCCTCTCCGGCGGCGAGGCGCAGCGCATCCGGCTGGCCACCCAGATCGGCTCCGGCCTGGTCGGCGTGCTGTACGTGCTGGACGAGCCGTCGATCGGCCTGCACCAGCGGGACAACCACCGGCTGATCGAGACCCTGGTCCGGCTGAAGAACCTGGGCAACACGCTGATCGTGGTCGAGCACGACGAGGACACCATCCGGGTCGCCGACTGGATCGTCGACATCGGGCCGGGCGCGGGCGAGCACGGCGGCCGGATCGTGCACAGCGGGTCCGTGCAGGACCTGTTCGACAACCCCGAGTCGATCACCGGCGCCTACCTCTCCGGTCGGCGGAAGATCCCCACCCCGAAGCAGCGCCGGCCGCAGACACCCGATCGGGAACTGGTCGTACACGGCGCCCGTGAGCACAACCTGCGCAACCTGACCGTGCCGTTCCCGCTCGGTCAGCTCACCGCCGTCACCGGGGTCAGCGGCTCGGGCAAGTCGACCCTGGTCAACGACATCCTGTACGCGGTACTGGCGAACCAGATCAACGGGGCCAGGATGGTGCCGGGCCGGCACACCCGGGTCTCCGGGCTGGAGCACGTGGACAAGGTCGTCGGGGTGGACCAGTCGCCGATCGGCCGTACGCCCCGGTCGAACCCGGCGACGTACACCGGGGTCTGGGACCACGTCCGCAAGCTGTTCGCCGAGACCACCGAGGCGAAGGTGCGCGGCTACGGTCCGGGCCGGTTCTCGTTCAACGTCAAGGGCGGGCGCTGCGAGGCGTGCAGCGGCGACGGCACGATCAAGATCGAGATGAACTTCCTGCCGGACGTCTACGTGCCGTGCGAGGTCTGCAAGGGGGCCAGGTACAACCGGGAGACCCTGGAGGTGCACTACAAGGGACGTACCGTCGCCGACATCCTCCAGATGCCGATCGAGGAGGCGGCCGACTTCTTCTCGGCCATCCCGGCGATCCACCGGCACCTGAAGACGCTGGTCGACGTCGGGCTCGGTTACGTCCGGCTGGGCCAGTCGGCGCCGACCCTGTCCGGTGGCGAGGCGCAGCGCGTCAAGCTCGCCTCCGAGCTGCAAAAACGCTCCACCGGGCGGACCGTTTACGTGCTCGACGAGCCGACCACCGGCCTACACTTCGAGGACATCCGCAAGCTGCTCGGCGTACTGGAGAGCCTGGTCGACAAGGGCAACACGGTGATCGTGATCGAACACAACCTGGACGTGATCAAGACCGCCGACTGGTTGATCGACATGGGCCCGGAGGGTGGCCACCGGGGCGGCCTGGTGCTCGCCACCGGCTCCCCGGAGGAGTTGGCCGAGGTGCCGACGAGTCACACCGGTCAGTTCCTGCGTCCGGTGCTCGGGCTCAAGGGGGCGGCGAAGGGCTCGGACGCGGCGACCGCGCGGGCGGACCGGGCCAACGGTTCCGCCGCGAAGCCGAAGGCGGCGGCCGCCAAGACGGCGGCGGCGAAGACCACGGCGGCGAAGACCGGCGCGGCCGCGGGCAAGACCACCGCCGCCAAGACCGGTACGCCGACGGCTCGCGGGCGGCGGGCCGCGTCCGCCGTCTGAATCGTGCCCAACTGAACCAATGCCGGCGATCTTGCGTGTCTACTGTCGTGGCCGCGGCACCAGTCCGTCGCGGTCGCCACAGTCGAGAGGAAAGGCTAGGCATGAGTGACGACCAGATCGTGACCGGTCAGGTGCAGACCCGCCGCGCCCTGCTGTTGGGTGCGGGTGCCGTCGGCGCGACCGTGGTACTCGCCGCCTGCGGCACCGACAACTCCACCGATGATTCGACCGGGCCGGCCGCGCCGCCCGCCAGCGGCGAGGCGGCGGAGCCCAACACCGGAGCCGACGTGCTGACCAAGACCGGTGAGGTCCCGGTCGGCGGTGGGCTGATCTTCGCGGCCAAGGACGTGGTGGTGACCCAGCCGAGCCAGGGCGAGTTCAAGGCGTTCGGCGCTATCTGCACCCACCAGAACTGCCCGGTGACCAACGTCGATGGCGGCACGATCAACTGCTCCTGCCACGGCAGCAAGTTCTCCATCACCGACGGTTCGGTGAAGTCCGGACCGGCCACCCGGCCGCTGCCGGCCAAGGAAGTCAAGGTCGACGGCGAGAACATCACCCTCGCCTGATCCACCGGCCGGCCCGGCGCGGAGCACACCGCGCCGGGCCCGGATCCGGGCCACCCGCTGGACCTCGGCCGAGTCCCGCTCCGGCCCCGGTTGGGCTCGGCCGGGAATGACAGGGGTGCGGACTAGGCTTGCTGGCGTGGCTGACCCCTCGACCTACCGTCCCGCCCCGGGCACGATCCCGGAGGCTCCGGGGGTTTACCGCTTCCGCGACCCGACCGGCCGGGTGATCTACGTCGGCAAGGCGAAAAGCCTGCGCAGCCGGCTCAACTCCTACTTCGGCGACACCTGGAACCTGCACCAGCGCACCCAGCAGATGGTCACCACCGCCGCCTCCGTCGACTGGGTCACCGTCGGCACCGAGGTCGAGGCGCTCCAGCTCGAATACTCCTGGATCAAGCAGTACGACCCCCGGTTCAACGTCCGCTACCGGGACGACAAGTCGTACCCGTACCTGGCGGTGACGCTGGACGAGGAGTATCCGAGACTCCAGGTGATGCGCGGCGCCAAGCGCAAGGGGGTGCGCTACTTCGGCCCGTACTCGCACGCCTGGGCGATCCGCGAGACGCTCGACCTGCTGTTGCGCGTCTTCCCGTCGCGTACCTGCTCCGCCGGGGTGTTCAAGCGGGCCGGCCAGATCGGTCGGCCGTGCCTGCTCGGCGACATCGGCAAGTGCTCGGCGCCCTGCGTGGGCCGGGTCTCCGCCGACGAGCACCGGCAGATAGTGGACAACTTCTGCGACTTCATGGCCGGTAAGACCGACGGCATGGTCCGCCGCCTCGAACGGGAGATGCTCGACGCCAGCGAGCAACTGGAGTTCGAGCTGGCCGCGCGGCTGCGCGACGACGTCGCCGCGCTGCGCCGGGCGATGGAGAAGCAGACCGTGGTGCTCGGCGACGGCACCGACGCCGACGTGGTCGCGTTCGCCGAGGACCCCCTGGAGGCGGCCGTGCAGGTCTTCCACGTCCGCGACGGCCGGGTTCGCGGCCAGCGCGGCTGGGTGGTCGAGAAGGTCGAGGACCTGACCACCGGTGACCTGGTGCACCACTTCTGCACCCAGGTCTACGGCGGCGAGCAGGGCGAGTCCGACGTGCCCCGCGAGCTGCTGGTGCCGGCGCTGCCGCCGGACGCCGACGCGCTCGCCGACTGGCTGTCGGACAAGCGGGGGAGCCGGGTGAGCCTGCGGGTGCCGCAGCGCGGCGACAAGCGGTCGCTGCTGGAGACGGTCGGGCGCAACGCGGGCGAGGCGTTGACCCGGCACAAGCTGCGCCGCTCCGGCGATCTGACCACCCGCAGCAAGGCCCTGGACGAGATCACCGAGGCGCTCGGGCTGCGTACGTCACCGCTGCGGATCGAGTGTTACGACATCTCCCAGATCCAGGGCACCGACGTCGTCGCCAGCATGGTCGTCTTCGAGGACGGGCTGCCCCGCAAGAGCGAATATCGCCGGTTCGTGGTCCGCGGCGCCACCGACGACCTGTCCGCCATGTCCGAGGTGCTGCGGCGGCGGTTCGCCCGCTACCTGGAGGCTCGGGCGGAGACCGGTGAGCTGGGCGAGGAGACCACCCTCGACCCGGACCGCCCCGGCATCGATCCGACCACCGGGCGGCCGCGCCGGTTCGCGTACCCGCCGCAGTTGGTGGTGGTCGACGGTGGTCAGCCGCAGGTGGCGGCGGCCTCGGCGGCGCTGGCCGAGTTGGGCATAGACGACATCGCGCTCTGCGGCCTGGCCAAGCGGCTGGAGGAGGTATGGCTGCCCGACGACGAGTTCCCGGTCATCCTGCCGCGCACCTCCGAGGGCCTCTACCTGCTGCAACGCGTACGCGACGAGGCGCACCGGTTCGCCATCGCGTTCCACCGGGAGCGGCGGTCGAAACGGATGATCGTCTCCGGCCTGGACAACGTGCCCGGCCTCGGCGAGGTACGCCGCAAGGCGCTGCTGCGGCACTTCGGCTCGGTCAAGCGGCTCGCCGCCGCCGGAGTGGACGAGATCGTCGAGGTGCCCGGCATCGGGCGTCGCACCGCCGAGGCGATCATCGCCGCGCTGAACCCGGACCGTACGCCGGCCCCACCGACCTGAGTCGCGCCCCGGCATCTCTCCGAGATCCACCGTGCCCGATCTCGTGTCGGCGCTGTTTGCCAACGTACTCGACGCGGAGAGCAGTTTTTCGGCGGAGTCCCGCCGGCGAACCCTCGCCCTGCGTATTCAAGACCAGCTACCTGCACCGACTCTTTCAGGAGGAGCAGCTCACGGTCTCGGCGTGGATTCGCCACCAGCGCATGAAACGGGTCCGCCTGGACCTGGCCGATCCCACCCAGCGCGCCGCTCCCATCCATCGGGTCGCGGCGCGCTGGGGGTTCATCGACCAGGCGGCGTTCCGTCGCGCCTTCCGTCGCGCCTTCCGTCACGCCTACGGTCTTTCGTCGAGGGACTATCGGCATCAGGCACTGCGCCTCTGACGGGTCGCGAGGTCAACAGCCGGACTGGGCGAATGTCTCCGGCACACCCGCCCAGCGCGCTGGCTAGCTGCAATAGACCGGCCCGATCTCCGCTCTCGAACTCCGATAGATGACCTGGATCAGGATGCAACCCCCGGCCGTGCCGGTGACCCGTACCGGGCCGGCGTAGTACTGGAAATTGCCGGAATCGGTGTCGACCGCCGTGGGGTTGCAAGCAGCGTTCGGGTTGCCCGTGGCGCACCGGTAGAGTGCGATGCCGAGCGGTTCTGCCGTGGTTCGGTTGACGTTCTTCTGTGCCCACGCACAATTGGTCCCGCCATTGGCGCTGCTGTAGTAGACGAACACGGAGACCTGGCCACTGAATACGTCGAAGTGCGGGAGTTCGCCGGCGCCGCAACTCGGCTGAGGGTTGAGTTTGCTGTGTGCGGCTGCCGGAGCGGTGGTCATGGCGAGGGTTGCCGCCAGTGCGATGGCGACGAGGGTTGTGCCGGCGAGAAATCGTCTCGCGAGTCGGTGCACTGGTTGGATCATGCCACTTTCCTTCCTGGATCGTGACCCGGCGCTGTTGCCGGGCATCGGTCGGCCGATCGGGAGGATTTCCGATTACGACCGGCTCGATTCAACGATGCCGAAGCGTTGGAAGAATGTCGTTGGCAATGGGTCCACAGTCTCTTGTCAATGCGTCTACGACTCCGTGGTCGCAGGTGCCGCCGGCCCTCGTGCAGAATCCACGGATATCAGGGGCCGAATCCGATATGCCCGGCTCGCCGGTCGGCTCAGTCTTCCAGGCGGCGTTTCTGCGGGTAGACCGTCTCGCCTCGGGTGAGCATCTCGACGAACTGGGCGATCCGGCGAGCCCGCGTCTCGGCCCGTTTGGCGTTGCCGACCCGGTAGATCACGGCGAAACGGTTCTGCTTGGTGAGGATCTCGAACATCGCCCGTGCCCGTGGCTCGGCATCCAGCGCGGCGGCCAGGTCGGCCGGGACCTCGGCGGTGGCCGGTCCGGCGTACGCGGCGTCCCAGCGACCGTCGGCCTTGGCCCGCTCGATCTCGGCGTGTCCGCCGGAACGCATCCGGCCCGTCGCGATCAGGTCGGCGACGAGGGTGACGTTCCGCGCCGACCACGGACTGGTCGACCGGCGCGGAGTGAAGCGCTGGTGGTACGTCGTCTCGTCGCGACGACGTGCCTGGCTGTCGATCCAGCCGTGGCAGAGCGCCTCCTCCAGCGCCTGGGCGTAGGTGAGGCTGGTGGGGTCGGTGCTGCCCTGCTTGGCCAGCAGCAGCCAGACCCCGTCCGAGTCGCCGTGGTGCGCGTCGAGCCATTCCCGCCACGCGTCCTGGTCGGTGACGGTCAGTTCGGGCTGCTCAGCGCTCATGGTCGGCTCCTCGGTCCGGGGCGGGGTGGGGTTGTTCGGCGACGAGCATGACTCGGCGCAGGAGGTCGGCCAGGGTCCGGCGCTCGGCCGGTTCGAGGGCGTCGAGCAGTCGGTGGTCCTCGTGGCCGAGCACCTCCATCGCCCCGAGCCAGGCGGCATGGCCGTCCTCGGTGAGCTGGATGTCCACCCGGCGACGGTCGACGGCCGACGGGATCCGGCGGACGAAGCCGCGCCGCTCCAGCGCGTCGAGTCGGGCGGTCACCGAGGGCGGGGCCAGGCCGAGGTCGGCGGCGAGTTCGGACGGGGTGGCCCGGCTGCGGCGGCCGGCCAGGGCGTGCAGGGTGTCGAACTCGTGCCGCTGGAAGTCGAAGTCGACCAGGTAGCGCTCCTTGACTCGGCGCAGGTGCCGGGCCAGCCGGGCCGCGCGGGTGACCACGCCCTCGACGTCCGGGTCGAGACCGGGCAGGACCGGCATCCACCGGTCGACGTGGTCGTCGGTCCAGTCGCGCTGTTCCATCGCCGTACTCTACGTCACCATCAAATTATTCGTTGACGAAAGATTCGACGTCGAACTAAATTTTCGACCGTGAACCATCCCCTCCGGCTCCGTGCCTTCCGGCTGCTCTTCGTCGGCCGTACGCTCTCCGCGCTCGGCGACGCCGTGGTGCCCGCGGCGCTCGCGCTCGCCGTACTCCGGGTCACCGGCTCGACCTCGGCGCTGGCCCTCGTCCTCGGCTGCGCCCTGGTCCCCAAGCTGCTGTTCCTGCCGCTCGGCGGCGTGGTCGCCGACCGGTTCGACGCCCGCCGGGTGGCGCTGACCACCGACCTCGTCCGCGGCGCCGCCCAGCTGTTCGTCGGCCTCGAACTGCTCGGCGCCGACCCGACGCTGACCCACATCGCCGCCGCCTCGGCGGTCACCGGCGTCGCCTCCGCGTTCGCCATGCCGACGGCGTCGCCGCTGGTCGCCGGTACCGTCGACGGTCCCGCCCGGCAACAGGCCAACGCCCTGATGGGGGTCGCGTCCAGCGCCACCCGTCTGGGTGGGCCGGCGCTCGCCGGGCTGCTGATCTGGACCGCCGGACCGGGCTGGGCCTTCATCCTCGACGGCGCGTCGTTTGCCGCCAGCGCCGCGCTGCTCACGATGATCCGGGTACGCCGCACCCCGATCGAACGCC
Source organism: Micromonospora sp. NBC_01699 (assembly GCF_036250065.1). Classification (NCBI taxonomy): domain Bacteria; kingdom Bacillati; phylum Actinomycetota; class Actinomycetes; order Micromonosporales; family Micromonosporaceae; genus Micromonospora; species Micromonospora sp. NBC_01699. Next base: position 5,734,077 of record NZ_CP109199.1, on the reverse strand, counting down.
GGTCACTCCGCGCCGACCTGGCCGAAGGCTGGACCGAGGTACGGTCCCGCGACTGGTACTGGACCAGCCTGCTCGCCCACGCGGCCTGGAACGGTGGCGCGGCGGTCCTGGTCACCCTCGGCCCGGCGGTGGCGGTCGACCAACTCGGCGGCGAGGGCGTCTGGGTGCTGATGCTGGAGGCGGGAGCGGTCGGGCTCCTGCTCGGCTCGCTGCTCGCCGGCCGGGCCCGGCTGCGCCGGCCGATCCTGGTGGCGAACGTCGGCCTGGCCACGTACGCGATCCCGCTGGTCCTGCTCGCGGTCGCCGCCCCCGCACCGGCCATCATCGTCTCGTACGGGCTCGCGCTGGCCGCGCTCGGCTTCCTCAACCCGGTCTGGGAAACCGTGGTCCAGACCGAGATGCCGCCGCACGCCCTGGCCCGGGTCACCTCCTACGACTGGCTGCTCTCGCTCGCCGCGATGCCGGTCGGCTACGCCCTCGCCCCGCTCGGCGCCAGCCTGTGGTCGGCCGAGACACCCCTGGTGGCGGCCGCGGTCATCGTCGCGCTCGCCTGCCTCGGCACCGCCGCCGTCCCCGGCGTACGCCGGATCGGTAACCCGCCGTCGAAGGCCGCCGCCAGCCCGACGACGACGGCTGTGCCCCAGCCCGACCCGGAGCGCTCGCCGGACCAGGATCCGGTCGCCGCCGGCCGAGACATATGACGCGTCGAACCTCTACATCGAATTTCGTGTAGCCACACACTCAGGTGTGTACGAGACGACGGCTTCATCGCCCGACCGGGCAATCGGTGAGACGGCGTGCGGTGAAACGCTGGATCCACACATCGTCGCGGATCCGGTACGAGGTCTCGGCGGTGAGCAGCCCACCGGCGATGTTCAGAACATCCAGGCGCCCGATGACGGGGCCGAGAGGTGGCCCCGACCCGAAGGGCGTCGAACCACTCCGGTGGGTGCCACTGTGCCACCAGTTGACCGTCGGTGAGCGAGCATGGTCGCCGATTCGTCAACGCCAACCACCCGATGACCAAGCTCGGCGAGCGGGTTGCTGAGCCGTCCGGTTCCGCAGCCGAGTTCCAGGATTCGCGTACCCGGTGGAACCGCGCGGTGGATGACTTCCGGCTCACCGTTCGGGGGCAGTTGCGCGTAGACGTTGACGGCGCAGCCATCGGGAGTGATCGGTCCCGGCCCGGCGCCGTAGCTGGTCCGCTCGGTCGTCATCGGAGGAAGGCTGCCATATCGTTGTCGTTGTGGCTGCCCGTGCACGGGACCACCCGGCGAGGACGGTACGAGGGGCCGACCGTTCTGAGGATCAGTCGGGTGAGGGCGCCAGCAACTGGTAGATCGCGTGGTCCTGCCATGATCCGGCGATCTTGAGGTAGTTCGGGGCGACGCCGAAGCGGACGAACCCGGCGCGTTCCAACACCCGCTGCGAAGCGGCGTTGTGCAGCAGGACGGAAGCCTCGATCCGGTGCAGCCCCAACTCCTCGAAGGCGACCCCGATGATGGTGCGTACGGCGGCGCTCGCGACGCCCCGGCCGTTGTCGGCGGCGCCGACCCAGTAGCCGAGGCTGCACGACTGGAACGGGCCCCGCACGATCGTGTTGAGGGTGATCCGACCGACCACCCGCCCCGAGTCGAGGATCACGTGCGGAAGGGCGGCGCCTCGCTGGTGTTGTTCGAGCACGGTTTCGATCACCGGGCGGTGGCCCTCGACGGTGAAGTAGTCCTCGTCCCGGATCGGCTCCCACGGGGCGAGGAAGTCACGGTTGACCCGTGCCAGTTCGGCCAGGACCGGGACGTCGTCGAGCTGGACGAGTCGGGTGGTGATCACCTGGAGATGATCTCAGATCGGGGCGCCCGACCGGGACGCGGACCGGCTGAGCCGTGACCTGGCAGGATGGTCCGGTGCCCGTCCTCTCACAACCCGCTCTGCATCCCGTCTACCCCGTCCGGACCCCACGGCTGTTGCTGCGCCCGCTCACCGCGAGCGACGTCGACGCGTTGCTCGCGTACCGGAGCCGGCCCGATGTCTGCCGGTACGTGCCGTTCGAACCGATGACCCGCGAGGCGGTGAACGAGCGGCTGGCCACCCTGTGGGCGAACCACGGGCTCACCGACGAGGGGCAGGCCCTGACCCTCGGCATCGAGATCGCCGGGACCGGTCGACTGATCGGCGACGCGGTTCTCTTCTGGCACAGCCGACTGCACGGCGCCGGCGAGATCGGCTACGTCCTGCACCCGGACCACACCGGTCACGGCTACGCCACCGAGGCGGCGAGCGCCCTGCTGGGCCTGGGCTTCGAGCAACTCGGGCTGCACCGCATAGTCGCCCGGATAGACGAACGCAACGAACCGTCGGCGCAGGTCGCGCGACGGTTGGGGATGCGGCAGGAGGCCCGACTCGTACACAACGAGCTCTTCAAGGGGGAATGGAGCACGGAACTCGACTTCGCGATGCTCGCCGAGGAGTGGACCGCCTACCACGGCACCAACTAGGACAACCAACCGCTCAGGCGCGGGTGGCGATGACCAGGTGGTCGGCGTCGGAGCGGGTCAGCATCCGCTCCTCCGGCTCGCCGAAACCGGCCGCGGTGAGCAGCTTCGCCAGCTCGTCGAAGGCGTACGCCCTGCCGCCCTGGGTGTGGAACAGGTTGAGGCTGAAGGCGCGTACGAACGCGTCGGCGACGCCCGGTTCGCGCTCGGGGACCTCGGCGAGCGGCTCCAGCAGCACTACCCGGCCACCGGGGTTGAGCGCGGCGGCGACCCGGTCGAGCAGTGCGGCCACCTGGCGGTCGTCGTACCCGTGCACGATGTTGAAAAGCAGGACCAGGTCGTAGCCGGTGCCGAGGTCGGCGGTGAGCAGGTCGCCGGGGCGCAGCTCGACCCGGTCGGCCAAGCCGGCACCGTCGACCACGGCCCGGCCCTGGGACAGGGCGCCGGGCAGGTCGACCACCGTGCCGGTCAGCTCCGGGTACGCCTGGCAGAACGCCGCCGTGTAACCGGCGTGCCCGCCACCGAGGTCCAGCAGCCGGCCCCCGGCGGGCGGGGCCGGGACCAGGGTGATGACCTCCTCGGCGAGCCAGCCGGCGAGCCGGCGCAGCATGGTCTGGAAGTCGGCCAGGGTCTCCGGGCGTCGCTCCAGCCAGGCGTAGAAGTCACCGGTCGGCCCGCCCTGGCGCACCGAGGTCTCCAGGTCGCCCCAGAGTTCGGAGAGCACGGTGGTCCAGAACGACAGCACCGGGGCGAAACTGTCCGGGGTGGAGCGCAGCAGCCAACGGGCGGTGTTCTCGCTGTTGGCGTATGCGCCGCCGGGCTGGACGAGGTAGCCGAAGCCGACCAGCGCGTCGAGCAGCAGGCGCAGCCCGAGCGGGTCGGCGCCGACCCGCTCGGCCAGCGACGCGACCGGTAGGGGGCCATCGGCCAGTTCCTCGAACACGCCGAGCCGCAGACCCGCTCCGACGGTCCGGAACGAGATCGCGTTCAGCATGTCGAGGTGGGCCGAGGGGGCCTCGTCCGTCTCCATGAACGCGCGGACGACCTCGGGCGGCAACGGCACCGGCATGCTGCTTCTCCTTGACTTGGCTTCGCAGTGCAACGACGGGGGATCGGAAGCGCGCTCAGCCGCGTACCGGCTCGGCGGCCGGGTCAGCCGTGGCGGGGGGCGTCGGCTCGGCCGGCTCCAGGGCGTCGGGCAGGTCGTCCACGTCCCGCAGCGAGCGGCGGGACCAGGCGAACGCCACCAGCAGCACCATGAGCGTGCCGACAACCGCGAAGACGAGGGCCGTTCCCCGGCCGTCGCCGGTGCCGACGACCGTGCCGACGTTGCCGGCCAGCGCGCCGTCGGGGCGCAACAGCGGCTCGAAGACCTGGTCCGCGAGCGGACCGGCGAGCAGGTACGACACCGGGATGCTGGCGTCGCCGACCACCCGGGCGGCGGCCAGCACCCGGCCGAGCACCTTCGGCTCGGTCTTGGTCTGGATCAGGGTCATGGTGGAGCTGTTCACGATCGGCAGGGTGAACAGGAACAGCGGCGCCACCACGGCGATCAGCCACGCCGACGGGCTCAGCGAGTGCAGTACCAGCGCCACCCCGCCGAGCGCCAGCCCACCGAAGACGGCGTGGATCTTCCGGGCCGGGCCACCCCAGGCGGTCATCACCAGGCTGCCGGCGAAGAGTCCCGCGCCACCGGCGAACATCAGCACGCCGAGGGTGTCCGCCGAGGCGAACGACAGGATCAGCGGCTGGACCAGCACACCCGCGAAACCGAACAGGAAGTTGTACGCGCCGAAGAGCACCATCAGCTGCCACAGCCCGGTGTGCGCCCGCAGGTAGTGCCAGCCGGCGGCGGCGTCCCGCAGCACCGGCTCACGGGTCCGTTCGGCCGCCGGCCGGGTCGCCTCGGCGGGCAACCGGACCAGCAGCAGGGTCAGCGACGCCACCGCGAAGCTGCCCAGGTCGACCGCGAGCACCCCCTCGATCCCGATCGTCACCACCAGCACCCCGGCGACCAGCGGGGCGGCGATCTGGGCGGCCCGGGTGACCTGCATCAGCCCGTTGAACCGGGCCAGGTGCGCCTTGCCGACCAGCGCCGGTGTCATCGCCTGGTAGCTGACCTGGTGCACGGTCGAGGCGGCGGCGCTGAGCGCGGTGGCCAGGTAGATGTGCCAGACCTCAAGGCTGTCGTTCGCCACCAGCAGGGCGAGCGCGGCGGTGCCGATCGCCGCGCCGAGGTCGCTGACCAGCATCACCCTGCGTCGGTCCCAGCGGTCCGCGATCACCCCGGCGAACGGGGCGGCCAGCACCGCCGGCAGGCTGCTGGCCAGGAAGATCAGCGAGAACTGGGTGACCGAGCCGGTCCGCTGGTAGACCCAGACGCCGAGCACGAACCCGGTCAGGCTGGACCCGATCAGGGAGACGAGCTGACCGACCCAGACCGCTATCAGCAGCCGGGCGCGGATCCGTTCAGCCATGCGTACTCCCGAGATCGGTTGTGCCGGCCTGCGGCGGGTCGAGGAACCCGGTGCGGACGTACCAGGCCAGGTAGGTGTGCAGCAGCGCCGGGTCCGCGGGCGGGCAGGTGATGCCGGCCGGTGCCAGCGCCGCCTCGGTCCGGGCACAGTCGAAAAACGGCTGGGTACGCCGGGGCGCCTGCTCGCCGAACAGAGGGGTGAACGGTGCCAGTGCCACGTCCGGCCGGGCCAGCAGGGCGGCCCGCCAACGGTCGTACGGCACCGGCTCGACCGGGTAGCCGAAACCGTGCAGCGCACCGGTCAGGTCGGCGAAGGAGATCGTGTGGTTGTTGTAGTAGTGGAAGTCGTCGTTGCGGTGCCCCGGTTGTCGGGACAGGTGCCCGATCGCCCGGCCCACGTAGTCGACCGGGGCCAGGTCGGCGTGGTCGTCCGGGATCTCCGGCACCGCGCCGAGCTGCACGAACGTCTTCAACAGTCGGCTGAAGTAGTCGTCGGCGTTGCCGACCCCGGTGCCGGCGTGGCCGGTGATCCGCGCCGGCCGGTGCACACCCACCGTCAGCCCGCGCGCCCGTGCCGCCCGGACCAGCGCGTCCGCCGCCCACTTGGTGGCGTTGTAGCCGTCGCCGAGCCCGGTCGGGTCGTCCGGGTTGTCGGTTTCGAGTACGGTGCCGCCGACCCGGTCCGGGGTGAGGAACACCCCGAGGGTGGAGACGACCTGTACGGCGGTCGGGCGCCCGGCTGTGGCCAGCCGCAGCACCTCCAGGGTGCCGTTGACGTTCGCCGGCCGCAGCCGGTCGTACGGCATCAGGAAGTTGACCAGCCCACCGTTGTGCAGCACCAGATCGGTCCGGTCGGCCAGCGCGTCGAAGTCCCGCCGGTCCAGCCCGAGCCCCGGCTCACCGAGATCACCCGGTACGCCGACCAGGCGGCCCGCGTACTCGTCGCGCCAGAGGCCGTAGCGGAGCAGGTTGTCGCGTACCCGGTCGAAGGCGGCCTGCGGGGTGCCGGCCCGGACCAGGCAGTGCAGTTCGGCCCGGCTGTGGGCGAGCCAGTCGGCGAGCAGGTGCGCGCCGAGGAAGCCGGTGGCCCCGGTGACCAGCACCGTCTCCGGTACCGCCGCCGGTTGTTCCGCCGGCAGCCCGGCGGCGACGTCGTCCGGCAGTCGGGCGTCGTCGCGTACCCGATCGGGGTCGAGCCTGCCCCCGGCGTGCCCGGCGCGGGCCCGGTCGATCCGCTCGGCCAGACCGGCCAGGTCGGCGGTCTCGAACAGGGCCCGCAGCGGCACGTCGACACCGAGTTCGGCGGTGATCCGGGCGGCCAGCGGGCCGGCGAGCAGCGAGTGTCCACCGAGGTCGAAGAAGTTGTCCCGGGCACCGACCCGGTCGGAGTCGAGCAGCCCGGCCCAGATGCCGGCGAGCGCCCGTTCGGTCGGCGTCCGGGGCGGTACGTGGTCGGCGTCGGCCGGCCGGTCGGCCGGCGCCGGCAGGGCCGCCAAATCGAGTTTGCCGTGCGAGTTCAGCGGCAACTCGGGCAGCAGCACCACGTGCGCGGGCACCAGGTAGTCCGGCAGCCGCTCACGCAGCCCGGCCCGGACCACGGCCGGCGTCGGCGCCGCCTCGACGGCCGCCACCAGGTACGCGACCAGGCGCGGCCCGGTCCCGTCGTCGCGGACCGTCACCGCCGCCCGCGCCACCCCCGGTTGCGCCGCGCAGGCGACCTCCACCTCGCCCAGGTCGATCCGGTGCCCCCGGATCTTCACCTGCCGGTCGGTGCGGCCGAGGAACTCCAGCGTCCCGTCCGACCGGTGCCGGGCCAGGTCCCCGGTCCGGTACAGCCGCGAACCCTGCGGCCCGTACGGGTCGGCCACGAACCGTTGCGCGGTCAACCCCGGCGCACCCAGGTAACCCCGGGCCGGGGCGGTGCCGCCGACGTAGACCTCGCCGGTGAAGCCGACCGGCACCGGGCGCAGCCGGGCGTCGAGCAGGTGCACCCGGACCCCGGCAACCGGGCGCCCGATCGGCAACTGGCCGAGTCCGGGCAGCTCACCGGCGTCCACGGTGGCGTACGTGGTGGCGCAGACGGTCGCCTCGGTCGGACCGTAGTGGTTGTAGATCCGTACCGTGCCGCCGGTGGCGTCCGCCCAGCCGCGTACCGCCCCGGTCGGGGCCGCCTCGCCGCCGATCATCAGCGCCCGCAACCCGGTGTCCGTACGCGGTGCCGCGTCGGCCAGGTCCGCCACCCAGCGGACCCAGAGCGCGGCGGCGGTGTCCACCAGCGTGATCCCCTGCTCGGCGCAGAACGTGAGCAGATCCGGCCCGGTGAGTTCGGCCGGTCGCCGGTGCACCACCAGGGCGGCACCGGCGACCAGGGCCGGGAACAGGTCGCCGACCGAGGCGTCGAAGCTCAACGGCGGCAGCATCAGCAGCCGGTCGTCGGGGCCGATGCCGTGCAGGTCCACGAAGGCGCGGGTCAGGTTGACCGCCGTCCGGTGGGTGACCATCACACCCTTCGGCGTACCGGTGGAGCCGGAGGTGTAGATGACGTACGCGAGCTGGTCCGGCCGGGTCACCGGCAGCGGGCCGTCGTCGGAGTCGGTGACGTCGGAGTCGGTGACGTCGGTGTCGTCGATGGACAGCACGGTGCCGGGGTGGTCGGCGAAGCGCGGCGCGTCGGCCGGATCGACCAGGACCACCGGTGCGCCCGCGTCGGCGAGCAGGGCCAGCAGCCGGGCCGGCGGGTGCCCCGGATCCAGCGGCAGGTACGCCCCGCCGGCCCGGAGGATGCCGAGGATGCCGACGACCGCCGCCGTACCGGCGGGCAGGACCAGACCGACCGGGACCTCCGGCCCCACCCCGGCCCGGCGCAGCCGGCGGGCCAGCCGCCCGGCCCGCCGATTCAACTCGCCGTAGCTCAGCACGTGCTCGCCGTCGACCACCGCCGGCGCGTCCGGGGCGATCAGGGCCCGCGCCCGGATCAGCTCGGCCAGGCAGGCACCGGACGGCTCGTCCCCGGTGTCGTTCCACCCGGCCAGGTCCCGCCGGTCGTCCGGGCCGAGCAGGTCCAGCTCGGACAGCCGGCGGTCCGGGTCGCCGGTCAGCGCTCGGAGGACGAGCTGAAGCCGGTCGGTGAACCGGCGGACGGTCGCGGCGTCGAACAGGTCGGTGTTGTAGTCGACCAACCCGGACATGCTCGGTGAGGTCTCGTAGAACAGGACGGTGAGGTCCATCCGCGCGGTGTCCCGGCCGAAGACCAGCGGCCGAACCGTGAGCGCCGACGACTCCCGCTCCTCGACCGGCGGGTTGACCACGCACATCACCTGGAACAGCGGGTTCCGGCTCGGGTCGCGGGGCAGTTCGGCCAGCTCGACCACCTGGTGCAGCGGCAGGTCGGCGTGGTCGAGCGAGTCGACGCAGGTACGCCGTACCCGTTGCGCGGCGACCGCCAGGGTCGGGTCGCCGGACAGGTCCGTACGCAGCGCCAGGCTGTTTACCATCAGCCCGACCACGGACTCCAGGTCCGGGTTGGACCGGGTCGTGACGGGTGAACCGACACAGATGTCGTCCTCGCCGGTCCACCGCTGCAACAGCACCTGGAGCGCGGTCAGCAGCAGCATGAACCGGGTGGAACCGGTACGCCGGGCCAGCCCGTCGAGCGCGGCGGTCAGCTCCGCCGGCAGCTCGAACGGGTGGGTCGCCCCGGCGAACGTCTGCACCGCCGGACGCGGCCGGTCGGTGGGCAGCTCCAGCGCGCCCGAGGCACCGGCGAGCTGCCCGGCCCAGAACTCGCGCTGCCGCCGCGTCTCCCCGGCGTCGAGCGCCTGCTGCCGCCAGAGTACGTAGTCCGGGTACTGCACCGGCGGCGGATCCGCGGCCGGGCCGTCGAGCAGCCCGTCCACCACCTCGCCGAAGACGATCGACAACGACCGCTCGTCCGCGACTATGTGGTGCAGGCTCAGCACGACGAGGTGTCCGTCCGGCTCGATCCGGGTCGACTGGACCCGGACCAGCGGCCCGCGTTCCAGGTCGAAGCCCAGGTCGATACACCGCCGGGCGAGGGCGTCAGCCAGCGCCTCCCGGTCACCGGGCTCGGCGGACACGTCGTTGACCTCGATCGGGATCCGGATCCGCGGGTCACCGGGCGGCAGCACCACCTGCTCGGTCCGGCCGTCCCGGAGTTCGAAGACCGTACGCAGCGCCTCGTGCCGGTCCTGGACGGCGTCGACCGAGCGGCGCAGCGCGGCGGCGTCCAGCGGGCCGGTGATCCGGGCCGCGACGGCCATCGTGTACGCGCCGCTGCCGGGGTCGAGCCGGTCGAGGAACCAGAGTCCCTCCTGGAGCGGGGAGAGCGGGATCCGGGCACCGGGCGACCGGGGCGGGATCGTGTTCGGCCGGCGGGCGGAAACAACCCCCCGCCGGGCGAGCAGTTCCCGGATCAGCCGCTCCCGGGCGGCGGAGTCGACCTCGGTCACGGCGCCTCGCCCAGCAGTCCGCGCAGCTCCTCGGTCGACATTCCGTCGAGGTCCCGGCGCAGTTCGGCGACGGTCACCACGTGCCCCGGTACGGGCTCCCGGGCGATCATCGCGTCGGTCATCTCGGCCACGGTCGGCGCCTCGAACAGCACCCGCAGCGGCAGGTCCATCTCGAACGCTGCCCCGATCCGGCTCAGCACCTGCGCGGCGAGCAGCGAGTGGCCGCCGAGCTGGAAGAAGTCGTCGTGCACACCGACCCGGTCGACGCCGAGCACCTGCTCCCAGATGTCGGCCAGGGTGTGCTCCACCGGGTTGCGCGGCGCGGTCCGTTCCACGGTCACCGCGTCCCGCCAGTCCGGCTGCGGCAGCGCGCCCCGGTCGGTCTTGCCGTTGGCGTTGACCGGCAACGCGGGCAGGGTGACCAGGGTCGCCGGCACCATGTAACCGGGCAGCCGGGTGGCCAGCCACGGGCGCAGCACCGACCAGAGGTCCCCGACGGCACCGGGGGACGGCACCACGTACGCGACCAGCCGGGCGTCGCCCTCGCCGCCCGCCCAGGTGCCGACCACCGCGTCGGCGACGAGTTCGTGCGCCCGCAACTGCTCCTCGATCTCGCCCAGCTCGATCCGGAAACCACGGATCTTCACCTGGTGGTCGGTCCGGCCGAGGAACTCCAGCCGGCCGTCGGCGCGCTGCCGGGCCAGGTCACCGGTGGCGTAGAGGCGGGCGCCGGGCCGACCGCTGAACGGGTCGGGCACGAACCGGGAGGCGGTCAGCGCCGGCCGTCCCGGATAGCCCCGGACCACCCCCGCACCGCCGATGTGCACCTCGCCGACGACGCCGACCGGCACCGGCTGGCCGATCCGGTCCAGCACGTACAGCTCGGTGTTGGCGATCGGCGTACCCAGGTCGATGGCGGCCGGCGACGGCGCCACCGGCGTCGCGGCCGACCAGACGGTGGTCTCGGTCGGGCCGTAGCAGTTCCACAGTGTCGCGCCGTCGGCGATCAGCGCGTCGGCCAGGTCCCGGGGCAGTGCCTCCCCGCCGCAGAGCCGCAGCCGCAGCCCCGCCGGCACCCCGCCGGTGGCCAGCAGCAGCCGCCAGGTGGCCGGCGTCGCCTGCATTGCGGTGATCCCGTCGGCGAGCAGCCGCTGCCGCAGCGCGTGACCGTCACCGGTGACGGCCGAGTCCACGATGGTCAGCGGGGTGCCGCTGAGCAGCGGAACCAGCAGTTCGAGCACGGAGATGTCGAAGGAGAGCGTGGTGACCGCCGCGAACCGGTCGGTCGGGGTGAGGGCGAGGTCGTCGTGGAACGAGGCGACCAGGTTCAGCACCGCCCGGTGCGGCACCGCGACACCCTTCGGCCTGCCGGTCGAACCCGAGGTGTAGATCAGGTAGGCGAGCCCGTCCGGGTGCGCCGGCACCGGGTCCGCGTCGGCCGGGGCCGCGGCCAGTTCCGCGGCGTCGTCGTCCAGGCAGATCACCACCGGTACGTCGACCAGCAGGTCGGCCAGCTCCTCCCGGACCGACCGCTGGGTCACCACCACCGTGGCACCGGAGTCACTCAGCAGGTAACGCAGCCGGTCTGCCGGCAGGGCCGGGTCCAGCGGCAGGTAGCCCGCCCCGGCCTGCCAGGCGCCGAGCACCCCGACCAGCATGCCCACCCCGCGGTCGAGGCAGATACCGACCGGGCTGTCCGGTCGCACCCCACGGGCCCGCAGCACGTACGCCAACCTGGCCGCCCGCCGGTGCAGCTCGGCCGGGTCGACCGCGCCGTCCGGGCCGCAGACCGCCGGCACCGGGCCGGCCTCCGAGTCGTCGGTCGGCAGCAGCTCCAGCACCGAGGCGACGTCCGGCAGGCCCCGGGCGGTGGCGTTCCAGTCGACCACCGAACGCCAGCGTTCCACGCCGGCCAGCAGCGGGATCTCCGCCACCGGCCGGTCCGGGTCGGTGAGTGCCACGTCGAGCAGGGTGGTGAGCTGCCGGGCGAGCCGGGCCACCGTGTCGGCGTCGAACAGGGCGGTGTCGTACTCGACCGCCATGTGCATGATGCCGTCCGGGGTCATCTCGCCGACCAGGGAGAGGTCGAACTTGGCCGTGCCGCTGTCGACCAGCAGGGAGGTGGCGGTCACGTCGCCGAACCGGAGGATGGCCGGCGGGGTGTTCTGCACGATGAGCTGGGTCTGGAAGACCGGGGCGTGGCCCAGGCTCCGTTCCGGCGACAGCTCCTCGACCAGCTTCTCGAACGGCACGTCGGCGTTGGCCAGCCCGCCGAGGGTGGCCTCGCGGACCCGGTCGACCAGGTCCCGGAAGCTCGGTAGGCCGGCGACCGAGACCCGCAGCGGCAGCGTGTTGACGAAGAAGCCGATCAGCGGTTCCAGGTCGGCGTGGTTGCGCCCGGCGACCGGGGTGCCGACCACCAACTCGTCCTGGCCGCTGGACCGGGACAGCAGGGCGCTGAACGCGGCCATCAGGGTCATGAACATGGTGGCGCCGCTGCCCTGGTTGAACTCCTGGATCCGGCGCAGCAGCGGGGCGGTGAAGTCCCAGTAGTGCACCGCGCCCCGGTAGGACTGGGCCGCCGGGCGGGGCCGGTCGGTCGGCAGGGTGAGCAGCGCCGGGGCGCCGCGCAACTGGTCCAGCCAGTAGTCCACCTGCTCCCGCAGCGCCTCGCCGGCCATCTTCTCCCGCTGCCAGATGGCGTAGTCGGCGTACTGGGCGGGCAGTTCGGGCAGCTGTGGCGGCCGCCCCTCGCGCAGCGCCGCGTACGCGGTGTTCAGCTCGGTGAACAGCACGCCGAGCGACCAGGCGTCGGAGACGATGTGGTGCAGGCAGAGCGACAGGTGGTGGTCGTCGTCGGCGGTACGGATCAGCAGCGCCCGGAACAGCGGGCCGTTGGCCAGGTCGAACGGGCGGCGGGCCTCCTCCCAGAGCAGCCGGGCGGCCTCCTGCGCCGACCCGCCGGTCAGGTCGGTGACCTCCAGCACGGGGCCGGCGTCGGCCCGTACCACCTGCACCGGTTCGCCACCGGAGTCGGCGAAGGTGGTACGCAGCGCGCCGTGCCGCCGCACGATCAGCTCCAGGGCGGCCCGCAGCGCGTCGACGTCGAGCGGTCCCCGCAGCCGGAGCGCGACCGGTATGTTGTAGATCGAGTCGCCGGGCTGGAACCGGTCGAGGAACCACAACCGCTGCTGCCCGAACGACACCGGGTACGTGCGCGGGGCGTTCGCCCGCTCGGTCAGCATTCTTGCCAGCAACGCCCGCTTGTTCGTCGCCGGCGCGGTACCGGCACCGCTCGCCGTTGCGTTTCCTTCGGTCATGACTTCTCCTTGCTCCGCTCGTCGTCACGACCGCGAGGAGGTCGGCTGGTGACCTCGCTCCGCCCGGTCATGACGCTGCTGCTCCTTGCTGTTCGGCCAGTTGGGGCACTGGCGCGCGTGGGGGCACCGGTGCCGGGTGCGGCACGGACAGGCCGAACTGGTTCGCGGCGGCGGTGACCCGGCCGCGCAGGGCCGACGGCGTGTTGGCGCCGAACAGGCGCAGGTAGGTGGCGACCGAGCCGGGGTCGTCGGCCAGGAACGGGAAGTCCGACGGGACCATGTGCCGGATCGCGAGCAGCGGCACCGGGCTGTACAGCGGCCGGAAGTCGAGGTTCCACAGCCCGCCCTTGTCCGGTGGGCCGCTGTGGAACTCGCCGATCATCAGCCCCTCCGAGACGTACTGTGGTTTCAGTCGTCCCTGGGTGGCGTCGACGGCGGCGTTCGCCTCTTCCGACGGCACGTCCGGCAGGGTGAGCAGGATGGTCTTGAACTGGGCGGCCGGACCGGTGGTCGGCGGCAGTTGGCGGAACCAGTCGCGGTAGGTCATCAGCAGCCGGTCGAGCGCGTCCGGTTCCACCGTCTCGCCCCGGTGCACGGCCAGGTAGAACATGCCCCGGTCCAGGGACGCCTGGGCGAACGGGCAGACCGGTCCCTTGCGCCCCAGGTCCGGGTGCGGCCGGCAGAGATACTCGCGGCCCCAGCGGAGCACGCTGAGCAGCTTCTCCTCGACGCCGTCCAGCAGCGGGTGCACCGCCTCGGCGGTCAGGTCGAACTGTTCCACCAGCACGCAGTCCGGTTGTTCGGGGTGGATGAGCACGGCCGGGTCACCGCCCCGAGCCACGTCGGGCGCGTACCGAGCGGTTCGCCGCGTACGCCAGCGCGGTGCCGAGCGCCAGCGCGCCGCCGGTCGCGGCGGCACGCAGCAGCCGGTCCTGCCGGCCGGACCGGGCCAGTGCCTCGGCGTACGGGGTGGTGGTGTGCGCGACCATCGTGTAGAGCGGCGTCCAGTGGTCCGGCAGCAGGCGGCTGAGCAGCCGGTCGGCGCCGGCCCGCAGCGCGTACGCCGGGCGGTGCACCCGGTCGCGCAGCTCCACGAAGTTGCGGGTGGACAGGTCGGCCAGCACGTCGGTGTGCGGTCGACGGGCCGCCTCGTACGCGGCCAGCGCCTCGCCCCGGTCGGCGTGCCGGTCCAGGCACTCGTCCAGCACCAGGCAGTCCTCGAAGGAGGCGTTCATGCCCTGCCCGTAGAACGGGTAGACGGCGTGGGCCGCGTCACCGACCAGCACCACCCGGTCGGTGTGCCGCCACGGGCTGGTCCGGACGGTCACCATCTGGCCGGTCGGGTGGTCGAGCACCTCCTCGACCAGCCGGGGCATCAGCTCCTCGGCGTCGGGGAAGTTGGCCCGGAAGAAGGCGCGGACCGCGTCCGGGGTGGTGAGCGTGGCGAAGCTGTGCGGGCCCTCGAACGGCAGGAACAGGGTGCAGGTCAGCGAGCCGTCCACGTTGGGGTGGGCGACCATCAGGCCGTTCTCGCCGGGCCAGACGTGCAGCGCCTCCAGGCGTACCCGGGGCTGGCCGTCGTCGCCGACCGGGATGGTCAGCTCCTTGTAGCCCCAGTCCAGGAACTCCTGGGCGTGGTTGGCCCGCTGCCCGTGGTGCAGGTGCTGGCGTACGGTGGAGAACGCGCCGTCGGCGCCGACGACCAGGTCGGCGCTCACCTCCTCGGTGGTGCCGTCGGTCAGCCGGGTCACGGCGACGCTGGGCACCTCCCGGTAGAGGCCGTGCAGCCGCCAGCCGAAGTGGAACCGCACGCCGGGCTGTGCCTCGGCCGCGTCGACGAGTACGGCGATCAGCTCGTCGCGCAGCACCGAGTGCAGGATCTGGTGGCCGTGCACCCCGTACGGCTGGAAGCCGACGGTGCCGTCGGGGGCGTGGACCACCCGGCCGCGCATCGGCACACTTCGTTTGAGTACGTCGGCGAGCAGGCCCACCTCCTGCAACGCCCGCATGCCACGGGCGGACAGGCCCAGGTTGATCGAGCGTCCGGCGGCGCCGGCCGGGGCCAGCCGGGGGTCGTCGCGCCGTTCGTAGACGTCCACCTCGAAGCCTCGGCGGGCCAGGTAGACGGCGGCGAGTGAGCCGGCCAGGCCGGCACCGATGATCACGGCACGGTCCCGGCGTTCGGTCGGGGACGGCGTGGCCGTCATGAGCCCTCCTCGGCGATCAGGGTGTCCAACAGCTCGTCGATCTCCCGGTCGGAGAGGTCGTCGAGCGATGCGAGCAGGTCCTGGGCGCTCGGTCCCCCGGTGGCGACCCGGTCGGCCGTACCGTTGGGGTGGGGTCCGGCGGTGGCCGGGTCGGCGACCAGGGGCGCGAGTTCGGCGATGGTCGGTGCGGCGAAGAGCAGGCGCAGCGGTAGGTCGACGCCGAAGGTGGCGCGGATCCGGGCGATCAGTCGGGTGGCGGTGAGCGAGTGGCCGCCGAGGGCGAAGAAGTTGTCGTGTACGCCGACCTCGGCCAGCCCGAGCACCTCGCGCCAGAGCAGCGCCAGGCCCTCCTCGGTCTGGGTACGCGGGGCGACCGACCCGGCGCCGACGGTTTCCCGCCACACCGGCTCCGGCAGCGCCCGCCGGTTGATCTTGCCGCTGCCGGTACGCGGGAACCGGTCCATCGGCACCAGCGTCGCCGGCAGCATGTACTCCGGCAGTTGACCGGCGAGCGCGGGGCGCAGCCGGGACCAGAGCGCCGCCGGATCGGCCTCGGGCTCGGTCGGCACCACGTACCCGACCAGCCGGACGTCCTCGGCGCTGGCCTGCCAGGTGACCACGACCGCGTCCCGGATCTCGTCCTGGGCCCGCAGCGCGGCCTCGATCTCGCCGAGCTCGATTCGGTAGCCCCGGAGTTTGACCTGCTGGTCGGCCCGGCCGAGGTATTCCAGCCGGCCGTTGGGTAGCCAGCGGGCCAGGTCACCGGTGGCGTAGAGGCGGGCACCGGGCCGGGCGCCCCACGGGTCGGGGCGGAAGCTCGCGGCGGTGCGCGCGGCACTGCCGTGGTAGCCGCGGGCCACTCCGGGGCCGCCGAGGTGCAGCTCGCCGACCGCACCCACCGGCACCGGCTGCCCGGCCGGGTCGAGCAGGTAGAGGCGGGTGTTGGCGACCGGGTCCCCGAGGTCGACCGGGCCGTGCGCGTCGACCGGACCGGCGGTGGAGTAGATGCTCGTCTCCGACGGGCCGTAGCCGTTGAACAGCACGGCGCCGTCGGTCAGCAGCGCGTCGGCGAGGTCGCGGGTGAGCGCCTCGCCGCCGCTGACCCGCAGCCGTACGCCGGCCGGCACCCCGCCCGCGGCGAGCAGCATCCGCCAGCTCGCCGGGGTGGCCTGCACGACGGTGACCGCCCGGTCGGCCAGTTCGGCCCGCAGCGCGGCGGCGTCGACGGCGAGCCCGCTGTCGAGCAGTTCGATCCGGGCACCGGCGAGCAGCGGCAGGATCAGCTCGACCACGGAGATGTCGAAGGCGATGGTGGTGATCGCGGCGACCCGGTCGGCCGGGGTGAGGCGGAGCAGCCCGTCGAAGCCGACCAGCAGGTTGACCACCGAACCGTGGGTGACCGCCACGCCCTTCGGCACCCCGGTCGAGCCGGAGGTGTAGAGCAGGTAGGCGAGGCTGTCCGGGTGACCGGCGAGCTCCGGCGCGGTGTCCGGCAGGGTCCGCAGCCGCGCGAAGATCTCGGCCCCGTCGAGGTGGATCACCCTGGTTCCGGTCGGCCAGCAGTCACCGGTCCGGGCGGCGCTGGCCAGGTCGGTGAGCACGACCGGGGTGCCGGCACCGGTGGCCATCGCGGTCAGCCGGGCGACCGGCAGTTCCGGGTCCAGCGGCAGGTAACCGCCGCCGGCCTGCCAGACCGCGAGCATCGCGGTCAGCATCGAGGCGCCCCGGGACAGGCAGAGCCCGACCGGTACGTCGAGGTCGACGCCGTACTCGCGGAGCAGGTGGGCGAGGCGGTTGCGGTCGACCGCGAGCTGCCCGTACGTCAGCATGCCGTCCGCCGAGGCCACCGCCACCGCGTCCGGGTCGACCGACGGGTGCCGGTCGAGCAGTTCCGCGACCGAGGCGTACGGCGGCGGGGTCGACTCCTGCGCCCGCCAACCGGCGACGATCTCGTCGCGGGCGGCCGGGCCGAGCAGCGGCAGCTCGGCGATCCGGGTAGCGGGCTGGGCCACCCCCGCCGCCAGCAGCGCCAGGTACGCGCTCGCGAGCCGCTCGATCCGGTCGGCGTCGAACAGCTCGGTCCGGTACGTCAACCGCCCCCGGAACCCGTCCGGACGCTGCTCGATGGTGAGCGTGAGGTCGAACTTGACGCTGCCGTTCTCGTGCAGTTCCGGGGCGATCCGCAGCCCCGCCACCTCGACCGGCGGCGGCGTCTCCTCCAGCGCGAACATGACCTGCACCACGGGCGAGTAGGCCAGGCTGCGCCGCGGGGCGAGCAGGTCGACCAGTTCCTCGAACGGCACGTCCTGGTGGGACTGGGCGGCGATGGCGCTGCTCCGGGCCCCGCGCAGCACCTCGGTGAAGGTGGTCCGCTCCTCGAACCTCCCCCGCAACGCCAACGTGTTGGCGAAGAAGCCGACCACACCCCGGGTCTCCGGCCGGCTCCGCCCCGCCACCGGTACGGCGACCAGCAGGTCCTGCTGGCCGCTGAGCCGGTGCAGCAGTGCCTGGAACCCGCCGAGCAGCACGGCGAACTCGGTGGTGTCGGCGTCCCGGGCGAGTCCGCGTACGCCGGTGGTCAGTGCCGCCGGCAGGTCGAACGTGACCACGTCGCCGGCCGATGACTGCTCCGCCGGGCGGGGCCGGTCGGCGGGCAGGTCGAGCAGGGTCGGCGCACCGTCCAACTCGTCGTGCCAGAAGGCGAGGTCGTCGGCGAAGGCGTCCCGGGCGGCCTGTTCGCGTTGCCAGACCGCGAAGTCGGCGTACTGGATCGGCGGCGGCGGCAGGTCCGGCGTCGTTCCGGCGAGCGCGGCCCGGTAGCCGTGCGCCAGCTCCCGGAAGACGGTCTCGAACGACCAGCCGTCGGCGATGATGTGGTGCACCACGAGGACGAGCAGGTGTTCGTCCGGCGCCGACCGGACCAGCCGGGCCCGCAGCAGCGGTCCCCGGCTCAGGTCGAACGGCGCCCGGCTCTCCGCCGCCAGCACCTGCACCGCCTCGGCCGCGGGGTCGCCGGCCGGCTCGGTGACCGGCAGCTGTACCGCCCACGGCGGACTGACCAGCTGTGCCGGTTCGCCGTCCACCGAGGTGAAGGTCGTACGCAGCACCTCGTGCCGGTCGACCAGCCAGCTCAGCGCCAACTCCAGCGCGTCCACCCGCAGTTCGCCGGTCAGCCGCACCGACCAGGCGATGTTGTACGCCGCCGAGTCGGGGTTCAGCTGGTCCAGCATCCACAGCCGACGCTGGGTCGACGAGGCGGGCAGAACGAAGGTCTCAGCGGTCATCAGGTCTCCTCGGTGCCTGTGCTCGGGAGGCGGTCACCCGTGCTCATGTCACGCTCCCGGTCCGGGTTCCGGCGTCCGGCCGGCGGGTGTCCACCGCGACCAGACGGAACTCGGCGGTACGCCGGCCACCGTCCGGGTCGGTCAGCCAGAGCTGCTCGGGGGTGGGCAGCATCTCGCTCAGTCGCAGGGTCGCGTCCGGGCCGGCGCCCTCGACCGTGCGTCGCACCGCGCGGGCGAAGCCGTCGACCGACGCCAGGCTGGCGAAGTCGAGGAAGAACGGCTTCTTCTCCACCGGTGTCTTCACGAAGACGTACCGGGGCAGGCCGGATTCGCACTGCCAGCGGCGTACCTCACGGAAGCGTTCCGCCTCGTCGACGGTCCGGGCGAAGTCCAGTCCGGCCGCGCCGAACCGCCAGTTCTCCCGGGAGATCACCACGTTGTCGACGGTGATCCGGGGCCGGTGGTCGGCCGGCGGGAGCAGGTCGAACCGCTGGATCACCTGGAGCATCAGGGCCTCGCCGACCACCTCGGTCAGCGGCAGCGCGAACTTCCCGTCCCGGGTCCGTACGGTCAGCGTCCCGTCGCGCGACTCCAGTACGCAGTCGGCCACCGCCACCGCGGTTCGCGGGTCCAGACCGCAGCTGTCGTGCCCGAAGACCAGGCGCAGATCCCGTTCGACGATCAGCTTGTCGGTCAGCCGGGACGGTGCCCCGCCCTCCTCGCCGGTCGCGGCCAGCACCACCCGGGGACCGGGCAGGTCCGCCCGCATCGCGCTGACCAGCTCCTCCGGCTCCGGGTGCTGGGCCATGAACAGGGCCGCCCGCAGCGTGTTCACGCCGGGGTGGACCTCGCCCACCACCCACTGGAAGTCGCCCCGGGCGATCGCCTCGGTCCCGTCGGCGACCAGCATCACGTCCGGCGAGTGCTGGTACGCGCCGATCCAGCCGGGACGGGGTGCGGCGAACGCGGCGGCCACCCGGTCGGCGATGCTGGCCGAGTCGAGCTGGATCCGGCGCTGCCCGTCGAGGTCCGGCAGGATCCGGCTCCACCGGTCCTGCAACCCTCGGATCACCGGGGCGATCAGTCGTTCCGGCAGGTCGAACAGCAGGTCGTTGGCCCACAGCCAGAAGTCGGCGAACGGCACGGTGGTCTGCGCGTTGCCGGTGCGGCCGACCAGTTCGGTGTACCGCTCCCGGCAGGCGCGGCCGAACAGGGCGGTGCCGGCAAAGGTGAACCAGCGGGCGCTCTCCAACAGCAGGCTCAGCGCCGGCCAGAGGGTGCCGACCAGGTCGGTGGAGAGGGTCACCCGGTCGCTCGCCCGGCAGTCCTCGTACACCAGCGTGCGGCCGGCGTACACCCTGCCTGCCCGGCGGGTCGGCGCGGCACCGGTGAGGTCGGTGAACGTCGTCTCCAGGTCGGCCAGCGCGGCACCGAGCCGGTCGGCGTCGCCGGCCGCCGCGGCGACCGCGTCGCGGGCCCGGACCAGGTCGTCCAGGGCGTGCAGCGCCGGTTCGCGTACGGCGGGGTCGGTGACCGCGTTCAGCCGGTTTCGGACCGACCGCTCCGGGAACAGGTCCTCCTTCGGCACCTCCAGCGACCAGGTCACCCGGTGCGCGTCGCGCAGCTCGGCCAGCAGCCGGTAGACCTCCTCCGGGGAGGTGAGCCCGCTGCTCGGGTCGGCCACCAGCTCGACCGCGATCTCGTACGCGGTGCGCGTCCCGTCGGCGGCGGCGAGCAGCCGGGCCGTTGCCGGTGGCAGCGGTGCCGGCGGGGTGAGCGGCAGCAGCAGGTGGTCGTCGAGCACGCTGAGGAACGGCAGCCGGCGCGGGATCAGCCACGGCGCCAGGCCGGGATCCCGTGCGGTGAGCGCGTCGGCCAGCCCGGCCATGGCCCAGTTCTCGAAGTAGACCGTACGGGCGGCCAGCCGGGTCGCGCCGTGCTCGATCCGCAGCCCGGTCCCGCCGGGGGCGACGGTGGCCCAGCCGACCGGGCCGAAGAAGCCGATGGTGTCGTTCTTGACGCAGTACCGCTGGAGGTAGGTGGCGACCAGCGCCTCGTGCTGCCGGTGCTTGGAGTCGCGGGCCGTCGGTGGCTCGCCCTGTGCCGGCCCGGCCCGGTGCAGCAGCGGATCGAGGCCGGTCCGCAGCGCCTGCCGGTTCTGCCAGGTCACCGCCTCGCGCAGGAGCGGGTCGGCGGCGGCGGCGCGCAGTGCGGCGCTACGCCGGGCGCTGGCCCGTTCGTGGGAGTGGACGAAGGCCAGCCGGTCGGCCCGTACCCGCTCGACGGCGTCGGCGAGCGCGGCCCGGTTCTCGGCCAGCAGGGCGGCCAGCGCGGGATCGGCCACCGCCGGCAGTTCGTCCGGCACCGTACCCTGGCGGACCTGCCGGTCGGCCCGGTTCCACCGGGACCGCTGCTCGGTCGGGGCGGCCCGGCGGGCCCGGTGCAGGTTGTCGGCCATCGCCCGGCGCAGCTCCGTCAGCCGCTCCTCGCCGGCCAGCACGGCATCGGTGCTGTGCACGAGTTCGGGGTCGCCGAGCCGGGTGAGCGGCCCGACCGGGAAGCCGGCGGCGCGCAGCCCGACCCAGCGCCACATCGCCCACGGTCCGGCACCGGGCCGCACCAGGTGGTCCACACCGGCCGACGGCTCCGGATCGGCGGGGGGATCCGGATCGGCGGCGGGCACCGGATCGGCGGCGGGCACCGGGACCGGGCCGGCGGTCGACGCGCCGTTGGCGGGGGGCGCCGGCTGCGGGCCGGTGGTGGCGACGGCACTGCGGTACGCGCCACGGTCGCGGGCGGTGATCCGTACCGGCGCGGGTTCGGGGGTGGCGCGTCGGCGGTCGATCTCGGCCGCCAGCCCGGCCAGGTCGTGCTGGTCGTAGACGGTGCGTACCGGCAGTTCGACGCCGAACCGTTCGGCGGCGAGGAAGGCCAGCCGGGTGGCGAGCAGCGAGTTGCCGCCGAGGGCGAAGAAGTCGTCCTCGGCCCGGCCCACCTCGGCGCCGAGCAGCTCGACCCAGAGCGCGGCGAGCCGGATCTGGGTGGGATCGGTCAACGGCCGTTCCGGGGCCGGGCGGGCAGCCGAGGTCGGGGCGGGCAGCGCGGCCCGGTCCACCTTGCCGTTGCGGTTCAGCGGCAGCTTCGGCAGCAGCACGTACCCGGCCGGGCGCAGGTAAACCGGCAGGTGGGCGACCGCGTACGCGTCGAGTTCCCGCTCGTCCAGCCTTGCCGCGCCGATCGCGCCGGGGCTGACGTAGGCGACCAGCCGGCGCCGTTCGCCCTCGCCGTGCACGGCCACGGCGACCTCGCCGACCAGCGGGTGGGCCCGCAGGACCGCCTCCGCCTCGGCCGGCTCGACCCGGAAGCCTCTGATCTTGACCTGTCGGTCGATCCGGCCGAGGAACTCCAGCGTCCCGTCCGGCAGCCAGCGGACCCGGTCCCCGGTGCGGTACATCCTGGCGCCGGGCCGGTGGTCGAACGGGTCGGGCAGGAACCGCTCGGCGGTCCGGCCGGGATCGCCCAGGTAGCCCCGAGCCAGGCCGTCGCCGCCGGTGTACAGCTCACCGGGCGCACCGACCGGCACCGGCCGCAGCAGCCGGTCCAGTACGTAGACGGTGCTCCGGGGCACCGGCCGGCCGATCGGCACCGGCGCGGGTACGACCGCCGGGTCGGTCATCCGGTGGCAGCAGGTGAAGGTGGTGTTCTCGGTCGGCCCGTACCCGTTGATCAGGGGTCGACCGGCGCGGACCCGCAGCGCGGCGCGGACCGCGCCGGGGTCGAGCACGTCGCCGCCGGCCAGGAGCTGGTCCACTCCGGCCAGTGCGCCGGGGTCCTGCTCGACGACCTGGTGGAACAGTCCGGCGGTCAGCCAGAGCACGCTGATCCGCTCGGCCCGCAGCAGCCGGGCGATCTCCGCCGGTCCGAGCGGGTCGGGTGGGGCGACGACCAGCCGGGCGCCGTTGAGCAGGCTGCCCCAGATTTCGAGGGTGGCCGCGTCGAAGGCGGCCGAGGCGAGGTGCAGGACCGTCTGGTCGGGACCGAGCCGCAGGTAGCCGGGTTCGTGCACCAGCCGGAGTACGGCCCGGTGCGGCACCCCGACGCCCTTGGGGGTCCCGGTGGAGCCCGAGGTGTAGTTGACGTAGGCCAGGCTCTCCGGCCGGGTCGGTCGCTGCGGCGCGGTGGTCGGCAGTGCGTCCAGTTCGGCGCCGATCCGGTCGAGGTCGATCGTCCGGGTTCCGTCCGGCAGCGGCGGGGCGATCCCGGTGCCGGTCGGGTCGGACCCGCTCGCGGTCAGCACCACCGGGTTACCGGCGGCGGCCAGCAGGTCGGCGGTCCTGGCCGGCGGGTTCGCCGGGTCCAGCGGCAGGTACGCCGCACCGGCCCGAACCACGGCCAGCAGGGTGGAGACCAGCCGCACCGACCGGGGCAGGACGACCGCCACCGGCTGGTCCGGGGCGACCCCGTGCCGGATCAGCAGGTGGGCGAGCCGGTTGGCCCGCGCGTCGAGTTCGGCGTAGCTGAGCGTGCCGTCCACCCCGGTCACCGCCACCGTGTCGGGCCGCCGCCGCACCTGCTCGGCGAAGCGTTCGCCGATGGTGTCGAAGGTCGGCTCGCCGGTGGTGCCGTCGGGCCGGTCGTGCCCGGCCCACTCGTGGGTGAGCAGGTGGTGTTCGGCCGGGTCGAACAGCGGCAGTTCGGCCACCGGCGCGTCCAGCCCGGTGGCGAGTCCGACCAGCAGGTTGGTGAAGTGGCGCAGCATGCTGTCGGCGGCGGCGTCGGTGCACCGGCGCCGGTCGTGGTAGAGCAGCACCCGCAACGTCGGCTCACCGAAGACGCAGACGGTCACCGGCGGGCCGGGGTGCCGGTGCACCCGCGCGCTGCGCCCGTTCCAGTCCGGGACCGAGCCGCGTAGCGCGGTCCCTAGTTCGCGGTGCTCGTACATGAGCAGGCTCTCGAACAGCGGTGCGCTCGGCGGCAGCTCGCTCCAGCCCTGTACGGCGGTGAGCGGCGCGACCTGGTGCGCCCGGACCGCGTCGATCTGGGCCCGTACCTCGACCAGCCAGTCGCGCACGGTCGCCTGCGGACGGACGTCGATCCGCAGCGGCACGGTATTGATCAACATGCCGATGATCGTGTCGGCGCCGTCGATGCTGCCCCGGCGGCAACTGCGGACGGCGCCGAAGACGACGTCCCGCTCACCGCTGTAGCGGTGCAGCAGCACCGCCCAGGCGGCGTTGACCAATGTGCTCAGCGGTACGCCGACGGCCCGCGCGGTCCGGTTCAGCGCCGTGCTGTCGCTCTCGTCGAGGGTGAGGGCGAGTTCCCGTACGGAGTCCGGCTCGCGCGGCGGCGTGTCGGCGGCCGGCCGCAGCGGCAGCGGTGTTGGCAACGTGAGCCCGCTCAGCCGGGTACGCCAGAAGTGCTGGTCGGCGGCGAGCGGGTGCTGCCCGGCCCAGGCCGCGAACTCCTGGAACGACCGGCGGGCCGGGGGCGTGTGCGAGTGGCCCGCGACGGTCGCGGCGTACTCGTTGAACACCTCGCTGAGCAGCAGGTGCACCGAGCGCCCGTCGAGGATCACGTGGTGCAGGCTGAACACGATGGTGTGCCGGTCGGCCGCGTGCTGGATCAGCCCGACCCGGACCAGGGGAGCGGTCGACGGGTCGAACTCGCGGGACCGGTCGGTGGCGAGGAAGTCGTCCAGTCGGGCCTGTCGGGCCGCCGGGTCGCCGGGGCCCTCGGTCCGCCAGTCGTACCGGTGGACCGGTATGGTCACCTCGGCGTACACCCGCTGGGTGGCCCGGTCCTGGCCGAGCCAGCTGAACGCGGTCCGCAGGACCGGGTGTCGCCGGGTCGCGGCCTGCCAGGCGGCGGTCATCGCGACCGGGTCGAGCGGTTCCGGCCAGTCGACCACGACCTGGAGGATGTCGACGCCGGAGCCGGGTTCGAAGTGGTTGTGGAACAGCAGACCCTGCTGGAGTGCCAGTAGGTCGTAGCTCTCACCGTCCGGCTCGGCCGCGTTCGGCTGGTCGTCATCGACCTCGGCTGTGCTACTGCTGGTCGACCGCACGGTCCGCTTTCCTCCTTTAGTGGTGGGCCTGCTTTGTCGGCACACCATGAAATGTCGCCGGTTAATGCACGCCGGCGCCCGTTCGGAGCGCACGGTGGCATGGCCAGGCGGTCGGAAAGATGGAAGATTTCGCGCTGCGCTCGGGGTGCCCAAAAAAATACGAGAGCCATTCAGATCTGTCAACACTGGGGCGGGAGCCGGACAGCGCGGCGTCAGGTGGGGCGATAGGAGCCGATTTGACCACATTCTCTATGACAAAAAGCCACGAAGTTGTCGTTACCCGGTCCTGTCCGTGTTGGTGCCACACATTCATCGCACCGTGCCGGCGTCGAGCTTCCCATTCCGGCTGGCGGCACCCTGTCCGTCGAACTCATTCGTCGCAAAAGCAAAAGAAAATTAATGCATCCCGTACGGATCCAAGGTGCATCGCGGGCGCCTTGCTCAAACCAGTCGTGGCAGACAAAAGCGGGCGGCCCGAACAATCGCGGCGCCCGCCCACCGCTCGAAAAATTGATCATGCGCAGGTGGTCGGCCGTTTTCGCCGACCCGGACCGGTCCCCACCTCGTCCGGCCGGGCGGCCGGGTCGCCCGGCCGCTGCCGACCCCGGCCCGCTGCCAACCCGGTGCGGGAACGGGGCCGACCGGCCGGATAGAGTACTGCGGGCACACCCCGCGAACGGGGGCTCGGCGGGCCGGGACGGTGGCCGGTGACGACACATCGATCCCGCGCGTACGGTGCCGGCCGACGATCGGCGGTCGCCGAACCGCGCGGCTATGGGGGTAACAGGTGAGCGAGCGCGGCGGCGCGCACGGATCACGCTCGGACGACACCGCGGCCGACGCGGCGCCGAGCCGGTCCGAGACCGATCTGGTCGTGGTCACCGGGGTCTCCGGCGGCGGTCGCAGCACGGTCGCCCGAGCCCTGGAGAACGTCGGCTTCTACGTGGTGGACAACCTGCCGCAGGCGCTGATGCTCGACATGGCCGAGCTGGCCTTCCAGGCCGGCGGCACCACCCGGCAGACGGCGATGGTGCTGGACGTACGCAGCCGCGCCTTCTCCACCGACCTGTCCGGCGCGATCCGGGCCCTCAAGGAACGCGGCTTCCAGCCCCGGGTGGTCTTCGTCGACGCCGACGACGAGGTGCTGATCCGCCGGTTCGAGAGCGTCCGGCGCTCGCACCCGCTCCAGGGCGACGGCCGGCTCGCCGACGGCATAGCGGTCGAGCGCGGCCTGCTCGAAGAGGCCCGCGAGCAGGCCGACGTGATCATCGACACCAGTCACCTCAACGTCAACCAGCTCCGCAGCCGGATCGAGGAGCTCTTCGGTGGCGAGGACGCCCGGCGGCTCAAGGTCACCGTGCTCTCCTTCGGCTTCAAGTACGGGCTGCCGCCGGACGCCGACTTCGTGCTCGACGCCCGGTTCCTGCCGAACCCGTACTGGGTACCGGAGCTGCGTGAGCACAATGGCCGGGAGGAAGCCGTGAGCCGGTACGTGCTGGGCCAGCACGGGGCGGTCACCTTCGTCGAGACGTACGCCCGGCTGATCAACGCGACCGCGCCCGGCTTCGAACGCGAGGGCAAGCGCTACCTGACCGTGGCCGTGGGTTGTACCGGCGGCAAGCACCGGAGCGTGGCGATCGCGGAGGAACTCGCCAGCCGGCTGCGTCAGGCCCGGCTGGCCGCCAACGCCCAGCACCGCGACCTGGGCCGCGAGTGACGGCGATCAAGATCGTCGCGTTCGGTGGCGGACACGGCCTTTCGGCGTCCCTGCGGGCCCTGCGCCGCTGCGCGCCCGACCTCGAACTCGACATCACCGCGGTGGTGACGGTCGGCGACGACGGCGGCTCCAGCGGCCGGCTGCGCGCCGAGCGCGGCGCGCTGCCCCCCGGTGACCTGCGCCAGGCGCTGGTCGCCCTGGCCGACGAGCGACCCGCCACCCGGCGCAGCGCCGAGCTGTTCCAGCACCGGTTCGCGGGCGGCGGCGCCCGGTCGCCCGGCGAGGATCCGCTGGCCGGCCACGCCGTCGGCAACCTGGTCCTGCTCGGCCTGATGGAGCAGCTCGGCGACCCGGTGGCCGCGCTCGACCACGCCGGGGCGATGCTCGGCGCGATCGGGCGGGTGCTGCCGATGTCCTGCCAGCAGATAGGCATCGAGGCCCGGGTACGCGGCGCCGACCCGGCCCGGCCGGAGGCGGTGCAGACCGTACGCGGCCAGCACGCGGTGGCGGTGACCCAGGGGCGGGTGGAGTCGCTACGGTTGACCCCGTCCGGTCCCCGGGCCTGCCGGGAGGCGGTCGTCGCGGTCGGCGAGGCCGACTGGTTGATCTTCGGTCCGGGAAGCTGGTACACCAGCGTGATCCCGCACCTGCTGGTGCCGGAGCTGGCCGCCGCGATCGTGGCGAGCCGGGCCCGTCGCCTGGTTACCCTCAACCTGGCCACCGAGCAGGAGACGCTCGGGCTGTCGGTCGCGGACCACCTGGCCGCGCTCCGGTGGTACCTGCCGGAACTGCGGGTCGACCTGGTTCTCGCGGACGGGAAAGCGGTAGGTGACCCCGAACCGGTCGATCGTGCGGCAGAATCGCTGGGTGCGCGGCTGGTGCTCGCTCCGGTGGCCGTCCAGGACGGCAGCCCACGACACGATCCCACCGCTTTGGGAGCCGCACTGGTGCCTGTCCTGGGCGCCGATCGTTAAGCACGTACGAATCACCGGCATCACGCCGGAACCGGCCACGAGGTGACGACAATGGCGATGACGGCTGCGGTCAAGGACGAGCTGAGCCGGGTCGACGTGCCCAAACCCTGCTGCCGCCGGGCGGAGATGGCCGCCCTGCTGCGGTTTGCGGGCGGCCTGCACATCGTCTCCGGACGGGTGGTGGTGGAGGCGGAGCTGGACACCGGGGCGGTTGCCCGGCGACTGCGCCGCGAGGTGGCCGAGGTGTACGGCTACCCGAGCGAGATTCACGTACTCGCCTCCGGTGGGCTGCGCAAGGGCAGCCACTACATCGTCCGGGTGGTCAAGGACGGTGAGGCGCTGGCCCGACAGACCGGGCTGCTCGACGTCCGGGGTCGACCCGTACGCGGACTGCCCCCGCACGTGGTGGCGGCGAACGTCTGCTGCGCGGTCGCGGCCTGGCGGGGTGCGTTCATGGCGCACGGCTCGCTGACCGAGCCGGGCCGCTCCTGCGCGCTGGAGATCACCTGCCCCGGCCCGGAGTCGGCGCTGGCGCTGGTCGGCGCGGCCCGCCGGATCGGGATCACCGCGAAGGCCCGCGAGGTGCGCGGGGTCGACCGGGTGGTGGTCAAGGACGGCGACGCGATCGCCGCCCTGCTGACCCGGATCGGCGCCCACTCCAGCGTGCTGGCCTGGGAGGAGCGCCGGGTCCGGCGCGAGGTGCGGGCCACCGCCAACCGACTGGCCAACTTCGACGACGCCAACCTGCGCCGCTCGGCGCGGGCGGCGGTGGCGGCCGCCGCCCGGGTGACCCGGGCGCTGGAGATCCTCGCCGAGGAGGCGCCCAACCACCTGACGTCGGCCGGGCAGTTGCGGCTGGAGCACCGTCAGGCGTCCCTGGAGGAGCTGGGTGCGCTGGCCGACCCGCCGCTGACCAAGGACGCGATCGCGGGGCGGATCCGGCGGCTGCTGGCGTTGGCCGACAAACGGGCGCGGGACCTGGGCATCCCGGACACCGAGGCGGCGGTCACGCCGGACATGCTGGCCGTGTGAGAGGTGGTCGACGGTTGCCGGCGCAGGCCGTCCCACCTCGACAGTGCCCGGATCGTCCCTCGGCGGTGGTGGGTTTACGCCCCGACGCAACGACGCCCCGTCCGCTCCGATAAGGTACCGAGCGTACGGCGACGGGGCCGGAACCGGTTACTCGCGCCGTATTCACCGCCTCGGGCGGTCAGGTCCTCGGACCGCGGCGGGGTGGCCGATAACTATCGGCGGCCGACTCCTGCGGTCGGCGCGCACACTTCCGACGGCGATCGGGCTGAACGCCGCCGGACCAGACTGCGAGGAGATGGCCTGTGACCATCCGGGTTGGCATCAACGGCTTTGGCCGAATCGGCCGTAACTTCTTCCGTGCGGTGCTCGCCTCGGGCGCCGACATCGAACTGGTCGGCGCGAACGACCTGACCGACAACGCCACGCTGGCGCACCTGCTCAAGTACGACAGCATCCTCGGCCGCCTGCCGCACGAGGCGAAGGCGACCGCCGACGAGATCACCGTCGGTGGCCAGACCTTCAAGGCGTTCGCCGAGAAGGACCCGAGCAAGCTGCCGTGGGGCGACCTGGGCGCGGACGTCGTGATCGAGTCGACCGGCTTCTTCACCGACGCCACCAAGGCCAAGGCACACATCGACGGCGGCGCCAAGAAGGTCATCATCTCCGCTCCGGCGAAGAACGAGGACTTCACGGTCGTCATGGGCGTCAACCACGACCTGTACGACCCGGCGAAGCACAACATCATCTCGAACGCGTCGTGCACCACGAACTGCCTCGCGCCGATGGCGAAGGTCCTCAACGACACGGTGGGCATCGAAAAGGGTCTGATGACCACGATCCACGCCTACACCCAGGACCAGAACCTCCAGGACGGTCCGCACAAGGACCTGCGCCGGGCCCGCGCCGCCGCGCTCAACATCGTGCCGACCTCGACCGGTGCCGCGAAGGCCATCGGCCTGGTGCTGCCGGAGCTGAAGGGCAAGCTCGACGGCTTCGCGCTGCGGGTGCCGATCCCGACCGGCTCGGCCACCGACCTGACCATCACCGCCCGCCGCGAAACCTCGGTCGAAGAGGTCAACGCCGCGCTCAAGGCGGCTGCCGAGGGCCCGCTCAAGGGCATCCTGGTCTACACCGAGGACGAGATCGTCTCCAGCGACATCGTCACCGACCCGGCCTCCTGCATCTTCGACGCCGGCCTCACCAAGGTCATCGGCAACCAGGTGAAGGTCGTCGGCTGGTACGACAACGAGTGGGGCTACTCGAACCGGCTCGTCGACCTGGTCAAGCTGGTGGGTTCCTCGCTGTGAGCATCGGTACCCTCGACGATCTGCTGGCCGAGGGGGTGTCGGGTCGGCGGGTGCTGGTGCGCGCCGACCTGAACGTACCCCTCGACAAGGCCAGCGGGGCGATCACCGACGACGGGCGGATCCGGGCGGTGCTGCCGACCCTGACCGCCCTGCGGGACGCGGGCGCGGCGGTCATCGTCTGCTCGCACCTGGGACGGCCGAAGGGCGCGCCGGACCCGCAGTACAGCCTGGCGCCGGTCGGCACCCGGCTGGCCGAACTGCTCGGTACGCCGGTGACCTTCGCGACCGACACCGTGGGCGACTCGGCCCGCGCTGCCGTCGACACGATCGCCTCCGGTGAACTGGTGCTGCTGGAGAACCTGCGGTTCAACCCGGGGGAGACCAGCAAGGACGAGGCCGAACGGGGCGCCTTCGCCGACCAGCTCGCCGGGTTCGCCGAGGCGTACGTCGACGACGCGTTCGGCGCGGTGCACCGCAAGCACGCCAGCGTGTACGACGTACCGGCGCGGTTGCCGCACGTCGCGGGCCGGCTGGTGCTGCGTGAGGTCGAGGTTCTCTCCCGGTTGACCGGTGAGCCGGACCGGCCGTACGTGGTGGTGCTCGGCGGCTCCAAGGTCAGCGACAAGCTGGCCGTGATCGAGGCGCTGCTGCCGACGGTCGACCGCCTGCTCATCGGTGGTGGGATGTGCTTCACCTTCCTCAAGGCCCAGGGCCACGGGGTCGGCACCTCGCTGCTTGAGGAGGAGATGGTCGACACCTGCCGGGAGCTGCTGGCCCGTGCCGACGGCAAGATCGTGTTGCCGCTCGACGTGGTCGCCGCGACGGCGTTCGCGCCGGACGCCGCGCACGAGACCGTGCCGGCGGAGTCGATCCCGCAGAACCGGCTGGGCCTGGACATCGGCCCGCTCACGGTGGCCGCCTTCGCCGAGGTGATCAGCGGCGCCAAGACCGTCTTCTGGAACGGCCCGATGGGCGTGTTCGAGATGCCGGCGTTCGCGGCCGGCACCCGGGGGGTCGCCGAGGCGATCACCGCAGTGGCCGGGTTCACGGTGGTCGGCGGCGGTGACTCGGCCGCCGCGGTACGCGCGCTCGGGCTGGACGAGTCGTCGTTCGGTCACATCTCGACCGGCGGGGGTGCCTCGCTGGAATACCTGGAGGGCAAGACCCTCCCCGGTATCGCCGCCCTGGAGAGTTGATGGCAACGTCGGTACGTCGGCCCCTGATGGCCGGCAACTGGAAGATGAACCTGAACCACTTCGAGGCCAACAAGCTGGTCCAGGACCTGGCGTTCCGGTTGAACGTCCAGCAGCTCACCGACGTCGAAGCGGTGGTCCTGCCGCCGTTCACCGACCTGCGCAGCGTGCAGACGGCGATCGAGGGCGACAAGCTGCTGCTCGGCTACGGCGCGCAGGACCTGTCGCCGTACCCGCCGGGGGCGTACACCGGGGACATCTCCGGGCCGATGCTGAGCAAGCTCGGCTGCCAGTACGTGGTGGTCGGGCACTCCGAGCGGCGGGCCTACCACCACGAGGACGACGCCCTGGTCAACGCCAAGGTGGTGGCCGCGCTGGGCAGTGAGATCACGCCGATCCTGTGCATCGGCGAGGGCCTGGACGTCCGCGAGGAGTCCCGGCACGTGACGCACTGCTGCGAGCAGCTCGACGCCGCCCTGTCCGGGCTCACCCCGGAGCAGGTGGCGCAGGTGGTGGTCGCGTACGAGCCGGTCTGGGCGATCGGCACCGGCAAGACGGCGACCCCGGAGAACGCCCAGGAGGTCTGTGGCGCGGTGCGTCAGCGGATCTCCGAGACGTTCGGCCAGGCCACCGCGGACCAGGTACGGGTCCTCTACGGCGGTTCGGTGAAGTCGTCCAACATCGCGGCTATCATGGCCCAGCCGGACGTGGACGGTGCCCTGGTCGGTGGGGCGAGCCTGGACGCCGAGGAGTTCGCTAAAATCTGCCGGTTCCCGGAGCACATCAACGTATAGCCGGCCGCTATTGTTGACGGGCCCGTCACGAGAGGACTGACCCTTACCATGCTTCCGATCCAGTTCGCATACACGTTGATCGTGTTGCTGGTCATCACGAGCGTGCTGCTCACCATGCTGATCCTGCTGCACCGCGGCAAGGGCGGCGGGTTGTCGAGCATGTTCGGCGGCGGGGTGAGCTCCAGCCTGGCCGGCTCGTCGGTGGCGGAGAAGAACCTCGACCGTTATACGGTTCTGGTGGGCGTTGTCTGGTTTGCCTGCATTGTCGGCTTGGGCCTCTGGCTCAAGCTCGCGATGACCAGCTGACCTGCCTACCGCAACTCGCAACATCTGCGCGCGGTCCGTACCAACGGGCCGCGCGCAGCCGTTTTGTCGCACCGCGTCGCAACACGCCGCCACCGCACCGGTGGTGGTTCCACTCCGACGACAGGAGCGAGCAGCGTGAGCAGCGCTATCCGTGGCACCAGGGTCGGCGCCGGTCCGGCCCGCCCGACCGGCCGGACCGAGCCGGCCCCCCGCCGCCCGGTCACCTACTGGTGCGCCAACGCGCACATGGTGGAGATCCTGCTGGCCGCCGAGGTGGACCCGCCGGAGACCTGGGACTGCCCGCACTGCGGCCAGCCCGCCGGGCAGGACGTGCACAACCCGCCGGGTCGGCTCCGGGCCGAGCCGCACAAGTCCCACCTGGCATACGTGAAGGAACGGCGCAGCGACGCCGACGGTGCCGCCCTGCTCGACGAGGCGCTCGCCGCGCTGCGTCGCCGTCGTGGCGAGCACTGACCGACCGCCGCAGGCACCGCTACCCGGTCGCGGCGGCCACCGATCGACCGCCCCGGGGAACCGCCACCCGGTCGCGGGCGGACACCTCGTCGGCACAACGGCCGGGCCCCGGTAACAACCGTCGGGCCCGGCCGTGCCGGTTCGTCCAGTACAGGCCATGTTCGTTCGGTACAGGCCGCGTTCGTTCGGTACAGGCCGCGTTCGTTCGGTACAGGCCGCGTTCGTTCGGTACAGGCCGGGTTCGTTCAGCGCAGGCTGCGGAAGGTCGGCTTGACCTCGGTCGCCGCCGCCCGGTCCAACAGCCACCGGGTGCGCTCCACTCCGTGTACGCCGGCCGCCGGCAACTGGAGCGGTCCGGCGCCGGCCAGCGCCATGCCGACCGCCCGTGCCTTGTCGGCCCCGCCCGCCACCAGCCAGACCTCCTCGGCCGTGTTGATCGCCGGCAGGGTGAGCGTGATCCGGATCGGCGGCGGTTTCGGGCTGCCCCGGACCGCGCTGACCGGACGGGTCTCGTAACCCACCGGATGCTCCGGGAAGACCGAGGCGACGTGACCGTCCTCACCCACGCCGAGCATCAGCACGTCGAAGTGGGGCAGCGAGGCCGTACCGGGCCTGGCCGCGGCGGCCAGGGTCTCGGCGTACCGGGCCGCCGCCGCCTCCGGGTCGGGCCCGTCCGGGCCGTCCGACGGTGGCATCGGGTGCACCCGGTGCGGGTCCAGCGGCAGCGTGTCGAGCAGCGCCGCCCGCGCCTGGGTCTCGTTGCGTTCCGGGTGACCGGACGGCAGGAAGCGTTCGTCGCCCCACCAGACGTCGACCCGGGACCAGTCGACCGCGTCCCGGGCCGGCAGGTCCCGCACCGCGAGGAAGACCGCCGCGGCGATCCGTCCCCCGGTCAGCACCACCCCGGCCGCACCCCGGTCGGCCTGCGCGTCGATCAGCTTGACCACCAACCGGGCCGCCACCACCTGGGCGAGTACGGCCGGGTCGGCGTGCACCTCCACAGCGGTTTCGCTCACTGTGCCGGCCCACCGGATCCGGCCGGTGCCGCCACCGGGGTGCTGCCCGGCGCACCGGCCGGTACGGCCGCACGCCGCGCGGCGGTCGGGTCGTTCCAGATGTGCACCCGCTGGCCCGGCCGGTCGTCCAGGCCGGTGAGGCCCGTGGACGCGCTCAGCGCCTGGGCGTAGATCTGGTCCGCGTCGAGCCGCCGCAACTCCTCGGCCAGCTCGTCACCGAGCGGGCGACGGGTCAGCGGGAGGTGCCGGTCGGCCTGCCCGGTCCGTTCGAAGATCGCGGTGTTGTTCTCCCGGGTGAGCACCAGCCGGTCGCCGTTGGCGCAGTCGAGCTCCACCGAGCGCATCCGGGCGTAGTCGTTGGTGTCCTGCCACCGCGGCTCGATCCCGAGCCGGGCAGTCAGCCAGCCGATCATGAGGGCCGCGGTCGGGTCGGTGCTCGGTGCCACCACGGTGGCCTCGGTGACCCGGGCCGCGGTGGTGTCGAACGCACCGGCGACCAGGGTGCGCCACGGGGTGATCCGGGTCCAGGCCAGGTCGGTGTCGCCGGGGGCGTAGTCCCGGGCCCGCTGGCGCAGGGCGTCGATCGGGTTGATCGCCTGGGCGGCGTCGGTGATCCGCCGGTCGGCGACCACGCCGAGGAAATCGTTCGCGATCTGCGACGGCGGCTCGCTGTGCCACCAGGTGACCACCGGTACGTCCGGCACCAGCAGCGGCATCACCACCGACTCGGCGTGCAGCGCCAGCCGGCCGTACATCCGCATCACCACGGCCTCGCACGGCCCGAGTCGGCCGCCCACGACGATCTCCGCGTCCAGCCGGCTCTGCTCCCGCTCGACGTCCGAGCGGACCACGACCAGCAGCCGGCACGGGTGGGCGGCGGCGGCGATGGTGGCCGCCGCCTCGGCCTCCCGGACCCGCTTCTCGTCCACCACCACGATCAACGTGAGCGCCATGCCGCTGGCCACGCCGCCGGCACTGCGCCGCTCGGCGGCCAACGCCTTGACCACCTCGTTACCGGTGGTGTCCCATAGGCCGATCAAAGGAGCCTCCTGGTCTGCTCGCCGAACCGGCCACGCACGCTCACGCCCGCCGCCATGCCCGGCCCTCTCGTTCCAGCATCTCGTCGGCCGCCCTGGGCCCCCACTCGCCGGCCCGGTACGGCTCCGGCCGGGTGCCCCGCCAGGCGGCTTCGAGCGGGTCGATGACCTGCCAGCTCTGCTCCACCTCGGCCGCGTCCGGGAAGAGCGTCCGGTCCCCGATGAGCACGTCGAGCACCAGTCGCTCGTACGCCTCCGGGCTGGACTCGGTGAACGCCTCGCCGTACTGGAAGTCCATCGCGATGTCGCGAACCTCCATCGTGGTGCCGGGCACCTTGGCGCCGAACTTCAGCACCACGCCCTCGTCCGGCTGGACCCGTACGACGAGCTGGTTGTTGCCGAGCATCTCCATGTCGGTGGCGTTGAACGGCAGGTGCGGTGCCCGCTTGAAGATGATGGCCACCTCGGTGACCCGGCGGGGCAGCCGCTTGCCGGCCCGGATGTAGAACGGCACCTCGGCCCAGCGCCGGTTCTGGATACCCAGCCGCACCGCGACGTACGACTCGGTGGTCGAGTCCGGTGGGATGTCCTTCTCCTCCAGGTAGCCGACCGCGCGCTGGCCGGCCACCCAACCGGGCAGGTACTGCCCGCGTACGGTGCCGGTGGAGACGTCCTTGGGGACGGTGATCGCGCGCAGCACCTTGAGCTTCTCGGCCCGGATCTCGGCGGCGTCGAAGCTGGTCGGTTCCTCCATCGCCACCAGGGCGAGCAACTGCAACAGGTGGTTCTGGAGTACGTCACGGGCGGCGCCGGCCGCGTCGTAGAAGCCGGCGCGGGAGCCGATGCCGACGTCCTCGGCCATGGTGATCTGGACCGAGTCGACGTACTTGGAGTTCCACAGCGGTTCGAACAGGTTGTTCGCGAACCGCAGCGCCATGATGTTCTGGACGGTTTCCTTGCCCAGGTAGTGGTCGATGCGGAACACGTCCTCACGGGTGAAGACGTCGTCGACGAGGTCGTTGAGCGACTTCGCCGACGGCAGGTCGGAGCCGAACGGCTTCTCCACCACCACCCGCCGCCAGCCGCCGGACTTGGCGTTGTCGGCCATTCCGGTCCGGGCGAGCTGCTTGAGCACCACCGGAAAGGCGGCGGGTGGGATGGAGAAGTAGAACGCCGCGTTGCCGGCGATCCCGTGGGTACTGCGCAGTTCGTCCAGGGTCTCGGCGAGGGAGTCGAACGCCTCGTCGTCGTCGAACGAGCCGCCGACGAACTTGATGTTGCCGGCGAGCCGGGACCAGACCTCGTCCCGCCAGGGCGTACGGGCACCCTTGCGGGCGGCCTGGTAGGCCAGCGACTCGAAGTCGCCGTCCCCCCAGTCCCGGCGGGCGAAGCCGAGCACCACGAAGCCCGGCGGCAGCAGCCCCCGGTTGGCCAGGTCGTACACGGCCGGAATCAGCTTCTTCTGGGCCAGGTCACCCGTCACGCCGAAGATCACCATGGCGCACGGTTCCGGGATCCGCGGCAGCCGCCGGTCCTGCGGATCGCGCAGCGGATTCACGGTGTCCCCCTCATTGCTCAACCCCGGACCCATCTCAGCTCCGCAGCTCTCGGAGCGTGTCGAGGAGCTGGCGCAGGCCCGCCGCCCGGTCGGTCAGGTGCAGGCGCAGCACCGGCCGCTCCCGGCCGGCCAGGGCCTGCCGGTCGCCGGCGGCCTGGGCCGCCTGGAGCACACCGAAGGTGTACGGCTTGCCCGGCACCGGCAGGTCCTCGGCCACCGCGCCGGTGATTTGCAGGTACGAACCGACCTGCGGACCACCCTTGTGGTACTGGCCGGTGGAGTGCAGGAACCGGGGTCCCCAACCGAAGGTCACCGGGCGACCGCTCGTCTCGGCGAGCAGCGGCCGGACCTGACCGGCGTCGGCGTCACCGAACCGGTCGAGGTACGCCATCACGGCCAGGTAGCCGTCCGGACCGAGCCCGTCGAGCAGTCCGCGCAGCACACCGGGCAGGTCGCCCGGGGTGCCGGCGGGTGCGTACACCTCGATCGCGCCGGTGGTGAACGACGGTGCCTCGTCCGGCAGTCCGGCGGCCAGGAGCCGGTTGGTGTTCTCCTTGGACTCGGTGACGTTCGGCTGGTCGAACGGGTCGATGCCGAGCACCACCCCGGCCAGGGCGGTGGCGTACTCCCAGGCCAGGAAATGGGCCCCGAGCGGGCCGTTGACGGCCAACTGGGGGTTGATCCCGGCGCCGGGCGAGGCGCCCGGGGCCAGCGCCCCGCCGTAGGTGACGGTGAGTACGTCCGCCCCGGTGGCGCCGGCCGCCTGTGGCGACTCGACCACCACCGGCAGGATGCCCACGCCGCCCTTGCCGGTCGACTCGGCGATGAGCTGTTCGGCCCAGTCGCCGAGCCCTTCGATGCCGGTGCCGTCCGAGATCAGCGAGACCTTGTCCCGGCCGCCGGTGGCGGCGGTGCCGAGCGCGGCGCCGAGCGCGAGGCCGGGGTTGTCCTTGTCCCCGGCGAGCGACCCGGCGAGTTCCTCGGCCTGGTCGAGCAGTTCGACCACCTCGACCCCGGCCAGTGCGGACGGGACCAGCCCGAACGCGGTCAGCGCGGAGTACCGGCCGCCGACGTTGGGGTCGGCGAGTACGACGAAGGCGCCCATCTGGGCGGCGGTGTCGGCCAGCGGCGAGCCGGGGTCGGTGACGATGACGAAGTGTCGCCCGGCCTCGGCCTCGGTCAGGCCGGCGTCCAGGAACGCCTGCCAGTACGCCCGCCGGTGGCTGTCGGTCTCCACGGTGGAGCCGGACTTGCTGGCCACCACGACGACGGTGGTCAGCAGCCGGTCGCCGAGCGCGGCCCGGACCTGGCCCGGGTCGGTGGTGTCGAGTACGGTCAGCGGCCGCCCGAGGGTGCGGGCGATCACCTCGGGGGCGAGCGACGAGCCGCCCATGCCGGCCAGGACGACGTGGTCGAGGTCGGCCAGTTCGGCCTTGAGTTCGGCGAGCTGGGGGAGGAGTTCACGGCTGCGCTGGTGGGTGTCCACCCAGCCGAGCCGCTTGGTCGCCTCGGCCTGCGCGTCCGGCCCCCACAGGGTGGCGTCCTTGGCCGCCAGTCGGCGCGGGGCGTCGTCGGCGATCAGGGCGGCACGGGTGGAGCCGGGCGCGGAGGCGTCGATCGCCTCCGCGCCGTGGACCGTGAGTCCGGCCGCCGCCTCCGCGCTCCCCAGGTCCTGGGTCACGGTCACGCGTTGCCTCCCGCTTGCTGGGCGGCGTCGGCGCTGCCCTGGGCCGCCTGGTTGGGGTGACCGACACCGGAGGCCGCCGCTTCGAGCGACTTGCGTACGCCGTCGAGCAGTTCCTCCCAGCTCGTCTCGAACTTCTCCACGCCCTCGCGCTCCAGCGTGTTGATCACGTCGTCGAAGTCGACGCCGACCGAGATCAGGTCGCCGAGAACCTTGCGGGCCGCGTCGTACGCGCCGGTGATGGTGTCGCCCCGGGTCTCGCCGTGGTCGGCGTACGCGTGGATGACCGCTTCCGGCATGGTGTTGACCGTACCGGGAGCGACCAGCTCCTCGACGTAGATGACGTCGCGGTAGTCCGGGTTCTTGGTGGAGGTGGAGGCCCAGAGCGGGCGCTGCGGGTGCGCGCCGGCGTCGGCGAGGGTCTGCCAGCGGTCCGAGGAGAAGACCTCGGTGTAGCGCTCGTAGGCGAGCTGGGCGTTGGCGACCGCGGCCTTGCCCTTGAGTCCCTTCGCCTCGGCCGAGCCGATCTTCTCCAGCCTCTTGTCGACCTCGGCGTCGACGCGGGAGACGAAGAACGAGGCGACCGAACCGATCTTGGTCAGGTCGTGTCCGTTCGCCTTGGCCTGCTCCAGGCCGGCGAGGAAGGCGTCCATCACCTGCGAGTAGCGGTCCAGCCCGAAGATCAGCGTGACGTTGACGCTGATCCCCTCGGCCAGGGTCGCGGTGATCGCCGGCAGGCCGGCCTCGGTCGCCGGGATCTTGATGTAGAGGTTCGGTCGGTCGACCAGCCACCACAGCGACTTGGCCTCGGCGACGGTCTTCTCGGTCTCGTACGCGAGCCGCGGGTCGACCTCGATCGACACCCGCCCGTCCACCCCGGCCGAGCTGTCGTACGCCGGACGCATCACGTCGGTCGCCCAGCGGACGTCGTACGTGGTCAGCATGCGTACGGCCTCTTCCACGGACACCCCGCGGACGGCCAGGTCACGCAACTGCCAGTTGTACTCGTCGGCGTCGCTGAGCGCCTTGGCGAAGATCGTCGGGTTCGTGGTGACCCCGACCATGTGCTTCTCGCGGCGCAACTGGTCCAGCCCGCCGGAGCTGAGCCGCACCCTTGAAAGATCATCGAGCCAGACCGCGACGCCCGCCGCGCTGAGCTCACCCAACCTGTCCGTCATGTGCTGAACCTCTCTCAGTTACCGGTGGTCGAACCAGTGATCTCGCCGACCTTCGCCAGCGACGCGTGGGCGGCGGCGACGATGTGGTCGGGAGTGAAGCCGAACTGCTCGAACAGGACCGTGTGCGGGGCGCTCGCACCGTAGTGTTCCAGGCTCACGCTCTCGCCCAGGTCACCGACCAGGTGACGCCAGGACATGCCGATGCCGGCCTCGACGCTGACCCTCGCCCGGACGGCGCGCGGCAGCACCGACTCGCGGTACGCCGAGTCCTGCTCCTCGAACCACTCCTGGCACGGCATCGAGACGACCCGGGTCGGGGTGCCGGCGGCCTCCAGCCGCTCCCGTGCGGTGAGGCAGAGCTGCACCTCGGAGCCGGTGCCGATGAGGATCACGTCGGGCTGCGCGGTGGACGCCTCGGCCAGGATGTAGCCGCCCTTGGCCACGCCCTCGGCGGAGCCGAGCGTCGCCCGGTCGAACGTCGGCAGCGGCTGCCGGCTCAGTGCCAGCGCGGCCGGCCGGTCGGTGTTGGTGAGCGCCTGCCGCCAGGCCCAGGCGGTCTCGTTGGCGTCGGCTGGCCGGATCACGTCGAGGCCGGGGATGGCGCGCAGCGAGGTGAGGTGCTCGACCGGCTGGTGGGTCGGGCCGTCCTCGCCGAGGCCGATCGAGTCGTGCGTCCAGACGTAGGCGACCGGCAGCTTCATCAGCGCGGCGAGCCGCACCGAGGGGCGCATGTAGTCGCTGAAGACGAGGAACGTGCCGCCGTAGGGGCGGGTGCCGCCGTGCAGCGCGATGCCGTTGAGGATGGCGCCCATGGCGTGCTCACGGATGCCGAAGTGCAGCGTGCGGCCGTACTCGTGACCGGGGAAGTCCTTGGTCGCGTACTCGGCCGGGATGAACGACGGCTCGCCCTTCATCGTGGTGTTGTTGCTCTCGGCCAGGTCGGCCGAGCCGCCCCAGAGTTCGGGCAGCACCGGGGCGAGCGCCTCCAGCACCTTGCCCGAGGCGGCCCGGGTGGCGACCCCCTTGGCGTCCGCCGGCCAGGTCGGCAACGCGTCGGTCCAGCCGGCGGGCAGCGTACGCCCGGACAGCCGGTCGTGCAGCGCCTTGCGCTCCGGGTTGGCCTTCGCCCACGCGTCGTACGCGGTGTTCCACTGCGCGTGCTCGGCCTGGCCGCGTTCGACGGTGCCCCGGGCGTGGGCGAGCACCTCGTCGGCGACGGCGAAGGTCTGCGCCGGGTCGAAGCCGAGGATCTTCTTGGTGGCGGCGACCTCGTCGGCGCCGAGCGCGGAACCGTGGATCTTGCCGGTGTTCTGCTTGTTCGGCGCG
Source organism: Micromonospora sp. NBC_01699 (assembly GCF_036250065.1). Classification (NCBI taxonomy): domain Bacteria; kingdom Bacillati; phylum Actinomycetota; class Actinomycetes; order Micromonosporales; family Micromonosporaceae; genus Micromonospora; species Micromonospora sp. NBC_01699. The sequence continues at coordinate 5,694,166 of NZ_CP109199.1, read as the reverse complement.
GGCCAGCCGATGATGGTGCGCAGCGAGATGAACGAGGGCCGGTCGGTGTTCTCCCGGGCGGCGGTCAGCGCGGCGTACAGCGCCTCCACGTCCTCGTGGTAGTCGCCCTGGTCGGCGTCGCCGGCCCGCCAGTCGACGGTCTGTACGTGCCAGCCGTAGGCGGCGTAGCGGGCGGTGACGTCCTCGCTCTTGGCGATCCGGGTGTCGTCCTCGATGGAGATCTCGTTGTCGTCGTAGATCAGTACGAGGTTGCCGAGCTTCTGGTGCGCGGCCAGCGAACTCGCCTCGTGGCTGATGCCCTCTTCGATGTCGCCGTCGGAGGCGATGCACCAGATGTGGTGGTCGAAGACGGACTGACCGGGCTCGGCGTCGGGGTCGAGCAGGCCGCGTTCGCGGCGAGCTGCCATCGCCATCCCGACCGCGTTGCCGATCCCCTGGCCGAGCGGGCCGGTGGTGGTCTCGACGCCGACGGTGTGACCGTGCTCGGGGTGGGCCGGGGTGAGCGAACCCCACTGGCGCAGCGACTTCAGGTCGTCCAGGCCGAGCCCGTAACCGCTGAGGTAGAGCTGGATGTAGAGGGTGAGGCTGGAGTGCCCGGCGGAGAGCACGAATCGGTCGCGACCCGGCCACGCGGCGTCGGTGGGGTCGTGCTTGAGCAGCCGGTTGAAAATCAGGTACGCGGCGGGCGCGAGGCTCATCGCCGTGCCGGGGTGGCCGTTGCCGGCTTTCTCCACGGCATCCATGGCCAGCACACGAACGGTATCGACGGCCCGACGATCGAGGTCGGTCCAGTTCAGCGGAGATTGCGCGGGTCGTTTGGCAGCCACGATGGTTTGTGCTCCTAGGCAGTGGTCGGAACCCTCTGGGATGACCCTAGCGACCCGGGCTAAACGTGCGCCCGGGGATCCGGATGCCGATACTCTCGGACCGGGCTGATCCACTTGTGTGTGCGCGTCACGAGATGTGACCGCCCGCACCCTTGACGGGTCGCCCGGTCAGCCAAAAGGGCGACGCGTAGGCTGTCGCTCGGCGTGCTGACCCGGTGTGGTCGCCGCCGAATCCGATCTCCCGCCTCGATGCCGGAAGGTGGCAATCCGTGAGCACGATCACCGAGCGACCGGTCGCCACCAGCCCGGCGGGGGAGCCGGAGGCCGAACTTCCGGCTGGTGCGGCCGTGCCTGCCCGTGACGTCGGCGCGATGATCCGGTCGTATGTCTCGCTCACCAAGCCCCGGATCGTGGAACTGCTGCTGGTCACGACGGTGCCGGCGATGATGCTCGCGGCCGGTGGCCTGGGCTCGGTGTGGCTGATCGTGGTGGTGCTGGTCGGCGGCTCGCTGGCCGCCGGTGCGGCGAACGCGCTGAACTGCTACATCGACCGTGACATCGACCAGTTGATGCGGCGTACGAAGCGGCGTCCGCTGCCGACCCACACGGTGGCCCCGCGCAACGCGCTGTACTTCGGCCTGACGCTGGCCGTGGTGTCGGTGCTGCTGATGGCGGTCTTCACCAACTGGCTGGCCACCCTGCTCACCCTGGCTGCGATCGCCTACTACGACCTCGTCTACACGATGTGGCTCAAGCGCACCACGCCGCAGAACACCTTCTGGGGCGGTATCTGCGGGGCGGCCCCGGTGCTGATCGGCTGGGCCGCGGTGACCGGCTCGCTGTCGCCGGCCGCGTGGGCGCTGTTCGCACTGGTCTTCTTCTGGCAGCTGCCGCACTTCTACGCGCTGGCCATCAAGTACAAGGACGACTACGCGCGGGCCGGGATTCCGATGCTGCCGGTGGTGGCGTCGATCCGCCGGGTCGGCGTCGAGATCGTCGCCTTCTCCTGGCTGACCGTGGCCGCGTCGCTGTCGGCCTGGCCGCTCAGCGAGGCGCTGGGCCCGATCTACGGCGGTACGGCCGTCGTGGTGGGGGCGATCTTCCTGCTGGAGGCGCACCGCCTTCAGGGCCGGGCCCGCCGGGGTGAGCCGCTCAAGCCGATGCGGCTGTTCCACTGGTCGACCACCTACCTGACAATCCTGTTCGTCGCGGTCGCGCTCGACGCCCTGATCTGAGCCGCGCCGACCGCCCTGCCGTATCTCCCGATCGGGGCCGGACTGCCCCAATTTGATCAACGCTGACCTGATCCACGGCGTATCAGGTCAATCGACCAGAATAACTCGTACAAATCGAGCTGATTGAATCAAATCAGCCCGGTATGCCGAGAAACTCCCTGTTCTGGAGCTGAGTCGAGTCGGCTCAACAGGGGCGGTGATTTGCCCTGGTTCATCCCGCAATGATGAGCGCCTATAACGGATAAATGGGCATAAACCTCCTGTGCATCTCCTTAAGTCGATAGGTAATTGGCATCACAAATTCCCGACAAGTGGGCGGCACATGAGGTCACCTCTGCTTAGGCTTCCGTTCATGGCAGATGGTTCCGATACGACGCTGACGAGTGAACAGACCGTCGCGACCCCGGCTCCGAGCGGTCTGGTAGCCGGCCTCAGGACGTTCGCCGCCGGACACGGCGGCGCGAAGGCGGTCATCGAGTACGTCGGCAAGCGGGGAGCACGCATCGTCCTGGTCGGCGAGGACGGCGTGTGGGCGGACCAGTTCGCGGACGGCACCGACGTCGCCCGGCTGGCCTGTGAGAAGGCGGGGATCGTGGTGGAGAACGAGTGGGAGCGGGAACTCATGGACCAGATGCGGCCGAGCAACGACCTGTGGCGGTCGATGGCCCGGCGCACGATGGCCCGCTGATAGATTCTGTCCGCACAGCACACCGCGACCCGGGGCTCTCCCCGGGTCGCTTTCGTTGCGTCGCCACCGAAACGAGTGCCCGTCCGCACCCGGACGGGGCACTCGTTTCGTCAAAGGCGGGAAATCGGCGCGACCGGTAGGCAAGGGTGGGCGCGAGGAGTGCGAGCGATCGCCGGCCTCCGGCACCCGGCTGCGGGCGGGCGGCACCGGGACTGGCGGGACGGCCGGGACTGGTGGAACGGCGGGGACCGGTGGGACGACCGAGGTCAGTGGGACAGGGCGGGGGCGGGTGTGGCGGAGGCGTCGGGGTGCTGCACGGCGGCGGCCGGGACGGCGGGCTGCCGTTGCCCGGTCGCCCAGAGCGCCGACAGCGTCGACAGCCAGACCAGGCACGCCCCGAGCATGTGCGCGCCGACCAGGAGTGCCGGCAGGTGGGTCAGGTACTGCACGACGCCGATCAGCCCCTGGGCCAGCTCGACCGCGAGCAGTACCGCCGTGGCGCGTACCGCGACCGTCGGGGCGCCGACCGCGCGCAGCGCGAACAGCAGGCCGACGGTCAGGCCGACGAGCAGGAACACCAGGTCGGCGTGGAACTGGGAGATGGTCTGCGGGTCGATACCGTTGCGGGCGGCGTCCGCGTCGCCGGCGTGCGGCCCGCTGCCGGTGACCAGCACGCCGACGACGATCACCGCGCCGCTGACCGCGAGGGTCAGCCAGGCCAGCGTCCGGACCGGGCGCGGCACCGTCGGCCGGACCGGTCCGTCCTCCTCGCCGACCCGGCGCCAGAACGCGTACGTGGACAGCAGCAGCAGCATCGACACGATGAAGTGGACGCCCACCACGCCGGGGTTCAGATGCATCCGTACGGTGATCCCGCCGATCACCGCCTGGGCCGCGATGCCGAGCAGCACCGCCCCGGCGAGCAGCACCAGGGATCGGCGGCGCGGACGGTACATCAGCGCGGCGACCAGGCCGGCGAGCGCTATCAGCCCGACCACGCCGGTGAGCGTACGGTTGCCGAACTCGATCGCCCCGTTGATGCCCAGCGCCGGAGTGGTGGTGTACGAGTCGTCGGTGCAGCGGGGCCAGGTGGGGCAGCCGAGCCCCGACCCGGTGAGCCGTACGGCGCCACCGGTGACCACGATGCCGACGTTGGCGACCACCGAGGCGAGCGCGAGGCGGCGCAGGAGCGGGAGGCTGACCGGGGGGCGGCCGAATCGGTTCACGGCGGTAATCCTACGTAGCGTAGTGGTGGGCCTCGTCGCCGACCGGCGCAACCCGGTGGTCCGGATCACTCGCGGTACGGTTTGCGGTCGTCTCGGGAAATACGTAACGTTGGCGTAGTGAAAAACATGGCGGCGCTCTCTGAGCACGAACCGGTGGCCGATCCGGCCGCCGGTGCCGCCATGTCACCGCCCGTTCCCACCCTGATCGCCGATCGCACCCGTGACCGGGTCACCCGGTTGCTGCTGGCGCAGGGCGCCTCGACCGCGGCCGAGCTCGGCACGGCGCTCGGGCTGAGCCCGGCGGCGATCCGCCGGCACCTGGACGCGATGCTCGCCGACGGCGACGTCATCTCCCGTGAGCAGCCACTGCGCGGCCACCGTGGTCGCGGCCGCCCGGCCCGGGTGTTCATGCTCACCGACTCGGCGAAGGTGCGCTGCGGCACCCACACCTACGACGGCATGGCCACCGCCGCGCTGCGCTGGATCGCCCGGCAGGGCGGACCACGGGCGGTCGACGCCTTCGCCGCCGAGCAGGTGTCCGGCCTGGAGGCCCGCTGCCGGGCCGCCCTGGAGGACGCCGGCGACGAGCCGATGGCCCGCGCGGAGGCGCTTGCGGGCGCGCTCACCGCCGAGGGCTACGCTGCCAACGCGTCCACGATCGCCACCGGTGGTCAACTGTGCCAGCACCACTGCCCGGTGGCGCACGTGGCCGCGGAGTTTCCCCAGCTGTGCGAGGCCGAGACGGCGGTCATCTCCCGTCTGATCGGCACCCACGTGCAGCGTCTGGCCACCATCGCGCACGGCGACGGGGTGTGCACCACGCACATTCCCGCCCAGTCGAGGCGCGCCCAACCCGGTAATCCCGTCACCACTGTGAGGACAGATAGATGACCGAGCAGATCGTTGCGCCCGTCTCCCAGGAAGAGCACCTCGCCGCCCTGGGCCGGTACGAATACGGCTGGGCCGACACCGATACCGCCGGGGCGACCGCCCAGCGTGGTCTGTCCGAGGCCGTGGTGCGCAACATCTCCGCGCTCAAGAGCGAGCCGCAGTGGATGCTCGACCTGCGGCTCAAGGGCCTGCGCCTGTTCGGTCGCAAGCCGATGCCGGCCTGGGGCGCCGACCTCACCGGGATCGACTTCGACAACATCAAGTACTTCGTCCGCTCCACCGAGAAGCAGGCGGCCAGCTGGGACGACCTGCCCGCGGACATCAAGAACACCTACGACAAGCTGGGCATCCCGGAGGCCGAGAAGCAGAGGCTGATCTCCGGCGTCGCCGCCCAGTACGAGTCCGAGGTCGTCTACCACAAGATCCGTGAGGACCTGGAAGAGCAGGGTGTGCTCTTCCTCGACACCGACACCGCGCTGCGCGAGCACGAGGAACTCTTCAAGGAGTACTTCGGCACCGTGATCCCGGTCGGCGACAACAAGTTCGCCGCGCTCAACACCTCGGTGTGGTCCGGTGGCTCGTTCATCTACGTGCCCAAGGGCGTCCGGGTGGACATCCCGCTACAGGCGTACTTCCGGATCAACACCGAGAACATGGGCCAGTTCGAGCGGACCCTGATCGTCGTCGACGAGGGTGCGTACGTGCACTACGTCGAGGGCTGCACCGCGCCGATCTACTCCTCCGACTCGCTGCACAGCGCGGTCGTCGAGATCATCGTGAAGAAGAACGCGCGCTGCCGCTACACGACCATCCAGAACTGGTCGAACAACGTCTACAACCTGGTCACCAAGCGCGCCGTGTGCCACGAGGGCGCGACCATGGAGTGGATCGACGGCAACATCGGTTCCAAGGTCACCATGAAGTACCCGGCCGTCTACATGGTCGGCGAGCACGCCAAGGGCGAGGTGCTCTCGGTGGCGATGGCCGGTGAGGGCCAGCACCAGGACGCCGGCGCCAAGATGGTGCACGCCGCGCCGCACACGTCCAGCACGATCGTCTCCAAGTCGATCGCCCGGGGCGGCGGCCGGACCTCGTACCGGGGCCTGGTCCAGGTGCTGGAGGGCTCGCACCACAGCCGGTCGACGGTCAAGTGCGACGCGCTGCTGGTCGACACCATCTCCCGGTCGGACACCTACCCCTACGTCGACATCCGCGAGGACGACGTGTCGATGGGGCACGAGGCGACCGTCTCCAAGGTCAGCGAGGACCAGCTCTTCTACCTGATGAGCCGGGGGATGAGCGAGGACGAGGCGATGGCGATGATCGTCCGCGGCTTCATCGAGCCGATCGCCAAGGAACTGCCGATGGAATACGCCCTGGAGCTCAACCGCCTGATCGAGCTGCAAATGGAGGGCGCGGTCGGCTGACGCCGCCGCCCGTACGCTCCCAGCCGGACCTCGCCAGAGAAGACTCAAGGAAGAGATGACTACCGAGGCTTTCGCGCCGCCCACGACCAAGTCGCAGGCGCTCCGCTCGTACGACGTCGCCGACTTCCCGGCCCTCACCGGGCTGGAGGAGGAGTGGCGGTTCACCCCGCTCAAGCGCCTGCGGGCGCTCGGCGGCGACCCGTCCGGTGTCGCCGCCCCGCTCGGCCACGAGGTCGGCGAGTTGCCGGCCGGCGTGACCACCGGCACCATCGGCCGGGACGACCCACGGGTGGGAAGTGTGCTGACCCCGTTCGACCGGGTGAGCGCGCTCGCGTACGGCGGTGCGTCCGACGCCTTCCTGATCTCGGTCGCCCCGGAGGCGGTGGTCACCGAGCCGGCGCTGGTCCGGGTGGTCGGCGCCGGTGCGGCGCAGGTGGCCCTCGGGCACACCTTCGTCGAGGTGGGCCGGTTCGCCGAGGTCACCCTGGTGCTGGAGCAGACCGGCAGCGTGCTGCTGGCCGACAACGTCGAGGTGGCGGTCGCCGACGGGGCGAAGCTGACCCTGGTGACGGTGACCGACTGGGCGCCGGACGCGGTCCACGCCCAGCACCTGAAGGTCCGGCTCGGCCGGGACGCGAAGGTGGTGCACGTGCAGGTCTCCCTCGGCGGCGACCTGGTACGGCAGTTCACCAGCGTCGAGTACACCGGTCGCGGCGGCGAGGCCGAGCTGTACGGGCTCTACTTCGCCGACGCCGGCCAGCACCTGGAGCACCGGCAACTGGTCGACCACACGGTGCCGGACTGCCGCAGCTACGTGGGCTACCGCGGGGCGTTGCAGGGCGAGGACGCGCACACGGTCTGGGTCGGCGACGTGCTGATCCGGGCAGCCGCGACCGGCACCGACACGTACGAGATCAACCGGAACCTGGTGCTGTCGGACGGGGCGCGGGCGGACTCCGTACCGAATCTCGAAATCGAGACCGGCGAGGTGGCCGGCGCCGGCCACGCCAGCGCGACCGGCCGCTTCGACGACGAGCAGCTGTTCTACCTGATGGCCCGGGGCATCCCGGAGTCGGAGGCGCGCAAGCTGGTGGTCCGCGGCTTCTTCGCCGAGCTGATCAACAAGATCCCGGTGCCGGAGCTGCGCGAGCGGCTCGGCGACGCGATCGAGGCCCGGCTCGCCAAGGTGGGCTCCTGATGGTCCGCGTCTGTGCCGTCGACGAGGTGCCGAAGGGCGCCGTCGTCCGGGCGGAGATCGACGGCACCGAGATCGCCCTGGTGCACGCCGACGACGACGCCTTCTACGCCATCCGGGACGAGTGCTCGCACGCCGCGGTCGCCCTCTCCGAGGGTGAGCTCGACGGCTGCACGCTCGAATGCTGGCTGCACGGCTCCCGGTTCGACCTGCGTACCGGTGCGCCGAGCGGCCTGCCCGCCACCGAACCCGTGCCTGTCTATCCCGTCGAGGTCCGCGACGGAGATGTATTCGTCATTCTTACGCCAAGCAATGGAGTTACCCCGTGAGCGTTCTGGAGATCCGTGACCTTCAGGTGTCGGTCAAGCTGCCCGAGGGCCAGCTCAAGCCGATTCTGGCCGGCGTCGACCTGACCGTGCGGGCGGGGGAGACCCACGCCATCATGGGCCCGAACGGGTCGGGCAAGTCGACCCTGGCCTACTCGATCGCCGGTCACCCGAAGTACCAGATCACCGGCGGTTCGGTGACGCTCGACGGCGTCGACGTGCTGTCGCTGACCGTGGACGAGCGGGCCCGCGCCGGGCTCTTCCTGGCCATGCAGTACCCGGTCGAGGTTCCCGGCGTGTCGGTGGCCAACTTCCTGCGTACCGCCAAGACGGCGGTCGACGGTACGGCACCGAAGCTGCGCACCTGGGCCGGCGAGCTGCGCGGCGCGATGGAGCGGTTGCAGATGGACCCGGCGTTCGCCCAGCGCAACGTCAACGAGGGCTTCTCCGGCGGCGAGAAGAAGCGGCACGAGATCGTGCAGCTCGAACTGCTCAAGCCGAAGATCGCCATCCTCGACGAGACCGACTCCGGTCTCGACATCGACGCGCTGCGGGTGGTCAGCGAGGGCGTCAACCGGGTCCGCGAGACCGGCCAGACCGGCCTGCTGCTGATCACCCACTACACCCGGATCCTGCGCTACATCAAGCCGGACTTCGTGCACGTCTTCGTCGGCGGCAAGATCGTCGAGCAGGGCGGCCCGGAACTGTCCGAGAAGCTCGAAGCCGAGGGCTACGAGCGGTACGTGGCCGGAGCCGGCGCGGCTCGGGCCTGAACGAGAGAAAGCTGCCGGAGATGACCACGATCGCGATCCCGTCGGGCATGCCGCAGTACGACGACGTGCCCCGCTTCGACGTGTCGAAGGTGCGCGCCGACTTCCCGATCCTCGATCGGGAGGTCAACGGGCATCCGCTGGTCTACCTCGACAGCGCCAACACCTCGCAGAAACCGAGGCAGGTGCTCGACGTCCTGCGGGAGCACTACGAGCGGCACAACGGCAACGTGTCCCGCTCGGTGCACACGCTGGGCACCGAGGCGACCGAGGCGTACGAGGGGGCGCGGGCGAAGGTGGCCGCGTTCATCAACGCCCCGAGCCCGGACGAGGTGGTGTTCACCAAGAACTCCACCGAGGCGATCAACCTGGTCGCGTACGCCTTCTCGAACGCCTCCGCCGGCGCGCACGGTGACCCGAGGTTCCGCCTCGGCCCCGGCGACGAGGTGGTGATCTCCGAGATGGAGCACCACTCGAACATCGTCCCGTGGCAGCTGCTCTGCGAGCGGACCGGCGCCACGCTGCGCTGGTTCAAGCTCACCGAGGGCGGCAGGCTGGACGAGTCCGAGCTGGACGACCTGGTCAACGAGCGCACCAAGCTCGTCTCGCTGGTGCACGTCTCGAACATCCTGGGCACCGTCAACGCCACCGCGCGGATCACCGAACGGGTCCGCGCGGTCGGTGCGCTGCTGATGCTCGACTGCTCCCAGTCGGTCCCGCACATCCCGGTGGACGTGGTCGACCTGGACGTCGACTTCATCGCGTTCACCGGGCACAAGATGTGCGCGCCGACCGGGATCGGGGTGCTCTGGGGCCGGGCCGAGCTGCTCGCGGCGATGCCGCCGTTCATGGGCGGCGGTTCGATGATCGAGACCGTCTCCATGGGCGGCTCCACGTTCGCACCGCCACCGGCCCGGTTCGAGGCGGGCACCCCGCCGATCGCCGAGGCGGTGGCGCTCGGCGCCGCGGTCGACTACCTCACCGGCATCGGGATGCGGGCGATCCAGTGGCACGAGAAGGAGATCACCGCGTACGCGTTGGACGCCCTCGGGACCGTACCGGGGCTGCGGATCTTCGGGCCGGTGGTGCCGATCGGCCGGGGCGGCACGATCTCGTTCGCGCTCGACGGCGTGCACCCGCACGACGTCGGTCAGGTGCTGGACGCCCAGGGCGTGCAGGTACGGGTCGGGCACCACTGCGCCCGTCCGGTCTGCGTGCGGTACGGCGTACCGGCGACAACCCGCGCCTCGTTCTACCTGTACACCACCACCACCGAGATCGATTCGATGGTGGCTGCTCTTGAGCAGGTGCGAAAGGTTTTCGGCTGATGCAACTCGACCAGCTCTACCAGGAGATCATCCTGGATCATTACAAGCACCCGCACGGTCGCGGGCTGCGTGACCCGGCCGACAACTCCGGCCGGGTCGCGGAGGCCCACCACGTCAACCCGACCTGTGGTGACGAGGTGACGGTGCGGGTGGCGGTGGCGCGGGACGTGCTGTCCGACATCTCGTACGACGGCATGGGCTGTTCGATCAGCCAGGCGTCGGCGAGCGTGCTGCACGAACTGCTCAACGGCCGCGGTGCCGACGAGGCGTTCGCCGTGCACGCGGCGTTTGTCGAGCTGGTCTCCGGTCGCGGGCTGGTGACGCCGGACGAGGAGGTGCTGGGTGACGGGGTGGCTTTCGCCGGTGTCGCCCGCTACCCGGGCCGGGTGAAATGTGCGCTGCTGCCGTGGATGGCGTTCAAGGACGCCGCGGTACGCGCCGGTGTGGGCGTGAGCCCGGAGGTGAAGGCATGAGCGAGCGCAGCGAGGTGCTGGAAGGCATGAGTTCCGAGGAGACCGTTGGCGCGACCGGTGCGGCCGAGGTCGCCGCGACCGGTGCGGCCGATGTCGCGATCGGTAAGGGCGAGGCCGTCGAGGCCGTGGCCGGCGAAACGGTGGTCAGCAAGGCCGCGATCGGCGAGATCGAGGAGGCGATGAAGGACGTCGTCGACCCCGAACTGGGCATCAACGTGGTCGACCTCGGCCTGGTCTACGGGGTGCACGTCGGTGACGACAATGTCGCCACCCTGGACATGACGCTGACCTCGGCGGCCTGCCCGCTGACCGACGTCATCGAGGACCAGACCCGGCAGGCGCTGACCACCGGCCCCGGTGGCGGCCTGGTCGCCGACTTCCGTATCAACTGGGTCTGGCTCCCCCCGTGGGGCCCGGACAAGATCACCGACGAGGGCCGCGACCAACTCCGCGCCCTTGGCTTCAACGTCTGACCCCGCCCCACGTTGGGCACGCTTGCAGAGAAAGAGTGGCTATCCGGGTGCGGATAGCCACTCTTTCACTGTCTGAGGCGCGCTCTCAGTGGGCGTAGGTTTCGAACTCCCAGAGGGAGAAGCCGAAGGTGGTGGCTCGGGTGAGGCCGTGTGTGCGGATATAGCGGGCTTCGGTGGGGGTGAAGGTGATGTTGTCGGTGCCGCCGTCGCCGGTGGTGGTGGACCAGACCGGTTGCCAGGTGGTGCCGTCGGTGGAGACCTCGATCCGGTACGAGCGCGCGTACGCCGCCTCCCAGGCCAGCACGACCCGGCCGACCGGTCGGACCGAGCCCAGGTCGACCGTGATCGACTGGTTGTCCGACCATGAGCTCGCCCAGCGGGTGCCGGGATCGCCGTCGACCGCGCGGGCGGCACCGTTGCCGAGCTGGCTGCTCGACGCGGTGGCCGTACGCCCGGCGGCCAGGTTGCTCACGTCGTCGCCCCGACCCGCCGGGAACGACACCACCTGCTGGTACGTCGGCCGGTTCTGCCAGGCGATGGTGGCGTGTTTGATCCCGCCCAGCGGTGACTGGATGATCGCGTCGGCGCACCACTGGTCGCCGGCGGAGCAGCTCGCGTCGCCGGGATAGACCGTCGACGCCGGCTGGGCGGCGGCGGTACGCAGCGTGTCGAGCAGGATCTGCCGGCAGGAGGCGAGGTCGCCGCCACCGCAGTAGGTGCGGCCGAGCCCGCCCCGTACCGGGTCGCCGAGGACGGCGCGCAGGTCCTTGTCGACCCAGCCCCACCAGCCGTACTGGAACGACGATCCCTTGTGCGCCTGGGCCGCGTTGGCCGAGCCGGGCAGGTTGGAGACGTCGCCGCGCTGGTGGCCCGACGGCGACTCGTTGACCTGCATCGCGTTCACCAGCGACTGGTAGAGGTCGGGGCCGAGCGGCGCCTTGAACTGGCCGTTGACCAGCAGCGGCCACCATGCGTCGAAGACCCGGATCGCCTCGGCGTGCTGGTAGACCTTCGAGCCGCTGGCGGTCTCCACCCGCAGCGCGCCTGCCTGCCGCCAGCTTCTCAACCGGCCGATCGTGGCGGCCAGGTTGGCGTCGGTGACCGGTTGGCTCTCCAGTACCCGGATCAGCTCGTCGAGCACCTCGATGCCGCGCAGGTCGGTCAGCCCGGCCCGCTGTACCAGGGAGGTCAATGACGCCCGGTCGAACTTCTGGCCGGCGGCCAGCGCGGCCCGTACCGGCCTGTCGAGCAGGTCGGCCCGGTGCACCGCGCCGTAGCTGAAGTTGCCGTCGGCCGCCCCGAAGTCCCTGGCCTGCTTGTTGTTCCAGCTCACGTAGTAGTCCTGGTCGACCGAGTTCGGGTGCGCCGAGGCCGGAATGTAGGTGGCGGTGTTGGTCGCCGGGTCGAAGCCGGGCCACTCGTACGCCGGCTCGCCCTTCTGCGGCAGGTTCGGGTTCGACCCGGCGGCGCGTACCGGGTTCAGGCCGGAGTTGAAGTACGCCGACTCGGCGGAGTTGACGTAGAACCAGTTGAACGCGTACCCGATGGTGGCGGCGGATTCCTTGAACCCGGCGGCGGTGCCCATCGCGGCCGGGTCGTTGAACATCTGGAACCCGATCGCCGAGTCCGCCTCGTGCCGGTACGTCGACCGCAACGACGTGAACGCGTACGGCTGGCCGCCGATCGTGCCGCGCCACCCGACCAGGCCGAGCGCGGTACGCCAGGCGACGATCCGGTACGACCCGGCCGGAGTGCCGTCGGCGACGCTCGGCGTCCACGAGTTGACGTGCGACAGCTCCTCCATCGCCAGGCACTGCCCCCGGAACCGGTAGCGGTTGCTGGCCAGCGTGGGCGCGCTGCCGTCGGTGGTGCAGAGCGGGACCGCGTACGTGTCGGTGATGTCCTGGTTGGACGAGGTGGCGCTCCAGGCGTAGTCCTGACCCCGGCCGAGCAGGACGTAGAGGTTGATGCCGGCGAACGCGGCGCCCCGGGCGCTGATCCCCGGCCCCTGCAACTCCTGCACCATCAGCAGCTGCGGGGAGAAGTAGCCGGTCTGCGGGCCGAAGACGGCGACCGGGTGGCCGGTGGTCGAGTGCTCGCCGGAGATCACCGCCGCGTTCGACATGCCCCGGCTGGCCGGGGTGATGGTCAGCCCGGACAGTGCGGCGGCGAGTTCGGACGGGCCACCGGTGGCGCTGGTCGCCGAACCGGTTTGGTCGGTGACCACCGGTTCGACCCGGCTGCTGCCGGCGTCGGGCAGGACCACGCTGGGCGCGTCCGGCGAGGCGCCGCCGTACGGAAAGCTCTGGCCGTCGTGCAGGGTCAGCACCGCCTCCGGGTCGTTCTCGGCCCGGAACGCGGTCCACACCCTGTCTCCCTCGACCGGGCCGTACTTGGCCCGAGCGGCGATCCGGACCAGCGCCGACTGCATCTCGGTGCCGCCCCCGCCGCCGAACAGCCCGCCGACCACACCGGCGATGGCGATCAGGTCGGTCATCTCGAACGGCTCCGGGCCGCCCTCGTTGGTGATCGCGTCCAGGTGCCCGGTGAGCACGTACTCGCCGGGGCAGTTGCGGCCCGCCATGCAGACCCCGATGTACGCGTTGATCCCGTCGATGTACTCGCGTACGTCGGTGTAGAGCTGCTCGCCGCGCGGGCCGCGCTGGCGCAGCGCCTCGACCTGGGCCTGGAGGTCCGCCTCGGTGTACGGCGAGTTGCGCCAGACGCTCTGTTCCAGGGCCCGGTTGCCGGGGGCGCCACCCGCGAACGGGGTGAGCGTGCCGCGCCCGACGTGCCGGAGCAGGTCCATGGTGAACAGCCGGTCCTCGGCGCCGGCGAAACCGGCGCCGTACATGGTGCCGCCCCGGGTGGTGCCGGTGACGTGCGGGACGCCGGTGGACCGGTCCCGGACGATGGTCACGTCGGCACGCGGGGAGTAGGTCCGTTCGGCCTGGCCCGGCGGCACGCCGAAGGACGCGTCGGTGAAGAAGTTCTCGATCTGGTCCTCGCGCAGGCCGGCGTAGCCGTAGACCAGGTTGGCGTACTTGCCGAGTTGGTCGCCGGAGTGCCGCGGCAGGGTGCCGAACGCCTGGTTGCCGAGCACCTCGACCAGGGTGGCGTTGCCGTTCTGGCCGGGCGGCAGGATGTCGGCGCATTGGCCGAGGCAGTAGTCACCGGCGGCGAAGGAGGCGGTGCCGACGGTGTCCGGCGCGGCGGCGGCCCCGACCGGGTCCGATGCCGGAGCGGCCGGTGCGGGGGTGGGGCCGGCCACGAGGGCGGTGGCTGTGGTGACCAGGACGGCGAGGGCCGCCGTCACCCGTCGATTCAGGACATGTCCGGGCATGGCTGATCCTCCTGCCGGTGGGATCATTACATGAAGAAACTTCAGATAACGGATGCTAACCGTTCACTCAGGACGTTGGAAAGACCTAACAACGTCGATACCTGACCGACATACCCGCGAGCTAGCGGGCCGTCCGCCGGGCCGCGAGGGCGGCTGGTCTCGGTGCTCACCGTACGGGTGCCGCCCGCCGGCCGAGCCGGTTGCCGTACGGTCGGGGGATGAGCAGCCGACCCGCCGCCGGCGGCGGCCGGTGGGTCGACGTCGAACCGGCCCGCGTGGCCCGCTGGATCGACGGTTTCGCCGCCCGGCACGGTCCGCCGCAGACCACCCCCACGCCGTACGGTCTGCTGCTCACCGCCCCGGACGGCGCCAGCGCCGAACTGCACCACCCACCGGGTACGCCGCCCGCCGGTGACCTGCCCGGCTTCCTGGACCTGGTGTCCACCGCCCGCCGACTGGGGCTGCTGCTGGCCCGCAAGGGCGCGGTGGCGGTCGGTGTCGCCGACGGGGCGACCCTGGTGACCTCCAAGGTGGACACCCGGTACGTGCAGGGGCGCACCGCCGCCGGTGGCTGGTCCCAGCAGCGCTTCGCGCGGCGCCGGGACAACCAGGCCAAGGCGGCGATGGCCGATGCCGTCGACTTGGCCCTGCGGCTGCTGCTGCCGGCGGTCGGCAGCCTCGACGCGGTGGTGGCGGGTGGGGACCGGCGGGCGATCGACACGATCCTGGCCGACCGACGGCTCGCTCCGCTCGCCGCCCTGCGCGCGGACCGGCTGCTCGACGTCCCGGAGCCCCGGCACGCGGTGCTGGTCGACGCGATCGCCGCCGCCCGTGCCGTACGCGTCCTGGTCCGCGACCCCGACCCGCCTGCGGCCTGACCACCCGGGCGGTACGGTCCTGGTCCGCGACCCGACCCGGCCGCACCCGGCCTGACCACCCGGGCGGGTCGGGTGGTCCCCGGATGGCGTCGGCGCGGGGCACTGGCTACCCTCCCGCCATGGCTGTGCGCGCCCGAACCCGTCGTCGTTCCGCACCGGCGTGGCCGAGGCTGGACCGCGAACTGCATCGGCCGCTGCTGCTCGTCGCCGGGCTGGCGCTGCTGCTCTGCCTGACCGGGCTGGGCATCGGCGGGTTCTTCTGGTTCCGGCCGGCCCAGGAGCCGGAGGCGGCGGCCCGGATCGCCATCGACTCCTTCGTCCAGCGTCTGATCGCCGGCAACTACGGCGGCGCGTACGACCAGCTCTGTGTCGACACCCGGGAGCGGTTCGACCGGGAACAGTTCGCCGCCGACGTCGCCGGCCGGCCGGCGGTGCGCTCGTACCAGATCGACACGATGGAACGCTCCGGTACGGCGTTCTCGGTCGGGGTGACCCTGGTCGACCCGAGCGGGGCCAGCGAGGCGCATGCCTACCGGGTGGTCGAGGACCGGGGTAGCTGGCGGATCTGCGGGGACCCGCTACCGGCGTGACCTGGCACCGTTCGCCTGGCTGATCATGCGCGGCAATCCGACCGGGGGCGTGCCCGGTCGCCCGGTACACTTGGTCCCGTGCTGCTCTGCGAAGGCTGATCCGCCCCGCACCGGGGGGACATCGTCCCCGCCGGTGCATCCGTGTGCCTGAGTCAGCCTTCGACCCGAGAGTGAGTCCACTGACATGATCACTGTTACCGGCCTGGAACTGCGCGCCGGCGCCCGGATCCTGCTCTCCGACACCACGCTGCGGGTGCAGCCCGGTGACCGGATCGGCCTGGTCGGGCGCAACGGTGCGGGCAAGACCACCACCCTCAAGGTGCTCGCCGGTGAGGGCCAGCCCTACACCGGCGCGATCGACCGTCGGGGCGCCGTCGGCTACCTGCCGCAGGACCCGCGTACCGGCGACCTGGAGGTCACCGCTCGCGACCGGGTGCTCTCCGCTCGTGGGCTGGACGTGCTGATGGCCCAGATGGCCGAGGTCGAGGCCCAACTCGCCGACAACCCCGAAGACCGCCTGGTACGCCGCTACGGCACGCTGGAGGACCAGTTCGCCTCGCTCGGCGGGTACGCGGCCGAGGCCGAGGCGGCCAGGATCTGTGCCAACCTCGGTCTGCCCGACCGGGTGCTCGCCCAGACCATCGGCACCCTCTCCGGCGGTCAGCGGCGGCGCATCGAACTGGCCCGGATCCTGTTCCGGGACGCGGCCGAGAACGGCGGCGGCATCCTGCTGCTCGACGAGCCGACCAACCACCTCGACGCCGACTCGATCACCTGGCTGCGCGGCTTCCTCGCCGGGCACAAGGGTGGGCTGATCGTTATCAGCCACGATGTCTCGCTGCTGGAGGCCGTGGTCAACAAGGTGTGGTTCCTGGACGCCACCCGTTCGGTGGTCGACCTGTACAACGTCGGCTGGAAGACGTACCAGGAGCAGCGCGAGACCGACGAGCGGCGGCGACGCCGGGAGCGGGCCAACGCGGAGAAGAAGGCCGGCGCGTTGATGGCGCAGGCCGACAAGATGCGGGCCAAGGCCACCAAGACCGTCGCCGCCCAGAACATGGCCCGCCGGGCGGAGAAACTCCTGTCCGGGCTGGAGGAGTCGCGGGTCGCGGACAGGGTGGCGAAGGTCCGCTTCCCCAGTCCGGCACCGTGCGGCAAGACCCCGCTGACCGCCGTCGGGCTCTCCAAGTCGTACGGCTCGCTGGAGATCTTCACCGACGTCAACGTGGCGGTCGACAGGGGCTCCCGGGTGGCCATTTTGGGCCTCAACGGTGCCGGCAAGACCACCCTGTTGCGGATGCTCGGCGGGTTGTTGAAACCGGACACCGGGGAGATCCGGCCCGGACACGGCCTGCGCCTGGGCTACTACGCCCAGGAGCACGAGACGCTCGATGTCGAGCGCAGCGTGCTGGAGCACATGCGCAGTGCCGCGTTCGAGCAGTCGGACACCGACCTGCGCAAGATCCTGGGCGCGTTCCTCTTCTCCGGCGACGACGTGGACAAGCCGGCCGGGGTGCTCTCCGGTGGCGAGAAGACCCGGTTGGCGCTGGCCACGCTGGTCTGCTCCGGCGCGAACGTGCTGCTGCTCGACGAGCCCACCAACAACCTCGACCCGGTCAGCCGGGAGCAGGTGCTGGACGCGATCGCCAACTACCCCGGCGCGATCGTGCTGGTCACGCACGACCCGGGCGCGGTGCTGGCGCTCAAGCCGGACCGGGCGATCCTGCTGCCCGACGGCGACGAGGACGCCTGGAGCGACGACCTGCTCGAACTGGTCGAGCTGGCCTGACCAGCCGACCAAGTCGCCCCCTCGTCCCGCTGACCCGGCCCGAGGGGTCCGGTACGCCCGCAGCGAGCGGGAGCGGGCCGCAGCGGTCCCCGTCCACGGGTCGGCCGCACCGGCGGTCCCGCTGCGGCCGTCCATCCGGTTCACCTCCGACGAGCACCGTGCTGCCGGCGCACCGGCCGGGCGCGATCAGGCCTGCCCGACGGGTGGTGGCCGCGGGATTCGGCGTGCCTGCGGTCGGCCGCGCGGGGAGTCGCGAACAGTCCGGTCCGGAGGACGATGTCGTCGATGTCGGTGCGGCGAACTCGGCTGTCGCGGAGGCAATGTTGTCGAGAAAGTCGGTCACGGAGTGCAGCGAACGGACAGACACCCGGAACGCCTCCCGTGCCCCGACGAGGGCTTTCGCCAAGGGCGCAATCGCTGAATCGGGAAATTGACACTGCTGTGCGTGTCGGTTGGCGAAGAGTTGATATCTGGCGCATGATCGTTCGAGGCGGTCTAATAGGTGGGACCGTATCGAACCGCACAGTCTGGGACGTGAGGAATCAACATGGCAGCCACCGGCACAGCCACCAGCACTGAGAAGGGTCGCCGGATCGTCGGAGCCGAGCGTCAGACGCTCGCCAAGGACCTGGTCAAGCGGTACACGTCCGGCGAGAGCATTCGCGCCCTGGCGGCCTCGACCGGCCGCTCCTATGGGTTCATCCATCGGGTGCTCACCGAGTCCGGCGTCCAGTTGCGCCAGCGCGGCGGCGCTCGCCGTCGCAAGAAGGCGTGAGTCGCTTCTCAGCCTGGTCCGCGCCCCGCACAGTGGGGAACCACGGTGACCGCTGACAGCGGGGTGCGGCTGGAATGCGACGGGCCGGTGGCGACGGTGACGTTGTGCCGGCCCGACGTGCTCAACGCGCAGACTCCCGCGATGTGGCGGGCGCTGCGCGCATTCGACCGTGACCTGCCCGGGGACGTGCGGGTCGTGGTGGTACGCGGCGAGGGCAGGGCGTTCTCCGCCGGCCTGGACCGGTCCGTCGCCGGTGCCACCGGCCCGGACTCGTTCGCCGCGCTGTCCGCGCTGCCCTCGGCGGAGGCGGCCGATCGCATCGCCGGGTTCCAGGCCGCCTTCACCTGGCTGCACCGCCCCGATCTCATCTCGATCGCCGCGGTGCAGGGGCACGCGATCGGTGCGGGCTTCCAACTCGCGCTCGCCTGCGACCTGCGGGTGCTGGCGGACGACGCCAGCCTGGCCATGGCCGAGGTCACGCTCGGCCTGGTGCCCGACCTGGCCGGCACGAAGCGCCTGGTCGACCTGGTCGGCTATGCCCGTGCGTTGGAGATCTGCGTCACCGGTCGGCGACTTGACGCGGTCGAGGCCCAGCGGATGGGGCTGGCCACGGTGATCGTGCCCCGGGCGGAGTTGGACGACACCGTGGTCGATCTCACCGCCGCCGTACTCGCCGGGGACCGGAACGCGGTGGTTGAGATCAAGGCACTGCTGGCCGGGGCGTCCGGACGCACTCCGAAGGAGCAACAACGGGCCGAACGCGAGGCACAGATGCGCCGTTTAGGCGATCTCGCCGGCCACGGCGAATAAAAAAGCGAATGGTAAGGAGCAAGTGGGAAGAGAACTACTTACCTCTCGGGTTGACTTAAGCGTCCGCGGAATCGGATCGGTAAGGTCCGCGACAATTAGCGACACGGAGGTGACGGGTGTCCAACCCGATGGCGGGCGGCGGCATGGGCAGCATGGGTGGATGGAGCACTCTGCGTTCGATGCGGAGCCGGGACGAGGTCCGTAGCCACCAGCTCAGTCGGGGAGCCACCCGGCGGATCGTCGCCTTCGCGGGACCGTACCGGCGGGACATCGTCGTCTTCCTGATCACGGTGGTCCTCTCCGCCGTGATCGGCGTGGCCACCCCGGTGCTCGCCGGGGACGTGATCAACACCATCAGCAAGGGTGGCACCGAGGCGGGCGCCATCGTGGTCCGGCTGGCCCTGTTCATCGCCGGGCTCGCGGTCGTCGACGCACTGCTCTCGCTGGCCCAGCGCTGGTACTCCGCCCGGATCGGCGAGGGCATCATCCTCGACCTGCGGACCAGGGTCTACGACCACGTCCAGCGGATGCCGCTCCAGTTCTTCACCCGTACCCAGACCGGTGCGCTGGTCAGCCGGCTCAACAACGACGTGACCGGCGCGCAGCGCGCGTTCACCTCGACGCTGTCCGGTGTGGTCAGCAACATCATCCAGCTCGTTCTCACCGCCGTCGTGATGTTCACCCTCTCCTGGCAGATCACCGTCATCTCGCTGGTGTTGCTGCCGATCTTCGTCATCCCGGCCCGCCGGGTCGGCAAGCGGCTGGCCGAGATCACCCGGGAGGCGTACAACCTCGACGCCAAGATGAACGCCACCATGACCGAGCGGTTCGGGGTGGCCGGCGCACTGCTGGTCAAGCTCTTCGGCAAGCCCGAGGAGGAGGCCCGCCGGTTCGCCGAGCGAGCCGACCGGGTACGCGACATCGGCGTACAGACCGCCATGTACTCCCGTACCTTCTTCGTGGCGATGCTGCTCGTCGCATCGCTGGCCCAGGCGCTCACATACGGGCTCGGCGGCTGGCTCGCGGTCAACGGCTCGGTCAGCGCCGGTACGGTCGTCACCCTCGCCCTGCTGCTCACCCGCCTGTACGGGCCACTGACCGCGCTGTCCAACGTCCGGGTCGACGTGATGAGCGCGCTGGTCTCCTTCGACCGGGTCTTCGAGGTGCTCGACCTGAAGCCGTCGATCTCGGAGAAGCCGGACGCCGTCACCATCCCGCGCGGGAACGGCCGGCTGGAGTTCCGCGACGTACGGTTCCGCTACCCGAGTGCGGCCGAGGTGTCGCTCGCCTCGCTGGAGGACGTCGCCGCGCTCGACCGGACCGTCTCCGAACCGGTGCTGCGCGGGGTCTCCTTCGCCGTCGAACCGGGACAGATGGTGGCGCTGGTCGGCCCCTCCGGTGCCGGCAAGTCGACCACCTCGATGCTGGTCTCGCGGGTCTACGACGTCACCGACGGCGAGGTACGCGTCGGCGGCGTCGACGTACGCGACGCCACCTTCGACTCGCTGCGCGACGAGATCGGCGTGGTCACCCAGGACTCCCACCTGTTCCACGAGACGATCGCCGAGAACCTCCGGTACGCCAAGCCGGACGCGACCGACGCGGAACTCTGGGCGGCGCTGCGTGGTGCCCAGGTCGAGGAGCTGGTCCGGGCCCTGCCCGAGGGGCTGGAGACGATGGTCGGCGAGCGCGGGTACCGGTTCTCCGGTGGGGAGAAGCAACGCATAGCGATCGCCCGGCTGTTGCTCAAGGCACCGTCCATCGTCATCCTCGACGAGGCGACGGCACACCTCGACTCGGAGTCGGAGGCGGCCGTACAGCGGGCCCTGGCGGTGGCGCTGACCGGGCGTACGGCGCTGGTCATCGCGCACCGGCTCTCCACCGTTCGGGACGCCGACCAGATCCTGGTGCTCGACCACGGCAGGGTCGTCGAACGGGGCCGGCACGAGGAACTGGTAGCGGTCGGCGGGCTGTACGCCGAGCTCTACCGCACCCAGTTCGCGGTCGCCGACTCCCCGAAGCCCTACACCGACGCGGTCGGCCCGGAGCCGGTCACCACGGTGGCCCGGCGCGACTTCGACCCGGAGTGATCCGGATCGACGGCCGGCTCGTCCGGCCCGCCCCGGCCGGCCAGGACCACCGCGCGTAGTTCGGCGAAGGTCCCGGCCAGCCGGTCCGGGGTGTAGTGGGCATTGAGCCCGCTCGGGTTCGGCAGCACCCAGAGTCCCGCGCCGCCGAGGCCGTCCGGTTGGTGGCCGAGGGCAGCGCCGCGCCGGTCGAACGCCACCCGGTACGCGGTCACCCCGACCACCGCCACCCACGCCGGCCGGTACCGCCGCACCTTCGCCCGCAACCGCCGCCCACCGAGGGCCAGTTCGGCCGGGGTCAACTCGTCGGCCCGCGCGGTGGCCCGCTCCACCAGGTCGGTGATGCCGAGGCCGAGGCCGAGCAGTTCCTCCTGGTCGGTCGGGCCGAGCAACCGGGGGGTGAACCCGCCCCGGTGCAGCGCCGGCCAGAAACGGTTGCCGGGGCGGCCGAAGTGCCGGCCGATCGCCGCCGAGTAGAGCCCCGGGTTGATGCCGCAGAACAGCACGTCCAGTCCGGGCGCGATCAGGTCGGGAATCGTCCGCCCGTACGCGGCGGCCAGCTCGGCCCGTCCCGGCCGGACCGGGCCCGACGCGGCGACTGCGCTGCCGCGCGGCACGGTCAGATGCCGCGCAGGGCGCCACCGTCGACCGGGATGGTGATCCCGGTCAGGTAGCTCGCGGCGGGGGAGAGCACGAACGCGGCGATCCGGCCGAACTCGGCCGGGTCACCGAGCCGGCCGATCGGGATCGCCGACTCCGCGTCGAGGCGGGCGCGTTCCGGGTCGCCGCTGGCGGCGAAGAGCTGCCGGTTGCGGTCGGTCATGATCCGACCGGGGAGCAGGCTGACGAACCGCACGCCGCGCGGGCCGTACGAGTCGGACATCTCCTTGGCCACCGCCGCCATGCCGGGGCGCAGGCCGTTCGAGATGCCCAGGTGGGGGATTGGTACCCGGACGGAGCTGGACAGGACCAGGCCGATCGCGCCGCCGTCGGACAGCGCCCCGGCGACCGTACGGAGGGCCCGGATCGTACCGAGGAAGACGGTTTCGAACGATTCCCGCCACTGCTCGTCGGTCACCTGGTCGGCCGAGCCGACGGGTGGTCCGCCGACCGAGATGAGCGCTCCGTCGAGTCGACCGTAGTGCTCGTGGGCCGCGTCGACCAGGCGCTGTGCGGTGTCCGGGTCGCCGAGCGTGGCGGCCAGGCCGGTCGCGTACGCCGGGCCGCCCAGCCGCTCGACGGCGGCCGCCACCCGGCCGGGGTCACGGGCGGCGAGCACCACCCGGGCACCCTCGGCCACCAGCTGCTCGGCGGTGGCGAAGCCGAGCCCGTTCGACGCGCCGGTCAGTACGTACACCCGGTCGGTGAGTCCGAGATCCATGGCGACGATCCTGCCGTACGCCCGAAGGCCGCTGCTACCCGCGCCCGCCGCGCAGCACCCGGACCCGCCCGGCCACCCGGACCACCAGGGTCCCACCGGCCCGACCGAGCGCCGGACCGCGCCGGGGCCGGGGGTTCGAGGCGCCGTCGTAGCGCCAGGTCGCCTCCCGGACGGCCAGCTCCTCGGCCGCCGGCCCCGGCAGCCGACCGGCGGCAGCCAGTTCCCGGGCCAGCTCCCAGCCGTCGCGCAGCGAGCCGGTGGTCGGTCGATTGGCGGCGAAGGTACGGAAGGTGGGCAGCCAGGCGGCGCCCAGCCCGGCGGCGAGCATCGGCCAGTGCCGGCCGACGTCACCGGCCCGCTTGTTCAGCAGCGCGTCGCGGGCCGCCCCGACCAGCCGGGTGTCGAAGCCGGTCGGCACCGGCGCCCCGGACACCAGCGCCGCGACCAGTTCCGCCTGTCGGGCGGCGAGCCGGTCTCGACCGGGTGGCCGGTCCCCGCCCACGGGTGGCCGGTCCCCGCTCACGTGATCGCCGGGTAGCCGGCGGCGGCGGCGATCGCGTCGAGTTCGTCGCGCAGCGCCTGCGCCGGTGGGTAACGCCCGTCCCGTTCGAGCAGCAGCGCCGGTGGCCGGTGCCGGGCGCACAGCTCGCCGACCAGGTCGAGCACGGGCGCGGGGGTCGGGTCGGTGTGCGTGTCGTGGTAGATCCCGTCGTGCTCGGCACCCCCGGCGACGTGCACGTACGCGACCCGGTCCAGCGGCAGCCGGTCGAGCAGGTCGACCGGGTCGGTGCCCCGGTTGCGAGCGTTGGCGTAGACGTTCGCTATGTCGAGCAGGAGCAGCGCACCGGTCCGGTCGAGGATCTCGGTGAGGAACTCCGCCTCACCCAACTCGTCGTCCGGCCAGTCGAAGAGCGCGGCGATCGGCTCCAGCGCGAGCGGCACCGGCAGCTCCGCCTGGGTCCGGGTGATGTTCTCCACCAGCGCGTCGACGGCGTCGCGGGTACGCGGCACCGGCAGCAGGTGACCGGCCTCGACGCCACCGGCCCGGACGAACGCTATGTGCTCGCTGACCAGTGGCGCGTCCAGCAGTTCGGCGACCCGGGCCAGGTGGGTCACCCGGTCCGGCTCGACCGGCTCGGCGCCGCCGAGGGAGAGCCGCACCCCGTGCGGTACGACCACCGCGCCGCGCTCGCGCAGTGCGGTCAGCGCCGCCGGTGCCGGCCCGTCGGCCGCTACCGTTTCGGCGACGACCTCGACGAAGCGGAGTCCGGGCAGCTCGGCGACAAAACCGGAGATCTCCGGCCGCCAGCCGATCCCGACGCCGTACGCGGGCAGGCTCATCCGCCGCACCCCCCGCCGCCCCCACAGCCCCCGCCACCACCACTGTCGCCGCCACTGCTGCCACCGTCGGAGGAGGAGCCGCCGCCGTCGCTGCTGCTGCCGCTGGCAAGGTTGCGCTGCACCTCCGCCTCGGCGGCGAAGCCCGGGTCGAGGGCGTAGAGCGCGGCACCGCCGAACAGCGCCACACCGAACGCGGCACTGGTCGCGCCGTAGGTGTGGTACGACGGGTGGGAGCTGGGGGAGAGGTGCGCATGCTGCCCCTTGAGCGTCCTGATGGCGCTCCGGGCGGCGCGGGTGTTCCTCGGCACCGAGCCCAGCAGGATCAGGGTGGTCACCGCCAGCGCGATGAGCAGCACGAACAGGAACAACACCGGCTTGTCCCCGATGATCCCGGCGATGAACCGGGCCACACCGACGGCCAGCAGGCCGAGCAGCAGCAGCGGGAACAGGCGGGCGGCCCGGCGCTGTTCCGCGGTCGGCGCCAGCCCGACGTGTTCGAGTTGCCGCCGGATGTCGTGCAGGGCGGCCCGGACCCACTGGTGGGTGGCCAGGTCGCGAGGCCGGATCCGTTGCCCGGCCGCGTTGTGGACGGCGTGGTCGAGCCGGGTGGCTCCGGCCGGCAGCGGGCCGGTGGTGACCAGGGTGCGTCCCTGGGCGCTGGTGCCGACCGAGCCGGCGGCGCGCAGTTTGCCGAGCGAGGCGTAGACGGCGAGCCGTTCGCCGCCGTTGAGGTAGGCGGCCTGCTCCGGCGTGAGTTGGTTCGCCGCCAGGTCGCGCCGACCGGCGAAGACGATGGCACGTTGCACCACGGCGGCGAGGATCAACAGGCCGGCTGCGGCAACGTACAGGAAGAGGAAGGCTGGCCCGGAGATGCCCCAGGTGTCCGCCGGGGACGCGGCGCTGATCGTCATGGGGCCATTGTGGAACAGCATCGCCACCAGCGGGGGATCAGCTACCACCGCCGCCTCCACACCCACCGCCGCCACCGCCGCCTCCACATCCGCCGCCCGATCCGGAGTCGCTCGATCCGGAGTCACCGGACCCGAAGTCGGAGCCGATCGCACCGGTCGATCCGGTGTACGTCGACTCGTGCTCGTCGCGTGCCTCCTGCGCCATCGCCGGGTCCAGCGTCGACATGACGCTCACGCCGTACAGGGCGACGGCCATCGCCACCAGGCCGGCATCCTGCTTGGCGAGGTCGGGTTTCATCGCCGGGGCGAGGTGCCGGTGGCCACGCCGGAGCTGGACGAGCATCGCGTCGGCGGCGAGGCTGCGGCGCGGGATCCGGGCGATCAGCACCAGGTACGCGATCCCGACCAGGGCCAGTGCCACCCAGAGGTAGTCGACCGGGGCGCCCCGACCGAGTCCGATCCCGAGCCGGGCGGCGCCGAGGGCGACCAGGCCCAGCAGCAGCCACGAGCCCCGGCGGGCGGACCGGCGAACCTCCCGGCCGAGCAGCAGGTTGGCCTGTTCCAGGCCCCGTTTGAGCTCGGCGACGGCGGCCAGCACCGCCGGGTCGGCGCGCAGCCACTGCTGGGACAGGCCGCTCTCGGCTGCCGCGTACACCGCCTGGTCGAGCCGGCTGGCGTCGGGTGGTAGCGGGCCGGTGGCGGTCAGTCGGCGGTCGGCGGTCACACCGACGGCGTCCGCTCGGCGCAGCGCGGCCAGCGAGGAGTAGACCGCCAGTCGTTCACCGCTGTCGAGATAGGCGGCCTGGGCCGGGGTCAGGTCGGTCAGCCGTAGGCCGGGCGGCTGGTCGAGGACCCGGCGCCGGTGCAGTAGCGCGACGACGACGATGACCGCCGCGGTGCCGAGGTAGTACCAGATGAACAGGGGTACGGACCACATCGGGAGTTTCTCCTCGCCGTACGGGGAGCCGGGGGCTCCTCAGTGTGCGGCACCGCCGCCAGCGGGTCGACGTACGGCCTCCTCGACCAGGTCGAGTACGGGGCCGAGGTCGCCGGCCGGGCGTCCCATGGCCAGGTGCAGCACCAGCCCGTCGTAGGCGAGTTCGAGGAACTGGGCCAGCACGTCGATCGGTACGTCGTCGCGCAGCACCCCGGCGTCGCGCTGCCGGAGCAGCCGGTCCCGGGTGGCCTCGGCGATCGCCGCCGAGCGCTCGGCCCACCGCTTGGCGAACTCGGGGTCGGTACGCAGTCGCCGGGACACCTCAAGCTGGCTGCCGAGCCAGCCGGCGGTCTCCGGGGAGCTGGCGCTGGTGAGCAGGTCCCGCATCACCTGGACCAGACCGTTGCGGGCGACGGTGGAGACCATCGCCACCGCGTCGTCCTCGGCCACGGCGAGGAACAGCGAGTCCTTGTCCCGGAAGTGGTGGAAGATCGCGCCCCGGGAGAGGCCGGTCGCTTCTTCCAGCCGGCGGACTGTGGCACCCTCGTATCCGTAGCGGGCGAAACAGGCCCGCGCCGCGGCGAGGATCTCGTGGCGGCGAGCGTCGAGCTGGTCCTGGCTCACTCTGGGCACCGGTCGATCGTGTCAGGTGGCGCTGCCCGATGCAAACCGTACGTACGGCTTGGTTGGGCGCGGGCCGGGATAGGCTGCCGCTCGTGAGCATCCCCGACGCGCCGCCCGGCCCGCTGACGGTCGCCGCGATCCAGGCCCAACCGATCCCCGGCGACCTGACCGGCAACACGCGCACCGCCGCCCGGCTGGTGCACCGGGCCGCCGACGAGGGCGCCACCGTGGTCGTACTCCCGGAGCTGTTCCTGCCCGCGTACCATCCGCCGACCCTGCGGGCCGACCCGGCCGGGACCGACCTGGCCGCGGTCGACGGCGGCCGGATCGACGACCCCCGGCTGGACCCGCTGCGGGCCGCCGCCCGCGACCGCCGGGCCGTCGTGGTCGTCGGCGCCGCCATCCGGTACGCCGACCAGCGCCGCACCTGCGCCGCGATCGTCCTCGACCGATCCGGTACGGCCCGCGCCGGCTACCACAAGCAGCAGCTCTGGGGGCCGGACGAGAACGAGCTGTTCGTCCCCGGCGAACGCGGCGCCACCCTGGTGGTCGACGGTTGGCGGCTCGGCCTCGGCATCTGTTACGACGGCTGCTTCCCGGAGCACGCCCGCGCCGCAGCCGGTGACCGGGCGCACGGCTACCTGTGCCCGAGCGGCTACGTCACCGGCTCGGCCCACCGCCGCGACCTCTACTACGCCGCCCGCGCCCTGGACAACACCATGTACGTCGCCTTCGCCAATTCGATCGGCGGCGAACCGCCGTGGCGGTTCAACGGCGGCGCCGCCCTGTACGACCCGCAGGGCCGCCCGCTGGCCCGCGCCGCCGACGACGGTGAGGCGGTGGTCGTCGGGGTGTTCGATCCGGTGGAGCTGGTCCGGGTCCGGTCCACCCACCGGATGCTCGCCGACCGGCGGGCCGAACTCGGCGGCGAACGTGCCCTGCTCACCGGCTGATTCGGCCGGCCACATCCTGGGAAAGCTGTTAACACTTGGGGTCTGTTGTCGGACACCCCGGTTCCCGTAGGGTGCGCGAGTGCCACTGCTGCTCCTCGACCTGGACAACACCCTGCTGGATCGGGCGGGACCGTTCCGCGCCTGGGGGCAGCGTTTCCTGGCCGAGATCGGCGCACCGGACACCGACATCGACTGGTTGCTCTCCATCGACGCGGACGGGCTGACCGACCGGTGGGACGTGGCGGACGCGATCCGGGACCGCTACCGGCTGCGTACCCCGTCCATCGACCTGGTCGAGGCGCTGCACGACGGGTTGGCGGAACACACCCGGCTCGACCCGCTGATCGCCTGCGCCCTGCGGATCGCCGACGACGCCGGCTGGGTGCCGGTCGTGGTCAGCAACGGCACCGTACGCCAGCAGGACGCGATCATCCGCAAGACCGGTCTCGACCGGTACGTGGCGGACTGGGTCATCTCCGAGGAGGCCGGGGTCAGCAAGCCGAACCCGCGCATCTTCGTCCTGGCCGCACAGCGGGTACGGATGCAGCTGCGCGGTTCCTGGGTGGTCGGCGACAGTCCCGAGGCCGACATCGGCGGCGCGGCCGCGGTCGGACTGCCCAGCGTCTGGCTGCACCGGGGCCGGAGCTGGATGGAGTCCCGGTTCGCGCCGACCCGGACCGCCGACGGCCTCATCCCCGCCGTCTCCGCCGTCCTCGCCGGTTGACGTGTCGCCGGTTGACGTGTCGCCGGTTGACGTCTCGCGTCGGCCGGATTTCGGCTGCCGAAAATCGGTTGACGGCCCGAGCCGTTGCCGGTGAGCATGTTCCGATCACGTCCGCAGTGTCCCGGCGAGTCCGGGTCGAGGAGAGAAGGAGGTCGAGTCATGGCTGTCACCGCTGTCGTTGCCGCGTGCCCATACCCGCCTTCTTCCACCTCGATCGAGGGATTCCTACCTTGCGTGAGCATGACCATGTCCCACCGGCGCGGGAGCGCCGTACCCGTCGCTTCGACGACGACGAACCGCAGTTCCTGAAGCGGTCCCGGCACGCCGTGCCGGCCGGCTTCGACACGAACACCGACACCGACACGCCCGAGGCGGGCGACCGCTGGTCGAGCTGGGACCAGGCGGTACAGGGGCCGGAACCGTACCCGGACTGGCTGATCACCGAGCTGGCGGCGGTCGACAGTGAGCTGGGCGTACTCAAGACGGGCAAGGAAGCCGACGTACACCTCGTCCGGCGGCACGTGCCCGGCACCGACCGGTCCTGCCTGCTGGCCGCCAAGCGCTACCGGGACGCCGAGCACCGGCTGTTCCACCGCGACGCCGGTTACCTGGAGGGGCGCCGGGTACGCCGCTCGCGGGAGAACCGGGCGATGGAGGGTCGGACCGCGTTCGGCCGGCAGATGATCGCCGGCCAGTGGGCCGCCGCCGAGTTCGACGCGCTGGCCCGGCTCTGGGAGATCAGCAAAGCGATGGGCAACATCTCGGTGCCGTACCCGGTGCAGTTGGTCGGCACCGAGCTGATGCTGGAGTTCGTCGGCGACGCCGAGGAAGGGCTGGCCGCACCCCGGCTGGCCCAGACCCGGCCGGAGCCGGCGCAGCTGCGCAGCCTCTGGGACCAGATGCTGGACGCCCTGGTGGTGCTGGCCCGAGCCGGACTGGCCCACGGCGACCTGTCGCCGTACAACCTGCTGGTGCACGACGGCCGGCTGGTGCTGATCGACCTGCCGCAGGTGGTGGACGTGGTCGCCAACCCGCAGGGCAGGGAGTTCCTGGCCCGCGACGTACGGGTGGTGTCGAACTGGTTCCGGTCGCGGGGACTGCCCGGCGACCTGCTCGACCCGGAGGCCCTGACCGGCCGGCTGCTCGGGGAGGCGGGGATCCGGTGACCCGGTCCCGGCCCAGCGCCGGGTCGGCGCAACGGCCCGGCCCGGCGCTGTGTCGAGGCGTCCCGCCGACGGTGTCGGCGGGATGGTGTCACTGGAGGTAGCTCTCCACCTCGTTCTTGCTCCGGTCGCCGACCGTCTCCGGGTCGCTGCCGGCGCTGCGGGCGGCCCGCCGGCGGCGGAGCAGGTCCCAGCACTGGTCGAGGGACTCCTCCAGGGCCCGGAGCCGGGCGCGCTCCTCGTCGGTGGTCTTGTGGTTGGCCTGTTCCTGGCCGCGGAGCTTGTGCTCCTCGTCGACCAGTTCGTTGATCCGGCTCAGAATCGTGCTGTCGTCCATGCCGAGAGCCTGTCACAGGCCCGGCGGTGGCGTCCCCGTTCCCCGGGCCGGGTGTGCTTTGCCACCGTCGGGTGTGCTTTGCCGCCGGGTGGGCCCGACGTCCGGTTCCCGGCTGTACGCAAGCTTGGGACAAGCCGTGACTTTGCTAACGATCCGGGCCCGGTCGGTGATGGTCCGTGACCTCGCAGGCACTGTTGACCGGTGACGGACAAGACCCGGTTGGGCAAGGCGGCGCGGCTCCTGCTGTACGGCGTACTGGCTGGTGCGGTGCTCGCCGCGTCGGCACTGCCGGCGAGCGCGCTCGCCGGTGTGGTGCTCAAGGCGGCCACCGACTCGTACGAGGATCTGCCGACGGACCTGAAGGTGCCGGTGACCGCGCAGCGCTCGTACCTGTACGCCAACGACGGCAAGACGCTGCTGACCACGTTCTACGACGAGAACCGGGTTGACGTACCGATCACCGAGATCGCCACCAGCATGCAGCAGGCCATCGTCGCGGCCGAGGACACCCGGTTCTACGAGCACGGCGGTGTCGACCTGCGTGGGGTGGTCCGGGCGTTCGTAGCGAACCAGAGCAACGGCGCGGTCGAGCAGGGCGCGTCGACACTGACCATGCAGTACGTCCGCAACGTGCTCAAGTCCGACCCGAACCTGACCGCGGAGCAGCGGGCCGCGGCGACCGCCGAGACCAAGGGTCGCAAGATCCAGGAGATGCGGTACGCGGTCGCCCTGGAGAAGAAGCTCTCCAAGCAGGAGATCCTGGACCGCTACCTGAACATCGCCTACTTTGGCGCCGGCGCGTACGGGATCGCCGCCGCGAGCCAGCGTTACTTCGGCAAGCCCGCCTCGGCGTTGACGCTCGCCGAGGCGTCGTTGCTGGCCGGGTTGGTGCAGTCGCCGGACTCGGACAACCCGATCAGCGGGGACCGGCAGGCGGCGCTGGACCGACGGTCGTACGTGCTGGGCGCGATGGCGAAGATGAAGGTCATCACGGATGCCGAGGCGGCGGCGGCCGACGCCGAGGAGCTGGCCCTGCACCCGACCCAGGCGCCGAACGACTGCGGTGGCATGTCGGCCGGGCACGACGACTGGGGTTTCTTCTGCGACTACTTCCGGCAGTGGTGGAACGCCCAGCCGGCGTTCGGTGCGACGGTCGACGAGCGGCAGCAGGGGTTGCGTCGCGGTGGTTACACCATCGTCACCTCGCTGGACCCGAAGGTCCAGGCGGCCGCGCTGAAGCAGAGCCTGACCGTGTACGGGTACGACAACAAGCGGGCGGCCCCGATGGCGGCGGTGCAGCCGGGCACCGGCCGGGTGCTGGCGCTCGCGGTGAACCGGCACTACAGCCTCGCCCCGAACCCCAACGGGCAGCAGAACTATCCCAACACGGTGAACCAGCTCGTCGCCGGTGGCGGTGCTATCCAGGGTTACCAGGCCGGCTCGACGTTCAAGATGTTCACCATGCTGGCCGCGCTGGAGTCCGGCAGGAGTCTCGACACCGGCTTCGTGGCGCCGGCGAAGTTCCCCAGCAAATACCCGGACGGCGGGCCGAACAGCTGTGACGGCTTCTGGTGCCCGGAGAACGCGAACCCCGACTGGATGGACGGCTACCGCAACATGTGGACCGGCTTCGGCCGGTCGGTCAATACCTACTTCGTCTGGCTGGAACAGCAGGTCGGCGCGGAGAAGGCGGTGGAGATGGCGCAGCGGCTCGGGATCCAGTTCCGGGCGGGTTCCGACGCCGACCTGGCCGCCGATGGTGCCGACGGGTGGGGCGCCTTCACCCTGGGGGTGGCCTCGACCACCCCGCTCGACCTGGCCAACGCGTACGCGACGATGGGCGCGGACGGGGTCTACTGCAAGCCGTTGCCGGTCAACTCGATCACCGGTCCGGACGGCGCGAAGGTCGACGGGATCGGACCGTCGTGCAACCGGGTGGTCAGCGCGGACGTGGCTCGGGCGGCCACCGACGCGGCCCGTTGCCCGGTCGGCGACCAGTCCAGCCTCAACACCTGTGACGGCGGCACCGCCGACCAGGTCTCGGACATCCTGGGCGGTCGTCCGGTCGCCGGCAAGACCGGTAGCTCGGAGGAGAACGCGACGGAGACCTTCGTCGGCTTCACCCCGCAGCTGGCGGTGGCGTCGATCGCGGCGAACCCCGACGATCCGGGTGACCACGTGGGTTCGGCGGTGCAGGCGAAGGTCGTCAACGCGGTCGCCCGGACCATGGCGGCCGGTTTGCAGGGCAAGCCGGCGGCGGAGTTCCCGGCGCCGAGCCGGGAGATCGCGTACGGCAGCGACGGCCCCGACCAGCCGCCGGTCCAGAACCGGAATCCCGGTGACCCGAACGCGGGCGGGAACGCGGACGGGACCGGGAACGGGACCGGCCAGCCGCTGGTCGACCCGAACCAGCCGGCCATTCCCGGCCGTCGCAACCGCTGACCCTCGTCGATCCACGCGCGCTGGCCCGTCGACCGGAGACCTTCCGCGACGGGCCAGCGCGGGTGGATCGACGGCTGCGTCGGTGCCGTTTGTCGTATCGACATCCCTCATTGACACGACGGAAATATGTTTCTATGGTGAGGAACAGGAAAGCGCTTTCCTGAAAGATCTCCCGTTCGGTCGGCGCCCCGTTCCGGCGCTGTCTCCGTACCGCATCGCGCCTGTCAGCCACCTCGCGCAGCCCGTACCGCATCAGTCGTGACCTGCTCGGCGCGGACCCGCCGCCGACCCGGCGGCCGGCTCCGGCCTGCCCTCAGCGCGCCCGACGGCCCCGGACGGCCGTCGCCCCGGCGGGCCGATGGTCGGCGCCCCCGGCCGGGCGGCCCACCACCCGGAAGGCGGAACCGTGACCACCGCACCCACCCCCACCATCCCACCGACCCCACGGCGACGAGTCCCGCGCTGGCCGGCCCTGGCCGCCGCCGCGCTCGCCACCGCCCTGCTCGCCGGCGCCGGCACCCCGACCACCTCGGTCAGCGGGCCGGCGGACGGCTTCGCCAGCGTCAACGCGCTCGGCCAGAACGGCACCACCGGCGGGGCCGGCGGTCCGGTGGTCACCGCGTCCACCACGGCGCAGTTCCTCGACTACATCGCCCGCCCCGGCCCGTACGTCATCCAGGTGGTCGGCACGATCACCCTGCCCACCGGCACCAGCGACGGCATGCACAACGTCACCTCGGACAAGACCATCATCGGGGTGGGCGCCAACGCGGTCCTGTCCGGCGGCGGGCTGAACATCGGACTGCCGGTCAGCGACACCGTCACCTCGCCACCGGCGGACGCGGTGCACAACGTCATCGTCCGCAACCTGCATCTGACCGGGGCGACCGACGACCTGCTCAACGTGCAGATGTTCAGCCACCACATCTGGATCGACCACAACGAGTTCTCCAACGGCGACGACGGCGCGGTGGACATCAAGCGCGGGTCGGACTTCGTCACGGTCTCCTGGAACAACTTCCACGACCACGACAAGACCCTGCTGCTCTCGCACGACGAGGACGCCGGGGCGCAGGACATCGGTCGGCTGCGGGTCACCTACCACCACAACTACTTCAACCGGTCCGACCAGCGGCACCCGCGGGTGCGGTTCTCCAACCTCACCCACGTCTACAACAACTACTACTACGACAACAGCTACGGGGTCGCGTCGACGTACGACGCCGGGGTGCTGGTCGAGGGGAACTACTTCTACAGCGTGAACAACCCGGGGCGGGTCGAGTTCAGCGGCGACCTCGGCCGGATCGTCGAGCGGGGCAACATCCTCGTGGACTGCAACCATCCGATCGAGACGAGGGGCACGGTCACCGAGCCGAGCACGTACTACGCCTACCGGCTGGACAACGCCGCCGCCGTACCGACCATCGTCCCGGCCGGTGCCGGGGTGGGAAAGCTGGGCTGAGCTGATGAACCTCCACCGACGGCTCACCCCGTACCCGACCGCGCTGGGCGGCGCCCTGCTCGCCCTGTTGCTGGTCGCCGCCGCACTCGTCGTCACCGGCGGCTCCGCGCGGGCGGCCACCCTGTTCAGCGACAACTTCGACGACGGCGACTCGACCGGTTGGACCGCCTCCGGCGGAAGCTGGAGCGTGGCCACCGACGGCAGCGGCGTGCTGCGCCAGTCCGGCACCAGCGCCGACGCCCGGTCCCGGGCCGGCGCGACGAACTGGACCGACTACACCGTGCGGGCCCGGGTCAGGCCGACCGCGTTCAGCGGCAGCAACCGGTTCGTCGCGCTCACCGCCCGGGTGCAGTCCGCGACCAGCTACTACTACCTCGCCCTGCGCAGCAACAACACGGTCGAAATCAAAAAACTCAGCAACGGTACGTCGACCACGCTGGCCAGCGCCCCGGTCACCGTCACGGCCGGCACCTGGTACGGGCTCAGCCTCCAGGTCAGCGGCGCCACGCTGACCGGTCGGGTGGACAACGGACCGGTGCTGACCGCCAGCGACGGCCAGTACCCGACCGGACAGGTCGGGGTGGCCACCTTCTACGCCAGCGCGAACTTCGACGATGTGCTGGTGGAAACCGGCTCGGGTCCGACGCCGACGCCGACCACCGCCGGCCCGACCCCGACCACTCCCGGCCCGACCCCGACGACTCCCGCCCCGACGACTCCCGCCCCGACCACCCCGGCACCGACCACGCCGCCGCCGACCGGCAACCCGGTGCCGGGCCAGCCGGACGGCTTCGCCGGTGTCAACGCCCTCGGCCTGAGCGGCACCACCGGCGGGGCCGGCGGACCGGTGGTGACCGCCACCAACGCCACCGACTTCCTGAACTACATCGACACCACCGGTCCGCTGGTGATCCGGGTGCAGGGTGTCATCCGGATCAGCAGCAAGCAGGGCGTACGCCCGAACAAGACGATCATCGGGGTCGGTTCGACCGCCGAGATCACCGGCGGTGGGCTGGACATGTACCGGTCGTACAACGTGATCATCCGCAACATCAACTTCACCGACGCGGAGGACGACGCGATCAACGTGGGGCAGGAGTCACACCACGTCTGGATCGACCACAACCGGTTCGCCGGGGCGGTGGACGGTTCGGTCGACATCGTCCGGGGTGCCGACTACGTCACCGTCTCCTGGAACCACTTCGACCACTCCGACAAGAGCATGCTGATCAGTCACTCCGACGGGGCCGGCTCCACCGACATCGGCCACCTGAAGGTGAGCATCCACCACAACTTCTTCGACCACTCCCGACAGCGCCACCCACGGGTCCGGTTCGGCGAACCGGTGCACGTCTACAACAACTACTTCCTCGGCAACGACCTGTACGCCGTCGCCTCGACCGAGAACGCGGGTGTGCTGGTGGAGGGGAACTACTTCGAGAACGTGCCATTCCCGATCTACTCCGCCAGCGGTTACGCCGACAGCGGCCCCGGTCGGGCGGTGCAGCGGAACAACATCTTCGTCAACTCCGGCGTACCGGAGACAACCGGTTCGGTGGTCGAACCGAGCACGTACTACGCGTACCAGTTGGGTCCGGCGGCGGGTGTGCCGGCCGCGGTCACCGCCGGTGCGGGGGTGGGCCGGTTCACCGGCTGACGCCTTTCGAGGGTGGGCGGGGGCGGCCGGTGATTGAAACTCGATCGACTGCCGTGGATGCTGTAATCGCATCAACCGATGTCGATCAATGGAGGTCCGCATGCGTCGTTCCCCGTTCCTCGCCCTGCTCGCGGTGGTGCTCCTGCTCGGCGCACCGACCGCCGCGCAGGCCCGAACCGCCGCCCCCGACGCCGCCGACCCGGTTCGGGCGGCGGCGGCCCTCGCCGACGTACGCACCGCCGGCACGGTCTGGGGACTCGACCCGGCCACCGGCCGAATGACCCTCACCGTCGACGACACCGTCGATGCTGCCCGGGTGACCCCGCTGCGGGCGACCGCCGCCCGAGCCGGTGCGGTGCTGCGCCACGAGCCGGGCCGGTTGACCACCCTCATCGCCGGTGGCGAGGGCATCCAGACGGCCGGCAGTTCGGGGCGCTGCTCGCTGGGCGCGAACGTACGCAGCGGCAGCACCTACTACTTCGTCTCGGCCGGACACTGCATAGTCACCGGCGGCACCTGGTACGCCCAGGGCAGCCCGGCACCCGTGCTCGGCACCCGCGTCGGCAGCAGCTTCCCCGGCAACGACTACGGCCTGGTCCGCTACACCAACAGCACCATCCCGCACCCCAGCGCCACCTACACCTACCCCGGACTGCTCCCCGCGAACGGGATCGGCAACGCCTACATCGGTCAGCGCGTCTGCCGCAGCGGCTCCACCACCGGGGTCCGGTGCGGGACGGTGACCGCCCTCAACCAGACCGTGAACTACGCCCAGGGTTCGGTCGCCGGCCTGATCCGTACCAACATCTGCGCCGAGCCGGGCGACAGCGGCGGGCCGCTCTACGACCCGGCCACCGGAGCGATCCTCGGCATCCTCTCCGGCGGTAGCGGCAACTGCACCAGCGGCGGAACCACCTACTACCAGCCGATCGCCGAGATCCTCGCCGCGTACGGTGTGACCCTGCCCTGAACCGGGCGGTGGCCGACGGGACCGGGCCCGCAGCCATCCCGACGGATGGCTGCGGGCCCGGCTGTGTGGGCGCGTCGGTGGTCCCTAGCTGGCGATCATCCGGCGCAGGACGTACTGGAGGATGCCGCCATGGCGGTAGTAGTCGGCCTCGCCCGGGGTGTCGATCCGCACGATCGCGTCGAACTCGACCCCGGTGTCGGTGCTGACCCGGACCGTACGCGGGACCTCGCCGTCGTTGAGCGCGGTCACCCCGGTGATGGTGAACGTCTCGGTGCCGGTCAGCCCCAGCGTCTCCGCGGTCACGTCGACCGGGTACTGCAACGGGAGCACGCCCATGCCGATCAGGTTCGACCGGTGGATCCGCTCGTACGACTCGGCGACGACCGCCCGTACGCCGAGCAGCATGGTGCCCTTCGCCGCCCAGTCACGCGACGAGCCGGAGCCGTACTCCTTGCCGGAGAGGATGACCAGCGGTACGCCCGCCTCCTGGTAGGCGACCGAGGCGTCGAAGATCGAGCTCTGGTCACCGGTCAGGTGGTTGACCGTGAAGCCGCCCTCGACTCCCGGCACGAGCTGGTTGCGCAGCCGGATGTTGGCGAACGTGCCCCGGATCATCACCTCGTGGTTGCCCCGGC
The DNA here is from genome assembly GCF_036250065.1 of Micromonospora sp. NBC_01699. Lineage (NCBI taxonomy): Bacteria > Bacillati > Actinomycetota > Actinomycetes > Micromonosporales > Micromonosporaceae > Micromonospora > Micromonospora sp. NBC_01699. The sequence continues at coordinate 5,657,498 of NZ_CP109199.1, read as the reverse complement.
GGGAGCCGTACGAGTTGAACTCGTGCCGGGCCACGCCGTGCTCGGCCAGGTACGTGCCGGCGGGGGAGTCGGCCTTGATCGAGCCGGCCGGCGAGATGTGGTCGGTGGTGACCGAGTCGCCGAGCTTGGCCAGTACCCGCGCGTTGGTGATGTCGACGACCGGCTGCGGATCGCGGGCCATGCCCTCGAAGTACGGGGGCTTGCGCACGTAGGTCGAGTCACCGGCCCAGGCGAACGTGTCGCCGGTCGGGGTGGGCAGCCCCTGCCAGCGCTCGTCGCCGGTGAAGACGTCGGCGTAGTCGGCGGTGAACATCTCGCTGCGCACCGCGCTGGCGATGACCTCCTCGATCTCGGTCGAGTTCGGCCAGATGTCGCGCAGGTAGACCGGCTGACCGTCGGAGCCGAGCCCGATCGGCTCGTTGGCCAGGTCGATGTCCATCGTGCCGGCCAGCGCGTACGCCACCACCAGCGGCGGCGAGGCGAGGTAGTTCATCTTGATGTCCGGGTTGATCCGGCCCTCGAAGTTCCGGTTGCCGGACAGGACCGAGACCACCGACAGGTCACGCTCGTTGACCGCGGCGGAGACCTCCTCGGGCAGTGGGCCGGAGTTGCCGATGCAGGTGGTGCAGCCGTAGCCGACCAGGTGGAAGCCGAGCTTCTCCAGGTACGGGGTGAGCCCGGCCCGCTCGTAGTAGTCCATGACGACCTTGGAGCCCGGTGCCAGGGTGGTCTTCACCCACGGCTTGCGGTTCAGGCCGCGCTCGACCGCGTTGCGGGCGAGCAGGGCCGCGCCGATCATCACCTGCGGGTTCGAGGTGTTGGTGCAGGAGGTGATCGCGGCGATCACGACGGCGCCGTGGTCGAGTTCGAACTCGGTGCCGTCGTCGCCGGTGACCGTGATCGGGGCGCTCGCCCGTCCCTTCGCGCCGGTCGCGGCGGAGATCAGGTCGCGGGGCGCGTCGTCGGGGTCGTTGATCCCGTTGGCCGGCGGGTCGCTGGCCGGGAACGACTCCTCGCTGGCCTCGTCGGCCGGGCCGTGGGCGACCGGGTTGTCGTCGCCGACATAGTTGATCAGCGCGGAGCGGAACATCGTCTTGGCGTTGCCCAGCGGCACCCGGTCCTGCGGGCGCTTCGGCCCGGCCAGCGACGGCTCGATGGTCGACAGGTCGAGTTCGAGCCGCTCGGAGTAGTTCGGCTCGGCATCCGGGTCGTGCCAGAGGCCCTGCTCCTTGGCGTACGCCTCGACCAGCGCCACCTGAGACTCGCTGCGGCCGGTGAGCTGGAGGTAGCGGATCGTCTCGGCGTCGATCGGGAAGATGGCGACGGTGGAGCCGTACTCGGGGGACATGTTGCCGATGGTGGCCCGGTTGGCCAGCGGCACCGCGCTCACGCCGGGGCCGTAGAACTCGACGAACTTGCCGACCACGCCGTGCTTGCGCAGCATCTCGGTGATGACGAGCACCAGGTCGGTGGCGGTGGTGCCGGTCGGCGCCTCGCCGGAGAGCTTGAAGCCGACGACCCGGGGGATGAGCATGCTGACCGGCTGGCCGAGCATGGCGGCCTCGGCCTCGATGCCGCCCACGCCCCAGCCGAGCACCCCGAGACCGTTGACCATCGTGGTGTGCGAGTCGGTGCCGACCACGGTGTCCGGGTACGCCTGGCCGTTGCGTTCCATGATCGTCCGGGCCAGGTACTCGATGTTCACCTGGTGCACGATGCCGGTGCCCGGCGGGACGACCTTGAACTCGTTGAACGCGGTCTGGCCCCAGCGCAGGAACTGGTAACGCTCGCGGTTGCGCTCGTACTCCAGCTCGACGTTGCGGGCGAAGGCGTCCTTGCGGCCGAACAGGTCGGCGATGACCGAGTGGTCGATGACCAGCTCGGCCGGGGCGAGCGGGTTGACCCGGGTCGGGTCGCCGCCGAGGTCGCGGACCGCCTCGCGCATGGTGGCCAGGTCGACGACGCAGGGCACCCCGGTGAAGTCCTGCATCAGCACCCGGGACGGGGTGAACTGGATCTCCACGCTCGGGTCCGCGTCCGGGTCCCATCCGCCCAGCTCACGGATGTGGTCGGCGGTGATGTTCGCGCCGTCCTCGGTCCGGAGCAGGTTCTCCAGCAGGATCTTCAGGCTGTACGGCAGGCGGTCCTGACCGGCCACCTTGCTGATCTTGAAAATCTCGTAGCTCGCGTCTCCGACGCGTAGCTGGCTCTTCGCACCGAAGGTGTCGAGGCTCGCCACGTCGTACTCCTTCACGCTGTGTTCGTTCCGGCCGATGCCTTCCGGCCGAAGGGCGACCGTGAATAGTCCTGAGCAGTCTTTCGTACGTGTTACCGCCGCGCGCGGCTTAGGTAACACTTACCAACCGGCTCCTTCGGCTATTCAAACCGTACGTCCGTCTTGCTACTTGGCGCAAGCCGGTGCCGAGCGTTGGACACCGTGGGTGTGGCGCAGGGTCGGACCCGGCCAGACGTCGGTGCTAGGGTGCCGCGAGTGACCGACGCAACCGTCCACCTCGCTGCCCAGCCGCGCATCGACACCGTGGCGACCGGATTCTTCGACGACGCCCGGCGCCTGCGCAGCGACTACGCCGGCATCGCCTGGATCGGCGGTCAGCCCGACGCCGACACCGGCCTGATGGGGCCGGAGTACAAGCGCCGCCGGGTCGACTCCCGGCTCTTCCTGCCGGACACCCACTGGTACGACCTGGACGCCCTCGAAGACGTCGAGGTGCAGCTCAGCGTCGGCCTGTTGCAGATCCCCGGCACCGCCCAGGGCACCCAGGGCCTGGTCGGGGCGATCGCCGATCCGGTGGTCGAGTTCTACGAGCACCCCGACGGCGGCGCCGGTGTGGGCCTCTGCCTCTGGGTGCACGGCGACATCTGGTCCAACGTCGGCCTGTCCTACCGGGTGACCGTGCTCTGCGGCCCCGACGCCGTACGCGAGCCGGGCGCCGACAGCGGGGAGATCCTCACCGACGCCAACGGTGCCTCCGGCGGTGACGGGGCCGACGCCGGCTAGTGCCGTCGGCCGTCGCCACGGACCACGCACGAGAGACGACGAGGGGCCAGCTCGGTGAGCTGGCCCCTCGGTCCTACCGTCCCGCTATTCGGTTGTCACCGGCGTCAGGCCGAGTAACCGCGGGTGGCGATCCAGTTGGTCATGTCGATGGTGCTCATCCAGTAGGACGAGTTGTTCGGGTTGGCCGAGTCGGAGATCTTCACTGCCCGACCGTCATCGCGGTAACCGACCACGGCCAGGTAGTGGCCGCCCTCGTAGGAGTGCGAGACTCCGTCGGTGTCGGTCCCGGTGCCGATGATGTTGGCCACCACGGCACGGTTGTCGTCGACCGCGCGCTTGACGTCAGCCTGGAGCTTGTCCATCTGCTCCGGCTTGGCCTTGCTGTCCGGGATCGCCGTGGTCTTGTACTTGTTACCGCCGACAACCTCGTTCAGCACCCGGGTGGTGTCCTCGGCCGAGTTGGTGCCCTCGACCGTGGTGCCCAGCTTCTTGGCCAGCTCGTCCTGGGTCAGGCTGTGACCGTCCGCGCTCAGCGCGTTCCGGGTCGCGGCCGGGCCGCACCAGAAGAAGTTCGGCTGTGCCTGGTAGTCGTTCTTGAGCTCCTTGGTCGACATGCCGCGACCGGCGTCCCTGCCCTTGTCCTTGCCGTGGTCGTCGGTCTTGCCGTGACCGCCGTCGTCGTGACCACGGTCGGACGTCACCTGGGCGACGGTCGTCATGGCCGGGGCCGGGTGGGCCGGAGCCGCTTGCGCGGTGGCGCCCAGCGGGCCGGCGATGGCTCCGCCGACGAACGCGAGACCTGCGGCGGTCAGTGCGCCCTTACGGATAGCGGGGGTCTTTGCGATGGCCGGTAGCCACTGACTGAAGGTAGTCATGATGGTTGCCTTCCAATGGGGGTTCCCGTACGGGGGAGAAGCACGGGGATAAGCCACACGCCCTGGCCAAGGGGGCTGGTCGGGCGTGCTCGGGGGTGTAATCGATCCGGCCCGACGTGCATTCCGGGGAGGCGTCACCCGGGGCCGGTTCTCGGAGGTCACCCGCTCGGGGTGCTCCATTGTTCAGGGGGATGTAACCGGGCCGGCGGGTCAATCATTCCCGGGGGCGTGCCACCCGGGGGGCCGGTCCAGGAGGTCACCCGCTCGGGGTGCTCCGTCGTTCGGGGGGATGTAACCGGGCCGGCGGGTCAATCATTCCCGGGGGCGTGCCACCCGGGGGGCCGGTCCAGGAGACCACCCGGTCGGGGTGCTCCGGCGTACGTGTGTATAACCGATCCGGGGCCCCCGGCATTCCGCCGGATGGCCGCCCGGGTCAGTTGATCAAGCCGATCGGCGCCCCGCCCGCGGACGGCGGTGGGACATACCGGACATCGGGTCGGGGACTGGTCAGTTCTCCCTGGATCCGAGGGCGTTGGCCTCCGCGTGCCGGTCGCGCAACCGGGTCCGGATCTGGTCCGGCGTGTACGCCCGGCGACGACGCTCCGCCCGCGCGATCACCACTCCCGTGGCCGCCACACCGACGACGCTTGCCAGGCCAACTATCTTCCACCAACGCATCCGCCTAGGGTAGTCGAGTGGTCGATACGAGCATCAGCCTCGATGAGGCCGTCGACGTGTCCCGTACCGGTGATCTGTGGGTGTTCCGGGGACGCAGCATGCCGGACCGGGCCATTCAGCTCACCACGAACAGTCCGGTCAACCACGTCGGGATGGCCGTGGTGCTGGACGACCTGCCGCCGCTGATGTGGCACGCCGAACTGGGTCGGTCGTTACCGGACATGTGGTCCGGCACCCACCAACGCGGCGTCCAACTGCACAACCTCCGCGACGCCGTCTGCGTCTGGGCGAACCGGTACGGACAACGCGCCTGGCTGCGCCAGCTGGAGCCGCCGGCCCACCGCGAGCACGAGGACGCGGTGCTGCGTACGATCGCGCGGCTCGACGGGACACCGTTTCCGTCCACCGCCCGGATGGCCTGGCGCTGGCTGCGCGGGCGGGTGCCCGATGTGCGGCGTACCGGGTTGTTCGGTCCCGGTGGGGCCGATGACGCGACCGAAGCCGTAGCGGAGACCGGGCCGGGCGCGGCACAACGCCGGGAAAGCGACCTGGAGACCGCTTACTGCGCCGAAGTGGTGGCCGTGACGTACGAGGAAATGGGCCTGCTCCCGGCCGGGCGGCGGCCGAACTGGTACGACCCCGGCCGATTCTGGAGCGGCGACGACCTCGTCCTCGCCGACGGTGCCCGACTCGGTACGGAGATCATGGTCGAGATTCCGTCCCGCTGACCCGTCCGTCCCCGCGACGGACGGTGCAATCAGGAGGCAGCCGGCAGGGTGTCATCGCGCAATGACCAGCGGCGGGCCAGGACGGTGGCACCGGCGAGCGCGGCGGCGACCAGCGCGATCTCGGTGAGCAGCACCGATGGTGCGAGGCTGTAGCCGGTGATCCGGGCGAACCCGATGGTGACCGGGGTGACCACCGCGCCGGCCACCGGCAGCAGCAGGCCCATCAGGGCGATGGTGCGCCGGATCCGGGGGACGTCGCGCATCCGCAGGTGCACGGCGGCCAGTGCCCCGCCGACCACGATCGCGGCGGCGCTGCCGTAGTAGAGCAGGAGCGCGAGGCGGAGCGGCACGTTGACGCTGGCGGGTGCGTCGAACATGCCGACGAGGGTCGAGTAGCCCCAGGACACGAAGAGGTAGCCGAGCGCGGCACCCAGCACGGCACCGGCCAGTGCGGTGAGCAGCAGGCGCGGGTATTCGCGCGGGACCCGGGCCACGCCCGCCTCGTCGGCGAGTCGGCGGGCGAAGGCGCGGATGTCGCCGCCGAGCAACTGCTCGGGGGTGACCCCGTCCATGGCGGCGGCTTCCAGGTCCAGCCGGAGGTCGGCGGCGAGCGCGGCCCGGTCGTGGCGCTGGATGCCGAGGAGCCGCCATTCGTCGTCGGCGGTCGCGAGTGCGGTGTCGATGGGGTCCACGGGTCAGCTCCTCGGGCCGGACGGGGCGGGGTCGGTGAGTGTGGCGTTGACGATGCCGACAAAATCCGTCCACTGCCGACTCCAGGTACGCAGCCTGCTGTGACCGGCGTCGGTGAGCCCGTACACCTTGCGTGCCGGTCCGCTGGGGCTGGCCTGCGACTCGTCGGCGACCAGGCCGAGGCGGCGCAGGCGGGTCAGCAGTGGATAGATCGTGCCGTAGCCGACCGCCTCGAAACCGGCGGCGTCGAAGCGACGGACCAGCTCGTAACCGTGCGCCGGCTCCTTGGCGAGCAGGGCGAGCAGGCACATGTCCAGAGCGCCCCGGAGCAGTTGCGTCTGCCGGTCGTTGTCCTGGGTCGGGTCCGGCTCGTTCACTACCATGCGACACATAGTAGAGACGCTATTAGGTGTCGCACAATAGTTGGTCGGGTTTCGGTGCCCCGCCGCCGCGGGGCACGGGTCAGCCGCGCCGGGCGCCGTCGGGCCGGAGCACGGTCACCGGCAGGCCGCGCCCCCTCAGCCCGGCAGCCGGTGACCCGCCTCGCGCTGGGCGGCCAGCCAGGTCTCCACCTCGTCCGCGCGCCGGGGCAACCCGGCCGACAGGTTGACCGCGCCGGCCGCGGTGACCAGCACGTCGTCCTCGATCCGGATGCCGATCCCGCGCAGCTCCGCCGGGACCAGCTCGTCCTCGGGCTGGAAGTAGAGGCCCGGCTCGACGGTCAGCACGTAGCCCTCGCCGAGGGTGCCGTCGCGGTAGGTCTGCTTGCGGGCGTTGGAGCAGTCGTGCACGTCGATGCCGAGCATGTGCCCGAACCCGTGCAGGGTCCAGCGCCGGTAGACCGTCGAGGTCTCCTCCATTGCCTCGTCCACGCTCACCGGCAGCAGTCCCAGCTCGGACAGGCCCTCGGCGAGCACCCGCATGCAGGTCCGGTGTACGTCCTTGAAGCTCACCCCGGGCCGGATGAACTCGATCCCGGCCTGCTGGGAGGCGTACACGATGTCGTAGAGCTGGCGCTGCAACGGGGTGAAGGTGCCGGAGACCGGCAGCACCCGGGTGACGTCGGCGGTGTAGAGGTGACGGCCCTCCACCCCCATGTCCATCAGCAGCAGCTTGCCCGGCTGGGTGACACCGGTGTTGCGGATCCAGTGCAGGATCGTCGCGTGCTCGGCCGACCCGACGATCGAGCTGTAGCCGACGTCGTTGCCGTCGTGCCGGGCCCGGAGCGCGAAGATCCCCTCCAGCAGCCGTTCGGTCACCGCCCGGTCGGCCGGCAGCACCCGCGCGACGTCCTCGAAGCCGCGTACGGTGGCGTCGATCGCGTCCTGGAGCTGGGCGATCTCCCACTCGTCCTTGACCAGCTTCAGCTCGGCGATCACCGCGGCCAGCTCCCGGTCCCGGCCGAGCCGCGCCGCCGGCTGGTCGCCCGTGGCGGTCGCCGGTTCCCACGGGCGGACGGCCGCGTCGACCGAGGCGTCCAGCCCGCGCAACACCCGGGTACGCCCCGGCGCGCAGTCGGCCAGCGCGGCGGCCAGGTCGGTCAGCGGGGCGGTCTCGACACCCAGCTCGGTCGACTTCTCGGCCAGCGTGTGCCGGCGGCCCACCCACAGCTCGCCGTTGCGGCTGCGGAAGAACTCGTCGGTGTCCTTGGAGTTGCGCGGCTGGGTGTAGAGGGTCGCCTCGTGGCCGGACCCGTTCGGGCGCAGTACCAGCACGTCGTCCGGGTCGTGGTCACCGGTCAGGTACGCGAAGTCGCTGCCCGGCCGGAACGGGTAGTCGGTGTCGTTGGCCCGTACCCGTTCGGTGCCGGTCGGGATCACCAGCGTCTCGCCGGCGAACGCGGCCGAGAGGGCGGCCCGGCGCTTGGCGTAGTTGGGCACCTCGGTGCGGGGGCTCACGGCCAGGGCGGAGTCCCGCCAGCCCTCCCGCATGAACGCGAGGAACTTCTCCGGGTAGTCGGGATCGTGTGACTCGACCCGCGCCGTCTCCGCCGTGTCCTCGTTCGCCGTGTCACCGTTCCGCTCGTCGCTCATGGTCCGCTCCTCCCAGGCCCGTCCAACCTCTCAGACCGTACCGCGCAGCCGGGGTTCGGATCTCCCAGCGGTGCCGGCACACGCGCCCGGCGCGCGTGGAAAGATGACCGCCATGTGCGGACTCCTGGCCTTTTTCAGCACGCGCGGCGACGCCGGCGCGCACCGAGACGCCCTTGCCGGCGCATTGGAATGCCTGCATCACCGGGGCCCGGACGAGACCGGGGTGGAGGTCATCGCCGACCCGTCCGGTGCGCGGGCGGACGCGGTCTTCGCGCACAAGCGGTTGTCGATCATCGACGTGGCGCTCAGCCACGAACCGCTGCCCTACGCCGACGGCCGCTACCTGCTGACCTTCAACGGCGAGATCTACAACTACCTGGAACTGCGCGAGGAACTGGCCCGCGACTTCGGCGCCCGGTTCGCCACCCAGGGCGACGGCGAGGTGATCGTCGCCGGGTTCCACTACTGGGGCGAGCAGGTGCTCAACCGGTTGCGCGGCATGTTCGCGTTCGTGATCTGGGACCGGCAGGAGCGGCGGGCGTTCGGTGCCCGCGACTACTTCGGCATCAAGCCGCTGCACTACCTGGAGACCAACGACGGGGTCTATCTCGCGTCGGAGAAGAAGGCGCTGCTCCCGTTCGCGCCGGCGGCGCTCGCCGGGGACGCCGGGGTGGACGCGGCGAACCTGTCGCACTACCTGACCCTCCAGTACGTGCCCGAGCCGGGCACGCTGCACCACGGGATCCGGCGGATCGGCTCGGGCGAGTACCTGACCTGGACGCCCGGCGGCCGGATCGACGTCCGCCGGTGGTACCGGCCGGTGTTCCGCCCCGCCCCGGTCGACGACCAGCAACGGCTGTACGACCAGATCCGGGAGACGCTGCGCGAGAGCGTACGGATGCACATGCGGGCCGACGTACCGGTCGGGTCGTTCCTGTCCAGCGGGATCGACTCGACCGCGGTGGTGGCGCTGGCCAGGGAGTTCAACCCGAACATCCTGACCTTCACCGTGGGTTACGACGTGCCCGGCTACTCCGAGATCGACGTGGCCCAGGAGTCGGCCCGGCACCTCGGGGTGACCACCATCCCGACCAAGATCGGGCCGCAGGACATGATCGACGCCCTGCCGAAGATCATCTGGCACCTGGACGACCCGGTCGCCGACCCGGCCCTGGTGCCGCTCTACTTCGTGGCCAAGAAGGCCGCCGAACACGTCACCGTGGTCCTGTCCGGCGAGGGCGCGGACGAGTTCTTCGGCGGCTACACCATCTACCGCGAACCGCTCTCGCTCGGCGCGGTCAACGGCCTGCCCGGCGGCATGCAGAAGGGCCTGCGCGCGGTCTCCAGGGCGATCCCGCAGGGAGTCAAGGGCAAGAGCTTCCTGGAGCGCGGCACCACCCCGATCGAGGAGCGCTACTACGGCAACGCGCGGATGTTCACCGAGGAGGAGAAGCAGAAGCTGATGCGCCGCTACGACCCGAGCGTGCGCTACACCGACGTGACCGCGCCGATCTACGCCGAGGCCACCGAGCTCGACGACGTGACCAAGATGCAGTACATCGACCTCTACACCTGGCTGCGCGGCGACATCCTGGTCAAGGCCGACCGGATCTCGATGGCGCACTCGCTGGAGGTACGGGTGCCGTTCCTGGACCGCGAGGTGTTCGACGTCGCCGCCGGCATCCCGGTCGACCTGAAGCTGCCGCCCCGCTCCGACGCCACCAAGTACGCCATGCGCCAGGCACTGCGCAACGTGGTCCCGCCGGCCATCGTCAACCGGCGCAAGCTCGGCTTCCCGACCCCGACCCGGGTCTGGCTGCGCGGCGAGATGTACGAGTGGGCCCGGCACATCCTGTCCACCTCCGGCGCGGGCGAACTGCTCGACCTGTCGTACGCGATGCGGCTGCTGGAGGAGCACAAGCGGGAGGAGGCCGACCACTCGCGCAAGGTGTGGACCGTACTGATCTTCTGCATCTGGCACGCGATCTTCGTCGAGCGCTCGCTCGACCCGGGCATCCAGCGCAACCAGTCGGCCCTGCTCACCAAGCCGGTGGTCGGCTCGATGGTGGCCTGACCGGCGGGATCCACCGGTACGGGGTGACGGACACCGGCCGGGCCCGACGCCGATTCGGCGCCGGGCCCGGTTTTCCGTGGGGCAGGGGTTACGGACTGCTGCAACTCACCGTCGGGGCGGTGTTGGTGGCCCCGCTGCTGCCGGTGAAGCCGTACGTGGCGGTGCCGTTGGCGGCCAGGCTGCCGTTGTGACCGGCGTTGCGTACGGTCACGGCTGATCCGCTCTGGGTCAGGGTGCCGTTCCAGAGGTTGGCGATCGTCTGACCGTTCGCCCAGGTCCAGCTGGTGGTCCAGCCACTGAGCGCCGACGTGCCGGTGTTGCGTACCGTGACCTCGCTCTGGAAGCCCCCGGACCAACTGCCGGTCACCCGGTAGGTGGCCGTACAGCCGGCGGTGCCCGGCGGCGGGGTGGTCGGGTTCGGCGGCGGCGTCGTGGGGTTCGGCGGCGGGGTGGTCGGGTTCGGCGGGGGCGTGGTCGGGTTCGGCGGCGGGGTGGTCGGGTTCGGCGGGTTGGAACCGCCCGGTCCGACCCCGGTGACCTCGCCGTTGCCGCCGTCGAAGACCACGTCCGAGCAGCCGAAGAAGTTCTCCTGGCTGTCCGAGCGCACCCAGCGGGAGTAGATGATGTGCCGGCCGCTCTTGCCGGTCGGCAGCTGCCCGCTGAAGTAGTAGTGCCCCTCGTTGGTGCCGACCCCGCCACTCTGCGGCGGGTTGGTCACCGTCAGGAACGGCTCCTCAAGGTCACTCCAGGCCAGCGCCCGGGTCGGGCTCCAGCTGTTCTTCGTCACGTAGAAGTAGAACGTGCCCGGGTGGTGGGCCCAGTTGCTGTACTTGAAGTTGAAGTTCCCACCGGCGGTCAGGTGGGTCAGCGGCCAGTCGTTGCGGGCCAGGTTGTAGCCGCTGAAGCTGGCGTTGCCGCCGCTGCACAACTGTCCGTCGGAGACGAAGCCGGTGGTCCGGCCGCCCGCGTCGGAGCGCAGCACACTGAACCAGTTGTAGAGCGAGTTGGCCCCGCTCTGGTTGACCGCGGCGGCACAGGCCGGGTTGTTGGGCTGGATGTCGCCGCGCGGGCTGAGCCCGTCCTTCCAACACAGGAAGGTACGACTGCCGGGCGCCATGGCGGCACCGTGGGCGAACGCCGCGGTGGGCGTCACCACCGTGACGATGCCGGCGGTGAGCATGGCCGCGGCGGCGAACACCGCGACTCTGCGGAAGGGTTTCACCGAGCACTCCTTAATGAGGGCTAGAGCCGCAGGCGGGTGGGTACGCCGGTGCTGCGGACTGCCAGCGGGTCCCGCAGGCTGCGGGTACCCGGGTCGGACACCCGGTCGTGGTGTCGCGGAAGCCGCTCGCGGTGCTGACGGGAGAACGCGCGGCGGGCAGGCGGCGACACAACGCTGCGTCCGATCACGGACGGGTGTGCTGCTCGCGTGGCCCCTGGCGGCATCCGGCACAGCGCGTTAGCCCCCGCGCTGTCCCGGTACGCGCCAGTGCATCACGGATCCGCGCCCGATGCAATAGGCAGACGTCGATAGGTCCGCCGGTTCACCGGACGCCGTTGACCCCACCGCACCCCGACCCGGCATGCTGTCCGGGCAGGATCCGGCGGCAAGGGAGAAAACCCATGGGGTACGCGGTGGTGCTCGGCGAGGCGCTGGTCGACCTCCTCGACGGGCGGGCCGACGGGGAACCGGTCTACCGTCAGGCGATCGGCGGCGCGCCGCTGAACGTCGCCGTCGGGGTGGCCCGGCTCGGCGCCCCGGTGGAGTTCGTCGGGTCGGTCGGCGACGACGTACTCGCCGGACGGATCCGTGACTTCCTGCGCGAGCGCGGCGTGGGGCAGCGCGGGGTGGTGACCGTACCGGTGCCGACCACCCTCGCCGTCGCCACCTTCGCCGGGGCCGAACCCGATTTTCGCTTCTACGGTGAACCACCGTCGTACGGGCTACTGGACGCCGACGCGCTCGACCCGGCCCTGATCGGCGGGGCGGCGGTGCTCTACTGCGGCTCGATCGCCCTGCTCCGGCCACCGGTGCTGGCCGCCGCCCGGCGGGCCTGGTCGCTGACCGCCGGCCGGCGGGTCTTCGATCCGAACGTACGGCCCCGGCTGCTGCCCGACCCGGCCGCGCTGGACGGGTTCCGGGCGGTGGTGGCCGAGTTCGCCGCCACCGCCGACCTGGTGAAGCTGAGCGCGGCCGACGCCGAGTTGCTCTACCCCGGCGAGCCGCTGGACCGGGTGGCGGGCCGGCTGCGGGCGCTCGGCGCCGGTGCGGTCGTGGTCACCCGTGGACCGGCTGGTGCGCTGGTCGCCGCCGGGGCGGAGCCGGTGGAGGTGCCCGCGCCGGCGGTACGCGCGGTCGACGCCACCGGCGCCGGTGACTCCGTCATGGCCGCTCTCGTCGCCGACCTGCTCCTGGCCGGCCCACCCACACCGGACGGCTGGCCGGCGCGAGTCGCGTACGCCCTCCGGGTCGCCGCCCTGGTCTGCGAGGCCCCCGGCGGAGCCGTCGCCATGCCAACCCGAGCCCAGGTAACCGCCCGCTTCCCGGAGTAGCCCCGCCCCCGGACCCCCACCACCGTGACCCCCACCGCCGTGACCCCCACCGCCGTTGATCTAGGGCATATGGTGGTGTTTGAAGATCAACTCACCTGTATTTGCCCTAGATCGACGAGGTGGCGGGTGGGGGGAGGGGAGGGGAGGGGGGTGGGGGTCAGGTGTCGCCGGAGAGGGCTGCGTAGCCGAGGTGGATCGCGGGCATTGTTGCCGTTGGGGTGAAGGGGGCTCGTGCTGCTACTCGTTCGGGCGGGGCGCCGTCGGCGTGCCCGTCACGGATCAGCCAGGCCAGGGTGGAGAGCTGCTCGTGCTGGGCGCGTACGCCGTCGACGCCGAACACCGCACCGTGCCCCGGCACGATCACGGTGCGCGGGCCGGCGAGTCGGAGCAGTTCCGCCACGGTTTCCGGCCACTCCAGCGGGTAGCTGTCGTAGAACGACGGCGGGCCGCTGGACTCGACCAGGTCACCGGCCACCAGCAGGTCGGCGTCGGGCACCTCGACGACCAGGTCGCCGTCGGTGTGGCCACGGCCGAGGTGGCGCAGGACCACCGTCCGGCCGCCGATGTCCAGGGTGGACTCCAGGTGCACCGGGTGGGTGGGCGCGAGGATCGTGGTCCGGAGCAGTTCGGCGGCGAGCAGCGGCTCGGCGTCGCGCATCTCGTCGTACGCCTGCTGTCGCACCAGCTCGGGTTGCTCCCGCAGCCGGGCCGCGGCGGCCCGGTGGGCGTAGATCGGCCGGGCCGGCTCGCCGGCCAGGGTGGCGTTGCCGAAGCAGTGGTCGAAGTGGTGGTGGGTGTTGACCAGCGTCCACGGGTACGGCGTGATCGCCCGCGCCGCGACGGCCAGCTCCCCCGCCTGGGCCGCGTTCGACAACGTGTCCACCAGCAGCGCCTCGCCGTCACCGACCACCAGGGTCACGTTGACGTCGAGTGCCGGCTGGCGCAGCAGGTAGACCCGCTCGCCGATCTCCTCGAATCCGCTGCTCATGGTGTCCGCGACGCCCTCTCCACGAACCGGAGCCGGTCGACCAGCGCCCGCTCCACCCGGCCGTGGGCCACGGTGGCCGAGCCGTCGGTCACGCTTACGTCGAAGTGCAGCCGCCGGCCGCTGACCTCGGTCAGCCGGGCCTGGGCGACGACGGTCCGGCCGACCGGGGTGGGCACCGTGTGGTCCAGTTCCACCCGCAGGCCCACCGTGGTCATGCCGGGCAGCATCCCGGCCGCGGTCGCCGCCACCGTGGCCGCCTCGGCCAGCGCCAGCACCCTCGGCGTGCCGAGCACCGGTACGTCGCCGGAGCCGACCGCCAGGGCGGTGTCGGCGTCGCTCACGGTGAGTTCAACCCGGCCGGTCAGGCCGGGTGCGAAGCCGGAATCCGGCGGTTGTCCCATGCTTGCAGCTTAGGCGGTGCCCCGGCCCAGGATGATCGGCATCGCGACCGATCCCGCTCGGCCGTCCCCGCTCAGCCGATCCTGCTCAGCCGGCGCCGCGGGCGGTGCGGGCGCGGGTGGTGAGTTCGGCGGCCAGCGCCCACGCCTCGGCCAGGTCCCGGTCCAGCGCCGCGGCACCCGCCCCGCCGGCGGTGTCGGCGTGTACGGTCGCCAACCGCAGCCGCCGCTGCACCGGCCCCTGCACCACCCGCACGCTCTGGATCCGCGCGTACGGCACCACGACGAGTTGCCGGGTCAGCAGCCCGTGCCGGACGGCGAACACCCGGTCGGTCAGCCCGGCACCGAGCACCGGCTGGGCCAGCGGGTGCACCCAGCGGGCCCGCCGGGGCGGTGGCGGCAACGCCACCCTGAGATCCACTCCCGGCAGCACCTCAGCCATGATCATCTGTGCGGTCGGCAGGTCACCCACCGGCAGCAGCTGGTCCGCCCGCTGGCTCGCGTCCGCGTCCGTGGAGAAACCGGCCACCTCCAGCCGCAGCCGCAGCCAGCCCTTCATCCGCCAGAGCAGCGGCCAGGTCGCCCCGACCGCCTGCAACCGGTCCAGCGGCACGGTCTGCGCGCGGGTCTCCAGCAGGCCGTGCCGTACCCGCAGGCCGGCGTCGTCACGGGCGAGCTGGAAACTCCAGTCGGCGAGCACCCGGCGCAGCGGTTGCAGCAGCACCCCGGCCATCGCGGTCAGCGTGCTGGCCACCGCGATGAACGACCACGACCCCTCGGAGAGGAACTGGACCACGACGAACGCCACCCCGAACGGGAGCAGCATCGCCTGCGGGGTGAGCAGCTGACTGACCAGCAGGTCCCGGTTGACCACCGAGACCAGGTGCCGGCGGGTCGGCTCGACCGGTGGGCCCACCTCCGCCGGCTCCGCACCGGGCTGGGCCGGTGCCGGCGTACGGGCGGCCAGGCCGAGCAGCCGTTCCCGCAGCGCCACCGCGTCGGCCACCGCCACGTACGCCAGCGGCGCCTCCGTCTTGCCGCCGCCGACCACCTCCAGCCGCAGTTCGGCCAGGCCGGTGAGCTGCGCGAGCAGTGGACGGACCACCTCGACGGACTGGAGCCGCTCCAGCGGGATCGCCCGGGTACGCCGCCACAGCAGGCCCTCGTGGATCCGCAGTTCCCGGCCGACCACGTGATAACCGGTGTTGTACCAGCTCACCAGGGAGAGTACGACCGCACCGAGCAGCAGCACCGCCACCATGCCGGCGTACCAGCCGACGCCGACCCGGCCCAGGGTCTGCCAGGAGAGCGCGGCGACGATCACCACCAGGGAGTTGGCGCCGTGCAGCAGCGGACTCAGTGGATGCAGCCGCTGCCGGGGCTCCTCGACCGCCACCTGTTCACCGGTCTGCGGCGGCTCGGTCACAGGCCCTCCGCGCGGTCTTCGCCGAGCGCGGTGAGCCGGTCCCGCAGCCGGGACGCCTCGGCCGGGCGCAGCCCCGGCACCCGGGCGTCGCTCGCCGCGGCGGCGGTGTGCAGCTGCACGGTGGCCAGGTCGAAGGCGCGTTCCAGCGGACCGGCGCTGACGTCGACGAACTGCATCCGGGCGTACGGTACGATCGACAACCGGCGGACCAGCAGGCCGTGCCGGACCAGCAGGTCGTGGTCGCGCTCGGCGTACCCCCAGGCGTGTACGGCCCGGACGATGGCGATGGCCCGCCAGCCGGTGAGCAGCCCGGCGAGGCCGAAGGCGAGCCCGAACAGCCAGTGGCCGGTCAACGCCCAGCCGACGCCGAGCCCGGCGAGCACCAGCGTCATGCCGGCGGCGAGCCGCAGCAGCTCGACCCAGATCAGGTCACTAGAGACCGGCTGCCAACTCACGGTCTCCGGCCACGGCTCCAACGGGCTGCTCGGACCGGCCGGTTGGGGGGTGCCGGGATGGTTCGCCGGGTCACCCGGTTCGGGTGCGCCGGGGTAGCTCACCGCGTCACCCGGCCGGGCCGGTGACCGCCGCGAACCGTGGCATCGCACCGGAGGAGATCGCTTCGCTCGCTCACGGGTCGAGCGTAGGCGATGGGTCCATCGGTGCCACGTCGCGCAGGAATCCGCGCGCGTCCAGGAAGTCGCCGAGGCTCTGTCGATGTTCGGCACAGGCGAGCCAGGTCTTGCGCCGCTGGGCGTCGTGCAGCCGGGGATTGTTCCAGCGCAGCGCCCAGACCGCGGTCGCCCGGCAACCCTTGGCCGAGCAGACCGGGATCATCGGGGACGGCTCGGAGTCGGTCACCCGGCGAGTGTACGTACGCCCAATGACCGGTACCGCGAAGCGCGGTAACCGGCTCGTCGAGAGGAAGGCGCCCGGAGCCGACACGGGCATTAAAATCGCCGGGCGACCACGGGGGGAGCCGCCCGGCGACGGCTGAATCGTACACGTCACCTGCCCGGTCGTGTCTACCCGTGCGCGACGTTTCGTGTGCCGTCGCTGGACGGTGACACCGGCCGCGCGACGGCCGCGACGACCCCGCAGCGCCCGGTGCGCGATAAAACGTCTTCTCGCCACCCGGTCTCTCAGCCGGACGTGCGAGGCTTGGTGCGGCAGTCCCTCGCCGAACCAATCGATCACGCGACCCCGCTGTGGAGGACCGGTGGCCCAGCCGATTACGCCCGATGCACCGACACCGACCGAATCCGTCAACGGCGGTCCCGCCAAGGGAACCACGCCGGCGGAGGACGCGACCCTGCTCGAACGCGCGTTGTTCGAGGTCAAGCGGGTGATCGTGGGGCAGGACCGGATGGTGGAGCGGATGTTCGTCGCCCTGCTCGCCCGCGGGCACTGCCTCCTGGAGGGGGTGCCCGGGGTGGCCAAGACCCTGGCGGTGGAGACCCTCGCCAAGGTCGTCGGTGGCACCTTCTCCCGGGTCCAGTTCACCCCGGACCTGGTGCCGGCGGACATCGTCGGCACCCGGATCTACCGGCAGTCGAGCGAGAAGTTCGACGTCGAACTCGGCCCGGTATTCGTCAACTTCCTGCTCGCCGACGAGATCAACCGGGCGCCGGCCAAGGTGCAGTCGGCGCTGCTGGAGGTGATGTCCGAACAGCAGGTGTCGATCGGCGGTCAGACCCATCGGGTGCCGAACCCGTTCCTGGTCATGGCCACCCAGAACCCGATCGAGCAGGAGGGCGTCTATCCGCTGCCCGAGGCGCAGCGCGACCGGTTCCTGATGAAGATCCTGGTGGGCTACCCGACCGACGCCGAGGAACGCGAGATCGTCTACCGGATGGGGGTCAGCCCACCGGAGCCGGTCGCGGTGTTCAGCCCGACCGAACTCATCGCCCTGCAACGCAAGGCCGACCAGGTGTTCGTGCACAACGCGCTGGTCGACTACACCGTACGGCTGGTGCTGGCCACCCGTACCCCGGCGGAGCACGGGATGCCGGACGTGGCGCAGCTCATCCAGTACGGCGCCAGCCCGCGCGCCTCGCTCGGCATCGTCCGGGCCACCCGCGCCCTGGCCCTGCTGCGCGGGCGGGACTACGCGCTGCCGCAGGACGTGCAGGACATCGCCCCGGACATCCTGCGCCACCGGCTGGTGCTCAGTTACGACGCGCTCGCCGACGACGTGCCCGCCGACCACATCGTCGGCCGGGTGATGTCCACGATCCCGCTGCCCTCGGTCACCCCCCGGCAGAACGCCGTCCCGGCACCGCCGACCTCCGCCCAACCGGCCGGTGCCTGGCCAGGACGGTTGCCGTGACGCCTGCCGCCGCCGGACCGGCGACGTCGGGCCCCGGATCGGCGGTTGCCGCGGCCACCTCGGCCCGGGCCGAGGCGGTGCTGTCCCGGTTGCAACTGCTGGTCACCCGCAAACTCGACGGCCTGCTACAGGGTGACTACGTCGGCCTGCTGCCGGGGCCGGGCAGCGAGGCGGGGGAGTCCCGGGAGTACCGGCCGGGCGACGACGTACGCCGGATGGACTGGCCGGTGACGGCCAGGACCACCCTGCCGCACGTGCGCCGTACGGTCGCCGACCGGGAACTGGAGACCTGGCTGGCGGTGGACCTGTCGGCCAGCCTCGACTTCGGCACCGGGCAGTGGCTCAAGCGGGACCTGGTGGTCGCGGCGGTCGCGGCGGTCGCGCACCTGACCGTACGCGGCGGGAACCGGATCGGCGCGGTGGTCGGCACCGGCGGCGTCGGCGGGATCACCCGTCCGGTGGCGGGCCGGGCCGGGGCGGGCACCGACCAGCCGAACGTGCTGCGGCTGCCGGCCCGACCCGGCCGCAAGGAGGCGCAGGGCCTGTTGCGGGCGATCGCGCACACCGAGATCAGGCCGGGGCGCAGCGATCTCGGCGCCCTGGTCGACATGCTCAACCGGCCGCCGCGCCGCCGGGGTGTGGCGGTGGTCATCTCCGACTTCCTCGCCCCGCCGGAACAGTGGGGTCGGCCGGTGCGCAAGCTCGCCGTCCGGCACGACGTGCTGGCGATCGAGGTGGTGGATCCGCGCGAGTTGGAGCTGCCCGACGTCGGGGTGCTCGCGCTGGTCGACCCGGAAACCGGCGACCTGCACGAGGTGCAGACCGCCGATCCCCGACTGCGGCGACGGTACGCCGAAGCCGCGTCGGCCCAACGGGCGGCGATCGCCCACCAGTTGCGGGCCGCCGGGGCGGCGCACCTGCGGCTGCGGACCGATTCAGACTGGCTGCTGGACATGGTGCGTTTTGTCGCCGCGCAGCGGCACGCACGTACCAGGGGGACGACTCGATGATCCGTTTCTTGCAACCGCTGTGGCTGCTGGCGCTGCTGCCGGTGCTCGCCGTCGCCGGTGCGTACGTCTGGCGGCAGCTGCACCGCCGCGAGTACGCCGTCCGGTTCACCAATGTGGACCTGCTGCGCACCCTGGCGCCGAAGGGCCTGGGCTGGCGCCGGCACGCCGCCGCCAGCGCGTTCCTGATCAGCCTGGCGATCCTGGCCACCGCGATGGCGCGACCGTCGATCGACACCGAGGAGCCGCTGGAGCGGGCCACGGTGATGCTCGCCATCGACGTGTCGCTGTCGATGGAGGCCGACGACGTGGCGCCGAACCGGCTGGAGGCGGCTCAGGAGGCGGCGAAGCAGTTCGTCGCCGAGCTGCCGCCGACGTACAACCTGGGGTTGGTGGCGTTCGCCAAGTCGGCGAACGTGCTGGTGCCGCCGTCGAAGGACCGACCGGCGGTGACCCAGGCGATCGACGGGCTGGTGCTGGCCGAGGCGACCGCGACCGGTGAGGCGGTCTTCACCTCGCTGGAGGCGATCCGGTCGGTGCCGGCCGACGGTGCGTCGGGCATTCCGCCGGCCCGGATCGTGCTGCTCTCCGACGGGTTCCGGACCTCGGGCCGGTCGGTGGAGGAGGCGGCCGCGGCGGCGCAGGCGGCGAACGTACCGGTGTCGACCATCGCCTTCGGCACCGATTCCGGTCAGGTCGACATCGGCGGACAGGTCCAGCGGGTGCCGGTGGACCGGATGGCCCTGGCGCAGCTCGCGGAGACCACCCGGGGCTTCTTCTACGAGGCCGCGTCGGTGACCGAGTTGAAGCAGGTCTACCAGGACATGGGCTCGTCGATCGGGTTCCGCACCGAACCCCGCGAGGTGACCCAGTGGTACGCCGGGTTCGCCCTGCTGTTCGCGCTCTGTGCGGCGGCGATGAGTCTGCTGTGGACGTCCCGGCTGCCCTGACGGAGTGGTCCGTACCGGGCCGGTCGACCGTTACCGGTCGGCTGGCCCGTCGTCGTTGCGGCGGCCCCGGTCGGGGGCGTGGAGCCGGGCGGACCGTCGACCGGTCAGGGCGTGCTGCTGACCAGGACGAACAGGACCAATACCCACATAGCGGCGAGGGTGAAGCCCAGTGGGGCGACAAAACGGTGCATGGCGTGACTCCCCGGTGGCGGCTCAGACGGCCCGTGCCGGCACGATCGGGCCGGCGGGGCCTTGAGGAAAAGGACGCACACACGAAGTCGTGACCGGGCGGCTCCACGCACCCCGGCGCCGATCGGCGACGGGGCTCGCACCACACTGCGTCCACCTCCGGCGACTGCCGGGGTGGACGGGGTCGGTGCGAGAAGCGGGGCTGGGTCAGTTCACCGGCTGAGTCGTGGCTCAGCGGGGCTGACGAGCGGCCCGGCCACGACTGGGAGGATCGCTACTTCGCACAGCGATCACCTCCACCTGTCGAACCGGACCGGAACGCAACGATCGTACACCCGCCCCGGGGCGGGATGAATTCAGCCGATCATCCGGTCCGTGCCCTCGATCCTGAGCGGACTTCGGCGCGGGCTCCGACCGGTCGTCCCGCTCGGGTGGGATCCTGCTCGTCGTACCCCGGTATGAGCTACCGGGGTCGGGGCGGTACCGGGCCCGGCGTGCCGCATCCCGGTCTGACCTGGCCCGCGTTACTGCTTACCTACCGGTAGCGCCTAATCTCCAACCCGCACCACCCGTGCCGGGAACGGGATCACGCACCACCGGTACGTCGAGCAGGTCCGTACGCAGAGCAAGGGGGAGAGACCATGGCCCGCACCGTGCTGGTGACCGGGGGCAACCGCGGCATCGGTTTGGCCATCGCGCAGGCGTTCGCCAAGCAGGGCGACCGGGTGGCGGTCACCTACCGGGGCACCCCCCCGGCCGGCTTCTTCGGCGTCCAGTGCGACGTCACCGACAGCGCGGCCGTCGACGCCGCCTTCACCGCGGTGGAGGCCGAGTTCGGCCCGGTCGAGGTGCTGGTCGCCAACGCCGGCATCACCAAGGACACGCTGCTGATGCGGATGTCCGAGGAACAGTTCACCGACGTGGTCGACACCAACCTGACCGGCGCGTTCCGGTGCGCGAAGCGGGCGGCCACCAAGATGGTCCGGGCCCGCTGGGGACGGATGATCTTCATTTCGTCGGTCGTCGGCCTGGCCGGCAACCCCGGTCAGGTGAACTACGCGGCCAGCAAGGCCGGTCTGGTCGGCGTCGCCCGTTCGATCACCCGCGAGCTGGGCAGCCGCAACATCACCGCGAACGTGGTCGCCCCCGGTTTCGTCGACACCGACATGACCGCCGAACTGTCGGAGGACCTCAAGGCGACGTTCCGCAAGACCGTGCCGCTCGGCCGGTTCGCCTCCCCGGACGAGGTCGCCTCCGTGGTCACCTGGCTGGCCGGCGACGCCGCCGGCTACGTCACCGGCGCGGTCATCCCGGTCGACGGCGGCCTCGGCATGGGCCACTGAGCCGTACGCGCTGCGCTCGGCCCGCGTCACATCACGTACACAACCTATGGAGGAGCTACACGTGTCTGGACTCCTGGCCGGTAAGCGGCTGCTCGTCACCGGTGTCATCACCGACCAGTCGATCGCCTTCTCGGTGGCGAAGCTCGCCCAGGAGAACGGCGCGACCGTCGTACTCACCGGGTTCGGGCGGATGTCGCTGGTCGAGCGGATCGCCAAGCGGCTGCCCGAACCGGCGCCGGTGATCGAGCTGGACGTAACCAGCGGCGAACAGCTGGCCGGCCTCGCCGACCGGGTACGCGAGCACGTCGACGGGCTGGACGGCGTGGTGCACTCGATCGGCTTCGCACCCGCGAGCTGCCTCGGCGGCGGCTTCCTCGACGCCCCCTGGGAGGACGTGGCCACCGCGCTGCACGTCTCCACGTACTCGTACAAGTCGCTGGCGATGGCGGCGCTGCCGCTGATGTCGGCCGGCGGCTCGGTGGTCGGGCTCACCTTCGACGCCACCAAGGCGTGGCCGGTCTACGACTGGATGGGTGTGGCCAAGGCCGGGCTGGAGTCCGCGTCCCGCTACCTGGCGCTGCACCTGGGCCCGAAGGGGATCCGCAGCAACCTGGTGTCGGCCGGCCCGCTGCGCACCATGGCGGCCAGGTCGATCCCCGGCTTCGAGCAGTTCGAGACCGCCTGGGCCGAACGTGCCCCGCTCGGCTGGGACCTGACCGACCAGGAGCCGGCCGCGCGGGCCTGCCTGGCGCTGCTCTCCGACTGGTTCCCGGCCACCACCGGCGAGATCGTGCACGTCGACGGCGGCTACCACGCCCTCGGCGCCTGAGTCGTCCGGCGGGGCTCCGGGTGGCCGCGCTCGCGGTGACCCGGGGTCCTGCCACGGCGCGGACCCGACCGCGCGAGAATATGTTTCATGGCGTACGACGCACTGCTGCTGGTCGGATTCGGCGGCCCGGAACGGCCGGACGACGTGTTGCCGTTCCTGGCGAACGTGACCCGTGGACGCGGGGTGCCGCCGGAGCGGCTGGCCGCGGTCGCCGAGCACTACCGGCACTTCGGCGGCGTGTCCCCGATCAACCAGCAGAACCGGGACCTGCTCGCGGCGATCCGCGCCGACTTCGCCGCCAACGGCGTCGACCTGCCGGTCTACTGGGGCAACCGGAACTGGCACCCGCTGCTCGCCGACACCGTGGCGCAGATGCGCGCCGACGGGGTCGGCACCGCCCTCGCCTTCGTCACCAGCGCCTACGGCGGCTACTCCTCCTGCCGGCAGTACCAGGAGGACCTGGTCGCCGCCCGCTCGGCGGTCGGGCCGGAGGCGCCGATGATCGACAAGCTGCGCCAGTTCTGGGACCACCCCGGCTTCGTCGAGCCGCACGCCGACGCGGTCCGGACCGCGCTGGCCGAACTCGACCCGGCCCGCCGGGCCAGCACCCGACTGGTCTTCACCGCCCACTCGGTGCCCACCGCGATGGCCGCCGCCGCCGGACCCCAGGGCGGGCGGTACGAGGCACAGCTGCGCGAGACCGCCCGACTGGTCGCCGGGATCGCCGCCCCGGACCTGCCGTACGACCTGGTGTGGCAGAGCCGGTCCGGCCCGCCGCACGTGCCGTGGCTGGAGCCGGACATCAACGACCACCTGGCGGTGCTGGCCGCCGACGGGGTCAGCTCGGTGGTGGTGAGCCCGATCGGGTTCGTCTCCGACCACCTTGAGGTGGTGTGGGACCTGGACACCGAGGCCGCCGCGACGGCCAAACAGCTCGGGCTGGACTACGTACGGGCCGGCACCCCCGGCACCGATCCCCGCTTCGTCAGCATGGTGCGCGAGCTGGTCATCGAGCGGGTTAACCCGCCGGATACGTCGCCGCGACGCCGCCTGGGTACGCTCCCGGTCTGGGACACCTGCCCGGCGGGCTGTTGCGTGCCGGCCCGTCGACCCTGACCGCCGGTCGGGACTCGGGCGGGACGAGGCGTAGCGAGGGGATGGCATGAGGGAACGCAAGCCCGTGCAGAGCTGGCTCACCGACATGGACGGCGTGCTGGTGCACGAGGGACAACCGGTACCGGGGGCGCCCGAGTTCATCAACCGGCTGCGCTCGTCGGGTAAGCCGTTCCTGGTGCTGACCAACAACTCCATCTACACCCCGAGGGACCTCCAGGCCCGGCTGGCCCGGATGGGCTTCGAGGTGCCCGAGCAGGCGATCTGGACCGCCGCGCTGGCCACCGCCCAGTTCCTCGCCGACCAGCGCCCCGGCGGCACCGCGTACGTGATCGGCGAGGCGGGGCTGACCACGGCCATGCACGCGGTCGGTTACATCCTCACCGACTACGCCCCGGACTACGTGGTGCTGGGTGAGACCCGCACCTACAGTTTCGAGGCGATCACCAAGGCGGTCCGGCTGATCGAG
This sequence comes from Micromonospora sp. NBC_01699, assembly GCF_036250065.1. Taxonomy (NCBI): domain Bacteria; kingdom Bacillati; phylum Actinomycetota; class Actinomycetes; order Micromonosporales; family Micromonosporaceae; genus Micromonospora; species Micromonospora sp. NBC_01699. The sequence goes on along the minus strand of NZ_CP109199.1, from coordinate 5,633,810 downwards.
GCCGGGGCCCGGTTCATCTGCACCAACCCGGACGTGACCGGACCGTCGAACGAGGGTCTGCTGCCGGCGGCGGGTTCGGTCGCGGCGATGATCTCGAAGGCGACCGGGGTCGCGCCGTACTTCGTCGGCAAGCCCAATCCGATGATGATGCGGTCGGCGTTGAACACCATCAACGCGCATTCCGAGTCCACCGCGATGATCGGCGACCGGATGGACACCGACATCCTCTGTGGACTGGAGGCCGGGCTGGAGACGATCCTGGTGCTGACCGGGATCAGCACCAAGACCGAGGCGGAGCGTTACCCGTACCGGCCGTCGCGGATCATCAACTCGGTGGTCGACCTGATGGACGAGATCTGAGACCGCCCGCTTGACGGCTGGTCAGGCGGCCAACGGGGCGTTGCAGGCCGCCACCAGGGCGCGTCGGCAGGCCACCGTCAACGGGCGCAACGCGGCATCGCGCTGCTGCGCCTCGTGGCCGTTGACCGCACCGCCCGGTGCGGCGTGTTCGGCCAGCGCCAACACCTGGTCGAGCACGCTGGCCCGAGCGAACAGCCGGCGGGCCCGAGGGTCGAAGCCCGGTGGCAGGTCGGTGCCGCCGTCCGGTCGACGCAGCGCGGCCAGTGCACCGGCCAGTTCGGGCCGCCAGTGGGCGACGTCGAGCCGGGTCAGGGCGGCGGTCGCCTCGGCCAGCGCGGTGGACAGGTCGGCCTCGGCCTCGGCCGGTCCGGGGTTGCCGAGCGCCGCGCCGGGCGCGGTCTCCGGCAGCGGGTAGACCCGCCACAGCACGGTTTCGAAGGTCACGCCGGAGCCGGAGGTGTGCATCCGCACCTCCGGGATCAGCCCCAGCGTGCCGGCGACCACCGCCTCGCCCGCGACCAGCGCCGCACCGGCGAACGGTCCGGGGCCGGGCAGGCCGCGCGGATCGCCGGGTGCCGGCAGCACCAGCCGGATCTCGTCCGGGGAGAGCTTCGACAGGGTGGGCAGGGCGTCGGCGAGCGGCACGTCGGTCCAGGTGCCGGGAGCGTCGGCGACGAGATGTTCCTCGTCACCGGCCACCTCGTCGGCGACCTCGTCATACGGCACCAGCCCGGCGCGCCATGCGCGTACCCAGGCCACGAACCGGCTCGACCGGCGCGGCGCAAGGGTCGCCGCGCCCGTTGCGGGGGACATGCAGGCAAGGGTACGTGTTCACTGCGGCCCTGTCTCGGCCCCCGGCGCGGCGGCGCGTCTACGTCATGGATCACCCGGATCGGGTTAGCGTCGCCGACATGGGGAGGATGTACGGCAAGGATGTGCTCGCCGGTGACTGGCGGCGACGCAGGACGGTGCCGGAGGTGGACGCCGAGCCGGACCTGGTGGTGGAGGACGCCGACTCGGGATTCTGCGGCGCCGTGGTCGGTTTCGAGTCCGGTGCGGTGGTGCTGGAGGACCGGCACGGCCGGCGGCGCAACTTCCCGCTGCTGCCGGCGGCGTTCCTGCTGGACGGCTCGCCGGTCACGCTGCGCCGGCCGGCACCGACGACGGTCCCGGCCGCGCGGCAGCGCACCGCCTCCGGTTCGGTCGCCGTCGCCGGGGTACGCGCCCGAGTGGCGAAGGCCAGCCGGATCTGGGTCGAGGGGATCCACGACGCGGCGCTGGTGGAACGGATCTGGGGCGACGACCTGCGGATCGAGGGTGTGGTGGTGGAGCCCCTCGACGGCATCGACGAACTGGCTGCCCGGGTACGCGACTTCGACCCCGGCCCGCAGCGCCGGCTCGGGGTGCTGGTCGACCACCTGGTCGCCGGCTCGAAGGAGAGCCGGATCGTGGCCGGGGTGACCTCCCCGCACGTGCTGGTGACCGGGCACCCGTACGTCGACGTGTGGCAGGCGGTGAAGCCGGCGAAGCTGGGCATCCGGGCGTGGCCGGTGGTGCCGCCGGGGCAGCCGTGGAAGGAGGGGGTCTGCGCGGCGCTCGGGGTGGCCGAGCCGGCGCAGCTGTGGCGGTTGATCCTCTCCCGGGTGTCGAGCTACCAGGACGTGGAGACACCGCTGATCAACGCGGTCGAGCGGATGATCGACTTCGTCACCGCGCCGTCCGACTGAGCCGCTTTCGTTACGCCGCCGGACGGTGTCGCCCGACCGCCGGACCGAGACTGGTAGTCATGCGTACGGGGGAAGCGCGACAGGTACGGGCTGGCGGCCGTTCCTGGCCGGCGTCGCCGCCTACCTCGTCCCGTTCCCGATCGGCCTGGCCGTGGTCCTGGCGCTCGGCTGGGCGACGCTGCGGGTGCCCGCGTCCGCCGGTGCGGTGATCGGGTCCGTGGCCGGCCTGCTGCTGCTCGTCCTGCTCTACGAGGCGCTGCCCGAGGAGCTGATCTTCCGGGGATACCTCTACCGCAACCTGGTGTCCGTGCTGCCGGCGTGGCTGGCGGTGGGCGCCCAGGCGGTCCTGTTCAGCCTCTTCGGTCTGGCGCTCGGGGCCGACGGCGGACGGGCGGTGGTGTTCCTCGCGTTCGGGTTCGTGCTCGGCCTGATCCGGCTGGTGACCGGCAGCCTCTGGGCACCGATCGGCTTCCACCTCGTCTTCCAGACCTGCGCGCAGCTCGCCGGCCCGGACCGGGACCTGGTGACGGTGACCAACCGGGACACGCTGGAGGCGGTCGGGCTCTCGGCGCCGTCCCGATCACCCTCGGCGCGCTGGCCATCCGCTGGCTGTGCCGGAACCCGGCGGTCGACCGGACCGCCCGTGAACCCGACCCCGCGCCGGTCGCGGCCGGCTGAGCCGAGCCGGGTGGGGCCGAGCCGGGTGGGGCCGAGCCGGGTGGGGCCGAGCCGGGGCGGGCCGAGCCGGGGCGGGTCGGTAGGGGCCGGGTCAGTCGAGCCGGTCCGGGTCGCGGGTGAAGACGAAGGTGGCGACGTCCAGCGTCCGGACCGTACCGGCCGGGTCCCGGCGTACGGCCAGGATCTCGCCGTCGTTCATCCCGGACCGGCCACGCCAGTGGTCGGCGTCGACGCGGGTGAACCGCCACGGCGCCGGCCCGGCCGGGCGGAGCAGGCTGAACACCAGCTCCTCGGCCTCGGCGTCCCAGGCCGCCTCGTACTCGCGGCCCATCCACCACCAGCGGCCGGTCAGCTCGGCCACCGTCGGCTCGGGCGGACCGGCGGCGGGACGCCACGGCGCGACCGGCACCGGCTCGTGGTCGAGCACCTCGGTCAGCAACCGCTTCGTGGTAACCCCGATCGAGCCGCTGCGGAAGCCGTACGCGTTGGCGAACGCGACCACGCCGGTCCGGGACGGCCGGTGTACCGCCAGCCCGGCGACGTAGCCGGGCATCGAGCCGCCGTGGCCCACGTAGATCCGCTCGCCGCTGCGGTAGAGCTCCAGGCCCAGCCCGTGTCCGGAGGTCCACGAGTCCGGGTCCCCGATCGCCACCGGCACGCACATCTGCGCCACCGTCGCCGGGGAGAGCAGCGCCGGGTCCGGGTCGGCCAGGAAGGCGGCCCACCGGGCCAGGTCGGGCACGCTGGCCCAGAGCTGTCCGGCGGGCGCCATCGCACCGGTGTCCGTACGGGGTTCCTCGCGCAGCGTGCCGTGCCACGGGTGGACCAGGTAGCCGCGGGCGAACGGTTCCTCCGCCCGGTACGACGTACGGGTCAGGCCCAGCGGGGCGAGCAGCCGCTCGTGCAGCAGGTCCCACCACGACCGGCCGGTGAGCCGTTCGAGTACGCCCCCGAGCAGCCCGTACGCCAGGTTTGAGTAGTGGTATGTGTGGTGCGGCGGGTGGGCGATTTTCGCCGGGGTGAGTCCGGCGAGCAGGGTGTCCAGGTCGACGCCCTCGGTGCGTTCCCACCAGCCGTCACTGTCCGGTTCGCGTTGCAGGCCGCTGGCGTGGCCGAGGATCTGCCGCAGGGTGACCCGGCCGACGGGGGTGCCGGGCAGGTGCCGGTCGAGCGGGTCGTCCAGGTCCAGCCGGCCCTCGTCGCGCAGCCCGAGGACCAGGGCGGCGGTCATGGTCTTGGTGATCGAGCCGATCCGGAACTGGGTGGCCGGGTCGGCCGGCGGCTCGCCGGCACTGGTCACGTGGGTGAGCACCCCGTCACGGACCACCCCGGCGACGAGCGTCGGCACCGCCGCCTCCGCCTGGGTCTCGGCGACCAGGGAGTCGAGGCGTCGGGTGGTCTCCAGCAGCAGTGCCATGATCATCAGCTCCCTGGGTCGACACCGGGTGCTCCGCACCGGCCCCCGCGGGCACCGCCCAACGGCGACCGGGTACGGCAAGCGGTGATCCTACCGGCCCGGACGATCTTCGCTGGTCGGCACTACGTGCGCGGCCGTGACAGGATTCAATGGTGGAACCCCTCCTGTGGATCATCCTGGGCGTCGGGTTACTGGTGGCCGAGATCTTCACCACGACGCTCTTCCTCCTCATGTTCGGCGTCGCCGCGCTCGCCACCGCCGGCGTCGCCGCCCTCGGTGCGCCGGTCGCGGTGCAGGTGCTCGTCTTCGCCGTGGTGTCGGCGCTGAGCGTGGCCGCGGTCCGCCCGGTGATCAGACGGCACCGGCGCTCCGCGCTGGAAAGCGGCGAGACGGCCTTCGGGGTGGAGGCGATCGAGGGGTCCGACGCCCTGGTGTTGGAGCAGGTGGACGCCAACCACGGGGTGATCAGGATCGACGGGGAGATCTGGACCGCCCGCTCGTACGACGGCACCCAGGTCTTCCAACCGGGAGAACGCGTCCGGGTGATCGAGGTCAAAGGCGTGACCGCCATGGTCTGGCGGGATGATTCCTCTACTGACGCAGTACCAGATACGAAAAGGTGAGCGGTATGGATGTGGCGATAGCGGTGCTGTTCGCCGCCGTGGCTCTGCTCGTGGTGATCACGTTCGCCAAGGCGGTACGGATCGTCCCGCAGCAGCGGCAGGACGTGGTCGAACGGCTCGGCAAGTACAAGCGCACCCTGAACCCGGGGCTCAACCTGCTGGTGCCGTTCATCGACGCGGTGCGTACCAAGGTCGACATGCGGGAGCAGGTGGTCAGCTTCCCGCCCCAGCCGGTGATCACCTCGGACAACCTGGTCGTCTCGATCGACACGGTGCTCTACTTCAAGGTGGTCGACTCGGTCCGGGCGACCTACGAGATCTCCAACTTCCTCCAGGCGATCGAACAGCTCACCGTCACCACCCTGCGTAACGTCATCGGCTCGCTCGACCTGGAGCGCGCCCTGACCAGCCGCGAGGAGATCAACCGGCACCTCTCCGGCGTACTGGACGAGACCACCGGCCGGTGGGGCATCAAGGTCACCCGGGTGGAGATCAAGGCGATCGAGCCGCCGGCCAGCATCCGGGACTCGATGGAGAAGCAGATGCGCGCCGAGCGGGACCGCCGCGCCGCGATCCTCAACGCCGAGGGGCAGAAGCAGTCCCAGATCCTCACCGCCGAGGGCGAGAAGCAGGCCGCCGTACTGCGCGCCGACGGCAACCGGCAGGCCCAGATCCTCCAGGCGGAGGGGCAGGCCAAGGCCATCCGTACGGTCTTCGCCGCGATCCACCAGTCGAACCCGAGCCAGAAGGTGCTCGCCTACCAATACCTTCAAGCGCTGCCGCAGATCGCCAACGGCCAGGCCAGCAAGATCTGGGTCGTACCGGCCGAGCTGACCAAGGCGCTCGAAGGACTGGGCGGCGCGCTCGGCGGGCTGGCCCAGGCCGCCCACGACGTACCCTCGCCGGAGGCGGAGAGCGACGCGAGCGCCGTCGAGCGCGAGGCCGCCGAGGCGGCGCGGGCCGCCGCCGCAGCCGCCCAGGAGGTGCACGACCAGGTACGCGCCGCCGAGGCGCAGGTGACCTCCCGCCCGGCGGCCGGACAGCCGCAGGGGCTGCCCGCCCCCGAGCCGGTCCCACCGACCAGCCTGCTCGGCGACAGCACCGCCAGCCCGGAAACCACCGAACGGGGCTGACCCCCCGTCCGATCCGCCGCCGCCCCGGTCGACCCGACCGGGGCGGTAACGCGTTCCGGGCCGGCGACAGGTCAATCCCGGTTTCGACCTTGTCCGGTTCGCGGTTCCCCTCGGCAGCCGCGCCGTACGGCAAACGAGTGCCACCGAAAACGGCGAAGCCACGCGCCGCCGCTGCGGGGTTTGCCACGATCGGGCTAGAGCCGAAACGGCGACGGGAACCCGGAGCGGAGCGGCGACCGGGACCCGGGGCGCCGGAACGGATCCTCGGCTCGACGTGCCGGCGAGTGGAGCGAGGTGACGCATGAGCCACGCGAGTAAGCCCAAGCGACCGGTCAACGGGCCGTCGACCGTACCCGTATCCCCGGCCCGGCCGACCCGGCCGGCCGGCGGATTCCACCTGCTGCCCTTCTTCGAGGAGGGCGCCGAGCCGCAACCCGCCACCGACGCCACCTGGGCCTGGTCGTTACGCCGGTTCGCCCGTGGCGCGGTGTGGATCCTGCCCGGATCCGCCGTCCTGTACGGCATCGTCACCCTGGTCGGCGACGGAGCCGCACCGGCCTCCGCCGACGGCCACTCGTTCCCACTGGTGCTGTGGGTGCTCGCGACCTGGCTCGGTCTGCTCGGGCTGATGGCGGTGACCGGGCTGCTGGTGACCGCGCGCAGCCGGGGGACCGCCACCGCCGGCCTGCTGGTGGCCCTCGTCGGCGCGATGCTGATGCTGCCGTTTGCCGGACTGCCCGAACAGACCTCGCTGTACGGCGGCGGAGCCCGCGCGTTGACCCTGGTGGGCGCCAGTTTCTACACCCTGGGCTGGGTGCTGTCCGGTTGGGCGGTGCTGCACTCGGGGGTGTTCAGCTACTCCGACGGCTGGTTGCTGATGTTCGCCGCACCGATGATCGGCGTCGGCGGAATGCTGTTCGGGCTGCTCCAGACCCTGGGCGCCCTGCTGGTGCTGGCGGCCGGGATCGGGGTGGCCTGGCGGGCCGGCCGGTTGGTACCGGCGGTCGGCCGGCCCCGACTGGTGGAGGCGATGGCCGGCGGGGCCGAAGCCGTCGCGGCCAAGGTCGCCTCCGGCAGCCAACTCGCCGGCCCGTAACCGGCGTGATCCGCTGTTCGTCTCCGCCGCCGTCGCGGCCATGATCGGCGCCGCTCCGGGACCACTGCCGAGATCGAGATCGAGGTGGTCCGATCGAGATCGCGGGCGGCGGAATCGGCGGGCGGCGTGTGGGTGTCGCGGATCGGGGGATCGGCGGGCGGTGTCGTGGGCGGCGGGTCGGGGCGGCCGTCGTCCGTAGTGGACAGACGAACGGGCCCGGCCACGGATGGCCGGGCCCGAGGTGGGTGCCATGGGTCGTGTCCCACGTCGTGCTGGCTACCGGCGGGTTGCCGGTGGCCAGCTGGTTCAGGCGTCGGGCTGGTCGGCCGGCGCCGAGGCGGACTGCGCCGCCGGGGTCGCGGACGTCACGGTGATCCGTCGCGCTCCGGTTCCGGCGTACGCGCCGGCCACCCGGACGTTCAGCACACCCGCGTCGTACGTCGCGCTCACCGCGTCGGCCGTCACGTGCGTCGGCAGGGTGAAGGATCGGCGGAACGAGCCGTAGCGCAGCTCGCGCAGGCTCCGGCCGCCCTGTTCCTCGGACCGTTCGTCGCGCCGCTCCCCGCTCACCACCAGCAGGCCACGGTCGACCTCGACCGAGACATCGTTGGCGATGTCCAGTCCGGGCAACTCGACCCGGACCAGCGCGTCATCCCCGTCGCGGCTGATCTCGGCGGCCGGGGTGAACCGGGCCGGCTGGTTGGCGGGTCGCGTCGCGACCGGGCCGAAGGCGTTCCGGACCAGGGCGTCGAACTCCGCGAACGGATCGCGCCGGGTCCACAGCGAGATGGTGCTCATCGGTTTTCTCCTCGGATCCCACTGGGCCGGTCCGGTTCGACCGGCACCCGGTACAACTTGAGTCGACCCGACTCAATTCCTGTTCGTCCCGAGCCCGTCCGTGGTCTCCGTCACGACCCTCCACTCCGGTCCGACCGAGGCTCCCGAGGTACGGCGACGACCCAACCGGTACCCAGCATCGGCTCGTACCGGCCGTGCTCGCCGACCGGTAGATAGGTGTGGTCGGCGGCCGCCGCGTGCAGCCGTTCGAGCAACCCGTCGGCCGGTGGCAGGTGCAGCGCCTCCCGTAACCGCCCCCGTAACGCGTCGAGGTCCGGCTGGTCGTCCCGGATCTCCTGATCGGCCCGATCGAGCCAGGCCCGCAGGGCGGCGCCACCGTCCTCGCCGTACGGGACCGCCAGTGCGTCGTGCAGGCTGGGCAACTCGACCGCGACGGCCAGGGCGTCGGCCAACCCGATCGCCACCAGTGCGCCCTCACCCTCCGAACCGGCGTACACCACCGGCCGCTCCTCGCCACCGCGTCCGGCGAACAGGAACGCTCCGCCGGACGCGTCGCCGGCGAACATCTCCAGGGGCTCCCCGTCGGCCAGGCGGATCGGCTCGATTGGACCCTCCTTCGTGCGGGAGAAGTCCAGGTCACACAGGCTGGCCAGGAGGTCGGCGAGCCACGGGGTGGTGTTGATCAATGTTAACCGTTCGAGGCCGGACATCCTGGGACCGTACAAGCGTGGGCCGGGATGTGTCGCGGGTGGACCGCGGGGCATGTCCGACCCCCGCGGGGATGGGCCGATGCGGTGTCGGCGGCACGAGTGCGCTAGTGTTCATTCCAGCGACGCGGGGTGGAGCAGCTCGGTAGCTCGCTGGGCTCATAACCCAGAGGTCGCAGGTTCAAATCCTGTCCCCGCTACAAACGAAACAACAAGCAAGAGCCCGCTTCCTGTAGGTCGAGGAAGTGGGCTCTTGCTTGTTCGGTGGGCAATGAGTGGGCAAACGACGCGTCACGATGTGGCATCTCGCGTCAGCAGGCGTGGCCCTGCCGGGCCTAGCGCTAGTGCAGCGCCGCGTTAGTTCGTCGGGGGTCATGCGGCCTTGAGCGGGGTGCCGTCGTAGGTCCATCGGTAGGGCTTGGCGGTGGTGTTCTTCTCGATCACGTAGGTTTCGATCTTGTCGATCAGATCCTCGTGTGGCGGGAAATCGCGGTGGTGCACGACCCGGCGGGTCAACGCGGAGAAGTACACCTCGACCTGGTTGAGTCAGGAGGTCGACTGGGGCCGCCGTGCTGGCCTTCAACAACGGCGACCCGACGGAGGCGCTCTAGCCCGCGTGACGGTCGACGCCGGTCCGGTCCGGTCCGGTCCGCCCGAACGCCGCCGCCACGGACCCCGGACAAGAACGTTCGCCCCCGGACCCATCCGTACGGCGTTCCGCGCCGAATACTTACCGTGCAGGCAGACGGAATCGGCTGGAGGCTGCTCAGGATGACGCACCCCGACCCCGGTAGCGATCCGGCGCGACGTGTCGTCGGCGGCACCGGGTCGGAGCGGCCGTTGCGGGCGGTGCCCGATCAGTTGCCGGCGGTCGACTCCCGGACGGAGGCGGACGGGTTGCTCCGTGCCGTGGGTCGGGGTGACGAGTCCGCGTTCAACCGGCTGTACGAGTTGGTCGCGCCGAGGGTCTACGGGCTGGCGCGGCGGGTGTTGCGGGATCCGGGGCAGGCCGAGGAGGTCGCCCAGGAGGTGCTGGTCGAGGTGTGGCGGACGGCGGTTCGCTTCGACCCGGCGCGGGGTTCGGCGACCGCTTGGGTGTTCACCATCGCCCACCGGCGGGCGGTCGATCGGGTACGCACCGAGCAGGCGAGCGCCGATCGGACCCGTCGGGTGGCCGCCGCCTCCGGCGAGGTGCCGTACGACGAGGTGGCGGAGGAGGCGGCGAGCCGGCTGGAACGTCAGCAGGTGCGGCGCTGCCTGGAGGGGCTGACCCCGGTGCAGCGGGAGGCGATCACCCTGGCCTACTACGGCGGGCACACCTACCGGGAGGTGGCGACCCTGCTCGGTGCGGGGCTGCCGACCGTGAAGACCAGGATGCGGGACGGGCTGATCCGGTTGCGGGACTGCCTGGGTGTGGAGGTGGCCCGGTGACCGACATTCACGCGCTCGCCGGAGCGTACGCGCTCGACGCGGTCGACGACGTCGAGCGGGCCGCCTTCGCCCGGCACGTGGCGGACTGCGAGAGCTGCGCGATCGAGGTGGCGGAGTTGCGCGAGACGGTGACCCGACTCGCCGACTCGACCTGGTCGGTGCCACCGCCCCGGTTGCGTACGCAGGTGTTGGCGCAGGTGCGCCGGACCCGGCAGGACGGGCCCGGTCGGGTGGACCGGGGCGGGTTGCCGGCACTGTCGCGCTGGCGCCGCCGGACCGCTATCGCGGTCGCCGCGGCCACCCTCGCGGCGGGCGCGGGCGCCGGCACCTGGGCGTTTCAGGAGCAACGGGTACGCCGGGAGCAGGCGCTGACCCAGGCCGCGCGGGCGGAAACGGAGCGGGTACGCGCCGTGCTCGCCGCACCGGACGCGGTCGTGCGTACGGTCGCGGTGCCCTCCGGTGGCCGGGTGACGGTGGTGCTCTCGGTGAGCCAGGACCGGGCTGTCGCCCTGCTCGACGGGCTGGTCGGGCCGGGCGCCGACCGGGCGTACCAGCTCTGGTTGGTCGATTCGAGCGGTGCCGCGTCGGCCGGGGTGCTGGCGGCGGGGGAGTCGACCGCCACGGTGCTGATCGGCGGCGTACGCGGCAAGGCGAGCTTCGCGGTCACCGAGGAGCCCGATGGTGGCTCGGTCCGGGCCACGACCGATGCCGTGGTCACGCTCGCCATCACCTGATCTCCACTGCTTGGGGGATCGCACGAAAGTCGTACCCATCCGGCCGATCGGTGGCTGCGAATCACTTATGAGCAAGTAAGCGTACTTCATCCCGGTTTTCGCTTGTCTGAAGGGAACTATCACTGTGCGTGCCAACAAGTTCGCCGCTGTCACGGCCGCCGCCACTCTCGCCCTCGCCCTGGCCGCCTGCGGCGGGGAGGCGGACGAGGACACCACCGCCACCGCGCCCGCCACCAGTGCTCCGGAGATGGCGGCCACGAGCGCGCCGCCCATGATGGACGGTGAGTTCGGACCCGGTTGTGCCGCGGTGCCGACCGACGCCACCAACCCGGGCAGCTTCGAGGCGATGGCCAAGGTGCCCGTCGCCACCGCTGCCTCCGGCAACGCGCTGCTCTCCACCCTGGTCACGGCGGTGAAGCAGGCGCAACTTGTCGATTCGCTGAACAGCGCGTCGGCGGTCACCGTCTTCGCGCCGACCAACGACGCGTTCGCCAAGCTGCCCAAGGCCGACCTGGACAAGGTGCTGGCCGACAAGGATCTGCTGGCCAAGGTGCTCACCTACCACGTGGTGGGGGAGAAGCTGGCTCCGACGCAGTTGGCCGGACCGCACAAGACCCTCCAGGGCGGGGAACTCACCGTCGCGGGCAGCGGCGCCGACTTCAAGGTCAACAGCAACTCCACCGTGGTCTGCGGCAACGTGCAGACCGCCAACGCCACGGTGTACCTCGTCGACACCGTACTGATGCCCACCTCCTGAGCCGCCCGGGGGTCCGGCCGCCGGCCGGATCCCCGGCCCATCCCGTTTCCGGCCAGCGAGGGGACCAGTCATGCCACTGTCATCCAGCCGGGACGGCCGCCTTCGACGGCTGTTGGGCGCCGTCTGCGCGCGACGATGGTTCGGGCCGCCTGGCCTGCGGCGTGTCGTCCCGGCTGGCGTGGGACTGCTGGCCGCGACGGCCGGGGTGACCGCCGCCGAACTGCTCGCCACGCTCACCCGCCCGCAGGCCGGGCCGCTGGTGGCGGTCGGCTCGACGTTGATCGACGCGGCCCCGACCCCGGTCAAGGAATTCGCGGTCCGCACGTTCGGTACGTACGACAAGCCACTGCTGCTGGGCGGCATAGGTCTCGCCCTGGCCGGACTGGCCGTACTGACCGGGCTGCTGGCCCGACGGCGATCGGCCGCCGGCCTCGGCGGAGCGGCCCTGCTCGGCGTGCTCGGCGCCGTCGCCGCGCTGCTCCGGCCGGGGGCGCGAGCGGTCGATGTCCTGCCCTCGGTTGCGGGCGCACTGGTCGCCGCCGGGGTGCTGCGTTGGCTGCTTCCGCGACCGGCATCCGCCGCCGAGCCGGTTGTTCCCCGGCCGGGTGAGGTTCGGCCGATCCGGGGCCCGTCGCGGCGGGCCCTCGCCCGCAACGCGGCCCTGGTCGCGGCGGGTACCGCCCTCGGCGTGGCCGGGACCGGGCTGCTCCGCGGGTCCTCCTCCCGGGACGCGGAACGCTCCCGGGAGGCCGTACGACTGCCCGCCCCCGCCGACCCGGCCGCACCGCTGCCGGACGGGGTCGGTCCCGCCTTCCACACCCGCAACGCCGACTTCTACCGGGTCGACACCGCGCTCACCGTGCCCCGGCTCGACACCGACACCTGGCGCCTGCGGATCCGGGGCATGGTCGACCGGCCACTCGAACTGAGCTTCGCGGACCTCCTCGACCGTGAGCTGGTCGAGCGGGACATCACCCTCAACTGCGTCTCCAACGAGGTCGGCGGCCCGTACGTCGGCACCGCCCGCTGGCTCGGCGTACCCCTGGCACCGCTGCTGCGTGCCGCCGGCATCCGAGCCGGCGCCGACCAGGTGGTGGCCCGCTCCAGCGAGGGGATGACGATCGGTACCCCGGTGGAGACGGTCCTCGACGGCCGGGACGCGATGCTGGCGGTCGGAATGAACGGCGAACCGTTGCCGCTGGAGCACGGCTTCCCCGTCCGGATGCTCACCCCGGGCCTGTTCGGGTACGCCGGGGCCTGCAAGTGGGTCGTCGACCTGGAACTGTCCACCTTCGCCTCGTTCGACGCCTACTGGGTACGGCGCGGCTGGGCGCGGGAGGCACCCGTGAAAACCGCATCCCGGATCGACCGGCCGGCACCCTTCGCCCGACTGCCAGCAGGACAGGTGGTGGTCGCCGGAGTGGCCTGGGCCCAGGGCCGGGGTATCGCGGCGGTCGAGGTGTCGGTGGACTCCGGCCCCTGGCAACCCTCCACCCTGCTACCCGTCCCGTCCACCGATACCTGGGTCCAATGGCGCTACCAGTGGCCGGCCACCCCCGGAGGCCACAGCCTGCGGGTCCGGGCCACCGACCGCACCGGCGACGTCCAGACCGAGAGTCGGACCACACCGTTCCCGGACGGCGCCACCGGCTGGCACACCATCGCCGTCACCGTCATCTGAGGCGTAGCCCTGCCTTCGGCGGGATCGGAGAATTTATCACGCCGGCGCCCAGCCCCGGCTGGTAGCGATTCCCGCAGGGCCTCCGGTAGGTGCTGGTGTGCGGTGGGGCGCGGCCTGTCTGGGGTGTGAGCCAGCCGCCCCGGCAGCGGCAGTCCGATGGCAGCGCGGCCGGGATCCTGCCCGCCGTTTTCGGTCGCACCAACTCCCGCCACACACCGGTATGGGGGGTGTTGCTGTTCATGGTCGTCTCGGGTCTGCTCACCGCCGCAGCAGGGGGCCGCGACCAGGAACTCGTGTTGTTCTACGCCGTCTCGGTGTTTCTGAGCTTCCTCGCCGGACTCGGCGCGATGGCCGTCTTCTCCCACCGCGAGCGCCGCCGGTACTGCTGGCGATCAACGTGCTGGCCGCCGCCGGGGTTGCCTTTACCCTGCTGGTGAAGCTGTCCCGAGGTGACCCGCTGGTCTCGCTCGCCGCCGCGCTGGTGATCGCCGCCGGCCTGTACTGGCTGTGGGTGCGGTCCGGCCGCCCACGCGGGATCCGCCACGCGAGCGCAGAGTCCGACTGAGCCCGGGTTCCTTCCCGGACCGGAGGGGGGCCGAGCAGGGATTGGCCGACCCTCGCCGGCCCGCCCACCTGGAGGCGGTGGAGGGCCGGCGGGGGCGGTCAGCTGGTGAGGTCGCGGCGGTTGAACGCGGTGATGGCGGTGGACACCAGGAGGGCGATGGCTGCGGTGAGAATGCCGAGGTCGGCCCACTGGAAGCCGTTGCGGAGCGGTTCGTCGCCGATGTAGTAGTGAAACGGGGAGGCGTAGCGGGCGGCGTCGGCGCCGATCTGGGCGGCGAAGGTGTTCGCCGCGTAGGTGAGTACCCCCAGGACGGCGGTGCCCGCGAGCGCGGCGGCTCTGCTGCCGGTGACCGCGCCGATGGTGATGGCGGCGGTGCCGAAGAAGGTGGCGAGCAGGGCCAGGGCGAGGCATTGGGCGGTGAACTGGGCGATGCTGACCGTGTCGAGTTGGGCGCCGGAACGGATGGTGAGCATGGCCAGCCAGACGAGCCCGGCCAAGGCGAAGGCGCCGATGGTGAGGGCGAGGAAACGGTGCAGCAGTAGCCGGGTACGGGTGACCGGGTGGGCGAGGAGGAGGTCGAGGTAGCCGGCTTCCTCGTCCCCGGCGATGGCCCGGGTGCCGGTGGCGATGCCGTAGATGACGGCGATCAGCGGCACGATGATGCCGAACACGCTGGAGCCGAGGTACCCGGCGGCGGAGGACAGGTCCTCCATGTTGAGCGCCTCCCGCATCGCGGGGGAGAAGCCTTCGACGGCCTGGCCCATCGCCCCGTCGGCCACCTGGGGGTAGAAACCCGCGTACATGGCGCCGACCAGGGCGGTCCCGACCGCGAACCCGGCGAGGCTGCGGCGGGAATCCCACAGCGACTTCGTCATGACACTAGGCACGGGTGGCCTCCTTGGCCTCTGGACTGGCCTGGTAGTAGCTGAAGAACAGCTCTTCGAGGTCGGGTTCGCTGGCGCGCAGGGCGGCGACCCGGTGTTGGGCGAGAACCTGGATCAACGCGTCGGGGCTGGTGGCGAGTTGGAACCGGGCGGTCCCGCCGTCGAAGCTGAGTTCGGAGATCTCCGGGAGCGCGGCGATGGCCGTCTGGTCGACCGGGCCGAGGAACGTGATCTCGAAGCGGTGGACGGCCTGGCTGCGGAGCCGGGCGACGGTGTCGAGGGCGACGAGGCGGCCCTCGCGGATGATCCCGACCCGGTCGGCGACCGCTTCGACCTCGGTCATGATGTGCGAGGACATGAACACCGTCTGCCCGGCGGCCTTCGCCTCGCGGACCAGGTCGAGGAACGTCTGCTGGACCAGCGGATCGAGGCCGGAGGTCGGCTCGTCGAGGATCAGCAGATCCGGCTGGTGCATGAACGCCTGCACCAGGCCGACTTTCTGCCGGTTTCCCTTGGACAGGGCCTTGATCCGGGCCGACAGGTCGAGGTCCAGGCGGACGGCCAGCTCCTCGATGCGAGACCTCGGCACACCGCCGCGCAGGTCGGCCAGGAACGCCAGGCACTCGCCGACCCTTTGGCGGGGGTTGACCACAAAGTCACCGGCGAGGTAGCCGACGCGCCGGTGCAACTCGACGGCGTGCTCGCGTGGGTCGCGGTCGAACAGCCACGCCCGGCCGCCGGTGGGGCGGATCAGGTCCAGTAGCAGCCGGATCGTGGTCGACTTCCCGGCCCCGTTCGGGCCCAGGTAACCGAACACCTCGCCCTCGGTCACGGTCAGGTCCAGGTCGACCAACCCCCGGCGGCTCCCGTACGTCTTGCTCAGCTTCTCCAGCCGAATCACATCTCCCATGTCTTCGACAGTAGCGAAGTTTCAGAGATCTTCAAAGATTCGAAGCTGTTAGTATTTCGTCAAGATGAGCGACGAGAGGACTTCGATGGCCGCCTTGAGTGACCCCGCGGAGCAGCTTGCCCTGACCCTCACCCAGGGCGGCCTGCAACGGATGACCGCACGGGTACTCGCCGCCCTGCTGTTCACCGAACAGGAGACGATGACCGCAGGAGAGATCGCCGAAACCCTCTCGATCAGCTCCGGCAGCGTCTCCACCGCCGTGAAAGCCCTCACCACCGTCGGTCTGATCGAGCGCGTACCCGCCCCAGGCAGCCGGCGAGAACACTTCCGCCTGCCCGAGGGCGCCTGGGCAACCCTCATGTCCGGCCAGAACATGACGGTCAAGACGATGCGCGAGGCCGCCGAGCAAGGCATAGCGACCACCGGCGAAGACAGCACGGCCGGCCGCCGCCTGACCGAAATGCGCGACTTCTACGACTACCTCTGGCGCGAACTACCCGCACTGATCGACAGATGGAGGAGCGACAAACCTGGTCAGTGACCTGGCTGGATCGCCGGGGCGCACTGAGCGCGGCGGGCGAGCATCGCAAAAGCGGGCGTAAAGCATAATTAGGGCGTGCTCTCCGGAAACGACACTCCGCAGCTCGCGCGTCACCCGGGCCGACTGGTGGCTTTCAGTGACGGTGTCTTCGCCATCGCCGTGACGCTTCTCGTGCTGGAAATCCAACCGCCGAAGGACTTCGGGCACCTCCTGCACGGCCTCGGGGCATTGTGGTCTTCGTACCTGGCGTACGTGCTGAGCTTCCTGCTCATCGGGCAGGTATGGGTCAACCATCACGTCATGTTCGACCGCGTCCGGCACGTCGACCGCGTGGTCTTGTTCCTCAACACGTTGCTCTTGATGGTCATCGCGTTCCTGCCGTTCTCCACGTCCCTACTCGCCGCCGCATTACGCGCGGAGCAGGGCCTACGTACGGCGGTCGTCGTCTACGGCACCACGCTATGGACGGCGGCAGCCCTGTTCAACATCATTTGGGCCCATCTTTGTCGCGCCAAACTGTTGGACCCCAGCCTCGGCCCCTTCGGCGTCAGGGCCATCGGCCGCCGATTCGCGCTCGCGCTGATCTGGATTGGCTCCGGCATCCTCGTTGGCGCGTTCGTGCCGATCGCGGGCGTCGCCATCATCGCCGGCTTCCTACCCGCCTATTACCTACCCATCCGGGGCGAGTACGGCGAGGACAACAAGGCCACCGACCTGCCCGGCTAAACCGAACCCGATGACACGAATTCCGTTCACCCGGCAGACGGGTACCACTCGTGAACCGACGGACGGGATGTGTACCACGTCGTGGATCGGCCGACGCTGCCGCCGGTGTCGACGCAGGCCGTGGAACCTCGCCAGTCAGTGGCGCTCAGCGAAGGCAAGAAGGAGTGATCCACGATCCCACCCACCGTCCGCGCCGTTCAGACTGGCGCCGCCGCCATCGAACCAGGGCCGGACAAACCCACTACACTCGACGCCTCAACCTCGAACTCCAGCCCTGATCCCACTGCCGCCCGACCAAGGCCCGGCCCGAGGACCGAGCGCGCAAGGAAACCGAGACCGGGCTCGCGACCGGGGACCCCGACATCGTCCACCGTCGCTGCGAGGGTCGCGAGCGCCGGGCTCGGGCGCTCATCCAGCGGTACATCCGCATATCAAGCACTTCAGTGCTGTCCGACTCGGCGGCCCCTCACGGAACGTGGCCGCACGGGGGTTGTCTCTGCGGTACGGCGGAGAGCGCGAACCGGGCCGGCGTGCGGTGCCGTTGGATGCCTCGCGGGTGGGGGGATGGTGTGCGCGGTGGCGCCGATCGGCGGCAGCGGCGGACCGTCCCATCGACCGTGGCAGGGATGCCGTCATGGAGTTGTGCGGCCGGGTGGCCGAGGGCCGAGAACGCGGCCCCGGCAGTCCTGGACGCGGAGGATCTCGCCATGTTCGGCCGGCTGCTGAGCCGAGGCGGCCGGCACGGGCCGGGCCCGTGCCGAGGGAGCCCGCGACGTCGTGACCGAAGCTTTGACGGCCTAGGTGCAGCCGGATACGCTGCCCCCGAAATGGGATCGTCCGGCCGTCGCCGCCCCGAACATCGGCGTTGGAACCACACAGGCCCATGAGTCCGACGTAGAAGATTGGACCACTCGTTGAGGCTGCTTTCCCTCACCCAGCAGCAGCTCAACACGATGCTCGGCGCGGCAACGGCAGGCGATGTGAACACCTATGTGCTGCCGGTCGTCGTCACCGCGATGGCACGACTGGAGCACCAACGGCTCCGGCGTGTGCTGGAGCTTCTCGCGTTCCGCCACCCGTCGCTCTGCCTCCGCATCCGCTCTTCCGGAGGGGCTTTCTACCAGTACATAGCCGATGACCGCTGGCTCGATGGTGAAGGCATCCAGACCGTCGACGCGCCGGCGATCTCGGACCAGGCCGTCCAGGAGATTTTCCGGAAACTCGTCGGCACGATCGATGTCGAGAACGGCCCTCTCTGGAACGTCGCACTGCTCCGGACGCCCGACGAGGACCATCTGGTCTTCGCCTTTCACCACTTCGCGGCCGACATGTTGTCCCTGCCGATCCTGATGCGAGATGCCGCCCTGCTCTACGAACACGGCGACGACGCCGCTCCCGCAAGCGACTCCTATCTGGATTACGTGCGCTCGATTCCGGTCCACCTCAGCGCGTCGGATCTGTCTGGTGACGCGACCTGGTGGGTGGACCGGCCCTGGGATGCCGTCACGCGTACCAAGGAGGTCCGGCCGGACCTGCTGGGAACTCACGGGCTCCAGGAGCAAATCCACTGGGAGACGCTGCCCTGGCGGCCGGTCGACCTGAGGGACACCGAGCGTGATCTCGTGTACGCGCTGGCGCTGGGAATATCCAAGATCGCCGGAACGAAGGTCGTCCGCCTCGATATCGGACGGCACGGTCGAGCCGTCCGAGGTACCCAGCCGAGCCATCGACGGGCGGTCGGCTGGCTGGCCCAGGCGGTCCCGCACTTCTTCCGCGTGTCCGATGGGTTCAGCCCCGAGGAGTGCGCACGACAACTCGATGAAACCTCCGCTCGCGAGGCGTATTGGGAGGAGGCGCAACAGTTCATGTGCGGCGCCGGGCGGACGACCACGGGTTATGTCCCTTTCGCCCACGCCGTCGTCAACGTTCAGGGGCTGACGTTCCGGGCGGGACAGCGCTCCGGCGTCCTCCGGCTGTCGCGGTATCAGCCGGCCGTCTCCTTCCCGGCCCACCGCGCGGCCCACGTGCCGGTCCGCTTGACCGTGCACGCCGACCAGGACGCCCTTCACCTCAGGTGGCGTGTTCTGCCGGTGTTCCGCAGCCCGGAGACGTCGACGGGCATCGCGCAGTTCGTGACGAACGCACTACGCGGGAGCGAGCGGCGGTGAAGACCTTCGAGCCCTCCTACCGGCAGAGCGTCGTCGACCTGGAACGCGCACTGGGGGACCCCGACCTGGCCGGCAACGACATCTCGTTCGCCAGCGGGTGGCACGCCGACGAGACCGAGACCCTCCCGGTCCACGGATTGCACCTGCTGGATCGTCTCGCGCTGCGGCGGCGCCTGGTGCCGAGGTCCCTGGGCGGGGAGCTGGCTACCGCCGAGGAGCTGCTGTGGCTGATCCGGAGCGTGGCCCGGCGGGACATGAACGTCGCCGTCTCCGTGAGCACCCAGATCTGGTCGTTCGTCGTCTGGATCGGTGGCAACGACGAGCAGCGCCGCGACTTCGCCCATGACATGCTCGCCGGTGAGGTGATTCCCTGCCTCGCCTACTCCGAGGAGCAGCACGGCGCCGACTTCGCCGCCAACGACTGCGTCGCCACAGAGGGCGTGGACGGGACGTTCCTGATCTCGGGCCGCAAGTGGCCCATCAATCGCGGAAGCACCTCGACCCACGCTCTCGTCCTCGCGCGCACCGCCGCGGTGGACAACTTCCAGAACCAGTCCCTGTTCCTGCTCGACAAACGTACCGTTCCGGCGGACCGGGTCAACGGTCTGCCCCGTACCCCCACCGTCGGGCTGCGCGGCTGCGACATCAGCGGAATCGCATTCGACCGCGCACCCGTCCCTCCGGCCGCCCTCATCGGCACTCGAGGCAGGGGGATGGAGACCGCGCTGCGTGGCCTGATGCTCACCCGTACGCTGTGCAGCGCGCTGTCTCTGGGCGTGGGCGACACCCTACTGCGCAAGACGTACGAGCACCTCGTCGGCCGCCGTCTGTACGCGCGCCGAGCGGTCGACCTACCGCACGTTCGGGAGGCTCTCTGCCACGCGTACCTGAATTTGCTCGCCGCCGAATGCGTGGCGCTGGTGGCGATGCGCGGCCTGCACCTCTTCGAGTCTGAATTCAGCGCCTGGTCCAGTGTCGTCAAGGTGCAGGTCAGCCGGCTCGTCGACAGCGCGGGCGACGAACTCTCCGCCCTTCTGGGCGCCCGGCACTTTTTCCGGGACCTCGCGCATGCCGGAATCTTCCAGAAGATGAGGCGTGATGGCGCGGTCGTGTCGATGTTCGACGGAAGCAGTTCGGTGTGCCTGGACAGCCTGGCGATGCAGCTTCCCGCGCTGGAGCGCGGCACCCGGCGGACGCGGGACGAGGACTGGCGACAGCTCTACGACCTCGGTCAGCCACTGGACCCGTGGGAACCCGGTGACGTGGCAGTCTTCGGCCGCGGCCGCGACGCCGTGACCGCGAGCCTGACCCATCTGCTGGACTCACTCTCATCCGTACGACCCGACGACGAGAACGACGCGCGGCGGGTGCGGGCATTGCGGACGGCGGGCGAGTCCCTCCGAGGAGAGCTCGACGACGTCCTCGCCGCCATCGTCGCCGAGCGACCCCCTCGCCCTACCGACGGCCCGGCGGGGATCAAGGACACGCCGGCTCGGCTGATGCGCCTCGCCCAGCGCTACAGCGAGGTGCACACGAAGGTAGCCTGCCTCGGCATCTGGCTGTACAACCGGCACCGTCTCGGCGTTTTCTTCCGCCGCGGCGCCTGGCTGGAAGCATTCCTGAACCGTGCGGACACGGCTCGGGGCGTGCTCGGCGATCTGGCACCCGAAACGGCCCGGGATCTCTTCGAGCACCTCGACCGGCAGTTCCACGACCGCGCGTACTTCTCCGTCATCAGCATGCCGCAGGCCGCCGCGGGGAGCCACGGCGACCTCGACTCATAGGAGGTCCCATGCCCGGCCGACTCACCGAGGAGGCGTTTCTGGCCCAGTTCGCCGCGTCCGTGCTGGAGGTCACCGACCAGCCCCTGCCGGAGGACTTCTCGCTCGACGACCGCTTCGCGCATCTCGAGCTTGATTCCATGTCACGTCTGGAGGTCATCGCCTGCCTTGAGGACCGCTTGCAGGTCGTCATCGACGACACGACGCTGAGCCGTACGGTCACGGGCCGGGACCTGTACGAGGCGGTCGCCGAACGTGTCGCCGCATGACCGACGTGATGGTGACCGGGCTCGGCGCGACCACACCGCTGGGCGGCGACAGCCACGAGCACTGGAAAGGCCTGCTGGACGGACGACGGGCGGTGACGGCCCTCCCGTACGACTGGGCACAGCATCTGACGACGCGGATCGCGGCCGAGCTCCACACAGATCCCGCGACCCACTTCGAGGCCCGTGACATCCGTCGCTACGACCGGGTCGAAATGGCCGCACTGATCGCGGCACGCGAGGCGTGGACGGACGCCGGGCTGGACCACGATCCCGTACCGTCCGATCGCTTGGCTGTCTGCGTCGGCACCGGCATGGGCGGCCTTACCAGCATGCTGGAACAGTCGCAGTTCCTGGAAGCCGGCGGACGGCGCCGGGCCTCGCCCTACGCCATCACGCGGACCATGGCGAGTGGACCGGCTGCGTGCGTCGGCGTCGAGCTGCGGGCGCAGGCCGGCGTGCACTCGGTCGCCAGCGCGTGCGCCACCGGCGCCGAAGCCATCGCCCTCGGCGCGGACCTGATCCGCCTGGGCCGCGCCGACGTCGTCGTCGCCGGCGGCGCCGAAGCCGTCATCACCGGTCTGGCCATATCCGGCTTCAGCGCGCTGCGCGCCCTCTCCACGCGGAACGACGACCCCCAAGGGGCATCACGCCCATGGGACGCGGGCCGGGACGGATTCGTTCTCGGTGAGGGCGCCGCGGTGGTCGTGCTCGAACGGGCCTCGCGCGCCACCGCCCGTGGCGCTCGGGCCTGGGCCAGGCTGTCCGGCGTCGGGATCACGTCGGACGGCTACGACCTGGTACAGCCACGCCCCGACGGCGCCGGCGTCGCAGCCGCGATCACGATGGCCATGAGGGACGCACGGGTCTCCGCGGCCGAGATCACCCACGTGAACGCGCACGCGACCGGCACCCCGGTGGGCGACATGATCGAAGTCGCCGCGCTACGCCGCACCGTCGGCGACCACCCGGTTTTGACCGCCAACAAGTCGGCACACGGCCACCTGCTTGGCGCGGCCGGCGCGGTCGAGGCAGTCGCCACCATCCGTGCGCTTCACGCGGGGCACGTGCCGCCCACCTGCAATCTCGACGTACCCGACCCGGCCCTCGACCTGGACGTCGTAACCGGAGATCCCCGCCGCCTCGAGATGCCCGCCGCATTGAAGACCGCGTTCGGCTTCGGCGGCCAAAACGTGGCTCTGATCTTCACGCAGGTGTAGACCGGGCGCTCCCCAGGCACCGGCGACCGGGGGTGCCGGGCAGCGGTGGCGACTTTCCGGTTGATAATGCGAGTCCCACTCGCGTGGCTGGTCGGGCAACAGCTCCCGCAGGTCGAACTCGGAAAGGTCCTCGAACTCGCAGTACATCCAATCGCCCGTCGCGATGGTCTCGGTCGGCGGCTACTCAACGCGCTCATCGACGACCGCCCGGCGTGGCTGCTGACCGTTCCGACGGTCGCCGGGACGACGGCCTTCTATGACGCTGCCGGGCGGTGGAGGCAGGGGACCGGCCAGGGCATCACGCTCTACACGAACGTGCCGATCGCGGTGAACCACTGATCACCTGACCGAGCGCGGTGGGCCGGTCAGCGTGGCGGCCCGCCGCCGTTGGTCAACCAGGGCCGTGAAGCAGTGCCCCGCAGAGGACGGCGCACGGGTCCGCGCCAAGGGTGAGTGGGCAGGGGGCCGCATCGGCGCGGATGAGAAGGTCTCCGACGGCGGCGATCATGGCGCTGTTGTCGGTGCAGAGCCGCGGCGATGGCGATCTTTCGCCCGGAGAACGAGAACCGGTAGGGGCCGGGTCGCGTGGTCCGGTCATCGGGCTTGTTGCAAGATAATGGCAACAGCCATACTCAGGCAGCTTGTGAGAGGACGTACCCATGGCCGTGTACACCGCCCGGTCGACGGACCGGGCGAGGATCGCGGATGAGTCGATGCACATTCCGAAACTGAGCACCACGCTGCGGGATTAGGGAAAACCTCCGTGAGGCTGGTGAAAGGATCCGTGCGGGCAGCAGGTCAGGCGGTCGCGCAGGCGCGCAGCATCTCGGCCGCCCGCTGGGTGGCGTAGGCGTGGCCGGTGGTGGCTGGTGCTCGATGACGATTCCGTAGGCATCGCCGTCCAGCCATGCCACCCAGGTCGCGACCCAATTCCGGGGTAAGATCTACGCCTGGGACGTGGTGAACGAGGCGTTCGCCGACGGGGGCAGCGGCGGGCGACGTGACTCGAATCTGCAGCGTACCGGCAACGACTGGATCGAGGCGGCGTTCCGCGCCGCGCGGGCGGCCGACCCGGGTGCGAAGTTGTGTTACAACGACTACAACACCGACGGGATCAACGCGAAGTCGACCGGCATCTACAACATGGTTCGGGACTTCAAGTCCCGTGGCGTGCCGATCGACTGCGTGGGTTTCCAGTCGCACCTGGGCACCTCGCTGGCCGGGGACTATCAGGCGAATCTGCAGCGTTTCGCTGACCTGGGCGTCGACGTGCAGATTACCGAGCTGGACGTGATGACCGGCGGCAACCAGGCCAACATCTTCGGCTCGGTCACCCGTGCCTGCCTGGCTGTCTCGCGCTGTACCGGCATCACGGTGTGGGGCGTGCGCGACAGCGACTCCTGGCGCGGCACCGACAACGCCCTGCTTTTCGATCGGTCGGGTAACAAGAAGGCGGCGTACACCTCCGTCCTCGACGCCCTCAACGCCGGCTCCACGCCCCCGCCGGGTTCCCTGGTGGACGCGAGCGCCTGGTATGTGTTGCTGAATCGGAACAGTGGCAAGGCGTTGGACGTGTACAACCAGGCGACCACTGACGGTGCGCGGATCACGCAGTGGGCCCGGAACGACGGGGTGAACCAGCAGTGGCAGTTCGTGGACTCAGGTGGTGGTTACTACCGGCTGAAGTCCCGGCACTCCGGCAAGGTGCTGGACGTCTACAACTTCTCCACCGCGGACTCTGCGGCGATCGTCCAATGGAG
The DNA here is from genome assembly GCF_036250065.1 of Micromonospora sp. NBC_01699. Classification (NCBI taxonomy): domain Bacteria; kingdom Bacillati; phylum Actinomycetota; class Actinomycetes; order Micromonosporales; family Micromonosporaceae; genus Micromonospora; species Micromonospora sp. NBC_01699. The sequence continues at coordinate 5,609,847 of NZ_CP109199.1, read as the reverse complement.
CGACGGTAACGGTACGAACCAGCAGTTCCGGCTCGCCGAATCCGCCGATGGTTACGTGCGATTGATCAACCGCAACAGCGGCAAGGCCGTCGAGGTGCAGGCCGCGTCTACCGCTGATGGGGGGAACATCGTTCAGTACACGGACTGGGGTGGCAACAACCAACAGTGGCAACTGGTCCGCATCGGATAACGACCGGACCATAATCCTCAGCCTCCGCCGGTTGCAGGTCCCGTACCAGGGATCGAACCCGGCTCCGGCAGCGGATACATCCGCTGAGCCGGCACTCCGGTGGCGCGGACGGCATCCGTCCGCGCCACCGGTGGTGCTGCTGACATAGCCCACGGTGGGGGATGCTCCTGCGGCAAGTCGTTGTAGCTGGGGCGTTGGTGACGGTCACCTGGTTGCCCTGTTGGCTGTGGGTGCCGTTCCATGCCTGGGACTCCGTCTGCCCGCTGCCGGCTGGGCCAACACCAACGGTCGGGACCTGACCCTCTTCGACGACATCTCCCGGCAGATCGAGAACGACCTCTGCGTCGACACGACCCGGCGTTTCGCCCTGGGCTGGAGCTACGGCGGGGCCATGAGCTACGCGGTTGCGTGCGCCCGGCCCACCGTCATCCGCGCGGTCACCGTCCTGTCCGGCGCCAACCTCAGCGGATGTAACGGTGGCAGCCAACCCGTCGCCTACTTCGGCATCCACGGCACCTACGACAGCGTGCTGAATATCTCCCAGGGTCGGTCGCTGCGCGACACGTTCGTCAGGAACAACGGCTGTACCGCGCAGAACCCGCGCGAGCCAAGCCGAGGCAGCCTCACCCACATCACCACCACCTATTCTGGCTGCCGAGCCGGTTACCCGGTGCAGTGGGCCGCGTTCGACGGAGACCACACCCCCAGCCCGGTCGACGGATCCTCCAGCCCCAACGACGCCAGGACCTGGACCTCGGGGGAGATCTGGAGACTCTTCACTCAGTTCCCGTCCGACACACCCCCCATGACGACACCCCCGACGACGACCCCGCCAACCACGACCCCGCCAACCACCCCGCCGCCGACCGGTGACCCGGGCAGCTGCGCCGCCACCTACAGCTCGGTCAACAGCTGGCCCGGTGGCTTCCAGGGCGAGGTCACCGTCTCCAGTAACACCGCCACCACAGTCAACGGCTGGACCGTACGCCTGACCCTGGCCAGTGGTCAGACCATCAGCAGCCTCTGGAGTGGCACCCACACGGGCACCACCGGCAACGTCACCGTCCAAAACGCCCCCTACAACGGCACACTGGGCCCGAACGCCTCGACCACCTTCGGGTTTACCGCGACTGGCAACGGCAACCTCCCGCCCAGCAACATCACCTGCACCAGCCCCTGAACGTGCTGGAACCAGGGCCCGGAGCCACTTGGCTCCGGGCCGTAGGGCAGCGGACCGGGGCGAAGCCCCGGGCTTTCGCACCCAGCTTCGCCGCCACGACCGTCCCCTCTCCGACGTGCCGACACTGTCCGCGTAGCCCGTGAGCCGGGCCCAACTTCTGCCCACTCACAACAGCCCTTGCAACGACGCGGTCGGTCCGCGCCGTGTCGTGGACGAGAGGGAGGCTTGGCGTCAGCGAATTTCTCCACCGGGCCGATCGGTTGTGTTCGTCGACGCCCCGGTGATCAAGATTCGGCAGGGCCTGGTCGCGCACCGGCCCGTGTACGTCGTGGACGGGAATCAGCCTCGACGGGAACGCGACGTGCTCGGAATGTGGGCCGGCGCTGGCCGGCAAGGTGTCAGCAGTGGGTGGCCACCCCACCGAGCTGCGTAGTCGGGGCGTGCAGGGCGTCTCAGGGTCTACCCGGACGGCGTGAAGGGCATGACCGACGCGATCGAGCAGGTGTGGCTCCACGCGATGCACCAGCAGCCGTCGTGCAGCTGCTCCGGGCGTCCCTGCCCAGGCGAACCGCGCATCCTGCTCGGCTAACGAAAAACTGTCTGTCACCACTGTGAATCAGCGCTGTTTGGACTCGCAGGTCCCAAGGTGGCGACGCCTACGTCCGTCCGCCGGTGGGCAACGGCGCTGCGGCTCCGGGGCCTGACCGACGGTTCACAGAACAGGACCAGGTCGACCGATTTATACGCAAACATCTATCTTCTCGCCAACATGCCACTTTCTTGGGTGCGCTGTCCCAATCCGTGTCGGTGGGTGGGTGGCGCCCGCGGGGGATCGGTGGGACACGCGGTTGCGCCGGGGGCGGTGCGCCACCGGCCGATAGACCCATGACGTTACGACTTGACGAACGGCATGTTATCGCTCACAGTCGATGGCTAAGGACGACGACGCCTGTGGCTTACCGGGCAAGCCTGCTTCGTCGCACCCTGGATCAGGCATGCGCCAAGGGCAGGCATGCGGAGCTCTTGTTAACGCTGACATTTCTGGCGCATGCATCCCGGCCCGTGCCGCGGGTGCTCACCTTCGGGTGGACCGTTCGGCCCTTGGTCATTGAAGGAGGATCATGTCTGCATTTGGTAGGTCTCCATCGATCGCGCCGCCGTCGCGGCGGCGTGGGTGGTTGCCGCGGATTGTCGCCGCTGGCGTCACGGCGGTGGTGGTCGGTGTCGCTGCCGCTGCGGTGGTGTCGACGCCGGCGGCCGCGGCGACGGTCGACACGAGCGCGTGGTACGTGTTGATCAATCGCAACAGTGGCAAGGCGCTGGACGTGTACAACCTGGCCACGAACGACGGTGCGCGGATCACCCAGTGGGCCCGAAACAACGGCAACCAGCAGCAGTGGCAGTTCGTCGACTCCGGCGGCGGCTACTACCGCTTGAAGTCGCGGCTGTCCGGCAAGGTGCTGGACGTCTACAACTGGTCGACCGCCAACAGTGCCAGCATCGTGCAGTGGACCGACGCCAACGGGTCCAACCAGCAGTTCCGGCTGGCAGACTCGGCCGGCGGCTACGTCCGGTTGATCAACCGAAACAGCAACAAGGTCGTGGAGGTGCAGGGCGCCTCGACCGCCGACGGCGGGAACATCGTGCAGTACGACGACTGGAACGGCAACAACCAGCAGTGGCAACTCGTCCGTGTGGAGGGCGGGAGCGACCCCACCACGCCTCCGACTACGCCACCCGGCACGTGCGCTCTTCCCTCGACGTACCGCTGGACATCGACGGGATCGCTGGCGAACCCGAGGTCGGGGTGGGTTTCGCTCAAGGACTTCACCACCGTCCCCTACAACGGCAGGCACCTCGTCTACGCGACGACACACGACACGGGAACGTCGTGGGGATCGATGAACTTCGGTCTTCTCACGAATTGGTCCGACATGGCGTCGGCCAGTCAGAACGCGATGTCATCTTCCACCGTTGCGCCCACGCTTTTCTACTTCGCCCCGAGAAACATCTGGGTGCTTGCCTACCAGTGGGGTGGGACCGCATTCTCGTACCGGACGTCGAGCGATCCCACCAACGCGAACGGGTGGTCATCGCAGCAGGTGCTCTTCTCCGGAAGCATCTCCGACTCCGGCACGGGTCCCATCGACCAAGCGCTCATCGGTGACAGCACGAACATGTATCTGTTCTTCGCCGGGGACAACGGCAGGATCTACCGGGCCAGTATGCCCATCGGGAACTTCCCGGGCAGCTTTGGTACGACCTCGACGGTGGTCATGAGCGACACGACGAACAATTTGTTCGAAGCCGTTCAGGTCTACAAGATCCAGGGCCAGAACCAATACCTCATGATCGTCGAGGCAATCGGCTCCCAGGGTCGCTACTTCCGCTCGTTCACTGCCACCAGCCTGGGTGGCTCGTGGACACCGCAGGCCGCGACCGAGAGCAATCCCTTCGCCGGCAAGGCCAACAGCGGCGCCACCTGGACCAACGACATCAGTCACGGCGAGCTGATTCGCACCAACGCCGATCAGACCATGACCATCAATCCCTGCAATCTGCAGTTTCTCTACCAGGGGCGTTCCCCCAGCTCTGGTGGCGACTACGGCCTCCTGCCCTACCGCCCGGGTCTGCTGACACTGCAGCGCTAATGGCAGGACGCAGGTCCGGCCCGGGTGTTCCTGACGTCGCGGGCAACGGCGTACGCCGAATCGGGTGACCGCTCACGGCTCGCGATCAGGATCGAGTGGGACTGGCTGGGGCGGGCTCGGCCTAAGGCCGAGCCCGCCCGGACCACCAAAGGGAATTACATTTGCGCCGATCACTTGGTATACGACGATGTGAGCGCTAACTTCTCGCTCGCCACCACCAGACGCCGGCACACATGTCAGGGCACGCGCGTGCGTTCTGCCCGTGGGTGACCCCGATCAAAGGAGTAGATCATGAAGGTCATCGGTGAGGCTCGTCCCGCCTCTCTTAGACGTCGCTGGCGGTCAGGGTTGGCCGTGGCGGCGGCCGCGGTCATGGCGGCCGGCACGTTCGTCGCGGTGGACGTGGCGCCCGCAGCGGCGGCAACCGTGGACACCAGCGCCTGGTACGTCCTGGTGAACCGGAACAGCGGCAAGGCGTTGGATCTGTACGGTTCAGCCACCAACGACGGGGCGCGGATCAGCCAGTGGACGCGGACCAACGGTGCGAACCAGCAGTGGCAGTTCGTGGACTCGGGTGGCGGTTACTACCGGCTGAAGTCACGGCACTCGGGCAAGGTCCTCGACGTGCCGAACTGGTCGACCGCCGATGGCGGTGCGATCGTCCAGTGGTCCGACCTCAACGGGACGAACCAGCAGTTCCGGTTGGCCGACTCGGACGGCGGTCACGTTCGGTTGATCAGCCGGCACAGCGGCAAGGTCGTGGAGGTGCAGGGCGCCTCGACGGCCGACGGCGGGAACATCGTGCAGTACTCCGACTGGAACGGTGCCAACCAGCAGTGGCAGCTCGTCCGCACCGACGTCGGCAACCCTCCGTCGGATGGCGCCGGGTGCGGCAAGGCGCCGACGCTTTCCAGCGGCACGCACACGATTCAGAGCAACGGCAAGAGCCGCTCCTTCATCCTGCGGGTGCCCGCCAACTACAACAACAACAACCCCTACCGGCTGATCTTCGCTTTCCACTGGCGGGGTGGCACGATGCAGGAGATCTCCTCGGGTGGCACCAGTGGGACCGCCTGGTCCTACTACGGACAGCAGGAGCAGTCGAACAACAGTGCGATCCTGGTCGCGCCACAGGGCTTCGGCAACGGCTGGGGCAATGCCGGCGGTGAGGACGTCACCTTCGTCGACGACATGATCAGGCGAATCGAGAGCGACCTCTGTGTCAACCCGAGGCAGCGATTCGCGCTCGGCTTCAGCTGGGGTGGCGGCATGAGCTACGCCCTCGCCTGTGCGCGGGCCGACGTCTTCCGGGGCGTCGCGGTCATCGCCGGCGCGCAGATCAGCGGGTGCAGCGGCGGTACGCAGCCCATCGCGTACTTCGGGTTGCACGGCATCTCGGACAACGTCCTGAACATCTCCCAGGGGCGGTCGCTACGCGACACGTTCGTCCGGAACAACGGTTGCGCCGCGCAGAACCCGCGCGAGCCGGGGGCGGGCAGCCGCGCGCACGTCACGACCAGCTACTTGGGGTGTAGGGCCGGCTATCCGGTGCAGTGGGCTGCCTTCGACAACGGTCACATGCCCGGCCCGGTGGACGGAACCTACGCCGAGAGTGGCATCACGACCTGGACCAAGGGTGAGATCTGGAGGTTCTTCGCGCAGTTCTCGTGACGCCGGTCGGCGCCGAAGTCGGGCGGCGGCGCCTACTCCCATTCCCCGGGAGTGGACGCCGCCGCCCGCCCGGCCGGCACCGTCCTGCCTTCGTCTGGTCGACGATCCGCCGTGCGCCCGGTCAGCGTTGCAGACGGGCTGGCTCGCCCGAACCGCTGCGCCGGACCAGCCATGCCTCGGTGATGTGGGTGAACATTGCCCGGGCGGCACCGTCCGGGTCGCGGGCGGCGATGCGTTCGTAGATGTGCCTGTGTCCGCGGTTGGACGCCACGCACAGGGAGCGTTCGGTCCGGCCCATGTAGCGGGCGGTGTTGATGACCTGGCTCTCCAGGGCCCGTACGACAGCGCGAGCGATACGGTTCCCGGACGCCTGCATGACCGTGTCATGGAAGGCCCGGTCGTGCTCGTGGTAGGTGATGTGGTCGTCGACGAGTTCGTCCATCCGGTCCACCTGGGCGAGCAGCCGGTCGAGGGTCTCCGGGTCGGCGAGTCGGGCGGCGACGTTCGCCATGTCGGACTCCAGCACCCGCCGGGTGACGACGAGGTCATCGAGGACGGCGAGGGTGTTGTCCTCCGCGATGGTGGCCGCGAGGACGAGTTCGTCGAGCATGTCCCAATTCGATGGCGGGGTGACCATGGTGCCGGCACCCTGGCGGACCTGTACCAGTCCCTTCTCCTGAAGGCTCTTCACCGCTTCCCGCACCACGGTCCGGCTCACGGAGAAGCTCTCGCACAGGACCGGCTCGGGGGGCAGGGACGTCCCGGACGGGTGCACCCCGTGGACGATGCGCTCCACCAGTTCTGCGGTGACCGCCTTGGCGAGGTTGGTCGGGCGCCGTGGCCAGGTCGGGGCCGCCGAAGCATTCAAGGCTGTCTCCTGCGATGGCGTCATATCCCCTCCGAATGGCTCGCCGCGGTACGACGTCCGGGGTCAGTGTACGACGGGAGTATTGACGTCACACGTCATACGAGTTACGTTCCGGTCAACGATGGCATGGCGGCGCGGTCGTCGGCCAACCCACTCTCAGAGGTGACAACGATGAAACAGCGAGCAATGTGGTCGGCCGTCCTCGTTGTGGGACTGGCGTTGGCCGGCTGCGGAAGTGCCAGCGATTCAGGCTCGTCCTCGGGCGGATCGGAGGGCAAGCTGGTGGTGTGGGACTGGAAGTCTGGTGAGGCCTTCGCCGCGTCCTATCTCCAACAGGCAAAGGCCGACTTCGCGAAGAAGCACCGGGATGTCAAGGTCGAGTTCGTCGCGCAGCCGTTCGACCAGTACTACACGCTGCTCGGTGCGGCGATCCAGTCCGGCAGGGGCCCGGACGTCATGCTCTTCAACGGCGGCGGCCAGATCCGCGACCGGGCGGACGCGCTGGTGCCGCTGGACGAGTACGTGGCCGACGACAAGCAGCGGCTGGCCGGCTGGGACGCGTTCACCAAGGACGGCAAGGTCTACGCCGGCCCGGTGACGCTGCAGGGGCACCCCATCTACTACAACAAGGCGCTCTACAAGCAGGCCGGCCTCGACCCGGCGAGCCCGGCCACGACCTGGAGCGAGTTCGTCGCCGACTGCGCCGCCATCGCCAGAGCCGGCGCCAAGTGCTTCGCCCTCGGCAACAAGGAGGGCGCCGGAATCCAGTTCTGGCTCTCGGGCCTGGCGTCGGGCATCCTCACCGCTGCGGAGTACGACGACTGGATCGCCGGGAAGCGCGACTGGAACTCGCCCAACGTCAAGCGGGTCTTCCAACTCTGGAAGGAGGCCGGCGAGGCGGGTATGAACAACGACGGGGCCAACTCGACCGCCATGTTCAACGACTCCTTCGCGCTTTTCCAGTCCGGCAAGGCCGCCCATGTCATCGGGCTGATGTCGGACGTGGGGCATTGGAAGGACTTCAACGAGTTCCTGACGGCCGACAACCTCGGCGTCATGGACGCTCCGGTCGTCACCGCCGGAACCACCCCGAGCCTTCCCTACGACGGCGGTATCGGCTACGGGGTCGCCAAGTGGACGAAGGACCCGAAGGTGGCCGCCGACCTTGTCCGCTCCCTGACCTCGACCGGTGCACTCAAGGCTTTCTACGCCGACGCCGGCGCGATCGCCGCCGACACCACGATCGACGTGTCGCGGGGCGGCCCGGCTGTCGCCACGATCGTCTCCGAGATCAAGGGCGGCAAGCCCGCCCTGCATGTGGCGCTGTCCTCGAAGACCCTGGACCTGATGGGGCGGCTCTCCCAGCAACTGCTCAGCGGCTCGACCACCGTCGACGAGGTGGTGAAGCAGCTGGCCGCTTCCGATCAGGCGGGCTGAACTCGTGCCGATCGGAAATGCACAGCCGTCGGTCCGCCCGGCTCAAGCCGGACGGGCCGACGGGGCGGCGGCCGGATCATCCGCTCGCCGGGGCGGAGCCCGTCTCAGGCATACCGGTGGTGGCGTGCGCGCCGAGCGCTTTGCCCCCTACCTCCTGGTCGCCCCGGCCATCCTGATAATCGTGGTGCTGCGCCTCTACCCGTTGCTCCTCGGAGTCAACTTCTCCTTCACCGGAGACGCAGAGCAGAACGGGCTGGCGGTCGGCTTCGACAACTATCGTGAGCTGTTCGCGGATCCGCTGTTCCGGACCGCGCTGGGCAACGTCGGGCTGCTGGTACTGCTGCTCCCGGTGGCGGTGGCGATCCCCGGGCTGCTCGCGACGTTCATCTACCTGCGGGTGCCCGGCCACAGGTTCTACCGCAGCGTCTACTTCTTTCCCGCGGTGCTCTCCCCGGTCATCGTCGGCGCTATCTTCAACCTCCTGCTCGCCTTCGACGGTCCCCTGAACGCCGTCCTCGGGTCGGTCAACGTCGGTCCGGTGGACTGGCTCGGGGACCCGGACATCGCGATGTTCATGGTGGTCGGCGTGCACATCTGGGCCACCTTCGGAATGGCCCTGGTGGTGTTCCTCGCCGGGTTCGCCACCTTGGATTCCGCGCTCCTGGACGCGGCCCGGGTGGACGGGGCCTCACTACCCCAGGTCGTCTGGCACGTGATCATCCCGAGCCTCGCACGCACCATTCAGTTCGTCCTCGTGACCACGATGATCGGGATGCTGACCTCCATGTTCGGACTGCTCTTCGTGATGACAAGCGGTGGCCCGGAGGGGTCGACGTACCTGCCGGAGTACTACATCTGGATCCAGCAGGGCCAGATGAACCGTCCGGCCCTCGCGTCGGCCGCGTCGACGATCCTCTTCGTCATCATGCTCGTCGTGGGGATGCTGCAGATCAAACTGCTCGAGCGAGCGGGGAGGGACAAGTGATGTCTCGCCTTCGTCTGGGCCGTTGGGCGGTGGCCATCCCGATGTCGCTGCTCGCGCTTGCGACGATCTACCCCCTGCTGTTCACCGTCAACGTCGCGATGAAGACGCGGCGTGACTACATCCTCGACCGGTTCTCCCTGACCGATGCCCTGCGTTGGGAGAACATCAGCACGGCGTGGAACAGCGTCGGCATGGGCCGCTACTTCGCCAATTCCCTGCTCGTGGTGACGTCGTCGGTGGTCCTGCTGCTGCTGCTCGGGTCGATGGCCGGCTTCGCCCTGAGCCAGCTGCGCTTCCGCGGTTCGTCGGTGCTGTTCCTGGGGTGCCTCGCGGGACTGTTCGTCCCGTTTCAGGTGATCATGGTGCCGCTCGCCCGGATCATGGCCGACACCGCGCTCATCGACACGTACCCTGGGCTGGTCCTCGTCTACGTGGCCCAGTTCCTGCCCTTCACCGTCTTCCTGATGACGAGCTACTACAGGGGCATCCCGTCGGACATCATCGACGCGGCCAGGCTCGACGGCAACAGCGTGTACGGCGTGTACCGCCGGATCATGCTGCCGCTGGGCACCCCGGCGCTGCTGTCGGTGGGCATCCTCAACGCCCTGTTCTGCTGGAACGACGTGCTCATGTCGCTGGTGATGATGCCCTCGGTCGAGCACCGGACGCTCATGGTCGGGGTGACCTCGTTGCGGGGGCAGTACTCCGACGACATCCCCACCTTCGCCTCAGGGGTGCTGATCGCCGCGGTACCCGTCCTTGCGGTCTACCTCTTCCTTCAGCGCCAGATCGCCGACGGCGTCGCCGCCGGTTCCACGAAGGGTTGACATGCGGATCACCGGATATCGGACACTCTCCACTGTCCAGGAATGGGGGCGGCCGGTCGGCGACGCCAACGGCGTCTTCGCCGACGGGGTGGTCCCGGTGTCGATCGTCATCGTCGAGACCGACGAGGGCATCTCCGGGACCGGCATCGGGCCGCACGTCGAGATCGAGCGGATTTTCGCGGCCATCGACGGCGAAGATCCCCGCGCGGTGACCACCCTCTACGACCGCATGCTGCGGCACACCTTCAAGGCGGGCCACGCGGGCTCGGTATTCGGTACCATCGGCGCGCTCGACACCGCCCTGTGGGACATCAAGGCACAGGCTGCCGGCGAGCCGCTGTGGCGGCTGCTGGGCGGACGCGACCGGCGGGTCCCCGCCTATGCGTCCGGCCTGGACATCGGGCTGACCGACGACGAACTCGTCTCGACCTACGAGGTCTACGCCCGGCATGGCCTGCGGGCCGCCAAGCTCAAGGGCGGCCTCGACATCGAGCGCGACCGGCACCGCCTCTGCCTGGTCAGGGAGGTCCTGACCGAGGCCGGGCACGGACCGCGGCCGGGCCTGATGCTCGACGTGAACGAGGCATGGACCCGCAAGCAGGCCGTCCGGCACGTCTGCGAACTCGAACGCACCCTGGACCTCATCTGGATCGAGGAGCCCGTCCGGCGCTGGGACGCAGAGGGCCTCGCCGCGGTCGGCCGTGGAGTTCGCGCATCGGTCGCGACCGGGGAAAACCTCACCGGGCTCGAACAGTACCGTCCGCTGATCGTCGCCGGCGCGGTCGACATCGTCCAGATGGCCGCTGTCTGGGGGGTCACCCACTTCCTGCGGGCATCCGCCCTGGCGCACGCCCACGACCTGCCGGTCAGCCCGATCGGCAACAGCCCGGTCGGGCTGCTGCACGCCGCGACCTCAGTGCCGAACCATCTGACCAGCGAGCTGCAGGACCTGGATCCACCGGTCGGCCTTTCCATCGACCTGCACGTCGAGGACGGCGCCTTCATCCTCGGTGACTCGCCCGGACTGGGCGTCCTGGTCGACGAGGACCGGATCCGGGCAGTCACCCGCCGCCCGGAGACGCAGACGGCCGAGGGCCCCAACGTCCGGCCGGAGCAGGCCGGACGAAGGCTGCTGGCCGGAGTCGACGGCATCGGCCCCGTACGGCACGTTCCCGTCCTGCCGCTGCTCTCCCGCAACGAGGTGTCGCCTACCGCGCACCACTGACCCGGCCACCATGTCTGTGCACCGAACTCGTGGGTGCATCGCCACGGCGGTGCACCCACGACCATGGCCGGTCGGGACGACCGATGTACCGACCGTCGAGACGGAGGATCGATGAAGGCAGTTGTCTACCGGGGTGCGCGGCATTTCGGGATCGAGGAGCGTGAACCGGAATCACTGGGTCGCGGCCAGGTGCGGATCGCGGTGGCGTACACCGGGATTTGCGGCACTGACCTGCACATTTACCACGGGGACATGGACGCCCGGGTCGGCGCCTCGGCGATCATCGGGCACGAGATGTCCGGGCGGATCGAGGCTGTCGGCGAGGACGCCATCGGTTGGACTGTCGGGCAGGCCGTGACGGTGATGCCGACCCGGTCGTGCGGACGATGTGCGGCCTGTCGGCGCGGGAACTCCCACGTGTGTCACGCCATGAACTTCCTCGGCATCGACTCGCCAGGCGCGATGCAGTCCTTGTGGAACGTGCCGGCGGAGCTGGTCCTGCCGCTCCCCGAGGAACTGCCACTCGACCACGCGGCGCTCGTCGAACCGGTCGCGGTCGCGGTGCACGACGTACGGCGGGGAAACGTGACCGCCGACGACCAGGTGGTCGTGGTCGGCGGCGGGCCGGTAGGGGTTCTCATCGCCGCGGTCGCGCAGGGCCGCGGGGCGCGGGTGCTCCTCGTTGAGCCGGACCCGTTCCGGCGTGCGGTCGCGGAAGGAATCGGGATCGAGGTCATCGACCCGGGTGCGACCGACGTCGTGGCGTTGGTGAACGACCGCACCGAGGGCGCGGGTGCCGACATCGCGTTCGAGGTCTCCGGCTCGGCCGCCGGGGTCGCCACGGCGGTCGACGTCCTGACCACCCGCGGCCGTCTGGTGATGGTCGCGATCCACCCGCAGCCCCGGGAGGTCAACCTGCACCGGTTCTTCTGGCGCGAGTTGGAGTTGCTCGGCGCCCGCCTGTACCAGCGCGACGACATGGCGGAGGCAATCCGGTTGGTCGCCTCCGGCGCGATTCCGGCGCGACAGCTCATCTCCCGGGTCGAACCCGTCGAGGCGGCCGCCGCCGCGTTCACGGCCCTGGAGGGTGGCGGCGTCATGAAGGTGCTGCTCGACCTGCGGGAGGGCAACCAGTGATGGCCCTGTTCGACCTGTCCGGACAGACTGCCGTCGTGACCGGCGCCCGGCGCGGAATCGGTCTCGCCATGGCCGAGGCCCTGGCTCTGGCGGGTGCCGACGTCGTCGGCGTCTCCGCCCAGCTCGAACCGGATGGAAGCGAGGTGGGACGCCGGGTGCGGGCTGCCGGCCGCCGGTTCACCGCGCTGCGGGCCGATCTCGCCGACCGGGCGGCCGTGCACCGGTTGGCCCGCGACCTCACCGCGCTCGGGCCGATCGACGTCCTGGTGAACAACGGCGGGACGATCGCCCGTACGCCGGCGGCCGAGCACCCGGACGAGATGTGGGACCACGTGATCGAGGTGAACCTGAGCAGCCAGTTCGTGCTGAGCCGGGAGATCGGCCGGACGATGGTCGAGCGCGGCCGGGGGAAGATTATCTTCACCGCGTCGCTGTTGAGTTTCCAGGGCGGCATCACCGTTCCCGGCTATGCCGCGTCGAAGTCGGGCGTGGCCGGGCTCACCAAGGCGCTGGCGAACGAGTGGGCGGCCCGCGGGGTGAACGTCAACGCCATCGCCCCGGGCTACATCGCCACCGACAACACCCGGGCGCTGCGCGACGACCCCGACCGAGAGCAGGCGATTCTCGCCCGGATTCCGGCGGCCCGGTGGGGCCGTGCCGACGATCTCGGCGGTGCCACGGTGTTCCTGGCATCGGCGGCGTCGGACTACGTCAACGGGATCGTGCTGCCCGTCGACGGCGGCTGGCTGGGCCGATGACGGGCGCGCAGACTCCCGGAAGGTCCGGGATCGTCGACGCGCACCATCACCTCTGGGTCCGGGCACGACACCCGCAGCCGTGGATCGACTTGGTGACCATGGACTCGGGCGGGCAAGGGATTGCGACCACGGCTCGACGGCGCGTCAGGTTGTGCCTGGACGCGCGGAGGGGCACGAGTGTGCTGGTTGGTCGTCGTGCCGTCCGCCGCAACGGCAGTCAGTCCCGCAGGACGTCACACAGCGTGATATGGGCTGTGTTCTCGTCCCGTGGTCCTGCGAGGTCAGGATGCGCTAGGCATCGGCAGATGTCAATGGCTTGGCCAATGTCCTATGTCGCTCCGGAGGTGGGGGCGGTGACGCCTGTTCCCTCTGTCGGTGCCGCTGTCGGTCGGGTCGCGGGCCTGGTTATTGCCTTCGGTCGAGGATTGCGGACCCGTATCCAAACATCTATCTTCATACGTGTGATGTTTCGGCCATGTCAAGGCAATGTGTGCAACACCAGCACGTAAGCCTGGGTCGCCATCTGTGAAAGTTCGTCGTCCAGCGCCTCGAACGGCTTCGGGGGCGGTGCATGGATCTCGTCGGTGACTACTGTCTGTGAGGCTCTCGGGATGTCAGATCCACGGCCTGCGCCGATGCACGCGCTGCGGGGCATCGACAATTCCTCCCTCGGGGTGCGCGTCCCCGATGGTGTCGACCGCCGCGCCGGGCCTGTACGTGCACGCCGGTCCGCCATGTCAACGCCCTCCTTTCCAGGAGCCGTCGTGGAGTCGACCGTGGCGTACCTCATGGGTTGCGTGGCGACCGCGGCGGCCGTCGACGCGCCCTGCGTCGGTGGTCCCGTGTGCACGGTGGTGGGCCGCGCCTGGCCAATGTCGCCGACGGCTCGCGCGGCCTGCTGCGCGGACTTCCGGCAGGGCTTGGCACCGGTGGCCGAGCAGGCCGGCGAGCGGGACATCCACTTGTTGTGTTGTTAGCGCTAACGCCATCCCCTCACCGAGCCCACGGTGAGGCGGTCCACCATCACCCTCCCACGTCAGGAGAACCGTCCCGTGTCCGTCTCGTCCTCACCCTTTTTGCGCCGGCTGCTGGCCGGCGCCGCCGCGACAGCGATGACCGCGCTGGTCGCCGCGACCGCCTCGGCGTCCCCGGCCCTCGCGGCCACCACCACCCTCTATGCGTCTCCCTCCGGCACCGGCACCGGTTGCTCCGCCTCCCAGCCGTGTTCCCTGACGGCCGCGCAGGCTGCGGTGCGGGCGCGCAACAGCACGATGTCCGGTGACATCGTGGTGGAACTGGCAGACGGGGTGTACCGGCTCTCGGCGCCGATGCGACTGACGGCGGCAGACTCCGGCAACAACGGCTACCAGGTGATCTGGCGAGCGGCCGCCTCGGCCCGCCCGACGATCAGCGGCGCGCGGGCGGTCACCGGTTGGTCGCTCGCCGACTCCGGGAGGAACATCTGGCGGGCCAACGTCGGAGCCGGCCTCGACGCCCGCCAGCTGTACGTCAACGGCGCCATCGCCACCCGGGCGCGTACCGCCGTGAACCGGTCCGACTTCACCTTCACCACGACCGGCATGCGGTTCAGCAACAGCGCGCTGAACTACCTCAACAACCTCGGCAACCAGAACCGGGTCGAGGTCGAGAGCGTCGGTTCGTTCACCGACCGGTACTCGCCGGTGCAGAGCATCAGCGGGAACTTCCTCACGATGCAGCAGCCCGCCTGGAACAACAACACCTTCGGTTTCGACACCCTGTCCAGCCCGCACCGGGCAGGTCCGTTCTACCTGACCAACGCGTACGAGTTCCTCGACTCACCGGGGGAGTGGTACCTCAACCCCGGCACCGGCGTGCTCAACTACATCCCGCTCGCCGGGCAGAACATGGGCACCGTCGGCGTGGAGCTGCCGCAGTTGCAGTCCCTGGTCAACGTCGGCGGCACCTACGACGCGCCCGCGCACCACATCTCGTTGCGCGGGATCACCTTCACCGGCACAAGTTGGCTCGGTCCGAGCAGCAACCAGGGCTTCGCCGACCAGCAGACCGGCGCCCACATCATCGGCACCTGGGCCCGCCCGGCCGACGCCCTGACCTCCTGCCAGGCCGGCTGCCCCCAGTTCGAGGCCACCCGGCCGAACTGGAACCAGATGCCCGCCGCCGTGCAGGTCTCCGCCGCCAACACCATCACGTTCAGCGACTCCCAGTTCGTCAACCTGGGACAGACGGCGATCGGTATCGGCAACGACGCCAACGCCCATGCCAGCGGCGTCGGCCTGGGTGCCAGCAACATCACGATCACCCGCTCGGAGATCGCTCGCAACTCGGCCGGCGGCATCGTGGTCGGCGGCGTACGCGCCGACGCGCATCACCCCGGCGACCAGCGGATGGTCAACCGGGACATCACCATCAGCAACAACCGGGTGCACGACCTCGGTCTGGACTACCGGGGCGTTGTCTCGATCCTGACCACCTACGTCAACACCGCCACCATCTCCCACAACGAGGTCTACAACATGCCCTACACCGGGCTCTCGGTCGGGTACGGCTGGGGTGCCAACGACGCCGGCGGCAGTCAGCACTACGCCAACCGTGGCCTGTACAACTACCAGCCTCGGTACACGACGCCCACCACCGCGTCCAACAACCGCGTCGTCGGCAACTACGTGCATGACGTCATGCAGCAGATGACCGACGGTGGGTGCATCTACACCCTCTCGGCGAACCCGAACGGGGCGATCGACGAGAACTACTGTCTGCGGACCAACGGCTGGTTCGGGCTCTACTTCGACGAGGGCTCCCGCTACTACACCGCCCGGAACAACGTTTTCTCCTCCACCGGCACCTGGGCCACCGCCAATTACTGGTACGCGGAGAACATGGGCAACTTCACCGTCACCGACAACTGGTCGACCAATGGCAGCACCAACGTGACCAACGGCGATCGCGGCAACGTCACCGTCACCAACGGCAACTGGCCGTCGGGCGCCCAGGCGGTGATGGCCGCCGCCGGTGTGCAGAACGGCGGCACCAACCCGCAGAACGTGCAGATCGTGGGGGGCCAGTCGGGTCGCTGCGCCGAGGTCGGCGGGTCCAGCACGACCAACGGCACCCAGGCACAGCTCTGGGACTGCACCGGCAATACCAATCAGCGCTGGACCCAGACCGCCAGCCGGCAGCTCACGGTCTACGGCACCAAGTGCCTGGACGCCTCCGGGCAGGGCACCAGCAACGGCACCACGGTGGTGATCTGGGACTGTAACGGCCAGGCCAACCAGCAGTGGAACATCAACACCAACGGTACGATCACGGGCGTGCAGTCGGGCCTCTGCCTGGATGCGACCGGCGCCGCAACGGCAAACGGTACGAAACTCATCCTCTGGTCCTGTAGCGGTGGCACGAACCAGCAGTGGCAGCCGCGTAGCTGAGCGTTTGGGCGCCCGCCCACTCAGGCGGGCGCCCATCGCCCGGACCCCGGTCCTGTGTCATGGCGGAACACTCTTCGGGTTCCGTGTCGGTTCAGGCCCCCAGGCAGGCGCGCACGGCGGCCGTGAGCCGGTCGCCCCGGTCGTCGTCGACACCGCCCATCTGGTTGACGACGTACGCGAAGCCCACCTGGTAGGCGTCGTCGCCGAAGGCCAGGTGGCCGCCCGCACCGTCGTGGCCGAAGCTGAGCGCGCCCAGCAGGGGGCGCGCCGGCGGGGAGTCCAGGAGGAAGCCGGTTCCCCAGCGCTGGCCGGTGTCGGCCGGGCCGTACCGCTGCTGGCCGGCGACCCGGGGGAGGGTCGCGTCGTAGACCGAAGCCCTGGTGAGCAGGCGCCCGGTGCCGACCGGCGACACCGCGGCGGCATAGAGGCGGGCGAGGCTCTCGGCGGTGCTGACGGCACCGGCTCCGGGTATCCCGGCGGCCTGGATGACCGGGTCGTTGAAGCTGACCAGGCCGTCGTGGTCGGCGGGGAAGGCGAAGGCGCCGCCCATGGTGAGTCCGCTCTCGGCGACCGGATGCATGGGCACCGCAGCCCCGGCCGGCGGCGCCAGCATCCAGGCCACCGAGTCGCGCTCCTCGTCGGGAAGACCGATCCAGGTACGCAGGCCGAGCGGTGTGGCGAGTGTGTCGCGGAAGAACGCGCCGGGCAGCTGGCCGGTGATGCGGTGGATCACCTCGCCGATCAGCCAGCCGTAGGTCATCGCGTGATAGCTGTGCGCGGTGCCGGGCGGCCACAGTGGCGTCTGCGCCTCGATCGCCTCGATCACCGGCTTCCAGCCGACCACGTCCTCGCGGGTGAGGGGCCGGTCCAGGGCTGGCAGGCCGGCCTGGTGGGTGAGCAGCCAGCGCACCGGGATCTCCGCCTTGCCGTGCTGACCGAACTCGGGCCAGTACCGGGTGACCGGCGCG
Organism: Micromonospora sp. NBC_01699; assembly: GCF_036250065.1. Classification (NCBI taxonomy): domain Bacteria; kingdom Bacillati; phylum Actinomycetota; class Actinomycetes; order Micromonosporales; family Micromonosporaceae; genus Micromonospora; species Micromonospora sp. NBC_01699. The sequence continues at coordinate 5,592,522 of NZ_CP109199.1, read as the reverse complement.
TCCAGGTCGAGCCGGCCCTGCTGGACCAGCAGGTACGCGCAGATGGCCAGGATCCCCTTGGTGCAGGAGAAGACGACCGTCGGGGTGTCGGCGGTCCAGGGGCGTCCTGACCGGGGATCGGCGAGCCCTCCGTACAGGTCGACGACCTTGCGGCCCCGCACGTAGAGGGCCACGGCGGCGCCGACCTCGGCGCGCGAGGAGAAGTTGTCCCGGAAGATGTCGGCGACCCGGCCGAAGCCCTCGTCGGCGTTCCCCCGGATTGGTGGATGCGTGGTCACGCACTATCCCTTCAGCGACCCCTGGATCAGGGCCTTGATGAACTGGCGTTGGAAGATCAGGAACACGATGAGCGTGGGGGTGAGGATGAGTAGGGAGCCGGCGCAGAGCAGCACCAGGTCGGTTCCCCACTGCCCCTGGAACGCGCCGAGCGCGCCGGCCATCGTGCGTTTCGTGGCGTCGTCGACGAGCACGATGGCGAGCAGGAACTGGTTCCAGGTCCACAGGAACAGCAGGATGGTCAGTGACGCGATGGCCGGTCGGGCGAGCGGCACGTGGATGCGCCAGAACAACTGCCAGGTGTTGCTGCCGTCGACCCGCGCCGCCTCGGAGAGTTCCTTCGGGACCGTGGTGAAGTGTGCCCGCATCCAGAACACCGAGAACGGCATGTACAGGCCGATCAGCGGCAGGATGATCGCCCAGCGGGTGTTGAGCAGGCCGAGGTCACGCATCTGGTAGTACAGCGGGGTGATCACGGCTTCGAGCGGCAGGGTCAGACCGAGCAGGAGCAGACCGAAGGCGATCGGGCCACCCGGCACCCGCAGGTGACCCAGTCCGAACCCGGCCATGGTCGCGATGACCACGCCGATCGGCACGACGCCGACCACGATCAGCAGGCTGGACCGCAGCAACACACCCATGTTGGCGGCGGTGAACGCGGCGCCGAAGTTGCCCCACTGCGGGTCGGATGGCCAGGCCAGTCCGGTGGGAACGGTGCCGCGCGGCTGCAACGCCGCGGACAGCATGCTCAGGAACGGCAGGAGCGTGACGACGACCAGCGCGATCAGGAAGATCCGTCCGGTCAGGCGTTCGCCGCGGCTGGTGAGGTTCATACCTTCTCCTCCCGGGTCAACCGCTGGATTGGCAGCACGCACGCCAGCACCAGCACCATGAGCACCACCGCCAGCGCCGAGGCGAGCCCCACCTGCCGCTGGGAGAAGGCGAGCCGGTAGATCTCCAGACCGGGCACCGTGGTCTGGATGCCGGGCCCACCGCTGGTGGAGATGTAGACGATGTCGAAACTGGCCAGGGCGGCGATGATGGTCACGGTGAGGCAGACCCCGATCTCCTGCCGCAGGCTCGGCAGGGTGACGGCGAAGAACTCCCGTACCGGTCCGGCGCCGTCGATGCGGGCCGCTTCGTACAGCGCCGGGTCGATCTTGCTCATGCCCGTGACGAGCAGGATCGTGCACAGGCCGAGCATGACCCAGGTACCGATCACGCCCACCGAGGGCAGCGCCGTGTCGAACTCGCCGAGCCAGGCGCGGGTGATCCCGCCCAGGCCGACGGCCCGCAGCACCTGGTTGACCAGGCCGTCGGTGGACAGCAGCCAGGTCCACGCGATGCCGGCCGCGACCAGCGGGATCACCTGCGGCAGGAACAGCACGGTACGCACGACGGTGCCGAAGGGGCCGGCGCTGAGCCGGCGGACGAGGCTGGCGACCAGCAGCCCCAGGCAGACCGGGACGAAGCTGAAGAAGATGATCAGGATGAACGCGTTCGAGATTATCTTCAACAGGTCGCTGTCGGTGATCACGGTCAGGTAGTTGTCCAGGCCGACCCACTCAGCCCGACCGATGCCGTTCCACCGGTACAGCGAGTACTGCATAGTGGTGACGAGCGGACGCAGGACGAAGAACCCGTACATGAGCAGGGCCGGCAGGACCCAGAGCCAGCCGAGCCAGCCGGCCGTACGGCCCCACCGCTTCCGGTGAGGCCGTACGGGTGCCTGCCGATCCTCGCCGCCGGCCCGGGTCGGGGCACCGGCGGGAGTGCTGCCGACGGCAGAGGTCATCGGGACAGTTCCTTCTCGTACTCGGCCTGGACCGCCTTCACGTACCCCTCGGGGGTCTGCTGCCCGGCGACGAGCTTCTGCATCTCCGGGGTGATCGCGGCGGAGAAGATCCCACCGGTCGCGTTCGCGGTGAAGTCGACCGCGCCGTTCTCGGCGCCCAGCTGTTGCGACGCCTTGAGCGTCTCGGACAACACGGTCCCCTCGGCGACGGACGGGAGCGGCAGGTCGGAAGGGCCACCGGGGTGCGAGCCGCCGACCGTCACGGAGATCTCCCGGGCCTTGGGGTCGGTGTGCGTCCAGTTGAGGAAGAAGGCGGCGGCGTCCGGGTTCTTCGCGCGGGCGCCGACGCCGAAGGTGTTGGGCGCCGACATCGCCACGTGCTTGCCGCCGGCGGACTCGCCGGGGAACAGGAAGAAGCCCACGTTGCCAGCCATGTTCTTGTCGAGGTTGCCGGACTCCCAGTCACCGTTGAACATGAACAGGCCGTTGCCCTTCTGGAACTCGCCGACCATGGACGCGTAGTCCAGGGCGTTCGCGTCCTTCGGGAAGTAGCCCGCCTGCGCCCACCGCTGGATGGTCTGGGTGGCCTTCAGTGCGGCGGGTGTGTCGAACGTCGCGCCCGGCTTCTGGAAGATCCAGTCGGCCACCCGGGTGGGGTCCCCGAACTGGTTCTGCAGCGCCTGGTGCGGGAAGTTGATGCCGGCGGTGTTCTTGTTGAACTGCACGATCGGCTGCACCTTGGCTGCCTTCGCCTTGGCCAGCAGTTCCTCGAACTCGGCGATGGTGGCCGGGGGCTTGGCCATGCCGACCTGCCTGGCCAGGGTCTTGTTGTAGAACACCCCGGTCACGCTGTAGCCCAGGCCGAGCCCGTACAGCGAGCCCGAGCCCCGTACGGCGCCCCCGTCGGCGAGCCGTAGTTGGACGAGCTGCGAGGCAGGGAACCTGTCCCAGCCGTAGGCGGTGACGTACGGGTCGAGGTTCTTGAGCAGGTCGTCCTTCACGAGGTCGACCATGGTGGGTAGCCGGATGATGTCGGGCGCGTTGTCCGAGGCCAGCGCCCGGGGTGCGTTCTCCGTGATCACGGTGAACTGGTCCTCGCGGATGTTGAACTTCACGTTCGGGTGCTGCTTGGTGAACTCGTCCGCCAGCGCCTTGACCAGCGGGAACCCGGTCTCCGCGTACAGCTCCAGGGTGATCGGCGCGGTGCCGAGTTCGGTGCTGACCGGGGCGTCGGACCCGGCCGACGACGGCTGGTCCGATCCTGGTGCGCTACAGGCGGTCATCACCAGGCCGGCGGTGAGGGCCGGCACCAGCAGTGCCAGCCGGCGTCGCGTAAACCTGATCGGGGAATCCGGCACGTCAACCACTCCTTGATTCATGCCGCGTCACGCCGCCGACGGTCGGGCCGTACAGCCCCGACCGCTTCGTGTCGATCACGCGACCGTGGCCCGGGGGCACCGACCACGTCAGCCGACACGATCACGGGTAGGGGGACTGATCCCTTCCGTAACACCGAACGACGTCGCTAAAATGATTTAGCAGAGCATGCGCGTGGCCCACGAACCCTGTCAAGGATGAGATCTGTAACGACCCGGAAACGACTGGGTCACCCCGGAGCGCCCGTCGCCCGTCCCGACTGCAACGGACAGAGCGACTCACGGATGATGAATGAGATGTGGTGGCACGTGACGCACCGCGGATTCGGAGGAGTCATGGGCAGCAACAGAGCAACCCTGGCCGATGTCGCACGACTGGCCGGCCTGTCCAAGACCGCCGCCTCGATGGTGCTCAACGGGCGCGAGGGCACCCGGCTGTCCGCAGAGGCACACCAGCGCGTCTTCGCCGCAGCCGAGGAACTCGGATACCGGCCCAACACGGCGGCGCGCAGTCTGCGCACCCGCAAGACCGCGACCCTCGCGTTCGTCTCCGACATCGTCGCCACCACCAGATTCGCCGGCGACCTGATCCGCGGGGCGCTGGACGCCGCCCGGGAACGGGACCACGTACTGCTCATCACGGAGACCCAGGGCGACGCGGCGTTCGAGCGGTACGCCATCGAGGCAATGCTCGATCGTCAGGTGGACGGCGTGGTCTACGCGGCGATGGCGACCCGTCGGCTCACGGTGCCCCCCGCCATCCTCGGTGGCCCGGTGGTTCTGCTCAACGCCACCAGCTCGGACGACCTGCCCTGCGTGCTGCCCGACGACGAGCAGGCCGGAGTGGCCGTCACCGAGACCCTCCTTGCGCACGGCCACCGCGAACGCATCGCGCTGATCGGCCGCAACCGGCTCAAGGAGGACGATGCCGAGGTCTCCATCGCGGCGCGGGCCCGCCTGCGCGGTGTCCGGAACACCCTCGCAGCCGCCGGCGTCACCCTCTTCGCCGAGTGTCACTGCGTGGAGTGGCTACCCGAACACGGGTACGCCGCCATGTGCACCCTCCTGTCCAGGTCACCCCGCCCGACCGCGGTCATCTGCATGAACGACCGCCTGGCCTTCGGTGCCTACCAGGCGCTCAACGAGGCCGGGCTGGCCATCCCCGACGACATCTCCGTGATCTCCTTCGATGACGATCCCATCGCCGCCTGGCTCCGGCCCAGCCTGACCAGCGCCGCCCTGCCGCACGAGCGGATGGGGCGCCGTGCCGTGGAACTCGTGCTCGACGGCGGTGCGGCCGGACCGTCGTACGTTCCCATGCCGCTGCGCCGACGCCGGTCCATCGCCGCGCCGGCCGCCACCACTCGCCCACCCGGCTAGGGCAGGTAGTAGCTAAACCGATTCACTGGTAGGTTGCCGGCATGTTGCGATTGCCGGACCACTGGGTGTGGGACAGCTGGTACGTCCAGGACGACAACGGCCGATGGCACGTCTTCTTCCTGCGCGCCTCCCGCGCCCTGCACGACCCGAACCGCCGCCACCGGCGGGCCGCTATCGGGCACGCCGTCTCCACCGACCTACGGTCCTGGACCCTGGTCGCCGACGCGCTCGTGCCGGCCGACTCGCCGGGCTGGGACGACCTGGCCACGTGGACAGGGTGCACCGTCCGCGGCCCGGACGGCCGGTGGTACATGTTCTACACCGGAGTCAGCCGCGCCGAGGACGGGCTGGTCCAGCGGATCGGCCTGGCTGTCTCCGACGACCTGGCCACGTGGCATCGGCGCGGCACCGAACCCCTCGTCGAGGCCGACCCGACCTGGTACGAACTGCTCGACCGGAACATGTGGTACGAGCAGGCCTGGCGTGACCCCTGGGTCTTCGCCGACCCCTCCGGCGACGGCTGGCACATGCTCGTCACCGCCCGCACCAACCAGGGATCGGCGTCCGAGCGCGGCGTCATCGGCCACGCGACCTCCCCCGACCTGCTCACCTGGACCGTCCGGCCGCCGCTGTCCACGCCCGCCGGATTCGGTCACCTGGAAGTGCCCCAGGTCGCCGTTGTCGACGGCCAGCCCCTCCTGCTCTTCTGCACCAACGCCGTGGCGGACCCGCTGCTCGCCGACCAACGAATCTGGGTGGTGAGCGCGCCGAGCGTGCGTGGCCCCTGGGACGTGGCCTCCGCACAGCCGGTCGCGCACCCCCACCTGTACGCACCCCGCCTGGTCCCCGACGGCGACCGGGGCTGGGCACTCATCGGGTTCCTCGATCACGTCGACGGCACGTTCGTCGGCGAAATCACCGATCCGGTCCCGTTCCACGCCCCGTGGACCGGCCCGGACCCCCGGCCCGCCGTCGCCCAGCCCCGGTGAGCGGGGCACCGGAGATGCGGGAGGAGACATGGGAGAGGTCAGCCGGACCGGCTCCGACGACGGTCACCGTGTTGGGCGAGGCGGTCGTCGACCTCGTGCCGGAGCCCGACGGTCGGTACGCCGCGCATCCGGGCGGTAGCCCCCTGAACGTGGCCGTCGGCCTGGCCCGGCTCGGTGTGCCGACCAGGTTGCTCGCCCGGTTCTCGACCAGCGCCCTCGGACGACGGCTGCGCGAGCACGCCGCGGCCAACGGCGTCGACCTCCGGCACGCCGTCGACGCCGCCGAGCCGGCGACACTCGCGGTCGTCTCGGTGACCGATGACGGCAACGCCGGGTACGACTTCTACGTCGAAGGCACGGCGGACTGGGCCTGGCAACCGAACGAGCTGGCCGCCGTACTCGCCCAGCGGGGAATCGTGCACGCCGGCTCGCTGGCGGTGTTCCTGCCGCCCGGGGCGGACCGTGTCGGCGCCGCCCTGCGCGCCGCCCGGGACCACGGCATGATCATCAGCCTCGACCCGAACATCCGGCCCGGCCTGCTCGGCGCTCCCGCCGAGGCCCGCGCCCGGGTCGACCACCTGGTGCGCCATGCCCACGTGGTCAAGGCCAGCTCGGAGGACGTCGACTGGCTCTACCCGGGTGAAACCGTGGAGCAGGTCCTCCATCACTGGTACGACCTGGGCGTCACGCTCGGCGTCGTGACCCTCGGCCCGCGTGGCGCCGTGGCCCGCTCGGGCAACCGGTTGCTCCGGCAGGCGACCCCCGCTGTCGAGGTGGTCGACACCATCGGTGCCGGCGACGCGTTCACCGCCGGGCTGCTCGCCGTGCTCTCCCGGTCCGGCGCAGGGCCGGCCTGGCCGGACGACGAGATCAGCGCCGCCCTGCGGTACGCCGTCGCGGTGGCCGCCGCCACCTGTGCCCGCACGGGAGCCGACCCGCCGCACCGGGACGAACTGCCCGGCCCTCCGACCGACTCGTCGGGGCGGCCCCCGGACGGGACGTACCGGTAACTTCCGTCCCTGGAGGCCGCCCTTATCCGTGTGTCGCGCGGAACCGCAGCGGCGCCGACGACGCGGGTCGGGAAAACGCGGATGTTATCGATAACAATCAAATTACGTATTCGTGTGCCGTTCCCGGTGGGGCGTTCGATCCAGGTCGGCATCAGCCCTGCGGAGCGGTCGATTCGGTCGTGCGGAAATGAGCCGGATCGGGTGTCGATCGTCGCGGCAGGTGGGGTGCGCGGTGCCGGCCGTGGCGCACGTCGGACTCCGTTCCGACCGGAAGGCCCTGGTGTTGGCTGCCGCGAGCGTTCGGCGGCAGGGGGAGCCGTCGGTCCGGGGGCGGTCGAGTGGTGCGGGGGAAATGAATCCCTGCGTACCTGAAACGAGGACGGTCGCGGCGGCCGGCGATCCGTGGTGTCCTCCAATCGCGAACCTGGCATCGCGCGAGGTGCCGCACTGGCGGGTAGATCAATTCGACCGCGATGAATACCTGGCTTCGCTGATGTTATCGCTGACATCGTGGACTGCCGACAAGTAGTCGTGATTGGACAGCCAGGGTCGCCGGTCTGTGCGGCGTGTCTCGTCGGCGGTGCTGTCGCTCGGTGTGAGCCGCCCTGCCCGGCGACGCGCATTCGCGGAGCCGGGCTGCGTGGCGGTCGACCCGGTCCCTCGGAAAGGGGACGGAACGGATCCTTTGCGCCACCGCGATGTCGCTGCGCCCGAGTCGGGACGGCTGTTCGGCTCCGTTACGGAGCCGTTGCGTACAGATGTCTTGACGAGTTTGGATGTGAGCGTTAACACTATCTCCGTCTACGGTGGAGGTGAACATGAACCGTGTGGACGGAGCTGGCGACCGCTACGTCGTCGGTGTCGACTTTGGCACCCTGTCCGGACGAGCTCTTGTGGTTCGGGTCGGTGATGGTGCCGAGTTGGGGACCGCGGTGCACGAGTACGGCGACGGGGTCATCAGCACAGTGCTTCCGGCAGGCCGACCGCTTCCTCCGGACTGGGCTCTGCAGAATCCCGAGGACTACCGCGACGTGCTGCGGTACGCCGTCCCGGCGGCGGTGTCCGCCGCGAAGGTGGACCCCGCGGCGGTGGTCGGGATCGGCATCGACTTCACCGCCTGCACCGTGCTCCCGACGTTCGCCGACGGCACTCCGCTCTGCGAGGATCCCGAGCTGCGCAACCGTCCGCATTCCTGGGTCAAGCTGTGGAAGCACCACGCCGCGCAACCGCACGCCGACCGAATCAACGCGTTGGCACACGAGCGTGCGGAGCCGTGGATCGGCCGGTACGGCGGGAAGATCTCAGCCGAGTGGCAGTTCGCCAAGGGCCTGCAGATGCTGGAAGAGGACCCCGAGGTCTATCACCGAACCGAGCGCTTCGTCGAAGCGGCCGACTGGATCGTCTGGCAGCTCGGCGGCAGCGAAACCCGGAACGTCTGCACGGCGGGTTACAAGGGCATCCTTCAGGACGGTCGCCATCCCTCCCGGGACTTCCTGACCGCGCTCAACCCGGATTTCGGCGACTTCGTGAGCAAGCTGGACGGTCCGTTGCAACCCCTCGGCGCCCGGGCCGGCGCGCTCACCGCCCGGGCCGCGGCGTGGACCGGCCTGCCGGAGGGGATCGCGGTGGCTGTCGGCAACGTCGACGCGCACGTCACCGCGGCGTCGGCGCAGGCGGTGAAGCCCGGTCGCCTTGTCGCGATCATGGGCACCTCCACCTGTCACGTGGTCAACGGCACACACCTCGCGGAGGTCGCCGGGATGTGTGGCGTCGTCGACGGCGGCATCAGCCCGGGGGCGTGGGGGTACGAGGCCGGGCAGAGTGGGGTCGGTGACATCTTCGGCTGGTTCGTCGAGCACGCGGCCCCGGCCGGCGTCGCTTCGCACGAACGTCTCACCGAACTGGCCGCGAGCCAGGCGGTCGGTGCGCACGGCCTGATCGCGCTGGACTGGTGGAACGGCAACCGCTCGCTGCTGGTCAACCACGACCTGAGCGGGATGATCATCGGGATGACCCTGGCCACCCGGCCGCAGGACATCTACCGGGCGCTGCTGGAGTCCACGGCGTACGGCACACGGATGATCATTGAGGCGTTCGTGGCGTCCGGAGTGGCGGTGGACGACCTGGTCATCGCCGGCGGTCTGACCTCCAACAGCCTGTTGATGCAGATCTACGCCGATGTCACCAACCGGCCGCTGAACATCATCGGCTCCGCACAGGGGCCCGCGCTGGGATCGGCGATCCACGCCGCCGTCGCCGCCGGTGAATACCCCTCGATCCACGAGGCGTCGCAGGCGATGGGTCGGGTGCACGAGGCCGTCTACCGACCGGATCCCGAGCGGGTTCGTGCCTACGACGCCCTCTACGCCGAGTACCGGACACTGCACGACCAGTTTGGGCGCGGCGGCAACGACGTCATGCTCCGCCTCCGGGCGATCCGCAACGCGGCGGTCGAGGCCGCCGCGGTCGCGCACGGGACCGCGCTGGAGGTGATCCGATGAACGCCGAGGTGAGCCGACAGATCGGCGAGCTGCGGGAGAGCGTCGCCCGCCTGCACGCCGAGCTGACCCGATACCGCCTGGTCGCCTGGACGGCCGGCAACGTCTCCGCGCGGGTCCCCGGCCGGGATCTGATGGTGATCAAGCCGAGCGGAGTGGGCTACGACGAGCTCTCCGCGGACACCATGGTGGTGTGCGACCTCGACGGCGTACTCGTCGAGGGGGATCTGGCGCCGTCCAGCGACACCGCCGCCCACGCCTACGTCTACCGGGCCATGCCCGAGGTCGGCGGGGTCGTCCACACGCACAGCTCGTACGCCACCGCCTGGGCCGCCCGCGGGGAGGCGATCCCCTGCCATCTCACGGCGCAGGCCGACGAGTTCGGTGGGGAGATCCCGGTCGGCCCGTTCGCCCTGATCGGTGGCGACGACATCGGCAAGGGCATCGTCGGCACGCTCGTCGGGCACCGCTCGCCCGCGGTGTTGATGCGTAACCACGGCGTGTTCACCATCGGCCGCGACGCCCGCGCGGCGGTCAAGGCGGCGGTCATGTGCGAGGACGTGGCCCGTACCGCGCACCTGGCCCGCGTACTCGGGCAGCCGGTGCCGATCGCGCAGGCCGACATCGACGCCCTCTACCACCGATACCAGAACGTCTACGGCCAACAACCGGCGGCACCGGCCGATTCCTGACCGCCCAGCGGCCGGGTCGAAGCCCGCCGGTCTGCACCACGGAGTTACCAGCACGCACCAGCCGCGTATGCCACTTCCCGCACGTCGGCGGTAGGCGCGGTGCATCCACCACACCGAGCCCAAGGAGATCCGATGAGAAAGATGCGAACGCACTCCGCTGCATGGCGCGCCGCCTCGGTCGTCGCCAGCGTGCTGCTCGTCGGCAGCATGGCGGCCTGCGGCAACAGCGACACCGGCGGCGGGTCCACCGACGACGGCAAGATCACGATGGGCTTTTCGCAGGTCGGCGCGGAGAGCGGTTGGCGTACCGCGAACACCACCTCGATCAAGGAGGCCGCCGCCGCCGCTGGGGTCGACCTGAAGTTCGACGACGCGCAGCAGAAGCAGGAGAACCAGATCAAGGCCATCCGCAACTACATCCAGCAGAAGGTCGACGTGATCGCCTTCTCGCCGGTGGTGGAATCCGGGTGGGACACCGTGCTCAAGGAGGCCAAGGACGCCGGCATCCCGGTCATCCTGACCGACCGCTCGGTCGACTCGGCCGACAAGTCCCTCTACAAGAGCTTTCTCGGCTCGGACTTCGTCAAGGAGGGCCGGCTCGCCGGGGAATGGTTGGTCGAGCAGAAGAAGACCGCCTCGGGCCCGGTGAACATCGTCGAGTTGCAGGGCAGCGCCGGTGCCGCGCCCGCGAACGACCGCAAGAAGGGCTTCGCCGAGGCAATCGCCGCCAACCCGAACCTGAAAGTCATCGCTTCACAGACCGGTGAGTTCACCCGGGCCGGCGGTAAGGCCGTGATGGAGCAGTTCCTCAAGGCGAACCCGACGATCGACGTGCTGTTCGCGCACAACGACGACATGGGACTGGGCGCGCTCGAGGCGATCACCGCCGCCGGCAAGGTGCCAGGCAAGGACATCACCATCATCACCGTGGACGCCGTCAAGGACGGCATGCAGGCCCTCGCCGACGGCAAGTTCAACTTCATCGCGGAGTGCAGCCCGCTGCTCGGCCCGCAGCTCATGGACCTGGCGAAGAAGGTCTACGCCGGCGAGGAGGTGCCGGCTCGAATCGAGACCGAGGAGACCACCTTCACCTCCGAGCAGGCCAAGGCGGCACTGCCCAACCGCAAGTACTGACCGACGCCGGGGTCGCCGCGCTCGCGTGGCGGCCCCGCTGCGTCACCCCGTTACCCGCAACGGACCGGGCGTGGCCCGCGATCACCTCGTACCACGCCCGCCCGGGCGATCCGCAGTGACGACCGGGCGGGCGTACGGGAGCGCAGCGGCCCTTCCCTGTCGACAACCCAGAAGAGGTCTGATGGGATGACGGATAGCCGTCCGGTCCTGACGATGACCGGGATCGCCAAGTCCTTTCCCGGGGTGCGCGCACTCCACGACGTCAACTTCCGGCTCTTTCCGGGCGAGGTGCACGCCCTGATGGGCGAGAACGGCGCCGGCAAGTCGACCCTCATCAAGGTGCTGACCGGCGTCTACGGCACCGACGAGGGCACGATCACGCTCGACGGCGAGCCGGTGTCCTTCAGCGGGCCGATGCAGGCGACGGCCGCCGGTGTCAGCACCGTCTACCAGGAGGTCAACCTCTGCACCAACCTCTCGGTCGCGGAGAACATCTTCATCGGACGCGAGCCCCGCTTCCTCGGCGCCGTACGGTGGGGTGAGGTCCGCCGCCGCGCCCGTGCCCTGCTGGCCCGCCTCGACCTCGACCTCGACGTCAGCGCGCCGCTCGGGACGTACTCCCTCGCCATCCAGCAGATGGTCGCCATCGCCCGGGCGATCGACATCCGGGCCCGGGTGCTGATCCTGGACGAGCCGACCTCCAGCCTTGACGCCGGCGAGGTCGCCCAGCTGTTCCGCATCATGCGGCAACTACGCGACGAGGGCATCGCGATCGTCTTCGTGACCCATTTCCTCGACCAGGTCTACGGCATCGCCGACCGGATCACCGTGCTGCGCAACGGCGGGCTGGTCGGCGAGTATCCGACCGCCGAACTGCCCCAGCTCACCCTCGTCGAGAAGATGATCGGCAAGGAACTCGACGTACTCGGCCGGATCGAGGAGCACTCGCGGCGCGACGTGGCCGCCCGACAGCAGGGCAGCCCGCTGCTGGCGGTGTCCAGGCTCGGCCGGTCGGGGGCGGTCGAGCCGTTCGACCTCACCATTCACGCCGGGGAGGTGGTCGGACTGGCCGGGCTGCTGGGCTCCGGCCGTACCGAGGTGGCCCGGCTGTTGTTCGGTGCCGACCGGGCCGACGGTGGTCGGGTCGCGGTGAACGGCACGTCGAGCAGTCTGCGTACTCCCGCGCGGGCGATAGAGCAGGGCGTGGGTTTCTGCTCGGAGAACCGCCGGGCGGAGGGCATCGTCGCCGACCTGTCGGTCCGCGAGAACATGATCCTCGCCATGCAGGCCGCCCGCGGCTGGCTGCGGCCCATCCCTCGCCGCAGGCAGGACGAGCTGGTCGAGAAGTACGTCAGCGCGCTCAACATCCGGCCGTCCGACCCGGAGGTGCCGGTACGCAATCTCTCCGGCGGCAACCAGCAGAAGGTGCTCCTGGCCCGGTGGCTGATCACCGAGCCCCGGCTGCTGATCCTCGACGAACCGACCCGGGGCATCGACATCGGCGCGAAGACGGAGATCCAGAAGCTCGTGGCGCAGTTGTCCGACGGCGGCATGGCGGTGCTGTTCATCTCTGCCGAACTGGAGGAGGTGCTGCGCCTCAGCCACAAGGTGGTGGTGATGCGTGACCGGCAGATGGTCGCGCAGCTAATCAACGACGACAGCCTCGACGCCGATCGCATCATGGCGACCATCGCCAACGGATCCCACCGGGAGGAGGCAGACCGATGAACGCCGCCATGGGCCGCTATCGGACGATGATCGGTCACCGGCTGTTCTGGCCCGCCGCCGTGCTGGTCGTCATGTTCGCCGCGAACACGATCTACCGGCCGGGGTTCCTGTCCGTCGAACTCAAGGACGGGCACCTGTACGGCACCCCGATCGACATCCTGCGGCTGAGCGCGCCGCTGATCCTCGTCGCCCTGGGCATGACCCTGGTCATCTCGACCGGAGGCATCGACCTCTCGGTCGGCTCACTGTGCGCGATCAGTGGCGCGATCGCCTGCACGTACATCAGCCAGCAACCCGACCAGAACAGCCTTGGCGTGGTGCTGACCGCCCTCGCGATGGCCCTCGGGGTCGCGCTCGTGCTCGGGGCCTGGAACGGGGTGCTGGTCGCCGTGATCGGTATTCAACCGATCATCGCCACGTTGATCCTGATGGTAGCCGGCCGAGGGCTCGCGCAGCTGATCACCGAGGGCCAGATCATCACCATCAACTCCGAGCCGTACCGGGCGATCGGGCTGGGGCACGTGCTCACCCTGCCGCTGGCGATCTTCATCGCGCTGGCGGCGGCCCTGCTCGTCGCCGCGTTCACCCGCCGCACCGCACTGGGCATGATCATCGAGTCGGTGGGCGGTAACGCCGAGGCCAGCCGCCTGGCTGGCATCCGCTCCGGCCGGGTCGTGTTCCTCGCGTACGTGCTCAGCGCCGGCTGCGCCGCGATCGCCGGTTTCATGATGACGGCCAACGTCTCCAGCGCCGACGGCAACGCCGCCGGACTCTGGGTGGAACTCGACGCCATTCTCGCGGTCGTCATCGGCGGCACGTCGCTCGCGGGCGGCCGGTTCTTCCTCAGCGGCACCATCCTGGGCGCGCTGATCATCCAGACCCTGACCACCACGGTGTACGCCATGAACATCTCACCGCAGACCTCGCTGCTGTTCAAAGCGGTCGTCGTGATCGCCGTCTGTCTCATCCAGGCGCCGGCCTTCCGTGCTCGATTCACCCGTCGCAGGAGCGGCGCGCCGCCGCCGAGCACCATCGCCGCCAAGCCGAAGGAGCAGGTGCCGGCATGACCACCGGATCGCTCACCGCGCGCCCGTCCTGGATCCGACTGCCGAGGCGGCAGGTGCCGGTCCTGGCCACGCTCGCCCTGCTGCTGGTCATGTACGGCATCGGCGTGTCCCAGTACCAGGCGTTCTCCAACGTGCAGGTCATCTTCAACGTCTTCATCGACAACGGGTTCCTGCTCGTTGTCGCGGTGGGTATGACCTTCGTGATCCTCACCGGCGGCATCGACCTGTCGGTCGGTTCCGTCGTCGCCATGACGGCGATGGTGTCGGCCTGGCTGCTCCAGGAGGGCCTGCCAGCGGCGCTCGTCCTCGTCATCGCGCTGCTCATCGGCCCGACGATCGGCCTGCTGATGGGCTGTGCCATCCACTTCTTCGAGATCCAGCCGTTCATCGTCACGCTCGCCGGGATGTTCTTCGCCCGGGGGATGTGCACGTTCATCTCCGGTTCGTCCATCCCGATCACCGATGGGTTCTGGACCAGGATGTCGCAGGAGCGGATCGGTGATCCCCGCGGGAACTTCGTCTCGATCAGCGTGCTGATCACGCTGGTCGTGGTCGCCGTCGCCGCGTACACGCTGGCCTACACCCGACTGGGCCGCAACGTGTACGCCATCGGCGGCAACCCACAGTCGGCGCTGCTCATGGGGCTGCCGGTGGGGCGGACCCGGATCGCCGTCTACACGATCAGCGGCCTGTGCTCCGCGATCGGCGGGATCCTGCTGTCCTTCTACACCCTCTCCGGCGCGCCACTGATCGCGGTCGGCATGGAGTTGGACGTCATCGCCGCGGTCGTCATCGGTGGCACCGTGCTCACCGGCGGCTCGGGTTACGTCTTCGGCACGGTGCTCGGCGTGCTGGTCCTGGGCGTGATCCAGACCCTCATCACTTTCGACGGCAGTCTCAGCTCCTGGTGGACCAAAATTGTGATCGGGGGTCTGCTCTTCGTGTTCATCCTCTTCCAGCGACTCATCGGTATCCGTTACAAGTGACCGTCCCTCTCGCGGAAGGCAGCCCCATGGCATCACACACCGAACCCGAGGTCTGGTTTCTCACCGGCAGCCAAGGCATGTACGGCGAGGACACTCTCCGGCAGGTGGCCGAGCAGTCCCGTCGGATCGCGGCCGTGCTTGACGAATCGCCGCAGATTCCCGCCCGGGTGGTCTGGAAGCCGGTCCTGACCAACAGCGGCGAGATTCTGCAGGTCTGCCGCGACGCCGCCATGCAGGGCGCGATCGGGGTTGTCGCGTGGATGCACACCTTCTCGCCGGCCAAGATGTGGATCGCCGGCCTGGACGCGTTGCGGACACCGCTGCTGCATCTGCACACTCAGGCCAACGTCGAGCTGCCGTGGGGCGACATCGACATGGACTTCATGAACCTGAACCAGGCAGCCCACGGCGACCGCGAGTTCGGGTACATCCAGACCCGTCTCGGTGTGGCCCGCAAGACCGTGGCCGGGCACGTCAGCGACCCGCGGGTGACCGCCCGCGTCGGGGCGTGGGCCCGCGCCGCGCGCGGCTGGTCGGCGATGCGGTCGCTGCGCCTGGCCCGCTTCGGCGACAACATGCGTGACGTCGCGGTGACCGAGGGCGACAAGGTCGAGGCAGAGCTGCGCTTCGGGGTGTCGGTCAACACCTACGGCGTCAACGACCTGGTCCAGGTGGTCGATGAGGTCACCGACGCGCAGGTGAACGAGCTGGTCAAGGAGTACGACGACACCTACCGCATCGTCGGCGAGCTGCTCGCCGGAGGGGAGCGGCACGACTCGCTGCGGTACGCCGCACGCCTGGAACTCGGCATGCGCGCCTTCTTGGACGCGGGCGGGTTCCGGGCCTTCACCACGAACTTCGAGGACCTCGGCGGGCTGCGCCAGTTGCCCGGCATCGCCGTGCAGCGGCTGATGGCGGACGGCTACGGCTTCGGCGGGGAGGGGGACTGGAAGACCTCTGTGCTGGTCCGGACCCTCAAGGCGATGTCGGTGGGGGTCGATGGCGGTACGTCGTTCATGGAGGACTACACCTACGACCTGACCCCGGGCGAGGAGTTGGTGCTCGGTGCGCACATGCTCGAGGTCTGCCCGACCATCGCGTCCGGGGTGCCGAGCGTGGAGATCCACCCACTGAGCATCGGGGGCAGGGAGGATCCGGTCCGGCTCGTGTTCGACGCCGCGCCCGGCCCGGCGGTGGTGCTCGGGCTGGCAGACATGGGGGAGCGCTTCCGGCTCGTGGCCAACGAGATCGACGTGGTGGCTCCGCCACAGCCGCTGCGCCGGCTGCCGGTGGCCCGCGCCGTGTGGCGCCCGCGACCCGACCTGCCCGGCTCGGCAGAGGCGTGGATCACCGCTGGCGCGCCGCACCACACCGTGCTGTCCCAGGCGGTGGGAGTGGAGGAGCTGCACGACCTGGCGCAGATGAGCCGGACCGAACTGGTGGTCATCGACGCCGAGACCAAGCCCCGCCGCTTTGCCGACGAGATTCGCTGGAACCAGGCCTACTACCGGTTGTCCCGCGGCCTCTGACCCGTCCGGCCCCACCGTGTCCATGACGGGGTGGTCCGTCCCTGCCCGCGTCTGCCGGGCAGGGAGGACCACCCCGTCCTCGTTCGGCACGACCACGAGCCTCTTGTGTTACGTCTTGACTACGAGCGTGTTATCGCTCACAGTCTATAGCGGAGACGGTCGATATCTGCGGCTGGTTCGCCCGCGATCATGTCTCTCTCCGTGCGCAACAGCAGAGTGCAGCGAAGCGCGGTGGGCGATGTTAGCGATCACAAAAGGCAAACGGCCAGCCTCGCGCCCCGCCCGGTGCGGTGGACATCGACTCAGACCGTTCGGTTCGCGTCGTCGAAGGAGGATCATGGTTGCCATCGATCGGGTTCCCTGGGTAGCGCCACCAACGCGGCGGCGTGGGTGGCTGTCGCGGTTCGCCGCGGCGGCGGTGGCGGTGGTGGTGGGCGGAGCGCTGGCGGCCGTCGCTCCGACACCCGCCTCGGCCGCGACGGTCGACACCAATGCCTGGTACGTGTTGGTGAACCGCAACAGCGGTAAGGCGCTGGACGTCTACAACCGGGCGACGACCGACGGTGCGCGGATCACCCAGTGGCCGCGTAACGACGGTGCCTGGCAGCAGTGGCAGTTCGTGGACTCCGGCGGAGGCTACTACCGGTTGAAGTCGCGTCATTCGGGCAAGGTGCTCGATGTCTACAACTTCTCCACCGCGAACGGCGCGGCGGTGGTGCAGTGGGCTGACGGCAACGGGACCAACCAGCAGTTCCGGTTGGCGGACTCGGCCGGTGGCTACGTGCGCCTGATCAATCGGAACAGCAACAGGGCGGTGGAGGTGCAGGGCGCGTCGACCGCCGACGGTGCGAACGTGGTGCAGTACGACGACTGGGGTGGCAACAACCAGCAATGGCAGCTCGTACCCGTCGGCAGCGGCAATCCCGGAAACACCCCGTACTCGAATCCGGTCGTGTGGCAGGACTTCGCCGACGTCGACATCATCCGGGTGGACAACACCTACTACATGTCGGCGTCCACGATGCACTACTCGCCGGGCGCACCGGTGCTGCGCTCGTACGACCTGGTGAACTGGGAGTTCGCCGGTCACTCCGTGCCCCGGCTCGACTTCGGGTCGAAGTACGACCTGAACGGCAGCCGGGCGTACGTCGACGGAATCTGGGCCTCGACGTTGAACTACCGTCCGAGCAACCGGACGTTCTACTGGGCGGGGTGCGTCGACTTCGCGCAGACCCATATCTACACCGCGACCGCCGTCGACGGCGCATGGAACCGGCACACCACCATCAACAACTGCTACTACGACGCCGGAATGTTGATCGATGACAACGACACCATGTACGTGGCGTACGGAAACGGCACGATCAGCGTGGCGCAGCTCTCCGCCGACGGGCGTAGTCAAGTCCGCGCCCAGCAGGTGTTCACCACTCCGTCGAGCGTCGGAACGCTGGAGGGAGCGCGTTTCTACAAGCGCGGGGGCAACTACTACATCTGGCTCACCCGACCGGCGAACGGGCAGTACGTCCTGAAGTCGACCAACGGCCCGTTCGGCCCGTACGAGATGCGCCAGGTGCTGCTCGACATGCCGGGTCCGATCTCCGGCGGCGGCGTGCCACATCAGGGTGGGCTGGTGCAGACCCAGAACGGCGACTGGTATTACATGGCCTTCGTGGATGCCTATCCCGGCGGCCGGATGCCGGCTCTGGCACCGATCAGCTGGAGCGGCGACGGCTGGCCTGTGGTGCAGACGGTCAACGGCGCCTGGGGTAGTTCCTACCCCGCACCGAACCTGCCCGCACCGCCTCGGGCGGTGAAACCACTGACCGGCACCGACACCTTTGCCGGCACCACGCTCGGCTCGCAATGGGAATGGAACCACAACCCGGACAACACCAAATGGTCGGTCAGCGACGGACTGCGCCTGCAGACCGCCACCGTCACCGGCGATCTGTACGCCGCACGTAACACCCTGACCCATCGGATCCAGGGCCCCAGCTCCACCGCCACCATCGAACTCGACTACTCCACCATGAACGATGGTGACCGCACCGGGCTGGCGGTGCTGCGTAACTCGTCCGCGTGGATCGGAGTCCGTCGTGACAACGGCACCACCCGGCTGGTCATGCAGAACGGCCTAACGATGGACAGCAACTGGAACACCACCAGCACCGGTACCGAGGTGGCCAGCGCCGCAGTCTCCGGTGGCCGAATCTGGTTGCGCGCCAGCGCCGACATCAGACCCGGCGCCGGCCGACAAGCGAGCTTCTCCTACAGCACGGACGGAGTCACCTTCACCCCACTTGGCAATGCCCTGACCCTGGCCAACAACTGGCAGTTCTTCATGGGCTACCGATTCGCGATGTTCAACCATGCCACCCAGTCGCTCGGTGGCGCGGTTACCGTACGCCGGTTCAGTCTGACAACGCCATGACATCGCGCGAGCGGCGCTAGGTCTGATTGCTGACGCAACAGGACCACGTGCCCGCCAGGCGGGTGCACGCGTGCCGCCACCACGTCCTGTCATCGCCGGCCTGCTCCACACTCCGTCCGACGGAGCGCGGAGCAGGCCATGGTGATTCGGGGCGCAGCCGGTTGTCCGTGTACCCGACTCGGTGATCACGCCGCGCGGTCGCGCGCACGTTCCGCCGATCCCGGCACAGCGGTGCCGCCTCCGAGTCGTCGGCTGACGTAGACTGCAGGCCATCCAGCGCTGGTCACCTGGGATTCAGCACCGGCGTGGTGGCTGAGCGAGGAGGATCGGGCCGAATCGCTCCAGTCGACGTCGACGGGCTGCGGGCCGGCGATGTAGTGGGGGGAGCGAAATGGCCGTCCACGGTCCCGCGATGACGGACGTTGCTCGTCTGGCCGGTGTCTCGCATCAAACGGTGTCGCGAGTGCTCAACGGGCACCCCAACGTCCGTGAGCAGACCCGGCTGCGGGTGCGAGCGGCAATCGCCCAGCTCGGCTACCGCCCCAACGGCGCGGCGCGTGCACTGGTGACCGGGCGATCACAGGTCATCGGTGTGGTCGCTCAGAACACGACGCTCTACGGTCCGGCCTCGTTGCTGGCGGCGTTGGAGCAGACCGCCGCCGCGGAGGGTTTCGCGGTCAGTATGGGCAGTGTGCAGAACCTCGACCACCGGTCCATCTCGGCCGCCGTCGAGCGGCACCTGTCGCACCGTGTCGCGGGCATCGTGGTCATCGCGCCGGTCGAGTCGGCGGGTGAGGCGCTGGAGCGCCTGCCCAAGGATGTCCCGCTGGTCACGGTTGACGGCGACCCGAGTCGGCCGGTGCCGTTGGTGACAGTCGATCAGGTGGCGGGTGCCCGAGCGGCGACCCAGCATCTGCTCGACGCCGGCCACCGTACGGTCTGGCATGTCTCAGGGCCGTCCGACTGGTTCGACAGTGTCGGCCGGATCGACGGCTGGCGGCAGGCACTGCTGGCCGCCGGGGTGGATCCACCGCCCCTGCTGCCGGGGGACTGGTCCGCAGCCTCGGGTTACCGGTGTGGACAGATGTTGGCACGGATGCCGGAGGTCACCGCGGTCTTCACCGCCAACGACCATCTCGCGCTCGGCGTGCTGCGGGCCCTGCACGAGTTCGGCCGGCGGGTGCCGGACGAGATCAGCGTGGTCGGCTTCGATGATGTGCCGGAGGCGGCGTACTTCATCCCGCCGCTGACCACCGTCCGGCCGGATTTCGGCGCGGTCGCGCGGGCGAGTCTGCAGATGCTGCTGGCCCAGATCGAATCGGGCAGCGGCGGTGCGTTGCGGCAGACCATCGCCCCGGCCCTGGTCGCCCGGGACAGCGTCGCCCCACCGCGTCGCTGATCGCCCGTCTGGTCCAGGCCGACGAAAACTCCGTCCGGCAGTCTCCCCCGGCCGCATCGATGGTGGTGAGCGGCTTTTGCCGCCGGCCCGATGCCGAAGAGGAAGTCCTGAGTCCTCCTCGTCGGGGACGCCTCCGTTACGAGACCGTGACACCGGTATTTCGGAACAAGTGTTGACGTTCACTTTGTGAGCGCTAACGCTACCCAAAGGCGACAGTTGGTCCCAGCGGTCGGCGGGTGAGTCCAGAGGGGAGAAGCTCGTGAGCAGAAGGTTCCTGGTTGCTTTCGGCAGCGCCATGCTGGCGATGAGTCTGGCAGCGTGCAGCGGCGAGGGCGCGGGCGGCGGCGGTGACACCAGCGGGGACAAGCCCGGCGACCTGACCATCGGCGTTTCGATGCCGACGCAGACCTCGGAGCGGTGGATCGCCGACGGCAACGCGGTCAAGTCGAAGCTAGAGGCGAAGGGCTACAAGGTCGACCTCCAGTACGCCGGCGACGACATCCCCACCCAATCGCAGCAGGTCGACCAGATGATCACCCAGGGCGCGGACGTTCTGATCATCGCGGCGATCGACGGCACGTCACTCACCGGACAGTTGCAGGCCGCCGCCGACGCGAAGATTCCCGTCATTTCCTACGACCGGCTGATCCGTGGCAGCAAGAACGTCGACTTCTACGTCAGCTTCGACAACTACAAGGTCGGAGTCGCCCAGGCCACCGCTCTGCTGGTCGGCCTCGGCCTGCAGAACAAGGACGGCGCGAAGGGTACGGCCAAGGGCCCGCTGAACGTTGAACTCTTCGCCGGCTCGCTCGACGACAACAACACCCAGTACTTCTTCGGCGGTGCGATGGACACGCTGAAGCCGTTTGTCGAGGCTGGCACGCTACGGGTGAAGTCGGGTCAGACCACTGTCGAGCAGGTGGCCATCCTGCGCTGGCAGCAGGGAACCGCGCAGACGCGGATGGAGGACCTGCTCACCTCCAGCTACAACGACGGTGCGCGTATCGACGGGGTCCTGTCGCCGTACGACGGCATTTCCCGCGGCATCATCACCGCTCTACAGAACGCCGGCTACGGCGCCGCGGGTAAGAAGATCCCGGTGGTGACCGGCCAGGACGCGGAGATCGCCTCGATCAAGCTGATCAACGACGGCGTGCAGAGCTCCACCGTCTTCAAGGACACCCGCCTGCTCGCCGACCAGGCCACGCTCGCCGCCGAGGCGTTCCTCCAGGACAAACAGCCACAGCCCAACGACACGCAGACGTACAACAACGGCGTCAAGGTCGTCCCGGCGTACCTGCTGCCGATCGCCACCGTCTACAAGGACGACATCAAGGCCACCCTGATTGACTCGGGCTACTGGACGGCGGAAGAGGTCGCCGCAGGTCAGGCCAAGAAGTAGGCCATCCGTCGGACTCGGCGAAGATGACCGGGCCCGACGGCGTCGCGTACCGCGTCCAACCGGACAGAGGACAGTGACCATGGACGACACCATCCTCGAGATGCGTCGCATCACGAAGACCTTCCCCGGAGTGACCGCGCTGGACGACGTCACCCTCGCCGTACGCCGGGGCGAGATCCACGCCATCTGCGGCGAGAACGGCGCCGGCAAGTCCACCCTGATGAAGGTGTTGTCCGGCGTCCACCCCGCCGGTTCGTACGAGGGCGAGATCCTGTTCGACGGCAGGCCGATGCGGTTCCGCGGCATTCGGGACAGCGAGGCCAACGGCGTCGTCATCATCCATCAGGAACTCGCCCTGGTGCCGCACCTGTCGATCGCCGAGAACCTCTTCCTCGGCAACGAGCGTCGCGGACGCGGTGGGCTCATCGACTGGAACCGGGCCAACGCCGAGGCGGCGGAGCTGCTGGCGTCCGTCGGGCTGGATGAAAACCCCGTCACCCCGGTCATCCAGCTCGGCGTGGGCAAGCAGCAGTTGGTGGAGATCGCGAAGGCACTGTCGAAGAAGGTGCGCCTGCTCATCCTGGACGAGCCGACCGCCGCTCTCAACGACGTCGACTCGGCGCACCTGCTCGGCCTGCTGCGGCAGCTCAAGGAGCGGGGAATCACCTGCATCATGATCTCCCACAAGCTCAACGAGATCACCGCGATCGCCGACTCGACCACGGTCATCCGGGACGGGCGCGCCGTGGAGACCCTCGACATGCGAGCCGACGACGTGAGCCAGCAGCGGATCATTCGGGGCATGGTCGGGCGCGATCTGGACAGCTTCTACCCGGACCGGGTGTCCTCGCCCGGCGCGGAGGTGCTGCGGATCGAGGACTGGACGGTGCGGCACCCGACCCAGGACCGGCTGGTCGTCGACGGCGTCGGCCTGTCCGTTCGGGCCGGCGAGGTCGTCGGGATAGCGGGACTGATGGGGGCCGGGCGGACCGAGCTGGCGATGAGCGTGTTCGGCCGGTCGTACGGTCGCGACATCAGGGGCCGGTTGTTCGTGCACGGGCGGGAGGTCGGCGCCCGTACCGTCGCGGAGACGATCGGCAACGGCATCGCCTACGTCACCGAGGACCGCAAGCGGTTCGGGCTGAACCTTATCGACGACGTCCGGCGCAACGTCTCCGCCGCCGCCCTGGACCGGCTGTCCCGCCTGGGCTGGGTCAACGGCAACGAGGAGATCAAGGTCGCCGAGGCGAGCCGGCGGGAGATGAACATCAAGGCGCCCAGCGTGATGACGGTGGTCGGCAAGCTCTCCGGCGGCAACCAGCAGAAGGTCGTGCTGTCGAAGTGGCTCTTCACCGACCCGGACGTGCTGATCCTGGACGAACCGACGCGCGGAATCGACGTCGGGGCCAAGTACGAGATCTACCAGATCATCAATCGGCTGGTCGCCGACGGCAAGGCGGTGATCATCATTTCCTCCGAGCTGCCGGAGCTGCTCGGGATGTGCGACCGCATCTACACCCTCGCCGCAGGCCGGGTCACGGGTGAGAAGCCGGTGGGCGAGGCAACCCAGGAAAGCCTCATGGAGCTGATGACCAGGGACAAGGAGTTCGTCGGATGACCAGCATCAAGACTCCCTCGACGGAGCGTCCGACGCCGCCGGACGGCGCGCCGGCCGCCGCGCTGCACACCGGGACGAGCGACCTGCGGGCCCTGGTGCTGAACAACCTGCGGCAGAGCGGGATCTACGTCGCCCTGGTCGTCATCGTGGCGTTCTTCGCGATCCTGACCGACGGGGTGTCGCTGAGCCCGGGGAACATCACCAACATCGTCCTGCAGTACTCGTACATCCTGGTCCTCGCGATCGGGATGGTCATCCTGATCATCGGCGGGCACATCGACCTGTCGGTCGGGTCGGTGGTGGCGCTGACCGGGGCGGTCTCCGCCGTCCTGGTGATCCAGCAGGGCCTTCCGTGGTGGGTCGGCATCCTGGCCGCGCTGGCGGTCGGCGTGCTGGTCGGCGCCTGGCACGGGTTCTGGGTGGCGTACGCCGGAATTCCGGCCTTCATCGTGACCCTGGCCGGGATGTTGCTGTTCCGTGGTCTGACCCTGCGGGTGCTCGACAACATCTCGCTGTCGCCGTTCCCGGCCGAGTACCAGCGGGTCGCCGCGGGATTCCTCAACGGACTGCTCGGCGGGCAGGGCTTCGACGCCTTCACACTGCTGATCGGCGTCGTCGCCGTGGCCGGGTACGCGGTGAGCGGTTTCCGTACCCGGGTCGCGCGCATCCGCTACCAGCAGCCCGTCGAGTCGTTTCCGCTGTTCGTCGCCCGGGTGGCGGTGGTCGGGGCGGTGCTCATGTACTTCGCCTGGCAGTTGGCGCACGCCCGTGGGTTGCCGATCGTACTGATCGTCCTGGCGGTCCTCGTGCTGGTCTACGGCCTACTCACCCGTCGTACGGTCTTCGGTCGTCAGGTCTACGCGATCGGCGGCAACCTCTCCGCGGCGGCGCTGTCGGGAGTGAAGGTCCGCACCGTCAACTTCTGGATGTTCGTCAACATGGGTTTTCTGGCGGCGGTGGCCGGCGTCATCTACTCGTCGCGGTCCAACGGTGCCCAGCCCGCGGCTGGCAACATGTTCGAGCTCGACGCGATCGCCGCTGCCTTCATCGGTGGCGCGGCGGTCACCGGGGGAGTGGGTACCGTGGTGGGCGCGATGGTCGGTGGTCTGATCATGGCGGTCATGAGCAACGGTATGCAGCTGATGGGCGTCGACCAGTCGACTCAGTCGGTGGTGAAGGGACTCGTCCTGCTCGTCGCCGTGGCCTTCGATGTCTACAACAAACGCCGAGCCGGTTCGGCCAGCTGACGCTGGAGCCGGCCGCACCGCGACCGCGCGACCGCGCGGCCGTGTTCCCTGGCGACACCGGCGGGTGGGGAACACACACCGCGTCGTCGCCGGTGGATGGGTACACGGTATTACGGGGATACTTCGGGCACGTTTCATAGATGCTCTTGACAGGCGTTGTTAGCGATAACAAGATGGCCTTCACGCCGCTCTCGCTTCTGGAGCTCGCCTTGGCTGTGTCGATCCGCTCGCATGTCCCCAGGCCTCACCGCAGATCATCGTTGAACAGCCCTAATGTCGTGCTTCAATGTGCCGTGACCGTGCTGGCACGGATCGGCGCCACGGTTCACGCTTGCCGGGCCGGCCCACTGCCCTCCTCGGCCTGCGGGCCACAGCCTGGCACCGCCGGCGGCGGCTGGCCGGGCTGGTCGCCCGCGCTCGGGAGGAGGGTCGGCAGGAGGGCCAGGAGTCCGTGCTCGTCGGGGGTCCACCTCTGGTGGTGAACCCGGCCAGGGCGACGCTCGCCGGCAACCGGGTACGCGGTGACTTCCGCCGGAAGCATGCCGACCGGGCCATTTCTGACACCGGTGCGACCCGGCGGCTCCTACCGATAGGACACAGGTGTCGCCGGCCCGCGCTTCACCACCACCAGCAGGGTTGCCGCCCTGGCGACGTCCTTCGGTCGCAAGGGCATGGATCCTGGGATGTTAACGATAATAAAGGTGCTGTCGGCCTCACGGGATGCTGGGTTCTGTCGGGGCGCCGGACCCGCTTGATGTGCGGTCGCGG
The DNA here is from genome assembly GCF_036250065.1 of Micromonospora sp. NBC_01699. Classification (NCBI taxonomy): domain Bacteria; kingdom Bacillati; phylum Actinomycetota; class Actinomycetes; order Micromonosporales; family Micromonosporaceae; genus Micromonospora; species Micromonospora sp. NBC_01699. The sequence goes on along the minus strand of NZ_CP109199.1, from coordinate 5,567,197 downwards.
AGCCGGTCCTGGCCAGCAGGATCACTTTCGCGAAGAGGTGCATTGTATTGACTCTCTTGAATGTTGAGGGGGCTAGACGTAACATGTATGACACATGTTAGCGCTCACCTTCGCGAAGATCGTGAGGCATGGTTCGGTGTTTGTCTCCGCTCCGTCTCACCCGTCCCCGGCGAAGCACTCTGGAGGATTCATGTCATCCCTGCGCCTAAGCCGGCGTCACGTACTGGGCGCCGCAGCCGGCGGTGTGCTGGCCTCAGCGAGCGGTGCCGAACTCCTTGGCTCGTACCCGGCGATGGCCGCCGAACTCCCGCCGGCCCGCGCGGACATCGGGGTCTCGGCGTACCCGTTTCCGCTGGGTCAGGTTCGGCTCACCGCTGGAAGGTTTCTGGACAACCAGACCCGCACGTTGAACTACCTGCGATTCGTGGACGTGGAGCGGCTGCTCTACAACTTTCGGGCCAACCACCGATTGTCGACCAACGGCGCGGTTGCGACCGGAGGCTGGGACGCCCCGACGTTCCCGTTCCGGACGCACATGCAGGGGCACTTCCTGACCGCCTGGGCCCAGGCATACGCGGTGCTCGGTGACACGACGTGCCGCGACAAGGCGAACTACATGGTTGCCGAGATGGCCAAGTGCCAGGCGAACAACGGAGCCGCCGGGTTCGGCGCGGGCTATCTCTCCGGCTTCCCGGAGTCCGACTTCACTGCCCTTGAGGCGCGCACCCTGAACAACGGCAACGTTCCCTACTACTGCGTCCACAAGACGTTGGCAGGGTTGCTCGACGTGTGGCGGTACGTCGGAAACACCCAGGCGCGTACGGTGTTGCTGGCGCTCGCCGGGTGGGTCGACACCCGTACGGCGCGGCTGACCGCGAGTCAGATGCAGGCGATGTTGGGCACCGAGTTCGGCGGGATGAACGCCGTGCTGACCGACATCTACCAGCAGACCGGCGACGCTCGCTGGCTGGCCGCCGCACAGCGGTTCGACCACGCCGCGGTCTTCAACCCGCTCGCCGCCAACCAGGACCAGCTCAGCGGGCTGCACGCGAACACCCAGGTGCCCAAGTGGGTGGGTGCCGCGCGCGAATACAAGGCCACCGGCACCACCCGCTACCGGGACATCGCCCGCAACGCGTGGAACTTCACCGTCAACGCGCACACGTACGTCATCGGTGGCAACAGTCAGGCGGAGCACTTCCGTCCGCCGAACGCCATCGCGGGATACCTCAGCAGCGACGCCTGCGAACAGTGCAACACCTACAACATGCTGAAGTTGACCCGGGAACTGTGGCTGCTCGACCCGACCCAGTCGACCTACTTCGACTACTACGAGCGCGCACTGGTCAACCATCTGGTCGGCGCACAGAATTCGGCCGACAGCCACGGCCACATCACCTACTTCACGCCGCTGAATCCCGGCGGTCGCCGGGGCGTGGGTCCGGCCTGGGGTGGCGGCACCTGGAGCACCGACTACACCACGTTCTGGTGCTGCCAGGGCGCCGGTATCGAGACGAACACGAAACTGATGGACTCCATCTACTTCCACAACGGCACCACGCTGACCGTGAACCTGTTCGTGCCGTCGGTGCTGACCTGGTCGCAACGGGGCATCACGGTCACGCAGAGCACCGCCTATCCGGCCAGCGACACCACGACCCTGACGCTCGGCGGCACGATGAGCGGATCGTGGAGCATCCGGGTGCGGATCCCCGGGTGGACCAACGGCGCGACGATCAGCGTCAACGGTCAGGTACAGAATGTGGCGACGGGTAGCTATGCCACGATCACCCGGACCTGGGCCGCGGGTGACACGATCACCGTACGTCTGCCCATGCGCGTCATCATGCAGGCGGCGAACGACAATGCCAGCGTCCAGGCGATCACCTATGGCCCGGAGGTGCTGTGTGGCAACTACGGCAATTCCACCCTCGGTTCGCTACCCGCGCTGACAGTCTCCTCGATCACCCGGACCAGCGCGAGCGCGCTGACGTTCACGGCGACCGCGAACGGGTCCACCGTCAATCTCGTGCCGTTCCGCGATGCGCACGGTTTCAACTACACCGTTTACTGGAACACCGGCTCGGGTGGCGGCACCGGCAATACGTACAAACTGGTCAACGCGGCGAGCGGCCTGGTGCTCGGAGTGCAGGGCATGTCCACCGCAGACGGCGGTCTGGCCGTGATGTGGGGAGACACCGGGACCACCGACCACAACTGGGTCATGGTGGCCGACGGCAATGCCGTTCGATTCAGAAACGTCAACAGCGGAAAGGTGCTCGGAGTGGAGAACATGTCGACCGCCGACAACGCCGTGGTGTTGCAGTGGTCGGACAACGGTACCGCCGACCATCGTTGGACACTGACTGACAACGGCGACGGCACTCACAAGATCCGCAACGTCAACAGTGGCAAGGTTCTCGGCGTCCTCAATGGGAACACCGCCTGGGGTGCTCAGGCCGTGCAGGACGCCGACAATGGCAGCTCCGACAACCGCTGGCGCCTCGTGCGCCTCAGCTGAGTATCTGTCACGGAACGACTGACGTGCCGTTGATCGGCACTTGAGGAGGCATGATGCGGTGGAGATCACGATGGTTGGCGGCCCTGAGCCTTGTGGTGGTGGCCGCATCCGCGGCAGTCGTCGGGACGCACTCGCCACGATCGGCATGGGCACTCGACAACGGCGTGGCTCGTACCCCGCCGATGGGCTGGAACACCTGGAACACATTCGGCTGCAACATCAACGAGACGCTGATCAGGCAGATGGCAGACACCATGGTGACCAACGGGATGCGCGATCTCGGCTACCGCTACGTCGTGGTCGATGACTGCTGGTTCGACCCCAACCGGGACTCACAGGGCAACCTACAGGCCCATCCGAGTCGCTTTCCGAGCGGGATGAAAGCGTTGGGTGACTACCTGCACGCCCGTGGCCTGCTGTTCGGCATCTACCAGTCGCCCATGGACCAGACCTGCGCCCAGTACTTCGACGCCTTCCCCGGCTCGACCGGGAGCCTCGGACACGAGGTCCAGGATGCCCGGCAGTTCGCCGCGTGGGGCGTGGATTATCTGAAGTACGACTGGTGTTCGCCCGCTGGATCGATCAACGACCAGGTTGTGGCGTTCGCGAAGATGCGCGACGCGTTGGCCGCGACCGGTCGACCGATCGTCTACAGCATCAACTCGAACAGCATCCACGAGAAGACCGGGCCGATGCGCAACTGGGGCGATGTGGCCAACCTGTGGCGTACCACCGAGGACATCACCAACACGTGGAACAGCGGCCAGACGAACGGATACCCGATGGGAATCCAGAACATCGTCAACGTCAACGTCCCACTGTCCTCGTACGCCGGGCCCGGGTCGTTCAACGACCCCGACATGCTCGAGGTGGGGCGGGGCGGCATGACCGACACCGAGATGCGCAGCCACTTCGCCCTCTGGGCGATCATGGCGGCGCCCTTGATGGCCGGGAACGACCTGCGCTCCGCTGACTCGGCCACCCTGACGATCCTGCGTAACCAGCACCTCATCGCCATCAACCAGGACTCCCTCGCCCTCCAGGCAGTGCAGGTGTCAAACGACCAGACCAGGCGTGTGCTGGCCAAACGGCTTTCCAACGGGGACGTCGCGGTGGCCCTGCTCAACCAGGGCAGCTCCACCACGACCGTCTCCACGACGGCGGCGGCGGTCGGCAAGACCGGCAACTCGTTCAGCCTGCTCGACGCGTGGACGAACGCGACCACCACCACGTCGGGCACGATCTCCGCCAACGTCCCCGCCCACGGGACGGTGGTCTACCGGGTGAGCGGTGGCGGGACGGTCGAGCCACAGCCAACATTCCGGCTACGCGGCGAAGCGGCCGGTCGCTGTCTCGACGTGAATCTGGGCTCGTCCGCGAACGGAACCCCGACGGTGATCTGGGACTGCCACAACAATGCCAACCAGATGTTCAGCCAGAGTGGTCAGACTCTTCAGGTCCTCGGCAAGTGTCTGGACATCCCGGTGAGCGCAACCGCCGGCACGCAGGTACAGATCTGGGACTGCAACGGCGGCACCAACCAGCGGTGGACCCTCAACGGCAACGGCACGATAAGCAGCGTGCGGTTGCCGACCCTTTGCCTCGACGTGAGCGGAGCCGCCACCACCAACGGCGCCGCCGTGATCGTCTGGAACTGCCACGTCGGCGCGAACCAGCGGTGGTCCCGGACATGACGATCCCTGCGCCGGGTTCGACGTCGAGTCTCCCCTCGGGGCCGAGGGTTCCGTCCCTACGATCGGCTTGGAGACAGGCATGCCGAAGGTGACACGAAGGAATGTGCTCAGGGCGGGGGCAGTGGGGACCGGAGCCGCGTTGCTGCCGGTCGCCTGGAACGCCACCGCCCGGGCCGGCTCGGTGGCGCCGCCGCAAGTGCTCGCCGCGGGCGATATGGCGCTGTGGTACGACGAGGAGGCCGGCACCGACTGGCTTCGCGCGCTGCCGATTGGCAACGGGCGCCTCGGCGCCATGGTGTTCGGCAACGTCAACACCGAGCGGCTACAGCTCAACGAGGACACCATCTGGGCCGGCGGCCCGTACGACTCCGCCAACGGCCGGGGCGCGGCCACCCTGGCCGAGATCCGGCGGCAGGTCTTCGCGGACCAGTGGACCCAGGCGCAGGACCTGATCAATCAGACCATGATGGGAACCCCGGGCGGGCAGCTCGCCTACCAGCCCGTGGGCAACCTTCGGTTGGCCTTTGGCTCCTCCGGCGGGGTGTCACAGTACAACCGGACGCTCGACCTCACCACCGCCACCGCCACCACGACGTACGTGCTCAACGGTGTTCGGTATCAGCGGGAGGTATTCGCCAGCGCACCCGACCAGGTGATCGTGATCCGGCTGACCGCCGACCGAACCGGCTCGATCACGTTCAACGCCACCTTTGACAGTCCGCAACGGACGACCATGTCGAGCCCGGACGCCGCGACCATCGCCGTCGACGGCGTCTCCGGCAACATGGAGGGTGTCAACGGCTCGGTACGGTTCCTCGCCCTGGCCAATGCTGTTGCAACCGGCGGCACGGTCAGCAGTTCCGGCGGCACGCTGCGGGTGTCGGGTGCCACGAGCGTGACCGTGCTGATCTCGATCGGCTCCAGCTACGTGAACTACCGCACCGTCAACGGCGACTACCAGGGCGCCGCACGTGCCCGCCTCGGTGCCGCCCGAAACGTCGCCCTCGATCAGCTACGTAGTCGCCACCTTGCCGACTACCAGGGGCTGTTCAACCGGGTGACCATCAACCTGGGCCGCACAGCCGCGGCCGACCAGCCGACCGACGTACGGATCGCGCAACACGCGAGTACCAACGACCCACAGTTCTCCGCCCTGCTGTTCCAGTTCGGGCGATATCTGCTGATCTCCTCATCGCGGGCGGGCACCCAACCGGCGAACCTGCAGGGCATCTGGAACGAGTCGATGGCGCCGCCCTGGGACTCGAAGTACACCATCAACGCCAACCTGCCGATGAACTACTGGCCCGCCGACACCACGAACCTAGCCGAGTGCATGCTCCCGGTCTTTGACATGGTCAAGGACCTGTCCGTGACCGGGGCGCGGGTCGCCCAGGCCCAGTACGGAGCCGGCGGCTGGGTCACCCACCACAACACGGACGGATGGCGTGGTGCCTCGGTCGTCGACGGGGCCCTGTGGGGAATGTGGCAGACCGGCGGCGCATGGCTGGCCACCCTCATCTGGGAACACTACCTGTTCACCGGAGACGTCAACTTTCTCCGATCGAACTACGCTGCCTTGAAAAGCGCCTCTCAGTTCTTCCTCGATACCCTGGTCACCCATCCGACGCTCGGATACCTGGTCACGAACCCGTCGAACTCGCCGGAACTCGCCCACCACGCGAACGTCAGCGTCTGCGCGGGTCCGACAATGGACAACCAGATCTTGCGTGACCTGTTCGAGGCCGCAGCCAGAGCCAGCGAGGTTCTCGGCGTCGACACCGCATTCCGATCGCAGGTGCGCACGGCAAAGGAGCGGCTCCCGCCGATGCGCGTCGGCTCACGCGGCAACATCCAGGAGTGGCTCTCCGACTGGATCGAGCCAGAGCGGACCCACCGCCACATCTCCCACCTGTACGGGCTGCACCCCAGCAACCAGATCACCAGGCGCGGAACACCGCGGTTGTACGAGGCCGCGCGCCGGACGCTGGAGCTACGCGGTGACGACGGAACCGGGTGGTCCCTCGCCTGGAAAATCAACTATTGGGCCCGGATGGAAGAAGCCGCCCGCGCCCACAAGCTCATCCGGGACCTGGTACGAACCGATCGGCTCGCGCCGAACATGTTCGACCTGCACCCACCGTTCCAGATTGACGGCAACTTCGGCGCTACCTCCGGCATCACCGAGATGCTGCTACAGAGCCACAACGGCGAGTTACACGTGCTGCCCGCGTTGCCGACCGCGTGGCCCGCGGGGCAGGTCGCAGGACTGCGAGGTCGAGGCGGATACACCATCGGCATGACCTGGACCGGCGGCCAGGCCAACGAGATCCGGGTGCGGGCGGACCGCGACGGCGTGGTGAAACTCAGGGCTCTGCTCCTCACGGGAAGCTTCACACTCGTCGACGTCACCGACGGCAGCACACCGGCCACCACACGACCTGAGGCAGATGTCGTTCAACTCAACGTCCGCGCCGGCCACACCTACCGCGTGGCGCGGACCAGCGTGTCACCGTCACCGACTCTCACCAGCACTCCCACGCCGTCCGGCGCGCGGGCGGTGTACACGGTGACGAACTCGTGGTCGGGCGGCTTCCAGGGCGAGGTCACCGTGACCGCCGGCTCGGCCCCGATCCGCGGCTGGACCGTGTCCTGGACCTTTCCCAACGGACAGGCCATCAGCCAGATGTGGAGCGGCTCGTACACGCAGAGCGGGGCGAACGTGACGGTGGCGAACGTCGACTACAACGGGTCGTTGCCCGCGGGTGGATCCGCCACCCTCGGCTTTGTCGCCACCGCAAACGGAGCCAACAACCCACCGACCAACCTGACCTGCACGACGACCTGATTCGGTACGACGGCGCCGGCCCCACCCGGTGCGGTCACCGGCCGGTGGTACGCCGAACCGCCGGCCGGTGACCATCCCGTACCCGTACCCGTACCCGTACCGTCGGCGGTCGCCGCGGCCAGGGCGGCGACCGGGAGCAGTGCATCCGCCGCGCGTGCCTGCTCCACCTCGCGCGGCCGATGTCTCCCGTCGCGTCCTGCGCTGGCAGCAGCGGGGTGCGCGGCTGACCGGCGCGTGAGCGGGCGTGACCTGCCCGGTCGCGTGTGACCAAGCCGGTCGACGCCACCCACCTCACCGGAACGGCGCGCCGTAAGACTCTCGCAATGGCTATGGTCATTCTTCGCGGATGCCGTCGCCGTATTCTCGACGAATGTTGAAACGGATCTTCCGGTCACCGCTCGCCTGGGCCGGTGTGGTGCTTCTCGGCATCGTGGCGGCGTTCGGCCTCTACTGGTTCCAGCCGTGGAAGCTGGCCACGGACACCTATGTCGATGACGCCCTACCCGTTGCGCTGGCGACAACGAAGGCCGCACCCGAAGCATCCGGCACGGCCACGGCTGCTCCGGCGTCCGGCGCGCCGGCCGGGAACCAGGTACTGGCCGCAGGGGTCTTCGTCACGCACGAGCACGCGACGACGGGACGTGCGGAGATCGTCCGACAGCCCGACGGCCCGAACCTGCTCGTGCTGCACGATCTCGACACGTCGAATGGGCCGGACCTGAGGGTATGGCTGACCGACCAACGGGTGGTCGCGGGTAGGGCAGGCTGGCGGTTGTTCGACGATGGCAAGTGGTTCGAGGTGGCGCGGCTCAAGGGCAATCGCGGTGACCAGGTGTACGAGCTGCCGCCGGCGATCGATCCGGCGGACTTCCGAAGCGTCTCGATCTGGTGCAAACGCTTCGCGGTCTCGTTCGGAGCGGCGGAACTGAAGAGCGTCTGACCCGCGAGCATCCCGCTGACCCGTACGAGGGTGCTCGTCAATGTCGACGGGTCAGGCGGCTGACAGTCGGACGACAAGAACGGCAACCGTCGGCGGTGTTGTGCACCTCCACCCGGCCGCCCGCTGATGTCGCCGATGGCCGGAGCCCGGGCACTGAGCCGGCTTCTGTCCGGTATGCCCATCCAAGGTATCTTCACCGAGCTGCGGATGCGAGCGCGCGGCCGACCTCGTCCTGCGCTACGGCGGCTCGTTCTCCGGGGAGCACGGCGATGGGCAGGCCAGGGCGGAGCTGCTGCCCAAGATGTTCGGTGAACCGCTGATGCGCGCCTTCGGGCAGCTCAAGGCCGGGTTCATCCGGAAGACCGGATGGACCCCGGCAAGGTCATGCCGCCATACCCGCTCGACAGTCACCTACGGCTCGGCGTCGACTACGACCACGGCCACACCGACACGGTGTTCCGCTACCCCCGGGACGGTGGCAGCTTCGCCTATGCCGTGCTCCGGTGCGTGGGGGTCGGGAAATGCCGACGGGAGCACGGCGGCGTGATGTGTCCCCTCCTACACGGTCACGCGGGAGGAGGAGCGCTCCACCCGGGGGTGCGCCCGGCTGCTGTCCGAGATGCTCGACGGCGATCACCCCGGCCAGCAGGCCGATGCCGGACGCATGGTGGTTCACGCGCGCGCCGAGTTCCTGGGCCCGCCGCGCGGTGGCCAGTCGCCGGGGGCGCGGGCCGGCCCGTACCGGGTCGCCGACCGCGTCGGTATCGCCGCGTGGTGCCGCGAGGAGCCGGTCTGCGGCCTCGGCCATCCGCTGGGCCACGGCGACGGGGCCGAGCGCGGGCATGGAGAGGACCGCGACGCCGGGGGTGGTGCTGGCGTGCGCGACCACGGGGCGCCGCGCGGGTCTGCAACGCCAGGTCCGTCGCGCAGAGGACCAGACTCCAGCCCTCGGCCAGCATCCGGCGTCGGGTTGCCTCGATGAGCTGGCCGAGGTCGGCCGGCCGCTTCCCCGGGGGGCGGTCCGTGACGCCGTCGTCAACACTCGAGGTCGTCCTTCAGGATGCTCATCGCCATTTTCAGCCGCTCGGTGTAGAGCGGCAGCAGGTCCTCCTTGATAGCCGCCCGGGCCGGTTCGTCCACCGGGTTCAGGGCGTACGTCCACTCGATGCTCGTGGTGCCGTCCTCCTGGTCGGTGAGGTAGCAGGACCCCTCGATGCTGTCGATCACCTCGCGCAGCCGCGGCGAGCTGAAGTTGTCGATCCGGTACGAGAACGAGTTCGGCGGCTCCACCGTCAGTAGTTCTTCCTCGTTGGTCGAGCCGTCGTCGGAGGTGTTCGTCCGGCGCAGGCCCGGGGTGTTCCAGCCGGTGGTGACGCTGCTGGCCACGATTGCCGGCGAGTGTCCGGTTCTGGGGAAGATGTGGCTCAGGTCGACGTTGATGACGTACTCGAAGATCTGGCCGATGGGAGCGTTGACGGTACGGGTGACCCGGACGAAATCGTCTCCCACCTCGGTGCAGTCCCGGTCGACGCCCATCGCCGCCTCCTGTCTCTGTCGGCCTGGTCCAGCTAATCCCCGGTAGGCGCCGACTCATTCATCGGCGCTCGGGCGGCCAGGCCGGAACCGCCGGTCAGGGCTGGTACTGGTTGCGGGTTCGGGGCAGCCACTGAGGGTGCTGGTCGCGTAGTAGGTAGCGGCTGGGTAGCTCGCTGAGCTCATAACCCAGAGGTCGCAGGTTCAAATCCTGTCCCCGCTACAACTGAAAGTGCAGGTCAGAGCCCCGCCCCCAGATCATGGGGGCGGGGTTTTTGATCTCCTTCCGGGCACAGCCCGCAGACGAAACACCACAAGGCGACGCGGGATAGCAGACTATCGATCTCCGCTGTATCGGTCGTCGGATTGACGTCGAACCTCCTCTATGTCAGGGGACGTTTGTGTCTCGTCCAGGGGCGTCCTCGAACTCAGGTCTGGCGGTAATGGACCTCTTCGACCCGTGATGTTAGTTAATGAAGCATTTCGATTGGTTGATCTTATTTGTCCTCTTTGGGCTGATGGAGCTGGTGGTCCACCTGATCGCCATCGATGGGAACGAGGGAGGTTGGGGCTACTCGGGATAGATCGATCCTTGCCTTCGGTGACGGTCCCGTCCGCCGATCGAGCGGCTGCACCCCGTCCCTCGAACGGAGCGATGATCGCAACTCCCTCAATTCGCGGGGTCAGGTCGATAGGGTCAGCGCCAGCGGCGGTGACTGAGGCGACCGGCACCAGCTCGCCGTCGTCGCTCGTGTAGGAGCTGATGGTGGGCCTTTGGTGCTGCGGCGCGCCTGGTCGCGGATCCCGACCGTGAGGGCGACGGCTGCGGCGGGAGCCGTGATGGAGTTGTCTTTCGCGCCTCCGGGCGGTCGGAGGACGAGAAGTCGATCGACGGGTACCCGCTGGGCGTGGAGGAAGTCGAGGACGTCGTCGGCCATCGACGTGGCCGCCTCGACGGCAAGCGCGAGGTCGGGGCCCTGGCCGAGAAGGTGTTGGTACAGGATCGGTATGACGGCTGCGTCGTAGTCGGCGGCCGACTCCCAGAGTTGGTCGCGCTGCATGACTGCGAGGTCGATGTTGGTCACCATGCGCAAGGTCGCGCCGACCGCGAAGGCGGTGGCTTGCCAAAGGCTGCCAGTATGCGCTACTGGGTGGACGCCTCCGAGATGGTTCGGGATGTCTTCGATGTCGGCGTGGAGTTGCCGCCAGGTAGCGGGAGCGGGGGCGGCGCTTGGCGTATGCGTCGTCGCCGTCGAAGCGAGCAAACCATTCGAGGGCGTGGACGGCTTGCGCTCCGAGCGGATCGGGCTTGAGCGTCGCGATTGAGAGAGCGCTCCGGGCCGGCCCGGTCCGCAGTCGATGATCGCGGACGTCCGGCGGCCGACTGTCCCACGGTGGTCTCGGCCGTCATCCGGCGTCTCTCCCTTGATCGGTCGATCAGCCGTTATTTGTCAGTTCCGCTGGTCCGGCGACAGCGACCTCACGAGGATCAGGATGCGAGTGGTCACGCGCACGGCGTGCGGGGTTCGCGTCTGGGATGACCGGCAGAAGCAGGTGGGATGGGTACTGTTCGCCGAGGTGGATGGTGGTCACGCCGTCGAACACGCCGGCTGGGCGGTCGCCGTCGTCGTTGTGCAGGAACGGTCCACAGCCGGTCAGGTCGTTCTTCAGGTTGGACAGCCGCGCGCTCGGACCGGGATAGACGTAGTCGCGACCGCGCACCTGCAGCGCGATCCGGTACCCGGCCGGGATGACGAGGCAGGTGGGCAGGATCTCGATGTCGAGTTCGTAGACCTCGCCGGGCTCGATGGGCTCGGCGGTGTCGTGCGGATGGTAGGGACGGTAGGGCTGCGACAGTGTCGGGTCGAGTTGGCGATGGGAGGCGCGCAGCCAGCCCTGCGCGATCGGGGTGTGCGGATCGAGCGCGCCTTGGAAGACGATCTCCGAGCCGGTCGACGAGTAGACCCGGACGACCAGGAACAGGTCGGCGTCGGTTGTGGTCGAGGAGACGAAGAGCTTCGCGGCGAGTGGACCGGTCACCTCGACGTCGGCATCGAGTGGCGGCGTCGAGAACTCCAGCCCGTCGCCGAGGGCCGGGAAGGAGACCGAGCCGGCGGCCGGCACCGATTCGGACAACGCAGGCAAGAGGGACAGGTACCACCGGGTCCAGTCCGTCGCCGGCAGCGGCCAGGCCTCCTCGCCCCTCGGCTGGAACGTCGCGTCGATGTGCCGGATCCGCAGTTGTACCGCCGGCCGGTCCTCCCAGCCGTTGTCGGCTTCCTTCAGGTACCGGTCGAAGAACCGCATCTGCAGGTCGACGCCGTAGTCGGTGTAGAAGAGCGGCCAGTGGGCGTGCCCGTGCATCTCCAGCCACTTGCGCGTTGAGGCCGCGCGGACGAACGCTTCGACGTTGCCGCGCAGGTGCAGCCCTTGGCCGCCCCAGTTGCCGCAGCTGAGCACGGGCACGGTGACGCGGTCCCAGTGTGCCGATCGGACCGCGTGGAACTCGTCGGCGAAGCGGTGGGCGCGCAGGTCGGCGCCGAAGTCGGAGCGGTTGGCGTCCAGTTCCTGGGTCGTCAGCCGCTCGTCGCCACAGATCAGCTGGCCGGTGTTGGGGTTGCGTCCGCCTGCCTCGCCGACGCCGTACTGGACGGTCTTGACCTGCATGTCGTACCAGTTGTCCCAGAAGGTCGAGCGGATCCCGCCCTGGCGAGCACCGTCGCGGTAGAAGTCGGCGGCACCCTCCCATGGGCAGATCGCGAACAGGTGTGGCGGGTTGAGCGACGCGACGTGCCACTGGTTCATCGCGTAGTACGAAATGCCGTTGAGCCCGACCCGGCCGTTGCTCCACGGCTGGACGCCGGCCCATTCGATGCAGTTGTAGTAGTCGCGGGTCTCCCGGGCGGAGAACAGGTCGATGTAGCCGGGTGAGCGGCCGGTGCCGCGTGAGTCGACCCGCACGCACGCGTACCCGTGCGGCACCCACTTCTCCGGGTCGACGACCTCCCAGTTCTGGTACTTGTTGGTGCTGCCCGCGACCGCGTCGGGGTGGTCCCTGCGCATCGCTTCCCAGGCGCTGGGGTAGCCGACCTGGAACGGCAGGCCCTTCGCGTACGGGCCGTAGGTCAGGATGACCGGCACCGGCGCGTCGTCGACCGGACGGAATACGTCGGCCCGCAGCACGGTCCCGTCGTCCATCACGATCGGGACGTCCCATTCGATGCGCATCCCGTCGGCGATCTCCGTCCGGAACGTCTCAGGACGCGCCGTGCGAGCAGTCTCCACCGGATTTCCTTTCCTCATCGGTTGACGTGCAGGTGCCACGGCATGAGCCGGTGCAGTGCGGTCTCGGTGCCGGCACGCGCCGCGATACCCAGTACCGCGAGCACGAACACGGCGACGAAGGCCGTGTTCTGTTCGAAGGACCGCGCGTTGGTCAGGATGAACGTGCCCAGGCCCGGCAGGCTCGCGAGGAACTCCACCGCCACGGCACCCACGAGTGCCCGGCCGACGGCGACCTGAACGCCGGCGACGACGAACGGCAGCGTCGAGGGCAGCAGCACGTCGAACACGAACCGGACCCGGGACAGCCGTAGCACCTCGGCGGTTTCCCGTAGTTGGGACGGTACGTTGCGGGCGCCGTCGCCGGTGCTGACCGCGCACGGCAGGAACGCGGACAGTGCGATGACGGCGAGCCGCGTCTGGCTGGAGTAGCCGAGCCAGATCGTCGCCATCGGCACGATCGCGAGCATCGGCATCGCGTACAGCCCACTGAGGTACGGCGAGGTGAGATAGCGCAGCCACGGCATCCGACCGGTCGCGAGGCCGAGCGCGGTGCCGGCGAGACAGCCGATGAGCAGGCCCGCGGCGACGCCGCCGATGGTCTCGCGGAACGCGGCGCCGAAGTCGGCCGAGGTCAGCGTCGGCCAGGCCGCGCGGACCACACCGGACGGCGTAGGGAGGTAGTCGGGCAGCCAGAGATGGACCGATGCCTCCCACACCGCGACGATGAGCGCGGCAACGATGAGCTTGCCGACCCAGCCGGGGAGGTTCCGTAGCCGATGGGTGGGGGCGGAGACGACGCTCATTCCTCCACCGCCCGCCAGCGCGCGAAGTAGCGCTCGACCGCGCGGCCGAGGCTCATCAGGCCCACCGCGAGCACCGAGACGAGCACGGTGAGCCCGAGTACGGCGGCGCTGTCGAAATTGGTACTGGCGGCGAGCAGCAGGCCGCCGACGCCGCTGGCGTTGAGGAAGAACTCGGCGGCCAGGGTGCCGACGAAGGCCATCGCGATGCCCTGCCGGACGCCGGTCATCGCGTAGGGAACGGTGTGTGGCAACAACAGGTCCTTCCACAGGTGCCACTCGTTGCTGCGGTAGGTCCGCGCTACCTCAAGCAGGGTGGCCGACACTCGGTGTGCTCCTTCGGCGGTGTTCACGACGATCGGGAAGACCGCGGTCAGGAAGACCACCAGGGTCTTCGCGGGCAGGCCGAACCCGAATGCGGACAGGATGATCGGGGCGAGCGCGACGATCGGTACCGACTGTGCGGCGAAGATCAGCCAGTCGGTGCTCGTCCGGAGCAGCTTGGCCCGGGAGAGCAGGAGACCGAACCCGACCCCCGCGACGATCGCGAGGGCCAGGCCGATCACCAGCAGCGTGCCGGAGGAGAGCAGCGCACTCGGCAGGGAGTTGTCCTCGGTGAGGACGAGCAGTGCCGCCGCCGACCGGCCCGGCGTGGCGAACAGGACGGGGTCACGCTGGCCGAGGATCTGCCATACGCCGAGCCCGAGCAGCAGGCCCGCGGCCGAGACGGCGGCCGGGAGGAGGCGCCTGCCCCACCGGGGCGTGCGCATCACTTGCCGGTCGAGTCGGCGAACACCGACGGGTCGACCATCTCGTCGTACGTCGGCGCCTTGGCCTTGGGCACGTTGCCAGCCGCGACCGCCCCGTCGATGGTGTGCTGGACGGCGGCCTTGTCGAGACCGTCGCCGTCCTTGGGCCAGACGCCGAGCTGGAGGAACTGCGGCAGGGCGGCCTCGGTCACCCCGGCCGGCTCTTTCGTGATGCTGGCGGCGATGTCGGCGACCCGCTTGGCGTTGGCGGGGTCGAACATGTAGGCGATCGCCTGACGGATGGCGGCGACGAGGCTGACGTACGCGCCTCGGTCGGCCTTCAGCTTGTCCTCGCGGACGACCAGCATCGTGTAATGCGCGAGTGGGTCGACGCCGGCCAGTGTCATGATCTCGTGCACCTGCGTGCCGGCGGCGATCTTGGAACGCACCGTCGCGAGCTCGTCCGGATGCAGTACGGCGAGCTTGACCTGACCGGCGACGAGCGCGTCGACGGTCGGCGGGCCGCCGACGTTGATGGTGCTGACGTCGTTCTTCCCGAGCCCGCAGCTCGCGATCATCGACGCGAGGCCGAGTGCCTTGGGTGCGCCGACGGCGTCCACGGCGACGGTCTTGCCCTTGACCGACGCGCAGGTCGTCACGCTCGGGTCGGTGCTCGCGAGCAGGTAGGTCGGCTTGGGGAAGCCCATCACCGAGACGATCGAGCCGCCGGTGGCCCGCAGCGCCACCGCGCCGGGGGTGCCGATGATGCCGCCCCGGATCTCGCCGCTCTGCACCGCCCGGCCGACGTCGGCTCCGGTGGTGAGCGGTCGCAACGTGACGTCGAGCTTGCGGTCGGAGAGGTAGCCCTGCTCTTTGGCGACGTAGATCACGGTGTTGAGGTAGATCGGCGGGATGCCGGGCACGCCGATCGTCATCTTCTGGACCCCGCCGGCGGCGGAGCCGCCGTCGGAGCCGGCTGTTGAGCCTGCGCCACACGCGGAGACGGTGGTGGTGAGCGCGAGGAGTGAGGAGAGCCCGGCCATGGTGGCCAGGCGCCGCGAAAGCTTCATGCGTGCGTGCTCCTTCGGAATGTCCGCGCGGGGGTGTCGGCGGGGGTGTCGAGCGCGGAGGGGGATGGGGAGACGGGTACCGGCACCGGGGTGCTAGTCCCGCTGCCCGGCGTTCATGATCAGGTTCCAGACCCGCTCGCGGATGGCCAGGAACTCTGCCGTGGCCAGGACGGACCGGTCGCGAGGCTGGGGGAGCGAGACGTCGATCAGCTCGGCGATCCCGCTGGGGCGGCCGTTGAGCACGGCGATCTGGTCACCGAAGAGCACGGCCTCGTCGATCGAGTGGGTGACGAACAGCATCGTCACCGGATGGTCCTGCCAGATGCGCAGCATCTCGAACTGCAGCACCTCGCGGGTCTGGGCATCGAGTGCCCCGAACGGCTCGTCCATCAGCAGCAGGCGGGGCCGCACGGCGAGTGCCCGGGCAAGGCCCGTGCGTTGCTGCATGCCACCAGAGAGCTGATGGGGGTAAGACTTCTCGAAGCCGACGAGCCCCACGAGCGCGATGAGCTCCCGGGCCCGTTCCAGAGCGGCCTTCTTCGGCACGCCGCCGACCCGCAGCGCGTAGGCGACGTTGGCCTCCACCGTCTTCCACGGGAAGAGGCCGAAATGCTGGAACACCATGGCGACACCTTCGGTCGTGCGGGTGATCGCCTGACCGTCGATGCGCACCGTGCCTTCGGCCGGCCGGATCAGGCCGGCGACCGCCCGCAGCAGGGTGGTCTTGCCACAGCCGGACGGGCCGACGATGGAGAGCACCTTTCCCGGGTCGAGCGTGAGGTGGATGTCGCGGGACACCGTGCGCTCACCGAACCGCATCGTCAGCCCGTCGAGCTCCACAGCGGCTCCGGCTCGGGCCAACTTCGTCATGGTCATACGGGGATTCTGGCGATACGATGCCCGACACGCAATAGGCATGTTTGAGAAACAGGAAAATGCATGATCCGAGTATGGGGTGCCTCTGATGTCGGAACCGACCTCGATCGTCCTGCTGCACACCTGGGGCGGCGACGCGCGCACCTGGGGCCCGGTGCTGCCCTTCCTCGATATGGGGCCGGGCCGGCGGCTGGTCGTACCGGACCTTCCCGGCCATGGGAGCCGTCGAGCCGAGTCGTTCACGCTCGACGCCGCGACCGCCGCCGTTGACGCCGCGATCAGCGGTACCGCAACGGGATCCACGGCGGCCGGCGTCGACCTCGTCGGTGCCGGCCTCGGCGCGGCGATCGCGCTCGCCTACACCAGGAGCGTCGCCGGGACCCACCCGGCCCGCGTGCGCTCCCTGACGCTCGCTGGCTTCCCGCCGGTCACCGGCGCCGAGGCGGAGGAACGGCTGCGACACACCCGGACCCGGCTGGCCGCGATCGGCGCAGCGACGTTCGCGGCCGGATACGTCGCGCAGACGCTGCGCACCGCCGCCGCCGACCGTCGCCGCCTGCTCTGCGAGGCGATGGCCGCGACGAGCGCCGAGACCCTCGTCGCCACGCTCGCCACGACCCTGGACTGGGATCGCGCCGACCCGCCGGGCGACAGCGGCCACCGTCTCCCCACGCTCGTGCTCCGTGGCGCCGACGACGACCGGGTGAGCGAAGCGGCGGCCACGCGGCTGGCCGCCGCGCTCGGCGGTACGGCCCGCGCCGTACCGGATGCCGGTCACGTGGCCTACCTCGATGAGCCGCGGGCCTTCGCAGCGGCGATCGTCGCTTTCCATGCCTCGGTTGCCAACGGATCCACGATCGATGCGAGACTGACCTATCCCACCGCGTGATACCAAAACCTGGCACTGCCGACCGACGCTCTGTCGAGCGCTGACCGATCGAGGACCGCCCATGACGCCGGCACGACGCACCGCCGCGCCAAGCCAGGCCACCGCACCGAGCCAGGCCACGCCGTCCCGGCAGGGCAAGGCGCCGACGAAGCGCGACCGCATCGCGGCAGAACTGCGCCGGATGATCAGCGAGGGCGAGCTGCCCCGCGGCAGTCGCATCCAACAGGATGTGCTGGCCGCGATGTTCGACACCAGCATCACCCCGGTCCGTGAGGCGCTGCGGCTGCTGGAGGCCGAGGGTGTGCTGGTCGGCGAGCCACACAAGGGTGTGCGGGTCGCCGACGCCGACTTCGAGCAGGTCAAGACGGTCTATCTGATGCGCAGGCTGCTGGAACCCTACGCGATGCAGCGGGCCGCCCGGCGGCTCTCCCCGCGCGACATCGACCTGGCCGAGCGACTCGTCGAGGAGATGGAGCAGGCCGCGGCCGAAGGCGACCGGGCCCGGCTCAACGCGACCAACTACCGGTTCCACTTCCTGTTCTACGCCAACTGCGGCAACGAGGGTCTCACCAACGAAATCGAGCAGCTCTGGCAGAAGTTTCCCTGGGATGTACTACAGGTGCTCGACGACCGCGCGGAGGAGACCTCCAACGAGCACCGATCGATGCTTGCCGCGGCGCGCCTCGGTGACGGCGCCGCGCTGGCCAAGGCGACCGAGTGGCACCTCGCCCGCAGCTTCCTCGCACTGGGCCGGCACCTGACGGGTCAGCGGATCGCCGACCCGTTCGACGTCGACAACGACTGAGCCGGCGACACCGGCTCCGCCAGTTCGTCCAGCACTTCGCCGGTGTGTTCCCCCAGCGCCGGCACTCGCCGGCCGCCTGGCGGCTCCGGCGTGCGGTGCAACGGTGAGGTCACCACCCGCACCGCCCGGCCGGAGGGCAGTGTGGCCTCCGACCAGCGACCGGTCGCCTGCGCCTGCGGATGCGTCAGCACCTCACCGATCTGGTTGAGCCGTGCGTAGGGCACGTCGGCCTTCGTCAGCCGGGTGATGACGTCCTCGGCGGACAGCAAGCCGAGCCGTTCCTGCACGGTGCGTTCGGTCAGCTCGCGATGGCGGACCCGCGCGGTGTTGGAGGCGAACGCGGGCTCGTCGAGCAACGTCGGATCGTCGAGGACGACGAGGCACAGCCGTTGCCACTGGCCCTCGTTCTGTACGGCGATCAGCACATCCTGGGCATCTGCGGTGCGGTACGGGCCGTAGGGGGCGATGCTGGCGTGCCGTAGGCCGGCCGGTGGCGGCGCGGATCCGCTGTGAAGCTCGGCGAGCAACAGCGGACTCATCCACTCCAGGAGCACGTCGAACAGCGCGATGTCCAGCCGCTTGCCGACGCCGGTGTGCTCACGGGCGTACAGCGCGGCGAGGATCGCGGCCAGCGCGTAGGTCCCGCCGGCGAGGTCGGCCAGCGAGACACCGGGTTTGGCCGGTGCTTCCGGGGTGCCGGTGGCGGTGATCGTGCCGGCCTCCCCCTGCACCAGCGCATCGTAGGCCTTGCGGCCGGCGTAGGGGCCGGTGTCGCCGTAGCCCGAGAGGTAGCAGCGGATCAGCCGCGGGTTGAGTACGGTGAGCTCGGCGTCGGGCACGATGCGCTCCATCGCACCCGGCGCGAGGTTGCACACCAGCACGTCGGCCTGGGCCAGCAGGGCGCGCAGCGTGCGCCGGCCGGATTCGCTCTTGAGATCGAGCACGACGCTGCGCTTTCCCCGGTTGAGCCACACGAAATGGGTCGCCTCGCCATACACGGCCTCGTCGTAGCCGCGGGCGAAGTCTCCCTCGCCGGGCCGTTCGATCTTGATCACATCGGCGCCGAGGTCGCCAAGGTGCCGCGAGCACAACGGCGCCGCGACCGCCTGCTCGACCGCAACCACCCGGACGCCGGTGAGGTCACCGCCGCGCGCGGTCATCGGGCACCGAACTGGAGCACGGTGCCGACCGCCGGCTGCACGTAGTTGCCGGACAGCTCGGTGGACAGCGTCGCGTGGGTGCGCAGGCCGCTGCAGTGCATCGGCATCACGGTGGCGACCTCCAACTCGCGTAACGCCTGCGCGGTCAGCGCCACGTTCTCGGTGGGTGTGGTCGGGAAGCCCAGATGGAACCCGCCCATCACGGCCCGGACCGGTTTGTCGCCACAGACCGCACGGGCCTGCGCGACCGTGTTGATGACGCCGGCGTGTGCGCAGCCAGTCAGAACCACCAGCCCGGCGCCGCGTACGTCGATGACGAGGCCCATCTCGTCCATCACCTCGTCCCGGCGCAGCTTCCCCAGCGCGGAGACCTGGTAGAGCCCGGGATCCCCGGGCTTGAATGCCGGCGCGGCACCGGCCTCGAAGCCGACCGTGCGGGGGATCTCACCGGTGGTGTGCAGTCCCCAGCCGAGGTCGAGCGGATCCTTCGTCAGCACCGGCACGCCGCCGGACTTCTCGACCTCGCCGAAGCCGAACGCAGCGTTGTAGACCGGTGAGGTGCGCCCGTCACCCATCACCGCGTACCTCGGCAGTTCCGCGTCCTCGTGGGTGGCGACCGGGATGCGCCGCTCCGCCAGGGAGAGGAACGTGTGGATGCCGCCGAAGTGGTCGGGGTGTCCGTGGCTGATGACGACGTGGTCGACGCTGGTGGGGTCGACACCGAGCACCTTCATGTTGTGCGCCAGGACCGTGCCGGTGAGGCCGACGTCGAAGAGCACCCGGGTGGTGTGCCGGCCGCGCGTGGCCTCGACCAGGAAACTGATGCCGTTCTCTGCCTGCGGCGGCACCCGCTTGGGGTCGAAGTGCTCGATCAGGCCGTAGCGGCTGACGCAATGGTCGTCCGCACCAGCCGGGCTCGCCTGGTCCGGCAGGAGCATGTCGACCTGATTCTCGACGAGCACCGTGATCGTGACGCTGTCAGCTTCAAACATGAGGACAAGTTACATGACCAACCGTCACAATGCATCATCCTGTTTTTTGTGTGTGATGATGTTTCCGTGACCCCTCGTTCTCACCTCTACGTCCCCGCCGACCAGCCGCGATTCCTGCGCAGCGCGGCGCGATCAGCGACCGACGCGTTGATCCTCGACCTCGAAGACGCCGTCGCTCCGGCCAACAAAGACGCCGCCCGGTCGGCCGCGGCAGACTTTGCCGCCGCCCGTCCCTCGGGCTCCGGCTGCGAGCTATGGGTACGAGTCAACGAAGGAGCCCGCGGCCAGCGGGATGCGGCCACCGTCCTCGCCTCCGGCAACGTCGACGGGATCTGGCTGCCCAAAGCCACCCCCGGCGACGACCTCGACGCGATCGCCGCCATCGTGGCCGAGGCCGGTGCCGCCCTCGGCCTGCTGGTCGAGAGCGCCGCCGGCCTCGTCGCGATCGGGGGACTGGCGGCCCACCCGGTCGTGCGGCGCCTGCAACTCGGCGAGGTGGACCTGCGGGCCGACCTCGGCATGCCACCCGACACCGGCGACCACCTGCTCGACTGGGCCCGCGGACTCACCATCGCGCATGCCGCCGCGCACGGCCTGACCTGCGTCGCCCCTGTCTCTGCCCGGATCACCGACCCGGACGGCTTCGCGACATCCAGCCGGCACCTGCGCGATCTCGGGTTCCGCGGCCGCGCCTGCGTACACCCGACCCAGGTCGCCGTCGCCAACGAGATCTTCGGCGCCGACCCGGCCCGGCTCGCCGACGCCCACGCGCTGCTCGACCGCTTCGAACAGCAGCAGGCCAACGGCAACGGCGCGTTCCGCGACGCCGACGGAACCATGGTGGATGCGGCGACCGTGCGCCAAGCCCGCGAACTGACGGGTCGCTGAGACCTACTATCCAAGATCGCCGAAAACACCGTTAGCGAGACACCCCACGCCTCGGGACGCCGATCGTTCTTGTGTGGGACATCCTGAACACCCACGTCAGTGTGACGATGCGGGCGTTGATCGCGGCCCGGGACTGGCTGACCGTGATCCGGCTACCCGCGTACGCCCCGGACCTCAACCCCACCGAAGGCGCCTGGGCGCACATGAAACGAGGTCTGGGAAACCTGACCGTCCGAGGCGTCGACCACCTCGCCCAGGTCGTGAAACAGCGGCTACGACAGATCCAACACCAACCCGACCTCATCGCCGGCTTCCTCGCCCAGACCGGCATGACCCTCGAACCCGAACCGGCTGGCCGTGAAGACCTCAGCCTTTCAACTTCTGTAGCCACTCCTGCGCGTACATGGCCGGATTGCTGGTGCTGCCGACGAGCACACACCCGTCCTTCAATGGGTGGAGCAGCATCTCTACCACGCCGCCACTTCCTCCCAGCCCGGACCATTCGGATCCGCCACCCCGAACACCGCCGACCGGCTGGCACTGACGTCCACCGCCGCCCGAAACCGCACCCGCAGCGGAGCAGGCCGATACAACCGCCGCCGCATGGGACTACTCCGCACCCGGCCCAGCACGTCAACAGCCAGCTTGGACGCCACGTCGTTCAAGTCGATGTCGTCACCGCCCTCGACACGACGCCACAACACCCGACCCAACGACGGAACAAACATCCCGAGCAGGGCATCCACTACCGCCAATACCACCACCAACAATGGCTTGCCCTCTGCTTTCTGAGACCAGGCCGCCACCACAGCCGTCACCCCGAGAGGCAGGGCAAACAGGACCAAGCGGCCCCAGGTCCTTCGCCAGAACATGAGAAGACCGTACGACCCGCCTCCAAATGATCAACAGCGTGCAAGCATCCGCTCATCGGCCGTGTGCCGCCGGTTCGCCCGCTACCGTCACGTCGGGTCGTTCGTGAGCTTCAGACACCGGCCGTCGCCTCCACTGTCGACCCCGTACACACTTGCCGACGCCGATGGCTGCTATGTACGTGCTGGCGTACATGGCTGTGCACGGGGGTTCGTACCCCGACAGCTGCTGCCGCCCATGACCGACCGCACGTACGACTGGCGCTGACGGCGCGGGCAACCGTGCCGGCTCACCAGTACGCCCTGCCAGGCGACTTGCGGGTTCTCAATCTATTTGTCGTCCGCGATGTAGGGCTCTGCGTGTCGTGAAGTTGATCATCCCGGCCCGCGGTGGTCCACTCGCGCCCAGGCGATGGTCCAGAGCCTCGCCCAACCTGTTGCCGCAAACGTCTTCGAGACGTTCAGAGACGACGAGGCGGTGCTCCCCGGCGCGCCACGGGTGGATCGGGATGAGCCGCGCCGCGGTTCCGTCCGGTGCGAGTGACACACGCGTCTGGACGGCCTCTCCTGAAGGGGCCAGTACTCCGATCTCTTCCTCGCAAAGGGCGGCGTCCATAACCCTGTCGAAGTGCACGACGGCGGGATCGAGGCTCCCCACTGTTGGGGTGACGAGACGCCAGCGGGTTTCGTCGACCGCCTCCAGGACTGGATCGCTTACGCGGAACGTATGGCGCGTTGTCTGTCCGAGCGCCGTGAGGACAAGGCTGTGGGTCCGCCCGACGACAAGCGCCGGCTTGTGAGATGGGTCCGTTCCCAGACCGCGTTTGATCCTTCCTGGCTCCATCAGGACTGTCAGACGGCGCCCGTCAACGGACCAGAGTTCTTGCGACAGGACGAGGAAGGGGTCACGCACCGCCTGTTCCTCCTCGGTCAGCAGCCAGAGGTGATCACGATCGAAGTGCGCCTCTGCTGATCTCGGAAAATGTATGTAGAAACGCAGGGTGTTGGCGGGGAGGACCGTGGCTTGAGGAGAGATGTGGATCGGCACCTCAGGGGAAGTTCGGATCCGCATCTCTGGCGTCCTCAAAGCTCAAACCTGCCGCTCACGCCGACAGCTTGTACGGGCTCTCGGCGCCCGGGAAATCCATTTCCACCCAGATTTTGTCCAGCCGTGCGGGCATCGGGGCGACCATCAGGGTCTCCAGCGTCAGATCGCCGGTGTCGGCGTAGCGGGTCAGCGAGACGAAGAAGCGGTCGCTGAACAGATCCGCCCGCAGCGACGATCCGACCAACAGCACCTGCTTGCCGACCGGCCCGGCCGGCATAAAGGGGGATTGGTCCAGCATCGGGCCCGGGGCCGGCCGGTTCTCGGGGGTGAAACCTTCGGCGGAGCGGATCCCGGACAGCGGGACCACCATAGGGCCGCGGCCGACATTGGTGATGAACAGCTTGTCCCCCTCCCCGTCACGGTAGGCGACCATGCTGATGGGCTGGCCGTTGCCCATGTCACCGATTGTCTTGCCCCTCACCTGCGCGCCTTGCTTCAGCTCCGAGACCGGAATGGTGACAAGCGGGCTGCACGCATAGGCGGCGATCAGCGTGTCCTCGCCATCAATATCGGCGAACTGCATGGCCCGGATCGGCGCACGCGTTTCATACTCGCCGTGGGCGACGTGGTAGATCTCCAGTTGGGTCTCGCTGGCGGCCCCGGTGAACGGGTAGGGGATCCGCCGCAGGGTGGAGGAGAACTCCTGGTTCGAGACGCCGGCGACGAACACCTCTCCGGCGTGAAACTTCAGATCCACGATCGTCATCGATCGCAGCGGCGTGCGCGCCTTATCCTCGAAGAAGGCCGCCGGCGGCAATGGGAAAATGCCGGCCCGCGACTTGAAGGTCTTGCCCTCGTCGGGAACGTCGGACAGCCGGTGCACCGTCACTTCCGACGATGAGAGCTGGAACGGGCGGACCTCGCCGGCGAGCGAGACGCGCACGACCGCAGGCTCCAGGCGATCGGCGTTGCGCACGCCGACTGACAGGTATGGCTCGCGCGTCACTGGGTGGACGGCCATCCCGTTGAACACCAGGCTCTTTGCCGTTACGCCCAGCGCCACGGCGATCTTCTCGTCGATCGACTCGAAGAGGAAGGGATCCAGCGAGGCCGGCGTCTGCCCGCGGTCCGTCTCGAAGGCGAAGACGGCCCCGAGCTTGCTGTCGCCTACAAAGAGGACCCCGTCGGGGCTGAAGGTCAGAGCTCCCGCCGATTGCGGGGTGACTTGGTCAATCGTGTTCATCATGCTCTCCTCGCCGCTCTCCGCGGCTGTTAGATGGAGTTGGAAATATCGCGCCTGACAGGAGTCATATCGCGGACATCCACCTGGCTACCGGACCTGGGCCTACCTCAAGCTCCAGAACGAGTCGCCGATCGACGCTCGACAGACGCTTGGACATCGAAGACGGATGGTATCGATGGGGCCGGGCTGAAATCGGCCCAGAGACTCGTTCATCTGGGAAACGGCTGGCCTGTCGAGACAGACCAGGCGGTCTGATCATCGCCCTGGAAGTCGAATCAGAGGGCCATTCCTCCGTCAACCGCGATGCTCGCGCCGTGGATGTAAGACGCCTCCTCGGAGGCCAGGAAGACCACGGCAGCGGCAATTTCCGCGGGCGTGCCGACGCGGTCGGCCGGAGTCCCCTTGGAGAAGCTGTGGACGGCCTCGCCGAACACCCTCTGCGAACCCTCGGTGAGCACCGCGCCGGGGCTGACCTCGTTGACCCGGACGCCGCTGGGGCCGAACTCGGCCGCCCACGACTTGGTGAGCAGGGCCACGGCGGCCTTGGAGGAGCCGTAGATCGCCGGGCCCACCGCGCCCTTGCCCGCGAATGCGGTGGTGAGGTTGATGATGGCACCGTGCCCGCGCTCGGCCATCGGCGGAGCCAGCGCCGCGACCAGGAAGTACAGAGCCTTCACGTTGAGGTTGTACGTCGCGTCGAAGTCGGCCTCCGTGAGTTCGGCGGTCGGTCCGAGTATGTAGATGCCCGCGCTGTTGACGAGGATGTCGACCTCACCGGCCAGCGCGACCGCGTCGGCGGCCAGGGCCTTGGCGCTGGCGGCATCGTGCAGGTCGGCGGCGATGAAGTCGGCCTTGCCGCCGGCGGCCCGGATCTCAGCGACGGCGTTGTTGCCGCGCTCGACGTCGCGGCCGGTGATCAGGACCCGGGCGCCGGAGCCGGCCAGCTTGTCGGCGATGACGCGGCCGATGCCCGAGGTCGATCCGGTGATCAGGGCGGTCTTGCCGGTGAAGTCACTCACGCTCGTACTCTCCCAAATTTGTGGTCAAACAGCTCAATCTTCCCTGATCAGGGCAGACGGCATGTCTGTTACGTGAGACGAGGAGGCGGTCCGGTCCCTATGTAGGCCCGGGCCATCCTGGCTGGCATGTCCACCAACGCCCCGTTTGTGTAGCGTCCGGTATAAAAACCGACGCCGTTAATGTAGCGCTCACTATCCAATCTTGTCCAGTAGGGGGGCGGCGGCGATAGGATGACGTCATGACCACGCCTGACCTGGAGAAGCCCGTTGACGGGTTCCCCTTGTCGCGGAAGCGCAGTCGGGGCCGGCCGCGGGCGTTCGATCTCGACGAAGCGGTCGATCGCGCCCTTGAGCTGTTCTGGCGCCAGGGCTACGCGGCGACGACGGTCGCTGACCTCACCGCCGCGATAGGGATCAATCCGCCGAGCCTGTACAAGGCGTTCGGGTCAAAGCAGGAGCTGTTCGAGCGTGTAGTGCAGCGTTACGCCGAGCTGAACGGCCGTGTCGTCCAGGTGGCGCTCGCCTGTCCCGACGTCGAGTCGGTCGTCCGTCAATTCCTGACCGGAGTCATCGAGAGCGCCACTGAGCCGGACTGCCCCGTGGGATGCCTCACGATCCAAGGCGGCACCGCCTGCCGCGAGGGTGAGCATGAGGTCACCGACCTGCTGGCCGCTCTGCGCCGCGCCACCCAAGATGCGCTGGAGCGTCGGTTCGCACAGATGAAAGCTGAGGGCGCCCTTCGCGCTGACCAGAGTGCCAGTGCTCTTGCCCGCTATGTCGCCACCGTTGGTCAAGGGCTCGCCGTGCAGGCAGGCGGCGGTGCCACTCGGGAGGAACTGATGGCTGTCGTCGAACTCTCGGTCAGAACAGTGGCGTAGTCCTCTTCCGGAAGCTCAAGCCGACGACCGGCCAGACGGGCGCCGGCATGTGACAGACAACAGCAATGTTGACCCAGCGGGTCAGGACCGGGTAGTCCGCGTGATGGACGAGGTCGAGACTCTCCGCCGGGCCTTCCTGATGTTGGTGCGGACGGACGAGCACCGTCCCCCCGTACAGAGCTCATGTCTGGGTGGCCTCTCAGATCAGGTCGAGGCCGCCGTCGACGGTCAGGATCTGGCCGGTGAGCCAGGTGCTGGCGGGGTCGGCGAGGCGGAGGATCCAGGTCGCCACCTCGTTCGGTTCGCCGCGGAGATCTGGAATGATGGCTGGCCATGGCGGTCGGGTCGGGCGGCGGCGGGCAACGTGCCCGGCTCGTCGCCGTCCTCACCGGTCTGAGCGCCGCCCTCGTGGCGATGCTCGCGATTCTCACAAATCTGGCGACCGGCGCGATCCCGGAGCCACTGCGACGGTGGACAAGCGATCCGGCGTGGATGTGGGGAACGACGGCAGTTCTGCTCGTCGCCGTCGTCGTGGTCGCCGTGCGGCTCGTCTACCCGCCGGCCGCAGCGGAGAAGGCCGAAAACCTGAGCCTTCACCGCCTGCCCGCAGTATGCGACGCCGATCCCCTGGTGCTCGGCATCAAGCCGGCTGTGGGCGCCGACATCGCTGGACTGCCAGCCTATGTGTCTCGTGACCGCGACGACGACTTGGAGTGGGCGCTCGCCGAGAGTGGGATCGTGCTGCTTCAGGGCCCGGCCGCGGCGGGCAAGAGCCGGTCGGCCTACGAGGCGCTGCGGTGCTACCAGCCTCATTATCGACTTCTGGTGCCGTCGCGGCCCGAGGAACTGCGGCGGCTGGGCCCGCTCCTGGGGCCGACGAAGGCGTCGTGATCTGGCTCGACGACCTGGAGCAGTACCTTATTCCACTCGGCCTCGACGAGGGCGTCCTGAGGGAGCTGGCGCCGGACGGACGGCGAGACGTGGTCGTGCTGGCGACGATCCGTGACGAGGAGCTGGCCCGGCTGCAGTGGACGTACCTGCACGGTGAGGCGCCGGCCGAGGTGCGGGCCGCGGCCCGCCTGATCGCCCGGATCGACGCACGGCGGCGCGTTGCCGTGGGCCGGTATCTGAGCACGGTCGAGCGGGACGCCATCACGGATCCGGACGCCGACCCGCGGGTGGCCGACGCGTTGGCCTCGTCCTTCGGATTCGCGGAATATCTGGCCGCCGGTCCGGGAATGATGAGTCGGTCACCAGGAGTGGGGCTACCTCTTCGACCTTGCTGCGCCCCCAGATCCAGGCCACAGCAAGGTCGGCGGCGTCCTCCCATGGACGCTCCGGGTGGTCATCGGGTACCCAGGCTGCCGCTTGTAGATGCGTCGAGGGGTGTAGTTCGACCACTGGACGCCCAGTGGGCGTCGAGGACGTCGTCGGTGGCCGGTCGCGGGGGACGCACCTCCACGAGCACGGCGGGGTCGGCGGAAGACAAGGCAGAAGCGAATCTTCATCGGATCTTAGGCAACGGCTGATCCGGTTGCCGGAGTTTATGAGGTGTGCACGAAGAAGGACCGACGCCCGAGGGCGGGCCGAGCGCCCGACCCCGCCGACGGGGGAAGAGCCGCCTCCTGACGGCGGCGGCCGTCTCAGCGGTGCTTTTGGTGACGGGCATGGTCGTGGGCCTGCCCCGGTGGCGGGCGGCCGATCAGGTCACCGACGCCGACCCGGGATGGTCCGCCTGGGCACTGCTCGACCGGAAGACCCTGGCGGTGACCGGTTCCGGTAACGCGGCGAGCCCCAACCGGGTCGAGTTCATGGTCGCGGTCTGGATTGCCGCCGACAACCTGCGCCGGCTGACCGAGCGCGGTTTCCAACCCAACGCCGCCGAACTCGTCGCGCTCTCGTCGGTGCTCAGGTACGGCGACGACCAGGCAGCGCAGACGTTCTACCGGCGAAACGGCGGAGACCAGATCATTCAACGCCTGATCGACCTCTGTGGCCTGGCCGAGACGGCGATCCGCCCGGGGTGGTGGTCGCTGACCGAGATGTCGTCGAACGACGCCGTACGGATGGGCGCCTGCATCGCCGACGGGCGGGCCGCCGGCCCCCGATGGACGGAGTGGGTGCTCGACGAGATGCGGCAGGTCCCGAGGGAGGAGCGGTTCGGCATTGTCGCGTCCCTCCCCGCGAACCAGCAGGGCGCGGTCGCGATGACCAACGGCTGGACGCTGCACGTGAACGAGGGGCTGTGGGTGGTGAACTGCCTGGCAATCGCCGACAACTGGGTCCTCGCCGTGCAGACCCGCTACCCGCAACGGATCGGCGACCTCGGCTACGGGGCGAAGACCTGCGCCGACATCGCCCGGCAGGTGCTGCCCCGAATCCTGGGCGGGGCGAGTTGACCGGCGGGATCGCCACCACCCTCGCCGTGGCGCGACGCGTCGGCCGGTCTGGCCTGCTCGGGTTGCGTCGGCTGGTCGCGCGGCGCTGGCTACGGTGGACCGCAGCGACCGTGGTGCTGCTGATCCTCGCGGCCGGTGGGGTGGTGGCGGCGTACGTCGCCTCCGTACCGCTGCCGAAGGAGCCGACCGTGGTGCAGGCCTCGGTCCTCTACTACCGCGACGGGAAGACCATCCTGGCCCGGGTCGGGATCTCCGACCGTACCGACGTGACCCTGGACCGGATCCCGCTCGCGGTACGCCGGGCGGTGCTCGCCGCCGAGGACCGCAGCTACTACGACCACGTCGGCGTCTCGCCCCGGGGAGTGCTGCGGGCGGTCTGGGCGAACCTGTTCAGCGGTTCCTCCGAGGGCGCCTCGACCATCACCCAGCAGTACGCGCGCAACGCGTACCTGACCCAGGACGTCACCGCCGAACGCAAGGCCAAGGAGTTCGCCCTCGCGCTCAAAGTGGAACGGAAGTATACAAAGGACGAGATCCTCCAGCGCTATCTGAACACCATCTACTTCGGACGCGGGGCGTACGGCATCCAGGCGGCGGCCGCCGCCTACTTCGGCATCCCGGTCGAACAGCTCACCCTCACCCAGGGTGCGGTGCTGGCCAGTCTGATCAAGGATCCATGGGCGTTCGACCCGGCGGTGGACCCGGTCGGCGCGCGGGACCGGTGGCGTTGGCTCGTCCGGTCGATGGAGGCGCTCGGCTGGGCCGACCCCGGCACCGCCGACGGGGCGTACCCGGTGGTCACCGACCGGTCGCCGAACCGGCAGGCACTGAGCGGGCCGCTGGGCCTCGTCGCCGACGCGGTCGAGAACGAACTCGTGGCGAAGGGCATCTCCCGACAGGTGCTCCACGCGGGCGGGCTGCAGGTGGTGACCACCCTCGACGTGACCGCCCAGCGGGCCGCGCTCGACCGGGTCGAGAAGGCGCTGATCGAGCAGCCGTTCGGGCTCCAGGCGGCGCTGGTGGCCCAGGACCCGGCCACCGGTGGCGTGCGGGCGTACTACGGCGGGGAACGGGGCAGCGGTTACTTCGACTACGCGCGGGCGCCCCGGCCGGTGGCGTCGACGTTCAAGCCGGTGGTCCTCGCGGCCGCGCTGGAGGCCGGCATCTCGTACGACACTCGCTGGAACGGCAGCAGCCCGCGAATCTTCAAGGACCGGTTCGGCGTGCCCCTCCACAACCCGAACAACTTCCAGTGCCCGGACTGCACCCTGGAGTTCGCGCTGACGCAGTCGCTGAACACACCGTTCTACGCCGCCGCGCAGAAGATCGGGCCGGACAAGGTTCGCAGAATGGCAACCAGCCTCGGCGTCCCCGACAGGTACGGCAACCAGCGCACCCTGGTCGACGCGAAGAACGAGCCGGCCGCCGGACGTACCCGGGCTGACATCGCCCTCGGTCGCTACCCGGTCGCGCCGGTTGACCTGGCCGGCGTCTACGCCACCCTCGCCTCCGGCGGCACCTACAGCGAGCGGCACTTCGTCGACTCGGTGGCGGACGGCGAAGGACGCCGCTACTACTCGGCCACACCTCGCCGTAGCCGGGCGGTGAGCCAACAGGTCGCGGCCGAGGTCGGTCGGGCCATGGCCATGGCGTTGGACTCCCGGCTCCCGGCCGGCGAGCTGCCGATCCCGCTCCCGCCGGTCGGCAAAGCGCCGCAGCGGCCCGCGCTCGCCGAGCCCGCCGCCAACCGCCCGGAGCCGGACCGGCCCGCCGCCGGCATTCCTGGCAGCCAGATCCTTGGCGACGGCCCGGACACCCAGGACGCGTGGATGGCCGGCTACACCGCCCAACTCGCCACCGTCGTCTGGGTCGGCCACACCAACCCCGGACCGGTACGCGGCATGGCCGGCAAACCGATCACCGGAGACGGCCTGCCACTGACCCTCTGGCGGGACTTCCTTACCGACGCGCTCGCCGGCCAACCAGCGAACCCACTCCCGTCGGCGAACTCCGGTGGACATCGCGTCACCCGATGACCGACAGGCTGAGCGCACACGCGGTGGCCCGACGCACTTGACCCCCACCCTTGTGGGAGGGAGTGCGGAGCCCCATGCGTCCGTCGACTGGGGTCTACACGGTTTCGGCGTTCGGGTGTATTCGACGGGTGCGACCGGCGTGCGGTCCGTCGTCATCGGGGAGGCGACGCGCGTGGAGCGGAAGCGAGCCACAACGGAACAGGTTGACCCGGTAGCTGCCCGATCGAGGGGGTGGCCAGTGCCGGTGGGGTCGTCACACCACGGGCGTTTAGCTTAGTACTCCAGCCGCGTTTGGTGAATTGAGCGTTCTCGCAGCTCAGTGCCGGTTCTAGCTCGGCGGACGGAGACGAAGCTATCAGATGCGCGTCGATGTTCCCGGCGGGGAGGCTGGTGCTGTCGCACGGCGTGTCTGCTGCCTCTGTTCGAGGACCAGCCATCTTCTCTGCTTGTGTTGATCGACGAAATTGCCGATTGGTCGTCGGGTCTGGATGACCTGGTGGCACGGTTCGCGCACCGATTCGGGCGGGCTGAGCCTCGACGGCAGGCCCGTAATTACCTGCTCGGACTGCTGTCGCCCCTGGCAGACAAGAACGGCTGGACCCTCGCGGAAGCCGCCGGGGACAAGACCCCGGACCGGATGCAACGGCTGCTGAACAAGGCTGATTGGGATGCGGACGCCGTCCGCGATGACCTGCGTGGTTACGTCAGCGACCAGTTGGGCGCACCCGATGGTGTGCTGGTGGTCGACGAGACGGGGTTTCTGAAGAAGGGTGTGAAGTCGGCCGGGGTGCAACGCCAGTACTCGGGCACCGCCGGGCGGACCGAGAACTGCCAGCTCGGTGTGTTCCTGGCCTACGCCACCACCAACGGCCGCACGTTGATCGACCGAGAGCTTTACCTGCCGCGCGGCTGGTGCGACGACCAGGCCCGCCGCGAAGAGGCAGCGATCGGCACATCGGTTACGTTCGCCACGAAACCCGTATCTGGCTAC
This sequence comes from Micromonospora sp. NBC_01699, assembly GCF_036250065.1. Lineage (NCBI taxonomy): Bacteria > Bacillati > Actinomycetota > Actinomycetes > Micromonosporales > Micromonosporaceae > Micromonospora > Micromonospora sp. NBC_01699. Next base: position 5,535,667 of record NZ_CP109199.1, on the reverse strand, counting down.
AGGAACGCAAGGTCGGTTACGTCCTGGCCGTACCGCGCAGCCAGAGGGTCCCCACCGACACGGGCAGCGCCCGCGCGGATTTCCTCGCCGCCCAGGCCCCGACCCTGGCGTGGAGACGACGTAGCTGCGGCGACGGTGTGAAGGGCCCGCGCCTGTATGACTGGGCGGTCGCGTCCCTGCCCGATACCGGTACCGCCGGTCATGGGTTCACCCGGTGGCTACTGATCCGCCGCAGTGTCACCAGACCAGACGACCTGGCGTACTACCTCTGCCACGGCCCCACCGGCACCGGGGACGAGGAACTGATCCGGGTCGCGGGCACCCGGTGGGCGATCGAGGAATGCTTCCAGACCGCGAAGAACGAGGTCGGTCTCGACCACTACCAGGTACGCCGCTACGACGCCTGGTACCGGCACATAACACTCGTTATGGTCGCCCACGCCTACCTCGCCGTCACCGCCGCCCACGCCGAAAAAGGGGGGCCGAACCCGCCCGGCGGGGACTCATCCCGCTTACCCTCGGCGAGGTCCGCCGTCTCCTGGCACACCTGATCACCCGGACTCGACCACTCGACCAGATCTATCGATGGTCATCGTGGCGACGCCGCCACCAATACCGAGCCAAAGTCAGCCACTACCAGCGAAGACTCCGAAACCAGCAGATGCGGCTGGAGTACTAACGGACCCGGAGCAGCGGCTCGGGCTCGGCGTCGCCGAGCAGCGCCCGGGCCTGCCGGGCCAACAGGTGGTGTTGGGCCGCGCGGGCGAGCTGTTCACCGATCCGGGCGTGGCTCGCCGCCTCCCGTTGCCTGCCGGCCTCTCGGTACGCGCCCGCCAGACCGATGTGTGCGTTGACCTCGGCACGGCGGTAACCGATCTCGCGGCCCAGCCGCAACGCCCGGTGCAGCAGCTCAAGCGCCGGAGCCGGACCGTGCAGGCCGAGCGCGACGGCGCCGAGGGTGGCCAGAGCCTCCGCCTCGACCCGCCGTCGACCGATCGCGCGGGCGATGCTCAGGCACTCCTCGGCGAGGCGCTGCGCCTTGGCGTGGTAGCCGAGGTCGACGTACGCGGCGGCGAGCTGGTCGAGATCCGTCGCGGCGCCGTACCGGTTGCCCACCTGGCGCCGGATAACCACCGCGCGGGTCAGGTGCAACACCGCCAGGCTGGGCCGGCCGAGCGCGCGCAGGCCGACGGCGAGGTTGTGCAGAACGTTCGCGATGTCGTCGAGCGGCTGCTCGGCCACGTCGAGGGACATGTACCCGTCCAGCGCCGCCTGCTGGGCCTGGACCGCGTCGGGCACCTGGTCCAACTCCAACTGGACGACACTGAGGTTGCTCAGGCAGTTCCACTCGGCGTGCCGCCTGCCCAACTCGCGGTAGAGCCGCAACGCCTGCGCGTAGCACTCGCCCGCCTCGGTCAGCTGGCCCTCCTCCCGGTGCACGATGCCGAGATTGTTGAGAATGGACGCCTGCCCGGCGCGGTTGCCCAGACGCAGCTGGATGGTCAGTGCCGTGTTGAACCGCCGCCGGGCGTCGGCGTAGTCGGCCCGGCTGGCGCTCAGTGTCGCCAGGCTCGACTGCATCGCGGCGGCCCCGTGGGCGTCGCCCTCCCGCTGGGCCTGGGCCAGACCCAGCTCGACGACCGAACGCCATTCCCCATGCGCTCCGGTCTCCTGAAGGTAACCGCGCATCCGGTCGGCCAGTTGCCAGGCGATCTCGCGTGGGCCGTGCTGTGCCGCGTGCCGGATCGCGGCGAGCAGGTTGGCGTACTCGGCGTGGAACCAGTTCGGTGGCTCCGGCTGCCCGGCCTCCGCGGCGACCCGGACCGGCCCGGCGGGTCGGGGCAGGAACACCATTCGGGGATAACTGCGCCGTGCCAGCGTGTCGGCGGTGGCCAGGTACCCGTGGAACAGCCGGCCCAGGGCCTCGGTGCGCTGGGCGGGAGTGTCCTCGACCCGGGACTGCTCCGCCGCGTACAGGCGGATCAGGTCGTGCGTGACGAACCGACCGCCCCGGGCGGGGCGTACCAGATGGCTGCTGGCCAGGGTGCGCAGCACCGCGTCCGCCGCGGGCCAGTCGACGTCCGTGAGCGCCGCGAGGTCTGCCGTGGTGAAACAGTCGGTGGGTGTCGACCCGAGGAGCCTCAGCGCTCGCCGCTCCGCGTCGCCGAGCACCTGGTACGACGGTGCGATCGCTGCGCGCAGCGCCACTCGCGGGTCGCCTGGCACCGAGAGGCCGCCGAGCCGGTCGCCGTCGCGCAGTCGCCGCACGTACGCGCGGGCGTCCGTCGGGCCGGACATGGCCAGGTTGGCTGCCGCGATCCGCAACGCCAGGGGGAGGTTTCCGCAGAGCGCGGCAAGGTCATGCACGACATCCGGTGCGACGGTGATCGCGTGGTCCTGGAACACCGCGGTGAGCAGGCCGACCGCAGCCTCCGGGCTGAGCGGGTCCAGACCAACGGCACGCCCGCCGTGCAGCGCTACCAGAGCGCCGAGCGTGCTGCGGCTGGTCACGATCACCGCGCAGCCGCCGGCGCCGGGCAGGAGCGGCTCGACCTGCTCCGCCGAGGCGGCGTCGTCCAGGACGATGAGGACGCGACGGCCGGCGAGAGCCGCCCGTAGCGCGGCGGCCCGGGCGTCGGCCGTGACGGGTTGGGCCGCACCGCGCACGCCCGAGTAGGTGAGCAGCTCGGACAGAACGTCGAGGGGGCGGGCCTGCACCTCCTGCTGGCCGCGCAGCCGGATGTACCACTGGCCGTCGGGGAATTCGTCGGCGAGCTGGTGACCCAGGTGAACGGCGAGGGCGGTCTTGCCGACGCCCGGTGCACCCGAGACGGACACCAGGGGCAGGCGTCCTTCCCTGATGGCGGTGACGATGGACCGCCGGACGGCCTCGACCGTGTCGGCGCGACCGTGCAGCACGCCGGCGTCGGCCGGGAGCTGGAACATCGGTGGTGCCGCCGGGGTGGCCGTGGCGGTCGCCGGGGGTGGTCGCCAGCTCAACGCGGGGTCGGCATGGAGCACGCCGTCGCGCAGCTCGCGCACCTGCGGCCCGGGGTCGACGCCCAGCTCCTCGACGAGGATCGCGGCGAGCCGTTGGAAGGCGTCGAGGGCTTCGGCCTGCCGCCCGCTGCGATACAGCGCGAGCATCAGCTGCGCCCAGAGCCCTTCGCGCAGCGGGTTGTGCCGGGTCGCCCGACGCAGCTCCGCGATGATCTCGGTGTGCCGGCCGAGGGTGAGCTCGGTGTCGAAGTAGACCTCGGTGGCGCGCGCCCATCGCTCGGCCAACGCCGGCACGTCCTCGCGGTGCAGCACCTCGGAGTCGACGTCGCCCAGCGGGTCGCCGCGCCACAACGCGAGGGCCTCCCGGAGCAGGTCGGCGCGGCGTTGCGGGTCGGCGGTCAGGCCACCCGCCACAAGCGCGTCGAAGCGGGAGAGGTCGAGGGCGGCCGGGGGCAGCTCAAGGACGTAACCATTGGCTCGCGTCGCGATCAGCTCGCCCGGGTGGTCCTCGACGGTCAGGGTGCGGCGCAGCCGCCGGACCAGCGAGTGCAGTGCGGCGCGCGCGTGCGCGGGCGCCCGGGTGCCCCAGACCCGATCGACGAGGGCGGCGACGCTCACCGTCTCACTCCGGTTGAGCAGCAGCGTGGCCAGCAACGCCCGTTGCCGGTTGGCCGGGACGGTGATCGTGCGGTCGTGTCGGGAGACGCGCAGCGTGCCGAGCACGGCGAAATCCCACTCCACGACCGCCCCCAGCGTCGGGCCGACCAGACACCTCACGACGCCGGCCGAGAGCGACGGTAACACGACGGTCCGACATGGAGCTGCGGCATTAAGACGCGGGTGACCGCCCAGGGGTGGGTCCGTGACAGCGCGATGACAGCGCTTTGGCGACGCCCGCTGCGACGGTTCTCTCGGCGACGAGGAGGAGCAGGTGACGCAGATGGACTTCCGCATCCTGGGGCCGATCGAGGCCGTCCGGGCCGGTCAGCCAGTACGCCTGGCCGGCCCGCAGCAGCGCTCGGTACTGGCCGCGCTGCTGCTCGCACGCGGGCGGATGGTGTCGGTGCATCGGTTGGTACGCCTGCTCTGGGCGGAGCAGCCGCCCGCGACCGCGCGTACCCAACTGCGCAAGCGGGTCTCCGAACTGCGCGCGGCGCTCGGCGCCGACCGGATCCGGTCCTGGCGGGACGGTTACGCGGTGCGGTTGGAGTCGGGTGAGCTGGACCTCGACCGGTTCCTCGACGAGGTGCGGCGAGCCGCCGTGCTCCGCGACGCGGGACGACCCGCCGAGGCGTCGACCGTGCTGGCCGCGAGTCTCCGGCGGTGGCGTGGGCCGGCGCTGGCTGACGGCACCGACGAGCTGATCGACGCGGAAGCGCCGCAACTGGAGGAGGCGCGCCTCGCCGCCATCGAGGAGCGGATGGCCGCGCAGTTGGACCTGGCTCACTTCCCGCAGGTGATCGGCGAACTGGTCACGTTGGTGCGCCGTCACCCGTTCCGGGAGCGGCTGCGCGGCCAGCTGATGGTGGCCCTGCACGGCAGCGGCCGTACCGCCGATGGCCTGGGTGTGTACCGGGACTGGCGCGCGGAGCTGTCGGCGCAGCTCGCCATCGAGCCGGGGCGTGAGCTACGCGACCTGCACCGTGCCCTGCTGTCCGGGGATGTTCCCTGCTGAACACGTGGTGGTGCCGGGCGGGGGCTGGATGGCCCCCGCCCGGCTGGCCGTTATATGCAGGAGACGCCCCAGTAGTGCGAGCTGATCTGATTGTCGGCGGCGGTGCCGTCGTTGAACACCTGCCAGCCGAGGGTGAAGTCGGCCCAGGAGTCGCCGCGAGAGAGGCACATGCTGCCACCGCTCAAGAACGTCCCGGTGTGCATGCGTACCGAGTCGTAGCTGTGGGGGACTCCGTTATTCCAGACCGACGTGGCGATGTTGTCGAAGCCGTAGTCGCCGCCGCAGTCCCACTGGCCGGTCGTGCCGGCGCCGCCCGGGTTGATCCAGTTACTCGCGTTGCCCGCCCACGCGCACCAGCGGCCCCCCCAGTAGGCGTGCTCGTAGGCGTAGAAGTAGCCGTCGGCCGCTGCCGCCGCCCGCGCGCCGTCCTGTGGGATTCTCCGGGGCAGATCGACCCGTTCGGCCCGGCCGTCGCGGTCGGAGGGTGCGGCCTGGCTGGCTGACCCGGACAGCCCGGGTTGGGCCGGGGATGCGGCCGCCGGTGCGCCGGCCAGCAGCGTGGCGAGCATCGCGCCCCCCGCCATGACCAGGTGGATATGTCTCATCTCGTCCTCCTTCTCGCCGGGCGACCATCGCCTCGGCGTTCATTCGTGCTCGGCGGCGACCACGGCCCGGGCCCGGGGGAGCGCCCCGTGCTCCAGCCGGTTCCTGGCGGCCACGTCCTTGTGGTACGTCGCCGTCAGCTCGTCGCCGTGGCGGGCGTCCAGCGCCCGTGCCGTCGCGGCGAGGCCACCCTGGGCGCACCGCGCCTCGGCGACCGCTGCGGCGATCTCGTCCGCCCGCCCGCGGGTGGCGACGCTCTCCCGCAGCCGCTCGGGGGAGTCAGCGGCGTACCCCTGCTGCCGCAGGCACCGCGCCCACGGCCGCAGCGCGGCCGTCCAGGCGGGATCGGCGAGCACCCGCCGCTGCCGCAGGTACGACAGGTCGGCCACAACCTTGCTCGACCGGTACCACTCGGTCAGGTCGCCGTAGAGCCGACGCTGCGCCTCGGAGGTGCATCCCTCGGCGCTGCGCCGCATCACGCCGCCGGAGGGGAGGCGCGCCTCCAGGCCCTCCGGCCGGGCGCCGTTGAGCGCGGCGAGGACCGCCTCCCTGCGCTCGGGGGACAGGCCGCTGACGTAGCGCTGGTTGGGGTCGGTGAGCCGGCGGGCGTCAACGGCCTCCACCAGGTCCGAGCCGAAGCCGTGTTTCCGCGCCCACGCGACGTCGTCGACGATGTACGGGAAGGAGCGCAGCTCATCTGCCGGTGGCGACGGGACCAGCCACATCTGGAATCCCGCGCGGGTCACGCAGTCCCGGGTGAGGAGTGATTCGGCGCGGTCCAGAATCCGCCTCTCCTCGGCCGTGACGGGTCCGGCAGGGGCCGGGTCGTACGACGGCGTGCGGGTCGACGCCGGGCCGGTCGACGTCGAGCCGGACCGGGCTCCGGCGATCGACGACGCGGCCAGTGGCAGTGCCATGGCGAGGGCGGCGATGATGACGATCGCCTTCCGCCCGTGCCCAGGTGCTCCGGGTGTTCTGCGTACTCGCATGGGGCGAGCAGATCAGTGCCGCGTTCCTTTTCCGTACCGTCGGCGTACCGCGTGCGCCTGGTCTCGCCAACATTCGCGGTGCGGCGAACGGCAGCCTCGTACACCTGTGGGGATGCAGCGGCCCCGGCAACCAGATCTGGCGGGCGCAGCCAAACGGCTGCTCAACCCGCAGTCCGGCCGGTGCCTGGAGGCCGGACCCAGCTCGCGCAACGGTGTCCAGCTGTACCTGTGGGACTGCACCGGTTCCGTCTCCCAGTCCTGGCGCATCAACTCACCGACCGGGACGGTCTCGACGGCAGTGACAAAGGCAGGTACCGCCCCGGCGCCCGCCCAGGTTCGAACGGGCGCCGGGGCACGGCCGGTCTGGTCACGTTCGCGACCGTCCGGCCCGCTACCGAGCTGTTCCAGAGATTGATCGCTCCCGAATTCGAAACAGGTCAGCCGACGGGTGACTCGGTCCAGGAGGACCGGATCAGCTCCCGCTCGGTGGCGGCGAGGTGGGCGGTCGCGGCGAGCCAGGCCCACGCGTACCGGTCCGGCTCGGGATCGGCTAGGCGGCCGAACACGTCCCGGCCACGCCGGTCGGACTCGTGGGCAAGCGCTGCGGCCACCGTGGCGGCGGTGGTGAAGCCGGCCCGGCGCAGCGGACCGGCCAGCTCGGCGCCCTCGCTGCGGGCCGCCTCTCCGACGGCACGCCGACCGCCGGAGACGGCCAGTTCCACCAGCCGGCGGACCCGCCACAGCGGGGACTCCGCAACCGCGTCGACGCCGGGAGCGAGGACCGGTTCGGTCATCGCGGCCAGGTCACGCGGCGGCAGGTGGCCGCCCTGGAGCTGGTCGTAGCCGAGGTCCGCCCGGCCGTGCCAGTCCGGCGGCAGCCGCAACGTCGCGACGGCGCCGGGCACCGGGCCGACCGCGAGCGGGTGCAACGTGCCGGGCCGGGCCGGGTCCAGCCGGCCGACCACCCGGATCCGCAGGCCCGGCCAGGAGGCGAGCCGTCGTAGGTTGGCCACGTGGGCGAGCACGGGATGGGAGTTGACCGGCACCAGCCGGATCACCGGCCCATCCGGCACAGGTGCACGGTCCGGTCCGGCATCGCCGCCGGTGGCCAACTCGCGGGCTAGCACCTGGTCGCCGACGGCACCAACCACCATCAGGTCGCAGCCGACCAGCGCGGTCCCGGCCCGGGTCGGATCCTCCGGGTCATCCACGGCGAACTGGGCGGTCGCCACCTCGGCGAGCGGGCGGGCGAACAGCTCCGCCAGCGGCCTGCTGGACCAGTCGATCCCGCTCAGTGGGGTGGCCCGGACCCCCTTGCCGGCACCGAGCCGGCCGTCGGGGGAGACGGTGGTGCCGGTGATCCGCAGGCCGCCGCGGGCCAGCACCGCGTGGTTGACCGCGACCGCACCCATTTCGGTGACCGCCCCGGCGCAGTCTCGCGCCCGGTCCGGGCCGCCCGGCTTCACGTCGCCGAAGGAGAGCTGGCGCCCGTCGGCCGCGATCAGATGGGTGACCACTCCGGCGTATCCGGTCGCGCTGATCACCGGTTCCCGACAGACGCCGTATACCTCCAGCGTGCCGTCCGGCTGGTAGGCCCGCCGGAGGATGCCGACGAGCGCTGGATCAGGGTCGCCGGCGGCCAGTCGGCCGGCCACGTACAGCAGGTCGTGCAGCACCTCGACCAGCTCGGCCAGTCGGTGGCCGGCTTGTCGTTCCCGGTGGGCGCGCAGGCCGCGTACCGCGCGCAGCGCCGCGCTTTCGGCTCGCGGTAGCCCGGCCAGCCGGGCGCTGTGCGCGGCCCGCAGCAGTTCGGCCTGCGGCACCGCACCGGCGGCCGGCGCGCCGGCCGCGAGCACCGCGCTGCCGGCCCGCCACAGCGCGCCGGCGGCGGCCCGTTGCGCCTTCGTCTGCGCCGCGCTTCGACCGGTACGGCCGACGGAGGCCCCGTCCGCGTCAGCCGATCCTCCGGTACGTCCGGGCCTGCCGGTACGTCCGGTGGCCGCGCCGGTGCCGCCCGAGGTGGACGATGCGGCGGTGCCGGACGCCGGCTCGGGGTGGGCGGCCGGGTCGGCGACCGGACAGGCGACCAGGACTGCGGTCCGGTGCAGGCAGCGGGGTGCCAGCAGACAGCTGCACCGCGCCTGGTCCGGGTCGGTGACCGCGCCGGTCGGTCCGGGTGTCAGGGTGACCAGGGCCTCGGCGCCGCAGGCGATCGACACGCCGCCATCGACCGGGTCGGCCGGTACACCGGCCAGCCGTTCGACGGTGGCGTCCAGCCGCTTGTGCAGCCGGGATGGCAGGGCAGCCACCGCTGCGGCGGCGACACTCGGCAGCACCGGTGGCAACCGGTCGGCGTCTACGACGATGGGCGTGCGATTCGTCAACGTGATCCTCCGCGTACGCGGTCGCCCACCCAGCGGGCGAGTTCGAGCGGGCTGAGAGCGGCGACCGGCATCCCGGCCGCGACGAGCTGCTCGGCGACCGGAACCGAGTAGCAGGGCACTCCCCGGTCGTTCAGCGCGGCGCAGCCGAGCAGGTGTACGCCGGAACCGGCCAACGTGCGAACCTCGCCGAGCAGCCCGGCCAGCGGATAGCCCTCCTCGAAGTCGCTGACCACCGCGACGATGGTGCGGCTTGGCGTGGTCACCAGTGCACGGGCGGCGGCCAGGCCGGCGGCGATGTGCGTACCGCCGCCGACGCGCACCTCCAGCAGCAGCGACAGCGGGTCGTCGACCCGGTCGGTCAGGTCGACCACCACGGTGGAGAAGGCGAGGAAGTGGGTGGACAGGGTCGGCACCCCGGCCAGTACGGCGGCGGTCAACGCCGACCACACCACGGACGCCTCCATCGAGCCGGACACGTCGACCACCAGCACCAGCCGCCAGTCGGCCTCCCTGCGGACCCGGGTGTTGAAGATCGGGTGTTCCGGCACCACCACCGTCCGGCCGTCGCCGAGCCGCTGGGTGTGCGCCAGGTTCGCCCGCAACGTACGGGCGAGGTTGATCCGGCCGCCGGGACGGCGGGACGGACGCGGGTTGGTCAACCCGGTCAACGCCGGACGCATCTGGGTGGCCAGCTGCTTGGTCAGCTCCTCGACCAGTCGCCGGACCAGTGGCCTTAGCTTGGCCAGGTGCCCCTTGGGCAGGCCGCCGGCCAGTGACAGCACCGAGGTCAGCAGCTCCATCGAGGGGCGTACCGCGGCCGGGTCGAGTTCGGTGAGCACGTCGGTACGGCCGCTCTCGGCTGCCCGGGCGATCACCTCCTCGCGTACCGCAGTGCCGAACAGCGCCTCTAGTTCGTCGGCCCACTCGCGCGCGGTCGGGAAGGAGGCTTCCTGGCCACCGCCGGCCGCCGGGCCGAGGTCGATGACGCCCTCGCCCCGGCCCGCCCCGTACAGCTCGTCGAGGGCGCGGGCGTAGCGGCGGGCGTCGGCCGACAACCGGTCGGACTGACGGCCGAGCAGCAGCCGCCACCGGTCCGTCGGGGTGAGCCGAGGGGCCGGTGTGTCCGACCCGGCGTCGGCCCCGGCGTCGGCGGTGGCCCCGGTGCCGACGGGAGCCTCGGCGGAGCCGGTCGGCGGGCCCGGAATCGGGATGTTGCGGGCGACCAGGGCGGACCGGCCGACCTCGTCCGCAGCCGCCCAGCGGGCCAGCAGTTCGGGCGCGGCGGGCAGGGTCAGGTCGAGCCGATCGGCCAGCCGGTCGGAAACGGTGCGCAGCAGCCGATCCCGGGCTGCCGGGGTGAGCACGTCGAATCCGCCACGCAGTGCCGGCAGCCGGTCCAGGAACTCGCTGTCGGGAAGCCGCTCGATCCGCTCCAGCAGCGGGTCCAGCGCGGCCGGGGCGGACTGTAGCAGCGGGTGCGCCGCGGTGAGCAGACCACCGAGCAGCCCGCGCAGGTGCCGTCGGGTGTCCGGTCCGGTCGCTGAGTCGACCCACCCGGCCATCCGGGTGCCCAGGGTGTCCAGATCGGTCAGGTCCAGCAACACCCGGGCGGCCAGGGCGGCGCCCTGGATCAGGGACGAACCGGTCCGGGTCAGATAACCGAGAGTCTCGTCCAGGCGCAGACCGATCCGATCCTCGCCGGCCCGGACCGCGAGGTCGACCAGCGCGGCGGCGTCGGTCGTGGCATCGCTGCCGGCCAGACCGGGCAGCCCACGGACCGCCGCGTCCAGCAGCACGACGGCCAGCTCGGCCGCCCGGGCCCGGCCGGCGGAGGTGGTGCCGGGCAGGTGTTCCCGGCGCAGCGCCTCCAGCAGGTCCAGTGCGGCCAGCAGCTCGGGCAGTGTGCCGCTGTCCGGCAGCACCGTGGCGGCCAGTTCGAGCCGGTCGGTGACCAGCTCGGGCAGGTCGCACCGGGCGGCGTCGCGGAGCCCGGTGAGCAGTTGCGCGGCGGTGGGGCCACCGTCAGCGGCCTCCCGACGGAACCGCTCCCGCAGGGTGCCGGCCGCCGCCAGCGTCGCGGTCACCCCGCGTACGCCGACCAGGTCCAGCCGGGCTGCCACGGATGGCGTCCAGGCCAGTTGCCAACGGGTGGTCAGGGCCGCGCCGTCACCACTGCCGGACACCGCGGTCGGCTCGCCGTAGCCGACACCGCAGAGCTGGAGGCGTTGCAGCAGGATCTCCCGCCGCCCGTCCAGTTCGGTGCGCAGCGGGTCCAACCGGAACTCGCGGGCCTTCGGGTTGTCCGGGTCGGGCAGCCGCAGCGCGGTGAGTTCCGCCTCGACCGCGGGGCCGAGCCCGGACCGGGGCGTACCGGGGGCGATGCGGCCCCGCTCGGCACCGACCAGCACGGTCTCCAGTGCCGCGGCCAGCGCTCGACCACGGCCGAGCAGTTCACCCTGGCCGAGCACGGTGGTCACCGCCTCAAGCACCTCGCCACGGCCGGGGGCGGGCAGGTCCCGCAGCCGGGCCAGGTCGTCGGCCAGCCGTACCGTCTCTGCGGCCTCGCCGGTACCGGCGGGATGGCCGGCCGAGCGGAGTTCCCGGCACAGGTCGGTGACCGCTCGGGCGGCGGCGGCCCGGATCCGTTCCGGTTCGCCCGCGGCGGTGAGGACGGACTGCTGCCAGCGCGGGTCGCGGATCCCGGCCGGGTAGCCGGAACGGGAGTCGAGCAGGTCGAACGCGTACGGCACCAACGAGGTGATCGTCGTGCCATCGTCGCCGTCGGTGGTGACCGGTCGGGGCTGGGTCGTCACGGACCGGACCCGATCGGACGGGTCGGCGACGTTCTGAGTGGACGCGGTGGTGACATCGGCGGTCGACGGGATCGCGGCAGGGCCGGCGCCGCCCGGCGCCGGATCGCCGCCGAGCGGGCCGGGCGTCCGATTGCCGTCGTCACCCACGGGGTGCTTGGGAGTGGCGCCGCCGACCGTGCCGACGGCCCGCGACGAGCCGTCGGAGGCGTCGACGTCGGTCGACGCAGCGAGCAGGGCCGGGGCGTGGAAGGCGCCGATGACGGCGGCGACCCGCCGACCGGTGGAGCCGGCCTCGGCCAGCACTCGACGCATGTGCCGCTCGCGCGCCAAGTCCCGAGCCGGCACACCGTCCCCGCTGGCGCTGTCGGTACGCATCGCCCAGCCGACGCCGAGGGCCGCCCGGCGGACCGCTTCGGGCGAGCAGCCCGGGGCACGTACCTCGACCACCCGGTCCCACAGGTCGTCGCCGTCCCGGCCGGTGCTGCTGGCGCTCAGCGCGGCCGCGTAGCCGGACCGGCGCGGGCCGGACACCGGCTCACCAGCCTCCGGGGCGGGATCGCCACCGACGGTCGGGACGGGATCGCCACTGACGGTCGGGGCGGGATCGCAACTGACGGTCGGCTCGGGCCCGGCGGTGGGCTCGGTGTCGCTCGCCGGGTCGGTGGCGGTCCAGCCGGGGTCGGCCAGCGGCAGGTCGCAGCAGACCACCTCGACACCGCGCTGCCGGGCCCAGCGGATCGCGGCCAGTTCCGGCGAGAAGTCGGCGAACGGGTAGAAGCCGATCCGGCCGTCCGCGCCGTGGCTGCCGACGAGGGCCAGCGGAGCCCGGGCGGCGGGGTCGGACAGGTACGGCAGCCAGCGCTGGAAGTCGGCCGGCAGTTCGATACAGAGCACCTCGGCCCCGGCGGCGTCAAGCAGTGCCGGAACCATCGCCGCGAGGGCCGGGCTGTGATGCCGCACCCCGATCAGGTACGGCCGGACCGAACCGGTGAGCATGTCGACCACGGCTCGTGGGTCAGCCGGGGTCGGATCGACTGTCGGCGGGGCGGCGGCCGGGGCAGCCGCACCGATCGACGTGTGGGAAAGGGTCGTCACCGCAGGCTCGCCCGCAGGTCCCAGAGCCGGCGCCACATCGCCGAGCCGTCCTCGGCGCGGCGGCGCACCGGGCCGTCCCAGTAGCCGAGTAGCCGGGCGTGGTCGTTCTCGTCGTCCTTGCGGACGACGCCGAGCAGGTGCCCCGGTACCAGATCGAGCGCGTCCCCGCCGGGCAGGTACGCCGCTGCCAGTCCGAGCGACACCGCCACCTGCACGGCCTCGGCGGTCGACATCACCGTGCCGGGCCGTTCCACGTCCCAGCTCTCGCCCGTCCGGCCGGAACGCAGGTCGCGGAAGACGGTGACCAGAGCGTCCAGCACCGCGTCGTCCACCGTGTACGCCGCGCCGGCCCGCTGCACGGCGGCGACGGCCTGCCGGCGGACCAGGTCGGTCTCGGTGTCCGCGTCGGAGATCGGGTGGATGGTCTCGAAGTTGAACCGGCGCTTGAGTGCCGAGGACATCTCCGACACGCCCCGGTCCCGCAGGTTCGCGGTGGCGATCACGGTGAACCCGGGCGTCGCGCGGATCAGGCCGCCCTCGGTGCCGACCAGCTCCGGGACGTTCATCCGGCGGTCGGACAGGATGGACACCAACGCGTCCTGGACCTCGGGCAGGCAGCGGGTGACCTCCTCGATCCGGACCACCCGGCCGGTGCGCATCGCGGACAGCACCGGCGAGTCGACCAACGCCTGCGGGGTCGGACCCTGGGCGAGCAGCAGGGCGTAGTTCCAGCCGTACCGGAAGGCGTCCTCGGTGGTGCCGGCGGTGCCCTGCACGGTCAGCGCGCTGGTGCCGCAGACCGCGGCGGCCAGCAGCTCGGACAGCATCGACTTGGCTGTACCGGGCTCGCCGACCAGCAGCAACCCCCGCTCACCGGCGAGGGTGACCACACACCGCTCGACCAGGCTCCGCTCACCGACGAACTTCGCCGGGATGGTCATGCTGGCCGGCAGTTCGGTGCCGTCCGGACCGGTACGCCGGTCGGCGGGCAGCTTCAGTGCCTCGCCGTCGCTGCCCTGGACGAAGGTGACCACGGCGCGCGGGGTCAGCGCCCAGCCCGGTGGCCGGGCCCCGCCGTCGTACGCGGCCAGGAAGGCCAGCTGATCGGCGTACCGCTGTTCGGCGGAAAGGACCTGGGCGGCGGTCTCCGGCACCGCGGTGGGGCGGGCGTGTTCCGTCACGGTCACGGGATTCCTCGATCTCTCTGTGGTTCGGATGGGGCGGCTGGGGCGGGAGCGGTGGGACCTGCCGCGACGCCCGGGGTGGCCGTCGCGGATGCACCGCCCTGCGGATCGGCGTCAGCGGCGGGTGCCGCGGCTGGGCAGGTTGTCGAACCGGGGCCGGTCGCCGTCGCGGACGCGTTGCCAGGCTCGCAGGTACAGCCCGGCGACCGGTTCGAACGGCACGGTTACGCCGAGCCCGGCCGTACCGTCGGGTGCGAGGTCGAACAGGGGGACCTTCCAGCCCTCGATCGGCGCCTGCCCGCCGCGCCGCTCCAGCCACCGACCGGGCAGGAACAGCGACCGGCCGGCCCGGGACCGGCTGGCCGCGATGACCAGGTCGGTACCGGCCAACTCGGCGTGAGCCGCCTTCAGCCGAGCCGGCTTCCAACCGGTCCACCTCGCCGTGTTGCGGTCGGTCGGGTCCGGCATGGCCAGCAGCATCAGGTACACCGCCGCCGCGTCGATGCCCAGGCGGTGTTCCCCGGCCACCTCGGCGACCAGGTCGGGGACCGATCGGGTCGGATCCTGCGGCCACCACGTCCCGGCCTCCGCCCGCGCGTCACCGCCGGGATCGCCCAGCAGCGCCGCGAACCGCGGGTCGCGGACCAGACCCAGCGCGACCTCCATCGGGTACGGCTTGGCCGCGTCCCCCCGCAGCGCGGGCAGGTACGGGTCCGTCCCGTCGGCGTCGAGCAGGTCCGGCCGCAGTGCCGGGGACGGTTGACTGTCGTAGGTGGCCAGGACGATGGCGCCGTACCGTTCCCAGCCGGGGCCGGTCTCCGACGGGGTGCCCGCCACCTGGCGGAACTCGGGCAGGTCAATGTACTGGTCGAGGTCGAGCAGCAGGTCGCGGTTTGCCAGGCGGTCCCGTACCGCGGCAAGCGCGGCCGGCAGCGCGGCCCGGCACGGGTCACCGGCCGGTGTGTGGTGAGCGACCCAGGCGGCCAGGGCGATCGTGGAGCGCAGCACCTCACCGGTGAAGCCCACCGCCCGGTCGTCGACCTGCTTGGCCCGGTCGCCGCTGATCGCGAAGGTCAGGTCGGTGCTCAGCTCGACCGAGCGGGCCGGGTCGAGTAGCGCTGGCAACGCCTTCGCGGGTCCCCAGCCGGTGCGGAGCGCGCGGACCGCCTCGGCGAGCAGCTGTTCGGGCACCACCGCCCGACGTCCCAGGGCGGCGTTCCAGACCGCCGCGGCGGCGGCCACGTCCGGGCCGGCGGTCCACAGTCGGGCCGGGTCGTCCGGCAGCAGCGCCGAGACCACGGCCCGCCGGAGTTCCGGCCTGGCCTCGTTCAGCATGCCGAAGGCCAGTTTGACCTCGCCGGCCTGCTTGATCCCGAGCGCCCTGCGCAGCTCGATCGGCACGGTGTTCGCCGAGTCCACGTACGGCAGGCCGGCCAGCACCAGCTTCGCCGCGGTGGGGGTGACACCGGTCAGCTCGGCGAACGACTCGGCTGCTTCCGGCCGCCAGCACAGCGGCCCGCGCGCGACCCACTCGCCGAGGAAACCGGCCAGCCAGCCCACCGGGCGGCCGTTACCGACCGATGCCGAGGACTGCACCGTGTACGGCTCGGGCACGGCGAAAGCACCGGCCGGATCGTGGTACAGCGCGTCGAGGGCGTAGCCGGTGGGCGTACCCCTGGCCTTGAGAACGGCGATGAACACCCCGTCGGACACCGGCAGCACACCCGGCCCGGGGTGCCGGCGCGTCCCGTCGGATCCGGTCAGGTCGTCGTCCAGTAGGTGCAGCGTGAACCGGCGCCACCGAAGCGGTTCGTCCGCCCCGCTCAGGCCGAGCCGGTCGAACTCGGTGAGCAGGGCACGCAGCGTCTCCCGGTGTTCGTCCGGGGTGACCGCCGCGATGGCCCGGTAGGCGACGGCTGCGACGCCGTCGAGCAGGGGCGACCAGTCCAGGGCGCCCGGCAGTGCGGGTCCGTCGACGTGCAGCCGGACGGCGGGCCCGCTTCCGGTGGTGGCGCCCCGCTGGGTGGCGAACGCCTGGAACTGGGTGAAGACGTGAGCCGAGCCGCTCGTTCCGTAGGTCGAGCCACGCAGTCCGTCCAGCACCGTATCGAGCTGCTCGTCGGTGGGGCCGGTCACGGCGACCGCCGGCACTGCCTTCGGTGCGGACAACGACGTGGTGAGCCGCTCGGTCACCGTGTCCAGCTCGGTGCGAACCCGTGCGGCGAGCCGCAGCACGCCGACCACCCCGGCCAGCACCGCGTCATGGCTGACCGCCCTCAACGTCGATCGGACCAGCTCGACCAGCGCGTCCTCGTCGTCCGCACCGGTGGTGGTGCCGGTGGTGGTGCCGGTGGTGGTGCCGGTGGTGGCTGGTCCCGGGCCGCCGGCCGGTGCGCCGACCATGGACGCCGGGACGGCGGCGGGACGGCCGATGGTGGTGCGCGGGGCGCTGGTCGGCCCGGAGCGGGTCGCCTCCCTGGCGGCCGCTTCGGCCAGGGCGGCACGACGTTCGTCGAGGGCGACCTTGAGCAGCGCGGCTGCGGTGTCCCGGTCCACTCGGCGCAGGGCGGCAGAGCCGGCCGGGTCCCGAGGCAGCATGTTGCCGAGGAACCTCTGCTCCGGCAGCGGAACGGCGCTGGCGGTGTAGGCCCGGCTGGACGGCGGCCCGGCCGTGGCCGACACCACCCCGTCCGGATCGACCAGGACGAAACCCTTGAGGACGGCCCGTGGTCGGTCGTCGCCGGGCAGCACCAGCGCCGCGACCGGCTCCTGGCCCGGGGCCACGGTGACGGTACGACCGGCCAGGTCCTCGCCGCGTACCGAGCCGTCCGGCAGGGTGACCACCCGCCAGCCGAGTAGACCGTCCACCGGGACGGCAGCCGGGGTGACCCGGTCGGACAGGGCTGGGCGCAGCCAACTGTCCGCTGTCCGAAGACGGCTCCCGTCGAGCGGGAGGTCGGCCAGGAACCGGGGCATGCCGCGCCGGCCTTGGGTGTTGCTGGCGGGGTCGTACTCGCGCCAGCCGTGGTCGCCGTCGCCCGCGCCGTGGCCGTGGTCGCCCGTGCTGTGGCCCTGTTCGTCGCCTACGCCGCAGTCGTGGTCGTCGTCTACGTCGTTGTCGTTGGCGTCGGCGTCGCGGACGTGGACCCAGTGGGAAATGCCGTCGGTGATGATCCGCCGCTGTGACGGGATCACGGTGTCACCGACGTGCAGGACACCGTGGCCGGTGGTTCGCCCGCCACCGGGCAGCGGCAGGGTGATCTCGTTCGCGTGCCGCTGGCCGTCGTGGATCGGCTGTGGCTCGTCGGGCGAGGAGTGCCAGTAGCCGCGTGGGTCGTACCCGAGGGCCTCGGAGCGCCAGTAGACCAGGAGTTGGCCGTCGACGTAGTGATAGTCGGGCTGGCCCCACATGTCGCCGGCCGGAATGCGCAGGTCGTGGCGGAGCACGATGCCCTCCGCGCCAAGCACGCGTACGGTGGTCGGCCCGCCGAGGATCACGTACGGCCAGGCTTCCTGCCAGGTCCACTCGACCCGGTGGTCGCCGCCGGTAACCTCCTGCCAGGC
This sequence comes from Micromonospora sp. NBC_01699, assembly GCF_036250065.1. Lineage (NCBI taxonomy): Bacteria > Bacillati > Actinomycetota > Actinomycetes > Micromonosporales > Micromonosporaceae > Micromonospora > Micromonospora sp. NBC_01699. The sequence goes on along the minus strand of NZ_CP109199.1, from coordinate 5,518,360 downwards.
CAGCTCCCACTCCGGCCAGCCCAACTCGTCGATGATCCCGCCACGCAGGCTGCGGGCGACGTGCTCGGCGAGGTCAACGCCGAGGGCCTGGCCGAGGTCGCCGTCCCTACCGGGGTCACCGGACAGGCGCAGGTCGTCGGAGACCAGGTGCACCGCCTCGACCGGGAGCCTGCCCAGCCAGTCCACCGACTCTGGCAGGTACGGCAGTCCGGTGGCGAAGCGGTGGCGGATCCGGGCCCGCAGCCAGTCGGTCAGCAACGGCCGGATGCCCGGCGTCTCGGCCATCCGGCGCAGGGCGTGTGGCTGGCCGTCGAGCTGGTCGAGGCCCCGGCGCAAGGCGCTGACGAACCGGTCGTCGCCGGCCACGGCGAGCAGATCCCGCTCCCCCTCGGTCTTGACCCAGTGCGCCAGGTCCACGGAGTCCCGCTTCGGCGGAGCCACCGGTACGTCGAGGGTGAGCAGCAGGTCACACAGGTCCAGGTCGCCGTCGACGGCGAGGGTTTCACCGATGTCGGCCAGTTCGGCCCGCAGTCGGCCGGCCATCCGCTCGACGAGCGGGTACAGCTCCGGCAGTCGGCGACGGTGGTGGCCGGAGCCGGCTCGGCTCACGAAGCGGCGTAGCCAGCCGACGGACCCGTCCCGTGGCCGGGCCGTATCCGGCACCTCCGGGTCGGACAGTCCGGTGAGCGCACCGGTGTCGGACAACAGGACCAGCCAGGTGACCAGGTCGTCCCGGTCGGTGGGCATCAGGTCGAGCAGGCTGCCCCGGATCGCGGGGTCGCGGCCGGCCAGCGCCTCCACCGCCGGCAGGTGTGCCTTCCACCAGCCGGCCGGCGCCTCGGCGGACACCGGCAGCCGGAGCAGCTCGGTCAGGTACGCTGCCTCACCATCAGCGATGGCGCCGGCCTTACCAGCGGCCCGGACGAGCCGCTTCACCGCGTTGGCCGACTGCACGGACGGAACCACGCCGGCGGCGGCGGCCCGCAGTGCCAGCCGGCAGAACCGGTCCAGCGCCTCGCCGGCCGGCAACTGCGCGGAGAGCTCCTTCGCGTAGCCGGCCAACCCGGTCGCGGAGACCACCTTGGCCGACGCGAACTCCACGTACACCTCGTCCAGTCGATCCAGGTCGACCGGCAGGCCGTGTTGAGCCTCCGCCTTGCGCGCCTTGTTCAACAACTGCGTCGCGTACGTGTCCTGCCCGGCGGCGAGGAACAGCCGCGCCGCCTGCTCGTAGAAGGTCGGCAGGAAGTGCGGCAGCGTACGGCCGAACCGGTCGGCGATGACCTGGTGCCCATCCAGGGCGGCCTTCGGCCGCGACCGTGCCTGTTTGGCCAGTTTCTGCAACTCCGGCACCACCGCCAGCGCGTGCCGGCCGTCCGCCGGGTGGTGCACCAGCACCCACTCCGGAAACGCCAGCGAGCGGCGCTGGCCCAGCCCGACGACGGTCGGAGCGGCGGCCGTTGCCAGACCCAGGAACCCGACGGCGATGTCCTCGCCCTCTCCCAGTACGGCGTCGACCACGCGGACCACCAGTCGGTCGCCGAGGGCCGGGTGCCGGTAGGTACGGGCGGTGAGCGGCACCGCCCGGTCGCCGGCCCCGGCGGTGTCGGTCGGCAGTACCGCGCCGACGGCCAGCAGGCTCTCAGTCGTTTGCTCGCCCGACCCGGTCGTCATCCCGGTCACGCCTTCTTCTCCGTTTTGGTCAGGGCACCGGACAGGGCCGTCGCCATCCGCATTCCTTCCGACCACGCGACCGGCCCGACGTCGGTCAACCGCAGCGTCGGGCCGTCAAGCACCGACCAGGAGAGGGAGCCCAGCGTCGCCTCGGAGTCCCAGTAGTCCTCGTCGAACCAGATGGCGGCCTGGACCGTACGGCCGGTCTCCCAGATCCGGCACGTGACCTGTGAGCCGGCGACCCGGAAGCCGAGCGTGGCGGCGCGGGCGGCCAGCCGGTTGGGGACCGTGATGCCGCAGAAGTCGGTGATCGTGGTGTCGCGGTCCTTCAGGTCGCCGGGTTTGCTCCAGATGCCCCGGTGCAGTTGCTCGATCCGCTGGCTGATGTCCAGTTCGTCGGCGAACTCGCGCAGGTCGGTCAGATCGGGCAGGCGCACCGGATGGGGCAGCGTGGCGATGGTCGGCGAGAGCCGGACGGTTTCCCCGTCGAGGTTGACCACGCGCAGGTCACCGGTGTCGGTGACCTCTCGCAGGAAGCCCGGCTCGGCCGGGTCGTCGCCGAGCACCACGAGGTCGCGCAGCGCGTCCTGCCAGCCCGGGTCCGGCCAGACCCGGGCCAGCAGCCCGGTCGGCACCGGCAGCGAGGACACCACCCAGGCGTCGATCCGGGCCAGGCATTCGGCGGCGTGCCGGTCCAGCCACTGGGCGAGCTGGCGTAACCGGTCCACCTCGGGGTCGTCGCGCAACGCCTTCGGCAGGGTCTTCAGTGGGCGGCCGGTGGCGCGCAGGCCGATGGACCGAGCCGCCACCCTTCCGTCCACAAGGGAGATCTCGTATGAGTCCCCCACCGGCAGCCAGCCCATCAGGAATACCCTCCGTAGTGGAGAATCAGCCAGATTTCATGATAAATCGTCCTCGATCAACGATGTAGCGACGCTAACAGTAGTGACCGACAGGACAGGAGTCCGCCGGCGGCGGTGGCGGGCGTACCGGGGTCGAGTCCGACGCAACGACAAGGGCGGGATCTGTGGGAGTCGGCAGGTCCGGCCGGTTCGGAACCACTGCGGACGGCCGAACGGTAGCCGGACAAGCGAGAGGAATGTGACCTAGGTCACATTGAGGCGCACCGGTCGCACCTTCGGGCGAGCGGAGTCGCGCCGAGGTCACCGAGACCGTCCAGGGTCTCCGGATGCGCTCGGGACGCTGCGTACGCCCACTCCTTCGCCAGTAACGACCGCGGCGTCATTATGTGCGCCTTCAATTCGCCGATCCGGCCGAACAGCGACATCGTGCACAATGGTGCGCAGCTCCGGGGAACGTGGTCACCAGCTCGCCCATTTTCGGCGGGAACACCTGCAAGCCAGGTGTACGAGAGACTGGTTGACGGCGCTTTGCGTAAATAGTACGTTATGCCTGCTTCGCGCCTGCGAGGTACGCTCACGTCCCCGGAAGGCAGGTCAACAGGATGTTCGACGACCTCGTAGAGGAAATCCAGGAAGACCTCGACGAGCTTGAGGACGTACTGGAGGACGTCGGCATCGACGTCGAGATCGACGGCGAGTGACCGTCCGGGGCAGTCGGCGCAGGTCGACTGCCCCGTCACCCCTACCGGACCCGCGCGTTGGTTGGTGTTGCCGCGCCAAGAAGTCGTGCGTGGAGTGTCGGCTACGGTCTGCGCCACCAACATGGACTCGCCGGGCTGTTTGCCCGTGTCCGGCTTACGATCATGCATTGTTAACTCGCGGCTAACCCCGTGAGATGATCGCCGACACGCGTTGACCGGATCTTCCATTCCGTCTCTACGTCGAACCATTGCGATCGACCGGTGCGCGTCGTGTACCGCGCCGCAGATATGGCCTACAGCAGTGTGATGATGTCGTCGAGCATGACGACCAGACTGCCCACCACAGCACCGGCCACCGCAACCGTCACAGCGAATCCCAGCTCGACAGGCGTGCTGGACAGCGAGGCGAGTAGCCCGACAAAGGCTACGGCGACCAGCGCGATGTTGCGGCCGACGTGACGGACGCCCAATGGTGTCTCGGAGCGGCCGAAGCACCGGCAGGGTGCGCGGCTGCCTCGGGCCAGCGACATCGCGATGCCGGCGGTGAGCGCGATCAGCAGCGCCGCGGCTAACCCGAACCCGAGTATGCCCGCCCCGCGGGCCGGGCCGACCACGGCGAGCACGATCGTGAGCTCGGCAGCCACCACTGCGGTAGCCGCCGGGCGGGCCAGAGCTGGTGGCAGTACACCCATCGCCCGTACCGACGAGACGAAGCCGGCGAACGCGGTTGGTTTCCATAGCTTGCCGGCCACCGCGACGGCGAACACCACGCCGATCAGGACCCGGCAACCGATGGCCAGGTACGTCATGTCTTCCTCCTCGTCAGGGACCGGACGGCCACGCCGACCAGGTGTGTGCCGTCGTAGTAGCCGTGCTGCCGCGAGTCGCTGCTCCTGCTGCGGTTGTCGCCGAGCAGCAGCAGTCGTCCCGGTGGTACCCGGTCCTCAGCGTCGGGGGCAAGACCGGGCAGTACCCGGTCGCCCGGCGCTGCCGCCACCCGCTTGATGATCCAACCGGGATTGGCATCGAGCACCACAATCTGTCCGGCCCGAATTCGACCTGTGGAGGTCCGCCTGACCAGGATGCGGTCGCCGGGTTGCATCGTCGGCCGCATGCTCTGCCCGGTGACGGTGACCACGAGCCAGCCAAGCCGTAGCCAGCCGAGTCCGCTGGCCAGGACGGCCACACCGAGTAGTGCCAGGATCATGCCGCCGCCTCCTCCCGGTAACCCGAGGCCTGCAAGGTGAACAGGCGTGCATAGAGTTCGCCGCGTCCGATCAGCGCCGTGTGGTCGCCGTGTTCCGCGATCACGCCGTCGGCCAGTACCACGATCAGGTCGGCGTCACGGACGGCGGCAAGCCGGTGCGAGATGAGCAGGCTGGTGCGGTCGTCCCGGTGTTGTCTGATGCGGCCGTGCAGTTCGTACTCGGCCTCTGCGTCCAACCCGGCACTGGGCTCGTCCAGAATGAGTAGATCCCGCCGGTCGCGGAGAAACGCCCGCGCGAGGGCGAGCCGCTGCCACTGTCCACCGGACAGGAGTACGCCGGTCTCCGGATCAGCCCTGTCTGCCTGGCTGAAGAACATCCGGGTCAGCAGCGTGTCGTACCCGCGCGGCAGGCTTTCCAGAACGTCGTGGATACCGGCGAGCCGAGCCGCACCAGCTAGGCGCGCCTCGTCAGCGAGGGCGGTCAGATCGCCGACTGCGATGTTTTCGCGTGCGGTCAGGTCGTAGTTGACGTAGTCCTGAAAGACGGCCCCGAGCCGGGCCCGCAGATCGGCGGGGCGGAAGCTCTTGATGTCGATGCCGTCCCAGTAGATGGCCCCGGCGGTCGGATCGTAGAACCGGCAGAGCAGTTTCACCAGTGTGCTCTTCCCCGCACCGTTGAGTCCGACCAGCGCCACCGCCTTTCCGTGTGGGATGCGGAGGTTGACACCGCGCAACACCCAGGGATGGTCGTCGCTGTACCGGAACCACACGTCGCGCAGCTCGATGCCGTCGCGCAGCGCGGATACCTCCCGGGCCGGCTCTGGTTCGGGGAGATCGGGCGGCGCGTCGACCACGTCGAGGTAGTGGGTAAAGAGGAGCATCTGGTGGTGAACACCGGCGTACTGGTTGACCATCCCGGACAGCCCGGCCTGCACTCCGGCCACTGCCGCGACGAACATCGACAGGTCACCGACGGTGAGGTTGCCGGAGCGGGCCGCCAACAGGGCCCAGACCAGGCCGCCACCGGCGACAAGCGCCGCCGCGCCGGATAGGACACTCTGGGTCCGGGCATCCCGCCGATCCAGGACCCGCTTCGCCTGGTCGACTGAGCGGCGCTCGGCGAGCATGCGGTCGCGTAGCCACCCGCCGAACCCGAACAGCCGGATTTCCTTCGCCGCCTGGACGCCGCCGAGCAATTGCGCGTAGAAGGCTTCGCGCCGCTCGGCCGGGCCGATCCGCCAGGTGAGATCGGCGCGTTGGCGGGCCAGCGCCACTTCGGCCACGAGCGTCGGTATCACGGCGAGCAGCACGATGACGACCATCAGCGGGCTGAGGACGATCAGCGACCCGACGAAGCCGGCGACGATGAGCAGGCCCCGCACCACTTGCTGGGCGTCGTCGACCAGCTGAGACGACATTCCCGTGGCCTGCTGCGCCAGCCGCAGCCGATCCTGGAACGCCGGATTCTCGAATCGGGCCAGGCCGGCGAAACGATTCACCGCAGTGAAGAGTCGGGCGAGACTGTGCGCACCGACCGACCGTCCGAGGCTCACGCGCAGGTAGTCGTTCCACGGCGGGATCAGCGCGGCGGTCGTGCCGGTCGCGACGAGCCCGGCCGCCAGGCCGAGCAGCACGCGCATCGACGCGCCGGAGACCAGCTCGTCGATGGCCAGCTTCGTCAGCCATGCGACTATCACCGGGGTGAGCCCGGCCACAAACGCCAGCATGAGGTACGCGCAGGCCGCCAGCGGGGCCGCCTGCCATACCAGGGCGGCGACGTACCTGAGGGTTCGGATCATGCTGCGATCCGCGCCGCCTGGTCATCGAGGTCCCCAGCGCGGCCCGCGACCGAGACGATGGTGCCGTCGCGCACGACGCAGTAGCCGGGGTAGCCCTTGACCTGGAAGACCTTCTGATAGGCACCATCGGGGACATCCTCGACGACCACCCGGGCGACCTGCCCCAACTCACGAACCAGCTTGGCGGATTCGTTGGCCGGATCGAAGACCACGGCCAGTACCTGCTCTCGTGTGCGGGCGTACTCGATGAACGCGGGAAGCTGCTGCTCGCACGGGCCACAGCCGGGGGTGAAAAAGCCGACCACCGTCTCACCGTCCCAGTCGGATGCGGTGCCCCGGACGATGGTGCCGACCGTGGCCATCGGGGGACCCTGCATGGCGTTGCCCGGCGCCGGAAGCGACCCGGTGCCCTGCCGCAGCCGCCGGATCACTCCGAAGGTCAGTAGCAGGTTGAGTAGGCACAGTGCGCCGATCAGGGAAACTGCGAATGGCAGAGCGTTCATGCCGTCTCCTCGGGGACATCTTCTTCTCGTAAAAACTCCTCCAGCCCACTGTGGGCAGCCCTTGCGGGGTGGTGAGCCACCTCGGACGATCTCGGACGCGGGCGGACGGCACCTATCGCGCACTGGTACCGCCACAGGGCGGTGGCCAGATCACGGGCGAGTCCCGGCCGGCCGCGGTCGGCGGCAAGGGCCGTCATGAGCAGCAGGTTGGCGTGCTCATCTGCCATCCAGCGCCATGGGTCGTCGGCAGCGTCTGGCACCCGAGGCAGGTTGGCCTGGCGCCGTGACGGGTGTCCCTCCTCGCCGTCGCGGCCGAGACGGGACACCGCAACGGCGGCGGTCCGGCGGTAGTAGTCGAACAACCTGGTCATCGCCGCCCGGACTTGGCTGGCGCGTTCCTCCAGCCCGAGGAGTTCCACGGCATAGCCCCGTACCAGTTCGTGAAGGACGTACCGGCCAGCGCTCGGCTGCCGTACCAGGTGCGCGTCCACCAGTACGCGCAGGTGCCCGCGGGTGGTCGTGAGGTCCGTGTCCAGGAGGGCAGCGACCGCGTGGTAGCCGACGTCCTGAGCTGGATGCAGGGCCAGCAGGCGCAGCACGCGTCGGGTCCCGGCTGGCAGGCCACGGCAGGACACCGCGAGGGCCGAGCGGACGCCGCCCGCTAGCGCCAGCGTGACCGGCCGGGCGTAGTCGCCCACCGACCAGTCCGGGTGCTGCCGCAGGTGCCTGCCGACGATCGACAACGCCAGGGGATGCTGCCCGACCCGAGCGGCGATCCGCCCCGCAGCGGCTGTCTCGGCGTCGATCCGCGTGCCGCCAACGACACAGCGCAGCAGGTCGAGGGATTCGGCGGGATCGAGTGCGGTCAGGTGAATGTGGGCGGCATCGCGAAGGCCGGTCAGCCGGACCCGACTTGTGATCACGACGTTCTGGTGCGGGCTGTCTGGTATCAGTGGCGCGACGGTCTTCTCGTCGGCGGCGTTGTCGAGGACAACCAGGACGCGGACGTCGCGGAGCAGCGCCCGGTAGACCTCGGCCCGAGCGGCAAGGTCGCGCGGGATCTGTTCGCGCCGCAGGCCGAGATGTCGCAGGAACCTGCCCAGCACAGCCGACGGGCAGGCCGGAGGTGCTTCGGCGGCAAACCCCCGCAGGTCAGCCACCAATTGAATGAACTCATCGGCACTACTGCTCAGCAGACGATGCGCCGCGTGCATGGCCAACCAGGTCTTGCCGACACCCGGCATGCCCTGGATCAGGACCGTACCGCCAGCGCCGCTCAGATTGGCGAGACGCCGCAGTTCGGCGTGACGCCCGATGAAACCCTCCGGGGCGGAGGGCAGGTCGCATCGAGCGTCGATGAACGCCGACGCCGACGCCGTCACCTGAGCACGGATCGCGCGGAGCGCGTGCCGCCAGCGTTCGGCGTACTCATCATCGGTGCGCAGCGCCAGAACGATCGCGACCAACAGTTCCTCGTCCAACCGGCTGCGCCCGAACGCGAAATAGCCGGCAACCGTGCTCTTCCTCGTCAGCTCGCTGAGGGGCCTGCCCGCCCTCCGCCAGCGATCGTTCACGATACGAGTGATCACTGCGTACGACGTGTCGTGCGACCAGGCCTTGAGCAGTCGCAGAGCGGCGACCAGGTCATCCAGGGTGCCCGCCTGCCCAGGATCAGGCAAACGCACTTCTCTTTCCGTCGGGATATGGGCGGCCCCAAGTTCATGGTCCGTCCGAGTTGGTCCGAGATCGGCCAGTGACATTGGCCAACGCGGGATGGTTTTCATGGCGTCTTGCCACTCCCGTCTAGAAGGAGATCACATGAACAGGATCGAACACCTGGCGGACCGGATGCTTTCGGCATTCATCCCGCAGGCCACGGCAGCCGCCGCATCCGCTGCGGCCTGCACCACCTACCAGTACTGCCAGCAGTGCGGATCCTCCTGGAAGATGTGCTGGTCGCAGTACTGCGACGGTGTCTATCGGAACGGCTTCTGCAACTCGTGTGGTTCCTGCTGACGAAACTGTCAGCACCTCTGGTGCCCCGTCCGTTCTGGCGGGGCGCCAGAGGCGTCGCCCAAATGACAACGGTCACTGCAACACCCTCTCCGATTTGACACCGTGCGCTGCCTGCATCTCGCATCCATCAAAACGGCGGCGACTGTACGGGACGAACCAAAGAGTCGGGTAAGTGCAACAGGCGGCGCGGCGTATCCGTTCCACATCCTGAGGTAATCGGATCCATCGAACCGGCACCAGACGTTGGGCTGTGCGAGATAGTTCCGAACATTTAGCGCAACCTGCGATCGCCGCATCCGCCGAGTCAGGCAGACCGGCAGGGCTCGGTGCCCGAATAGATTCGAACAAGCCCGAACAGCCAGGAACGTCGTGGCGAGCGCGCAATCAGCCATAGTGGATGCCGAGCGTCGACCTCGCCCGGCCACCCGGGCGACCTGGCCCGCAAACCCGCGCCTGCCAATCTGCGATTTCGCTCATCCTGCTCAGCTCACCGGATTGGTGACGGACGCCGTTGATGGGCTGCGGTATCGAGTTGCCGAGCAGGAAGGGGCACAAGGGCGTACCGTCCTGTGGCCCACCCGACGAGAGGACGCGTCTTCCGGCACCGCCGACCGCTGTCGTCATCGCCATCCGGCCGGACGACAACGGAAAGCTGAGGCAGGCCGAGCCGGTGCGGCGAGCGTTTCAGCGCTTTGGGCCTGCAAACCGCGGCATGGCACGGTACATCCCGCGTGGCGCTGGCGGATTGGCCAAGGCCGGCGCGGCCGTCGCGGCACAGGCATAGAAGAAGTAGGCCACAAGCCTGTGCAGGCGGCCGAAAAAGCTGGGCCAAGGGAGTATCTATTTGCATCTCGTCCGCAACCGATTCGGCACGGGCCGTGGCTCGGGAAGCTGTGCGGGCGGCTGGTCTTCTAGTTTTGCAGCGGAGATCCGTTGTGGCCCACGGTGACGGTGTGGTTTTGTCCGTGGGCGGCAAGCAGCCACCGTCGAGTCTCAGCGGTTGTGTGGACCAACCAAGATGCGGCGGTGGCCGTCGCCTACAGAGTAGACGTTCAGCGGTGGGCCGGGTTGTTCGACGAGCTGGGTCCTGGTTGCAGATGGAGGTGGCGGTGCCGCACTTCGGGCGTACGGCCGAGCGGTTGCGGCCGACGACCGGGGCGGGCGAGCCCGCGGCGGGCGAGTCCGCGGGCTCAGGTGAGGGCGGCGACCAGCAGGGCGAAGGCGGCGATGATGACGGCGACGCGGACGTAGTGAAAGCGGTCCCAGCGGTTCATCTGCTGCTTCCAGTCGGCGGGCCGGTTCTCAGGGGTCCACGTCTTGCCCCGGTTGTTGATCGGGACGAGCAGCAGGATCGACATGATAACGCTGAGGATCAGCAGTGCGCCGGCGGTGACGACGAGGCCGGCGCCGTGGTGGTGCCATCCGGCGATCGCCCAGACCGCGACGAGGACGAGTGAGGTGATGTACCAGACCGGCATCACGGCGCCGAGCATCCGGCCCCCATGGGCGCGGCCGAGTTGGCCGGCGTCCTCAGGGAGGGCGTTGAGGATCGGGTTGATGACGAAGGCGACGGAGAACTCCACCCCCACCATCACGCCGACGACCACGGTGGTGACGACCTCGAGTGCGTTGAGCATGTTGACCCTCCCGTAATCTAGCGTTGCTAGATGAAGGGGCGACGCTAGCATTGCCGTTGCTTGATTGTCTAGCGATGCTAGGATCCGATCATGTCGGTACAGGAACGCAAGGAACGCGAACGGGCGGAACGCGAGCGCCTCATCGTGGCGACGGCCCGTGAACTCGCCGAGCAGCAGGGCTGGGACGCGGTCACCACCCGCCGGCTTGCCGAGTGCATCGAATACAGCCAGCCCGTCCTCTACAGCCACTTCCGCGGCAAGCGCGAGATCATCGGTGCCGTCGCCCTCCAGGGCGCCACCGAGATGGCCACGGCGGTGCGGGCCGCGACCGCCGCCGCGGGCAGACCGCGCGAGCGGGTCGCCGCCCTCGCGCGCGCCTATCTTGACTTCGCCGCGCGCAACCCGGCGGTCTACGACGCCATCTTCGAGCTCGACGGTGGTCTCGCGTACGCGCAGGAGGACACCCCCGAACCCCTCAAGGACGCTTTCGCCGCACTGCTGGAGAGCCTGGGCGAGGTCGCCGGGGACGGCGTCGACCCGGGGCTGTTCACCGAGGTGTTCTGGGCGTCCCTGCACGGCCTGGCGACCCTGACCCGGACGGGACGGCTGCCGCCGGCGGACACCGAGCCGAGGGTGAAGCTGCTGGTGGACAGGCTCGCCATGGTCTGAATCACCATCCCGGCAGGCACGCCCACCCTTCGGGGGTCAAGCCCCCGGACTTCGCCGCCGGTATCCGAGGGCCAAACAGAGCTACCCGCCCCTCACCCAGTCCCGCCGCTGGCGGCAGCCGGCGGTCCTCAGCCCGAGACAGCACCAGGTCGAGGACATCCATCCTCAGCGGGGCGGCGAACAGACGCGGGAGGCAGCCGGTTCAACCACCGGAGCGTGCGTCGGTCCGTCAGCCGACACGCCCGGGTACGTGTCGCTCGCGTCATTCCGGCACCGATCCGCCGCAGGGCGGTGGTGTCCCGGACGCTTGCGCCCCGGACAGCGCGGCCCGGATCTTGGCGGTCTCGTGGTCGATTCGACGCGTCCACTCGGCGCCGTCCGGCACTCGGCGCCGTCCGGGCTGATCCCGCCTTGACGGCGAACGCGGCGGGCGTGCGACCCGCTGCCCGGTCCGCAAGCAGTTGTTGCGGCAGTGCGCGCAGCCTCGCGCGGTTCATGGACCTGCCCGCCTTCGCCGATGGGAGCGATTCGGCATCAGCATCGATGTGCGTGGCCGGCCGTTGCAGGCTCGGAAGCCGCGACCGGTGCCGCTCTGGCCGAGGCCGAAGTGGCGCTCTGCCAATGCCTTACGCCGAGACGTGGGCCCGGCACCGGTGTGTGGAGCAAGGGCGGATCTCACTCGTGGCGGCGAGGATTGCCGAAGACGTTGATCGGCGACCGCAGGCACGGCGCCATGGGAAGCGGGGAGTGCGCCGGCGCGGCGTTGATTTCCCGACATCGCGGCAGGCCCGCCCTGGGACGGGCAGCGGTCCCGCGCGCTGTGAACGCGCGGGACCGCTGCCGCCGCTACCGCTTACGGCAACTCGTTCTCGATGATCACACTGCCGCCGCAGGTGCTACCCACCCGCGAGATCTCCGCCCGGTAGTAGCTGTACAGGCCGAAGATGGTGAAGTCGCGCTCGTTGGTCCGGCCGCTCGCCACCACGACGTTGTTCGCGATGTCGCGGACCACGTAGTCGAGCTCGCAACCGGAGTACGCCGAGACGTGCACGTCGACCCACCGGCCCGGCGAGTTCGACGGGAGGCTGTCGGTGTAGCAGGTGCCGGGCAGCCACCAGGTCCCGTTGACCGAGCAGTCACGCGAGGCAGCGTGCGCCATGCCGGGCATTGCGGCGAGCGTCACCAGGCAGGCGAGAGCGGAGACGACGACGAGCTTCAGTGACTTGCGCAAGGTATCCCCCTTTTGTGGTTCGCCCACCCGATGCGGCGGCCCCGACGGTGGTGCTCCGGCCACCCGGGTGGGTGATGTCGATGTTGAGCTTGACGGGCATCGTTTGCCGATCGCTTGTTTTCCGCTTGTGCCGCCGCTGACGAATGTCGATTGCACGAGTTGATCACCCATGATGGGGTGTGCTGGTGACGGGGAACGGGGACGGCCGGAGGTCGTGGCGACTGCTCGGCCCGGTGAGCCTGGTCTCCGACCGTGGCGACGAAATCGACGCCGGGCCCGGTAAGCAGCGTTGCGTCCTAGCCGCATTGCTGCTGGCCCCGGGGGAGACCGTGCCGGTCGGCACGATCGTCGACCGGGTCTGGGGCGAACGGCCGCCACGCTCGCCGAACGCGATCGCACCGTACGTCACCAGGTTGCGGCGTCTGATCGGTCATGTCGCACCGGACGGGTCGCTCGGCACGCTGCGCTTCGTCGCCGGCGGTTACCGGCTCGAATGCGATCCCGACCTTGTCGATCTGCATCGGGCTCGGGCACTGGTCCGCGCCTCGGCGGGGGTGGACGGCGCGGCAGCCCGGCTGCTGAGCCGCGCACTGCACGGCTGGCCGGCGGTCGCCCTCGCCGGAGTCCCCGGCGGCTGGGCGGCACAGGTCCGCGAGGCGCTGGCCCACGAACGGCTCGACCTCATCGGTCGCCTTGCCGAGACGGACGTGCGGCTGGGGCGACATGCTTCGGTGATCGATCGGTTACGGCCGGTCGCGGTCGAGCATCCGACCGTGGAGTCCGTCGTGGTCCCGCTGATCGCGGCGCTCGCTCTTCGCGGCGGGCCTGGTCGTCGCACCAGCCGCGCGGCAGGTAAAGCTCTCGGTCGATCAACGTGCGGCCGTTGGTGGTGGCGTAGGCCAGGAACACACCGAGCTGGCAGTTCTCGGTCCGCCCGGCGGTGCCCGAGTACTGGCGTTGCACCCCGGCCGACTTCACACCCTTCTTCAGAAACCCCGTCTCGTCGACCACCAGCACACCATCGGGTGCGCCCAACTGGTCGCTGACGTAACCACGCAGGTCATCGCGGACGGCGTCCGCATCCCAATCAGCCTTGTTCAGCAGCCGTTGCATCCGGTCCGGGGTCTTGTCCCCGGCGGCTTCCGCGAGGGTCCAGCCGTTCTTGTCTGCCAGGGGCGACAGCAGTCCGAGCAGGTAATTACGGGCCTGCCGTCGAGGCTCAGCCCGCCCGAATCGGTGCGCGAACCGTGCCACCAGGTCATCCAGACCCGACGACCAATCGGCAATTTCGTCGATCAACACAAGCAGAGAAGATGGCTGGTCCTCGAACAGAGGCAGCAGACACGCCGTGCGACAGCACCAGCCTCCCCGCCGGGAACATCGACGCGCATCTGGTAGCTTCGTCTTCGTCCGCCGAGCTAGAACCGGCGCTGAGCTGCGAGAACGCTCAATTCACCAAACGCGGCTGGAGTACTAGGGCCTGTGTCGAAGTCGGTCACAGCCACTCGTTGATGGCCGCAATCTGCACGGTGGCCTCGTAGCGCACGGCGAGTTTGTCGAAGCGGGTCGCGACGGCCCGGTTGCGCTTCAGGCGGTTGATCCCGCACTCCACGGCATGGCGCTGCTTGTACCGCTCGGGGTCGAAGGCCGGTGGCCGGCCACCCTTGGAGCCGAGTTTGCGCCGGTTGGCGTCCTGGTCAGCCTTGGACGGGATGGTTGCGGCGATCCCGCGTCGGCGCAGGTAGCGGCGGTTGGATCGGGACGTGTATGCCTTGTCCGCCAGGACGCGGTCCGGGCGAGTCCGAGGCCGGCCCGTGGCCAGCCGGGGCACCCGGATGCCGTCGAGCACCGGGATGAACTGCGGGCTGTCCCCGCGCTGCCCGGCGGTCAACACGATCGACAGCGGCTTCTGCCCTTGCTCGCAGGCCAGATGCAGCTTGGTCGTCAGCCCACCGCGTGACCGCCCCAAGGCGTGATCGTCCGGCTCGGTGGTGACGCCACCCGGCGGTTCGGCCTGTAGATCCCCCTTTTACGCGCACCGGCGGCATGCTGGTGTGCCCGGGCGGACGACGAGTCGACCGACACATCCCACGTGATGCGCCCAGCCGCGTCGGCCATCGCCTGCAACGTGGTCAGGATCTTCGCCCAGGTTCCGTCGCGCTGCCAGCGGCGAAACACCGCGTACGCCGCCGCCCAGGACCCGTAGCACTCCGGCACGTCCCGCCACGGGGCACCGACTCGGATCCGCCACCGGATACCGTCAATGAGCTGCCGCTTCGTCCATGTCGGCGGTCGTCCCGGCCTACGCCCCACGGGCAACACCGGCTCAAGCGCCGCCCACTGCGCGTCGGTCAGGTCGTGCCGCCTCGTCACCGCTACAGTGGCCACGAGGTCTCCGTGCTGATGGTCTTCTTCGTCGAGGAACCATCTACCGGAGACCTCGCTACGTATCGGTCACCGACGCGCCGGGTTCTCATCACCCCGCTACCGCCGAATTCGACCCAAGGCCCGAGTTGTACAGGCGGGCGAGGGCCGCACCCGGTCGAAATGAGGTGCTTGATGATCCCGAAGCCTGCCAGGCTGCGCGGCATGGACGTTCGTCTTGAGCCTTGGTCGGAATCCGCGCTCGACCTCCTGCGCCGGATCAACACTCCGCAGATGCGTCGACACGTCGGCGGTCCCGAGCCGGAGGAAAAACTGCTTGCCCGGCACCGCCGATACCTTGCCATGCCGGCGACTAGCCGCGGTTGCATGTTCGCCGTACTGCTTGGCGACGAGATGGTCGGCAGCATCGCCTACCACCAGCGTGACTGGCAGGGCGAGCAGATCTACGAGACCGGCTGGAACGTTCTACCGCCCTACCAGGGCCGAGGCATTGCCTCCGCAGCCGGCACCGCCCTGGTCACCATCGTCCGCGAGGCTGCCCGCCACCCCGACGCGCCCCACAGCCTGCACGCGTTCCCCTCAATCGAGAACGCCCCCTCCAACGCACTCTGCCACCGCCTTGGCTTCACTCTCCTCGGCCCCTGCAATTTCGAGTACCCGCCGGGCAGCGGCTCCCTCATGCGCAGCAACGACTGGCGCATCGACCTCGCCAACTCCGGCCGGACTGCCGTCACGCCGCAGCGCGACCGCCTGCGACTTCGACACAGGCCCTAGGCCGGCTCCTCAGGGTTTGATGACCGGTGCCGCGTACTGGACCGCGATGCTGTGTCCGCCGCCAGCGGCGAGCTGGACTACATCGCTCAGACCGGGCAACCGGACCGGCACCAGCCTGTTGTGTCCCCAGGCCCAGGCCGTGCCGTCGCTACGTAGGGCGAGTGTCTGTGAACCACCGGCGGTCACCTGGGTGACTCGGGTCAGACCGGTGACCTTGTTGGGGAGCTTACGGCCCGAGGTCGTGCCGTCGCCGAGCTGCCCGGACCCGTTGTTTCCCCACGCATAGAGCGATCCGTCCGTCAGGGCGACGGTGTGCAAGCCACCGGCGGCAACCTGGCGTACCGGTGGCACACCGAGGACCGGTACCGGTGTCAGTCGGGTGATGGTGGTGCCGTCGCCGAGTTGGCCGGTGTAGTTGTTGCCCCACGATCTCAGCGTGGCGTCCGCGAGCAGGGCTACGCCGAAGGCCCCGCCGGCCGAGATCTGCACGGCATTGGTCAGCCGGATACCGGTACGGGACTGAGTCGGTCGGTGGTGCTGCCGTCGCCCAACTGGCCGACGCCGTTGGCTCCCCAGGCCCACACGGTACGGTCCGACCGTAGCGCCAGCACGGCGTGCGAGCCGGCGGCGATCTGGGTGACGCCGGCCAGGCCCGGCACCTGGGCCGGGGCGGATCGGCTGACGATGGTGCCGTCACCCAGTTCGCCGTTCGTGTTGAAGCCCCAGGTCCAGACCGTGCCGTCGGAGCGTAGTGCCATGCTGTAGTTGCTACCGGCGGCGACCTGGGTCACCCCGGTCAGCTCCAGCACGGTGACCGGCGTGGTCCGCTGGGTAGTGGTGCCGTCGCCCAGTTGGCCGTTGCGGTTGTAGCCCCACGCCCGTACGGTGCCGTTGGTGAGTAGGGCCAGGCTGTGCATGCCGCCCGCCGCGACCTGCTTCACACCCGTGGTCAGGCCGTACACCCGGGTTGCGGTGTCACGGTCGACGGTCGTGGCGTCACCGACCTGACCATTCGCATTTTCTCCCCAGCCGACGGCACCGTTGAAGTCGAGGACGGGTGGGATCACCCGGGCGCTGGCCGGCGCCGCCGGCGTCAACAGCAGCAAGACCGCCATGGTGCCGATCCATTGTCGAGCCTTCATACGTCCTCGAATCATCTGTTCCAGATTGCGTGCGGGTTCATCTTCCTGATGGCTGTCAAGCCGAGCCGTTCAGGACTCGCAGGTGCCCGAGCACCGCATCCGTGCCGTCGATGGTCGGCCACGTTGCGCGACGCGGATACGTTCGATGGGTCTTGGCGGAATTTCCGATTCGGATGGTCGGGCCGCCGCGTCACACTTCGGGCTTGGCCACCCTGCACAGTCGACGGAGGACGTGACGTGGACGGATCGGGCGTTGATGGGCCGAGATCGGTGCCGACCCGGCGGCTCGGTTGGTTCCTCGGGCTGACGGTCGCGGCACTGGCGGTGCTGTCGGTCTACTTCATCGTGGACGCCGTGAGGACCATCGGTACCCTGCGGCAGGAGCGCGCGGGCACGGTGAGCGTGACACGATGCGAATTCCTTACCTTCGGCCAGCGCAGTGATACCTATTCCTGCCAGGGTCTCTTTACCTCGAACGACGCCGAGCTGCGGCTACAGCCCGTGACGTTTGACCATGCTGGCGACCTCGATCCGGGCACCCGAGTGGCTGCTTCGGTGTCGGGTCCGGACGATGGCACGGCAACCGTCGGGGGCACGCGCAGCGTCGGGATGAGGGTCGTCGGGGCTGTTGTCAGCGTGGCCGGGTTGGTCGCGGTGCTGCTCCGGTCTCGACGGCTGCTCCGCGCCCGCCGGTCGAGCCGGGTGGGCGCCACCCGGCCGGATCCGGATACGCCGGCAGCGGCGACCGAAGTGGCGCAGCCCGTCGATACAGGGCCTGGCACACCATCGTTGGGCGCGACCCGGATCGTCTGGACGCACACCGGCGACGGGGAGTTCCCGTACCGGGCGGTGGCGGGCGGCCAGGAGCTGACCGTCCGGGTCAACGACTTTCCTGCGGAGACGCTCTACACGGTGATCGTCGACGGTGTGGAAACGGAGGATCTGGAAGACTGGCCACCCGGGTGGACCAGGCCGCGGGTGCCCGCGCACCTGCTCGCCTCGACCCGGACGCGGTTGGCCCGTCGACTCGCGAGCCGCGTCGATGCCCACATGCTGTACGTGTGGGCCGAGCGGCTCTGTCGACACGGCACGGGTAATCCCGCGTTCGTGGTCACCGTGCTGGGGCTCTTCGGTCAGGTCGTACCCGGGTATGGCGGCGCCACGGTCGAGCCGCCGCCGGCCGGTGTCCGCGAACTCCAGTTGCGCATCGCCGGCCAGGACGTCGACCACGTGTACGCGGAGTTGGTCGCAACCGTGCCGATGACTCAGGCCGATCTCGATGCCAGCTTCGGGCCGGGCGAGCGGCTGCCGCGCGTGTACCTCGACAGCCCGTACCCGATTACCTATCGCCTTGAGGTGCCAGGGACCCGGTACGCATGCGACGTGTCGGCGTATTTTGCCGAAGAACCGACCGCGACCAGTCCGGCGATCGAGGTGGTGCTGAGGCCACGCCCCGTCGTCTAGGTCGAAGGGCTATCCGGGTGAGCGGATGCGCGGGCCGGGGCTGAGCTGTTCCCCGTTCCCGCCCGGTTGTCGCGGCCAACCCGACAGCTCGTGGCCCTGTTCCGTATGTGGGTGGTAGGAGCAGTGCAGGCCGGTGCGGACCGTTCCGCGCAGGTGTTCGGCGATTATCGGATCGGCCTCGGCGAGGCGATCGATGGCCCGCCGGATGGCCTTCCCGACGGCGATCCGGGCCCGTTCGGTGGTGTCGGTGAAGTGCCGGGGGCGACCGCCCACGGCGGTGCCGGCCGCGAGTTCCGCGCGCAGCCAGTCGTACTCCGAGCGGGCGGTCGCGGCGCGGGCGGCGTCGCCGCGCCGTTCGTGCTCGTCGATGTCGGTGGGTAGCCGGCACAACCGCTGCCGGTACTCCTGGCGGGCCGTGGCGTCCAGGACGGGCTGCGGTAGCCGGTCGGAGGCTCCCGCCGGGAGGGGACCCGCGCCGGCCGCGAGTTCCACGGCGGTGATCTCGCGGCCCGGGTTGGCGCACAGGACGGCGAGGTGGCGCAGGCCGACGCGGTGCTCGACGAGCACCGCCCGGTAGCCCAGGGCAACCCGCCACAGCGGGCCATCACGGTGGATGGTCAGTCCTGTCGCGGCCGCCCATCGGGTACTCGGCAGGACCATGCCCAGGGCGGCGGCATCCTCCTCGGCCCGGGTACGCGCGTGCCGCGCCTCGGCCAGATCCCGTGGGCCTGCCCGTAGCGCCAGGGCCTGCCCGTGGCGCCATCGCGAGAGCACCGCCGCCGGCCAGTGCCCGAGCGCGAGATTGTCGTGCACCGCCGCCGCGAAGTGGTCGACGGCGCGGTCCACCGCCCGGACGGTCAGCGAGGCGACGCCCAACGCGTGTTGCGTCGAGCCGAAGCAGGCCACTGCGAGGCTGGAGACCATCGGCAGCCGCGCGAACGGGCGGAGCAGTTCGTACGCCCGTTCCGACAGCTCGACCTCGTCCAGCAGGTTCGCCGCCTCCACGATCCCGTACATGGTTGCGAGCCAGCTGCTGGACCGGGGGAGGTCGCCGAGGTCCCGTCCCCGTAACCGGGCCAGCGCGCCGTCGGCGAGCCGACGTTCGCCGCGCAGAGCCGCGGCCACCGCCAGCGCGGCGAAGTAGGAGTTGTCCGCGGCGCTGAGCGCCGGTGAGTTCACCTGTTCGGCAAGGGCCGGCAGGAGTTCGCCGAGCCGGCCCTGGTACCAGCGGATCGCGACCAGTTGCCCGCCGTACCAGCCCGTCGCGTCGGCGTCGCCGGCGGCGTCGCCTTGCACCGCACAGTCGGCGGCGCGCGTCTCTGCCACCGCCAACTCGCCGGCACGCAGGCTGAGCATGACCCCGATCGCGCCGACCACGAAGCTCACCGCGAGGTTGTCCTCGGCGGCCAGCAGGTCCCGCAGCTCGACGAGGCGCCGTTCGGCGTGCGGGTCCGCGAGCAGGAACATGTCGACGGTCTGCCACAGCAGCCCCATCAGCAGGTCGGTCCGCCGGGCTGTCCGGGTGCTCTGGTCGATCAGCTCGCGAGCCAGGGCCAACCGCAATGCGCCGTGCTCGGGGCCGAGCACGCAGTGGTGTGCGAGGCTCAGCGCCTCGGCCAGCGCGACGGGTTCGCCGCACCGGCGCGTCTCCTCCAGAATGGCCAGAGTCGCCTCGTGGGTGCCGGTACGGTAGTCGGCCCCGGCCGCCAGCCGGGCCCGCAGTCGTAGGGCGAGCGCCGACCGCGGGTCGACGAGCGACAGCGTACGCCGCAGCCGGGCCTCCAGCATCACCTCGGCCGCGGTGGAGCGGTGTTCGTGCACCCACAGACCCCCGAGACCGAGCGCCGCTAGCGCCATCGCCTCCGCGTCGCCGGCCTGCTCGGCGTCACGGTGGGCGGCGTCGAAGCTGTGCCGGCTGGCGCCCAGGTCGCCGACGGCGAGGTGCGCCTGCGCCTGCGCCAGCAGGTCACCGTGACGGCACGCCCCGGTCGCCGCCCGCGCCGATCCGCGGTCCCCGTCCACCAGTGCCTCCACCGTCGATGGCCGACCCGATTATCACCCCGGGGATCCGGTTGATCCTGCTCCTGTCTGTCGGGGATGGCCCCGGTGCTGTCGGAAATCGGATCTCGTCGGCGGCGGGAGATCCCCCCCCGCGCCCGTCCGGCCGGGGGAGGAGCGGCGACTCGAAGCGCCTCGGGCGGTGGTGGAACGGCGATGGAACGGCGATGTCACGCCGTTAGGACAGGAAGCGGTATCAAGCGGTGTGGGGGCAGGCATGTTGGTAGGTCGCCATCGGTCTCGCCGGCTGGCATTCGGTACGACGCTGGTGCTCGTAGCGGGAATGTTGGTGCTGCCGTCACCGAGCCGAGCCACTCCGGTGCCGACGCCCGGACTGTCGACGGAGATCGGTGGGTTGGCGGAACGCCTGCACCGGGTCGCCGAGGAGCAACGTGGCGGCCCCGCCCAGCTGGCGGACGGGGATGTCATCGCGGCCGGCAAGCTGGTGGCCGGCGCTGCGGCGCGGGCGGCCGAGGAGCCGTGCGCGGCGACTGCCCCGCTGCACGGGTTCGCCGAAGCCATGACGGCGCAGGCCGTCCGGGTGGCTGGGGTACTGGCGACGGCGCGGCTGAGCAGGGCCGACCTCGTGCTGCTGAGTCGCGGGCTCGCCGATTTGGAGACGCTGGCGCGTCGGGGCGCAGCCCTTCGCGGACAGGTGCTCGGGACGCTGCCGGATGAGGAGGGGTGTGCCGGACCGATCGTCGTCCACGTGGATCCGGACCGGGCGCGTCCGCCGGTGGCGCAGCTGCCGGGCTTCGGTCGGGGATCGACCCGACCGCTGGCCGGCCTTGTCGACGGGGACGGCGTCCGGGTCGACTTCGTCGAGAACGAGCTGATCCTGACAAGCTCGGACACCAAGGAGGTGGCGGCCTTCGCGGCCCGGTGGGGCGGGACGGTGATCCGGAGCCTTGCGCCGGACAGGGGCGGCCCCGGACAGCATCTGGTCCGCATCGACCCGACCCGGGCCGACCCATCGAAACTGAGCGACAGCCTCGCCGTGCTCAACGAGGGTCGGTCGAAGGCCACCTCGATGGCGGTGTCGAGCCATGCCGGTCTGGGGCTGCTGGCGGCCGCCGCCGCCGAGGCCAGCGCCAAGGTCGCGGTCGGGGTGAACTGGGTCGGGCAGCCCGACAGCATCGCCACCGGCTCCACCTTGGAGGCCGGGTCGGGCCCGCCCGGTTACGGCGACGACCCCGACGCCGGCTACAGCCGCGACGCGTACACCTGGTCCTATCTGAGTTCCGGCAGTGTGCAGGACATCGGCGTGGCGGAGGGCTGGACGCTGCTCAACTCGGTTGGCCGGTTGACCAACAAGGTGCCCATCGCGGTGCTCGACTCGGGCTTCAAGCCGCAGGTCAACAACGACCTACCGGCGGGAACGACGACATCGAGCCCGATCCTGTTCATCGACCCGGAAACGGCGGCCTGGATCGGTTCACCGTGGCACGGCACCGACGTGGCCAGTGCCGCCGCGGCCGTGCCCGACAACTTCGTGGGCGCGGCCGGGCCGGCCGGCCCCGTCGCGCGACTCAGCCTGATGTACTCGCCGCCTGACTTCTTCGTCGCCATGGCCTCGATCCTGGAGGCTCGCCTCAGCGGCAGCAAGATCATCAACATGAGCTGGGGGGCGAAGGTGCCCTGGCCGCTGGCGTTCAGCGTGCTGCCGTTCGATGCCTTCACCGCCTACCAGCGAGGGGTGAACGACCTGCTCATGTTCGCCGGCGCGGGCAACGACGGGACCGATGTCGACAAGACCACCTGCTTCCTGGTGTGCTGGGAGAAGCACTGGCACACCCCGTGCGAAAACTCCGGCATTCTCTGCGTCGGCGGGTTGGGCGTCAACAGCCGTGATCGGGACTCCCATTCGAACTTCGGGCCCGAGGACGTCGACGTCTTCGCCCCGTTCTGGATGCTGGTGGGTCCGACCCCCGCGGTGCCCAATCCCGCCGAGGCCCACCTGACGGGCGGCACCAGCATGTCGTCGCCGTACGCCATGGGTGTGGCCGCCCTGATCTGGGCCGCCGACCCCGGTCTCAGCACGGACTCGGTCGAGAACATCCTGCTGCGCAACCGGCGCCCCAGCCCCGACGACACGGTCAAGGACCGAGTCATCCACGCCTTCGGCGCCATCGAGGACGCGTTGCCGCCGCTGGTGGTCATCCAGACGCCCCAACCGGGAGCCAGCCTCTCGGCCATCCTGCCGACCGAGTTCCGGGCGACCGTCTTCGCGGACGGACACGGCACCCCCACCGTGACGTGGCGACTCAACGGCACCGTCTTCGGCACCGGCCCGTCCGTCCTCGCGCTGCCCCCGCCCGGCACCCACATCGTCCGCGCTACCGCCACCTTCCCGGACGGCGCCAGCGCCACCCAGACCATCCAGGTCACCGTGATGAACTACCCGCCAACCGTCCACGTCACCGGACCCCGCAACCCGGACAACTCACCACCGGCCTTCGGACTCACCGAACTCATCCCGTTCCACGCCACGAGCCTCGACGACGCCGGCCCGCTCCCGGAGAGTCAGCTCCGGTGGTATCTGGACGGGGCACTGAATCCCTTCGCCACCGGCCACAATCCCACCGCGAACACCGGAGCCGGGTTGGGCGCCCACACGGTCACGCTGCGCGGATGCGACACGTTCAACGTCTGCGTCACGGACACGATCCCGATCTTCATCCAGCCCGACGGCGCCGACCAACCACCGACCGTACGGATCCTCAGCCCCGCCAACGGCGCCCTCCTGTGGGTCAACGGGAACGACGCGACCGGCGCATACCACGACATCACACTCAACGGCACGGCAGTCAATCCCGAGGGCGGACAAGTCACGCTCGTCTGGCTCGACAACGGCGTACAAGTCGGCGTCGGTGCGCAACCGACCGTGCGTCTACGCGGCGGGTGCGGCAACTACGGACACCGGCTCACTCTGGTCGGCACGGATGACGCCGGCAACGTCCGCCAAGATGCCGTTACCGTCACCGTCGCGTTGGTCTGCTGAGCGTGAGCAGCCTCGGCCCGTTAGGGCTCTGCGTGCTGTACCCGGCGTTACGAGAACTCCTCGGATCTCGGATCATGGTCCGTCCCGGTTGGCCGGCGAGGCCTGATGACGGGCTGTCGGCACGTCGGGGTACCGGAGGCCCGGGGTGGTCCAGCTCGCCTCGGGCTGGTCGTCGTAGCCGGTCATGGAGACGTCGCCCGGGACGCGTACGCCCGCCTCCCGTGCGGCGTCCATCACCCCCATCGCCAGGATGTCGCTCAGGGCGATGATCGCGGTGGGCCGCGACGGGCGCGACCACTTCTCGCCGCCCGGCGCGCCCGACCCGTGGCTGCCGCAGCCCCCCTCGTGCGCCGAACTCACCGTCGCCGCCCAGGAGGCCGACGACACCTCGACGTTGCGCCTCTATCGGGACGCGGTCGAGGCCCGGCGGAAACTCTTCGGCGACGGGCTCGGACTGTCCCGGGTCGACTCCGGCGACGACGGCGTGCTCATCGCGCGCCGCGGCACCGGCGCGGTCTGCGTGCTCAACACGGGTACGCGGCCCTACCGGATCCCCGCCCACCTCGGCGAACCCATCCTCGGCAGCACTGCACTGTCCGACCGCGACCTGCCCCCGACGCCGCCGCCTGACTCGGCCCCGACGGACGGCCTCAGCCCACCTTCGCGCCGGCGGCCGTGGGTGGACGGTGGTGCCTGGCTCACGATCGACGATGTCCAGGTCGACTGGATATACCGCGACCTGGACCGCGTACGTCGGATCTGGCGTCGGTGCCGGGCCGGTCGGTTCGAGGTGGGCACCCGGCCCGGTCATCCGCTGGGGTCTACTCGTACGCCCAGGTCGGGCATTTCGGGCTTTGTGCGTTGATTCGGGCAGTGCCAGCCCTGTGCGTCGGGCGACGGATTCCGTTGACAGAGGGAGGATTAGGCAAGGAGTCGCGAGGATTCCCCTAACACACCGTGAGGCCGTCGTGTTCTTCTAGAAAGGTGAATACGCAGACAACTGGCCAAGCGGTAACCGTCGTAACGGGCGCGAGCGCCGGCATCGGGCGCAGCGCCGCAATCGAAATCGCGGCACGCGGAATGGGAGTGGTCGTCACCTACAATTCCCGCCCGGACGGTGCGGAGGAAACCGTCTCCACGATTCGAGACAACGGTGGCCACGCGGTCGCGTTGTCTCTCGACATCGGACTGAGTGAAACCTTCCCCGCCTTCAGGAGCGAGCTCACCCGGGTTCTCGGCGACGAATGGGGCACCGACAAGATCCACGCGCTCGTCAACAATGCCGGTTTCGGCGGCGGCCGCTCATTCGAGGACATGAGCGAGGAGGCGTTCGACCAGTATTATCGCGTGCTCCTGCGCGGGCCGTACTTCCTCACGCAGACGCTCCTGCCGCTGATCCACGACGGCGGCTCGATCATCAACACCTCAAGCAGCTCCGTACGGCCCGGCGATACCGAGGCCGGCTACTCGGGGTACGCGGCGATGAAGGGCGGCCTGGTGGTCGCCACCCGATTCCTCGCGAAAGAGCTCAGCCCCCGGGGCATCCGCGTCAACTCGATCGCCCCTGGACCGACTCGTACTCGCATCGGCGACGACGCGTTCGAGAAATACCCGGAGATCATCGAAGGCATCGCCGCCAAGACCGCACTCGGTCGCGTGGGCGAGCCCGAGGATATCGGTCGGGTCATCGCGTTCCTTACCTCGGCCGACTCCGCGTGGATCACCGGGCAGGACATCCAGGTCGCGGGGGGCTACGCGCTGTGAGGACCTCTGGGCAGCGGTTCGGGACGGTTGTGCTCACCGGCGCTACGAGCGGCATCGGTGAAGCGACGGCCCACCGGCTGGCGGCGGTCTCCGAGACGCTCGTCGTGCTCGGACCTGAGCCGGAAGAAGGGGTGCGCCGGGTTCTCGCGCAGGTCCGCAGGTCCGGTCCTGCCGAGGTCCACTACGTCGGTGCTGACTTCACCCGCCTCCGCGAAGTCGTCGAGGCTGCTCGCTCGATCCGGTCGCTCGTGTCGACGATCGATCTGTTGATCAACGATGCCGGCGTGCCGGGCGCGCCGCAGCGGGTCGTCACCACGGCTGGATTCGAGCGGACACTCCAGGTCAACGCATTGGCGCCGGCGCTGCTGACGCGGCTGCTGGTTCCGTCGATGGCTGCGGGCGCACGGGTCGTGAACGTGGGGTCGTCCGCGCACCGCGCCGAGCGGTTCCACTTCGACGACATCGACCTGAAGCACGGTTACTCGCCGGTGGCCGCGTACGCGCGAGCGAAGCTCGCCATGGTGACCTGGTCGTCTCTGCTCGCGGAAGAACTGCGGTCGATGCCGGCCAGTGTCGTCGCCCTCTGCCCCGGACTCAACGACACTGCCCTCAGCGCCGCGATGACGGGCCGGATCGGCGGTCCTCCCACGCGCGGCGCGGCCCGGGTCCTCTACGCCGCGGTCGCCGATGTCCCGTCCGGCTCCTACCTGGAAGACGACCGCGTGGTGTCGCCGAGTTCAGACGCCACCGACCCCTCGAACCGGAAGCGGCTCGCCGACCTCTACTGGGAGCGGCTCCTGCCCTTGACGCTCGCGGGACGCGCACGATGAGCGAGCACAGCGCGACCACCGGCATCCTGAACGGTCGGGTCGCGGTCGTCTTTGGCGCGACCGGATGGATCGGCCGAGCCATCTGCCACGAGCTGGTCCGGGCCGGCGCGAGCATCGTCTTGGTCGGCCGAGACGCTGACCGCCTCGCCGCCCTGCAACACGAACTCGGCGGGGGCGATCGAGTGCTGTCCACGATCGCGGACGTCACCTCCCAACTCGAAGTCGACGACGCCCGAGCGGCCGCGATCACACGGTTTGGCCACATCGACCTTCTGGTCGTGTCATCGGGCGTGATCACCGGCTCTGCCTTCGGTGACGGCATCCCGGCAGATTGGGCCGAGATGATCGACGTGAACCTCTGCGGGCTGCTCCACGCATCCCAGACGTTCGCCGAGCCGCTCCTTCACCGTGCAGACCGCAGGGCGCCCGCCGACATCGTGCTGATCGGCGCCGTCAGTACCGACGTTCGCGCCCCTCGTTTCGCGGTGTTCAACGCCCTTTCGGCAGCCATCAAGCAGCTCGCCCGCGCGCTCCGTCACGAGTACGGACCGCGGGGCATGCGCGTCCACATCATCGAGCCAGGGTTCGCGGTTGACCGGCCCGACGAGCATCCCCACGCGTCAGCGCCCGAACCTGACCAGCAGCACGCGCGGGACGCGTCCGCGGTGCAGCCGGAGGCGATCGCCGCAGTGGTCACGCTCGCGGCGATGCTGCCACGGAACGTGAACCTCGCCGAAGTCCTCCTCCTGCCCACCGCGACGGCGTGACGCAGATGGCTGGCAGCGCCGCTGCGATCGACCCCACGGGCGCCGCTCGCCGCGACCCCATTTCCCGTCTTCTGCGCAGCCCAGAGGCCCTGCGCGGTGCCGTCGTCCTGATCGCAGGCACTGTCGTCGCACTGATCTGGGCGAATCTTCCGGGGGACAACTACGAGACCTTCTGGCATCTCCCCCTCGGCCTCGAACTCGGGGGCGCCCGGTTCGACCTCGACCTGCGGCACTGGGTCAACGACGCACTCATGGCCGTATTCTTCGCTCACGTCACCCTTGAGGTCCGTCGCGAACTTGAGCTAGGTGAGCTGCGTGACTGGCGGAGGGCCAGCGTCCCGATCATCGCGGCCGTCGCCGGCCTCGTCATCCCGGCACTGATCTACGTCGGCGTCACCCGGGGCACCGACGCGGTTGACGGCTGGGGAATCGTGGTCTCCACGGACACCGCCTTCGTGCTGGGAATGCTCGCCCTCATTGGACGAGCGATGCCGCCCCAGCTGCGGATCTTCCTCGTCACGCTCGCCGTCGCCGACGACGTCGGCGCGCTCGGGGTCATCGCATTCGTCTACACCGACCACTTCAACCCGCTGCCGCTGCTCATCGCCGTGGGCGGTCTCGTGATGATCGCGGTGATGCGCTTCGCCGGGGTGTGGCGCGGCCCGCTGTATCTCCTGCCCTCGATCGTCGTCTGGGTGGGCTTCTTCCTTTCGGGCGTGCACGCCACCCTGGCCGGCGTCGCGATCGCGTTACTGCTGCCGATCTTCCCCACCCGATTCGACGACCTGCGCCGGGCTCAGGACCACGTCCGTGCCTTCCAGATGTCGCCGAACGCCAGCTACGCTCGCACGGCCGAGAACTCGCTCGCCCGAGCCGTATCGGTCAATGAGCGCGCCCACCGCGCACTGACGCCGTACGTCACCTGGCTTATCCTGCCGATCTTCGCGCTCGCCAACGCCGGCGTGAGAGTGACCCAGGAGTCGCTGGTCGACGCATTCACCTCCCGGCTCACCTGGGGCATCATCATCGGTCTGGTCGTCGGCAAGATCGTCGCCATCTCGATGTCGACCTGGATCGTCACCCGGTTTCGGCCCGACGCACTCGGACCGGCGGTACGCATGTCACACATCATCGGCGTGAGCATGCTCGCCGGGATGGGATTCACCATCTCGCTCTTCGTCACAGAGCTGGCGTTCGATGACTCTGCTGATGTCAGCCGCGGGCAGATCGGCGTAATCGCCGCCACGGTGCTTGCCGCTACCCTCGGCGCTGTCGCCTTCGCCGTCATGAGCGCACGCGAGCGGAGGCGGTCGCCGCACCGCGACCGCCTCGTGCGGACGCTCGACCCGTCTCGCGATCCCGTACTGGGTGACCCACGCAGTGCCCTGGTGACAGTTGTCGAATACGGCAACTACGCCACGCCGTACTCGCCTGCTGCGGGAGAGATGCGTCGTGAAATGGAGGGCCGCTTCGGCAGCGAAGTGGTGTACGCGTTCCGTCATCTCCCGCTCGATCAGCCGCTCGGCCGTTCCGCCGCCATCGCCAACGAGGCCGCGGCGATCCAGGGACGATTCTGGGAGATGCGCGACGAGCTCATCCGAGAAGCACCGATCGAGAACGAACGACAGATCCGCCGGGCGGCCGCAAGCGCCGGCTTGAACCTGCGGCGGTTCGAACGCGACTGGCGCGACGCGACCGGTG
Source organism: Micromonospora sp. NBC_01699 (assembly GCF_036250065.1). NCBI lineage: Bacteria > Bacillati > Actinomycetota > Actinomycetes > Micromonosporales > Micromonosporaceae > Micromonospora > Micromonospora sp. NBC_01699. The sequence goes on along the minus strand of NZ_CP109199.1, from coordinate 5,490,174 downwards.
CCCAGCGGGTCGACGAAGACCTCGTTGACGCGGAAGCGATGCACCTGCACCAGGCCCCGGCGTACTTCATCGACAACGTGCGCTACGAAGGGTCCATCGATGCCAACTCGGTCAACGCGGCGGTGGCAGCAGCAAGGAACTCGGCCCTGCGAGGCGACGAGCGCCGAATCAACGCCGATGCGTGGTAGCGCTTGTCCCGTTGGTGAAGCGTAGTGCTGTTCGCCGAACCATGTCGGTGATGCGACGGTGGACGCGCTTGAGGTGCGAGTGGCCGGTACGACGCCCGCCGCCGGGGTCACCACCCCGGCTCTGGCCTCGTGAAGGCATAGGATATGCATGCTCGTCGCTGGCTGGTCGAGCGGGCCGAACTGGGAGGGTGGGGTTTCCGTGGCACAGGACGGTGATGGTGCCGCATCGGCAAGCGCGACTCCTGGCCGGCCGAGTTGGCGACAGATCACCACAATCGGCGCCTCGATCGGCGCGGTGATCACCCTGCTGGTGGCCGTCGGGACCTGGGTACAGCCAGATCTTCGGGGCTGGGTCTGCGAGACGACGGAATACCGGGCCCTGGGGTGCAACGACGTACCCGACGCCTTCATCGGCGAGTGGACCGGCACCGAGATCTGTCACGACAATGTGATTCCCAAGTGCGTCCAGCGGGAGATCCCACTGAGCCTGACGATCGGGCGTGGCCAACTCGGGCGGGGAACAGTCGTCGTCAGCCGCTCCGATACCTGTGAGTCCTTCTGGGAACTCGTCCACGCCGAGGAGCGTGTGCTGGAGTTCGAGACCAGGCGGAGCCGACCGGTGCCCGGGACTGACCTCGGTCAGGGGCAGGTTTGCCCAACCGGCCTGTCCGTCACGCTCCGGCTCGATCCGGGCGGTGACGTCCTGCGTCCGGAGTCGCGTACCGGGCCCGGTGGCCCACTCTCCATACCGGGGCTCGTCTTGTTCACCGCTGAACTGCGCAAACGGTAACCGGGGAGTGTCTGAGAACCAGGGGCTTCTCGACGCCGTGCCGTCGGGCCGAACGTCCTAATGTTCCTGACGGGCCGGGCGTGGTCGCGTACCGCCAGGTCGCCGCAGGCCATCGGCCCCGGTGGCGAGCGACTCCCGGGCCAGCTGATCGCCCAACCTGCTCCGTTTTTCGGAGTTCCTGCTCCGACTGCCCGGTCTTCTCCATCGATCTGCTCTGCCTCGGGCGGGGATTTTTCCGGCCTCGGCACTGAAGGACCCCGCACTAGGGTGTGGGGATGATGACTACACCCCGGGAGGCGGAGACGCGCATCGGTCCGATCGGCGCACTGCTTTGCCGAGTGGTGTTCTTGGCGGTCTGTCTGCCCGGACCGGTCCTGCTGTACGTCGCCGTATCGCAGGGCCGGAGCCTGTCTGGCGCAGACTTTTGGGGCCTGCTCGGCGGGGGCGTACTGGCGACGATCGTCGGCGGCGGTTTCGGAGTGTGGGGCTTGCGCCTGGTCGCTCGCTCGGGCCGGGACGCGCGGCGGCTCGCCGCTACCGGTGTCGCCGCGACGGCGGAGATCCTCGCGGTGGCCAACCACCTGGGCGGGGAGGATTCCGGGCTGGAACTCCGCGTGCGGATCAGTGGTAGCGGGTTCGCCACCTTCGAGGCCGAGACGATCCGCGCCGATGACCCGGCCCTCGTGCCTGGAGCGTTTCTGGCCGTGGTCGTGGACCCGGAGGAACGTGTCTTCTCGTTCGTGTAGCGCCTTGCATCCGTCGGGTCACAGGATCACGACGAAACCGTCCTGCGGAGCAGGCGAACTGAGAACCCCCGGCGTAGACGCGCCTGCGGCGCAGATCAACCGAGAACAGCCGGCGGGTCGGATGCTCAACCAGGTCGTCGCCGATCTCGTCGATGTGTCCAGGCTCCTGTCGGGTACCCGAACCCCAGCCATGGCCCGCCGAACGCAACCCGGATTCCGGTGACCCGTCACGGATTCGCCATGGCGATGATCACAGTCTGTGCACAGTACACCGTTATTCGTCACCCATATGCGAGCATCGACGCACGTTACGTAATTGCGGGCGCTGGGTGGTTGGGGGAGCATGCCCACAGGTCAGGTGCGGCGTGACCAGTTCGGAGGTCTGCTCAGGACCCTCCGTCTGGAGCGGGGGCTGACCCAGGAGGAGCTCGCCGAGGCGGCCGGTTCCAGCGTCCGCGGCATCCGGGAGATGGAGCGCGGCCGGGTACGCAGCCCGCAGCGACGGACGGTGGTGTTGCTCGCCGACGCCCTGCGACTGGCCGGGGCGGACCGCGACCGCTTCGTCGCCCTGGCCCGGGCCGAGCGCCAGCCGCACGACCGCGAGGCGGTGCCGTACGACCGCGAAACGGTGCCGTACGACCACCCGGCGGTGGTCGTACCCGGGGAACTGCCCGCCGCCGTTCCGGACCTCGCCGGCCGGGCGGAGATCCTGGAACGGCTCTCGACGCTGGCCACCGACGTCACCGCCGGGCGGCCGGACACCGCCTCGGTGGTGGTGCTGCACGGGCCGCCGGGGATCGGCAAGACCAGCCTCGCCGTCGCGGCCGGACATCGACTCAGCCCGGACTTCGCCGGCGGACAGCTCTTCGTCGACCTACAGGGCGCCGCGCCGGACGGACCGGTCGACCCGGCCGAGGCGCTGGCCGGAATGCTGCGGTCGCTCGGGGTGCCGGACAGCCGGGTGCCGGTGTCGCCGGCCGAGCGGGGTGGTCTGTTCCGCACCCTCACCCGGGACCGGCCGCTGCTGGTGGTCCTGGACAACGCCGCAAACGAGGCACAGGTACGCCCACTGCTGCCGGCCGGGCGGGGATGCCTCGCGCTGGTCACCTGCCGGCGCCCGCTGACCGGTCTTGCCGGTGCGGTCCGCCAACCGCTCGACCTGCTCGACCCGGCAGCCGGTCGACTGCTGCTCGCGGCGATCGTCGGTGCCGACCGGATCGCCGCCGAGCCGGCCGCCGCCGACCAACTCGTCAAGCTCTGCGGCCGGCTGCCGCTGGCCGTCCGGATCGCCGGCAACCGCCTCGCCAGCCGACCGCAATGGTCGGTCGGTTGGCTGGTGGACCTGCTCCGCGACCAGCGTCGGCGGCTGACCGTGCTGACCGCTGGAGACCTGGGCGTCCGGTCCGCGTTCGAGGTTTCGTACCGGCAACTGGACCCGATGACCGCGCGAGTGTTCCGGCGGGCCTCGCTGATTCCCGGCACCGACTTCGAACCCGCGCTGGTCGCCGCCGTGGCCGGCACCGACGAGGAGACCGCCGCGGCGGCCCTGGAGGAGTTGGTCGAGGCCGGTGTCCTACTGACCATGGGGGACCGGTACCAGTTCCACGACCTGGTCCGGCTCTATGCCCAGGAACGCCTCGACGCCGAGGAACAACAGGCGTCCCGGACGGGCGCGCAGGATCAGATGGTCGGCTGGCTGCTGCGGCGTACCCGGCAGGCCGGTGTGATGTTCGAACCGGTCGCCTGTCGGGCCGACTCCCCGTTCGACGACGATCGGGCGGCGGCGTACTGGTTGGATCGGGAGTCCGGCAACTGGCTGGCGGCGCTGCGCGACGCGGCCCGGCGCGGTCGGCACGCCGATGTGGTCGCGGTCGCCAGGGCACTGCACTGGTACTCCGACGCCAACAGTCACCGGCACTCCTGGGACGAGATCTTCTCGCTGGGAGTGGCCGCGGCCCAGGCCGCCGGCAGCCCGCGCGACGAGGCCGTACTGCTGAATTTCCTGGGTTGGGCCCGGTACTTCTGCCGGGACCGCAACACCGACGGGCTGGCCGCCCTGGCCCGGGCGCTGGAACTGGCCCGGCGGATCGGGGACCGCCGGGAGGAGGCGTGGGCGCTGACCTACACCGCCGCGATCCTCATTCGGATCGGCCGCGGCGGGTCGGCCATCGACCACTGCCGCCGGGCCGTGGGCCTGTTCCGCGAGATCGGGTACGCCCTCGGCGAGCACAGCGCGGCGAGCGCGCAGGGCGGTGCGCTGGCCGCGCTCGGCCGGTTTGCCGAAGCGGCCGAGTTGCACCGCGAGGTGCTGGCGTTCTACGGCCGGGGCAACGGTCTCAGCCGTACCGGCACGGCGGTGGCCCGGGCCGGCGCGATGATGAGTCTCGGTGCGGATCTGGCCGGGATGGGCCGTTGGCGGGACGCCGCCGACGAGTACGCCCGCGCCCGGCGGGTGTTCAACCGGTGCGGTGCGACGTTCAGCGAGGCCAACGCCATCCACCGGTACGGGCTCGCGCTCCAGGAGTTGGGGGAGGTCGACCCGGCGGCCGAGGCGCTGCGGGCGGCGCTGGCCCTGTATGCCGCGCTGTCCTGCCCGTGGTGGGAGGCGCAGACCCTGTACGCGCTCGCGGCGCTGGCCGGGGCGGCTCCGGACCGGGCCGCCGACGCCCGCCTGCTGCGCCAGCGGGCGCTCGACCGGTGCGGCGAGTTGGACGCCCCGGAGGTGCGGACCCTGCGCGCCACCCTGCGACGCGAACTGGCCGAGTCCTGACCTGGACACACCCACCGGGCCCCGCCGGCGACGCGGCGGGGCCCGGTGCCGGTGGACAGGGTCAGTTGCAGACGGTGCCGTTGAGGGTGAACGGTGCCGGGGTGGCGGGGGAGCCGTTCGCGGTGAAGCCGAAGTTGACGGCGCCGCCGGTCGGGATGGCGGCGTTGTGGTTCTCGTTGGTGACGGTCACCGCCGCGCCGGTCTGCTGGAAGACGCCGTTCCAGTGGCCCTGGACGAGTTGCCCGCCGGGGAAGGCCCAGCCCAGCGACCAGCCGTTGACGGCCGGGCCGTCGTTGTAGACGGTGACGCTGGCGGTGTAGCCGGTGCCCCACGAGTCGGTGACGACGAACGAGACCCGGCAGGTGCTGGCGATCGCCGTCGCCGGCACGAGGTTGCCGTAGTCGTCGCGGGCGGTGGCGAAGTCCTGGAATCCGAAGCCCGGACCGGCCGACCGGGTGGTGGTGCCGGCGGCGAGCACGGTGCCGTTGGCGTTGACGGCGTAGACCGGGCCGCCACTGTCGCCGCCCCGGGCAGACTCGTCGCCGTCGAGTTGGGTGGCCTCGACGAGGTCCTCGATGTCGTCGTAGTGGAAATCGACCCGCAGGTTGCAGACGGGGCCGCCGAGCTCACCCGCGGAGGTGTACCCGGACTGGCACAGCAGCTGGCCGGGGAAGACCTCGGTCCAGCCGACCACCCGGGCGCGGACCTCGTCGTGCTGACCGCCGACGTAGATGTGGTCGCCGGGTGCCGACGTCGAAATGATCATCGTGTCGTGGTCGTCATTGCTGTCGACCGCGTAGCCGACCAGTGTGCCGGTGCCGGTGGTCGTGTTCCAGCCGACGTGCCAGGGCGAGCCGATGGCTCCGCAGTGCTCGGCGGTGAGGACGTACCCGGCGTCGGTGTCCGCGTCGCGTACGCCGAAGCCGGCGGTGCATCCGGGCGTGGTGAACCCGATGCCCGCTCCGCCGTCGAACGGTGCGGAGTCGTTGGCCCGCGATCGTTCGACCATCCGGGCCCGCTCGACGAAACTGGTACGGACCCCGGTGACCGGCAGCTTCGGCAGCTTGGCGCCCGGGGTGTCGTCAACGGCGATCTCGATGCCGGAGCCGTCTGTGCGCAGCCTGACCGAGTGGCTGGCGTCCGCCGGATCGGCCTCCACCACCGGGGTGAGTCGGTCGGCCGCCTTGCGCAGTTCGGCGCGGGAGTAGGTGGCGTCGACCACCTCGACCGGCGCGGTGTGGCGGGCGGCGGTGACGGCCGTGGCGATGTCGGTGGGTGGCGCACCCTTCCACCACAGGGTGACGTGGTCGTCGACCAGGCCGATGCCGGCGTAGCCGCGTGCCGGCGCGCCTTCCACCGCGGTGCGGATGACATTGGCCGCGTCGACCAGCGGGGCCTGGGCGATCATCCGGTCCAGGGTCTGTGCCGGGATGATGTCGAGGATGGACTCGGCCGCCCCGGCCGCCCCCGGCTGGCCGGACTCCGAGTACGCGGAGGTGGGACCGGCGAGCGCCGTCGCACCGACCAGTGCCCCGACGACCACCGTTCGGGTGATCGCTTTCCGAAATCGTGTCATGGCGCTGAGTCAAGCAACGTCCGATGCGGGGAGACAGGCAGGACGTCCGGCAGGATCACTTCTGCCGGCCGTCCTGCCGGCAGCCGTCCGGTGCTGTCAGTCGCGACGATGCTGCTGCCGTCTCGCGTGCCGGCAGGCCGGGACCGTGCCGGGTCCCCACCCCGGCACGCCCCCCGCGCAGCGGGTCAGATTGATCAGACCCTGTACGGCAGACACTCTGGCAAGCAACTACAGGGCGGCCATGGTCTTTCCCAGGATGCTGGCGAGCGTGCCGTAGTCGACGTCTTGCCCTTCCTTGATGTCGACGGTTTTGCGTTCACCGTTGCCCATTGCCCGGAGGAATCCCCTGACCTCGGCGATATCCGTGGCGTTGAAGACCATGAACGACACCTTGGACTTGGCTACCGCGATGACAGCCGCGTAGTGGCCGTTCTTGAGGTAGTGCGGCTTGCCGTACTGGAGCCGTTCCTCGACACCTGGAATGGTTTGGCGGATTATCGCACGTAGCTTTTCGCATACGTCGATCTGCCACGGCTGCGCCTTGTTGATGTACTGGGTGACATCGTCGTTCACGGTCTTCTCCTTCACCACGATTGGGTCTATGGAGCGTGTCGTAGCCGAGGGTCGAGTGCCGCCTCGCTCTCAGCCTTCACCGCCCGGGGCGCCGGGCTCCTGCCCCCACCCGACGAGCTCGTCCCCGGTGGGGGCGTAGGTCAGGACGACCACGCCCGAGTCGAACGCCTGCGCGCCGACCAGCCGGAGGACCGCCGGCTCGCCCGACTCCTCGAAGAGGCGTACGCCACCGCCCATCACGACGGGGTAGGTGACCAGGCGCAGTTCGTCGACGAGTTCGTTGCGCAGCAGCCACCTGACCAGCGCGACGCTACCGTAGATCAGGATGTCGCCGTTCACCTCGGCCTTCAGCTTGGTGATCGTCTCGGCGACGTTCTCGCTGATGACGGTGGTGTTGTTCCACTCGCCCCGGTCCAGCGTCGTCGAGACGACGTACTTGGGCATGCTGTTCATCTTGTCGGCGAAGCCCGCCTCGTCGGTCATGTTCGGCCAGGACCCGGCGAACCCCTCGTAGGTGACCCGGCCGAGCAGCAGCGCATCGGCGGCCTGTAGTTGCGCCAGCCCGGTCCGCATGGAGTCCTCGCTGACGAACTGGAAGGTGAACCGCTGCGGGTCGTTGACGACCCCATCGGCGGTGGTGAAGATGGACAGAACGACGCGTCCCATGATGTCTCCCCGGTGGTTTCGGTGAACTCGGATAGAGCCTGCTGCACGGGGGGTGGGACGGGCATCGGCGGCGATCACGCATTTCACCACTCATTGGACTACGCACTGGACTACGCACTACTGATCCGGTGTCGGGCATGATGGCGCGATGGACGTCACGCATCCGGCCGGAGCGTCGAAGCGAGAGATCGAGGTGCTCGTCATGCTCGGCGCGCGCCTGTCCAACGCCGACATCGCCGGCAGGCTGCACATCTCCGTGCGGACCGTGGAGAATCACGTCTCCTCGCTGCTGCGCAAGTACGGCGTCGCCGACCGGAGGGCGCTCGGCGAACTCGCCGTACAGGTGCAGGCGGGGGCGCCGGTACCTGGGCGGCTGGCCGGCCTGCCATCGGCGCTCACCACTTTCGTCGGCAGGACCGCCGAGCGTGAGCAGCTGATGGAGACGCTGCGCGGCGCCCGGCTGGTGACCGTGGTGGGACCTGGCGGGGTGGGCAAGACGCGGCTGGCGGGCCAGATCGCCGAGGCGGCGGGGCCTTCCTTCCCCTCCGGCGGCGCGTTCGTCGATCTCGTTCCGGCTCGCGGCGGGTACGTCGCACAGGCGGTGGCCGCCACGCTCGGCGTGAGCGAGCGCCCCCAGCAGTCGCTGGAGGACGCCGTGGTGGAGCGGCTCGGAGAGGGCCGATCGCTGCTGGTGCTGGACAACTGCGAGCACGTGATCGACGTGGTGGCACCGTTCGCCGAGCGGGTGCTGTCCGGCTGCCCGGGCACCCGCATCCTGGCCACCAGCAGGGAACGCCTCGGCGTGCCCGGCGAGCGTGCCGTACCGCTGGGCCCGCTGCCGCTGGAGTCCGACGCCGAGCGGCTCTTCATCGACCGCGCCACCGCCGCGGACCCCGGATTCGCGGCGGACCCCGCCGTGGTCGCGAAGCTGTGCGCGAGGCTGGACGGCATGCCACTGGCGATCGAGCTGGCGGCGGCACGCAGTGCCACCCTGGGCGAGAGCGGGTTGCTGGCCGCGCTCGACGACCACCTGCGGCTGGTGGCCGGCGGCAGGGGCGCGAACGAGCGACACCGCTCGCTGCGCGCGGTCATCGGCTGGAGCCACGACCTGCTGGACGACGAGGAGCGGGCGCTGTTCCGACGGCTCGCCGCCTTCGCCGGGGCGTTCGACCTCGCCGCCGTCGCCGCAGTCGGCTTCGCCGGGAGCACCCGTGGCGCGGTCGCCGACGTGCTTGGCAGGCTGGCGGACAAAAGCCTGGTCACCGTGCACCGCCGGGACGGCGCGGCCCGGTGGCGACTGTTGCAGACAGTACGCGCGTTCGCCACCGAACAGTTGGACGTCTCCGGTGAGCAGCCGGAGATCCAGGACCGGCACCTGCGCTGGGCGGCAGCGGTCGCCACCGCGATCGAGACGAGGCTGGACGGCGACGAGTGGTACGAGGAGTTCGACGGCGTCGCCGACGACCTGCGAGCCGCCCTCGCCGCCGCCCCCGAGGGCCCGGGTGAACTGCCACACCGGCTGGCCCGAGCACTGGCACACCTCGCCTACACGCGGCGGTTCCTGATGGAATCGCTCGGCCACTACCGGACCGCCGCCGAACGGGCCCCCACCCCCGGCGAGGCCGCCGTGGACCTGTACGCCGCCTCCGCCGTCACCCATGCGATCGGCGACGACGGTCAGCGGCCCTTCGACCTGCTGCTCGCCGCCGCGCAGCGGGCCCGCCTGGCCGGAGATCGTGGGGCCACGGCCGTCGCGCTGGCGCAGGCGGTCACCACCGCGCGGCGGCACCCGGCAGGGTTCGCCGTCGAGGTGCCGCACGAGCGCCTGCGTGACCTGCTCGACGAGGCGGCGTCCGCGGCCGACGGATCGGGTGACGCCGTGGTGGTGGCCCGCCTCGCCGAGGCGGCGGCCTGGGCGGCGACCTCCGACAGGTACGAGGCCGACCCGGCGCTCGCCGAGGCCGCCGCGGTAGCCGCCCGGGCCACCGGCGATCCGGTGCTGATCAGTGCGGTTCTGGACGCGGTGGCCACCGCCGACATCGTGGCGGGGCGGGGCGGGGACGTACGCCGAATCATGGACGAACGGTTGACCCTGCTGCCCGCGATGTCCCGGCACGACCCGCACGCCGCCCCGGAGATCATCGACACGTACCGCATGGCCCACCTGGCCGCCCTCGGCGTCGGCGACCTGCCGGCCGCTCTGTCGGTCGGCCAGCGGACCATGGACGACGACCTCGCCGGCAGCTCCTACCACTCGGCCGCTCTCCTGATCACGCCGCTGGTGCTCAGCGGACGCTTCGACGAGGCGCTGCGGATGGCGGGCACCGCGTGGGACGGTTGGCAGCGGTCCGGCCGTCCGCGCACCGGCACGATGTCGCCGCCGATGGCCGCTGTCGCCCTCGTCCACGGGCTGCGCGGCGACGACGAGGGGTACGCGCTGTGGCGCTCGCGCGCGATCGAGGTCATCGGGGAGCTACCCCCGCACGCCACGTTCCTGACGATGGTCGACGCGCGGCTCGCCGTACACACCGGGCGGGTCGAGGACTCCGCCGCGCTTGTCCGTCTGACGTTCAACGGCATCCGCAGCTGGTCCCCGCCCTACTCGCGGGCGGTTGGCGCCGAGCTGGCCGTCGTCGCCGAACTCCCCGACGCCCTGGACCTGCTGTCGGCCGCCGAGCGGCACGAGAACGCGTGGGCCGCTGCCTGCACCGCCCGCGCCCGAGGCCGCCTGTACGGCGACACCGCAGCCCTCACCGCCGCGGTGGCGGGATGGGAGCGGATCGGTGCCCGGTTCGAACGAGCCTGCACACTCCTGCTGTTGCCTGACCGTGCCGCCGAGGGCCGGCGCGACCTCGCCACCCTCGGTGTCGGGGTCTCGGCCCAATGAGTAGCTGAGCGGGCGCTGTTGCCTTGGGGCACCGGACATGGCGAGCGGGAACCGACCCTGAGCTGCGAGAACGATCATTTCGCCGGGCGCGGCTGAAGTATTGCTGGACTATTTCGCGGATTTCCATTGGCGGAAGGTGGTTGACAAGTAACCCTCCGAGATCAAAACATTGACCGACGCAAATCAACGGGGGGCGTTTCCTGGCAAGGATGCAGCGTCGCGTCAGCGCGCCGCCCCAACCTGTCGAGGAGGATGGTCTTGATCAGACGAGGGCGCTGGATGCTGGCCGCAGTGGTCGCTGCGGCCGTGGTGCTGGCCGGTGGAACACCGGCCTACGCCCATGATCCGTTCCTCAACGCGAGCGAACCGACCCAGCCGTACGCGCAGCCGGCCGACGGGGCCGTACCGGTGCGAGGATGCGCGACAGTCGCCACCACTCCCACGGCACCGCCCACGCCGACCATCCCCGCCATTCAGATCATCTACGGTTGGCACGAAAGCGAAGGCAATCACTACGAGGCATTTGTCGAAAAGATCGCCAAGGTGGTGGATCGGATCGACTGGCTGCTGGACGAGTCGAGCAACTACGACCAGCACATCAACTTCTCCTGTCGGTACACCCCGAACGGCACCTACGCCGACTACGCGCGGGCGCTGGTGGTGCCCGAGAAGCTCGACATAGCGACGCCGACCGGCTCGGGCTCGGACTGGACCGCCGTCTACAGCGACATCACCGCCGCCGGGTACGACGACCCGAACCGCTGGTACTTCGTGTTCACCGACGCGCAGATCCCGTCCGCGACGAACTCCGGTTGCATGGTCCTGCCGGCGATGACCACCGGCGGCAACGGTTGCTTCGGCACCGCCGAGCTGTGGGACAGCGGGATCGTCGGGCACGAGCTGCTGCACCTGCTCGGCGCCGGCCACGCCTGGTCGCAGGAGACCAATCAGCAGTACGTCGCCGACATCATGATGGACTGGTCCAACTACTGGATGCTCGACCAGGACTTCAACTCGAACTACGACCCGAGCGAGGTGTCGGCAAGATTTTACCGGGACAGCCCAACTGGTTCGGGCGTCCTCACCTGGAACGTCGCCGCCCACCCGACCCTCACCGCGCCCACCTGCTGCGACGTCGGCTACAGCAACGATCTGCTCACCGCCCAGGAACGCACCGTCGAGGCGAACACCCCGAGCGCGACCCCCACCGGATTCTCCGTGAGCGGAGGCGTCTGGACGCAGGTCACCCCGTCCTGCGGAGACAGCAACCTTTCCTGCTACTACTACGACGGGCGGCGCTCGCTCCAGGCGAACGTACAGTCGCATGCCGAGGGAAAGGTGTCGGTGACCGCCCGGAAGTCCGTTACCGCCGGCCAGTACTACAGGTTCTACGCCCGGATCCGGTCGGCCTCGGTGGGCTCGGTCAAGCTGCGGCTGTCCTGGTACAACGGCTCGGGCGGCTGGATCGGCGACAGCGACAGCGGACTCTTCAGCATGGCCACCGACTGGCCGGAACGAACCTGGAACCCGGTCCAGGCCCCGCCGGGCGCCACCCAGGTCCAGCTCTCGGTGGTCAGCCCAACCGGGCAGAACTTCAGCTATCAGCTCGACAGCCTGCAACTGATGCACTGCAACCCGAACTGCCGCCCCGGCATGTGAGTGAAGGGTACGGATGAAGTCCGGTTCGGCGTGCCGGTGACGGTACGCCGAACCGAACCGGCGTCAGCGTCGCCGCTGCGCCGTTCAGCACCGCCCAGCGCGCCGCAGTTGTCAGCGGTGGGCAGCCAGCCACCGTGCCCGGCCGGCTGACAGCACCTCAGGAGCCGATCGCCGGGTGGGCGGTGAGGGTGAGATCCTCCGGATACCGGTCCGTCCCGTGGCTACGGCCGTGTGCGTACTGTGTGGCGAACGCCTCGTCGCCCAGGACGGCGCGGGTTCGGCCGCCGATCCGGTCGACGTCGAAGCGTTCGGCGGCTGGCAACGGTACGCCCACCGACTCCCTGGTCGCGGCGGCGGCACCGAGCAGTCGGGCGGCCTGTTCGGGTCGGCCCGCCGAGACCTGCGCGCCGGCCAGTCCCTCCAGCGCCAGGGCGATCGCTCGGGGATCACCACTCTGCCTGGCGGCGGCGAGCCCGTCCAGGTGCAGGGTCAGGGCGGCCTCGTCGTCACCGCGTTGCTCGGCGACGAAGCCGAGTTCGCTCAGGATCAGCGCCGACCCGATGTCCGAGCCCATCCGACGATCCCAGTCGAGCCAGTTGCGCAGGTGCGCCTCGGCGGTGTCCAGCCGGCCCTGGCGCCTGGCCCCGAGGGCGAGGCCGATCTCGGCCAGTTCCTCGCCGACCTGGTAGCCCTGCTCGACGGCCAGCCGCCGCGCGCGGTCGTGCAGGTCCGCCGCCCGCTCGTAGTCGCGGCTCAGCAGGGCGACCCGGCCGAGTTGGCACAGATTGTCGGAGACCTCGGTCCACAGCCCGAGTTCCTCGCCCATCCGCGCCCCGGTCCGGTGCAGGTCGGCGGCCCGTGGATAGTCGCCGGTGATCTGGGCGAGCAGGCCGAGCGTGAACATGGCCTGCAACTGGCCCCAGCGGTCCCCGAGTTCGCCGAACAGCGTCCGGCTCTGCTCGCCGTCGCGTTCGACCGAGGTGAGGTCGCCCCGGGTCAGCGCCTGCTTCGCCCGGGTGCCCAGCGCGACGGCCATCCCCCACCGGTCGCCGTTCGCCCGGAACGCCACGAGTGCCCGGCTGACCAGGTTCTCGCTGGCGGCCGGGTCGCCGAAGCCGATCTGGGCGAAGCCGAGAAACCACTCCGCCCTGGCCCGCGCGCCCGGGTCGGCCGGCCCGTCTTCCGCCTCCGGCCAACGGGCCGATCAGCGCCGCCGGGTCGACGCTCTCGCCGTACCGTGCCGTGATGCCCGCATGCCAGATCGTCGTCGTGGTCCTGCTCGCGGTGGAGGCCGGGCCGGCCACGGCCAGTGCCGCGGCCAGTGATCGCCGGGCCTCGTCGAGCCGGCCCCGCAACACCCAGTACCAGACCATCGAGTTGACCATCCGCACCGCCAACCCGGCGGCGCCGTCCCGGTTGGCGTTCTTGAGCGCGGTACGCATATTGCCCGTCTCCGTGTCCAGCCGGCGCAGCCACTCCTGCTGGGCCGGACCGCGCAGGTACGGCTCGGCGCGTTCGGCGAGTTCCGTGTAGTACCGGTAGTGCCGGGCCCGTATCCGGGCCGACTCCTGCGCCCGGTCGAGGTGCTCCAGGCAGTAGGCGGCGACGGATTCGAGCAGTCGGTACCGGCGGGAGCCGTCCGGGCTACCGCCGACGACCACCAGCGAGCGGTCCACCAGGCGGGCCAAGAAACCGAGCACCTCCCGGGCCCGGACACCGTCGCCGGTGCAGATCGCCTCGGCGGCCTGCACCGTGCAGCCGTCGACGGCCACGGCCAGCCGGCGCAGCACGATCCGCTCGGCCCCGGTCAGCAACTCCCAACTCCAGTCGATCATCGCCCGGAGGGTCTGCTGGCGGGCCGGGCCGCCCCGCCGTCCGCTGGCCAGCAGGTCGAACCGGTCGTCCAACCGCTCGGCAAGTTCCCGTACGCCGAGCACGCGTATCCGGGTGGCCGCCAGTTCCAGGGCGAGCGGGATCCCGTCGAGCCGGCGGCAGATCGTCGCGACCGCGGCGGCGTTGCCCGGATCGAGGACGAAATCCGGCGCCGCCGCCACGGTCCGGGCCACGAACAGCCGTACCGCACTGAACCCCAGCAGGGTGGTGGGCTCCGGTCCGGCCGCCGGGTCGGGCAGCTCCAGCGGCATCACCGGGCAGATCTGCTCGCCGGCCAGCCCCAGTGGTTCCTGACTGGTGGCGAGGATCCGCAGCCCGGGGGCGGCGCGCAGCAGGACGTCGCTCACCTCGGCCACCGACTCGACCACGTGCTCGCAGTTGTCGATGATCAGCAGCAGTCGCCTGGTACGTAACGCGTCGGTGAGCCGGTCGGGCGGCGCCACCGCGCCGGCCACCGGGAGCAGCCCGGCCGCGGCGTCGTCCCGGATGCCCAGCGCCGCCGCCAGCACGTCGGTCACCGTGCCGGCCGCGTCCGATCCCGCGTCGGGCGGGGCGGAGCCGATCCCGCTGCCCTGCCCGGCGAGTTCGACGATCCACACCCGTCCGGGAAGGTGTCGACCACCCGGGTCCCGATCTCCACCGCCAGCCGGGTCTTGCCGACCCCGCCGGGCCCGGTGAGAGTCACCAGGCGGCCGTTGTCGAGCAACACCCGCACCCGGGCGATCGCCTCGTCCCGGCCGATCAGGTCGGTGAGTGGGGCCGGCAGGTTGGTCCGGGGACGAGCCGCCGGCGCCATCAGCGCCGGATCCTGCCTCAGGATCGCCCGGTGCAGCGCCGTGAGCTCCGGACCGGGATCCACCCCCAGGTCCTCGGCCAGGCGTTCCCGTAACTGGGCGTAGCTGTCCAGCGCCTCGTTCTGCCGGCCCGCCCGGTAGAGGGCGCGCAGGTACGCGGCACGCAGCCGTTCCCGGAGCGGGTACCGGGTCACCAGGTCACCGAGTTCACCGGCCAGCAGGCCGTGCTCGCCGAGTTCCAGCCGCGCCTCCGCCTGCTCCTCCAGGGCATTCAGCCGCTGCTGTTCCAGCCGGGCGATCGCGGCCGACGCGAACGGCTCGTCGGCGAAGTCCGCGAACGACGTACCCCGCCACAGGGCGAGCGCGTCGGAGAGCAGCACCGCCCTCGCCCGCGGATCGGCGGTCAGTCGCGCCTGCCCGGTCAGCGCCTGGAAGCGTCCCAGGTCCACCGCTTCCGGGTCCACCCGCAACAGGTAGCCCGGTGGGTGGAACGCCACCAGGTCCCGGCCGCCCGGTTCAACCTCCTCGAACGCCCGGCGCAGCTGGGAGACCCTGGTGTGCAGCGCACCGGTGGGATTGGCCGGGAGCCGTTCGCCCCACAGGTCGTCGATCAGCCGGTCGGTTGACACCGGCTGCCCCAGGTGCGCCAGCAGGTCGGCCAACAGGGTTCGGACCTTCACCTCGGGTATCCGGGCCGGACTTCCGTCCGCCGTCCAGACCTGTACCGGACCGAGCACCCCGAAACGCACGTCGCCACGGTAACTCGACGGCGGCGGGTGACCGATCGGGCGCCGCCGACGTCCGGAGCCGGGGGAGCGGTCTGGAGCCGATCCGAAGCCGGCCTGGAGCGCCGGTCGGCAGGGTGGAGCCCGTCACCGACAACCTGCCCGGTCCGGGCCGACCAACACCCCGGCCCGGACCGGGCCGACCGACAAGACGAGGAAAATGACCAGGTACGCGGGTAGGAAGGCCGTCGTCACCGGCGGAACGCACGGGATGGGGCTGGCGATCGTCAAGGCCCTGCTCGACGGGGGAGCCGAGGTCGTACTCACCGGACGCAACGAGAAGACCCTCGAAGAGGCGCGGACCGAACTCCGCTCGCGGCCGGCGTACGTGGTGCGATCCGACGCGGCCAGCATGGCCGACATCGACGCGCTCGGCACGCTCGTCGCGGACCGGCTCGGCCGGGTCGACGCCCTGTTCGTCAACCACGGGATCGCGGAGCTGGACGCGCCACTGGAACGGGTGACCGAAGCCTCCTACGACCGGCAGTTCGACATCAACACCAAGGGGTCCTTCTTCACGGTGCAGCGCCTGGCCCCGCTCATCCCCGACGGCGGCGCGATCGTCTTCACCACGGTGGCCAACGACCTGGTCTTCCCCGGCATGAGCATCTACTCCGCTTCGAAGGACGCGCTGCGGTCGTTCGCCCACGTGTTCGCCGCGGAGATGCTGCCCCGGCGGATCCGGGTGAACTCGGTGGCTCCGGGCTTCATCAAGACCCCGACGATGGGCGTCGCGGGCATGACCGACGCGGACCGGGCGGCCTTCGAGGAGCAGGGCAACGAGATCACCCCGCTGCGCCGGATGGGCACGGTCGAGGAGGTGGCGACCGCCGCACTGTTCCTGGCCTTCGACGCGACCTTCAGCACGAACGTAGAGCTGAGTGTCGACGGCGGCTTCGCCCAGGGGCTGACCGCACCGGTCGGCTAGCGGAAGCTGCCGGTCCCGCCCCGGTGGGGCCGGCAGCCTCCGCCGTACCCGTGCTCGGTCGAGCGGTCGCGGACCGCGTCCACTCTTTGCCCACAACGCTCGGCCTACGGTATCGGCAGTCCTCGGCGATCAGCTGGGAACGCCGCCACCAGCCGGGCACAGGTCCATGGCATCCGAGCGGGGTTCCACGCCTCGGAGACCCCGGTTCCCGCGCCTTTTCCACCCGTGCATCGTGCGCGGGCCATCCGAAAGGAATGTCATGGCCACTTCCGCTGCCACCCCGGTTGTTTTCATTCATGGTCTGTGGCTGCACGCCACCTCGTGGAACCCATGGGTCGAATTGTTCCGTGAACACGGCTATCAGCCAATCGCCCCCGGCTGGCCGGGCGATGGAGCCACCGTCGAGGAATCCAGGGCCAACCCGGAGGCCATCGCCAACCACGGCATCGACGACGTCGTCGAGCACTACACAAAAATCATCGCCAACCTCGACACGCGGCCGATCCTTGTCGGACATTCGTTCGGCGGCATGATCGCCCAGAAGCTGCTCGGCCAGGACTTGGCCGCCGCGGCGGTGGCGATCGACGCGGCCCAGATCAAGGGCGTCCTCCCGCTACCCATATCCGCCCTGCGAGCCACCCTGCCGGTGTTCAAGAACCCCGGCAACGTGCACCACGCGGTGTCCCTGACCGCGCAACAGTTCAGGTTCGCGTTCGGCAACGCCATCTCCGAGCAGGAATCCGACGAACTGTTCACCCGCTGGACGATCCCGGCCCCCGGCAAGCCCCTGTTCGAGGCGGCCGCCGCCAACTTCAACCCGCATTCACCGGCTGCGGTCGACACCGCCAACGAGGTACGCGGCCCGCTGCTGCTCATGATGGGCGGCAAAGACCACACCGTTCCCGAGTCGGTCACCAAGGCCACCCTCAAGCAGTACCGGCACTCCGCGGCCGTCACCGAGATCATGGATTTCCCCGACCGGGCCCACTCCCTGACCATCGACAGCGGATGGCGCACCGTAGCCGACGCCACACTGTCCTGGTTGGACAAAAACGTTTCCCGCGCACTCTGAGTCCTCGCCGCACATCCTCGTAAAAGAAGATCCGGAGACCACCATGTCCAGCACCAGACGCCGTACCCGCACCATCATTGTCACCGCCGCGTTGGCCGCGCTCGCCATCGTCATACCCACCGCCGTCGCCGTCGCCAGCCCGACCCACTCCACCCGCGACCACGGCAACTCACCGAAGCCAACCATCGTGCTCGTTCACGGCGCCTGGGCCGACGGATCCAGTTGGGCTCCCGTCGCCACCCAGTTGCAGCGACGCGGTTACCCCGTCCTGGTCGAACCGAACCCGCTGCGCGGCCTCGGCAGTGACACCGCCTACCTCAGCGCCTACCTCCAGCAGCACACCTCCGGGCCGGTCATCCTGGTCGGACACTCCTACGGCGGCGCCGTCGTCACCAATGCCGCCCTGTCCGACCCGGACGTGAAGGCCCTGGTCTACGTCGACGCGTTCGTACCCGACCAGGGCGACACCATCCTCGGCCTGCTCGGCGGCGGCGGCGATCCCAACGCCCTGTTCGACTTCGTCGCATACCCCGGCGCCCCGGCCGGCGACGTCGACCTCTACATCAAGACCGCACTGTTCCCGAACCTGTTCGCCGGCGGCCTGCCCGCCCCGATCAGCGCCGAACTCGCGGCGGCCCAACGACCCATCACCCTGAGCGCCCTGACCGAACCCTCGGTCACCGCGGCCTGGAAGACGCTGCCCAGCTGGTACCTGGTCGGGACCAACGATCAGATCCTCCCGCCCGCGGTACAGCTCAGCATGGCGCAACGCGCGCACAGCCAGATCGTCCAGGTTCGCGCCCCGCACCTGGCCATGCTGACCAAGCCGGACGCCGTGACCGACCTCATCGTCACCGCCGCCCGCGCCACCACCTGACCGATCCGAGTGGGCCCGCGCCACCGCGCGGGCACACTCCCGGGCGGTCCACCACGCGACGACCTTCGAGACTGACAATCGTTCAGGAGCCAGTATGCGACTCCCCGCTCACCGCACCGGGCGCTGGTCACGGGCCATCGCCACCGCGCTCTGCGCCCTGACCATCGGGCTTCTCCCGCTCGGATCCGCCAACACCGTGCAAGCCACCGGCATGACGGGCACGTCCACCCATCCGGACACCGCACGGATCCCCGCCGGCTTCAGCGAGCAGAAGGAGGTCGTCAACGGCATCCGGATCAACTATGTCCGAGGCGGACACGGACCGACGCTCGTACTGCTGCACGGATTCCCCGAGACCTGGTACACCTGGCGGAAGGTCCTCCCGGCCCTGGCCGCCCACTACACCGTGATCGCTCCCGACCTGCCCGGCTCGGGCCGGAGCGACGCCCCCGCCGCCGGCTACGACAAGTTGACACTCGCCGCCGACATCCATGGCCTCCTTACCAAGCTCGGCTTGAGCCACCACATCCGCCTGGTCGGCCACGACATCGGCTCCATGGTCGCCTACGCCTACGCCGCCGCCCACCCCACCGATGTCGACAAGCTCGTGCTCAGCGAGGCGCCCATTCCCGACCCCAGCATCTATACGTTCGCGTCGTTGACCGCCGACGGCCCGGCCGCCTGGAACTTCGGGTACTTCAACCTCACCAACGGCCTGCCCGAACAACTCATCCGAGGCCGCGAAGCTCTCTGGGTTCAGCTGTTCACCGACTCGCTGGAAGTACAGAAGAACGGAATCGGACCGGCCGAGGTCAACGAGTTCGCCCGCTATCTACGCGACCCGGCCCACCTACGGGCCAGCTTCGAATACTTCCGAACCTTCGATCAGGATATCGTCGACAACGCCGTCAATATCAACACCAAGCTCACCATGCCGGTGCTCGCCATCGGCGCCAGCGGCAGCCTCCGCGACTTCGTCCCCACCCAGGTTGCCCGGTACGCCACCAACGTCACCGGCGCCCTTGTCGACAACAGCGGCCACTGGATCTATGAAGAACAGCCGGCCGAGATGACGCAGCTCCTGCTGAGGTTCCTGGGCTGAGCACTGCCCCACGACCACGAGGCCGGTCGCCGAACTGGCGGCCGACCTCCACCGAGCGGCCCACCCGAGAAAGGCTCCATTGTGGATCTGAACCTGGCCGGCAAGGTAGCCGTCGTCACCGGTGCCAGCCGAGGCATCGGGCTCGCCATCACGCAGGCCCTCGCCGGCGAGGGCGTCCGGGTGGTCGCCGGCGCCCGTGAACTCACCACCGACATCGTCGAACTGGCACAACACCACCAGGTGCGGCCGGAACAGATCGACCTCACCACCCCGGGCGGACCCGGCCGGCTGATCGACGCCGCGGTCAGCTCGTTCGGCGGACTCGACATCGTCGTCAACAATGTCGGCGCCGTCACCCCACGTACCAGCGGGTTCCTGAGCATCACGGATGAGGACTGGGCGAACACACTCACCATCAACCTGCTCACCGCTGTCCGGACCATCCGGGCCGCGCTGCCACACCTGATCACCCGTGGCGGCGGCAACATCATCACCATCGCCTCGATCAACGCCACGCTGCCCGACCCGCTCGTCATCGACTACAGCGCCGCCAAAGCCGCATTGCTCAACGTCAGCAAGGCGCTGTCCAAGGAATATGGTTCACGCGGAATTCGCATCAACACGGTCAGCCCCGGACCCGTGTCCACCGCGCTCTGGCTCGGTGACCAGGGCGTCGCCGCGACCCTCGGCCAAGCCCAAGGCATCGATCCGGCCGCTGTTGCCGAGCGGGCCGCCGCAGACGCCGTAACCGGCCGCTTCACCCGCCCGGAGGAAGTCGCCGACCTCGTCCTCCTCCTCGCCAGCGAACGCGCCTCCAACATCACCGGCGCCGACATCCTCATCGACGGCGGCATGAAACCCACCCTCTGATGCGGCGGGGGTGAGCCGGTCGCGTGGGCGGCCGGCGAACTCCTGGATCATGGCCGGTCCGATGCCGTGCTTGTCCCAACTCCGCACAGCCCGGGGTCGGCGTTTGGTCGAGCGGCGACGGTAAGGCCGCCACCAGGTGAAATGTTGGTTGGAGCGGGCTGGGTCGACGAACTCGGGTTGGACTATCGTGATGGTTCGACAGCCACCGGTGGCGGTCCTGGAGTCGGCTGGGTGGCTTAACGGTGCGGGGACGGTTGCGGTTCAGCCTGCTGGGCCCGGTGCGGGCGTGGCGCAATGGCGAGGACGTCGAGCTGGGTCCGCCCCAGCAGCGGGCGGTTCTGGCGGTGCTGCTCGCTCATCCCGACCAGCCGGTGCCGATAACTCAGATAGTGGACGTCCTGTGGTGGCGCGATCCACCCGATTCGGCCCTGAACACCGTGCACCGGATGATCGGGCAGTTGCGCCGGGCGCTGGAGCCTGAGCTCGGCCCACGCGAGGAAGGCAGCTGGCTCGTGCGCGGCGGCGGTGGATACCGACTCCGGGTCGACGCCGACAGCGCGGACCTGCTCCAGTTCCGCGACCTGGTGGCCCGCGCCCGCGCATCACGCGGCGTGGCCGCGCAGTCCTACGCTCGGGCCTTGCAGCTGTGGCACGGCCCGGTCGCCGACGGGATCGGAGCCGAAGCGCGCGAGAGGCCGTTCTTCACCGCGATCGAGCGCGAGTACGTCGTCGCGGCCCGCGAGGCGGCCGATGTCGCCCTGGCGGCTCGCGACGACGAGTTGCTGCCCCTCGTCGAACTCGCCGCAGATCGGGCGATTCTGGACGAACCGCTTCAGGCCCGGCTGGTGAGCCTGCTGGCCCTGGTCGGCCGCCAGCGGGACGCGCTGGCTCGGTTCGACGCGGTCCGGGATCGGCTGCGCGACGACCTGGGCCTCGATCCGGGCGGCGAGTTGGCCTCTGCCCGAGATGTGGTGCTGCGGCCGCTGCATGTGGCACCCCGCACGACGGAGGAGCTCCCCAGGCCGGCTCAGCTCCCGGCCGACCTCCCGGCGTTCGTCGGTCGGTCGGCCGAGATCGAGGCCATCCGCACGTACGCCCTGCCGGGTCGCTCCGTGGTGGTCACCGCGATCGGCGGAATGGCCGGCATCGGCAAGACCTCGTTCGCGGTCCACTGGGCCCATCAGATCGCCGACCAGTTTCCGGACGGTCAGCTGTACGCGAACCTGCGTGGGTTCGACCCGGGCGGGGCGGCGGCATTGCCGGGTGACGTGCTGATGAGCTTCCTGGAGGCCCTGGGCGTCTCCTCGGAGCGGATTCCGCACGGCCTGGATGCGCGGGCCGCGTTGTTCCGCAGCAAGCTCGCCGGGCGGCGGTTCCTGGTCGTTCTGGACAATGCCCGTGACACCATGCACGTCCGTCCCCTGCTGCCGGGCGCGGCCACCAGTCTGGTGATGGTGACCAGCCGGGACACCCTCGCCGGGCTGGTCGCCTCACAGGGTGCCTGGCCCATCGTGCTGACGCCGATGGACGACGTGGAGGCGTGGGCACTGCTGTCGACGCGGATGGGGCGGGCCCGCCTGCTGGCCGAGCCGGAAGCGGTCGAGCAGATCGTGGCCGCCTGCGCGGGACTGCCGATCGGTCTGACGGTGGTGGCAGCCCGCGCGGCAACCCGTCCTCAGCTGTCGCTGCGGGAGGTCAGCGCCGGGCTCCACGATTCGGCCCAGCGGTTGGACATCCTCACCACGGGCGATCCCCTGACCGACGTACGCGCCGTGTTCTCGTGGTCGTACCACGCCCTCACCGACACCGCCGCACGTCTGTTCCGGCTGCTCGGACTGCACACCGCGCCCGACATCTCGGCCGACGCGGCCGCGAGTCTCGTCGGCCTCACCCGGGCACGGCTACAGGACCCGCTGGCCGAGCTGGCCGAGGCCGCCCTGGTCGTGAAACGGACCGACGGCAGGTATGAGATGCACGACCTCATGCGGTCGTACGCCCGCGAGACCGCCGGGCACACCGACCCGCTCGCCGAACGCCAGGCGGCCATCGCCCGCCTCGTCGACCATTACATGCAGGCGGCGTACACGGCGGCCCGGCTCATCAACCCGGCCCGGATGGCAATGTCGTGGACCGAACCGTTGGCGCAGGTCATCCTCCCCACGCTGTCCGCGCGGGCCGGGGCCTTCGCCTGGTTCGAGGGCGAGCATCAGGCGCTGCTGGCCGCGGTCGACCTGGCGGCCGGGAACGGCCTCGACCGCCCGGCAGCACGACTCGCCTGGGCGCTGTCGGGCTTCTTCATGGTCTCGGCGCACTGGGACGACCTGGTCAGAGCGGCGACGAGTGGGAGCACCGCCGCCCGGCGGACCGGCGACAACGAGGCCGAGGCAACCGCTCTGCGCGAGCGGGCCAACGCGTTCACCCTGCTGGACCGTCTCGACGACGCCCTGGCCGACATGGAGCGATCGGCCATCCTCAGCCGGGAAATCGACGATCTCGTGGGACTGGGCAAAGCCTACCTGGGCATCGGCATGGTCAACGACCGCCGCCGGCAGCACCGCGAGTCCCTGCACTACGCCGAACTGGCCATCGACGCATTCCGTCGATCCGGCCAGCAGCACGACGAGGCCAAGGCCCTGAACGCCGCCGGCTGGGCCCACACCCAACTGGGCGAGCACGACCTCGCCCGCAACCTGTGCCAAAAGGCACTGTCCATGTTGGAGGCCCTCGGCGACGGACTCGGCCAGGCGTTCACCCTGGACAGCATCGGCTGCGCCAACCAGCAGCTCGGTGACTACGACGAGGCCATCCGTTGCTTCGACCGCAGCGTTGAGTACCTCCGGCAGTTCGGCGACCGCTACAGCGAGTCCGCCGTGTTGACCCACCGTGGTGACGCTTGCGCCGCCGCGGCCGACCTTCCGGCCGCCCGAACAGCCTGGCACCAGGCGCTCGTGATCCTTGAGGAGCTCCAACACCCCGACGCCGAGGCGGTGCGAGCCAAACTCAACCCGACCGACCAGCGTCCTGCGACCCACGGCGTCGGTGAGGGCGGGCAGTAGCCGGCCGCGAGAACCTGATTCAGCGCCGTCATCGGGTGCGACCGGGGCTCGGCTACGCTGCGCCGCGTGGAGTTTCAGGTGCTCGGGAAGGTTGCGGCCAGCCACCGGGGCAGCCCGGTCGAGCTGGGCCGCCGACAGGAGCGCTGCCTGCTGGGACTGCTGCTGTTGGAGCCGGGCCGGGTAGTGCTGGCGGAGCGCCTGATCGAGTTGCTGTGGCAGGACGCCGAGGCGGCGGAGCGTCGGGCCACTCTCCACACGTACGTTGCCCGGCTGAGGCGGCGGCTCGCTCCGTACGGCGTGCGCATCCTCACCCGGCACGCGGGCTATCTGATCGATGTGGACCCGGCGGCGGTCGATCTGCACCGGTTCACCGCCGAGGTGGAGCGTACGAGCACGATCGCCGACCCGGCGACCCGCGCGTACGCCTTGGCGGCAGCCCTCGAACTGTGGCAGGGCCCGCTGCTGGCCGGCGTCGCGAACGAGGAGCTTCGCCAACGACTCGGGCGCGGCCTGGAGGAGAACCGGCTCGCCGCGTTCGAACGGCGCGTCGAAGCCGAACTGGCCGCGGGTGAGCATCTGCGTGTGGTGGGTCTGCTGGCCGAACTGGTCCGGGAGTTCCCGACCCGGGAGCACGGCATCGAACTGTTCATGCTGGCCCTGACCCGCGCGGGTAGACGAACGGAAGCCCTGGAGGCGTACCGGGTCGCGCGCCGGGCCCTGGTCGAGGAGTTCGGTGTCGAGCCCGGACAGGATCTCCGGCGCCTGCACCGACGGATCCTCGACGACGACCCGGGACTGACGTTGCCCACACCTACCGGCGGTGACACGGCCTCCGGCACCCCGCGACGTCTCCCTCGTGACATCCCCGGTTTCATCGGCCGGGAGGGGGACCTTGCGGCCCTTGACGCCCTGGTCGACGGGGACGGTACGTCATCCGGCGTGGCCGCGCTCTGCACGATCGGTGGAATCGGCGGAATCGGAAAGACGGCACTGGCCGTGCACTGGGCCCACCGGGCCGCCCGGCACTATCCGGGTGGTCAGCTGTTCGTCGGCCATGTACCGCTCGGTGCTCGCGAACCGGCACGTGCTGATCCTGCTCGACAACGCCGCCTCCTCCGATCAGGTCCGGCCGCTACTTCCGGCATCGACGCACTGCCTGACGGTCGTCACCAGCCGGCATCGCCTCGACGGTCTGGGTACCGAGACGCGGAAACGGTCGTACACGGCTGGGCGCGTCCGTCAGTGGATCGCCAATAGCGCGGTGGCCCCCAATCCGGGCCTCCGGAACTGGTCGAACATCTACTACATCGACCCCTGCTGAGCCACTGATCCAGTAGTCCGGTACGTACGGAGGCGGGGTGGACCGTCCGACGGTCGGCCCCGCGCTCCGGGTGAAGGGGCGTACCTTCCGCAGGGCCGGCACGGGGGTGGCCCTGCGGAGGGGACGCCACGGCGCGGTGGCTACGAGCAGCAGCCGCCGGAGCTGGCCGTTCCCGCACCGGCGGCCCGCTGCCGGTCGGCACGTTCGCCACGGGGGGCGTCGGCGCCGGGCTCGACCTGGGCGGACCTGCCGTACTGGTCGGAGTCGCCCTTGACCACGTACACCTCCCATCGCTCGTCGCCGGGGCCGCGGACCCAGACCTTGTCCTGGAGGGCGTAGCAGCAGGAGGTGTCACTTTCGGTCAGGGTGATCAGGCCAGCCTCGGTGAGCCGGTCGGTGGCGGCGGTGACCTCCGCGCCGTCGAACACCTCGACGCCGAGGTGGTCGATGGCGGTGGGCTGGTCCGGGGTGCCTTCGAGCAGGACCAGTTTCAGGGGTGGCTCCTCGATGGCGAAGTTGGCGTAGCCGGGCCGCCGCTTGACCGGCTCGGTGTCGAACAGCTTGGAGTAGAACGCGACCGACCCTTCCAGGTCGGAGACGCGCAGGGCGAGCTGGATACGGGACATCCCACACCTCCATTGTTTAGATAGCCGTCTAGACAGAGAGTTGCACTCTGCTTAGACGGTTGTCAAACTAGACGGGTGTCTAGACAACAGCTGCCGGTCCTCGCCGACCCCGCGACCTGCTGCACCCCGATGGTCGCCGAGGCCCTGACCGAAAACGCCGCCGCCGGCCTGGCGCGCGGGTTCAAGGCCCTCGGCGACCCGGTCCGGCTACGGCTGCTGTCCCTGATCGCCGCCCGCGCCGGCGGGGAGGTGTGCGTGTGCGAGCTGACCGACGCGTTCACCCTGACCGGGCCGACGATCTCCCACCACCTCAGGGTGCTGCGAGAGGCCGGGCTGATCGACTGCCAGCGCCGGGGCACATGGGTCTACTACTGGGTCGTCCCGGCTCGCCTCGCCGCCCTGTCCCAGCTCCTCGACGTTTCCACCGCCACCACGGCGGCCGGGTCGACCCGGTGACACCCGACCTGCGCCCCACGTTGCTGCGTCGGGCGTCGGCGGAACTGGTCGGCACCGCCCTGCTGGTCGCGGCCGTGGTCGGGTCCGGCATCGCCGCCACCCGGCTCTCGCCCGGTGACGTCGGGCTGCAACTGCTGGAGAACAGCATCGCCACCTCGCTCGCCCTCGGCGCGCTGATCCTCATTTTCGGGCCGGTGTCCGGCGCCCACTTCAACCCCGTCGTCTCGATCGCCGACTCGTGGCTGGGCCGTCGCACCGGTTCCGGCCTGCCCCTACGTGACCTGGGCGCCTACCTTGTCGCGCAGGTCCTGGGCGCCGCTGCCGGCACGGTCCTGGCCCACCTGATGTTCGGCCTACCCGCGATCACCTGGTCGCAGCGCGACCGGACAGGGGCGGGGCGCTGGCTGGGCGAGATCGTCGCGACCGCCGGACTCCTACTGCTGATCGCGGCGCTCTCCCACGCCCGCCGTCAGGTCGCCGCCCCGGCGGCGATCGCCGGGTGGATCGGCGCGGCGTACTGGTTCACCTCCTCCACCGCTTTCGCCAACCCGGCGGTCACGATCGGCCGGACACTCACCGACACCTTCGCCGGCATCGCCCCGACCTCGTCCATCGGGTTCATCGCCGCCCAGCTCGTCGCGACCGGCCTCGCCCTCGCCGCGATCGCGTGGTGGTACCCGGCAGCCGCCCCGGCCCGGGGCGCACTGGCCGCGACGGCACCGGCACGGCCGGAACAGGCTCCGGTATGACCGACGCGCCGCGTCTACGTCCAGGTGGTCGAAGACAGTCCGGGACCTTCCCGGAGAACACCCCCAGCCTTGCCCCGCATCACGCCCGCAAAGGATTTTCATGACGATGACCGCTGCCGCCAGACCGTCTGTCCTGTTCGTCTGCGTGCACAACGCCGGCCGCTCGCAGATGGCCGCCGGGTGGCTTCGCCACCTCGCCGTCGACACCGTCGATGTACGCTCCGCCGGCTCCGAACCCGCCGACCAGATCAACCCCATCGCCGTCGAAGCCATGCGCGAGGTCGGCATCGACATCACCGCCGAGCAGCCCAGGATCCTCGACTGGGACATCGCCCGGGCCAGCGATGTCATCATCACCATGGGCTGCGGTGACGCTTGCCCCGTCTTTCCCGGCAAGCGGTACGAGGACTGGAAACTCACCGACCCGGCCGGGCAGCCCCTACCCGTCGTCCGTGAGGTCCGCGACGAGATCCGCGAACGGGTCACCCGTCTCCTGGACGAGCTGACCGCCACCCCGCCGTCGACCCTTCCCAGCTGACTCCTCGGGCGGGGTCATCTGCTGTCGCTGACCCCGCCCCGTACCAAAAAATGATTTTAGTCCGCGAACTGCGCGGCCAGCATTTCCGCGTAGCTGTGGTTGGCGTGCATCGTGCGGCCGGCGTTGTGCGGGGTGTGTACGACGTTGTGCCGGCCCAGCAGCGGGTCGTCGAGCGGCAGCGGTTCGACGTCGAACACGTCTGCGGCCAGGCTGAGCTCGTCGGCGAGGACCCGGCGGCGCAGCTCGGGCACGTCGCAGACGGACGCCCGGGTGACCAGCACGACCAGGCAGCCCTTCGGCAGGGCCCGGATGTGCTCGGCGGTGATCAGCCCCGTTGTGCTCGCCAGCAGCGGCACCATCGGGGCGAAGATCTCCGCGTCGGCGAGGAGCCGGTCGAGGTGCCAAACCTTCCGGGCACCCGACCGGTGGAACGACGGCTCGGTGGCGTACGGGTCCCAGGCGGCGACGTCGGCCCCGAGCATGTGCGTCCAGCTCGCGTACCGGCTGGCGATGTTGCCGGCGCCGACGATCCGTACCCGCTTGCCGGAGACGGTGCCGTGGCTGAAGTTCGGGTCGTCGCCGAACTGGCCGTACGTGTACCTCCACGGTGAGTCGTCGGCGACGATCGCGGCGTGCTGCTGGGGGATCCGGCGCAGCCCGCCGATCGTGAGCCCGAGCGCGTACTCGGCGACGGACTGCGCCCAGTAGCCCTCGGACCCGTGGATGATCCGCCGGACGTTGTGGCGGCGGAGGCGCTCGTCGACGTCCTCGGACGGGGGCCAGGAGCCGGCGACGTACGCCTCGGCGAGCGCGGGCAGCCCGTCGAGGTCGGCGTCGGTGGGGTGGACGCCGAGCGAGATCAGCCGTTCGACCGTGCCGGGGTCGGCGACGACCGTGGGCAGTGCGACGGTCTCCCCGGCGGAAAGCCGCGTGAAGGTGGCCGTCGGGAGCAGCCCATGGAGGTGGTCGGCGACGAACGGCCAGGTCCGGTCGAAGTCCGGGTGCACCACGATCGCTGTCTTCATGCGGACACCTCCGCGAACGCCCGCCACGCCTTTTCTATCTCCTGCGGCGCGACGGTGGCGCCGAAGACCACGACATTGTGGCAGAACCGCTGCTCCTGGCCTTCTGCGAGCTGCCAGGCACCGGCGATGCTGACACTGGGCCCGATGCCGAACTCGTTGTCGACCCGCCAGGGCGCGGGGTGCCGGAAGTTGGCGGGGTGGTCCATCACGGCCACCACGGGCGCCGGCTCGCCGGGTCCGGCGTCGAGGAGCGGCATCTGGACCGCGACCCACCGGGCCGTCTGCTGCTCGGCCTCCGCGCCGGTCCGGCCTTCACTGTTGTACGCCGTTGCGCCGTTCTCGGGCCGGTAGGGCATCCGCAGGAACAGCCCGCCATAGGCGTACTGACCGAACGTCAGGTCCCGTACCGCCCGGAGTCCGAGGACGAGACCGAGCTCGTACCGGTCGCCGTGGTCGGTCAGCGTCCACGCCTGGGTCTCGTCCAGCAGCGGCTCGCCGGCCGGGGAGCGCAGTTCGGTCAGCACCTGCCAGCTGGCGGTGTTGCCGTCGGCCGTCGGCTCGCCGACCAGCCTCGGGTGGAACGAACCGTCGTTGACGTGCCCGGGGTGCATCCCCTCGTGCCAGAAGCCGACGCCGTTGACGTCGTTGAGGCCGACGGAGAGGCCGTGCTGCCACGGGTGGTGGTCGGGCGCGTCCTCGGTGACCGTGCCCACGCCGGTCGGCGAGACGATCGGGTGGATGAACGGCCGCAGGTCGGGCCGGACGTGCTGGGTCAGGATGGGTGTCTCGGTGCCCGCGCGCAGCACGCTGACGCTGCCGAGCTCCACCCGTACGGTCAGGTCAGGCATGGACGCCGACCCCGGAGAGCGCGTCGGCCGCCGGACGGGCGAAGACCGGCAGGTCGATCTCCTCGCCGCCGCGCAGTGCCGACTCGTGGGCGCAGATACCGGCGCTGGTCCAGTTGGCGGCGGCGTAGACGTCGGGGAACGGCGCTCGGCCCTCGACGATGGCCGTCACGAACTCGTGCGCCAGGTGGGGATGCGAGCCGCCGTGCCCGCTGCCCTGGGTGAACGACAGGTGCTGGTTCTCGGTGGCGTCGTAGACACCCCGGGTGGTGTATTCGCGGATC
Organism: Micromonospora sp. NBC_01699; assembly: GCF_036250065.1. Taxonomy (NCBI): domain Bacteria; kingdom Bacillati; phylum Actinomycetota; class Actinomycetes; order Micromonosporales; family Micromonosporaceae; genus Micromonospora; species Micromonospora sp. NBC_01699. Next base: position 5,461,098 of record NZ_CP109199.1, on the reverse strand, counting down.
GACGCGGGGAGCCGGTCGGCGTAGTCGGGTATGTCGACGCGCCGGCCGTCCTCACCGGTGAACACGACGGGGCTCTCGCGCTCGATCTGCTGCCACTCGTAGCTCTCCTTTTCGCCGTACACGTCGAAGCTCTCCACGTACTCGCGGGCGATGTCGAACAACGAGCGGGTGACCTCCATGGCGAGGTCGGAGTCACGCAGCCGGAACAGGGCGGTCTCGACGGCGAACGGCGGCCCGCCGCGCGCCGCGGCGTGGTTGACGCGACCGGAACCGAGGCAGCGCACCGACTCGGCCTCGCGGTCGCCGAGGGCGAGCAGCGGTGCGATCGCGTGGGTCGCGTAGTGCATGGGCGGCAGGTCGAGCCAGTAGTCGGGCCAGCCCGCCATCTCCTGCATGTGGGCGCCACGGAGGAACTGGATCCGCCCGAGTTGTCCGCTGTCGCGAAGGTCCTTGGCATAGAGGAACTCGCGGGTGTAGACGGCGGTCTCCATCATCATGTAGGACTTCCCCGAGTCCTGCTGGGCTTTGACGATCCGGGCGCAGTCCTCGACGGAGGTCGCCATCGGTACGGTGCAGGCGACGTGCTTTCCGGCGTTGAGCGCGGCGATCGACTGCTCGGCGTGCGCGGCGATGGGTGAGTTGATGTGAACGGCGTCGATCTCCGGGTCGGCCAGCATCGACTCGATGCTGGTGTGGCGGCCGGCGATCCCGAAGTGGTCGGCGATGCGGCGCAGCGAGTCCTCGGTGCGCTGGCACACCGCGACGAGCTCGGCGTGCGGATGGGCCTGGTAGATCGGGATGAACTCCGCGCCGAAGCCCAGCCCGATGATTCCGATCCGTACTTTTTGCGTCATGCGTGTACCTTCCGTCGTTACGAAGCCAACGTACGGACGGCGTTTCGGAACTACCATGAACTATCCCGCTGCAAGCCTTAGATTTTCTACGCTCGCTGCGGACCCCCGGGAAAGCGAGCGGACCGTGACCATGACGATCAAGCAATCCCCGGCACCGGCCGAGCAGGTCGGCACCCGGCACGTGGCCCTGCTGGTCGAGACGTCCAACGCCTATGCGCGTGGGCTCCTGGTCGGGATCAAGAAATACCTGGTCACCCACCCCGGCTGGTCGATCTACCTGGCCGAGCACAGCCGCCACGAGACGGACCTGTCGTGGCTCGACGGGTGGCGCGGCCACGGCGTCATCGCGCGCATCGAAAACCACGAAACCGCCGATCGGGTACGCCGGCTCGGCGTACCCGCGGTCGACCTCAGCGCCGCCCACCTCACCCCCGAACTGCCGTGTGTCGAGACCGACGACGACACGATCGCCCGCTGGGCGGTGGAGCACTTCGCCGAGCGCGGGCTGCGCACCTTCGCCTTCTGCGGCGACGCGCGCTACGGCTGGTCGGTCAAGCGGGCCGAGCGCTTCGCCGCGCACGTACGCGGCCTGGGCATCGAGCCGCACGAGTTCCGGATGGAACCCTCCGGCACGCTGGCCGGCGACCGGCAGGCCCTCGCCGGTTGGCTGCTCGGCCTGCCCAAGCCGGTCGGGGTGCTGGCCTGCTACGACATCGCCGGCCAGGAGGTCCTCGAAGCGTGCAAGATCGCCGGCCTGCCGGTGCCGGACAGTGTCGCCGTCCTGGGCGTCGACAACGACGACCTGATGTGCAGCCTGACCACCCCGGCGCTGTCGAGCATCCAGCCCGACACGACCCGCACCGGCTTCCTGGCCGCCTCGCTGCTCGACCGGATGATGTCCGGCGACAACCTCGATCCGCGCCTGCACCTCATCCCGCCGCTGCGGGTGGTGACCCGGCAGTCGACGGACATCCTCGCGGTCACCGACCCGGTCGTCGCGGGGGCACTCCAGCTGATCCGCGACCGGGTCGACGAGGGTGTCCCGGTGCTGACGATCCAGCGCCACGTCGGGCTCTCCCGGCGCGCGCTGGACTACCGCTTCCTGCGCGTCCTCGGCCGCACCGTGCACGAGGAGATCACCCGGGTACGCATGGAGCGCCTCGCCGACCTGCTCATCCGTACCGACTGGACGCTGCCGCAGTTGGCCGAGCGCCTGAACTTCAGCCACGCGGAATACATGGGCGTCGCGTTCAAGAAATACAGCGGGAAGTCACCGGGGGAGTACCGGCGCGCCAACCGCGCCCAACTCCCGCGCTGACCGGGGCGGGTCGCAGGACGTCCTCCGGGGGGTCCCGCAGGTGTAAGAAAACTCAGGAAAGCAGCATGATATCGCATGGTCTTGGTCGGTCGAGCCACCTAGCTTCTAGGGATCGTTGCACCCGTTCGCGGCGACCTAGCACAAATGGCGGAGTCAAGATGACCAATGTCTATAACCGCGGCACGCGAAAATTGTCCCGCCGGATGCGCTTTCTGAGCGCCGTCGCGGCGGTCACCGCTGTGCCGCTCCTGCTCGTCAGCTGCACGTCCGCGCCGGAGGAAAGCGACAACGTTCCCGCGGGCGAGGTCGGCGGCACCCTCAACCTCTGGGTCGGCATGGACGCGGTCGACGATGCCAGCACCGCCGATTACAAGCGTCTTTACCTCGATCCGTTCACCACCCTGTACCCCAATGTCCAGTTCAAGCTCAGTCCGCAGAACAACGAGGGTCTGACGCAGAAGGTCCAGACGGCGCTCGCCGCAGGCCAGGGGCCGGACCTGCTACCGCTCAACGCGTCGATCGCCATCGACTTCGCCGACGCCGGCTACCTCGCCGACCTCGGTTCCCTCGCGGAGCAGGAGAAGTGGAAAGACAAGATCTTCCCCTGGGCCATGGACATCGGTGTCGTCGACGGGAAGCTTTCCGTGCTGCCGGTGAGCTACGAGACGATGGTGCTCTACTACAACAAGACGCTGTTCGAGAAGAACGGGTGGCAGATTCCCAACGACCGCCCGTCGCTGGAGGCGCTCGCCGCGACGATGATGGCGGCCGGAATCACGCCGTTCGCCAACGCCAATGCCGACTACGCCGGTGCCACCGAGCACGTGTTCTCGTGCTTCATCAACATGGTGGCGGGCCCCGGCAAGATCCATGACGCCCTCACTGGCTCGATCCCCTTCACCGACCAGGCGTTCGTCGACTCGGTCGACCTGATGGTCGACTACTTCAAGCGGGGCTACTTCAGCGGCGGGGTCAAGCAGTATTTCTCGACCACCGACCCGCAGAAGATGGCCAGCCTCGCCAACGGCAAGACCGGCATGTTCCTCTCCGGAAGCTGGGAGATCGGAGCGATGAACGAGTATTTCAAGGACAGCGAGAGCGATTGGGACTGGGCCCCGATTCCGGCGCTCGCGCCCGGCGTGCCCGCCAACGTGTTCCCGCTGGCCCTGGGTGAGTCCGTGGCCCTCAACGCCGCGAGCAAGAACCTCCCCGCCGCCAAGGCATACCTGAAGTGGAAGTATTCGGACACCAACGCCAACTGGCAGGCGATCAAGGACTTCGGCGACCAGCCCCTTCCGATCAAGTTCGACGCCGCCGCCGCACCCGAGGGCATCGACCCGCGGTTCCTCACCCAGTACACGGCCCTGAGCGAGGCGTCGCTGTCGAAGAAGGTCGGCTACGTGACCTGGACCTCGTTCGGCCCGGGAGCCGAGACCTACCTCTCCGAGAACCAGGACCGCCTGCTGACCGGCAACCTGTCCACCCGTGACTTCCTCGCGAATCTCGACAAGGCGTTCAAGAAGGACCTCGACGAGAAGCTCATCCCGCCGGTCTTCGACACGGCAGCGCGATGACAGCGCCACCCGTCACGACGTACGCCGAACCGGCCACGCGGGAGGTGCCCGCGCCTCCCCGAGGTCGCATTCGCAGGAACTCGCGACTGGTCGCGATCACGTTCGTGGTGCCCGCGCTCGCCCTCAACCTGCTGGTGATCGCCGGACCGACGGTCAGCAGCGTCGTCTACTCGTTCACCGACTGGAACGGCATCAGCAACCCGGAGTTCACCGGCTTCGACAACTGGGTCACCCTGGTCCACGACGACGCGTTCTGGAACGCCATCGCCAACAACTTCATCTACCTGGTCATCTTCCTGACCGTACCGATGGCGATGGGCCTGCTCGGCGCGTTCATGCTCTCCCGGATCCGCCGCGGCGCGTCGCTCTTCCGGGTGCTCTACTTCATCCCCTACCTGCTGGTCAGCGTGATCACGGCGCAGATCTGGCGGAACATCCTCGACCCCGAGTTCGGACTCGCGTCCGCGTTGAACAGCATCGGCATCCACTGGCTCGACGACGTCTACTTCTTCGCCGACGAGCGCTTCGCGCTCTACAGCGTCGCCTTCGTCGACAACTGGCACTTCTGGGGTTTCCTCGTCGTCCTCTTCCTCGCCGCGATGCAGGGGATCGACGGCAGCCTCTACGAGGCCGCGCGGATCGACGGGGCCAACGCCTGGCAGGAATTCCGGAACGTGGTGCTGCCCGGCATCCGACCGACGTTGACCTTCGCGCTGACGATCATCGCGATCGGGAGCCTGCTGGTGTACGACTACCCGTTCATCCTCACCAACGGTGGGCCGGCGGGTTCCACGGACGTCGCGTCGCTGCTCGTCAACCGGACGGCGTTCCTCGCCCGGGACGCGGGCTACGCCTCGGCCATCGCGCTCGCGCTCTCCGTACTGAGCGCGATCTTCCTGGTCCTGTTCGGGTTCCTGCGTCGCCGGGAGGAGGAGCTCTGATGTCGGTGCTGACCGCTGTCCGCGCACGTCGGCGTGCGCGGCCCGGGGAGCGGCCGCCGGGTGGTCTCGACCGCACCCCGTTCTCGTACGTCGTGCTCACCCTGCTCGGTCTGTTCGCGCTGCTTCCCGTGCTCGTGCTGGTCGTCAACGCGTTCAAGACGAGCCTGGAGATCGGCACCAACCCGCTCGGCCTACCGACCTCGATCGACCTGTCGAACTTCGCGGAGGCGTGGCGGCGGGGCAACATGGCCCAGGGTTTCGTCAACACCGCGTTCCTCGTCGCGGGCACGATCGTCGGGACCTGGCTGTTCGCGGGCGCCGCGGCCTATTCGCTGGCGAGGCTCAACCTGCCGTGGAAGCGGGGACTGGAGACCTATTTCTTCGTCGTCATCTCGCTGCCGGTGCAGATGTTCATCGTGCCGCTGTTCTTCCTCTGGGTGAAGCTCGGGCTGATCAACACGCTCTTCGGGCTCGTCGTCATCTACGTCGCGCTCAACACCCCGTTCTCGGTGCTGTTGCTCCGTACGTTCCTCGTCGGCATCCCGAGGCAGCTCGACGAGGCGGCCCGGCTCGACGGGGCGAACGAGTGGCAGATCGCCACCCGCGTCATCATGCCGCTGAGCTGGCCCGGCTTCCTGACCGTCGGTCTGGTCTCGGGGCTCGGCGCCTACTCGGAGCTGCTGTTCGCGGTGACCTTCCTGATCGACGTCGACAAGATGCCCGTAGCCACGTCGTTCCTGTCCTTCAGCACCGGCTACACCCAGTTCTACAACCTCGTCAACGCGGCGGGCGTCATCATCGTGCTCCCGCTCATCGTGCTGTTCCTGTTCATGCAGCGACGCTTCATCACGGGTCTCGCGGCCAGCGGGAGCAAGGGATGACCACCTGATCCACCACGGCGGCACAGGATCCGCTACGGCGGCCCGTTCACCCACGAGGTCATCGAACGGGCCGCCGGTCTGTCGGCCGGGTGACGTGGTGACGGAAACGGGGCGTCCCCCCCGGTTATGAGGGGGGACGCCCCGTTTGGGCGGAACCGTGTTCGAGTACGGGGCCTACGCCCTCTCGCCCGCCTCGGGCGTACGCGGGGACAGCGCACCCGATGCGGCGAGGGCGGCTGTCCGCCGGGCCAGATCGGAGATCGCCGAGTTGTCGTAGCCGAAGAGGGCCGACCGGGTACGGTCCTGCAACGGTGCGATGAAGTGCTCCGGCAGGCGGGCCGCGCCGAGTACGACCCCGACGACGGAGCCCGCGGTCGCCCCGTTGGAATCGGTGTCCCAGCCGCCCTGCACGGTCAGGCCCACCGTGCTGGCGTAGTCGTCGTCGCCCCAGAGCAGACCGGCGGCGATCAACGCGGCGTTGTTGACGGTGTGCACCCAGCTGTAGGAGCCCCAGCGCTGCTGGATGGTGGCCAGGGCAGCCTCCCAGGTCACGCCGGCGTCGCGCAGGTCCCGTACGGCGGTCAGCGTCTCGTACAGCCGTGAGCCCGGCGGGACCGAGCGCAGCGAGCGGTCGAACGCCTCGCGTACGGTCGCCGCGGTGAACGCGCTCGCTACGATCGCCGCCGCCCACAACTCGCCGTAGACGCCGTTCGCCGTGTGTGACAGCGAGGCGTCCTGGAAGGCGAGCCGGATCGCCTCCCGTGGCCGGCCCGGATTGGTCCAGCCGAAGGCGTCGCCACGGATCAGCGCCCCGATCCACTCCCGGTACGGGTTGCGGTGTGCGGCGGCGCGTTCGGCCGGTACCCCGCCGAGCAGGCTGCGGTACGTCGCCCGCTCCGCGGTGTAGGTCTGCTGGTAGGGCAGCAGCGTCAACCAGGCGTCGGCGACGTGCCCGGGGGTGAGCCGGTCACCGTGCTGTTCCAGCAGGTGCAGGCCGAGGATGGCGTAGTCGATGTCGTCGTCGCGGGCCGAGCCGTGCACGCGGCCGAGGGTGGTGTGTACCCAGTTCTCGCGCAGGACGAAGCCGTCGGGCATCGGATCGAGGGCGGGGATGTACCCGCGCAGCGGCCACGCTCCGGCCCGCTCCAGATAGTCGCGCAGGTGCGCCGAGGTCCAGTGCTGGCCGTTCTCGACCGGTTTGCCGAGGTTGCAGCCCGCGATTCGTCCGAGCCAGCCGCCGCGGACCCTGTCCTCCAGTTCGGCCCCCTCGGGTGCGGGTCGCGGCGGGTCGGTCGGCAGGCTGGCGAGGATGGCGTCGAATCCCTCGGGTTCGTCGTATGGCCACTCCGCCCCACGCGGCGCGTCGAGTACCCGCTGGTAGAGCGCTTCGAGTGCGGCCGTGTCGCCGGGGTCGAGGGCGGCGAGTTCGGCCGAGAGGTCGTCGACCCGGTGGCCGGTTTCCCGGGCCTGGTCGATCTCGTCGTGGACCAGGTCATAGGGGTTCAGTGGATCGTGCACGTCTTCCTCGGTTTCGTTCTGCCCGCGGTGCGAGGCGATTGGCGGCATGGGTGTGCGTCGCCCGTGACCCGGCGGGACGGGCCCGCCCCGGAGTGGCCGTCACGAACCACGGCGGACCTCTCCGGTGGCAGCCGGACCGGGAGCCACGTCGGCGGGGTCGGGCCGGGCACCGGCCGCAGCGGGGTCGGTTCGGGCGGCGACCAGCGCGCCGGCCAGCTCGCGCAGTCTCAGGCCGCGGGTCGAGGGCACGCAGACGGCCTTGAGTTCCTCGACCGGCGCGCACCAGGTGGCCGGCAGCGCGCTCGCCCCGAGGGTCGCGCCGACCAGCGCGCCGACCAGCGCCGGCATGGTGTCGGCCTGCTTGGGTAGGAGCGCGGCGGCGCCGAGCGCTTCGGCGAGGCTGCTGCTCTCGCGGGCGATCAGCAGCGCGAGGGGCAACGTCTCGGCGACCACGTTGCCGAAGTTGTACTCGGCGTTGACCACCTCGTCGCTCCACACCGGAACGGCCGCGAAGACCGAGCCGGTCTCGGCGAGCACCCGCTCGGCGACCGCGAGCTTGCGGCCCAGCCAGCTGTCCGTGGTGATCTCCCGGCGGGCGGCGTCGACGGCCGTCGTGAGCGGGTCGCCGCCGACGGCGACCGCGACGGCCGCGGCGAACGCCGCCGCGCCGTCGATGCCGACCTCGGCGTTGGTGATCGCCGCCAGCCGGCGGGCCACGGCGGCGGCCCGGCCGGGGTCGCCGGCCCAGCGGATGCCCACGGGCAGCACCCGGGCCAGCGCGGAGTCGTCGTAGTGGTGCGGGTTGTCGTTGCCGGTGGTCGGCGCGCGCAGGCCGAGCAGCGCGTTGGTGACGGCGGACCGATCGGCGACCGAGCCCCAGAACTGCGCGTGCTGCGGCTCGACCCGAGTCCACCATGCGTCGAAGAGGTCGTCCACGGTCGGGTCGGCACCGACGGCGAGCAGGACCTGGGCGCCGATCGCCGCCTGCTCGGCGTCGTCGGTCGGGCCGAAGTCCAGCAGCGCCGGGTCGGCGGCGAGCGTGAACGGCAGGGGGAACTTGTTGACCTTGCGGGCGTCAGCGTCGAGCGCGAACGTCCACAGCAGAGAGCGCAGGTGCGGCAGCCGGAGCGCCCGGTGCCACATGGCGGGGAAGCTGGCCGCGTCGCCGGCGGCGAGCCCGAGGAACGCGCCTTCGGCCCGGTCGAGGAGCCGGTCGTCGACGCGGCGGGAGGGGGCGTTCATCGGGGGTCTCCGTTTCTGGTCGCGGCGTCGCGGGCCTCGACGGCGTCGGCGATCTCGTCCGCGAGCGCCGTCAGGCGTACTCCCGCGGTGTCCTGGATGCAGCTACCGCGCAGCGCGACGATCCGGCTGGACCACTCGGTGGGGATCGCGCTGGCACCGTGCAGGCCACCGGCCATGGCGCCGGCCATCGCGGCGATCGTGTCCGCGTCGCGGCCGATGTTGACGCCTCCGAGCACCGAGTCGACGTAGTCGCCCTCGGCGATCGCGAAGACGCCGAAGGCGAGCGCGGTTGCCTCCGGGGCCACGTCCGCCCAGGGGTAGTGGAAGATCGATACTCGGCGCTCCAGCTCGTCGAGGCGTTCCTCGCTCGTGCCGGGGCCCGCCGCGACCGTCAGGGCTCGGTTGATCATCCGGGCCGACCAGGAGTCGGCGGCGATCGCCGTGACACCCGCGGCGACGACCGCCTGCCAGTCGTCGGTGGTCGTCGCGGCGGCCACTGCGGCGGCTACCGCCTGGCCGCAGAGGACTCCGTCCCGGGCGTGGCTCACCTGCGCGTCGATGCCGGCGATCCGGGCGGCCTCGGCAGGGTCGCCGGCGAAGTACGCGCCGATCGGCGCGACCCGCATCGCCGACCCGTCGCTCCACATCTCGTGGTTGTCCGACCCGGAGTGCGGGGCGCGCAGTCCACGGGACAGGTTGTGGATCGCCTCGATCTCGGAGAATCCGCCTCGGTTGAAGGCGCCGTGCTGGCCGGCGAGCACCCGTATCCACTCGGTCGACACGTCGTCCGGGGTCAGCGCGGGGCCGTACGTCAGCAGGATGCGTGCGGTGAACGCGGCGTACTCGGTGTCGTCGGTGCCGGCGGGGTCGTCGGAGAGGAAGCCGGTCACCCGGCCGTGGGCGGCACGGATCGCGTCGCGCGTCATTCCCTCGGTCGGCGCGCCGAGGGCGTCGCCGATCGCCTGGCCGAGGACCGCACCGTGTACGCGGTCGCGCAGGGCAGTCATGAGCTTTCAACTCCGTCAACGTTGAGGGGGGCTGGGTGGGACGCGAACACGATAACGCGCAAACGGATTTGCGCTAGTGGCCAAAAGGGAGTGACGTCCCGTTCCCGCCCGACCCCGTCAATAAGTCCGGAAGGTCGGGAAACTGATGTTTGACAAGGTGCGGCCACTGGCGTGAGACTGCTCACCACCCCGGACCGGCAGGGTCGGGATGCCAAACCGGTTTGCGCTTCGCGCTCTCACCGCAAGGAGTTGGTCATGCCCCGACCTCGCATCGGTGACGTCGCGGAGATCGCCGGCGTGAGCCGGACGACCGTGTCGCACGCGCTGAGCGGTCGACGGCCGGTCTCCGCCGAGACCAGGGCGAAGGTTCAGGCCGCGGTCAAGGAACTCAACTACCGGGCCAACCAACTCGCGGTGAGCCTGCGGACCCAGCGCACCCAGACCATCGCGTTCGTCATGTCCGACATCACCAACCCGTTCTATCCGATGGTCGCCCGCGGCGTGCAGGACGCGATCAGCGACGCCGGCTACCAGGTGGTGGTCTGTAGCACCGACGGCGACGCCGCCCGAGAGGTCGCCTTCATCACCGACATGCTGAGCAGGGCGGTCGACGGCCTGGTCATCGACCTGTTCCGGACGCCCGCCGACGCCCTCGAAGGGCTGCTGGGCACGCACCCGCCGGTGGTCATGCTCGGCCCGATGAAGTCACCGCCGATCGGCGACCGGGTGCATGGCGACGACCGGGTCAGCGTGGCCGAGGCAACCCGGCACCTGCTGCGCCGGGGCCGTACCCGGATCGCGTTCGTCGGGGCGACCCGGATCGGCCCGGCCGTCGGTCGACTCGGCGGCTACGAGGACGCGCTGCTCGGCGCCGGGCTGGCCGTCGACCCCAAACTGGTCATCAGATCCGACTACAGCAGGCGCGGCGCCCGCGCCGCCGTCACGGCCGCCCTCGGCGACGGCGTCACCCTCGACGCGATGGTGTGCGTCAACGATCTCGTCGCCATCGGCGCGATCGAAGCGCTCCGGGACGCCGGACGCGTCGTACCCGATGACGTGGCGGTGGTCGGTTTCGACGACATCGAGGCCGCCGCCCTCGTCCGCCCCGCACTGACAACCATCGACAACCGCGCCTACGAGAAGGGGACGGTCTGTGGCCGGCTGCTTCTCCGGCGGATAACCGGGGAACTCGACGGGCCCGCCCGCGACATCGTCGTACCCGGTGCCCTCATCGTGCGGGAGTCGGCGTGACCAGCGCCGATGCCCGGGGTCGGGCCGTCCCGCCCGACCCGGGCCGCTGCCGTACCCCTCAGCCTCCGTTCCCGAGCCGGCCCGGCCGGCTCTCCCGAGCCGTGGTCGTCCCCACCGGCTCCAGGTAGCAGAACAGGAGAACACCGCTCATGCCACACACCCCAGCCGGCCTGTCCCGCCGGAACCTGCTCTCCATCGGCGGCGGCACCGCCCTCGCCGCCTTCCTCAGCGCCTGCGCCGGTGGCGGCGGCGCTCCCGGCGGCAAGTCCGACAAGCTCGCCATCTGGTCGGGCTTCGCCACCAAGGACGCCGAAAACTGGTACCGGAAGAACGTCGTCGAGGTGTTCAACAGGGAGCACCCGAAGGTGCCGGTGGAGATGTCGATCAAGCAGTTCGACACCGTCGAGCGACAGCTTCAGACCGCGTTGGCCGCCGGCTCCGCGCCCGACATCCTCAGCGCCGCCGGTCCCGGCCCACTTCGGGAGTACGCCGCCGCCGGTCACCTGATCCCGCTCGACGACTATGCCAGGAAGCTCGGCTGGAACGACCGCATCCTTGACTGGGCGATGCAGACCGGCGTGATCGACGGCAAACTCCTCGCGCTGCCGACCAGCTACGAATCGATGCTGGTCTTCTACAACCCGGCGACCCTGGCCAAGCACGGCTGGACCTACCCGAAGACCCGCGCCGAGTTCGAGGCGATCTGCACGGAGGCCAAGGCCAAGGGAATGATCCCGGTCAGCGCCGGCAACGCCGACTACAAGAACGCCAACGAGTGGCACGTCTCGGTCCTGCTCAACCACGCCGCCGGCCCCGACGCGGTACGGCGGGCACTCAAGGGCGAGATCAAGTTCACCGATCCGGTCTTCGTCGACGCGGTCGAACAGGGGCGGAAGTACTTCGTCGACGGCTGGTGGGGCGGCGCGGTCGACCGCTACTTCACCAACAGCTTCGCCAAGCAGTACGAGCAGCTCGCCAAGGGCGAGGCGGTTTTCAACATCACCGGCTCGTGGGGCCTGGCCGAGATCGAACCGTTCTTCGGCGCGGCGGCCGGCAACGACCAGGAGTGGGCCTGGGGCGCCATCCCGTCGCTGCGCGACGGCGTACCGCAGGACATCTGGGAACTGGCCCTCGGCGGCACCTACTCGATCAACGCGAAGTCGAAGAACCCCGACGTGGCCGCCGACTGGATCGACTTCAACATGTCGGACCCGAAGCGGCTGGCCCGGGGCCTCGCCGAGGCCGGCTTCCAGCTCCCGCCGATCGGCGTCGCCGAAGCCGACTTCCCCGCCGACATCGACAAGCGGGTCGCCGGGCTGTTCAGCGCGATCACCACCGCGACCGACGTCGGCTACACCACCTGGACCTTCTTCCCGCCCAAGACCGTCACCTACATCATCGGGAGCTGGGAGAAGCTCATCACCGGCAAGATCGATTCGAGGGGGTACTGCCAGGGCCTGGCGGAAACCTTCGAACCCGAACGCGCCGCCGGCGCCGTACCGCCGCTTCCGGCGTAGCGCCGGCCGATGACCGCCCCGACCCCCACCCTCGCCGAGACCCCGCCGGCCGCCCGAACCGGCGGCCGGCCACGGCGACGCAGCGTACGCCGACGCACCAGGCTGGTGGCATGGCTGTTCATGCTCCCGCTGATCGTCGTCAACTTCACGGTGATCCTCTGGCCCGCCGTCCAGTCCGTCTACTACTCGTTCACCGACTGGTCCGGAATCGGTCCGGGCAGGTGGATCGGGTTCGCCAACTACACCCGGATGCTGGCCGACGAGGAGTTCCGGTCGGCCCTGTCGCACAACCTGGTGTGGACCGCCATCAGTCTGGTGATGCCGATGCTGCTCGGGCTGGTCGGCGCCTACCTGCTGTCCCGGCTGCGCCGGTTCCAGGTGCTCTTCCGGCTGGCCTACTTCATCCCGTACACCGTGGCGAGCGTGGTCAGCGCCGCCGTCTGGGAGAACCTGCTCTCCCCGGACAGCGGCATCGGGCGGATCCTCGGGGTCAACTTCCTCGGTGACCAGAATCTTGCGCTCGGGACCGTCGCCGTCGTCAACACCTGGGCCTTCTGGGGATTCCTCGTCGTCGTCTTCCTGGCCTCGATGCAGTCGGTGAATCCGGCGCTCTACGAGTCGGCGTCGCTCGACGGCGCGGGACCGCTGCGCCAGTTCGTGTCGATCACGCTGCCGAGCATCCGACCGACCCTGGTCTTCCTGGTCGTCCAGACGATCATCTGGTCGTTCCTCGCCTTCGACTTCGTCTACATCCTCACCCAGGGCGGCCCGGCGGGCGCGACCGAGGTGCTCAGCACGCTGCTCTACCGCAACGCCTTCGCCAACCTCGAAGCCGGCTACGCCTCCGCGATCGGCGTGGTCATGGCCCTGTTCACCGCGGTCATCGTCGTCACCTACCAGGTACTGCGCCGAGTCAGGAGGTGGGAGGCGTGAGCACCGGAACGGTCCCACAGCAGACCCGTCCAGCCCGCCCGACCCGCCCGACCCGCCCGACCCGGCTGGCCACCGTGGACGGCCGGCAACGAACCGGCATCGGCGGGTGGGCGATCCTGCTCATCCTCGCGCTGTTCGCCGTCGGCCCGCTCATCATCTTCGTCTTCGCCGCGTTCAAGACCCAGTCCGAACTCGTCGGCGACCCGTTCGGCCTGCCGGCGGACCTGCTGTGGTCGAACTTCGCCGACGCGTGGAACCAGGCGCACATGGGGCGCGGCCTCTACAACAGCCTGGTCCTGGTCGCTGGAACGGTGCTCGGCACCGTGGTCATCGCCGGGCTCGCCGCGTACGCGATGGCCCGGCTCGACCTGCCCGGAGCCGGCAGCGTCATCCTCTACCTGTTGGTCAGTAGCGCGCTCCCGATGCAGATGTTCCTGGTACCGCTGTTCTACATCTGGACCCGCACCGGGCTCTACGACACCAAGCTCGGTTTGATCATCATCTACTGCGCCACCCTCACGCCGTTCGCGACGCTGCTGCTGCGGGCGTTCCTGCTGACCCTGCCGCGCGAGTTGGAGGAGGCCGCCCGGATCGACGGGGCCGGTGAACTGAAGATCGCCGCCCGGGTCATCCTGCCCAACGCCCTGTCCGGCATTCTCACCGTCGCGCTGGTGACCGCGCTCGCCGCGTACAACGAGTTCCTGTTCGCCGTGACCTTCCTACAGTCCGAGTCACAGATGCCGATCTCCACCTCGTTCTTCTCCTTCCAACAGGCGTACGTCCAGAACGCCGTGCTCAACGCGGCGGCCGGCCTGATCATGCTGTTGCCGATGTTGGGCCTGTTCCTGGTCCTGCAACGGCGCTTCGTGGCCGGCATCGCGAACACCGGGATGGCCGGATGAGCACGGTGATCGTCGTCGGATCCGTCAACATCGACGTGGTCGCCGTCGGCGACCGGATGCCGCTGCCCGGCGAGACCGTCACGATGGGACAGCTCACCGAGACGCACGGCGGCAAGGGCGGCAACCAGGCCGCCGCCGCGGCCACCCTCGGCGCGACCGTCCACCTGGTCGCCGCCGTGGGCGACGACCCTCGGGGTACGGCGGCCCGCCGCGACCTCGCCGCCCGGGGGGTGATCGACGACGCGGTGACGACGGCCCCCGGCCCTACCGGGGTCGCGATCGTCCTGGTCGACCGGGCGGGCGAGAACTCCATCGCCGTTGTCCCCGGCGCCAACGCGGCGCTGACCCCAGCGCTGGTCGTCTCCGCGCTGACGGCGGTCACCGGCAGCGACGTCGTCGTGGTCGCCTGCCTGGAGGTCCCGCTCGAAGCCATCGAGGCCGCGGCGTCGACCGCGAGAGCGCGAGGCTGGCAATTCGTGCTGAACCCCGCCCCGGCCAGCCCGCTGCCGGCGGCACTACTCCGCCTCGTCTCCGTGCTCACCCCCAACGAGACGGAACTGTCCGTGCTCGGTGGGATCGATGCGCTGCTGGCAGCGGGCGTGGGGGCCGTCGTGGTCACAGCGGGGGCGGCCGGCTGCCGCGTGTACGTGACCGGGACGGCCCCGGTACGGGTGCCCGCGTCCCCGGCCACCGTGATCGACACGACCGGCGCGGGCGACGCGTTCACGGCCGCCCTGGCCGTCGGATTGTCCGACGGCCGTTCGCTGCTCGACGCGGCCCGCTGGGCGGCAGCGGCCGGAGCGATCGCGACGGAGGGTTTCGGTGCCCGCGGCTGCCTGCCGGCCCGACCACAGGTCGCCGCCCGGCTGGCCCGCACCGGGCGGGCGGACCCGACGCATCTGTAACCATCTATTGACATCAACGTCATCGGCGGCGATTCTGTGAGAGCGCTCTCACGGTTACCGTCCGGTACCCGTCGAGCAGCGCCGAGAGTCCCGTGGCCCGTCCCGGCCGCCATCGGTCCGGCCGCCGCGAGCGACCGGACCGGTGCCCACCCACGGACAGAGGAGTTGTCGGTGCGTACCGGAAAGAAGTTGCTGGGCGTGGTCGCCGCGCTCGTGTTGGCGGTCCCCGCCGCCATCACCGCGGCCCCGCCGCCGGCCCAGGCCGTCGGCCCGAACCTGCTGCCCTTCACGGTCACCAACAACACCGGCCGGGGCGACGCCGTCTACCTGTACGTCCTGGGCGTCAACCTCAACACCGGCCGACTCGGCTACGTCAACGCGGGCGGTACGTTCACCCCGTGGGCCCCCGGATCGAACCCGCCCTCGCCGGCGCCGGACGTCTCCATCGCCGGACCGGGCAACGGCGGCAGCACGACGATCCAGCTGCCACGCGGGCTCTCCGGCCGCGTCTACATGTCCCTCGGCGAGCGGCTCAAGTTCTTCCTCACCCCGGACGGTCTCGTGCAGCCCGCCCCCTGGGCCGGCGGCGACCCGAACCGCGACATCCTGTTCGACTGGAGCGAGTTCACCTACAACGACGCCGGACTGTGGCTCAACAGCTCGCAGGTCGACATGTTCGCGGTGCCGCACGCCGTCACCGTCACCGGCAGCAGCGGTGCCACCAAGCGGACCGGTGACCTGGTCAACAACGGCCGGGACAACGTGATCAACCAGATCCGGGCGCAGGCCGGCTGGGCGGACACCGTACGCACCCGCGCGGACGGCACGGTGCTGCGGGTTCTCGCGCCGGGCAAGGCCGCCGACGCCGGTCTGTTCAGCACCACGTACCTGGACCCGTACATCAACAGCGCGTGGGCGGCGTACGCCGGCCGGACGCTGACCGTGGTGCCGTTCACCGACCAGCCCAACACGAGGTTCCTCGGCCGGACCTCCGGCAACGTGATGACCTTCACCAACCCGGCCGGTCAACAGGTCGCCTCGTTCAACCGGCCCTCCAGCGCCAACGTGTGGGGCTGCGACGGCAACCTCAGCGCGCCGAACGACCAGATAGTGGGGCCGATCGCCCGTACGCTCTGCGCGGCGCTGCACCGCAGCACGCTGGGCACCATCGACACCCAGCCGGGCGGCGGGCCGGCGGACTTCTACCGGGGTGCGCTCACCAACCACTACTCGCGGATCATCCACGCGAACATGGTGGACGGCAAGGCGTACGGTTTCGCCTTCGACGACGTCCAGGCGCAGGAGTCCCTGGTGCACGACGGCGATCCGCGCGCCGCCGGTATCGTGCTCACCCCGTTCGGGTCGGGTGGCTCGACCCCGCCGCCGGCCACCGGCAGCCCGATCATCAGCAACTGGCACAACAAGTGCGTCGACGTGCCGAACTGGAACTTCACGGACGGCCAACGGTTGATCGTGTGGAACTGCACCGGCGGCACCAACCAGGCGTGGACGTTCACCAACGGCACCCTGCGTACGCAGAACAACAAGTGCATGGATGTCGCCTGGGGTGGCACCGCCAACGGCAGCATCATCCAGATCGCCACGTGCAGCGGCAACGCCGCCCAGCAGTTCGTGCTCAGCGCCGCCGGCGACCTGGTCAACCCGCAGGCGAACAAGTGCGTCGACATCGCGGAATGGAACCCGAACAACGACGCCGTGCTGCATCTGTGGGAGTGTTCCGGCGGCGCCAACCAGAAGTGGCGCCGGGGCTGACCGGCTCGGCGCGTCCGGACCACGGTGCGACGGTCCGCCGTCGCGGGACCTACACCGGGCCGCCGATCCCGGCGGCCCGGAGGTGGTCGGCCGCCGCCCGTTCCAGGTGCACGAGGTCGGACGAGACCGTTGCGAAGGTGAAGCCCTCGGCCAGCCGGTTCGCCGCGTCGTGGCCACCGGCGGTGTGGATGCCGGCCGCCACCCCGGCGTCGGCGGCGGCCCGGCGGATCCGGGCCAGGGCCGCCTCGAACACGTCGGTCACCTCGGGGTCGCCGGGGTAGGCGCCGCCGACGGCGAGGCACAGGTCGGACGGGCCGACGTAGACGCCGGTGAGGCCCGGCACGGTGCAGATCCGTTCGACGTTCGCCAGCCCGGCCGCCGTCTCGATCATCGCCAGGCAGGCGACGGACGCGTTGGCCTCGGCCGGTAGCGGGCCCACCCGCAGGGCCGAGCGCATCGGCCCGTACGACCGGACACCGTGCGGCGGGTACGTCGCCGAGGCCACCGCCGCGACGGCGTCGTCGACCGAGTCCACCAGCGGCACGATCACCCCGGCGGCACCGGCGTCCAAGGCCTGTCCGATGTGGTACGGGTCGTTCGCGCCGACCCGTACCAGCCCCACCGACCCACCACCGGCGTCGATCGCGGTGAGCCCGCGCAGGATGCCCGCGTACTCGACCAGCCCGTGCTGTGCGTCGACGCAGACGTAGTCGTAGCCGAGCCGGGCGATCCGTTCGGTGGACACCGGGGAGTCGAGCACCACCCAGTAGCCGAGCGCGCGGTCGCGGCGCCGGAGCCGGTCGACGAAGGCGCGGGCGGTGGGCCGGGTGGCGTTCGGGTCGGGTGTGGTCACGTCGTTCCTCCGGTCGTGGGTGCTCGGTTCACCTGTTGTACGCCGGCATCGGACCGGCGAGTACGCGGCCGACCTCGTCGCAGGCGTCGAGGACGTCCGGTGGTAGAGCGCCACCGGCCGCCGCGCGGATGTTCTCGCGCAACTGTTCCGGTTTCGAACCGCCGAGCAGGACCGCACTCACCACGTCCCGGGAGAGCAGCCAGCGCAGGGAGAGCTCGGGCAGCGACACACCCGCCTCGCCGGCGATTCGGGACAGCGCGGCGACGGCGTCGAAGACCGGCCGGTTCCAGTAGCGCTCGCGGTACATCCGGGACAGTGCGGACGAGCCGAACCGGCCTTCGCCGGGAGGGTCCTCCAGAGTGTGCCGGCCGGTCAGCAGCCCGCCGCCGAGCGGGTTGTAGACGACGGTCGCCAGCTCGTGCGTGCTGGCGTACTCGGAATACTCGTCTTCGATCCGCCGTGCGACCAGGTTGTAGAGCTGTTGGGCCACGACCGGCGGGGGCGCCCCGGCGGCGGCGCAGGCGGCGCGTACGTCGCTGATCTGCCAGGCCGCGTAGTTCGACACCCCGACGGCGCCGACCAGACCGTCCGAGACCAGGTCGGCCAGGGCCGCCGCGGTCTCCGCGAGCGGCACCGAGCGGTCCGGCTGGTGCAGGTAGAACAGGTCGACCCGGTCGGTGCCGAGCCGGCGCAGGCTGGCCTGGAGGGAGGCCCGGATCCCCCGGCGGGACAGCAGCGGGTGCCCCCCGGCGTCGCCGGGATAGATGCCGGCCTTGGTGGCCACGGTGACGTCGTCCCAACGGCCCCGCAGAATCTCGCCGAGTATCTGCTCGCTGCGCCCACCGGCGTACCCGTTGGCGGTGTCGAACGAGGTCAGGCCGTTCTCCAGGGCGATCTCCACCATGGCGCGGGCCGCGTCCGGGTCGGCCGTGTCGCCGAAGGTCATGGTCCCCAGCACCAGCGTCGGCAGCCGGTGGCGCAGCCCGGCGAGGGTTTTCCCGCTCATGACGTGGCCGCACTCTGCGCGGTCCGGGCCGCCGCGACCTGCCGGACGACCTCGCGGGGCTTGCGCCCGGTGATCAGCGCCGGTTCGAGCGCACTGCGGCGCAGCCGCCGGGTGTACTCCTCCCGGGGATGTCGCAGCACCTCACCGGTCCCGCCCCGCTCGACGACCCGGCCCCCGTTGAGCACCAGCACCTCGTCGCTGACGGCCTGGACCACGCCCAGGTTGTGCGAGATGAACAGGAAGGTCAACCCGCGTTCCCGCCGCAGCCCGGCGAGGATGTCGAGCACCTGCGCCTGCACCGAGACGTCGAGGGCACTCGTCGCCTCGTCGCAGACCAGCAGGTCGGGCTCGGCCGCCAGGGCGCGGGCGATCCCGATGCGTTGCCGCTGTCCGCCGGAGAACTCGTGCGGCTTGCGGTGCAGCGCCGAGGTGGGCAGGCCCACCGCGTCGAGCAGCTCGGCAGCCCGACGCTCCCGCACCCGGCGGGCGCGTTCGCCGCGCGCCGCAAGGGGTTCG
This sequence comes from Micromonospora sp. NBC_01699, assembly GCF_036250065.1. Lineage (NCBI taxonomy): Bacteria > Bacillati > Actinomycetota > Actinomycetes > Micromonosporales > Micromonosporaceae > Micromonospora > Micromonospora sp. NBC_01699. The sequence continues at coordinate 5,442,107 of NZ_CP109199.1, read as the reverse complement.
GCCACTATCTGCTGCGCGTTCAGATGCGGATCGAGCGAGCCGTACGGGTCCTGGAAGACCATCTGGATCCGGTGCCGCAGTGGGCGGAGTTGACGGTCGGTGAGCCGGGTCAGGTCGACGCCGTCGAAGGTGATCGACCCGGCGGTCGGCCGGACCAGCCGTACCAGCGCGCGGGCGATGGTCGACTTGCCCGAACCCGATTCGCCGACCACGGCCAGCGATCCGCCCCGGGGGATCCGGAACGAGACGTCGTCCACGGCCCGATAGCGCTCCCGGCCGACGCCGTACTCCACCACGAGGCCGGCGACGTCGAGCAGCGGTTGGTTCATACCGCTTCCTCCTGTATCAACTGGGGCGTCGGCGCGTCCGGGTCGTCCCAGGGGCCGAGCTTGGGCAGCGCGTCGAGCAGCTTGCGGGTGTACGGGTGCCGGGGCTGGTCGATCACGTCCTCGACCGTGCCGCTCTCCACGAACCGGCCGGACTGCATCACGTGCACCCGGTCGCTCATCAGCCGGGCGACGCCGAGATCGTGGGTGATCAGCAGTAGCCCGGCACCGGTGCGTTCCTGGATCTCCAGCAGCAGGTCCAGGATGCCGGCCTGCACCGTCACGTCCAGGGCCGAGGTGGGCTCGTCGGCCACGATGAGGTCGGCCTCGGCCGAGAGCGCCATGGCGATGAGAACCCGTTGCAGCATTCCGCCCGACAGCTCGTGCGGGTACGCCCTCAGCCGTCGTTCGGGCTCGGTGATGTGGACCGCGCGGAGCAGTTCGAGGGCGTGCTGATCCGCCTTCGCGCGGGAGTGTCCGGGATGGGAGAGCCGGATCGCCTCGGTCATCTGCCGGCCGACGGTGGCGATCGGGTTGAGCGCCGTCATCGGGTCCTGGGGGATCAGGGCCACCGTCCGGCCGCGCAGGGCACCGATGTGCCGGCGGGTGCCGATGACGTCCCGACCGGCGATCTCGGCGTGGCCGGAGAGCACGGCCAGGTCGTCCGGGAGCAGCCGGAGCAGGGCCATCGCCGTGGTCGACTTGCCGGAGCCGGACTCGCCGATGATGGTCACCGTCTCGCCCGGCTCGACGGTGAAGCTCACCCCGTCGACGGCGCGTACGACGCCGGCGCCGGTCATCAGGTCGACGGTCAGGTCCCGCACGCTGAGTACGGCCATCAGGCGCTCACCGCCTTCGTCCGCCGTACCCGGTCGCGTAGCCCGTCGCCGAGCAGGTTCACCCCGAGCACCAGCAGGGCGATGGCCACGCCGGGAATGGTGACCAGCCACCAGGTGCCGGTGACGAAGAGTTCCCGCCCGTCGGAGATGATGCCGCCCCAGGTGGGGTAGGGGCGCTGGACGCCGGCGCCGAGGAAGCTCAGCGCGCTCTCCAGCAGCACCGCCTGGGCGAGCAGCAGGAACACCACGACGAGGGTCTGCGACAGGATGTTCGGGATGATGTGCCGGACGATGATGGTCAGCTTCCGCAGGCCGAGGACCTGCGCCGCGGCGACGTACGGCTTCTCCCGCTCCACCAGTACGAGCGCTCGGGTGAGGCGGGCCGGTTCGGGCCACTGGGCGAGGGCGATCACCAGCGTGATCACCGGGATCGACGGGCCGAAGAGGGCGACCACCAGCAGGAGCATGAGCAGCAGCGGCAGCGCCATCTGCGCCTCCAGCAGGCGGGAGATGACGGTGTCCACCCAGCCGCCGAAGTAGCCGGCGGTGGCGCCGGCCACGATCCCGATCACACCCGACAGCAGGATCGCCAGCAGGCCGATGAGCAGCGAGGTCTGACCGCCGTACAGGATCCGGGAGAGCAGGTCCCGGCCGTTGGGGTCGGTGCCGAGCAGGTGCCCGTGACTCAGCGGCGGCAACGAGGTCTCGCGGAGTACGCCGCGTACCGGGTCGGGCAGCGGGAGGACCTGCGCCAGCGCCACCGGGACGATGACCACCGCGGCGCAGGTGCCGCCCACCCACATCTTGATCGTGCTGTAGCGGGCCTTGCGCGCCGCCGCCGAACCGCGTAGCACCCGTGGGGCGACGTTGGGACGGGCGGGGGAGACGGCGAGATCGCTCACCGGAGGGCCTCCTTACCGAGTCGGACGCGGGGATCCATGAGGGGATAGAGCAGGTCCACGCCGAGCTGGACCAGCAGGGCGAGGACGACCGTCACCAGCACCGTCGCCTGGATCAGCGGAAAGTCCCGCCGTTCCAGGGCGTCCACCACCAACTCGCCGACCCCGGGCCACTTGAAGACGACCTCGACGATGACGACGCCGTTGAGCATGGCGGCGAACCGGGTGCCGAGGGCCGTGACCACCGGAATCGACGAGTTGGCGAAGGCGTACCGCCAGGTCAGGCGGCGTTCGGAGACACCGCGCGAGCGGGCGATCGTGACGTACGGGGCGTGCAGGTTGTTGACCATCTCCCGTCGCACCAGGCGCGAGATGAGGGCGACCTGGAGGATCACGATGGTGAGGCAGGGCAGCACTATCGAGCCGGCCGAGGTGAAGCCGGCGGGGGCGACCCAACCGAGGTTCACCGCGAACACGATGAGCAGCACGAAGCCGATCCAGAAGTCCGGCATCGACTGCCCGACGATGGTCGCGATGTTGGCGCCCAGTTCGGGTGCGGTGTTGTCGCGCCGGGCCATCCACACCCCGAGGGGGATGGCGAGCAGGGCGGTCACGACGATCGCCGCGACCGCGAGCGTGATCGTGTACGGCAGCCGGTCGAGCACCACCTGTAGGGCGGGTTGCCGGAACTGGAACGAGTCGCCGACGTCGCCGCGCACCAGGTGACTCAGGTACGTCAGGTACTGCCCGAGGACCGGCTGGTCGAGCCCGAACTGGTGCCGTACGGCCTCCAGTTGCTCGCTGGAGGGGTTGGGTGGGGCGTAGTTCACCGCTGGGTCACCGGGTGCCAGGCGCAGCAGGACGAAGACGACGGTGAGGGTGAACCACGCGGTGAGTGCGGTCTGCGCGAGGCGTTTGAGGAGATAGCGCGGCATGGGTCAGTCCGAGACCCGAACCTTGGACAGATCGTAGGAGTTGGCGGGAGAGAGCCCCAGGGCCGTGACGTGCTTGCGTCGGGCGAGCACGTTGTCGGGGGTCCAGGCCCACAGCGCCGGCCAGAGTGCCCAGATCCTCTCCTGCGCCTGCCCCAGCAGCGCGGTGCGCTTGACCGCGTCCGCCTCGGCGCCCGCCTGGTCGAGCAGGCCGGTCACCTCCGGGACGACAAAACCGTGGTACGAGTCGCGGGTCTTCTCCTTCTCCGCGGTGCCGCCGTACTGGCCCTGGAGGTTGGTGATGGCCAGGCCGGTCTGGTTGCCGTACCCGTTGCCCAGCACGTCCCAGTCGCCCGCCTCGCCACGGCGCCAGGTGTTGATCTCACCGCCCTTGGGGATCTCCTTGAGCTTCACCGTCACGCCGACGTCGCCGAGCATGCCGACCAGCGCCTCCATCACCCGGGCCGCCCCGGCGAACTCGGACTCCTCCCAGATGAAGGTGAGGGTCAGGTTCGACACCCCCTCGGCCGCCAGCACCTGCTTCGCCTTCGCCGGGTCGTACGTGTACTGCCCGGTCCGGACGAAGCCGGCGAGGGTCTTGGGTACGACCCCCTCGGCGGAGGAGACCAGGCCGTTCATCAGGCTGGAGATGAGCGAGTCGTGGTCGACCGCGTAGGTGAGGGCCTCCCGGACCCGGGGGTTGGCCAGCGGGTGCCCGGCCGGCTTGCGGAAGTTGTAGAAGAGGTGGATCAGACGGGTGCCGGGACCCTGGACGAGTTCGATCTCCGCGTTCTTCTTCAGCGCCGCGGCCGACTCCGGGGTGATGGTGTCGATGACGTCGGCCTGTCCCGAGGTGATGGCGATGACCCGCGCGCCCTCCTCCTCCTGGTACGAGATGTCCACCTCGTCGACCAGTGCCGCCTCGCCCCAGTAGTTCTCGTTGCGCACCAGCCGGTAGGTGCCGGTGCCGGAGTCGGCCGAGGCGACCTTGTACGGGCCGGTGCCGAGGCCGTCGCGCAGTTCCTCCGGCTTGTTGGCCTTGGCCGGGGTGATGAGGATGTTCGACATCAGGGAGTCGAGGGTCACCAGCGGCTTGCTGGTGGTCAGCGTGAAGGTACGGTCGTCGATCTTGGTGAGCCTGGGCTGCTCGGGGAACTGGGAGGCGACGAAGCTCGCCTTGACCTGGAAGTAGTACCGCAGCGCCGTCTCGACGTCCTCCACCGTGACCGGTGACTTGTCGGAGTAGTGGATGTTGTCGCGGAGCTTGACCCGCCACTGCGTCGGGGAGCTGATCTCGAACGACTCGGCGAGCACGAGTTCCGGGCGCAGGTCGTTGCCGATCTGGGTCAGGGCCTGACGGACCGCGCGCTGGACGGTGACGGCGGCGTCGTACTGGTTGAGCTTGTTGTCGAGGCTGACCAGGTTGCGGTTGAGGACGATGGTCAGCTTGCCGCCGTTCCCCGTCCCGCCGGTCGCGCCGCCCTGTGGTCCGGCGCAGGCGGTCAACGCCGAACCCACGACGGTGCCCGCGCCCACGAGGCCGGCGAATTGCAGGAGCGCGCGGCGTGACAGCCCAGCGCCCGACCCGGCGACGGTGACGCCAGACCTCCGGACGATGTCGGACATGAACTTCCTCCTTGTGGTGGTTGGCGAGTTTCGTCCGTTGTGACGGACGCCACTGGTGGTGGGCACACGATGGCACAGTTGCGCGTTGTGCGCAATGCCGCTAGCGTCTTTCGCATCACGCAAGCCGCCGAGTTCGCCGGGGACAGCTCGGTCGAACCTCGTCGGGGCTGTTCGGTGCGGTGCTAAAGGTGCTGCTCAGGTGCGATCCATTGGAGGTGTTCGGTGCCAGAACTGGTAGTCGTGGCCGATGACCTCAGTGGCGCATCCGAGGCTGCCGCCGCCTTCCTCTTGCGCACAACGCGCATCTCGGTGCTCCTTCGGTCCGGTGTTCCGTCCACGTCGTCCCGTGTGGTCGCCGTCGACAGCGACTCCCGTGGATCGAGTCCGGCGGACGCGGCGGACCGGGTGAAGTCCGCGCTCGACTCGTGCGCCGGAGTGCCGGTGCTGAAGAAGGTCGACTCGCTGCTGCGCGGCAACCTCGCCAGCGAGGTGGCGGCCCTGCGCGACCTGCTCGGCGTCCTGCCCGTGGTCGCGACGGCGCTCCCGGCCGCCGGCCGCGTGGTGGTCGACGGCGTGCTGCGCGTGCACGGGGTGCCGCTGCACGACACCCGCCTGTGGCACGCCGAGGAGCGGGCCGTACCCCGTACCGTGGCCCACGCGCTGAGTCCGATCGAGACCGTGCCGGTGCCGCTGGCCGCCGTACGCGATGGGGTTGGTGCCCTCGCCCGGCTGCTCGCCGCGGCCGCCTCGGCCCGGCTGCTCGCCGTCTGCGACGCCGAGACCGACGCCGACCTCGACGTTGTTCATGCCGCCGCGCGGCTGGTGACCGACCGCCCCCTGCTGGTCGGATCCGCCGGCCTGGCCGCTGCCGCCGCCCGCGCCATGGCGCCGGACCCGCAGTGGCGGGCCGAACCCCTTCCCACCGCCCGGTCCGTGCTGGTCGTCGCCGGTACGGCCGCGCCCGCCATCGAGACCCAACTCGCCGCCCTGGCACCCGAGGCCGATGTCGTGGTGCGACTCGACCCGCAGCTGCTCCTGAACGACCCGTCGGCGGTGGGGCGCGAGTTGGCCGCCCGGACGGCCGACGCGCGCTGCGCGGTGCTGAGCCTCGACGGCGGCGCCGGGCTCCGGCCCGATCTCGCGGCGCGGCTCACCACCGCCCTCGCCGACGCCGTCGCCCCGTCGGCGGCGGACGGGCGGGCGCTGATCCTGACCGGCGGGGCGACCGCCCGCGCCGTGCTCGACCGGCTCGGCGTCGAACGCCTGCGACCCGTGGCCGAGCGGGAGCAGGCGGTGCTTTCGACCACCGGGACGGGGCAGGTCGTCGTGACCCGCCCCGGCAGCTTCGGCGGCCCGGAGTCGCTGATCGAACTCGTCCACACCGTGCTGTCCTGGAATGAGGAGCCGAGATGACCAGTAGTCCCTACATCGCCGTGACCATGGGTGACGGCGCCGGAATCGGCCCCGAGATCATCGTCCGGGCGCTGCTCGATCCCCAGCTCCCGGCCGCCGCCGGGTACCTCGTCGTCGGCGACGCCGCCCGACTACGGCAGGCCGCCGGAATCGTCGGGCTCGACCCGGAGATCGTGGCGGTGGCCGGTGTGGCCGACGCGGTGTTCCGCGACGGCCGGATCAACGTCATCGACCTGGGACTGATCCCGGCCGACCTGCCGTTCGGGCAGGTCTCTCCCGTCGCCGGCGACGCGGCGTACCACTACATCCGGGTGGCGAGCGAGCTGGCGATGGCCGGGGACGTGCAGGCCATCTGCACCGCGCCGCTGAACAAGGAGGCGCTGCACGCCGGCGGCCACGTCTATCCCGGCCACACCGAACTGCTCGCGTACCTCACCGGGACCGGTGAGGTGTCGATGATGCTGTCGACCCCCAGGGTGAAGGTCATCCACGTGACGACCCACGTCGGGCTCCTCGACGCGGTCGAACGGATCGAGCCGGGACTGGTGGAACGCACCATCCGACGTGGACACCGCGCCATGCTGGACGCCGGCGTCCCCACGCCCCGCATCGGTGTCTGCGGCATCAACCCGCACGCCGGCGAGAACGGGCTGTTCGGCCGGGGCGAGGAGGACGCCAAGATCGCACCGGCCGTCAAGACCTGCCAGGCCGCCGGAATCGACGTACAGGGACCGCTGCCCGCGGACACGCTCTTCTTCCTTGCCGGGCGCGGCGACTACGATCTGGTCGTGGCGATGTACCACGACCAGGGACACGGGCCGGTCAAGGTGCTGGGCCTGGAGGCCGGGGTCAACATCACCGTCGGACTGCCCGTCATCCGCACCTCGGTCGACCACGGGACGGCGTTCGACATCGCGGGCAAGGGCGTCGCCGACCACCGATCCATGATCGAGGCGCTGCGGCTCGCCGTGGCGATGGCGCCGCAGCCGGTTGCCGGGTGACCCGGTCGGATAGGGTGCCGGATGACATGAGCAGGCAGAGATCGTGGCAGCGGCGTGACCAGATCCTCCAGATGGCCGCGCACAACGGGCTGGCCAGTGTGGAGGAACTCTCCACCAAACTCGGCGTCACCCCCTCGACCATCCGCCGTGACCTCGCACTGCTCACCACCCAGGGCAAGCTCGCCCGAACCTACGGCGGCGCCCTCAGTCTGGAACCCCATCCGGAAGCCTCGCTGCGTCAGCGGCTCGGCGAGGCGTACGCGGCCAAGCAGGCGATCGCCGCCTGGGCCGCCGAACAGATAGTGCCGGGGGAGAGCATCCTGCTCGACGCCGGCTCCACCACCGCGGCCCTGGCACAGCTGCTCAGCGGGTTCAGCAACCTGTCGGTCTCCCTGATCGGGCTGACGGCGCTGGAGGTGCTGGCCGAGGCGGAGCGGATCGAGGTCGTCCTCCTCGGGGGTAGGCTGCGCACCCTCAGCCAGAGCTTCGTCGGCCCGGTCACCGAGTCGGCCCTCGAACGCATGTCGTTCGACCGCGCGTTCATGGGCGCCGACGGCGTACGCGCCGACCGGGGCATCAACGAGAAGGACCTGGAGCAGACGCGGCTGAAGGAACTCATGATGAGCCGCGCCGACCACACCTACGTGCTCGCCCACGGGGCGAAGATCGGGCAGGCGCCGTTCCACGCGTGGGCCCTCATGCCGTCCCGGTGGACCCTGGTCACGGACAGCTCCGCACCCACCGACGAGGTGGCCAGGTTCCGTGACCGTGGCATCTCGGTCGTGGTCGTCGACGCCCCGCCGCCCGCTCCGAGCATGCTCTGACGGGACTCACCCGGCCGCCGGCTGAGGGCGGGCCGGTTCAGTCCGACAGTCGCCGCAACACCTCTCGTTGCAGGGCTTCGGCGTCGTCCAGTCGGGCGGCCAGCGAATCGGTGCCGGCGACGCCGAACAACGCGTGGGCGCGTACGGCGAAATCCGCCGGGGCGCCGGGAAGAGTTCCCGCTGCCCGTACCGCTCCCTTCTCGTTGAGCACCCAGCGTTCGGCGTGGGCGTGCAGCGCGTGGGTGAGCAGTCCCACCGCGCGGAAGAGGCAGCCGGCGACGTAGAAGGCGTCGCCGCGAGCTGCTCCCTTGCGGGCGGCGGCGAGGATGAACGGCACCTCCCATCGGGCGTTGGCGATCAGCGCCGTACGCAGCGGTTGCGGGTAGTGCTGCATCTCCTGCCGTAGTGCGGCCAGCTCCCCACCACGGTCGGCGAGGATCCGCCCCAGGGCCAGTTCGCCGACGTAGGCGTACGAGTAGACCCCCAGTGGATGGCCGGGCTGGGTGCCCACCTCGAACTGCCCGACCTCACACTGACGCCAGATCCGGCGTACGCGGTCCAGGTCACGGTAGATCCAGTCGACTTGAACGCCGTCGATCGTGAGCCAGGCGCCACCGTCCACCCACGGCCCCCAGCCACCGGGCTCGGTCATGTCGACCTCGCGCTCGGTCAGCTCGGCCGCCAACAGGCGCAGTGCGCCCGTGTCCAGCGGGGGCCGGTAGTACAGGCCGAGGTCGTAGTCGGAGTCGGGGCTGTGGGTTCCCCTCGCCCGACTGCCACCCAGACACACCCCGACCACGCCGCCGACCTCGGCCAGTCGGCCGGCGATCTCCACCAAACGTTCCACGGTCCGAGTCTGCCCAACCGAATCGACCGAGGCCAGCCGGTTACCGACGATCGGTCGGCACGGTTGCCCGTGAGTCGGTCGGGCGAGATGTCCGGTGTGGGACGGGGCGAGCTCGCACCCACCGATTGCATGATCCTGCAATCGGTGTCCGAACACCTTCCGTTGCCCGACCGTCGAGTGGTCTGCTGTCCGCGCCCGGGTGGAAAGACGGCCGGACACTCCGTCGTGGGGGCACCCGGCGAGTCACGGCCGCCACGGCGGCTGGTCGGATACCGGGCGGCGACACGTACGGGAGGGAATGGCATGCCGGAACCCACGGCGGTGATCCCGCAGCTGACCCGGTGGGGGGTCTCAGCGGACGCCGACCTCGTCTATCGCGCGCTGGCTCTGCTCGGCCCGCGCCGGCAGCCGGAGCTGAGCCGGGAACTGGGCCTGCACGTCGGGCGGGTCACCGCCGCGCTGGAGGAACTTGCGGCGCTGGGCGGTGCCGTGCCGGGCACGGCGGGTACGGGTGCCGGGCGGCGCTGGTCGTCCGCCGCCCTGCCGACGCTGCTGGCCCGGCTGCGCCGGCCACCGTCGGTGCTGACCGACCAGGAGCGCTGGCGGCACCACCTGCACGCGCTCGACGGCCTGGATCTGCCGGCCGTGGACTCCACCGCCGTCCGGCGCTGGCCGAGCCGGGCGTTGACCCGGCGTCGAGTCGCCCACCTGGTCGCGGCGGAACAGCACGAGCACCTCGCGGTGAACACCGAAGAGGTGTTCAGCTCGGAGTCGTGGGCCGCCGCGCTGCCGCTGGACCGCAGCCTGCTCGCCCGGGGCATCCGCGTACGGGTGCTGAGCCGGCTGCCCGGCGACGGCGACCAGGGTGCCCCGCCCGCCTCGGCTGCCGCCGAGGCCCAGGGAATGTACCGACAGCACGCCGACCTGCCGCTGAAGCTGATGATCTTCGACCGGCGGGTCGCCCTCCTCCCGGCCGACCCGGTGAATTTCGAGGCCGGTTTCGTGGAGGTCACCGATCCGCCGGTGGTCCAGGCACTGTGCGGGATGTTCCATCGACTGTGGGCGGACGGCCGCGACCCGTTTCGCCAGGGGGTGCCTCCGATTAACCTCACGCCCCGGGAGAACGCCCTGGTGGCTCTCCTGGCCGCCGGCCACACCGACGTGACCGCAGCCACCCGACTCAACGTCAGCCTGCGTACCGTCGCCTACACGCTGCGAGCCCTGATGGACCGGCTCGGCGTGCAGAACCGTTTTCAACTGGCGTTGCTGCTCGGCGCCGCCGGCGCCACACCCCTGCCGGCCGACACCGAGACGGCAACCGGCCGCACGATGCCGGCCGACGCGGCCACGCCGGTCTCCGCAGTCCGAAACCACACCGATGATCCAGCCACCGGCGACCGTCCGGTAGCGGGTCACCGCGAAGGAGAACAATGATCCGTCACCTACGGTCCGTCGTCGCAGCAGCTGCGCTCGCCGCCGGAGCCGCCCTGCTCGTCGCGCTCGCGCCGACGCCGACGCTGGCCGGCGACCGGCCGCAGGTCGGCCCGATGCTGCTGCCCAGCTTCTCGGCCTCGCCCCTCCCGACCGCGAGTCCGGAGCCGGAGGAGCCGTACATTCCCTGGGGCGCGGCGCCCTGCGCCACCGGGAGTCTCGGCCCGGTGGAGGTCGACGCCCAGCACAACGTCACCATCCCGGGGCAGGCGACCATCTGCGGCACCTGGGCCGCCAAGTACTCCTTCACCGTGGTGGCGTTCCCGTCCAACCGCGCCTTCGGTCACGCCTTCGCGTCCAACCTGCGCCCGTACGCGCAGACCGGCCCGACTCCGGTACGCGCCGCGTTCATCACCCCGCCGGCCGTGGGTAGCACCGGGGTCTGCCTGATGCGCGGCGTCGACGCCCGGATCGTGTGCCTGGCCGTCGACGTCGACGCGCAACACCAGATCACCTCCCGTCCGGTCGCGACGAACGATCCGCTGGTGGCCAAGCCGGTGCTCTACGACGGGGGCGCGAACCAGCCCGAACCCGGCACCGGGTTCTGCGCCACCTGCGTCGGGATTCAGGGGTACGAGACCGAGGACTAGCGTCGCTGACAGGGTCGACCCGGTCAACGGCTCACGATGTCGGGGCCGGAGGCTGTGCCCACTTCGGCAGCCACACCTTTTCGTCGGGCGGGTCCACCCGTCCGGAGCTGAGATGGTCGCGAAGTTTGCCGAGCGCGGGGTGCGGGTTGTCGTCGCGCCAGAGCAGTGACATCGGGTAGACCGGCGCCGGGTCGCGTACCGGTATGCGCCGCAGGTCGTAGCTGTCCGGCCACAGGTACCGCGTGCGTTCGCCGGCCAGGGTCGCGAGTTCCGGGGAGTCGGCGATCTCGGCCAGCAGCGCCTCGTTTCCGAAGACCGGCCCGACCAGGTCGATGGTGAGGCCGAACGCGGCGGCGAGCTCGTCGTAGTAGGCGGCCCACTCGGTGCCGGCGGCCATGCCGGGCATCCAGATCCGGTGTGCGGCGAGTTGTGCGGGCGTGACGGCGCGGGCATTGGCGAGGGCGTGGCGTGGACCGACGAGGACCTCGTGGTGCTCGTCGATCACGCGGGCGGTCCTGATCGCGCCCGGCAGTTGACGCGGGGGGACGGTCACGGCGTGGAAGGTTGCGTCGATCGTCCCCGCCTCGACGGCGGCGGTCGCGGCGTGGACGTCGCCGTCGAGGGTCACGACATCCAGCTCGATCCGCGGATTCGTCCGGTGGAAGTCCTGTAGCAGCACCGCCGGCGCCGTCCGTCGACTGTGGACGTCAACGCGCAGCGCGCGCCGACCGGGGCGTACGGAGGCGTCGGCGCGGGCTTCCGCCCGGAGCAGTTCCCGGGCGTGGGGGAGCAGGGCCTGGCCGTCGATCGTGAGTTGGGCGCCGCGAGCCGTGCGGGTGAACAGCCGTACCCCCAGATCTTTTTCCAGTGCGGCGATGCGCTTGGACACGGCCTGCTGAGTGATCGACAGCGCCGCCGCGGCGTCCTGGAACTGGCCGCCGTCAGCGGCGGCGACGAAGGTACGCACGGCGTCGAGATCCACGCACCGGATCCTACCCACACAACGTTTGGTTGTGGCTCGCGGTCGTTCCGGTTGTTTGATCTGCTGTCGAGCGGCTTGCTTTGATCACCTCGGTCAACGGCGAGTTGTTCGAAGCGGAGGGTGTGAGGCTGGTGGCGAGACGATCCCTGGGTCGGCGGTTCGGATGGCTGTGGACGTCGTACGCGGTCAGCGCCTACGGCTCCGGTCTGGGGTTCGGTGCCCTGCCGCTGATCGCCGTGCTGGTGTTGGATGCCAGCCCCGCTCAGGTCTCCGCACTGTCGGCGGTCGGGCCGGCAGTGGGCGCACTGATCGCCCTGCCGCTCGGGCCGTGGGTGGAGTTCCACCGCAAGCGGCCGGTGATGATCGCGATGGACCTGGCCCGGTTCGCGGTCATGCTGACAATCCCCATCGCGTACGCCCTCGGCCGGCTCGGTTTCGTGCAGTTGCTGGTCGTCTCGGCCGTGGTCGCCGCCGCCAAGATCGCGTTCAGCGCGGCCAGCGGTGCCTACCTCAGGGCCCTCGTCCGGCCGGACGACCTGCTTGTGGCCAACGCGCGGTTCGAGTCGACGACGTGGAGCTCCATCGCGGTCGGGCCGCCGCTGGGCGGGGCGGCGGTCGGCCTGTTCGGGCCGGTCGCCACCATCGTGGCCGACGCGCTCAGCTACCTGTTCTCCGCGCTGGGCATCGCGGCGATTCGCGGCCACGAGGAACGCGCGCAGCGCACCGGCAAGCGCCGGGTCCGGGCCGGTGAGCTGCTCGACGGCTGGCGGCACCTGCTGAGCCATCCCGCCCTGCGCGCGCTCTACCTCAACCAGCTGCTCGTCGGCGGACTGATCATGGCCACCGAGCCGCTGCTGGCCCTGCTCCTGCTGCGCGAACTCGGATTCCCACCCTGGCAGTACGGCCTCGCCTTCGCCGCCCCCTGCGTCGGCGGACTCATCGGCTCACGCCTGGCCCTCCGCCTCGTGGCCCGGTACGGCCAACACCGGATCCTCCGTACCGTCGGCACCCTGCGCGCGATCTGGCTGCTCGGCCTCGCCTTCGTCCAGCCCGGCGTCACCGGTCTCGCGACGGTGATCGGCGTCGAGCTCGCGATCATCATCAGCATGAGCCTGTACAACCCGGTGCTCGCCACCTATCGACTGGAGCACATCCCCGACGATTGCATCGCTCGTACCCTGTCGGCCTGGTCGATCGGCAGCAGCGCGGCCATCGCCGTCCTCGGCGCGCTCGGCGGAGTGCTCGCCGAAGCCACCAGTCCACGCACGGCCCTCACGGTCGCGGGGCTGCTCATCCTCACCAGCCCGCTGCTGCTACCCCGCCGCCCGGATCCCGGATCGGTGGTGCCGGTCAGCAGATCCAGCTCGTCGCCGGGACGGGCAACGCTCTTACGCTGAGGCGTTCCGTCGCCTCGACGCCTTCGAGTCGGCCATCCGACAGGCGGCCTCACTCGGTGCGGAACTGGTCCAACTCACCACAGACGGCCTGGACCCAGGCACCCTGCATTCCCGAGGTCCGACACGGTGAGTTCGTACAGGGGCGACGCACCGTTCGGTTGTCATCCCGAGATCGCATCCCGAGGTACCGTCATGCGTCCACCTGGCGTGGGGCTGGTGGGGCGGACGCAACAACATGTGTGGGGTGTCATCGTGAGGGGGAACGGATGACGCTGGACCAGATCGGTGGCTACCAGATCGTGAAGCCGCTGGGCTCGGGTGGCATGGGGGACGTCTATTTCGCGGTGTCGCCGACCGCGGACCGGGTCGCACTCAAGGTCATCAAGCGTCACCTGGTCGAAGCCGATTCCATCCGGAAGCGGTTCGCCGCCGAGGTGGAGAGCCTCAAACTCGTCTACGGCTCGCGGGTGGCGCGGTTCGAGGACGCTGACATCTACGCCGACCCGGCCTGGCTGGCCGTCGAGTACGTGCCGGGCGCCACCCTGCGTCAGTACGTCGACGCCCGTGGCGCACTGCCGTTGGCGCTCGTCGCGATGGCCGGTGCGATGCTCGCTGACGGCCTGGCAAAGGTGCACCAGGCGGGTCTGCTGCACCGGGACCTGAAGCCGCAGAACATCATTCTCGGCCCGGACGGACCCAAGGTGATCGACTTCGGGCTGGCAGTGCTGCTCGACCGGAGGCAGTACCTGACCGAGCCGGGTGCTCTGGTCGGCACTCCCGCCTACATGTCACCGGAACAGGTCAAGGGCGAACGCGTCCTCACCCCGGCCGTCGACGTCTACGGCTTGGCCGCGACGCTGGTCTTCGCCCTCGCCGGCCACAGCCTCTATACCTCGTCGAACCCGTGGAATCTCCTGCTGCGGATCAGCGAGCCCAGTGATCTGCCCGACCTGTCCGGGGTGCCGGTCGAGCTCGCTCCGCTGATCGGAGCGATGCTGGCCTTCGACCCGACGGCCCGGCCGGGCCTCGACGCCGTGCAGTCGCGCCTGCTGGCGGTGGCCGTCTCGGTCAGCGGGGCCAGCGCCGCCGACCTACGCCGTCAGGTCATCGAGTCGACCTACGCCAGCGACAACGAACTCCTGGTCCCGCCGGATCTCGCTGACCCACAGCAAGATCCCGAAGGTGGCGCTTCCGGTTACCCGGAAGATCCGCCGATACCGGAACCGACGACGACCCCGACCGGACCCGCGCCGATGGCAAAACCCGGAGCGGACGTGACCTGGCTGGTCAACAAGGTTCGCCGCCAGTACGCCCGCCGCTCGAAACTGTAGGAAGGTTCCACCGATGAGCACCCCGCAGACCGCTACCTATGCGCCCGGCTCGCGCATCCTCGTACGCGACGAGGAGTGGTTGGTGCGTACGGCCAAGCCGTCCCGCGACGGCACGATGATCAAGGCCGTCGGCATTTCGGAGTTCGTGCAGGACGTCGAGGCAACGTTCTTCACCGCGTTGGAGGACGTCCGGGCGATGCGGCCCGAGGAGACCGTACTGGTCCGGGACACCTCGTCGCGATTCCGGCAGAGCCGGCTGTTCCTGGAGGCGGTGCTGCGGCGTACGCCGTTGCCCCGGTCCGAGCGGGGCCTGGCGTTGGCCGACCGTTTCCTGCTGGACCCGCTCACCTACCAGCAGCGCCCGGTCGAGCTGGCCCTGTCCGGCCTGCGCCCACGGATCCTGCTCGCCGACGTGGTCGGTCTGGGCAAGACGCTGGAGATCGGCCTGATCCTCGCCGAGTTAATCCGGCGGGGTCGGGGCGACCGGATCCTGGTGGTCTCGCCGCAGCAGGTGCTGGAGCAGTTCCAGCGGGAACTGTGGACCCGCTTCGCGATCCCGCTGGTGCGGCTCGACTCGACCGGCATCCAGCGGATCCAGCAGGAGATCCCGGCCGGCCGGAATCCGTTCACCTACTTCAAGCGGGCCATCATCTCGGTCGACACCCTCAAGGACGCCGGCCAGTTCGGTCACCACCTGGACGCGATCAACTGGGACGCCGTCGTCATCGACGAGTCACACAACCTGATCAACAAGGGCACCCAGCGTAACGAGCTGGCCCGACGACTAGCCGCGAAGACCGACGCACTGCTGCTGGCCAGCGCCACCCCGCACAATGGTGACAAGGAATCGTTCGCCGAGCTGATCTCGCTGCTCGACCCGGCTGCCATCGCTGACAAGAAAAACTACGCGCCCGGCGACATCGCCCACCTCTATCTCCGCCGGACGAAAATCAGCCCGGAGGTACGCGACCAGATCGGTGGTCGCTGGGCCGAGCGTGGGCCGTCGAAGGCCCTGCACTGCGCGGCTACCGACGCGGAGGAGCAGATCTTCACCGAGCTGACCGAGGTGTGGCTGGCCGGCAAGTGGAGCGACGAGGGCGCCACCGGCCAGGGCCGGCTGTTCCCGTACACGTTGTTGAAGTCCTTTCTCTCCTCGCACCGGGCGCTGCACGAGACGGTGACCGCCAGACGCAGGCAGGGGAAGGCCACCGGCACCGAACGGGCGGCGCTGGACCGGCTCGCGGAGCTGACCTCCGCGATGACCGACAAGGACTCCAGCAAGCTCGACCGGCTGGTCGAGGAGCTGAGGTCGATCGGCATCAGGCCGGGCAGCGCCATGCGGGCGGTGGTTTTTTCGGAGCGGGTGCCGACCCTGAAGTGGCTCGCCGAGGTCGTCCCGGCCAAGCTCGGCCTCAAGCCCAGCGCGGTACGGGTGCTGCACGGCGGTGTGGCCGACGCCGACGAGCAGAAGATCCTCCAGGAGTTCGAACTGGAGGGCAGCGACGTGCGGCTGCTCTTCACCGGGGACGTAGCCTCCGAGGGTGTCAACCTGCATCAGCAGTGCCACCACCTGATCCACTACGACATCCCGTGGAGCCTGATCCGGATCGAGCAGCGCAACGGCCGTGTCGACCGGTACGGGCAGAAGCATCAGCCCCAGTTCCGCGCGCTGATCCTCACCTCCGAGGTCCCTGACGCGAAGGACGACCGGGTGGTGGCGGAGAAGTTGCTCGACCGGGAGGAGGCAGCGCACCACAGCCTCGGCACCGTCGCACCCGTCATCGGCCTTTACGACGCCAAGGCGGAAGAGGACCGGCTGGTCAAGGACCTGTTCGCCGGTAAGACGGTGGAGGAGTCCTACGACACGGGTGTCGAGATCGACGTGCTCGCCGGGCTGATGGCCGAGGTCGGCCTGACCCCGGTGACCACCGACGTGCAGCGGGCCAGGGTGCCGAAGCTCTTCGACTCCACCCGTGATTTTGTCGACGCCGCGCTCCAGGAGATCTACGACGACCGACCCGACGACGCCATCGACCTGCGCCGCGAGGATGACCTGCTGACCTTCCTCGCCCCCGACGATCTGATGCACCGCCTGTCGGACCTGCCGAAGTCGTATCTCGGAGCGCACCGGGAGGGCGACCACCTGCGGTTGAAGGTCACCTTCGACCGCAAGCTCGCCCAACGCAAGCTCGACCAGGCCCGCGAAAGCAAGACCCCGATGTGGCCCGAGATCGCCTTCCTCAGCGACGTGCACCCGATGGTCGACTGGCTGGTCGACAAGGTGCTCATCCGGCTCGGTCGGCAGCAGGCCCCGGTGCTCACCGCCGGCGTGACCGAACCGGTCTTCCTCGTCCAGGGTGTGTACGCCAACCGACTGGGTCAGCCGACCGTCGTACAGTGGATGGCGATCTCCGGCCTGCCGGGCCAGCCGACGATCCGACCGATGGACGAGGTGCTGCGGCAGGCGAACGTCGGCCCGATGATGGTCAACCGGGCGGGGCGGATCGCGACGGACGAGCTGGCACCGTTGCTGGAGCCGGCCGTCGACGCGGCCCGCCGGCATCTCGCCGACAAGCGCGATGAGTGGGCCGAGGCGCACGCCGAACCGCTTCGCCGCTACCGCGCCCAACTCGACCGCTTCCAACAGGCCAGCCTCTTCGACGAACTGCCGTCCGCCCACCGCGAACGACGCCGCCAACGGGTGCACGACACCGTCCGGGAGCAGAACGATCTGCTCGATCGCCTGGAAACCGCCGGCGACCCGCTGCTGCGGGTCCTCGCGGTCCTCGTACCGTCTCCGGAGAATGCCGCATGAGTTTCGAATCGCTGACCAACCGCGGCGAATACCTTTCCGCGCACTACCTTGCCGAGGTGCTACCCGTCACGCTCAAGGGCGGCTTGCTCAAACGCTGGGCCGAGGAGAGGAAGGGCGGCAGGCTCACCCCGGACGCCGGCCTGGTCGGAATGCGCCGCGACTTCTTCGACGCCCGGACCGAGTTGGCCGACGTCGAGCTGTTCGACCCGGAGCGGCTGCGCAAGCTGCACGACGAACTGCTGAGGGCGCTTGCTTTCGACCCGCAGCCGCAGGTCATCACCGTCGAACGGGCCGGCCAGGAGCACGAGATCCGGGTCGCGCACGCCGAGCTGTCCTCCGCACACGGCATCGTGGCTCTGGACTGCGGTTGGGCGGTCGACACCGACGCGGCCCAGGACCCGGACGGCGCCGGCCGCCTGCTCGCCCCGGTCACCCTTGCCGGCGGCGACACCATCGAGACCGGGGCGAAGCTCGCCTCCTGGCTCTTCGCCGCCGAGAACCCACCCCGGTACGTGCTGATCCTCAGCGGCGGTGTGATCACCCTCGCCGACCGCAGCGTCTGGGGCGAGGGCCGCTACCTCGCGGTCAGCCTCGACTCCGCGTACGCCCGAAACGAGGAGCGGGAACTCGACGTCGTCGCGGCGCTCTTCGGCGCCGACTCGCTGCGCCCGCCCGCCGAGGGCGGCACCGAACCCCTCGCCGACCTGGTCGCCGGCTCCCGCCAGCACGCCGTCGGAGTCTCCGGCGAGCTGCGCGAGGGTCTGCGGATCTCGGTCGAACTCATCGCCAACGAGGTCCTGGATCGGATCCGGCAGGCCGGCTACCAGCCCCAGCAGGTCATGGAGCTGGACGAGTTGGCCAAGGAACTGGGGCGGGAGGCGCTGCGTTACCTCTACCGGATCCTGTTCCTGCTCTACGCCGAGGCCCGCCCCGAACTGGGCGTGCTGCCCGTCGACGACCCCGAGTACGTCGAGGGCTACAGCCTCGGCCGCCTCGGCGACCTGATTTCCCGGCGACTCGCCCCCTCGGCCGGGGGCGGCTTCCACCTCTACGAGTCTCTCGACCTGCTGTTCCGGATGGTCAACGAGGGTCACCGGGCCCGAGGCGGCGAGACCGTCGAGGAGAAGGCCAGCGAGGGTGAGGGGCTGCGGTTCGAACCGATGCGTTCGGACCTGTTCCTGCCGGAGAAGACGAAGCTGATCGGTTGGCAGCTCCCGCAGCCGGACAGCGATCCGGACGACCCCGATGGCCCGAAACTCGACACCCGGCTGCGCAACGCCACCCTTTACGAGGTGCTGCGTCGGCTGATGCTCACCAAGGGCGGCAGGAAGCGGCGCGGCGGGTTCATCTCGTACGCCCAGCTCGGCATCAACCAGCTCGGTGCGGTCTACGAGGGACTGATGTCCTACACCGGTTTTGTCGCCACCGAGAAGCTCTACGAGGTGGCCAAGAACGGCGACCCCAAGGACGGCTCGTGGATGATCCCGGCCACCAAGCACGACGAGTACGAGGACGCTGTCTTCGTCTACAAGGAGAACCCGTACACGGGTGTGCGCAGCCAGGTCAGCTACGAGCCGGGTCAGTTCGTCTACCGGCTCGCCGGCCGGGACCGGCAGACGAGCGCCTCCTACTACACCCCGCAGTCGCTGACCGAGGTCACCGTCCAGCTCGCGTTGAAGTACCGCCTGGACCAGGACGGGACCACGACCCGGGCACGTGAACTGCTTGACTGGACGATCTGCGAGCCGGCGCTCGGCTCCGGCGCCTTCCTCAACGAGGCGATCAACCAGGTCGCCGCCGAATACCTGCGCCGCCGGCAGAAGGAGCTGGAGCTCACCCTCGAACCGGAGGGCTACCACCTCGAACTCCAGCGGGTGAAGGCGTACATCGCCCTGCACAACTGCTACGGCGTCGACCTCAACCGCACCGCCGTCGAACTGGCCGAGGTCTCGCTCTGGCTCAACGTCATGCACTCCGGCCTCCAGGCCCCCTGGTTCGGCCTGCACCTCCAGCGCGGCAATTCCCTCATCGGCGGCGGACGCAAGCTCTACGACCCGAAGCAGCTCACCGACAAGTCGTGGCTGACCACCGCCCCGCAGGACAAGCCGTTCCGGGACGGCAAGATCGACGAGGGCACCATCCACCACTTCCTGCTCCCCGCCGACGGCTGGGGCGCGGTCGCGGGGGAGAAGGAGGCCCGCGAGCTGGCGCCGGCCCAGACTAAACGACTAAAAGCATGGCGTACGGCGATGAAGCGCGTCCCGTCCGCCAAGGGCTCGCGCGGTAAGCCGTCGCAGGTGGCGAGGTTGCAGGCGCTCGCCGGCCGGGTCGAGTTCCTGTGGGACCTGGTGCAGCAGCGGCTGGCCATCTCGGAGCAGGAGATCCGCCGCGATATCAAGGTCTGGGGCGCTGACGACCTGCCACCGGTCACCGGGGCGGTGGCCCGGGAGAAGATTCTCGAAGACCTGACCAGCCCCGGCACACCATATTGGCGCCTCAAGACGCTGATGGACGTCTGGTGCGCGCTCTGGTTCTGGCCCTTGGACAAGGTCGGCCTACTCGACGGCGCCGACGACGCGTACCCAGCAGCACCCGTCGAAATAACCCACGTGAGCGAAGAGCCGGAGTACGAGGACCCAGCCGTCTATGTGGTTACCGACATCTTTGGCCAGGAACAGGCGCAGCAGCTTAAGCTGCCGACGAGGCCGACCGTTACACGCAAGATTAGCCGGGCTGAACAATTTGATCGACCGGTGGCCCTGACCAACCTCGACGACTGGCTGACCTTCGCGGAGGCGTTGATCGGGCGGGCCGACATCCCAGCCGACTCGTTGGTCAGCGGGTTCTCGTCATTGGACGAACTGAGCGACTACGAAGATTCGCTGATCGGCCCAACGGGTATGGAGCCAGCGTACCGCCTCGGCGGCCGTTTCCCTTGGCTACCATCAGCCGAGTCGGTTGCTGAAGGGCAAGCTTTCTTCCATTGGGAGCTAATCTTCTCCCAAGCGTTCGGCAACGGCGGCTTTGACATCCAGGTCGGCAATCCGCCCTGGGTCCGTCCGCGCTGGCTAGAAGACGGTGTTCTTGCCGAGCACGATCCATGGTTCCGGTTGGTAGAAAAGGCTCCGGTGGACGATTGGCGAGCACGCAAGAGTGCACTCTTCAAACAATCCGCGTCAGCCCGATCGGACTTTCTAGCCGAGCTGATTGTCAACGCCGGCTTGACTGCCGTGCTCGGGCACTCAACGATGTACCCGCTGTTGGTGGGCACCCAGCCGAATCTCTACCGATGCTTCATGTGTCGAACTTGGACTCATCTCGGTCGGGATGGGACAGCAGGACTTGTGCATCCGGACACGCACTTCGCTGGCACTAAGGAGGTTCTCCTACGCAGCGCCGCATACCACCGTCTTCGGGTACATGGCGGGTTCGTCAACGGCGGTAACTGGGCGTTCAGTGACGCAGGCCGGGCTGTCGAATTCGGGCTGCACGTCTACGGCCGCCCCGGTCCCGTTCGATTCAATCATCTGAGTCGGCTCTACACCGCGTCGGTGCTGCCCGAATCGCTAAGACATCTTGGGGACGGACCGGTGCCGGGCCAGCGTTACGGTGGCACACCGGATAATCGGCCACACTCGTCCCGGGTGGTCGAGGTCGACGAGTCGACGCTGGCGGTGTGGCAGCGGCTGCGCGGCGGTGAGACTGAGGAGGATGTTACCCACGCGTCGCTACTTCAGCCGGTCACGGTGCACGAAGAGCGCGCCATTGCCGCATTAGCGTCGGTCGGCCGCCGGTTGGCGGCCGACGCTCCATACATCAGTAGTGGCTATCACGAGGCAAGCGCGAAAAAGGACGGCCTGATTCGGTGGCAACAGATCACACCGCGTAATCTTGCGGGACTCGTCATCCAGGGACCGCAGTTCGGGGTCGCGACGCCGTTCGCCAAGCAATCCCGTATCCCATATCGCAACAACCATGATTGGGACCCGCTCGATCTTACCGCCCTGCCCGAAGACTTTGTGCCAAGAACGAACTACGTCATAACCCCGGAGGAGTCGAAGACCCAAAAGGCCCAGGACCTGTGGAATGGAGAACGATATACAAGCCACTATCGGGTCGTGTGGCGCGAAATGATCGCTTTTAACATTGAGCGCTCGTTATTCGCGGCGCTCATCCCTCCGGGGCCGGCGCACATACATGCCGTCCGCAGCATGTCAATGACAACCAATCGTGCCACGGCGATTGTCGGTGGGCTCCTAGCGGCGCTTCCGATCGACTACCAACTTCGCATCACGGGGCGAGGCCATCTGGACGTCGCCGATCTGGAGGCCCTGCCCTCGCCGCAGGTCGACCACCCACTGGCGCCCGATCTACTGCTGAGGACGCTGCGGCTCAACTGTTTAACCAATGCGTTCGCGGCCCTGTGGAGCGAACTATTCGATCCGCGCTGGCGTGCCGAGCGGTGGGCGGTGCGGTGGGCAGGGCTGGGATCGCTTGGAGATGTTGGGCCGGCGTGGGACGGGGGGACGCCGCTCAGAACAGAGCGAGAGCGACGTGCCGCGCTTGTCGAGATCGACGCACTGGTAGCCGTCTGGCTGGGCATCGAGATAGAGGAGTTGATCGCAATCCTGCGGGCGCGGTACCCTATCCTCAACGAGCGCGAGGAGCGAATGTGGTGCGACGTGTCTGGCCGGAGAATCGCCGCTGATCCCTACGCGTTCGGATACGGGCAAACGAAGGAGCACTACGAGCAGTTGATGGCGTACCTGGATGACCCGGAGCGGAATCCGGTGCCGGAGGGGTACGTGGCGCCGTTCTACAAGGCGGATCGGGAGAACGAGTACCGGCAGGCGCACGCGGAGTTCAGTAAGCGGCTCCAGGACGCCATCGATGGGGGTTGGCAGCCTTCGTAGGTGATCGAAGCTTTCTCCATAACCGTCTCCTAAGGACCACCTGATGACTCCCAGCCACCGTCAGAAGCACCAGGCCGGTCGGCGCCTTGCGTGTTGCGGGGGATCTGCTGTCTGGCTGCCCGGCATGCATTGATGCTCTTCGTCCTGGGTAATGGTTGGCTTAAGAGGTGGTGCAGGACGAGGATGGCCTGCACGATCGCGGTGGCCCGGCCGGAGCAGCAGCGCAGCTTGACCAGGATCTTCCAGGCTGTGAAGGCGGAAATCGCCCGTTCGCCGTAGGCACGGATCTTCATGCGCGCCGATTCACGGCTTTCTGCCGGCGTAACAGAGCTATGGGACGGTGTCGATCCACGCGTGTGGTTCGATGAGCCGCGAGCGCTACCAGGGACGGAGAGCGATGGACGCGAACGAGACGGACGCGGGCGAACACGGTGAGGGTACTTCCAACGCGATGGTTCGCTTCTTCCAGAATCAGGTCATCAGGATCACCCGAGATGGTGTAGGTCCGATCGCTGGGTCGATCCCATACGCGGAGGCCCGTCTCGGCAAGGTCGACCCGTACATGCGCGGCCCGTTTACCGATTCTGATCGCGAGCCACTGCGTGACCAAGTGAGCGAGGCGGCGATCGAGCGGGTAATCGATCGACTAATCAAGGAGTCTATGGCTGCGTCTTCGACAAACGGGTTCTTCACCGGCCTAGGCGGTTTCGTGACCATGCCCGTCACGCTCCCCGCGAACGTTGCGGGGGCGCTGGTGATCAACGCGCGACTTGTTGGGGCGATTGCGTACCTTCGGGGCTACGACATCTCGGACCCGCACGTCCAGACCGTCATCACACTCGCGACGGCGGGCGGAACGCTAGGGAGCGCACTCCATGGGGTCGGAGTCAAGATCGGGACAAAGTTGACTGCGCAAGTAATCAAGGCGATCCCGATCGCTGTCATTCGGAGGATCAACGCGCGGGTGGGGTTTATGCTTCTCGCCAAGTACGGGACGCAGCGGTCGGTTCTTACCTTGGCGAAGGGCATCCCGATTGCCGGGGGCGTCGTCGGCGCCGGAGTGGATGCAACTTTCACCGCTCTGGTTGGTCGCGCAGCCAAAGCGAGCTTTCCGGCACAGGTCTAATTCGGAGGTGAGGTGTTTGACGAGATTGACGATCTCTGAGCCGTTTCAGCCCGGCGGTGTCAGCCTCGTCCTGTAGCTCGCCGAAGCCAACCGCCACGCGGGATGAGAATGGCTCATGCAGTGTGCCCAGACCTTCGTTTAGGTCAACAGACGCGCCGTCGCTGTGGGTGGTGACCGTGCAGGGTGTGTGTGGATGATTACCGGAGTTGACAAGTGCGCTGCGGCGACCACCATGGCGCACGTGCTGGTGAAAATTTGACGCGGGGCAGGCGAGACTTCTGCGTCGTGCCGGGTGACCCACTGCGTCGTGACATGGCCGAGCCGCACCAGGAGTTCGTGGGTAGAGTCGGCACCTGTCCGCGCAACCCGGAAAGCAAGCACACTGCGATCGAGCCCGCGCGGGTAGCAGCGTGCCAGGACCGCTGGACGCTGTTTGAACAGTCGGAACAGGTCGAGAGCGACGACGTCGGACAGTACTTGTAGCAGGGTCTGAGCCCAGGGTCTGAGCCGCTGATCCTGAGCGTGGCAGAGCGCACCTAGCAGGTCTACCAGGTGCGCTCTGCATCGTTGTACGGGGCTCATTCGGCCGAGCGAGCCGTTTCGATGAAGGTAGCCCAGGCGTCGGGGGGAGAAGGTTGAGCGCAGGGCCAGCAACGTGCTTGCTGTCGTGTACGCGACGATGCTGGGCAGGTCGTGAGCGACCTCGATGCAGTTGCCGCCGTTGTCGTCGCTGCGGGTGCTCTTGCGCCACCGGGTGCCGCTCAACTCAGCCCTGGCGAACCTTTCTGATGATTTTGTTGATCAGATGCTTCGATTCTTCCTCGTCAAGGGCCGGCTCATCGATGCGTAGCCAGACCACGCCGGGGCGGGTCCGCCGGGCGCGCTCTTGTTCGTCTTGCAGCTTCAACTTGCCGCGCTGGCCGTTCGGACGGAGGCTGAAACACGTATATGTTGCCCTTACCTATTTGGTGGGTTGCGCACAGCCATTCATCACTGTCGCATCTGTGGCCATATGGGAGGCTATGGCAAAGGCGATGAGGCGACCCAAATTGGCCTCAAGATGGATGCAGGGTGGTG
This sequence comes from Micromonospora sp. NBC_01699, assembly GCF_036250065.1. NCBI lineage: Bacteria > Bacillati > Actinomycetota > Actinomycetes > Micromonosporales > Micromonosporaceae > Micromonospora > Micromonospora sp. NBC_01699. The sequence goes on along the minus strand of NZ_CP109199.1, from coordinate 5,417,678 downwards.
GATTTAAGGGATCTTGAGCAGGCTATCTGACACGGTCCGGGCGTCGCCGACTGTTCGACTCGTGATGATCTCGGGTCCGGTTGTCAAGGCAAGATGCCGAGGCATGGCCCCTGGGCTGTCCGAAGCAGACAAACGGTTGAGCCGTCGTCGCTCTCCGATCGATAGGTTTGCGGGCATGCCATCTCGCAAACGACACGGCCGATGGCCGCCCACACCCACCCAGATTGAGCGCGGTACCCCGAAGCTGTCGCCACCCGAGGAGCTAGATGAGTCCGAGGACTGAGTGGAGAGCCCGTAGATCGTGGCTGGTTACGCCGATCTGTGAAGGGCGGCGAGGGCATGTGTCAGCAGGACGCCGAGCGCGACCAGTTGGGTCGGCGGCCAGGACACCTCGGCCGGCGCGACCGAGTCCCGGCTCAGGGCGGCTGTAGCCCCGCCCCTCGCTTCACCGCCGTATAGTCGCACCTCACCGATGAGGGGAGCCCCGTGCCGTTTCAAGCGCCCATCACAATCGCCACCGCACTCGAGCGGATGAACCGCCATGAGTACGTCCTTCCTGCGATCCAGCGCGAGTTCGTCTGGGGTCCTGACCGAATCTGCAAGCTGTTCGACAGTCTGATGCGTGGTTATCCAATTGGCTCATTCCTGTTCTGGAAGGTGGATGGTGAGCACGTAAAGTCTTATACATTCTATGACTTCGTGCGCACCTATCACGCCAAGAACTCGCCGCATTGCCCAACTCTGGATGTCGAACGGGGGCGGGCGGTAACCGCAATCCTTGATGGGCAGCAGCGGCTGACTGCGCTGAATATCGGCCTTCGGGGGTCACACGCCGAGAAACTTCCGCGGATGCGTGCCAACAACCCGTCCGCGTATCCCATCAAGAGGCTGTACATCGATCTGCTGTCCCGGGGCGACGACGATGAATTGGACCTCGCTTACCGTTTCCGTTTCCTCACCCCAGAAGAGGCGGCCGCTTCGGTAGACGGATCGTTCTGGTTTCTCGTCGGAGATATCCGCGAGGTGAACGAGGGTGACGAGGTGTTCGACATTGCGGCGCAACACAATCTTCCTGTTGTGGCAGGTCGAGTGCTCTTCAAGCTGTACGACGTAGTGAAACGACAGACGTTGATCAACTACTTCGAGGAGGAGGACCAGCGCCTCGAAAAGGTGCTGAACATCTTTATACGCGTTAACAGTGGCGCTGTTCCTCTTTCGTTTAGTGATCTGCTTCTTAGTATCGCAACTTCCCAGTGGCGGGACCGCGATGCGCGAGAGGAGATCCACGAGCTCGTTGATGATCTGAACCGCACGGGTCAGGGTTTCAACTTTGACAAGAACAGTGTGCTCAAGACCGGATTGGTCTTGTTGGGGAAGGGTGATATTCGGTTCAAGGTTGGCAACTTCGATCGACACACGATGCTGGAGATGGAGGATGGCTGGGAGGATATCGAGCGGTCGCTTCGCCTAGCCGCCCAACTGCTGAGCGACTTTGGTTTCTCGTCGGCTACTCTGCCGGCAAGCAGCGTGATGATTCCGCTCGCCCACTACGCCCACCTTCGCCGGCTGGATGATGGCTACCTGCGCCGTGCTGCTGATGCGGTAGATCGCAATGAGGTTCGGCGGTGGTTATTGAAAGCGGTGATCAAGAGCGGGATTTGGGGTAGTGGGCTCGATACGCTGCTCAGCGGCCTTCGTGCGGTGCTCGACGCTGAGGCGCGCTACGGGTTTCCCCGTGTGGCGGTGGAGCGTGAAATGGCGCGACAAGGCAAGCCATTGCGATTCGATCCATTCGAGGTCGAGGACCTGCTTGATATTAAGTATGGTGGAGCGCGAACCTATGCGCTACTCGCCCTGCTCTACCCTGGGATCGATGTGCGCAACTCATTTCATGTCGACCATGTCTATCCGCGTAGCAGGTTCACTACAGCTCGGCTGCGGTCCATGGGGATTCCGGAAGACAAGATCCCGCTATACCTTGAGCGATGTGATCGGCTAGCGAACCTCCAACTGCTGGAAGGAGCTGAGAATGTCGACAAGCGCGCGGCTCTGCCGGCGGAATGGGTGGTGCGGGCCTACCCTGATTCTGGCGCACGGTCCGGCTACCTTGCGCGGAACGACCTCGGGGAAATGCCGGAGCTAGATGGCTTTCTTGAGTTTTACGATAGGCGTCGCGCCCTCATGCGCCAGCGGCTGCTCGACCTACTAGGAGTTGATCCTGCGGCAGTGGCCGAGGTGCAGCGGCAAGCAGCAGATGAGGCCAAAACGTCTCTTGGATTCGGTCTGGCCAGCGCTTCGGCCACCGGGCGGAGAGACATCGCGGCCCATATCGTCTCGGCATTTGCCGCAGTTCCGCCTGGCGCGTTCCTGACAGTCGGAGAGATCAGGTCACACAGGAGCGAGGAGTACGGCGACGAATTCCCCTCCGCAGGGGCGATTGCCGCCCGGCTCTTCCCCGCGTCTGGCCGCTGCACGGTGCCTGACGTCGAGCCGGGTGCGAACGACCGTGGCGTACGGGGGGCCCGGAAGTCAGTTGGTTGACCACACAAAGTCGAGGACGTACCGACCTCGTACCCGCATCCCGCACGGACGACCCCGCGCCGATGACTGCGGCGCGGTACGCGTCTGCCGGGGCGGATCGTGGCGCCACCACCAACTGCGGGCTCGGGCCGGGTACCGGGACGCGGTCAGTTCTTCGTACGCAACGACGACCTCGGATTCCGTATCCTCCGAGACCGCTATTAACGGTGGTCATGAAGTTCTGGCGCGGGCTACGCGTTGGCCCTGTGCTGCACCTCACGTGTCACTGTCGACAATTCGCGCTCCCTTTGCCCCGTGCCCGGCCCAGTGGATTGCCGGTCGCCTCGATATCACGTGGCACGCGGCGGGGCCGGAGGGCGCCGGATCCACACCGTATGGTGGCTCGGGCGTGGACGATCGATGGCGAGACCGTCGAGAGCGCGATTGTGCGGGACGGCAGCGGGGTCACCGAAAAGTTGGATGGGACGGCTGACGCCGGGCTGGGTGGAGTGGGCGGGGCCTCGGTCCCCGCCCACTCGTGGGTCAGCGGCCCCCGCGTCCCGCGCCACCACTCTCGGCGCGTAGCTGTCGCAGCGTCTTGCCGGAAGGCTGGTGGGTCCAGTTGGCCCAGCCGTCTATTGCCGTGCCGACCAGCTTTCCGAGAGCCGGAGACGGGTCCTTGTAGCGGTCGAGGTCAGTCTTGATCCAGCCATCCGCCTCGACCACGGCGGTGAAGCTCCGACCTTTCCGCGCCTGGACGTGAGCGAGCGCGTCCCCCGGTTTCACGGGCCCTTTCGCGATGAGTTCCGCGAGGGCACCCGGGATGGACGACATGGGCTGACGGCCGGCGGATGGGCTGACGCTCTTCGTGACGGTGCCGGGCGTAAGCAGCAGCCGTCGCAGAACGTCATTGGGTTGCTCGAAGCCTTGAACACGCGCCTCCAGATGCGAGTAGACCTCGTCATCGATCTCTATTCGACGCACTGCACCTCCATACGTGATCTGCCAGATCTTGGAGATCTGGGCGACTGGGTGAGATCCTACCATGCGTGCCCGGTGCTGTTGAGGCTCTGTTGGTCGGCTTGAACCATGCGGCCGGTAGTCCAAAATGTCGGACCGGGCGGGGGTTCGGCACCCCGTGTAAGCGCAGTAGCATTCGGCGGTGATCCGCTCATGAGGCCCACCGTCGCCGCCGACACCCTGCGCAGGACCCTCACCCAGTACCTGACCACCACCTTCGGGCTCACCGAGGACGGCGTACGCGAGGGTTTGGAGGGGTTTCTCTCCCACCCGGAGCAGGGCATCTTCCGGGGGCCGTACCTGCGGATTCGTACCCCGTTCCGGCCGGCGGAGGGTGACTGGCGGGCGAGCCTGGATTGGGCGCCGGTCGACTTCGCGCCCTATCTGCACCAGGCCAAGGCGTTCGCCCGACTCTCCTCGAAGGGCAAGGCCGCCGAGCCGACCCTGATCACCACCGGTACGGGCTCCGGCAAGACCGAGTCGTTCCTGATTCCGGTGCTCGATCACTGCCTCCGGGAGAAGAGGCGGGGTCGGGTCGGGATCAAGGCGATCCTGCTGTACCCGATGAACGCGCTGGCCACCGACCAGACGCAGCGCATCGACGGACTGCTGCGCGATCCGGCGCTCGTCCAGGTCACGGCAGGTCTCTACATCGGCGACGTGGCGGCGACCGAGTACCCACACGTGATGACCAAGCGGTCAGAGATGCGGCGCACTCCGCCGGACATCCTGATCACCAACTACAAGATGCTCGACCTGTTGCTACAGCGCGCCGACGACCTCCCACTCTGGGAGGGGGCCGAGCCGGCGTACGTGGTCCTGGACGAATTCCACAGCTACGACGGCGCGCAGGGGACCGACGTGGCCATGCTGCTGCGGCGGCTCGGCGCCGCCCTGGACCTGGCCCGGCCGGACCGCCCGCTGGGGTCGATCTGCCCGGTCGCCACGTCCGCCACGCTCGGTGAGGGCGGTGGCCGGGATGGTCGTACGGCGATCCGCGAGGTGGCCGAGCAGGTCTTCGGTACGAGCTTCGACGAGAGCTCGCTGATCGGCGAGCAGCGGTACGAACCGGGCGAATTTATTACCAAACAGGACTTCAATCTGCCGCTTCCCAGTCCCGAAGAGCTCGCCGCAGTCGACGACCACGACCCGGAGCAGATGATGGCGGAGGTCTCCGAACTGCTGCTCGGCGAACGCCGCGTCGACGACCCGACCCGGCTGGGTGAGCTGCTGCGCCAGCACCCACTGACCAAGGCGGTGCTCGACTCCCTCGGCCCGGCCCCGCGCACCCTCGACGAGATCATCGACGTGCTTCCGCGCAAGAACGCCACCGGCTGGGGCAGCGCGATGAAGACCCGCCCGGAGATCACTGCCAAGGCTCTCGCCCGGTTCGTCGGCCTGCTCTCCATGGCACAGAACCCGGATGCACCGGGTCGTCCGCTACTCAACATCGAAACCCACCTCTGGGTACGTGCCGTCTCCCGACTGCTGCGCGGCACCTCCCACCGGGCCGCGTTCGGTTGGTACGGAGAGCCACCCCGGGAGCAGGACCCGTACGCGCCCGAAGCAGACGCGGTGGTCGCCGACAATCGCCACCCCCGGCTGCCCGCCATCTACTGCCGCCACTGCGGGCGGTCGGGCTGGATGGCCCTGTCACCGGAGAAGGATCCGCAGGAGTTGGAGACCGACCCGGACAAGATCTACCGGGCCAGCATCGGTCGGGACAAGCGGCGGGTCCGTGCCCTCATCGCCGCCACCGGCGACGAGGTGCAGCGGCGCTCCGGTGGGCTCCTGGTGCTGGAACACGGTCGGCGGGTACGGCCCTTCAAACCCGGGCAGGACCAGCAGCAGGTCGACGAGGCGGTCGTCGTGCTCGGCGACATCCTCGGCATAGATGGGGCGGAGAAGGACCGCTGTCCGTCCTGCCAAATGGATCATGGCATCCGGTTCCTCGGAGCCGGCCTGGCCACCCTAGCCTCGGTGGCGATCACCCAGCTCTTCACCGGTGCCGAGCTGAAGGGAACCGAAAAGAAGACCCTGCTGTTCAACGACTCGGTCCAGGACGCCGCGCACCGGGCCGGCTTCGTCGCCAACCGGTCGTACGCCTTCTCGCTGCGCTCCCTGCTCGCCGACAAGTTGTCGCCCGGCGTGACGGTCGGCCTGGACGAGCTCCTCGTCAACATGATCGAGGCTGCGGCACAGCCGGAGATCCTCTCCACCGTCGTACCACCCGATCTGCACGACCAGCCCGGCGTCGACACCCTGCTCGCCGGTGAGGACATCGGTGCCCGCGACACCTGGACCCTGATCAGCGAGCGGCTGGTCTTCGCCGCCGTGATGGAGACCGGCCTACGTGCCCGGCAGGGCCGTACCCTGGAACTGACCCGCAGCATCGCCGTCGAGGTCGCGCTCGGCGATCCGGCGAAGGCCGCGGTCGTCTGCCGCGATGTCCAGCGCACCGGGCCGGGCCAGCTCGACGGTACCCAGCCGGACGACGCCCGTTACCTCGCCTTCCTCCGAGGACTGCTGGAACGGCTGCGTACCCGGGGAGCGATCTACCACGAGTGGCTGGCGCCGTACCTGAAGCGGGGCGGCACCCGCTGGCAGGTCTGGGGCGGGCGGCCGCCCGGCATGCCAGCCTTCCCGAGGGGCCTCTCCGCGCCCGCATTCTTGCTCGCCACCCCCAAGGCACGCTCCGAGTTCGACGCGATCACCGCGCGGGGCAACTGGTACCAGGACTGGACCTCCCGCTGCCTCGGGCTGGACCTCAACGAGGCCGCCGGCTACCTCTCCCGGCTGTTGCCGGCCCTAGCCGCGGCGGACATCGTCGCCGCCGGCAACACCGACGACGGCAACACGGTGTACGGCCTGATGCCCGGCCATCTTCGCGTGACCCGGCTCGATGATACGGCGGCGGCGGTGGCAGGGGTCGGCTGCGACACCTGCCACTGGCAGCAGACCGAACACCCGGACCGGGTCGCCGACTGGATCGGACAGCCGTGCCGGCAGTACCGCTGCGCGGGACGGCTACGAGCGGCCCACGACGACACCGCGCCGGGGGACTACTACCGTCGGCTCTACCTGGACAGCCCCGTGTTCCGGGTGGTCACCGGCGAGCACACCGGCATGCTGACCCGCGCCCAGCGGGAGACTGTCGAAAAGCAGTTCCGCGAGGGCGACCGCTACACCGATCCGAACGTGCTCTCCTGTACACCCACGCTGGAGATGGGCATCGACATCGGTGCGCTGTCCGCCGTCGTACTGGCGTCGCTGCCGCACGGACCGGCCAATTATGTCCAACGGGCTGGCCGGGCCGGCCGTAAGAGCGGCAACGCCCTGGTGCTGACCCTCGTCGGTCGCACGGAGCGGGACCGCTACTACCTGACCGAGCCGCGCGACATGATCGCCGGGCAGATCGTGCCGCCCGGCTGCTTCCTCTCGGCGGTGGAGATTCTGCGCCGGCAATACCTGGCCCACTTGATCGACCTGGCCGCCCGGGACCGGCTGCCCGGGGTCATGCCCATGCCCCGCCGCGCACACGTGCTCTTCGGCCCGAACGGCTGGCTCAGCGGTCTGGCCCAGGCAGGTCGGCGCGATGGTTCTCGCCTGGTCGAGGAGTTCCTCGTGCTCTTCGGCGACAAGGTGCTTCCGGTCGCCGCCGACCAGCTACGCGAGTTCGCCGCCGACGGCATCGTTCACCGGGTCACGGAGGCGGACGACGCGTGGGAGGACCGCCTCGCGGACCTGCGGCGTCGGCTCCACGAAATCGATACCGCGCGCGGCACGCTGGTTCCGAGCGACCCGGACCACGCCCGTGAACTGAGGATGCTGAAAGCGGAGGCGGGTGCTATCCGCAGGCGGCTCCGCGAGGTCAGCTCGGCCGCCGCGCACGCCACCCTGGTCGAGTTCGGCCTGCTTCCCAACTACGCCCTGATCGACACCCGGACGGCGTTGGAGGCGACGCTCACCTGGGAGGAGAAAAGCGAGGGCGACCGGCGGTTCCACAGCGAGCTGCGCGAATACGACCGGCCCGCCCGGCAGGCGCTGGTCGAGATCGCCCCCGGCAACAGCTACTACGTGCGCGGCTACAAACATGAGATCTCCGGGCTGGACGTCGGCCCGGCCGACCGGCCGGCGTACGAGCAGTGGCGGGTCTGCGCCCAGTGCGGCTACGTCCGTACCCACCTGGCGCAGGAGGACACCAGCCCCTGCCCGCGCTGTGCCGACCAGGGCATCGCCGATCACGGGCGACTGTTCAGGGTGCTCCAACCAACCCGGGTGCTCAGCCGGGACAAGCGGGAGGACGCACGCATCCGGGACGACAGCGACGACCGGGACCGGCGCTTCTACGCCACCACCGTCGCCGTCGACATCGACCCGGGCAGGGTCGAGTCGTCGTGGCGGCACGCACACGACACCTTCGGAGTCGACTACAGCCGGCACGCGATGATCCGGCACTTCAACCTCGGCGCCCAGCGGTACGACCGAGCCACCGAACCGTTTGCCGGCGATGAGGTCCGGATCACCCGGTTCCACACCTGCACATCGTGCGGCGGAACCACGGTCGACGGAGCGCCGGCCGTCGGTCAGAAACTCGCCGCGGAGGCGTCCGGCTCGACAGTGATCCAGGGGGCTGAGCATCACCGACCGTGGTGTCCGTACCGGCGCTCGCCCAGCGGCCCCGACTCCCACGTCGACCTGATCCTCGCCCATGAACTGGAAACCGAGGCGCTGCGCATCCTGATACCCGCGGTCACCGCCGTGGTGCAGGAGCGGCTCGTCTCGTTCGCCGCCGCCGTCCGCCTGGGCATCGCGGCCCAGTACGGTGGCGATCCGGTACATCTCCAGGTCGTACGGGCGACGATGCCCGACGGACAGAGCGGCGGTACGCGTAACTTCGTCGTCGTATACGACACACAGCCTCAGGGCACCGGCTACCTCCACCGGCTCGCCCGGCCTGAGGAGTTCCGGGCCATCCTGGAGCTGGCTCGCCAAAGGATCGCCGACTGCGTCTGCCGGACCGAGGGCAAAGCCGTCTGTCACCGCTGCCTTTTGCGCTACGCGCGCAACGAGGAGTTCGCGTTGATGAGCCGTGACGAGGCGTTGTCCATGTTGGACCGGCTACTCGACGGCTGGGAGGTCCAGCAGGGACCCCGCACCGACGAGATCTCGCTCATCCACCAGGTGGAGAGCGAGCTGGAAATGCTCTTCCTCAACAAGTTGCTGGCCCGCCCCGAGCTACCCGGCTCCGGGCTGCGGATCGAACGGCGTACCGACCACGACGGGGCCCGCATCGCCGATCTTCGGTTCACCACGAACGGTGGCCAGAACATGACGCACTGGCAGATGAAACTTCAAAACACCATCCGGGGCACGCGGCCCGACGTCCACTTCAAGCGGCTTGACGCACCGTCGCCCGAGGTCGCCGTCTACCTGGACGGATTCAAGTACCACGCCTCGGCGGAGCACAACCGTCTGGCCGACGACGCGGAGAAGCGGGCACGGCTCCGCGCTCACAACTACCGCGTCTTCGCCGCCACCTGGGACGACGTCACCACCTGGGGCAACGAGGAGAAGCCGGGGAGCTGGACGCCGTACGCGGGAAACGGGCAGCAGAAGGCCCGCGATCTGTACCGGCAGATCGCCCCCGTCGCGGACCCCGACGAACTGAGACGCGTTGTCTGGACGAATCCCATCGACCTACTCATGCAGTTTCTCGCCGATCCTGACCTGGGCCTCTGGCAGAAGAGGGCGGAAGCGACCCTCGCCGGTCTGCTTCCACAGGCGCGGGAGAAGACCGCTGCGGCCTCCGGCGGGATCGGTGAGCGGATCCTGTCCGCCCTTCGCGGTGAACCGCTGCCGCCGGCGCAGCCGGGCCGGATCGCGTTGTTCCGCGCCAGGGACGACGCAGACTGCTCGCTTACCCTGATCGTCGACGGCCGTGGCGACACCCGTGTCTGGTCGGCACTGTCCGTGATCGACGACTCGGCAGCCGCGGTGACCGGCGATGGCCACAAGAAGCGCTGGGCCTCCTGGCTGGCCTGGGGGAACATCGTCCAGTTCGTCGCCAACGGGGGCGGGGATGCGGGGCAGCTTGCTTCCTCCGCGCTCGACTCCTTCGACCCGGCCTCCATGGCGGTCACCGAGGGCACCGGGTTCACGCTGGCGCGGCGGGCGCTGCCGTTGGACAACGAGACCGCCACCTGGCTCGGCGTCGTCGCCCAGCAGGTGCCGGTCGAGCAGGAGGCCGTCGACAACGAGTCACCCTGGCACGAGGTGTTGCAGTACGTGAACCGGGACGAGAGCACCCTGGAAGCGCTCGTCCAGCAGCTGGCACGGCAGGGTGCGCCAGCACCGGTGGTCGGGTACGAACTCGGCGACCAGGGCTGGCAGGCCGAGCTGGCCTGGCCGGACCGGCGGGTAGCGATCGTGCTCGCCGGCTCGCAGGACGACCCGGAGGTGGCCGACCGGGACCAGGCGTACGCGGTCGCGGGCTGGCACGCCCGTACCGCACGGGACTGGTCGGCAGACGAACTGGCGGCGCGGATCGAAGCGACGAGTGAGGGAGAGCGTCGATGAACACCGGAACCAATTTGCGCATGCTGGATCGGGCTGACAAGGAGGTCATGAAGCTCAACCGTGCCGACAAAGGCGCGGTCTACGAGTTCATGCACAAGTTCCGGAACAATCCGGAGAACCCTGGCCTCAACCTCAAGCCGCTCAATGGCGACGCCCGTCTGATGTCTGCGCGGGTCAGCAAGGACTATCGTGCTCTGCTCCTGCACATCACTGAGCGTGACTACCTCCTCGTCGCAGTCAAGCACCGTGGCGAGGTCTACGAGGACCTGGACCGGTACGCGTACCGGATCAACCGGGTCACCGGCGGTATCGAGGTCGTCGACCTTGCGCCGGTGGGAGACAGCATCGTCGGTCGGGTGGTGCCACCGGAAACCAAACCGGCGCCCGCGAAGAAGCCGCTCTTTGACGCGTACACCGACCCCCAACTGATCGACCTGGGGGTGGCCGAGCCGTTGTTGCCGCAGATCCGAGACCTGGCCGACGAGACCGAGTTGCTGCAACTGCTCGACCGCGCGCCCCAGTTGACTACCGACGTGCTCTTTGCGCTCTTCGACGGTGTCCCGTACGACGATGTGCTCAAGCAGGTCACAGACCCGGTACGGGCCGACGAGCCGATCGACCCGGAGGACTTCGAGGCGGCGGTGGAGCGTCCGGCAACCCAGGTCTCCTCGGACGACGAGGCACTCCAGGCCATGCTCAACGAGTCATTCGAGCGTTGGCAGATCTTCCTACACCCTACCCAGCGCAAACTCGTCGAACGCAGGTACAACGGGCCTGCTCGGGTCGGTGGGGGGCCGGGCACCGGCAAGACCATCGTCGCCCTGCACCGGGTCGCGCATCTCGCCCGGCAGTTGCCGCCCGGCACGGACAAGCCGATCCTGCTCACCACCTTCAACCGAAATCTCGCGGCCGACCTGCGTACTCGTCTCATGGCGCTGTGTGGGCAGGAACTGGTCTCCCGGGTTGACATCGTCAACATTGACCGGCTGGCGAGCCGGGTGGTGGCCGAGGCCAAGGCAGGCGGCACCAGGCGAGTGGTCGACGACAACCGGGTCCCGCAGTTGTGGACCGATTTCCTCGTCGAGACCGGCGTGTCCGGCTGGGATGCGGAGTTCCTCACGGCCGAGTGGACCCAGGTGATTCTCGGACAGGTGCTCAACTCCAGGACCGACTATTTCAAGGCCCGCCGTCCCAATCGCGGACGTACGCTTAACCGGGCCGAGCGGGACCAGATCTGGCAGTTGACCGAGCGGTTCACGAGCTGGCTCGAAGGCCAGGGAGTCTGGACCTGGCGGCAGGTAGCTCAGCGGGCGGCCCGGTTGGAGATGGATCGAGCTGCTCAGCAGCCAGCCAACGGTAGCGAGTCCTCGGCAGGTCTCTACCGCCCCCGGTACCGCCACATCGTCGTGGACGAGGCCCAGGACCTGAGCGCCGCGCATTGGAAGATGCTGCGGGCGATGGTGGCGCCCGGTCCGGACGACCTGTTCCTTACCGGCGACACCCACCAGCGCATCTATGACAATCACGTGACGCTGAGCAGCCTCGGTGTCAATATCCGTGGTCGCTCGTCGCGTCTGACCCTGAGCTACCGAACCACCCGGCAGATCCTCGCGGACGCCTTGCAGATCATGACCGGAGAGGTCTACGACGATCTCGACGGTGGAGCCGAGGACCTGGCCGGTTACCGGTCACTGCTGCGCGGCGGCAAGCCGACGTTCCGCAGCGCGGCTACCTGGAGCGAGGAGCGGGATCTCATCACCGAGCAGTTGCGGAGTTGGGGCAACCCGGCTGACGGCTCGGTGGCGATCTGTGTACCAACGAAGGATCTCGCGAACGACATCGCTGCCCGTCTGGAGGCCGAGGGCGTGATGGTGGTCGAGATCGGCCCGGACGGACCGAGACGCCCGGATGGCGTCCACGTCGGCACCATGCATCGGTTCAAGGGCCTGGAGTACCAGCGTGTGGTCATCGCGGGGGTCAGCGATGGACTTGTGCCCCGGCAGATGATCAGCCGATACCGCGACAGCGATCCGAAGCGTTACCAGCGCGAGCGCCAGCGGGATCGATCCCTGCTGTTCGTCGCCGCGACTCGTCCGCGCGACGAACTCGTAGTGTCCTGGCATGGCACGCCCAGCCCGTTTTTGACCAGCCGGCTCGTGCAACGCCCACGGACGTGAGGTCCACCCCTGGGTTCGCGATGCGACAGCGTCGAGCCGGGTGCGGCACCGAGGCCCCGTCCACCGTTGGTGATCCGGGCCGCCAGGGCTGGCGCCGGTGCTCCCTGCCATTTTTGCCGGCGCCAGCGTCCATCAACGGCTGACAGGCGCAAAGCCATCCGCGACTGTCGTTGGACTGCTGGATTCGGACCCGGGATCCGGTTCACGCGCGCGGGTCGCGGGCTGGATCTGCGTTGTCCGGCCAGTTCGACGTGAAGATCCAGTCGAGGCCGTCCTCCCCAGCGGTGTCCAGGTGGGGAGCGCGGCGCAGGCCGGCGCGTACGGCGACCTTGAGCGACGCCGTGTTGTCGGGTCGCACTCTTGCGACGAGGGGCCGGTCGGGCAGGTGCGTGGTTGCCCAGTCGACGACCGCGGTGGCGGCCTCGGTGGCGATCCGGTTTCCCCAGGCCGAGGGGTCGAGGCGGTAGAACAGGTTCAGGATGGTGAGGCCGTGTAGCTCCATCAGCTTGATGCCGCAGAAGCCGAGCGGCTGGTCGCTCGGCACGTGGCCACGGACCGTCCAGTAGCCGAAGCCATTCCGGTGCCAGTGTCCGTCCCACCTCTGGTAGAGCTGCTCAGCTTCGGTGCGGCTGGCGAGCGCGTCGCCAGGGTTGTGCGCGCAAGCCCGCGGATCGCTGTGGACCCGGTGGATGGCGTCGATGTCGGCGGGCGTTGGGCGGCGCAGCGACAGCCGCGCGGTCCGCAGCTCCTCGCTGTTGGCAAGGTCGGCGTGGCCCATGTCTGGATCCTTTCCTTCCGGCGTTGCCGCGTCGGGGTTCCACGCCGGACGGGCTCTGCCTGTTCCAGGGCCTCGGCGGGCGGGGACCTGGCCGTGGGCGAGCCCATCGTGGCCTTCTCCGGCTCCCACCCCATGATCGCCGATGGCGCCCCCGGCGGCGGGTTCGGCGGCCTTCAGGCCGGGTATCGACGCCACCGGTGAGTCGTACCCGGGCCTGCAATGGTGACATGGATTCGTGAAATATTCCGTCTGAGCTGCGGATATAAGCGTGCGGCGCGCAAGGGTTCGAAACCTGAATGGGATTCATGAACGAGGGTCGTTAGGTTGAATCCCGTACCCGCTGGAACGGAAATGCCAGGTCGAAGCCCGTCTGCTCCAAATCGATGAGGCGGCCTTCCGCTTTTCGGGTGAGAAATGCGCCGAGGTGGCGTAGCGGTCCACCGGATTGGGTGGGTCGAGATGCGGAGTTCCATCACCGCCGTCGGTACGGGCCGGGACACCGGATCCCATCCCGGTGACCTGAATCGCCCGTGGATCGGGGTGTTGGCCCGGTACACGGGTTTACCGAAAGTCGTCCCGTCCGTTCCGAATTCGCTGATCTGTCCGTCGCCGGCAACCCGCCAAGCCCGAGATGTCGATCAACAAGGCGGCGGCCAATGCGTGTCCGCTCCGCTCGCCGGACGCCGACGCGGTGCAGGTCCAGCCATGATCCCCTCGATGCCCGTCGTCTTGGCGTTGTCGCAGAGGTGACGGGCAACCAGGGGTCCGGGTGTGCCGGCGCCCTCGGCGTGACATGTCGGCCCCGACGGCGCCGAGCGAATCGCCACGTGGGCCGGGACGTGACCATAAACCACGCCTTGGGATGAGCCTCCGGCCCGTTGGGGGCGGTCGATGTGCCCGGAGCCGAGGCGAGCGCGTCACGGGCCCGCGCGGGGACGTCGTCCGGCCATGCCCGCCACCCTCTCGTGGTCGGGCGGTGATCCCATATTCTGTCGACCATCCGGTAGGCTCGCAGGTGTCGGAAGTGTCTCTCCCTAGGGGATTCTGGCAGCTGTCGCAATCACGATTTTCCTTTGCGTGGCAGGCGCTTCGGTCCTAATTTAGGTTTCACAATTCGGTTACAAGATTACGCTCCGGTAAATGTCCGGGGTCTGGTATGGACACTGAAACGCGGGATTCCGAGGGTCGCGACCCGATCGCGGTGGCCGAGCAGAAAGACGGGCCACCGCGTCGTCGATCGCATCCTTTGTCAGGCGTGGGCGGCCGCTGGGGGGTGGTGGCCGGCCGATGCGACCTGCGGGCCCGACGCACCGGTGCAGGCGCAACCCCGGGGGGGAAAGTCAAGGGATGCCATGGAACCGCTGATCGAACGTGAAGTGGAGCTGGCGACGCTGAACGCGTACCACGCCGACGCGGCGGGCGGCGGCGGGTCCGTCGTGCTCGTCACCGGGGCCGCGGGCACCGGCAAAACCACACTGTTGCAGGCGTTCACCGAGCAGGTGGCCCGAGCGGGCGGCCTGGTTCTGACCGCCGCCGGGGTGCGGGCGGAAAGCACCCTGCCGATGGGATTGCTCACCGAACTGTTCGCGGCGCTGCCCGCGTCGGCGGCCGGGCGGTTCGCCGGGCTTCTCGACCAGGCGGCGGCCGTACCGGGGCCGGTCAGCAGCCGCACCATGCGCGGTGTCTGGGAGGCGCTGCGGGAGCTGTCCGACGAGACCCCGGTGCTGGTGGCGATCGACGACATCCAGCACGCCGACGCCGCGTCGCTACAGGTCCTGCTGTCCATCGTGCGGCGGGTACGCGGCGCACGGGCGCTGGTCGTGCTCGCCGAAACCGAGTACTCGCACCGGGCCAGCCCGCTGTTCCGGGCCGAACTGCTGCGGGAGCCCGCGTGCCGGCACATCCACCTGGCCCGGCTCAGTCCCGACGGGGTCGGTCGCCTCGCCGGACCGGGGCTCGACTCGGCGACAACCACCGAACTGGCCGAGCTGAGCGGCGGCAACCCGCTGCTGGCGCACGCGCTGCTGTCCGACCACGGTCGGGTGCGGCGGGAGGCGGACCAGCACACGCCGGGGCTGGTGGTCGGGGACGCGTACGGGCAGGCGGTGCTGTCGTGCGTGCACCGGTTCGAGCCGGTGATGCTGACCGTGGTCAGCGGCCTGGCGGTACTGGGGGAGCCGGCGACGCCGGGGACGCTGGCGCGGATGCTGGAGGTGGACGCGGCCGACGCGGCCTGGGCGCTACAGGGGTTGCAGGAGATCGGGCTGGTGGACGCGGGCCGGTTCCGGCACCAGGCGGCGGCGGCCGCCGTACTGGACAGCATGACCGGTGCGGAGCGCGCCCGGTGGCACCGGCGGATCGCCCGGGTGCTGCACGACGACGGCGAACCGGCGGCCGTGGTGGCCCGGCACCTGATCGCCGCCTCGCACGTGGCCGAGGAGTGGGCCCTGGCCGAGCTGCGGGAGGCGGCCGAACAGGCCGACCTCGGCGACGACGTGGACTTCGCGGTGCAGTGCCTGGAGTTGGCGATGACCGCTGCGCGTACCGAGCCGGAGCGTGCGGCGATCACGATGCGGCTGCTGCGGGTGCAGTGGCGGGTGAACCCGGCGACGGCCGCGCGGCACCTGGAGCCGCTGACCGAGAACCTGCTCGAAGGGCTGCTGCCGCCCGGCGACGCCTCGGTGATCCTCCGGGCGCTGTGCTGGCACGGCAACCTGGCCGCGGTCGAGCGGGTGCTCGGGGTGGCGGCGGCGTCGGAGGCGTGCTTCGACCCGGAGGTGCTGGCCCGGTTGCGGATCGCGCAGCAGTGGCTGCGGGTGTTCTGCCCGTCGCTGCTGGCGAGTACGCCGGCCGTTCCCGCCGCGGAGGTGTCGCCGATCTTCAGTCAACTCGTGCAGGCGGCGACGGCGCTGGCCGAGGGGCTGACCCGGGACCCGGACGCCGACACCGTGACGGTGGCCGAGCAGATGCTCCAGGGCGGCCGGCTCGACGACGACAGCTTCGACTGGATCGAGGCGGCGATGCTGACGCTGGTCCACGCCGACCGGGCCGACCGGGCCGCGCTGTGGTGCGGGCCGCTGTTCGAGCAGGCCGCGGCCCGGGGTGCGGCGACCTGGCAGGCCCGGCTCGCCGCGGTGCAGGGCGAGATCGCGCTGCACCAGGGCGACCTGGCGGCGGCGGAGCGGTGGGCGCACGCCGCGCTGACCCTGATCCCGGCGCGCGGCTGGGGGGTCGCGATCGGCGGGCCGCTGGCCACGCTGATTCTCGCCGCGACCGAGTCCGGCCGGTTCGAGCAGGCCGCGCGACAGCTGCGCCGGGCCACCCCGCCGACCATGTTCCAGACCCGGTACGGGCTGCTGTACCTGCACGCGCGGGCGCAGTACCACCTGGCGACGGGGCGGCTGCACGACGCGCTGGTCGACTTCCTCAACTGCGGTGAGCAGATGGAGCAGTCGGGTCAGCAGCCGACCGGTGCCGCGCCGTGGCGGATCGGGGCGGCCACGGTCTACCTGCGGATGGGCGAGGACGACCTGGCCCGGCAGCTGGTGGGAGAGCTGATGCACCAGCCGAGTACGGCCAGTTCCCGGGCGGCGGCCCGGCGGCTCCTGGAGGCCGCGGGTGACCTGCCGCAGCGGCCGGGCACGTTGTGGGCGTCGGCCCAGCTGGCGCCGCCGGCGGCCCGGATCCCGGCGCAGCGCCAGGATGGCTCCGCCGGGTGGGTACGCCCGCAGCAGGCGCTGCTGCACCACACCGGGACCGTCCTGACCGGTCCGGACACCCCCTTACCGGAGTCGGACGAGAACGCCGACCCGCCGCCGGACGGATCGGGCGACGGGACCGTACTGCTCAGTGACGCCGAACGCCGGGTCGCCGAGCTGGTCGCCGTCGGTCATACCAACCGGGAGGTGGCGCAGGCGCTGTTCATCACCGTCAGCACGGTCGAGCAGCACCTGACCCGGGTCTACCGCAAACTCAACCTCAACGGCCGTTCGGACCTGTCGGTACGGTTCCGGCTCGATCCACCCGAACCGTCGTGAGCTTGTCGGCAGGGGGGATGCCCGCGCCGGTTTAGGGGGTGCCCCAACGGCCTTTAGGGGCCGTGTGCCCTGGCGATGGCCACATCGCCGTGACTTAGATGAGTTTCGGCCCGGCCGCCCGCGCCGTCCCCCGTGGACCGTGCCGGAAATGCGGTCGGCACAACGAAGGGACAGCGAGTCGATGGCGGGACCGACCGACGGCGGTGCGTGGATCCGGCGGTTCCACCCGGCCCCACAGGCGAGCACCCGGCTGATCTGCCTGCCGCACGCGGGTGGTTCGGCGTCGTACTACTTTCCGGTGTCGCGGGCGTTGTCGCCACTGCTGGACGTGCTGGCGATCCAGTACCCGGGGCGGCAGGACCGGCGCGGCGAGCCGTGCGTTGACGATCTGCGTACGCTGGCCGACCTGCTGGTGCCGCTGCTGCTGCCCTGGACGGACCGGCCGTTCGTCCTGTTCGGCCACAGCATGGGCGCGACCCTGGCGTTCGAGGTCGCCGTCCGGCTGGCGCAGCGCGGGATCACCCCGCACGGGCTGTTCGCGTCGGGGCGGCGCGCGCCGTCGTGCTTCCGTGACGAGCGGGTGCACCTGTACAGCGACGCCGAGTTCATCGCCGACCTCAAGGGGCTCAGCGGCACCGATCCGCAGATGTTCGACGACGAGCAGGTCGTGAGCATGATCCTGCCGGCGCTGCGCAGCGACTACCGGGCCGCGGAGACCTACCGCTACCGGCCGACGCCGCCGCTGGCCTGCCCGGTCGTGGCGCTCACCGGTGACACCGACCCGCAGGTCACCATCGACGAGGCGGGTACCTGGGCCGAGCACACCACCGGCCCGTTCGCGCTGGGCGTCTACCCCGGCGGGCACTTCTTCCTGAACGAGCACGCCCCGGCGGTGCTGGACGTGATCCGCGACCACGTCGCCAGGCGCCCGCTGAGCCTGCCTCGGTCGGCCACCGCCGGTTGACCGTCGGCACCCCTACTCCGGGCCCCGCGGCACCCCCCTAACCATCGGCCGGCTGCAACAACCAGGGAGAAGTCCGGTGAGTGAGAACGAGCGGCTGTTGCAGTACCTGCGCCGAGCCACCGCCGACCTGCGCGAGAGCCGCGCCCGGGTGGCCGAGTTGGAACAGCGGGTCTCCGAGGAGCCCGTCGCGATCGTCGGCATGGCCTGCCGGTACCCGGGCGGCGTCACCGCCCCGGAGGACCTGTGGCGGCTGGTGCAGCGGGGCGTGGACGCGGTCGGGCCGTTCCCGGCCGACCGGGGCTGGCCCGGCGGCATCCACGATCCCGAGCCGGGTACGGCGGGGCGCACCTGCGCCGTCGAGGGCGGTTTCCTCTACGACGCGGGCGACTTCGACCCCGACTTCTTCGGGATGAGCCCGAACGAGGCGCTGGGCACCGACCCGCAGCAGCGCCTGCTGCTGGAGGTGTGCTGGGAGGCGGTCGAGCGGGCCGGTATCGACCCGGCGACGTTGCGCGGCAGCGCCACCGGCGTGTTCTGCGGGCTGATGTACCACGACTACGCGCTGGGCAACGGTGCCGCCGGCACCAGCAGCGGCAGCCTCGCCAGCGGTCGGGTTGCGTACACGATGGGTCTGGAGGGTCCGGCGGTCACCGTCGACACGGCCTGCTCGTCGTCGCTGGTCGCGACGCACTGGGCGGTGCAGGCGCTGCGCCGGGGCGAGTGCTCGCTCGCGTTGGCGGGCGGCGCCACGGTGATGTCCAGCCCGGACATGTTCGTCTACTTCAGCGAGCAGCGCGGCCTCGCCCTCGACGGGCGGTGCAAGTCGTTCGCGGCCGCCGCCGACGGCGTCGGGTGCAGCGAGGGAGCCGGGGTGCTGCTGCTGGAACGGCTCGGCGACGCGATCGCCAACGGGCACCCGGTGCTGGCGCTGATCCGTGGCTCGGCGGTCAACCAGGACGGCGCGTCGAGCAGCCTGACCGCACCCAACGGCCCGTCGCAGCAGCGCGTCATCCGGCAGGCACTGGCCGACGCGCGGCTGGGCTTCGCCGACGTCGACGTGGTCGAGGCGCACGGCACCGGGACCCGGCTCGGCGACCCGATCGAGGCGCAGGCGCTGCTGGCGACGTACGGGCAGGACCGGCCCGCCGACCGCCCGGTGCTGCTCGGGTCGGTGAAGTCGAACATCGGGCACACCCAGGCCGCCGCCGGGGTGGCCGGTGTGATCAAGATGGTCGTCGCGATGCGCCACGGCGAGGTGCCCCGCACGCTGCACGTGGACGAGCCGAGCCCGTATGTCGACTGGGCCGCCGGGAACGCCGCCCTGGTCACCGAGACGGTGCCGTGGCCGGGCACCGGCCGGGCGCGTCGCGCCGGGGTGTCCGCGTTCGGCATCAGCGGCACCAACGCGCACCTGATCCTCGAACAGGCACCGCCCGCCGAACCGGCGGGCCGGGAGCCGGCACCCGCCGCGCCGGTGGCCGGGACGCCGCTGGTGCTGTCGGCGCGTACCGAGCAGGCGTTGCGGGCGCAGGCCGGACGGTTGCACGAGCACCTGGCGGCCACGCCCGGGGCGTCGCTGCACGACGTCGGCCTGACGCTGGGCGGCCGGTCGGCGTTCGTACACCGGGCGGTTGTGCTCGCCGCGGACCGCGCCGACGCGCTGGCGGGCCTCGCGGCCGTCGCGGCCGCGATGCCCGTCGCGCAGGTCAGCACCGGTGCCGCCGGCACCGGCGGCACCGCTTTCCTGTTCGGCGGGCAGGGCGCGCAACGCGTGGGCATGGGCCGCGGCCTGCATGCGGCGTTCCCGGCGTACGCGGCCGCGCTGGACGCCGCCGTCGCGCACCTGGACCAGCATCTCGACCGGCCATTGCGCGACGTGTTCTGGGGCGACGACCAGGAGCTGCTGAACCGCACCGGGTACGCCCAGTGCGCCCTGTTCGCCATCGAGGTGGCCCTGTTCCGGCTCCTCGAAAGCTGGGGCGTACGCCCCGACCACCTGGCCGGGCACTCGATCGGCGAACTGGCCGCCGCACACGTCGCCGGGGTGTGGTCGCTGGCCGACGCGGCCCGCCTGGTCGCCGCGCGGGGGCGACTGATGCAGGCCCTGCCGCCCGGCGGCGCCATGATCGCCATCGCCGCCACCGAGGCGGAGGTCACGCCGCTGCTGTCGGAGGCTGCCGGCCTCGCCGCCGTCAACGGCCCCGCCTCGGTGGTGGTGTCCGGTACGGACGACGCCGTCACCGCCGTCGCCGCGCACTTCGCGGCACTGGGCCGGCAGACCACCCGGCTGCGGGTGTCGCACGCGTTCCACTCGCCGCTCGTGGAGCCGATGCTCGCCGAGTTCGCCGCCGTCGCCGCCACCCTCGAATACCACCCGCCGACCATCCCCGTCGTGTCGACCATGACCGGTCGGCCGGCGAGCACGGCCGAACTCTGCGACCCCGACTACTGGGTGTCGCACGTACGTCGCCCGGTCCGGTTCGCCGACGCGGTACGCGCCCTGCACGACGACGGCGTCACCAGCTTCGTCGAACTCGGCCCCGACGGGGTGCTGACCGCGCTCGGCACACAGGTCGGCGTCGAAGCCGTGTTCACGGCGCTGCTGCACCGTAGCGCCGACGAGCCGAGGTCGCTGGTGGCGGGGCTGGCCCACGCGTACGCGCACGGCGTCGGGGTGACCTGGCCGGCGCTGTTCACCGGACACGGGGCGCGACTGGTGGACCTGCCCACGTACGCGTTCCAGCGTCGCCGGTTCTGGCTGCCGATCCGGTCCGGCGGCGCGGACCTGGGCGCGCTCGGGGTCCGGGACACCGGACACCCGCTGCTCGGCGCCGCCGTCGAGCTGCCGGACGGCGGTGTGCTGCTCACCGGCCGGATCGGGATCGACGAACAGCCGTGGCTCGCCGACCACGAACTCGACGGCGTCACCGTGCTGCCCGCCGCCGCGCTGCCCGGCCTGGCCCTCTCGGCCGGGGCACTCGTCGGCTGCGACACCCTGCGCGAGCTGCGGTTGGACGCCCTCCTCGGGCTGCCCGCGCAGGGCGGCCTGGCGCTGCGCGTACAGGTTGGGGCGCCGGACCCCGACGGACAGCGCATCGTCACGATCCACAGCGCACCCGAGGCCGGCACCGGCGACTGGACCCGGCACGCGGCCGGCACCCTCACCGGGGCGGCCGGGCCGGCGCCCTCGGCGCTGCCGTGGCCACCGGCGCACGCCACGCCGATCGACGTCACCGCCGCCTACGCCGCACTCGCCGGACGCGGCCACCGGCACGGCCCGGCGTTCCGGGCGGTCACCGCCGCCTGGCGGCGCGACGGCGACCGGTACGCCGAACTCACCCTGCCGCACGACGTCACCGCCGACGGGTACGGCGTCCACCCGGTGCTGCTCGACGCCGCCCTGCACTGCCGCCTGGCCGACGGCGACACCATCCGCCAACCGGTCATCTGGCACAACCTCACCCTGCACGCCGACGGCGCCACCCGGCTACGGGTACGGCTGACCGGCGACGGCGTCCTGCGGGTCACCGACGCCACGGGTGCGCCGGTGCTGTCCGGCACGGTGACCCTCGGCGTCGCCGAGCTGCCGCCACCGCCCGCACCACGGACCGGTGACGCGATGTTCGACCTGCACTGGCCGACCGTCGAACTGCCCGAAGCCGGTGCGCCGCTGCCGCCCTGGACCCGGCCGTCCACGGACGAACCAGCCCCGGCGGCGCTGCTGTTCACCTGCCCGCCCGAGCCGGGCGACGTGCCCACCGGGGTCCGTGCGGCCACCGGCCGGGTGCTCGCCGGGTTGCAGGACTTCCTCACCGAGGACCGATACGCCGCCTCCCGGCTGGTGGTGCTGACCCACGGCGCGGTGCCGGTCGACGGGGCCGACGTCACCGACCTCGCCGGTGCGGCCGTCTGGGGCCTGGTCCGCGCCGCGCAGGCCGAACACCCCGACCGGTTCGTGCTGGTCGACTCCGACGGCACCGCCGAGTCGTCGGCGCCGCTGCTGGCAGCCGTTGCCGCCGCCGGCGAACCGGAGGTGGCGCTGCGCAGAGGGATCGCGCGGGTACCGCGCCTGACCGGAGCGGCACCCGACGCCACCCCCGCCATCCGGTCCGGACCGGCGACAACGTTCTCCGAGCGGGGAACCGTGCTGGTCACCGGCGGCACCGGCGGACTGGGCGCGCTGGTGGCCCGGCACCTGGTCACCGCGTACGGGGTGCGGTCGGTGGTGCTGACCTCCCGGCGCGGACCCGACGCACCCGGCGCGGACGAACTGGAGAAGGAACTCACCGGCCTCGGCGCGCAGACCCGGATCCTGGCCTGCGACGTCGCCGACCGGGCCTCGGTCGACACCCTGGTCGCCGGCATTCCCGACCTGACCGGGATCGTCCACGCGGCCGGTGTCCTCGACGACGGGGTGATCGGGGCGCTCACCCCGGACCGGCTGGCCGACGTACTCGCCCCGAAGGCCGACGCCGCCTGGCACCTGCACCGGGCCACCCGCGACCGGGACCTGACCGCGTTCGTGCTGTTCTCGTCCGTGTCCGGCACCCTCGGCGGCCCCGGACAGGGCGCGTACGCGGCCGCCAACACGTTCCTCGACGCGCTCGCCGCACACCGACGCGCCGCAGGTCTGGCGGGCCAGTCCCTGGCCTGGGGCCTGTGGGCGGGCGCGGGCATGGGCGGCGAACTCGGCGACGCCGACCGGGCGCGGCTGCGCCGCCAGGGCATCCCGCCGCTGTCCGTCGACACCGGCATCGCCCTGTTCGACCACGCGATTGCCACCGACCGGGCGTACCTGGCCCTGGTCGACCTCGACCTGCGTACCCTCGCCGAGGCGGGGCAGTTGCCCGCTACCCTGCGCGGCCTCGTCCGTACCCGGCCCCGGCGGGCCGGCGAAACCGCCGATCGGCTGCGCGCCGAACTGGCCGGACGACCCCCGGCCGAGCGGCTGACCGTCCTGCTCGACCTCGTCCGCACCCACGCCGCCGTGGTGCTCGGACACCCGGGCCCGGCGGCGGTCGCACCCGAACGCGCCTTCAAGGACCTCGGGTTCGACTCGCTCAGCGCGGTGCAGTTCCGCAACGGACTCACCGACGCCAGCGGGATCTCGCTGCCGACCACCCTGGTCTTCGACCACCCGACCGCCCGCGCCGTCGCCGAGCACCTCGACGGCGTACTCGCCCCCACCGGGGCGGGCGCCGTCGACACCCTGCTGTCCGAGGTGGACCGGCTCGAAGCCGCGCTCGCCGCGTACGGCCCACAGGCCGACGCACACACCCGCGTCACCGCCCGCCTGGAGGCGCTGCTGCGCGGCTGGCAGGACAGCCACGGTGGTGACCCGGCCGACCCGGCGGCACCGGCTCTCGACGAGGCCACCGACGACGAACTCTTCGCCGCGCTCGACAGCGAGCTGGGCGTCTCCTGACACGGCACACCGCCCGGCGCCCGGCGCCGGCAGGCTCGACAAGCGGATGAGGTTGGACATGTCTCAAGACGACAAGCTGCGGGACTACCTGCGGCGGGCCACGGCCGACCTGCAACAGTCCAAGCGCAGGCTGCGCCAGGCCGAGGCCAAGGACCACGAGCCCATCGCGATCGTCGCCATGGCCTGCCGCTACCCGGGCGGCGTCAGCACCCCCGAACAGCTGTGGGACCTCGTCGCCCAGGGCCGCGACGCGATCACCGAGTTCCCGACCGACCGGGGCTGGCACCTCGACGGACTGCTCGCCGGGGACGGCGAGCAGTCCGGCACCAGCTACGTCAACCAGGGCGGGTTCGTCTCCGGCGTCGCCGACTTCGACGCCGAGTTCTTCGGCATCAGCCCCCGCGAGGCGATCGCCACCGACCCGCAGCAGCGGCTCATGCTCGAAGTCTGCTGGGAGGCCGTCGAACGGGCCGGGATCGACCCGGACTCGCTGCGTGGCGAGCCCGTCGGCGTCTTCGCCGGCTCCGGCGTACAGGACTACCAGCACCTGGTGGCGGTCCTGCCGGAGTTCGCCGAGGCGTACATGAGCACCGCCAGCGTTGCCGCCGTCATCTCCGGCCGGGTGTCGTACGCCCTCGGCCTGGAGGGCCCGGCGCTGACCGTCGACACCGCCTGCTCGTCGTCGCTGGTCGCACTGCACCTGGCCATGCAGTCCCTGCGCCAGCGGGAATGTCGCCTCGCCCTGGCCGGCGGCGTCATGGTCATGTCCACGCCGTCGCCGTTCGTCGCCTTCAGCCGCCAGCGTGGGCTGGCGCCCGACGGCCGGTGCAAGGCGTTCTCCGACGCCGCCGACGGCACCGGATGGTCCGAGGGCATCGGCATGCTGCTGCTGGAACGGCTCTCCGACGCCCGGCGCAACGGCCACCGGGTGCTCGCCGTGCTGCGCGGCTCCGCCGTCAACCAGGACGGCGCCAGCAACGGCCTCACCGCCCCCAACGGCCCCGCACAGCAGCGCGTCATCCGCCAGGCACTGGCCAACGCCCAGGTCACCGCCGACCAGATCGACGTCGTGGAGGCCCACGGCACCGGCACCACCCTCGGCGACCCGATCGAGGCACAGGCACTGCTCGCCACGTACGGGCAGGACCGGCCCGCGGACCAGCCACTGCTGCTCGGCTCGATCAAGTCGAACATCGGCCACGCCCAGGCCGCCGCCGGGGTCGGCGGTGTGATCAAGATGGTCCAGGCGATGCGCCACGGCCTGGTGCCCAAAACGCTGCACGTCACCGAGCCGTCCCGGCACGTCGACTGGTCCGCCGGCCACGTCGAACTGCTCACCGAGGCTGTGAGTTGGCCCGAACACGGCCGCCCGCGCCGGGCCGCGGTGTCGTCGTTCGGCATCAGCGGCACGAACGCGCACATCATCATCGAGCAGGCGACCGCCGACGTACCGGCCGAGGAGGGCGACGAGCCGCCGGCCGAGCAGACGCTCACGGCCACCTGGCCCGCCGGGGTTCCGCTGCCACTGCCGGTGTCCGGCCGGGGCCCGGACGCGCTGCGGGCGCAGGCCGCCCGCCTCGCGTCCTTCATTACCGGTACGCCGGACGGGGCGCTGCCGGACGTCGCGTTCTCCCTCGGCACCACCCGATCGGCGCTGGACCACCGCGCCGTCGTCCTGGCCGCCGACCGGGCGTCGGCATTGGCCGGACTGGCGATCCTGACCGGCGACGCGGACGCCCCCGCGGTGACGGTCGTCCAGGGCCAGGTCCGTCCCGGTGCGACGGCGTTGTTGTTCACGGGTCAGGGTGCGCAGCGTCTCGGTATGGGTCGTGAGCTGTACGCGTCGTTCCCGGTGTTCGCGTCGTCGTTTGACGAGGTGTTGGCGGAGTTCGATCAGTATTTGGATCGTCCGCTGCGGGAGGTGGTGTGGGGCGACGACCAGGAGTTGTTGAATCGGACCGGGTACGCCCAGTGTGCGTTGTTCGCGGTGGAGGTGGCCCTGTTCCGGCTGCTGGAGTCGTGGGGTGTGCGGCCGGATTTTGTGGCTGGGCATTCGATTGGTGAGTTGGCGGCTGCGTTTGTGGCGGGTGTGTGGTCGTTGGCGGATGCGGTGCGGTTGGTGGCGGCGCGTGGTCGGTTGATGCAGGCGTTGCCGTCGGGTGGGGTGATGGCGTCGATCCGGGCGACCGAGGCGGAGGTGCTTGCTCGGCTCGGGGACGTGCCGGTCGGTGTCGCTGCGGTGAACGGTCCCGAGTCGGTGGTGGTGTCCGGAGCCGAGGATGCCGTGGCGGCGGTGGTGGCTCACTTCGAGGGCCTCGGCCGGCGGGTCTCGTGGCTGAAGGTGAGCCACGCGTTCCATTCGCCGTTGATGGATCCGATGTTGGCGGACTTTGCGGAGGTGGCGCGGGGGTTGTCGTACGCGGCTCCGAGGATCCCGTTCGTGTCGAATCTGACCGGTGCTCTGGCGACGGTGGATGAGTTGACGTCGCCTGATTACTGGGTGCGGCATGTTCGTGAGGTGGTGCGGTTCGCCGATGGTGTGGGTGCGTTGCGGGATCTTGGTGTGTCGCGGTTCGTTGAGGTGGGTCCGGACGGGGTGTTGACCGGGCTGGTGTCGCGCCTGCTCGATGACGCGGCGGTGGTGGCGACCGTACGGGCCGGGCGGGTCGAGTCGGAAACCGCTGTTGCCGCATTGGCTCAGTTGCACGTGTGGGGTGGGACGGTGGACTGGGCGGGGTTGTTCGCCGGGTCCGGTGGGTCGCGGGTGGACCTGCCGACGTACGCGTTCCAGCGGCAGCGGTACTGGTTGCAGGGCGAGCAGGTGACCGGCGACGTGACCGCCGCCGGCCTCGAAACCGCCGACCATCCACTGCTCGGTGCGGCCGTCATGCTCGCCGAGTCCGACAGCGTCGTCCTCACCGCGCGGCTGTCCGCACAGACCCACCCGTGGCTGGCCGATCACCGGGTCGGCGGCGCGATCCTGTTCCCCGGCACCGGTTTCGTGGAACTGGCCGTACGCGCCGGTGACCAGGTGCGCTGCGGCCTGCTGGACGAGCTGACCATCGAGGCGCCGCTGGTGTTGCCCGCTCATGGTGCGGTCCAGGTGCAGGTCGCCGTCGGCGCCGCCGACGACCGGGGAACCCGGCCCGTCACCGTCTACTCCCGGCGCCACGACCTGCTTGACGACCAGTCCTGGACCCGCAACGCCACCGGCGTGCTGTCCACCGGCGAGCAGCAGCCCGAGCCGATCGGCGCCTGGCCGCCGCCCGGAGCCCAGCCCGTCGACCTGACCGGGATGTACCAGCGGTTCACCGACGCCGGGATGGCGTACGGGCCCGTCTTCCAGGGCCTGACCGCCGCATGGACGCTGAACGGGCAGGTGTACGCCGAGGTCGAACTGCCCGACGCCGCGCACGCCGACGCGGAGCGGTTCGGGCTGCACCCCGCCGCGCTCGACGCCTGCCTGCACGCCGCCACCCTCACCGACACGATCGGCGAGCAGGTCGTGCTGCCGTTCGCCTGGTCCGGTACGACCCTGCACGCGACCGGTGCGACCCGGTTGCGCCTGCGGCTGACCCCGAACGGATCCGGGGCGCTCCGGCTCGACATCGCCGACGGCGCGGGTGACCCGGTCGCCACCGTCGCCGCGCTGACCCTGCGGCCCGTCGCGATCGAACAGCTCACCGCCGTCGGCGCCGGGGTGCACGACGCGCTGTACCGGATGTCCTGGACACCCGTGCCCACGGCCGGGGCGGTGCCCGCCGCCCGGTGGGTCGACTGGCACGACCTCGACACCACCCGGTCGGTGCCCACCACCGTCGCCTACCGCTGCCCCGAACCCGCCGGCCCCGCAACCATTGCCGGCGGTGACACCGGACCCGTCGCCGACGGCGACACCGGAACCATTGCCGACGGCGACACCGGAATCGTCGCCGATGCGCACCGGATCACGGCCGACGTGCTTGCCGTCGTGCGGGACTGGCTCGCCGACGAGCGCTACGCCGCCGCCCGCCTGGTGGTGCTCACCCGGCACGCGATCGGCGCCAGGGACGGCGAGGACGTCGACCCGCGTCACGCCGCCGTCTGGGGCCTGCTGCGCTCGGCGCAGTCCGAGCACCCGGGACGGTTCGCGCTCGTGGACACCGACGCCACGCCCGCCACCGAACACGCCCTCGCCGGACTCGCCCTGACCGGCGACCCGCAACTCGCGGTGCGCGACGGGGTCGCGTACGCGGGCACGCTGGCCCGGCTGCCGCGTACGATCGCCACCGCAGCGGTGTTCACCGGCGGCGGGACGGTGCTGGTCACCGGCGGCACCGGTGGCCTGGGCGCGCAGGTCGCCCGGCACCTGGTCGAACACCACGGGGTACGCCGGCTGCTGCTGGCCAGCCGCCGGGGCGACCGGGCACCGGACGCCGGACGGCTGCGCGCCGACCTCACCGCACTCGGCGCCCACGTCACCATCGCCGCCTGCGACGTCGCCGACCGCGAAGCGCTGACCGGGCTGCTCGCCACGATCCCGGCCGACCAGCCGCTCACCGCGGTCGTACACACCGCCGGTGTGCTGGATGACGGTGTGCTCGACGGGCTCACCCCGCAGCGGCTGGCCGCGGTACTGCGGCCCAAGCTCGACGCCGCCTGGCACCTGCACGAGCTGACCGCCGCGCTGCGGCTCGACGCGTTCGTGCTGTTCTCCGCATTCGCGGGCCTGCTCGGTGCCCCCGGACAGGGCAGCTACAGCGCCGCCAACACGTTCCTCGACGCGCTTGCCGCGCACCGGCGCGCCACCGGGCTACCCGCGCACTCCCTGGCCTGGGGTCTGTGGTCGGACGAGGCCGGGATGGCCGTGAACCTGCGCGGAGCCGATCGCTCCCGTATCTCGCGTGGCGGCGTGTACTCCATGTCGTCGGCCGAGGCGCTCGCACTGCTCGACGACTGCCTGCGTACGCCGGAAGCCGTTCTTGTGCCGGTCAAGCTGGACCTGGCCGCGCTGCGCGAGCGCGGCGGCGACCTGCCCGGCCTGCTCCGGGGCCTCGTCCCGGTGAGCCGCCGACGCAGCACCGGCGCCGCCGTCGGCGGTAGCACGCTGCAACGGCAGCTCTCCGCACTGCCCGCCGACGAGCGCGAACCGATGCTGCTGGACCTGGTACGCGAACGCGTCGCGCAGGTGCTCGCGTTCGGATCACCGCGCGCCGTCGCCGCCGACCGTGCCTTCACCGAACTCGGCTTCGACTCGCTGACCGCCGTCGAACTGCGCAACGCCCTGCACGAGGTCACCGGGCTACGGCTGCCCGCGACGCTGGTGTTCGACTATCCGACCCCGCAGGCGCTGGCCCGGCACCTGCTTGACGAGGTCGTCGGCGCGGCCCCCGCGACGGTCGTGACGTCGGTGGCAGCCGCCGCCGACGAGCCGATAGCGATCGTCGGCATGGCCTGCCGCTATCCGGGTGGGGTGAGCAGCCCGGAGGAGCTGTGGCGGCTGGTCGCCGACGGTGTCGACGCGATCTCGGAGTTTCCCGCCGACCGGGGCTGGGACCTGGACCGCCTCTACGACCCGTCGGGGGAGCGGCCGAACACGTCGTACACCCGCGAGGGCGGCTTCCTGCACGACGCCGCCCTGTTCGACCCCGGTTTCTTCGGGATCAGCCCGAACGAGGCGCTGACCATGGACCCGCAGCAGCGGCTGCTGCTGGAGTGCGTGTCCGAGGTGTTCGAGCGCGCCGGTGTCGACCCGTCGTCACTGCATGGCAGTGCGACCGGTGTCTACGCCGGCATGATGTACCACGACTACGCCGCCAACAGCAGCACCGGCGCGATCGCCTCCGGCCGGGTCTCGTACGTCTACGGCCTGGAGGGCCCGTCGGTCACCGTCGACACGGCCTGCTCGTCGTCGCTGGTGGCGCTGCACCTGGCCGCGCAGGCACTGCGGTCGGGGGAGTGCTCCCTCGCGCTGGTCGGTGGGGTGGCGGTGATGGCGACGCCGGAGGTCTTTGTCGAGTTCAGCCGCCAACGCGGCCTGGCCGCCGACGGCCGGGCCCGTTCGTTCGCCGACGGCACCAGCGGTACCAGCTGGGGCGAGGGCGCCGGTGTGCTGCTGGTCGAGCGGTTGTCCGACGCCGTTGCCAACGGTCACGAGGTGTTGGCGATCGTTCGTGGTACGGCGGTCAACCAGGACGGTGCGAGCAACGGTCTGACCGCTCCGAACGGTCCTTCGCAGCAGCGGGTGATTCGTCAGGCGCTCGCGAACGCGGGCCTGTCGGCCGCCGACGTGGACGCGGTGGAGGCGCACGGCACGGGTACGACCCTGGGTGATCCGATCGAGGCGCAGGCGTTGATCGCGACGTATGGGCAGGACCGGTCGCCGGACAGTCCGCTGTGGTTGGGGTCGATCAAGTCAAACCTGGGTCATACGCAGGCTGCCGCCGGTGTGGCGGGTGTGATCAAGATGGTGCAGGCGATGCGCCACGGGGTGCTGCCCAGAACCCTGCACGTGGACGAGCCGTCGCACAACGTGGACTGGTCGGCGGGTGCGGTTGAGTTGTTGACCGAGTCGCGGGACTGGGTGGTGAACGGTCGTCCCAGGCGAGCGGGGGTGTCGTCGTTCGGGATCAGCGGCACCAACGCGCACGTCATCCTCGAACAGGCGCCCGCGACGGGCGTGAGCACATCCGCCGGGACAACTCCGCCGTACGCCGTACCGCTGCTGCTGTCGGCCAAGACCGCCGCCGCGCTCCCCGATCAGGCAGCCCGCCTGCTGGCACACCTACGGGCCCGCTCCGAGCAGGAACTGCTCGACACCGGCCACACACTCGCCGGCCGCCCCGGCTACGAGTACCGCGCCGCCGTGCTCGCCGGTGACCGTACGAGCGCACTGGCCGGACTCGCGGGACTCGCGGGCGTGGCCGGCGACGCGGACGCCCCCGCGGTATCGGTCGTCCAGGGCCAGGTCCGTCCCGGTGCGACGGCGTTGTTGTTCACGGGTCAGGGTGCGCAGCGTCTCGGTATGGGTCGTGAGCTGTACGCGTCGTTCCCGGTGTTCGCGTCGTCGTTTGACGAGGTGTTGACGGAGTTCGATCAGTATTTGGATCGTCCGCTGCGGGAGGTGGTCTGGGGCGACGACCAGGAACTGCTGAACCGGACCGGGTACGCCCAGTGTGCGTTGTTCGCGGTGGAGGTGGCCCTGTTCCGGCTGCTGGAGTCGTGGGGTGTGCGGCCGGATTTTCTGGCTGGGCATTCGATTGGCGAGTTGGCGGCTGCGTTTGTGGCGGGTGTGTGGTCGTTGGCGGATGCGGTGCGGTTGGTGGCGGCGCGGGGTCGGTTGATGCAGGCGTTGCCGGCCGGCGGGGTGATGGCCTCGGTGCAGGCGACCGAGGCGGAGGTGCTTGCCCGGCTCGGGGATGTGCCGGTGGGGATCGCGGCGGTGAACGGTCCGGAGTCGGTGGTGGTGTCCGGGGCGGAAGATGCCGTGGCGGCGGTGGTCGCGTACTTCGAGGGTCTGGGTCGGCGTGTTGGCCGGTTGCGGGTGTCGCACGCGTTCCATTCGCCGTTGATGGATCCGATGTTGGCGGACTTTGCGGAGGTGGCGCGGGGGTTGGCTTTCTCGGCTCCGAGGATCCCGATCGTGTCGAATCTGACCGGTGCGCTGGCGGCGGCGGATGAGTTGACGTCGCCTGATTACTGGGTGCGGCACGTTCGTGAGGCGGTGCGGTTCGCCGATGGTGTGGGCGCGTTGCGGGATCTTGGTGTGTCGCGGTTCGTTGAGGTGGGTCCGGACGGGGTGTTGACCGGTCTGGTGTCGCGCATCCTGGACGACGCCCCGGTCGCGGCGATCATGCGGGCCGGTAGGGCCGAGTCGGAGACGGTTGTCGCTGCTCTGGCTCAGTTGCATGTGTGGGGTGGGGTGGTGGACTGGGCGGGGTTGTTCGCCGGGTCCGGTGGGTCGCGGGTGGACCTGCCGACGTACGCGTTCCAACGGCAGCGGTACTGGCTCGACACCCGCGACTACCTGCTCGGATTCTGGCCCACCGGCGGTGACCTCGCCTCCGCCGGCCTGGGCGAACTGGACCATCCGCTGCTCGGCGCACTCGTCGCCGCGCCGACCTCCGACGGGCTCGTGCTCACCGGCCGACTCTCGCTGGCCGCCCAGCCGTGGCTCGCCGACCACGCCGTCCTCGGCACCGTGCTGCTGCCCGGCTCCGGCCTGGTCGAACTCGCCGTGCAGGCCGGTGACCGCATCGGCTGCGACCTGCTGGAGGAACTCACCCTGCAAGCCCCGTGCGTACTGCCCGAGCACGGTGGGGTTGCCGTACAGGTTGTCGTCGGGGCTCGCGACGAGACGGGCCGCCGCCCGCTCGCCGTGTACGGCCGGATCGACGATGCCGGCCAGGACACGCCGTGGACCCAGCATGCCGCTGGCGTACTCACCACCGGTGCACCCGAGGCCGGCTTCGACCTGGCACAGTGGCCGCCGGCCGGGGCCGTACCGGTCGACACCGCCGACGCCTACCCCCGGCTGCTGGACCGGGGTTACGCGTACGGGCCCGTGTTCCGGGGGCTCACCGCGGCGTGGCGGGCCGGTGACGACGTGTACGCCGAGGTGAACCTGCCCGAGCAGGCGCACGACGACGCCGACCGGTTCGCGCTGCACCCGGCGCTGCTCGACGCCGCCATGCACGCGGCGCTGCTCGATGACGGTGCCGACGCCGTGCTGCCGTTCGCGTGGACCGGTGTCGTCCTGCACTCCGGCGGCGCGCGGTCGCTGCGCGTACACCTGACCACCTCGTCCCGCAACGCGCTCGTGTTGCGACTCGCGGACGCCGCGGGACGGCCGGTCGCCACCGTCGGATCGGTGGCGGGCCGTCCGGTCTCCGCCGAGCAGCTCGGCAGCACCGCCCCGGAGCCGCTCTACGCGATCGAGTGGACCCCGCTCGCCGTGCCGGCGACCGCCACGGTCCTCACCGGCTGGCCGGAGGACGAGACGACCGAGGTCGGCGGGGACATCGTCCACAGCTGCCCGCAGGTGCCGGGCGAGCCGCCGCACGCCGCGTACGAGAGCACCACGGGAACGCTGGGTGTCCTGCGGTCCTTCCTGGCACAGGACCGGTTCAGCGGATCACGGCTGGTCGTCGTGACCCGGAACGCGGTGCCGGTGGACGGCACCGACGTCGACCTCGCGCAGGCCCCGGTGTGGGGCCTGGTGCGCGCGGCCCAGGCGGAGAACCCCGACCGGTTCCTACTGATCGACTCCGACGGCACCGACGCGTCGACCGTGCTGCTGGGAGCCGCCGTCGCCACCGGGGAACCCGAGATGGTGCTCCGGGACGGCCTGGCCCGGGCGCCTCGCCTGGCCCGCGTCGTGACCACGCCCACGCCCCCGCTCGCGACCACGCCCCCGCTCGCGACCACGCCCCCGCCCGCGAGCACGCCCGCGACTGCGCTGGCGGGCACCTCCGCGAGCACACCCGCCGCCCCGGTGTTCTCCGGGGAGGGCACGGTGCTGGTCACCGGTGGCACCGGCGGGCTCGGCGCGCTCGTCGCCCGGCACCTGGTGACCGCGTACGGCGTGCGCTCGCTGATGTTGACCTCCCGTCGGGGCGCTGCCGCGCCCGGTGCCGTGGAGCTGCGGCGGGAGCTGGAGGCGCTTGGCGCACGGGTGCAGGTAGCCGCCTGCGACGTGTCCGTCCGGGCCGCCGTCTCCGACCTGCTCGCGGGCATCCCCGATCTGTCCGGTGTGGTGCACGCGGCCGGAGCCATGCACAACGGCCTCGTCGGCACGATGACCGACGAGCAGGTACGGGACGTGTTCGCGCCCAAGGCCGACGCTGCCTGGCACCTGCACGAGCTGACCTTGGGCCGGGACCTGTCCGCGTTCGTCCTGTTCTCCTCGGCCGGCGGACTGGTGCTCGCCGCCGGGCAGGCCAACTACGCCGCCGCCAACGTGTTCCTCGACGCGCTCGCCGCGTACCGCCGCGCCGCCGGGCTGGCCGCGACGTCGCTCGCGTTCGGCCTGTGGAGCGTCGACTCCGGTCTCGGCCACACCGACAGCCCCGGCGGCTCGCTCGCCGACACCGAGCAGCGCATGCGCCGCCTCGGCCTGCCCGCGCTGACCGTGGCCGAGGGCCTGGCCGGGTTCGATGCCGGGCTGGCGTCGGGCCGGGCGGCGGTCGCGCCGCTGCGGGTGGACGTGCCCGCGCTGCGGGCCCGCGCCGACACACTGCCGGCGCTGCTACGCGGCCTGTCGGGCCCGCGCCCGCGCCGCGGCACCGCCGTGGTGGGGGATACGGGTACGTCCAACGCCCTCGCGGCCCGCCTGGCCGGGGTGGCGGAGGCGGATCGTGCGGGTGTGGTTCTTGATGTTGTGCGGGTGCATGCGGCTGCGGTGTTGGGTCATTCGGGTGCGGGTGCGATTGAGCCTGGTCGGGCGTTTGGTGAGTTGGGTTTTGATTCGTTGAGTGCGGTGGAGTTGCGGAACCGTTTGCAGGACGCCGTCGGGGTGCGGTTGCCGGCGACGTTGGTGTTCGATTTCCCGTCGGCGTCTGCCGTGGCGGCGCATGTGTTGGGTTTGGTCGCGGGTGTGGTGCGGGCGGTGGCCCCGGTCGCGGTCACGGGTGTCAACGCGGATGAGCCGGTCGCGATTGTGGGTATGGCGTGTAGGTATCCGGGTGGTGTGGACAGTCCGGAGAGTTTGTGGGGTTTGGTTGCGAACGGCATTGACGCCGTCGGTGATTTTCCGGTGGATCGGGGTTGGGATCTGGCCGGAATTTATGACCCTTCCGGGGTGCGGCCGAATACGTCGTATACGCGGCGGGGTGGGTTTCTTTATGATGCGGCGGGGTTTGATGCTGGTTTCTTCGGGATTAGTCCGAATGAGGCGTTGGTGATGGATCCGCAGCAGCGGTTGTTGTTGGAGTGTTCGTGGGAGGCGTTGGAGGGGGCGGGTGTTGATCCGGGGTTGTTGCGGGGGTCGGGGACGGGTGTGTATGTGGGGGTGATGTATCACGATTATGGGTTGGGTGTGTTTGCGGGTTCGTCGGCGGGTGGGAGTTTGGTGTCGGGGCGGGTGTCGTATTCGTTGGGGTTGGAGGGGCCGTCGGTGACGGTGGATACGGCGTGTTCGTCGTCGTTGGTGGCGTTGCATTTGGCGGTGCAGGCGTTGCGGTCGGGTGAGTGTTCGTTGGCGTTGGCTGGTGGTGTGGCGGTGATGGGTTCGGCGGATATGTTTGTGGAGTTTTCCCGTCAGCGGGGGTTGGCGCCGGATGGTCGGTGTAAGTCGTTTTCGGCGTCGGCTGATGGTGCGGGTTGGGCCGAGGGCGTTGGGGTGTTGTTGGTTGAACGGTTGTCGGACGCGATCGCGAACGGACACGAGGTCCTGGCGATTGTTCGTGGTACGGCGGTGAATCAGGATGGGGCGAGTAATGGTTTTTCGGCGCCGAATGGTCCGTCGCAGCAGCGGGTGATCCGGCAGGCGCTCGCGAACGCCGGGTTGACCTCCTCCGATGTGGACGCGGTGGAGGCGCATGGTACCGGCACCACGCTCGGTGATCCGATCGAGGCGCAGGCGGTCATCGCGACGTACGGTCAGGACCGGCCTGCGGACCGGCCGTTGTGGTTGGGGTCGATCAAGTCGAACATGGGTCACGCGCAGGCGGCGGCTGGTGTCGCGGGTGTGATCAAGATGGTCCAGGCGATGCGTCACGGGGTCCTACCGAAGACGTTGCACGTCGACGCCCCGTCACCGAACGTGGACTGGACCGCCGGCGCGGTGGAGTTGCTGACCGAGGCCCAGCCCTGGCCGAGCAACGGGCACCCCCGGTGTGCGGGCATCTCCTCCTTCGGCATCAGCGGCACCAACGCCCACATCGTCATGGAGGAGGCACCCGCCGCACCCGTCGTGGCGCAGCCGGTGGTGACTGAACTCCCGCTCGCGCTTCTGCCGCTGTCCGCCAAGACAGAGCCCGCCCTCGCGGCACAGGCAGCGTCGCTGCACCACCATTTGACCGGACACCCCGACCTGCGCCCACTGGACCTCGGTTACGCCACCGCGACCACCCGGGCCACCTTCGAACACCGAGCGGTCGTACTCGCCCCGGACCGTACGTCCGCGCTGGCCGGGCTCGCGTCACTGGCCGGTCTCCCACCGGTAGCCGCGCCGGACGCGCTCGTCCACGCGACGGCGCCGGGTGACACCGCGCCGGCCGTCGTCAGCGGATCACCGCGTCCGGGATCCACCGCGCTGTTGTTCACGGGTCAGGGCGCGCAGCGGATCGGCATGGGCCGTGAGCTGTACCCGTCGTTCCCCGTCTTCGCGTCGTCGTTTGACGAGGTCCTGTCCAGTTTCGATCAGTACCTGGACCGTCCGCTCCGGGAGGTGGTGTGGGGTGACGACCAGGGGTTGTTGAACCGGACCGGCTACGCGCAGTGTGCGTTGTTCGCCGTTGAGGTGGCCCTGTTCCGGCTGCTGGAGAGCTGGGGTGTGCGGGCGGACTACCTGGCCGGGCACTCGATCGGTGAGTTGTCCGCCGCGTACGTGGCGGGGGTGTGGTCGTTGGCGGATGCGGTGCGGTTGGTGGCGGCGCGCGGCCGGCTGATGCAGGCGCTGCCGGACGGTGGGGTGATGGTCTCGATCCAGGCGACCGAGGCCGAGGTTGTCGAGGCGCTGCTCCGGGTGCCCGGCACCGAGGTCGGCATCGCCGCCGTCAACGGTCCGCAGGCGGTCGTCGTCTCCGGGCAGGGCGACGCGGTCGCCGTACTGGCCGCGCAGTTCGAGGCATCGGGTCGGCGGGTGTCCCGGCTGAAGGTGTCGCACGCGTTTCACTCGCCGCTGATGGACCCGATGCTCGCCGAGTTCGAGCAGGTCGCACAGAGCTTGACCTACCACTCTCCGACGATCGCCATGGTGTCGAACCTGACCGGTCGGCCCGCCGAT
This sequence comes from Micromonospora sp. NBC_01699, assembly GCF_036250065.1. Lineage (NCBI taxonomy): Bacteria > Bacillati > Actinomycetota > Actinomycetes > Micromonosporales > Micromonosporaceae > Micromonospora > Micromonospora sp. NBC_01699. The sequence continues at coordinate 5,381,253 of NZ_CP109199.1, read as the reverse complement.
CCCGACGACCTCACGTCGGCGCGCTACTGGGTCCGGCACGTACGGGAAGCGGTGCGCTTCGCCGACGGCGTCGACGCGCTGCGGGAACTCGGCGTGTCCCGGTTCGTGGAGATCGGGCCGGACGCCGTGCTGACCGGACTCGTGTCGCGGATGCTGGACGACGCTTCGGCGGTCGCCACCATCCGGGCCGGACGCGCCGAATCCGGCACCACCCTCACGGCGCTGGCCCAGCTGCACGTCTGGGGCGCGACCGTGGACTGGGCCAGGCTGTACGCCGGCACCGGCGCGACCAGGGTCGGCCTGCCGACGTACCCGTTCCAGCGGGAGCGGTACTGGCTGTACGCCGACCGTACGGCCGGCGACGTCACCGCGGCGGGCCTGGAGGAAACCGATCATCCCCTGCTGGGCGCGGCCGTCGTGCTCGCCGAGTCCGACACCGCGCTGCTGACCGGCCGCCTGTCGACCGCGTCGCACGGTTGGCTCGCCGACCACGCCGTGCTGGGCAGCGTGCTGCTGCCGGGGACCGGGTTCGTCGAACTCGCCCTGCACGCCGGTGACCGGGTCGGCTGCGACCTGCTGGAGGAACTCACCCTGCACGCACCGCTGGTGCTGCCCGACCAGGACGCACGCGCGATCCAGGTCAGCGTCGGCGCGGCGAGCCCGGACGGGCGGCGTACGGTGACCGTCCACTCCGGGACCCGGGACACCGCGTCACCGTGGACCCTGCACGCCGAGGGGGTGCTGGCCCCGACCGCCCCGACGCCCGGTTTCGACCTGGCCCAGTGGCCACCCGCCGGAGCGGTGCCGGTGCCGCTGGACGACGCGTACCAGCAGCTTGCCGAGCGCGGTTACGGCTACGGGCCGGTGTTCCGGGGGCTCACCGCGCTGTGGCGTACCGGCGAGCAGTTGTTCGCCGAGGTCACGCTGCCGGAACAGGCACACGGGGACGCCGCCCGGTTCGGGCTGCACCCGGCTCTGCTCGACGCGACCATGCACGCGCTCGCGCTCGGCGGCCTGGAGGACGGCGCCGACGCCGCGCGTACCGTGCTGCCGTTCTCCTGGGCCGGGGTGTCGCTGCACGCCGTCGGAGCGACCGCGCTGCGGGTGCGGCTCACCCCGACCGGCCGGGACGCGCTGCGTCTGGAACTCGCCGACCGGTCCGGCCTGCCGGTGGCGTCGGTGCGGGCACTGACCCTGCGACCGGTCTCCACCGAGCAACTCCTGGCCCGTGGGACGTACCACGAATCGGTGTTCGAGACCCACTGGCGGCCGTGTCCGCTGCCCGAGTCGACCGGCGCGACGGTCCCCGCCCGGGACACCGTCGGCGCCGGCCCGGTCCCGCCGGTCGTGGTCTTCGAGGCGTACGGTCTCGGGGTCGACGTCCCGGCGGCGCTGCGGGACGTGACGTCGCAGACCCTCGCGGTCCTGCGTGACTGGTTGTCGCAGGACCGCTTCGCCGGTGCCCGGCTGGTCGTGCTGACCAGGGACGCGGTGTCGGTCGACGGGTCCCCGGTGACCGACCCGGCCGGCGCTGCCGTGTGGGGCCTGGTGCGTTCCGCCCAGGCCGAGAACCCGGACAGGTTCACGCTGGTCGACACCGACGGTACGACCGCGTCCACGGCGGTACTCGCCGCCGCGGCGGCCACCGGCGAACCGGAACTCGCACTGCGCGACGGTAGCGCCGCCGTACCGCGCCTGGACCGTGTCCCGGTGCACACCGGCGAACCGGCCCGGCCCGCGTTCTCCGACCGGGGCACGGTGCTGGTCACCGGCGGCACCGGTGGCCTGGGCGCGCTCGTGGCCCGGCACCTGGTGACCGCGTACGGGGTGCGTTCGCTGGTGTTGACCTCCCGCCGGGGGCCGGCCGCGCCGGGCGCCGGGGACCTGCGCGGGGAACTGGAGTCGCTCGGCGCCCGGGTACGCGTGGTCGCCTGCGACGTCGCCGACCGCGCGGCCGTACGGGAGCTGGTCGACGGGATCCCGGACCTGTCCGGCGTGGTGCACGCCGCCGGGGCGCCGGGCAACGGCCTCATTCCCGACCTCACCGCCGAACTGGTAGACGAGGCACTGCGGCCCAAGGCCGACGCCGCCTGGCACCTGCACGAGGCCACCCGCGAGCACGAACTCTCCGCGTTCGTGCTGTTCTCCTCGGCGGGCGGCCTCGTCCTCGCCGCCGGCCAGGGCGGCTACGCCGCCGCGAACACGTTCCTGACCGGCCTCGCCGAGCACCGGCACGCCAACGGCCTGCCGGCGACCGCGATGGCGTTCGGCCTGTGGGACACCGAAACCGGCCTCAGTGGCCTGCTCACGGCGGCCGACCGGGCCCGGATGCGGCGACTGGGCCTGCCGGCCCTGTCCGTCGCCGACGGCCTGGCCGGGTTCGACGCGGGGCTTGTCTCCGGGCGGGCGGTCGTGGTCCCGATGGGGGTCGACGTGGCCGTGCTGCGTGGACGCGGCGACGTCCTGCCCGCGCTGCTGCGCGGACTCGGCGGGACGCGTACGCGCCGGAGCGCGGCGGCGGCGGTGGGCGCACCCGGCGGGCCGGCGGCCCGGTTCGCGGCGCTGCCCGAGACGGAACGCGAGGGTGCCGTGCTCGACGTGATCCGGGCGCAGGCCGCGGCGGTGCTCGGGCACGCCGGGCCGGCGGCCATCGAACCCGACCGGGCGTTCGGCGACCTCGGCTTCGACTCGCTGAGCGCGGTCGAGCTGCGCAACCGGCTACAGGAGGCGGTCGGGGTACGGCTGCCCGCGACGCTGGTCTTCGACTACCCGTCCGCGGTCGCGGTGGCCCGGCACGTGCTGTCCCTGCTGTCCGGCGTACGCGTCGACCTGCCGGCCGTGTCGGCGACGGTCGGTTCCGACGACGCGATAGCGATCGTCGGGATGGCCTGCCGCTATCCGGGCGGGGTGAGCAGCCCGGAGGAGCTGTGGCGGCTGGTCGCCGGTGGGGTGGACGCGGTCGGGGACTTCCCGGCCGACCGGGGCTGGGACGTCGGCCGCCTGCACGACCCCTCCGGTGAGCGCCCCGGCAGCTCCTACACCCGGCACGGCGGTTTCCTCTACGACGCCGCCGACTTCGAGCCCGGTTTCTTCGGGATCAGCCCGAACGAGGCGTTGTCGATGGATCCGCAGCAGCGGTTGCTGCTGGAGTGTTCGTGGGAGGCGCTGGAGCGGGCCGGGATCGATCCGCCGTCGCTGCGTGGCAGTGCGACCGGTGTCTACGCCGGCATGATGTACCACGACTACGCGTACAACAGCAGCACCGGTGCGATCGCCTCCGGCCGGGTGTCGTACACGTTCGGCTTCGAGGGCCCGTCGGTCACCGTCGACACCGCGTGCTCGTCGTCGCTGGTGGCGCTGCACCTGGCCGCGCAGGCGTTGCGGTCGGGGGAGTGCTCGCTCGCGCTGGTCGGCGGGGTGGCGGTGATGGCGACGCCGGAGGTTTTCGTCGAGTTCAGCCGCCAGCGTGGTCTGTCGGCCGACGGGCGCTGCAAGTCGTTCGCGGCGTCCGCCGACGGCACCGGCTGGGCCGAGGGTGCGGGGGTCCTCCTGGTCGAGCGGCTGTCGGATGCGATCACCAACGGTCACGAGGTGTTGGCGATCGTGCGTGGTACGGCGGTCAACCAGGACGGTGCGAGCAACGGTCTGACCGCTCCGAATGGTCCTTCGCAGCAGCGGGTGATCCGTCAGGCGCTCGCGAACGCGGGCCTGAGCGCCGCCGACGTGGACGCGGTCGAGGCGCACGGCACGGGTACGACGTTGGGTGATCCGATCGAGGCGCAGGCGTTGATCGCGACGTACGGGCAGGACCGCTCGTCGGACAATCCGCTCTGGTTGGGGTCGATCAAGTCGAACATGGGTCACGCGCAGGCCGCCGCCGGTGTGGCCGGTGTGATCAAGATGGTGCAGGCGATGCGCCACGGGGTGTTGCCGAAGACGTTGCACGTGGACGAGCCGTCGCACAACGTGGACTGGTCCGCCGGTGCGGTTGAGTTGTTGACCGAGTCGCGGGACTGGACGGTCAACGGTCATCCCCGGCGAGCGGGGGTGTCGTCGTTCGGGATCAGCGGCACCAACTCGCACGTCATCCTCGAAGAGGCCGCGCCACGGCCCATGCAGCCCGTCGCGGCGCCCCTGCCGTCGGTGCCGCTGCTGCTCAGCGCGCGTGGCGTGGACGCGCTGCGCGAGCAGGCCGGGCGACTGCGTGAACACCTCGTCGTACTGCCCGAGTGGCGTGGTGACGACGTCGCCCGTACGCTCGCCGGCCGGCCGCTGTTCGACCACCGGGCCGTCGTGTGGGCCGCTGACCGGCACACCGCGCTCGCCGAGCTGGCCGCGCTGGCGACCGGTCAGGGCAGCGGCGCGGTCGCCACCGGCATCGCGAAGACCGGCGCCACCGCCTTCCTGTTCACCGGCCAGGGCGCGCAGCGGATCGGCATGGGCCGTGAGCTGTACGCCGCGTTCCCGGTGTTCGCGTCCGCGTTCGACCAGCTCCTCACCGAGTTCGACACTCACCTCGACCTCCCCCTGCGTGACGTGATCTGGGGCGACGACCAGGAGCTGCTGAACCGGACCGGGTACGCCCAGTGCGCCCTGTTCGCCATCGAGGTGGCGCTGTTCCGGCTCCTCGAAAACTGGGGTGTGCGGCCGGACTTCCTGGCCGGTCACTCGATTGGTGAGCTGGCCGCCGCGTACCTGGCGGGTGTCTGGTCACTGCCGGACGCGGTTCGGTTGGTGGCGGCGCGGGGCCGGTTGATGCAGGCGCTGCCGGACGGCGGGGTGATGGCGTCGATTCAGGCGACCGAGGCCGAGGTCGGCGAGCTGCTGTCGACGGTCGCGGCCGAGCCCCGACCCGTACGCAAGCGGGCAGCCGGCGGCCGGCGTGCCGCCCCGGCGGGCGGTGCGACAGTGGACCTGGTGGGGGTCGCGGCCGTCAACGGGCCGGAGTCCGTGGTGGTGTCCGGGGCGGAACAGGCCGTCGCGGCGGTGGTCGCCCACTTCGAGGGGCTCAACCGGCGGGTCTCGTGGCTGAAGGTGAGCCACGCGTTCCACTCGCCGCTGATGGAGCCGATGCTCGCCGAGTTCCGCAAGGTCACGCAGGAGCTGTCCTACCGGGAGCCGACACTGCCGGTGGTGTCCAACGTGTCCGGCCGCCTCGCCGAGCCCGACGAGCTGACCGACGCCGAGTACTGGGTGCGCCACGTGCGGGAGGCGGTGCGCTTCGCCGACGGCGTGAGCACGCTGCGGGAACTGGGCGCCGCCCGGTACGTCGAGATCGGTCCGGACGCCGTACTGGCCGGACTGGTCACCAGGATGCTCGGCGACGTCGGCGCGGTCGCGACCGTACGGGCCGGACGTGCCGAGGTCGACACCACCCTCGCCGTGGTGGCGCAACTGCACCTCCGGGGCGGGGCGGTGGACTGGGCCAGGCTGCTCGGTACGCCCACCACCCGGCTGGACCTGCCGACGTACCCGTTCCAGCGGCAGCGGTTCTGGTTGCAGGTCGACCGGGGTGCCGCCGACGCCGGCTCGTCCGGGCTCGACCCGGCCGAGCACCCACTGCTGAGCGTCGTGGTCCCCGAACCCGACGGCGAAGGGGTGGTGCTGACCGGGCGGCTGTCCACCGAAGCCGTTCCGTGGCTGGCCGACCACGCCGTACTCGGCACCGTCATGGTGCCCGGCACCGGCCTGGTCGAGCTGGCCCTGCACGCCGGCCGCCAGGTCGGCGCCGGGACCCTGGAGGAGCTGACCCTCCAGGCCCCGCTGCTGCTGCCGGCGCACGCCCCGGTCGCGGTGCAGGTGCGCGTCGGCACGCCGGACGCCGCCGGTCGGCGCCCGGTCACCGTCCACTCCCGGCCGCAGGGCGCGGCCGCCGAGGTGCCGTGGACCAGGCACGCCGACGGGACGCTGGCGATCGACACCGGTACGCCCGGCACCGACGACCTGACCTCGTGGCCGCCGCCGGGTGCCGACGGGATCGACGTCACCGGCGCGTACGAGCTGCTGGCCGAGCACGGCTACCGCTACGGGCCGGCGTTCCGGGGACTGCGCGCCGCCTGGCGACGCGGCGACGAGATCTTCGCCGAGGTCGCGCTGCCCGCCCCGGCCGCCGACGAGGCGCACCTGTTCGGGGTGCACCCGGCGCTGCTCGACGCGGCCCTGCACGCGCCGATGCTGACCGCCGACGCGGGCGGGCAGGCGATGCTGCCGTTCTCCTGGACGGGCGTGACCCTGCACGCCGCCGGGGCGGCCGTGGCTCGGGTCCGGCTGACCCCGACCGGGCCGCACGCGTACGTCGTCACGCTCGCCGACCGGGCCGGCCGCCCGGTGCTGACCGTCACCTCGCTGGTCTCCCGCCCGGTCGCCGCCGAGCAGCTCACCGGCCCGGTCGACGGCGCGAACGCGATGTTCCGCCTGGACTGGGCACCGCTCGCGGTGACGACCGCCGCCGGCCCGGAGCCGGTGGCGTGGGCGGACCTGCCCGCCGCCGGGGCCGTTGCGCCGCTGGTGCGCTACGACTGCGCCCGCCGCACACCCGGCCCGGCCGCCGCCCGCCGGACCACCTCGGAGGTGCTGGTGGTGCTGCAACGCTGGGCCGCCGAACCCCGCTTCGCGCAGTCCCAACTCGTCGTCGTGACCAGCGGTGCGGTGCCGGTGGGGAGCGTCGACGTGGACGTCACGCAGGCGCCGGTGTGGGGCCTGGTACGCGCCGCGCAGGCCGAGCACCCGGGCCGGTTCACCCTGGTGGACACCGACGACCCCGCCGGGAGCGCCGGCCCGGTCGCCGCCGTGCTCGCCGCCGGTGAACCCGAGGCAGCCGTACGCGGCGGCGCGGTGTGGGTGCCCCGGCTGGTCCGGGCCACCGGCTCGGGTGAGCCGGTCCCGCTGGACGGTGGGACCGTCCTGGTCACCGGCGGCACCGGCGGGCTCGGCGCGCTGGTGGCCCGGCACCTGGTCGGCGCGTACGGGGTGCGGCGGCTGCTGTTGACCGGTCGCCGTGGACCCGACGCGCCCGGTGCGGCCGAGTTGCGGGCCGAACTGGAGGCGCTCGGCGCCGACGTCACGATCGCGGCCTGCGACGTGTCCGACCGGGCCGCGCTCGCCGCCCTGCTCGACACCGTGCCCGCCGACCAGCCGTTGACCGCGGTGGTGCACGCGGCGGGGGTGTTGGACGACGGCGTGCTCGGCTCACTGACCCCGGACCGGATCGGTACGGTGTTCGCGCCGAAGGCCGACGCGGCGTGGCACCTGCACGAGCTGACCGGCGACCTGACCGCGTTTGTCATGTTCTCCTCGGTCGCCGGCACGCTCGGCGGCCCCGGTCAGGGCAATTACGCCTCGGCGAACGGGTTCCTCGACGGGCTGGCCGCGCACCGCCGGGCGGCCGGGCTGCCCACCTGGTCACTGGCCTGGGGGCTGTGGAGCGGCGTCGGCATGGGCGGCGAACTGGACGACGCCGACCTGGCCCGGATGGCCCGGCAGGGCTTCCCCGCACTGACCGCCGACGCCGGGCTCGCGCTGCTCGACGCCGCCCTGTGCACCGACGACGCCTGCCTCACGCTGACACCGCTGGACCTCGGGGTGCTGCGGGGGAGGGCGGCCGCCGTACCGACGGTGTTGCGTGGGCTGGTCCGCGCCGGCCGACCGGCCCGGTCGGAGGCGGCGGCCGGGGATGGTGCCGCGCTGTTGCGCCGCCTCGCCGGACTGACCGAGCCGGAACGCCGCGACCTGCTGCTCGACCTGGTACGCGCCCAGGCGGCGGTCGTACTTGGGCACAGCGGCCCGGCCGCGATCGACCCCGAGCGGGCGTTCAGCGAGCTGGGATTCGACTCGCTGAGCGCGGTCGAGTTCCGCAACAGCCTCAACCAGGCCGTCGGGCTGCGGTTGCCCGCGACGCTGGTGTTCGACTATCCGACCGCCGGGGTGCTGGCCGAGCACCTGGCGACCGAACTGGACCCCGGCGCCGGTGATCCGGCCGGGGCCCAGGAGGAGCAGGTACGCCGCATCCTGCAAGCCATCCCGCTGCATCGGCTGCGCGACGCGGGCCTGCTCGACAGCCTGCTCGAACTGGGCGGGGCACGGGCCGGCCGGGCGACCGAGCCGGACACCGTGGCCGAGGGCGGATCCATTGACGACATGGACGTGGAGAGCCTGATCAGCATGGCGTTGGACGGCTCCGACCGTGACGAGACAGGGGAGTGATGGCGGGCATGTCCGGCTCGGACCAGAAACTACTGGAGGCGCTGCGCGCCTCGCTGAAGGAGACCGAGCGGCTGCGTACGCAGCAGCGCAAGCAGGCTGCGGCGGCCCGTGAACCGATAGCGATCGTCGGGATGGCCTGCCGCTACCCGGGCGGGGTGAGCACGCCCGACGAGCTGTGGCGGCTCGTCGCCGACGGCGTGGACGCGGTCGGCGCGTTCCCGGACGACCGTGGCTGGGACCTTGCCGACCTGTACGACCCGACGTCGCAGCGCCCGAACACGACGTACACCAACGAGGGCGGGTTCCTGTACGACGCCGCCCTGTTCGACCCGGCGTTCTTCGGCATCAGCCCGAACGAGGCGATGTCGATGGACCCGCAGCAACGGCTGCTGCTCGAATGCTCGTGGGAGGCGCTGGAGCGGGCCGGGATCGACCCGGCGACGATCAGGGGCAGCGCCACCGGCGTGTACGCCGGGATGATGTACCACGACTACGTGCACAACAGCAGCACCGGCGCGATCGCGTCCGGGCGGGTGTCGTACACCCTGGGCCTGGAGGGTCCGTCGGTGACGGTCGACACGGCCTGCTCGTCGTCGCTGGTCGCGCTGCACCTGGCCACCCAGGCGCTGCGCTCGGGAGAGTGCGACCTGGCGCTGGTCGGCGGTGTCGCGGTGATGGCCACCCCCGAGACGATCATCGAGTTCAGCCGCCAGCGGGGCCTGTCGCCACGGGGACGGTGCAGGTCGTTCGCTGCCGCCGCCGACGGCACCGGCTGGGCCGAGGGCGCGGGCATGCTGCTGGTCGAGCGCCTGTCCGACGCGGTCGCCCACGGACGCGAGATCCTCGCCGTGGTACGCGGCACGGCCGTCAACTCCGACGGCGCGAGCAACGGCCTGACCGCCCCGAACGGCCCCTCGCAGCAGCGGGTCATCCGCCAGGCGCTGGCCAACGCGCAGGTCGGCGCCGACCAGGTCGACGTCGTGGAGGCGCACGGCACCGGCACCACGCTCGGTGACCCGATCGAGGCGCAGGCGGTGATCGCAACCTACGGGCAGGACCGGTCGACCGACCATCCACTCTGGCTCGGCTCGATCAAGTCGAACCTGGGCCACACCCAGGCCGCCGCCGGTGTGGCCGGTGTGATCAAGATGGTGCAGGCGATGCACCACGGGGTGCTGCCGAAGACGTTGCACGTGGACGAGCCGTCACGCAACGTGGACTGGACCGCCGGGGCGGTCGAACTGCTCACCGAGGCCCGGCAGTGGCCGGTCAACGGGCATCCCCGGCGCGCCGGCATCTCGTCGTTCGGCATCAGCGGCACCAACGCGCACGTCATCGTCGAGCAGGCACCCGAGGCGGCGCCTGCCGATCACGCACCCGAGGCGGCCGTGACACCGCTGCTGCTGTCGGGGCGTAGCCCACAGGCGCTCGCCGGGCAGGCCGGGCGGCTGCTGGCGTACCTGCGGGAACGGCCGGGGGTGCCGCTGCCGCGGGTCGCGCGGGCGCTGGCGACCTCGCGGGCCGCGTTCGAGTTCCGTGCCGCCGTCGTCGGTCGGGACCGCGATCACCTGATGACCGGACTCGCCACGCTGGCCGGGGACGAGCCGCCGGCCGACGCCGCACCGACCGCGACCGTGATCCGGGGTCAGGCCCGCCAGGGCGCGACCGCCTTCCTCTTCACCGGCCAGGGCGCGCAGCGTCTCGGCATGGGTCGCCAGTTGTACGCGTCGTTCCCGGTGTTCGCGTCCGCGTTCGACCAGATCCTCACCGAGTTCGACACCCACCTCGACCTCCCCCTGCGTGACGTGATCTGGGGCGACGACCAGGAGTTGTTGAACCGGACCGGTTACGCCCAGTGCGCCCTGTTCGCCGTCGAGGTGGCCCTGTTCCGTCTCCTGGACGACTGGGGTGTACGCCCGGACTACCTGGCCGGTCACTCGATCGGTGAGTTGTCCGCCGCGTACGTGGCGGGTGTCTGGTCGTTGCCGGACGCGGTCCGGTTGGTGGCGGCGCGCGGTCGGCTGATGCAGGCGTTGCCGCCCGGTGGGGTGATGGCGTCGATTCAGGCGACCGAGGCCGAGGTGCTTGCCCGGCTCGGGGACGGAACGGTCGGGATCGCCGCCGTCAACGGCCCGGAGTCGGTCGTCGTCTCCGGGGCGGGGGACGCGGTCGCGGAGGTGGTCGCGTACTTCGAGGCGCTGGGTCGTCGGGTGAGGCCGCTGGCGGTGAGCCACGCCTTCCACTCGCCGCTGATGGACCCGATGCTCGCCGGGTTCGCCGAGGTCGCCGGCCGGCTGTCGTACGCCGAACCGGCGATCCCGATCGTGTCGCACCTGACCGGCCGGCTCGCCGCGCCGGGCGAACTGACGGCCCCGGACCACTGGGTGCGGCACGTACGCGAACCAGTGCGCTTCGCCGACGGTGTCACCACCCTGCTCGGGCTGGGTGTGCTGCGGTTCGTGGAGGTCGGACCGGACGCGGTGCTGAGCGGGCTGGTCGCCCGGATGCTCGACGACACCCCGGCGGTCCCGACCGTCCGAGCCGGACGCGACGAAGCCGAGACGGCCGTCGCCGCCGTCGCCCAGCTGCACGCCTGGGGCGGCGGCGTGGACCGGGCGAAGCTGTTCGGCCCGGCCGGCGGTGGGCACGTGGACCTGCCGACGTACGCCTTCCAGCGGGAACGGTTCTGGCTGACGGCCGAGCCCGACACCGGTGACGTACGCGCGGCGGGCCTGGAGTCGGCCGACCACCCGCTGCTGGGGGCGGTGGTGCCGTCCGCCGAGACGGACACCGTACTGCTGACCGGTCGGCTGTCGCCCACGTCGCCCGGCTGGCTGGCCGACCACGTCGTGCAGGGCAGTGTGCTGCTGCCCGGCACCGGGTTCGTGGAGCTGGCCCTCCAGGCCGGTGACCGGGTCGGCTGCGACCTGCTGGAGGAACTGACCCTGCACGCCCCACTCGTGCTTGACGGCGACGCACCGGTACGGGTACGCGTCGAGACCGGTACGTCCGACGCCGACGGCCGCCGGTCGGTGACCATCCGTTCGGCCGGCGACGGTGGCTCGTGGACCGTGAACGCCGAGGGCCTGCTCGGCACCCGCGCACCCGCTCCGGCCGACGACCTCGGGCAGTGGCCGCCGCCCGGCGCGACCCCGGTCGAGCTCGACGGCGCGTACCAGGCCCTCGCCGAGCACGGCTACGCGTACGGGCCGGTGTTCCGGGGGCTGCGCGCGGTGTGGCAGTCCGGTGCCGAGGTCTTCGCGGAGGTGACCCTGCCCGCCGGGGAGGAGTCCGACGCGGCCCGCTGCGGACTGCACCCGGCGCTGCTCGACGCGGCCCTGCAAGCGCTCGCGCTGGTCCGCGGCTCCGAGGGCGGTCCGGCCGTGCTGCCGTTCGCCTGGTCGGGGGTGACCCTGCACGCGACCGGCGCGACGGCGCTGCGGGTGCGGATCGCCTCGACCGGCCCGGACAGCGTCACCATCTCCGCCGCCGACGGTACGGGCGCCCCGGTGCTCTCGGTCGGCGCGCTGGTGTCCCGCGCGGTACGGCCAGGACAGCTTGCCGCCGCGTCCGGGGTGGACGCCCTGTACCGGGTCGACTGGGTGCCCACGGAACTGCCCGCCGCGACCGGCCCCGCGCCGGTTCACCACGGCGAGTCCGGCCGTGCCGCCACCGCTGCGGAGGTGGTCCTGTTCACCTGCGACGTGCCCGACGCGCCGGTCCCCGAGGCGACCCGCGTCGTCACCGCCGGGGTCCTCGCGGTGCTACAGGGCTGGCTGCTCGACCCGAGGTTCGCCGCGTCGCGGCTGGTGGTGGTGACCCGTGGCGCGGTGGCTCTGCCCGACGAGGACGGCGTCGACCCGGCCGCGGCGGCGGTGTGGGGTCTCGTACGTTCGGCTCGGGCGGAGAACCCGGACCGGTTCCTGCTGGTCGACACGGACGGCTCAGCGGACGCGACGGCGCTGCTCGCCGCGGTGGCCGCGTCCGGCGAGCCGGAGTTGGCGCTGCGCGGGGCGATCGCGCGGGTGCCGCGACTGACCCGCGTCGCGACCGAGCCGCGCACCGACCGGGGCACCGCCAGAGGCAGCGACCCGGACGCCGGGACGGCGCCGGCCGACCCCGGTCCGGGGTCGCCGCGTTCGACCGTCTCGGGCCGGTCCGCACCCGACTCCGAGCCCGCCGCCGGCCCGGTTTTCTCCGGCGCCGGGACGGTGCTGGTCACCGGCGGCACCGGCGGTCTGGGTGCGCTGGTCGCGCGGCACCTGGTCACCGCGCACGGGGTACGGTCGCTGGTGCTGACCTCGCGCCGGGGGCTGGCCGCTCCGGGCGCGGCCGAGCTGTCCCGGGAGCTGTCGGCGCTCGGCGCACGGGTGCGGATCACCGCCTGCGACGTGGCCGACCGGGTCGCCGTACGCGATCTCGTGGTGGAGATCCCGGACCTGTCCGGGGTGGTGCACGTCGCCGGGGTGCTCGACGACGGCGTCGTCGGGGCGCTGACCGGGCCCCGGCTGGCCGGGGTGTTCGGCCCCAAGGCCGACGCCGCCTGGCACCTGCACGACGCCACCCGAGGTCGGGACCTGACGGCGTTCGTGCTGTTCTCGTCGGTCGCGGGCACGCTCGGCGGCCCCGGCCAGGGTGCGTACGCGGCCGCGAACGTGTTCCTCGACGCGCTCGCCGTACAGCGGCGGGCGGCCGGGTTGCCGGGCCTGTCCCTGGCCTGGGGGCCGTGGAACACCGGCATGGCGGGCACGCTCGCCGACGCCCACCGGTCTCGGCTGAGTCGCTCCGGGCTGGTCGCGTTCACCCCGGAACAGGGCCTGGCGCTGTTCGACACCGCCCTCGCCGCCGATTCGGCGGTGCTGGTCGCGGCCCGGTTCGAGCTGGCCGGGGCGGAGGCCGGGGAGGTGCCGCCGCTGCTGCGCGGCCTGGTCCGGCGTACCGTCCGCCGGGCCACGGCCGGGTCGGGCCCCGGCGACCTGGTGCGGCGAATGGCAGGCCGCGACGACGCGGAGCGCCTGAGCATCCTGGTCGACCTGGTACGCGGCCACGCCGCCGCGGTCCTCGGCCACACCGGCCCGGATGCGGTGGCGCCCGAGCGGGCCTTCAACGAGCTGGGCTTCGACTCGCTCAGCGCGATGGAACTGCGCAACAGCCTCGGTACGGCGACCGGGCTGCGGCTGTCGCCGATGGTCGTCTTCGACCACAAGCACCCGACGCAGCTCGCCGAACACCTGCTGGCCGAACTCGGCGCCCCGACCGGCCCCGAGCCGCAGCGCGCGGGGCGGCAGTCCGACACGGTGACCGACTGGTTCCGGGCGGGGGCCCGCTCCGGGAACCTGGAGGGCAGTTGGGAGCTGCTGCGCGCGGTGGCCCGGCTGCGGCCGGCGTTCGACGCCGACGAGCCGCCGCCGGTCCCGGCACCGGCGGTGCTCGCCACCGGCACCGGCGGGCCACGGTTGATCTTCGTCAACACGCCGATGGCGACCACCGGCGTGCACCAGCACGCCCGGCTCGTCGCCGCGATGACCGGCGGGCGACCGGTGTCGGCGATCCCGCTGACCGGGTTCGCCGAGCACGAGCCGCTGCCGGCGACCACGGACGCGGCCCTGGCCGTACTGGCCGCCAGCGTCCGCCGGGCCGCCGACGGGGAACCGTACGTGCTGGTCGGCTACTCCTCCGGCGGCCTGCTCGCGTACGCCGTCGCGGCCCGACTCGAAGCCGAGGACGACGGCTCCGGACCCGTCGGGGTGGCGTTGCTGGACACGTTCCGGGTCAGCCAGGACGACGTCGGGCCGCTCCAGGAGCTGGTCTTCGGGCTGCTGGAACGGGAGCAGAGCTTCGGCGGCTTCGACAGCGCCCGACTGTCCGCGATGATCCGCTACGGCGAGCTGCTGGCCGGGATAGCGCTGCCGCCGGTCGCCGCGCCGGTGCTGTTCGTGCAGTGCACCGAGTCGTTCTTCGCCGAGGTCGGTGCCGAGCACGCCGGTGCCGAACAGGTCGGTGCCGGACAGGCCGGTTCGGACGGCTGGCGTACGGCGCCCTGGGAGCCCACGCACACCCTGTGCCCGGTGCCGGCCAGCCACTTCACCCTCGTCGAGGAACGCGCCGAGGTCGCCGCCGGGGCCGTCGAGACCTGGCTCGCCACGATCGGAGAACAGTGATGAGCTTGCCCCCGAACGCCAAGGGCGTGATCCCCTTCGGCGAGTACCGGACCTGGTACCGGATCACCGGCACGCCCGGCGGTGACCGGCCCGCCGTCGTGGTGGTGCACGGCGGGCCGGGCAGCACCCACGACTACCTGCTGAACCTGTCCGGCCTGGCCGAGCGGGGCTGGCCGGTGGTGCACTACGACCAAATCGGCAACGGCGGCTCCACCCACCTGCCCGACAACGGCCCGGACTTCTGGACCGTACGGCTGTTCCTCGACGAGCTGGACAACCTGCTGCACCGGGTCGGCGTCGCGGACAACTACGTCCTGTACGGACAGTCCTGGGGTGGCATGCTCGCCGCCGCGCACGCCGCGACCCGCCCGGCCGGGCTGCGTGGACTGGTCGTCGCGAACTCGCCGGCGTCGTACCCGCTGTGGTTGGAGGAGATGAAGGTCCTGCGCGACGCGCTGCCCGACGGGACCAACGACACCCTGCTGCGGCTGGAGGCGGCCGGGCAGACCAGCTCCGACGAGTACTTCCAGGCGCTGCTGCCGTTCTACCAACGACACGTGTGCCGGCTGGACCCGTGGCCGCGCGACTACATGGCCTCGTTCTACGAGATCTACAACGACCCGACGGTCTACTACACGATGAACGGGCCGAGCGAGTTCCACGTCATCGGGACCCTGCGGGACTGGGGGGTGGAGGACCTGTGCCCGGACATCGCCGTACCGACGCTGCTGATCTCCGGCCGGTACGACGAGGCCACCCCGCGTACGGTGCAGCCGTTCGCCGACCTGATCCCCGACGTGCGCTGGGAGATCTTCGAGGAGTCCAGCCACCTGCCGCACCTGGAGGAGCCGGAACGGTTCGTACGGGTGCTCACCGGGTTCCTCGACGGCCTGCCCGACCGGGCGGGTTAGGGGCCGGTAGGGGTTCATCCGATGGTATCGATCCAGCCACACTCGGTGTCAATTCCGCGAACAGGGAGAAGCTGATGGAAACCACCCGGACGACAGGGCTCAGCGCGATGGTCTTCCCGGGGATGGGGCCCACCCCGTTCGCGACCGTCGCCAAGTTCCTCCTGGTCAACAAGCATGCGCGGGCACTGCTGACGACCGCCGACGACGTGCTGGGCTACTCGGTGTTCGACCGGCTCCGGGAGACCGACGGCGACTACTCCGAGGCCGCCCAGGTCGCCTTCCTGGTCACCTGTCTGGGCATGGCGCAGTGGGCCGAGGCCGAACTGGGGGTGACCCCTGCCGTCTGCACCGGGCCCAGCTTCGGCGCGAAGGCCGCGACGGCGTACTCGGGTTCGCTGAGCTTCGCCGAGGTGGTGCGGCTGACCGCCGACCTGGCCCGGTGCGAGCACGACTACTTCGCCCAGCACCACAGCGACGTGGTCACCCACTCGTTCCTGCGTACGCCGCCGCGGCTGCTCGCCGAGGTGCTGCGCGAGCTGGAGGAGCTGGGCGAGCCGTACGAGATCTCGTGTTACGTCGACGAGGACTTCTACATGGTCTCGCTGCGGGAGGCGCGGCTGGAGTGGTTGCAGCAGCGGCTGCGGTCGGCCGGCGGGCTGCCGCTCTACACGATGCGTCCGCCGATGCACTCGGCGGCGTTCGCGCCGCTGCGTGAGCGGGTCGAGCGGGAGATCATGCGGGACGTCGTGTTCGCCGATCCGGCCCTGCCGATCGTCGCCGACCAGGACGGCGCGGTGCTCACCACCGCCGCCGAGGTGCGCAAGCTGCTGCTGGACGGGATCGTGCGGCCGGTGCGCTGGCCGGAGGTGGTGGCGTCGCTACAGCGCCAGGGGGTGGACACGGTCCACATCGCCGGGCCGGACAGCATGTTCGGCCGGGTGCGGGCCACCAAGCGGGCGTTCACGACGGTCGACCTGCACCCGCGGCTGGCGTTGCGCCCCCGGCCGCGGGCGGCGGCTGCCTGACCGGGCGGGCCCGGCCGGGCGGTTCAGATCGCCGGGGCCAGGAGTTTGGACAGCTCGCCCCAGAGCACGGCCGGGGTCGCGAACGTCTCCAGGCTCAGTGCCTCGTCCATGAACCGCACGTCGTAGTGGCTCTCCAGGGCGGTCATCAGCTCGACCACGCCCATCGAGTCCAGACCCAGATCGCGCAGATTGGTGTCGGCGGAGAGCGCCCGACCGGCCGGCTGGAACGGCAGGAACGAGCTGACGAGTTCCTCGAACTGTTCATCCCACATGAGACACCCGCATTCGTCGGTGACGGCTGGCCTCGACATAAGCCCATCGCCGCGCGGCCACACAACCCCAGGTGACCCCCTATTCCCTCGGAGGACCCCCGATGACCGGCGACGCCGATCCCGCGCTGCACGCGCGTTTCCTGCGCGGGCTCGCCAGCTCACCCGACCGCGACGCGCTGCGGGTCGGCGGGCGTGCTGTCACCTACCGTGAGCTGCACGAGTTGGCGTCGCGGTGGGCCGGGACACTGCTGACCGCACTGCCGGTGACCGCACTGCCGGGTCCGCGGCCGGCGGTCGGGGTGCTGGCCACCAAGGACATCATCGCGTACGCGGGTGTGCTGGCCGGCCTCTACACCGGTGCGGCCGTGGTGCCGCTGCACCCCGACTTCCCGCCCGCCCGTACCGGGGCCATGCTGGCGGCGGCCGGGGTGTCCGTGGTGCTCGCCGACGACCGGGGCCTGGCCGTGCTTGAGGAGTTGGCCTCCACCGGTGTCGACGTGGCGGTGTACGCGCCGGACCTGCCCGATCCCGACCCGGCCACGGCGGTACGGCGGATCGTCGCCCACCCCGGCGACCGGCTGGCCGAGCCCCGGCCGGTGAGCGGTTCCGATACCGCGTACGTCCTGTTCACGTCGGGGTCGACGGGGCGGCCGAAGGGGGTGCCGATCAGCCACGCCAGCACCCGCCACTACTTCGACCTGATGTCCACCCGGTACGGGTTCACCTCGTCCGACGTGTTCTCGCAGACGTTCGACCTGAACTTCGACTGCGCCATGTTCGACCTGTTCTGCGCCTGGGACGCGGGTGCGGTGGTGCAGGCGGTGCCGGCGGCGGCGTACCGGTCGCTGCCCCGGTTCGCCGCCGACACCGGCCTGACCGTGTGGTTCTCCACCCCCAGCGCCATCGCCCTGATCCGCCGGATGGGCGGCCTGGCCCCCGGCGGGCTGCCCGGCCTGCGCTGGAGCCTGTTCGCCGGTGAGGCGCTCAAGGCCGCCGACGTCGCCGACTGGTTGGCGGCGGCCGACGCGTCCACGGTGGAGAACATCTACGGGCCGACCGAGCTGACGGTGACCGTGTCCGGGCACCGCTGGGACCCGCGACGCTCGCCCGACCTGTGCGTCAACGGGCTCGTGCCGATCGGCGCGGTGCATCCGGGGCACGACCACCTGCTGCTGGCACCGGACGGCGGGATCGCGGCCGACGAGGGTGAGCTGTGTGTCACCGGGCCGCAGATGACCGCCGGATACCTCGACCCGGCCGACGACGAGGGCCGGTTCCTGAAGCGCGACGGCAGGCTGTGGTACCGCACCGGGGACCGGGTCCGGCGGCTGCCCGGCGACGAGCTGATCTACCTGGGGCGGCTGGACGCGCAGGTGCAGGTCGGCGGCGTACGGGTCGAGCTGGCCGAGATCGAGCACGCGTTGCGCGGCTGCGACGGCGTACAGGATGCGGCGACCGTCACCCGGTCGGGTGAGCGCGGCACCGAGCTGGTGGCGTTCTACACCGGGCGGCCGGTGCCCCCGGTGGACCTGGCCCGCCGGCTGCGGCAGACCCTGCCCGCCGCGATGGTGCCCCGCCAATACCGGCATCTCGACGAGTTCCCGCTCAACCCCAACCGCAAGATCGACCGGTCGCGGCTGGCCGCCGAGGCCGCCGAGCCGGGGACGGACTAGGGGTACGCGGCCCAACTTAGGGGTGTGAGCGGCGCGGACCGGCTGGATAGCTTCTCGACGGACGGGTGTCGGTGTCGACCGTCGCGCGTCGGTCCTGCTGCGAACGGAGAGCGTCATCGTGGATCCCCGGGACGGCCGGTCAGCCGGAGCCGCAGCCCCACCGAGCCTGGTGCACGAGCTGCTGGACGACACCGCGACGCGTACGCCCGACGCCGTCGCCGTGGTCGACGCGGTCGGCGAGCTGACCTACCGCGAGTTGGCCCGGCTGAGCGTGGGCTTCGCGCACTGGCTGCGCGGGCGCGGTGTCGCGGCCGGGGAGCGGCTGGTGACGCAGCTGCCCAGCGACCGCCGGCTGGTAGCGATGTTCTACGGGGCGTCGCGGGCCGGCGTGGTGTTCGTGCCGCTAAACCCGGCGATGAAGGAGTTCCACCTGGTGTCGGTGTTCGCCAACGCGCAACCGGCGCTGGTGCTCGCCGACGCGCCCTCGGTCGGGCGGCTGGGGCGGATCAGCCCGGCGCCGGTGCACGACCTGGCCGAGATCTGGGACGAGGTGCGGTCGCTGGCCGACCGGCCGGCGGAGCCGGTCGAGGTGCGCCCCGACGACGTCGCCGTACTGATCTACACCTCGGGCAGCACCGCCGCGCCGAAGGCGGTCATCGGCCCGCACGCGCAGGTCGTCTTCGCCTGCCGCGCCATCCAGCAGGTGCTCGGCTACCGGCCCGACGACGTGGTGTTCTGCCGCTTCCCGCTGTCCTGGGACTACGGCCTCTACAAGGTGCTGCTGTGCTGCCTCGGCGGCAGTCGGATCGTGCTGGCCGGCGAGGAGTCCGACCTGGTGCTGCTCAGCCGGATGCGGGAGACCGGTGCGACGGTGGTGCCGATCGTCCCGTCGCTCGCCACCATGATCACCACGATGGCGCCCCGGCACCGCGAGCTGCCCCGGGTACGGATGTTCACCAACACCGGCGCCGCGTTGCCGGCCACCACCATCGCCGCGCTGCGAGAGTTCTTCCCCGGCACGCGGGTGGTGCGCCAGTTCGGGCAGACCGAGTGCAAGCGGGTGTCCATCATGCCGCCCGAGCGCGACGGCGAGTTGCCGCTGTCGGTCGGTCTGCCGCTGCCCGGCACCACCGTGCACATCCTGGACGACGACGGTGCCCCGGTGCCCACCGGCGACGTCGGCGAGATAGTGGTCAGTGGCCCGCACGTCATGCCCGGCTACTGGCGCATGCCGGAGCTGTCGGCGCGTACGTTCCGTCCCGACCCGGACGGCGCCGGCCCGCGCCTGCACACCGGTGACTACGGATGCCTCGACGCCGACGGCTACCTCTACTTCGAGGGGCGCCGCGACGACATGTTCAAACGCAAGGGCATCCGGATGGGCACGCTGGAGATCGAGGCGGCGGCCATGGACATCCTCGGCGTACGCGCGGCGGCGGTGCTGCCCCCCGACGGCGACCGCGACCTGGTGATCTTCGTGGAGAGCGACGACCTCGCGCCGCACGTCGTACTGAAGGAGCTGGCCCAGCGGCTGGAACTGGCCAAGGTCCCGGCGATCTGCCGGGTGCTGCCACAGCTGCCGATGACGCTGCACGGCAAGAACGCGCGCGACGCGCTGACCCGACTGCTGGACGGAGAGCCGGCATGACCCGCCACGCCGCCCTCGCTGCCCGTTACGGCACCCCGCTCTACGTCTACGACCTCGACGAGGTCGCCCTGGCCCGGCACGAGCTGTTCACGGCACTGCCGGACGGCGCCGAGCTGTTCTACGCGTTCAAGGCCAACCCGCATCCGGAACTGGCCCGAGCGCTGCGCGAGGGCGGCGAGCGCGGCTGCCGCGCCGAGATCAGCTCCACCGGTGAACTGGCCGCCGCGCTGACCGCCGGTTACCGCGCCGAGGAGTGCCTCTACACCGGACCCGGCAAGACCATCGGCGAGTTGCACGAGGCGATCGGTCGCGGCGTACGGGTGTTCTCCACCGACTCGGTGACCGACGTACGGCGGGTCGGCGCGGTCGCGGCGGCCCACGGCGTCGTCGCCGACTGCCTGCTGCGGATCAACAGCGCCGACGCCAGCGCCACCACCAGCATCCGGATGACCGGCACCCCGTCACAGTTTGGCTTCGACAGCGAGACCCTGGCCGAGGCGATGCCGTCGCTGCGCCGGGCCGACGGGGTACGGCTGGCCGGCATGCACCTGTTCCCGCTGAGCAACGCCCGCGACGAGGACGCCCTGATCGGCGAGTTCGAGCACACCATCGAGCTGGCCGCGCGCCTGTCCGCCGCGCTGGAGCTGCCGCTGCGGCTGCTGGACATCGGCGGCGGATTCACCGCCCCGTACGGTGTGCCCGGTCGTCGTGGGTCGTACCCGAACCTGCGCGACCGGCTGGAGACCGCGCTGGACCGGCACCTGCCGGGCTGGCGGTCCGGTGCGCCCCGGATCGCGTTCGAGTCCGGGCGGTTCCTCGTCGGCGCCGCCGGCACCCTGGTCACCGAGGTCAGCAACGTCAAGATCAGCCGGGGACGTCGTTACGTCATCGTGGACGCGGGCATCAACACCTTCGGCGGCATGTCCGGCCTGGGCCGGCTGATGCCGGTCGCGGTGGCGCTGGAGCTGGAGCCGGACGGCCCGACCGAGCGGGGCACCCTCGTTGGCCCGCTGTGCACCCCCGGCGACCTGCTCGGCCGGGAGATCGCGCTGCCCGCCGACCTGGAACCCGGCGACCTGGTCGAGATTCCCAACACCGGCGCGTACGGGGTGACCGCCAGCCTGCTGATGTTCCTGGGCCGCCCGGCGCCGCTGGAGGTGCTGCTGCGGTCCGGCGAGGTGGTGTCGGCGTCGCGGATCGAGCACCACCGCTCCCACCAGCCGGTGCCGTACGCGCGAACGGTGGTCGAGGCCGGTGCCCTCGGCTGAGCCCGCCGCCGCCCGCGGCACCGTGATCGTCAGCGGCCTGGTCTCCGACGCGCACACCTGGAACCTGGTGTTCCTGCAACTGCTGCTGGAGGAACAGGGCTACCGGGTGGTGAACCTGGGCCCGTGCGTACCCGAGCAACTGCTGGTCGACGAGTGCGCCCGGCTGGCCCCGACGCTGGTGGTGCTCAGCAGCGTCAACGGACACGGCTACGCCGACGGCCTGCGCGCGATCGCCGCCCTGCGGGCCGCACCGGAGCTGGCCGGGCTGCCGGTTGTCATCGGGGGCAAGCTCGGCGTGTCCGACGACGACTCCGGGCGGGCCCGCGAGCTGGCCGAGGCCGGCTTCGACTCGGTGTTCACCGGCGGGCCCGACGAGCTGACGCAGTTCGCGGGCTACCTGACCCGGCTGCGGCCGGGGTCGGCGCCGGCCGACGCGCCCGCGGTCGCGGCGTGAGCGGACTCCGGTCGCCCCGCGCCGACGTGCCGGCGCCGGGCGGTACGCCGGTCGACTTCGGCGCGTTCGTCCGGGCCGCCGCCGCGCGCGGGGAACTGGTCGTCCAACCCCGGATGGGGTTCGGCGCCCCGGCCCGGATGCGGTTCGGTCTGGCCGCGACGAAGGCCGCCCGAGCCACCTCCGTCGGCACGATCACGCTGGACAGCTACACCCGGGTCGGCGACCTCGCCGCGGCCTCGGCCGCGCTGCGCGACGGTACGCCGCTCAACGGGTACCCGATCGTCACCCACGATCCGGCGGTCACCGGGCAGGTGCTCGCCGGGATCCGGGACGAGACGTTCCCGGTGCAGGTGCGGCACGGGTCGGCGGTGCCCGGTGACATCTTCGCGGCGCTGACCGCCCTGCGGATCAACGCGACCGAGGGCGGCCCGGTGTCGTACTGCCTGCCGTACGGGCGTACGCCGCTGGCGGTGTCGGTGCGCAACTGGGCCGACTGCGCGGCGCGGTTCGCCGGGCTGCGCGAGTTGGGTGTCGAACCGCACCTGGAGACGTTCGGCGGGTGCATGCTGGGCCAGCTCGCCCCGCCCGCGCTGCTGGTGGCGCTGAGCGTGCTGGAGGCGCTCTTCTTCCACCAGCACGGGGTGCGCAGCGTCTCGGTCAGCTACGCCCAGCAGGTCAACCAGGACCAGGACGTCGAAGCCGTGTACGCGCTGCGCCGGCTCTGCGCCCAGCTGCTGCCCACCCCGAACTGGCACGTGGTGATCTACGCGTACATGGGTGTCTACCCGCAGACCGACGAGGGCTGCTACCGGCTGCTGGGTAAGGCGGCCGAGCTGGCCCGCGCCACCGGATCCGAGCGCCTGATCGTCAAGACCGTCGCCGAGGCGCGGCGCATCCCGACCACCCAGGAGAACGTCGCCGCCCTGGAGTACGCCGCCGCGGTCGCCGCCCGTACCGCCCCCGACACCGGTCGCGACGGCGGCGAGGCGGCACCGGTGTACCGGCAGGCGCGGGCCCTGATCGACGCGGTGCTCGAACTCGACTCCGACATCGGCCGGGCACTGCTGGCCGCGTTCGCGCGGGGCTACCTGGATGTGCCGTACTGCGTGCACCCCGACAACGCCGGGCGGGCCCGCAGCTACCTGGACGAGCAGGGCCGACTGGACTGGGCCGACCTCGGCGCGCTGCCGCTGGCCGGGCTCGTCGACACCGCCGGGCGGCGCGGCCGGGTCACCTCGGCGGGCCTGCTGGCCGACCTGTCGTACGTGCGTCGCCGCTACGACGGGGAGCCGGCCCCGCCCCGCTGAACCGGGGTCACCCCTCACTGTGGCGGGTCGACCTTTCAGGGGTCGGCTAGGGGTGGAGCGGGTCACGGCGGCCTGCTTACCGTGCCGCGTACGTGCGTGTTCGCCAGTTCCGGCCGAGGCCCGTCCGCGTTCTCGCGGCGGGTCGGGGAGAGTGTGGGTGCTTGCAGTGAGCGACTCCAACAGCTTCGTGACGGGGCCGGACGCCGACGGAACCGCCCGGCGGGCCGCACTGGCCGCCCGGCTCGCCGGGCTCGCCGCACCGGACCAGAATCGCGAACTGGTGGCGCTGGTCTGCGCGCAGACCGACGCCGCGCTGCGCCACTCCCGGCCCGACGAACAGCCCCGGGTCGAGGCGTACACCTCGTTCCGCGACCTCGGGGTGGACTCGCTGGCCCTGGTCGACCTCCAGGCGCGGCTGAACGAGGCGACCGGGCTGGCCATGCCGCCGACGGTCGCGTTCGACCATCCCACCCCGGCGCTGCTCGCCGAGTACCTGCGTACCCGGTTGTTGGGCCGGTCCGCCGAGGTGGCGCAACCGGCACCCCGGCCGGCGGACGCCTCCGCCGCCGACGACCCGGTGGTGGTCGTCGGCATCGGCTGCCGCTTCCCGGGTGAGATCTACTCCCCGGAGGACCTGTGGCGGTTGGTGGCCGAGGAACGCGAGGTGCTGGCGCCGTTCCCCACCGACCGGGGCTGGGACCTGGACAACATGTTCGACGCCGACCCCGGCGCGACCGGCCGCAGCTACGTCGACCGGGGCGGCTTCCTGTCCACCGGCACCGGGTTCGACGCCGACTTCTTCGGCATCAGCCCGCGTGAGGCGCTGGCCATGGACCCGCAGCAGCGGGTGGTGCTGGAGACGGCGTGGGAGGCCCTGGAACGGGCCGGTATCGACCCGCTGCGCCTCAACGGCAGCCTGACCGGCGTCTTCGTCGGCGCCGAGGTGCACGAGTACGGCCCGCGCGTGCACGAGGCCCCGGAGGGGCTCGACGGCTACCTGATGACCGGCAACGCCCCGAGCCTGGCCTCCGGCCGGGTCGCGTACGTGCTGGGCCTGGAGGGGCCGGCGGTCACCGTGGACACCGCCTGCTCCGGCTCGATCGTGTCGCTGCACCTGGCCGTGCAGGCGCTGCGCCGGGGCGAGTGCGATCTGGCGCTGGTCGGCGGTGTCGCGGTGATGGGCAGCCCCGGCATGTTCACCGCGTTCAGCCGCCAGCGGGGCCTGGCCCCGGACGGGCGGGTCAAGGCGTTCGCGGCCGCCGCCGACGGCACCGGCTTCGCCGAGGGCGTGGGCCTGCTGGTGGTGGAGCGGCTGTCGGCGGCCCGCCGCCGGGGGCACCGGGTGCTGGCCGTGGTCCGTGGCTCGGCGGTCAACTCCGACGGCGCCAGCAACGGCCTCACCGCCCCCAGCGGCACCGCCCAGCAGCGCCTGATCCGTCAGGCCCTGGCCGACGCCGGGTTGCGCCCGGCCGACGTGGACGTGGTCGAGGCGCACGGCACCGGCACCACGCTGGGCGACCCGATCGAGGCGCAGGCGATCATCGCCACGTACGGGCAGGACCGTCCGGCCGGCAGCCCGCTCTGGCTCGGCTCGGTCAAGTCGAACCTGGGCCACACCCAGGCGGCCGGTGGGGTCGCCAGTGTGATCAAGATGATCATGGCGATGGCGCACGAGACCCTGCCCACCACCCTGCACGTTGACGCCCCGTCGCCCAACGTGGACTGGACCGCCGGCAACGTACGGCTGCTCACCGGCCCGGTGGACTGGACCGCCGTCGGGGACCGCCCGCGTCGGGCGGGGGTGTCCGCGTTCGGCATCAGCGGCACCAACGCCCACGTCATCCTGGAACAGCCCCCGGCCGAGCCGGAGCAGCCGGCCACCGCCACGTACCCGGCCGCGCCCGCCGCCGTGGTGCTGTCCGCCCGGCACCCCGACGCGCTCCGCGCCCAGGCAGGGCGGGTGCTGTCCCTGCTGGACACCACCGCCCCGGACCTTACCGACCTCGGCTACTCCCTCGGCGCGACCCGGGCGGCGCTGCCGCACCGCGCCGTCCTCGTCGCCGACGACGCCGACGAGCTGCGCCGCGCGCTGACCGCCCTGGCGGCGGGCGAACCCGCCGGGCACACCGGTACGGCCACCAGCGGCGGCACCGCGTTCCTGTTCACCGGCCAGGGCAGCCAGCGGCCCGGCATGGGCCGGCGCCTCTACGAGACCCACCCCGTCTTCGCCGACGCGCTCGCCGAAGCCATCGGCTACCTCGACCTGCAACTCGACGTCTCCCTGTGGGATGTGCTGTTCGCCGCCGAGGACACCGCGCCGGCGCGGCTGCTGGAGCAGACCCGTTACGCCCAGCCCGCCCTGTTCGCCGTCGAGGTCGCCCTCTACCGGCTGCTCGAATCCTGGGGCGTACGACCCGACTACCTCGCCGGACACTCGATCGGCGAGATCGCCGCCGCGCACGTCGCCGGGGTGCTGTCCCTGGACGACGCCGCCACCCTCGTCGCCGCCCGTGGCCGCCTGATGTGGCAGCTACCCGAGGGCGGCGCCATGGTCGCGGTGCAGGCCACCGAGGACGAGGTCACGCCGCTGCTCACCGACGGCGTCACCGTGGCCGCGGTCAACGGCGACAACTCCGTGGTGCTTTCCGGCGTACGGGAGCAGGTGCTGCGGCTGGCCGACCGGTTCGCCGAACAGGGCCGGCGGACCAATCGGTTGCGGGTCAGTCACGCCTTCCACTCCCCGCTGATGGAACCGATGCTGGCCGAGTTCCGCCGCGTCGCGCAGGTCCTCACGTACCACCCGGCCCGGCTGCCGATCGTCTCCACCGTCACCGGCCTGCCCGCCACCGACGACCAGCTCGGCTCACCCGAATACTGGGTCGAGCACGTGCGCGCGGCAGTACGCTTCCGCGACGCCGTACGCCGCCTCGCCGACCAGGGCGTGGACACGTTCCTCGAACTCGGACCCGACGCGGTCCTGTCCGGCCTGGGACCCGGCTGCCTGCCCGCCGACACCTCCGCGATCTTCGTCCCGGTGCTGCGCCGCGACCGCGACGAGCCGCGCGCCCTGGTCGACGCGGTCGCCGCCGTACACGTGCGCGGCGGCGCCGTCGACTGGGCCGGCTTCTACACCGGGCGCGGTGCCCGGCGCCTCGACCTGCCGCCGTACCCGTTCCAGCGCAGGCGGTTCTGGCTCACCCCGGTCACCGGCGGCGACGCCACCGGACTCGGCCAGTCCGCCGCCGAGCATCCGCTGCTCGGTGCGCTGGTCGGGCTGGCCGGCGACGACGGGCTGGTGCTGACCGGACGGCTGTCGCTGCGTACCCACCCGTGGCTGGCCGACCACGTGATCGGCGGCGCGGTGCTGCTGCCGGGCACCTGCTACCTGGAGTTGGCGATCCACGCCGGTGACCGGGCCGGCTGCGGCACAGTCGAGGAACTGACCATGGCCGCCCCGCTGGAACTGCCCGCCGCCGGCGGTGTCGCGGTGCAGGTCGCGGTCGGTGCGGCGGGGGCGGACGGTCGACGTACCGTCGAGATCTGGTCTCGACCGGACGCGGACCCGGACGGCTGGACCCGGCACGCCGGCGGCGTGCTCGCCCCGGCCCCGACCGGCGTCGCCGCCGATTTGACCGCGTGGCCGCCGCCCGGCGCGCAGCCGATCGACGTCGGCGGGCTCTACCCCGGCCTCGCCGGGCAGGGCTACGGGTACGGGCCCGTGTTCCAGGGCGTGCGCGCCGCCTGGCGGCTCGGCGGCGAGGTGTACGCCGAGGTCGCGCTGCCCGAGGCAACCCGGAGTCAGGCCGCCTCGTACGGTCTGCACCCGGCGCTGCTCGACGCGGCCCTGCACCTCACCGACCTCGCCACCGGCCCCGACGCCGGCACCGCCCGCGATGGGCGCACCCGGTTGCCGTTCGCCTGGACCGGCGCGACCCTGCACGCCGGTGGCGCGAACGCGCTGCGGGTCCGGATCACCGCCACCGGGCCCGACGAGGTGAGCCTGCACCTGGCCGACCCGACCGGCGGGCCCGTCGCGACCATCGACTCCTACCTGGTCCGTCCCGTCGCCGCCGACCGCACCGGCACCGGCCCGGTCCGGCGCGGCAACCTGCACGCGGTCCGGTGGACCGACCTGACCCTGCCGGCGGTCCCGGCCACGACACCCGTCGAGATCGGACACCTCGGCGACGGCCCGGTGCCGGCCTTCGTGCTGGCCCGGATCGACCCGCCGGCCACCTCCGGCCATGTTGCCGCCGTCGACCCCGCTGCCGCCGACGCGGCGAACGCCGTCCACGCGGCCCCCGACGACCTGCCGGCGGCGGTGCGCGCGGCGACGGCGCGGACGTTGACGCTGATCCGGTCGTGGCTGGCCGACGAACGTTACGCGCGGGCCACCCTCGTCATCGCGACCCGCGCCGCCGTCCCGGCCGCCGGCGCCGCCGTCGACCTGGCCCAGGCCCCGGTCTGGGGCCTGGTGCGCGCCGCGCAGGCCGAGCACCCCGGCCGGTTCGTGCTGGCCGACCTCGACACCGACACCATCCCGCCGGTGCTGGCCGCCGCGTTGGCCACCGGCGAGCCCGAACTCGCCGTACGCGGCACCGCCGCCTACGCGCCCCGCCTGACCCCGCTCGAAGCCACCGCCACCCCGTGGCGGCACGGCGACGGCACCGTCCTGATCACCGGCGGCACCGGCGGCATCGCCAGCCACCTGGCCCGGCACCTGGTGACCGTGCACGGCGTACGCCACCTGCTGCTGGCCGGTCGCCGAGGCCCGGCCGCCCCCGGCGCGACCGACCTGCGCGCCGAACTCGAACGGCTCGGCGCGTCGGTGACCGTCGCCGCCTGCGACACCGCCGACCCGGTCGCGCTGCGCGCCCTGCTCGACCGGATCGACCCGGCGCACCCGCTCACCGGCGTCGTGCACGCCGCCGGGGTGCTCGACGACGGCCTGCTCGGCACGCTCACCCCGGACCGCCTGGACGCGGTGCTCCGGCCGAAGGTGGACGCCGCCTGGCACCTGCACCAACTCACCCGCGAACACCCACTGCGGATGTTCGCCCTGTTCTCCTCGACCGCCACCCTGTTCGACAACGCCGGCCAGGCCGGCTACGCCGCCGCCAACGTGTTCCTCGACGCGCTCGCCGCGCACCGGCACGCGGCGGGGCTGCCCGCCACGTCGCTGGCCTGGGGCCTGTGGAGCGACGCGGGCGGCATGGGCGCCGGGTTGGACGACGCCGCCCGGCGCCGGCTGGACCGCTCCGGTGTGCTGTCCCTGACCGCCGCCGACAGCCTGCCGCTGTTCGACGACGCCCTCGGCTGCGGCGAACCGGCGGTGGCCCCGGTCCGCCTCGACCTGCCCGCCGTACGCCGTCGCACCGACGGTGTCCCGGCGCTGCTGCGCGGCCTGGTCCGCCCGCCGGCCCGCCGCGCCGCCCAGGCCGCGCCGCCGGCCGCCGGGGACGCCTTCGCCGGGCTCGACGCCGGACAGCGCCGGGACGCGCTGCTCACGCTGGTCCGGCGGCACGTCGCCGAGGTGCTCGGCCACGACGGCGCCACGGCGATCGGCCCGAGCCGCCCGTTCACCGAGATCGGCTTCGACTCGCTGGCCGCGGTGGAGCTGCGGAACCGGCTCAACGCGGCAACCGGCCTGCGGCTGACCGCCACCCTCACGTTCGACTACCCGACCCCGGCCGCGCTGACCGCGTACCTCGACGGGGTCCTGCGCGGGGCGTCGGCCGTACCGGCGCGGGCCGTGGCCGCCGCGCCGCGCGACACCGACGACCCGATAGCGATCGTGGGCATGGCCTGCCGCTACCCCGGTGGGGTCAGCTCGCCCGAGGACCTGTGGCGGCTCGTCGCCGACGGCGTCGACGCGGTGTCGCCGTTCCCGGCCGACCGTGGCTGGCCCGCCGACCTGTACGACCCGACCCGCACCGTCGCGGGCCGCAGCCACACCCGCGAGGGCGGCTTCCTGCACGACGCCGCCGAGTTCGACGCCGCGTTCTTCGACATCAGCCCCCGTGAGGCGCAGGCCATGGACCCGCAGCAGCGGCTGCTGCTGGAGGTCGCCTGGGAGACTCTCGAACGCGCCGGGATCGACCCGCACACGCTGCGCGGCAGCGACACCGGTGTCTTCGCCGGCGTCATGTACCACGACTGGGGCCTGCGGCTGGGCCCGATGCCCGAGGAGGTCGCCGGTTACCTCGGCAACGGCAGCCTGGCCAGCGTCGTGTCCGGCCGGGTCGCGTACGCGCTGGGCCTGGAGGGGCCCGCCGTCACCGTCGACACCGCCTGCTCGTCGTCGCTGGTCGCGCTGCACTGGGCGGCTCAGGCGCTGCGCGGCGGCGAGTGCTCGCTCGCCCTGGCCGGTGGCGTCACCGTCATGTCCACCCCGGACACCTTCGTCGACATGAGCCGCCAGGGCGGGCAGGCCCCCGATGGGCGCTGCAAGTCCTTCGGCGCCGGGGCCGACGGCACCGGCTGGGCCGAGGGCGTCGGCGTACTGCTGCTGGAACGGCTCTCCGACGCGCGGCGCCACGGCCACCGGGTGCTGGCCCTGGTACGCGGCTCGGCCGTCAACTCCGACGGCGCCTCGAACGGGCTCACCGCCCCCAATGGGCCGTCCCAGCAGCGGGTCATCCGGCAGGCGCTGGCCTCGGCCGGGCTCGACACCGGCGACGTCGACGCGGTCGACGGCCACGGCACCGGCACCACCCTCGGTGACCCGATCGAGGCGCAGGCGCTGCTGGCCACGTACGGCCAGGGCCGTGCCGAGGGCAGCCCGCTCTGGCTGGGCTCGGTGAAGTCGAACCTCGGCCACGCCCAGGCCGCCGCCGGCGTCGCCGGTGTGATCAAGATGGTCCAGGCGATGCGGCACGGCGTACTGCCCCGCACCCTGCACGCCGACGAACCGTCGCCCGAGGTGGACTGGTCCACCGGTGCGGTCGCGCTGCTGAGCGACCGGGTCGACTGGCCGCGGACCGGCAGGCCGCGCCGGGCCGGGGTGTCGTCGTTCGGCATCAGCGGCACCAACGCCCACGTGATCCTGGAACAGGCTCCCGCCGCCGACCCCGTGCCCGCGACGGCCGCCCCCACCGGCCCGCTGCCGTGGGTGCTGTCGGCCCGCTCCCGGCAGGCCCTCGCCGCGCAGGCGGCCCGACTGCGCGAGGCACTGCCCGGCACCGACGCCGCCCCGGCCGCCATCGCGGCGGCGCTGGCCACCACCCGCGCCGCCCTCGAACACCGGGCCGTTGTCGTGGGCGCCGACCTCTTCGAGGCCGTGTCCGGGCTGGACCGCCTCGCGGGCGGCGAGGGCATCGCCGACGAGGCGGGTCCGGGCCGCCTGGCCATGCTGTTCACCGGTCAGGGCGCGCAGCGTCTCGGCATGGGCCGCGAGCTGTACGCCGCGTACCCGGTCTTCGCGTCGGTGTTCGACGAGGTCCTCACCGAGTTCGACACCCACCTCGATCGCCCGTTGCGTGACGTGATCTGGGGCGAGGACCAGGAGTTGTTGAACCGGACCGGTTACGCCCAGTGCGCCCTGTTCGCGGTGGAGGTGGCCCTGTTCCGACTCCTCGACGACTGGGGTGTGCGGCCGGACTACCTGGCCGGTCATTCGATCGGTGAGTTGTCCGCCGCGTACGTGGCGGGGGTGTGGTCGTTGCCGGACGCGGTCCGGTTGGTGGCGGCGCGCGGTCGGCTGATGCAGGCGTTGCCGTCCGGTGGGGTGATGGCGTCGATCCAGGCGACCGAGGCCGAGGTCGCCGAGGTGCTTGCCGGGGTCGGGGACGAGACGGTCGGCATCGCGGCGATCAACGGTCCGGAGTCGATAGTGGTCTCCGGGGCCGGCGACGCGGTTCTCGCGGTGGTGACGCACTTCGAGGGCCTGGGTCGACGGGTCGGCTGGCTCAGGGTGTCGCACGCCTTCCACTCGCCGCTGATGGACCCGATGCTGGCCGAGTTTGCCGAGGTCGCCGCCGGCCTGGACTACGCGCCGCCGACGATCCCGATCGTGTCGAACCGGACCGGTGCCCCGGTCACGGCCGACGAGCTGACCTCACCGGACCACTGGGTCCGGCACGTACGCGAGCCGGTGCGGTTCTCCGACGGCGTACGCGAACTGGCGGCGCACGGCGTCACCACCATGATCGAGATCGGCCCCGACGCGGTGCTGTCCACGCTCGGCCGGCACACGGTCGACGACGACGTGGCCTTCGTCAGCCTGCAACGGCGCGGCCGCCCCGAGGCCGGGGAACTGCTCGCCGGGGTCGGCCGGGCCTATGCCCGGGGGCATCACGTCGACTGGGCCGCCTACTTCGCCGGGCAGCACACCGGCACGGTCGACCTGCCGACGTACGCCTTCCAGCGCCGTCGCTACTGGCTCGACAGCGGACTCGCCACCGCCCGCGACGTCACCTCCGCCGGCATCGACAGCGTCGAGCATCCGCTGCTCAGCGCCGTCATCGCCACCCCGGACAGTGGGGGAGTGGTGCTCACCGGGCGGCTGTCGCGCGACAGCCACGGCTGGCTGTCCGACCACGAGGTGCTCGGCGCCGTACTGCTGCCCGGCACCGGTTTCGTGGAGCTGGCCCTGCGGGCCGGGCAGGAGGCCGGCTGCGCCCGGATCGAGGAGCTGACCATCGAGGCGCCGCTGCTGCTGCCGGCCACCGGCGGGGTGTCGGTGCGGGTGGTGGTCGGTCCCGACGGCGACGGCTCGCGGCGGCCGGTGCACATCCACTCGCGCGCCGAGCACGGCGACCGCTCCTGGCTGCGCCACGCCACCGGAACCCTCAGCCCGGCACCCGGCAGCACACCCACCGCGCCGCCGACCGCCTGGCCGCCCGCCGGCGCCACCCCGATCGGCGACGACGCCTACCGGCGGCTGGCCGCACGCGGCTACCGCTACGGTCCGGTCTTCCAGGGACTCCAGCGGGCCTGGCGGCACGGCGACGACCTCTGGGCCGAGGTCGCGCTGCCGCAGTCCGCCCGGGCCGACGCCGCCCGGTGCGCGCTGCACCCGGCGCTGCTCGACGCGGCGATGCACGCCGACCTGCTGGACGACCAGGACAGCACGCTGCTGCCGTTCGCCTGGACCGGCGTCAGCCTGCACGCCACCGGCGCCACCACACTGCGGGTGCACCTGCGCCGGCTGCGCGGCGACGAGCTGACCGCGATCACCGTCACCGACGACGCGGGACACCCGGTCCTGTCCGTGGACGCGCTGGCCTCCCGGCCGGTGTCCGCCGCCCAACTCGACCGGGCCGGGCAGGCCGCCGCCCTGTGGCGGCTCGACTGGCAGCCCGCCGCGACCCCGGCCACCGTCGACGGTGACCTGGCCACCCTCGCCGACGCACCGCCCGCCACGGCGGCGGTGCTCGCCGTCGGCACGCCCGCCGGGGACGTGCCCACGGCGGTGCGTACGGTCACCCACCAGGTGCTGGGCTCGCTGCACGCGTGGCTCGCCGACGAGCGTCACGCCACCGCCACCCTGCTCGTGCTCACCACCGGTGCCGTCGCCGCGACCGGCGCCGACACCGTCGACCCCGTCCAGGCCCCGGTCTGGGGACTGGTACGCGCCGCCCAGGCCGAACACCCCGGCCGGTTCGTGCTCGCCGACACCGACGGCACCGACGCCTCGACCGCGCTCGCCCCGGCCGTCGCCGCCGGCACCGAACCGGAGGTGGCACTGCGCGCCGGGAAGGTGCTCACCCCCGGGCTGAACCGGATCGAACCGGCCCCCGTCGCCGGCCCGTGGGCGGGCGACGGCACGGTGCTGATCACCGGTGGGCTCACCGGCATCGGCGCGCTGATCGCCCGACACCTGGCCGCCGAGCACGGCGTACGCCACCTGCTGCTCACCGGGCGGCGCGGCCCGTACACCCCCGGTGCCGCCGAGCTGCGCGCCGACCTGGCCGCGCTCGGTGCCGACGTCACCATCGCCGCCTGCGACGTCGCCGACCGGTCGGCGCTGGTACGGCTGCTCGCCGACGTGTCGGCCGAGCACCCGCTCACCGCCGTCGTGCACGCCGCCGGCACCGCCGACAGCGCCCTGGTCGACGCGCTCACCCCGCAGCGCCTGGACACCGTGCTCGCCCCGAAGGTCGACGGTGCCTGGCACCTGCACGAACTCACCCGCGACCTGGACCTGCGCGCCTTCGTGCTGCTCTCCTCGGCCGGCGGCACCGTGCTCGCCGCCGGCCAGGGCAACTACGCC
The DNA here is from genome assembly GCF_036250065.1 of Micromonospora sp. NBC_01699. Lineage (NCBI taxonomy): Bacteria > Bacillati > Actinomycetota > Actinomycetes > Micromonosporales > Micromonosporaceae > Micromonospora > Micromonospora sp. NBC_01699. Next base: position 5,348,119 of record NZ_CP109199.1, on the reverse strand, counting down.
GCCGCCAACGTGTTCCTCGACGCCCTCGCCGCGCTCCGGCACGCCGAGGGACTGCCCGCGGTCGCGCTCGGCTACGGCATGTGGGCGCTGGACAGCGGTCTCGGCGCCGAAATCACCGACGCCGACCTGGACCGGGTGGCCCGGCTCGGCCTGCCCGCGCTGACCGCCCCGCAAGCCCTGGCGCTGCTCGACGCCGCCCTGTGCGGTACGGACCCGGTGGTGCTGCCGCTGCGCGTCGACCACGACGCGTTGCGCGCCCGTACCGGTGAACCGCCCGCCGCGCTGCGCGGCCTGGTCCGGCCCCCGGCCCGGCGCGCCAACCCGGCCGGCACCGCCCCGGGCAGCGGTGCGTTGCGCGGCCGGCTGACCGGTCAGGGTGCGGCACAGCGGCGACGTACGCTGCTCGAACTTGTCCGTGGCGCGGTGGCCGGGGTGCTCGGCCACCCCGACCTCGACGCCGTCGGCCCCGACCGGGCGTTGCGCGAACTCGGCTTCGACTCGCTCGCCGCGGTCGAACTGCGCAACGCCCTCAATTCGAGCACCGGCCTGCGGCTGCCCGCCACCCTCGCGTTCGACCATCCGACCGCCCGCGCCATCGCCGAGCTGATCGACACCACCTTCGGCGGGTCGGCGACCGGCCCGGCCGCGCCCACCGCCGTTCCCGTCACCGCCGCCGACGACCCGATCGCGATCGTCGCGGTGAGCTGCCGGTTCCCGGGCGGTGTCCGCTCCGCCGAGGACCTGTGGCGGCTCGTCGCCGAGGGCCGCGACGCCGTCGGCGAGTTCCCCGGCGACCGTGGTTGGGACATCGATTCCCTGTACGACCCGGAGCCGGGCCGCGCCGGGCACACCTACGTACGCGAGGGCGGGTTCCTGTCCGGCGCGACCGAGTTCGACCCCGAGTTCTTCGGCATCATGCCCCGCGAGGCGCTGGCCATGGACCCGCAGCAGCGGCTGCTGCTCCAGGGCTCGTGGGAGGCGTTCGAGTCGGCCGGGATCGACCCGACCACCATGCGCGGCAGCAACACCGGCGTGTACGTCGGCGTCATGTACCACGACTACGGCAGCCGCCTGCCCGAGCCGCCCGAGGACCTCGCCGGTTACCTCGGCAACGGCAGCGCCGGCAGCATCGCCTCCGGCCGGGTCGCGTACGCCCTCGGGCTGGAGGGGCCCGCCGTCACCGTCGACACCGCCTGCTCGTCGTCGCTGGTCGCGCTGCACATGGCCTGCCAGGCGCTGCGGTCGGGCGAGGTGTCGATGGCGCTGGCCGGTGGCGTCACCGTGATGCCGACCCCGGACATCTTCGTCGACTTCAGCCAGCAGCGCGGCCTGTCCGCCGACGGCCGCTGCCGCGCGTTCGCCGGGGCGGCCGACGGCACCGGCTGGGCCGAGGGCATCGGCCTGCTGCTGGTCGAGCGCCTGTCCGACGCCCGCCGGCTGGGTCACCCCGTGCTCGCCGTGGTGCGCGGTTCGGCGATCAACCAGGACGGGGCGTCGAACGGGCTCACCGCCCCCAACGGGCCGTCCCAGCAGCGTGTCATCCAACGGGCGCTGGCCGGCGCCGGGCTGTCCGTCACCGACGTGGACGCCGTCGAGGGCCACGGCACCGGCACCCGACTCGGCGACCCGATCGAGGCGCAGGCACTGCTGGCGACGTACGGGCAGGGGCGGGCCGGGGGCAGCCCGCTGTGGCTCGGCTCGATCAAGTCGAACATCGGTCACGCCCAGGCCGCCGCCGGGGTCAGCGGTGTGATCAAGATGGTGATGGCGCTGCGCCACGAGCTGCTGCCCCGTACGTTGCACGTCGATGAGCCCTCGCCGCAGGTCGACTGGGCCACCGGAGACGTACGGCTGCTCACCGAACCGGTGCCGTGGCGGCGCGACGGCCGGCCCCGCCGTGCCGGCGTCTCCTCGTTCGGGCTCAGCGGCACCAACGCCCACGTCATCATCGAGGAGGCCCCGGCCGACCCGGACGCGGCGCCGGCCCCGACGCCGCGACCCGCCGGCCCGGCCGTGCCGCTGACCGTGTCGGCCCGCACCGCCGCGACCCTGGCCGAACAGGCCGACCGCCTGCACGAGCACCTGCTCGGCAACCCGGCCCTGGACCTCGCCGACGTCGGCTACTCGCTGGCCGCCGGACGCGCCATGCTGGAGCACCGGGCCGTCCTGCTGGCCACCGACCGCGCCGCCGCGCTCGCCGCGCTGCACGACCTGGCCCGGGGCCAGGAGAGCACGGCGGCGACCGTCGTCACCGGCACCGCCGTCGGTGACGGGCTGACCGCGTACGCGTTCTCCGGTCAGGGTGCGCAGCGCGCCGGCATGGGCCGCGGCCTGTACGCCGCCTACCCGCCGTTCGCCGCCGCGCTGGACGAGGTCTGCAAGCACCTCGACCCGCTGCTCGGGCGCTCGCTGCGGGACCTGATGTTCGCTGACGCCGACGACCCGCAGGCCGAGTTGCTGCACCAGACCGCCTACACGCAGAGCGCGCTGTTCGCCTACGAGGTGGCCCTGCACCGGCTGCTCGTCGCCTGGGGCCTGGCCCCGGACGTCGTGCTCGGGCACTCCGTCGGTGAGATCGCCGCCGCGCACGTGGCGGGCGTGTTCACCCTCGCCGACGCGTGCGCGCTCGTCGCCGCGCGCGGCCGGCTCATGGGGGCCCTGCCGGCCGGTGGCGCGATGGTCGCCGTACAGGCCACCGAGGACGAGGTGACCGGCCTGCTCACCGGTCGGGTCGGGGTCGCCGCCGTCAACGGCCCGCACTCGGTGGTGCTCTCCGGTGAGGAGGGTGGCGTCGCCGAGGTGGCCGCCCGGTTGGAGGCGATGGGCCGACGCACCACCCGCCTGCGCGTCTCGCACGCGTTCCACTCGCCGCTGATGGAACCGATGCTGGCCGGGTTGGGCGAGGTCGCTCGCACCCTGTCCTATCACGAGCCGCTGCTGCCCGTGGTGTCGAACGTGACCGGGGCGCTCGCCGCACCCGGCGAGCTGTCCGCACCCGGTTACTGGGTGCGCCACGTACGCGACGCGGTCCGCTTCGCCGACGGCGTCGCCGCCCTCGACGGGCTCGGGGTGACCCGGGTGCTGGAGATCGGCCCCGACGCGGTGCTCACCGCACTCGTGGCGAGCGTGCCGACCAGCCTGGACCGGCTCGTCGTGCCGACCGCCCGGCGCGGCGTCGACCCGACCGAGGTGCTGCTCACCTCCCTGGCCCGGCTGCACTGCGCGGGTGTCACCCCGGACTGGGCGGCGCTGTTCGCCGGCGCCCGCCGCGTCGAGCTGCCCACGTACGCCTTCGAACGGCGCCGGTTCTGGCTCGCGGCGCCCGCCGGCCGCACCGCCGACGTGGTCGACCTCGGCCAGGCACCCGCCCGTCACCCGCTGCTCAGCGCCGTGATCGCCGATCCGGAGACCGACGGGGTGGTGCTCACCGGCCGGCTCAGCCTGCACACCCAGCCGTGGCTCGCCGACCACGACGTGCTCGGCACCGTGCTGCTGCCCGGCACCGGCTACGTCGAACTGGCCGTACGCGCCGGGGAGGAGGTCGGCTGCCCCGTGATCGACGAGCTGACCATCGAGGCGCTGATGCCGCTGCCGCGTACCGGGGGAACCGCCGTGCAGGTGACCGTGGGTGGGGCCGACGCGTCCGGGCGCCGGTCGGTGACCGTCCACTCCCGCGTCGAGGACGCCGCCGCGCACGTGCCGTGGACCCGCCACGCCTCCGGCGTGCTCGGACCGGTCGGTGACCGGGTGCCCACCCCGTCGACCGAGGCGTGGCCGCCGCCGGGCGCGCAGAGCGTCGACATCACCGATGTCTACGACTACCTGACCAGCCAGGGCTACCACTACGGCCCGATGTTCCGGGGCCTGAAGGCGGTCTGGCGCCGGGACCGGGAGATCTTCGCCGAGGTCGCGCTGCCCGACGACGCCGCCGACCAGGCCGCCGGGTTCCGGGTGCACCCGTCGCTGCTCGACGCCGCGCTCAGCGCCACCGACTTCCTCGGCGGCCGCAAACCGCAGGACATCGGCGCGTCGCAGCTGCCGTTCGCGTGGACCGGCGTCTCCGTACATCACGGCGGCCTGGCCCGGTTGCGGGTCCGGATCAACTGGGTCGGTTCGGACAGTTCCGTCGGCTCCGACGCCGTACGCCTCGACCTGTCCGACACCGCCGGCAACCCCGTCGCCACCGTCGAGTCGCTGGTCGTACGCGCGGTCACCCCGGACCGGGTCGCCGCCGCGGCCGCCGCGTCCACCGGCACCCGGCTGCACGAGTCGCTGTTCCGGGTCGGCTGGACCAGCCTGCCCACCGGCACCGCACAGGACGCCGTCGCCGGGGACTGGGCGGTGCTCGGTACCGACACGTTCGGCCTCGGCCTGCCCGTACACGCCGACCTCGGCGCGCTGGCCGCCGCGATCCCCGTACCGCAGCTCGTGTTGCACGACGTCAGCGCGGCGCTCGCCGGGTCCGGGCCGGTACCGCCGCCCACGGCCGGTGTCCGGGCGGCGCTCGACCACGTGCTCACCCTGGTCCGGGCCTGGTTGGCCGACAACCGCTGGCAGCGTTCGCGGCTGATGCTGGTCACCCGTGGCGCGGTCAGCGTCGACGGGATTCCCGCCGACCTGGCCCAGGCGCCGGTGGCTGGCCTGATCCGGGCCGTCCAGCAGGAACACCCGGACCGGATCCTGCTCGTCGACCTCGACGACGGCGCCCGGATCACCCCGCCGCTCGCCGCTCTCGGCGAACCCGAACTCGCCGTACGCGGCGCCGACGTGCGGGTGCCCCGGCTCACCCCGGTGCCCGCCGTCGACACCGAACGCAGCACCGCGCCCTGGGACCCGTCCGGCACCGTGCTGGTCACCGGTGGCACCAGCGGCCTCGGTGCCCTGGTGGCGCGGCACCTGGCGACCGTCCACGGCGTACGCCAGCTGCTGCTGACCAGCCGCAGCGGCGCGGCGGCCCCGGCTGCCGCGGGCCTCGTCGCCGAACTGACCGCGCTCGGCGTGCACGTGCGGGTCGCCGCCTGCGACGTCGCGGACCGCGCCGACCTGGCCGAGCTGCTCGCGGCCGTGCCCGCCGCGCACCCGCTGCGCGGGGTCGTCCACGCCGCCGGGGTGATGGACAACGCGCTCACCGAGCAGATCACCGCCGAGCAGGTCGACCGGGTCCTGCGACCCAAGGTCGACGGTGCCTGGCACCTGCACGAGCTGACCGCCGGGCTCGACCTGACCGCGTTCGTGCTGTTCTCCTCGATCTCCGGGCTTGCCCTGGGCGCCGGGCAGGGCAGTTACGCGGCGGCCAACCGGTTCGCCGACGCGCTGGCCGCGCACCGCCGCGCCGAGGGCCTGCCCGCCACCGCCCTGGTGTTCGGGCTGTGGACCACCCAGACCGGCCTCGGCGGCCCCGGCCTCGACGTCGGGCAGGAGGAGCAGCGCCTCGTCCGCCTCGGCATGCCGCCGATGTCGTCGGCCGAGGGGCTGGTGCTGTTCGACGAGGCCGTGGCGATGGACGAACCGGTGCTGGTGCCGATGCGGGTCGACCCGCCCGCGCTGGCCGCGAATGCGTCGGCCGTCTCGGCGATCTTCCGTGAACTCGCCGGCCGCGCCGTTACCCGGCCGGTCCGGGCCGGCACGCCGGCCCCGGCCCGCCCCGCCGCCGCCCCGGCGGCCAACACCGCCAGCCTGGAGCAGCGCCTGGCCGGTCTGTCACCCGCCGAGCGCGACCAGGTCCTGCTTGATCTGGTACGCACCCACGTCGCCGCCGTACGCCACGACGAACCGCACGCCATCGACGTGCAGCGCGGCTTCACCGAGATGGGACTGGACTCGCTGGCCGCGATCGAGCTGCGTAACCGGTTGCAGGCCGCCGCCGGTATCCGACTGCCCGCCACCCTGATGTTCGACTACCCGAATCCGGTGACGCTGGCGGCTTTCCTGCTCACCGAACTGCTGCCGGGCCTGCCCGCGCCGGCCGCACCGCTGGACGACGACGCGGTCCGGGCCCTGCTGGCGTCGCTGACCCCGGCCGCGCTGCGCGCCTCCGGCCTGCTCGACAGCCTCGTCGCGCTGGCCGGCCCGTTGGCCACGCCCGACCCGGCCGCGCGAGCGACCACCGACAACAGCGACGCGATCCAGAACATGGCCGTCGACGACCTGGTACGGGCCGCGCTGGCCGGCACCGACGCCGACTGAGCCGGGGAGGCTGAGTAACCGTGAGCACTTCCGTCGACCAGATCGTCGAGGCGCTGCGTAAGCAGATGCTCGAAAACGAGCGCCTCAAGCAGCAGAACGCCCGGTTGACCGCGGCCGCCAGCGAACCGATAGCGATCGTCGGCATGGCCTGCCGCTACCCGGGCGGGGTCAGCTCGCCGGAGGGCCTCTGGCAGCTCGTACGCGACGGCGACGACGGCGTCAGCGGGTTCCCCACCGACCGGGGCTGGGATCTGGCCGGCCTGTACGACCCGGAGGCCGGCGCGCTCGGGCGCAGCATCGCCCGCGAGGGCGGCTTCCTCTACGACGCGATGGACTTCGACGCCGACTTCTTCGGCATCTCGCCCCGCGAGGCGATCGGCCTCGACCCGCAGCAGCGCCTGCTGTTGGAGGCGTCCTGGGCGGCGATCGAGCACGCGGGCCTCGACCCGCTGACCCTCAAGGGCAGCCGCACCGGCGTCTTCGCCGGTGTCATGTACCACGACTACGGCTTCGGTACCAGCGACGGCAGCCTGGTCACCGGCCGGGTGGCGTTCACCCTCGGGCTGGAGGGGCCCGCCGTCACCGTCGACACCGCCTGCTCGTCGTCGCTGGTCGCGATGCACTGGGCGGCCGAGGCGCTGCGTCGGGGCGAGTGCACCATGGCGCTGGCCGGCGGCGTCACCGTGATGACCACCCCCGACATGTTCGTGTACTTCAACGAGCAGCGTGGCCTGGCCCGCGACGGGCGCTGCAAGTCCTTCTCCGCCGAGGCCGACGGCACCGGTTGCTCCGAGGGCGTCGGCATGCTGCTGCTGGAACGCCTCTCCGACGCCCAGCGCAACGGCCACCCCGTACTCGCCGTGATCCGGGGCTCCGCGATCAACTCCGACGGCGCGTCCAGCGGCATGACCACCCCGAACGGCCCCGCCCAGCAGCGCGTCATCCGCCAGGCGCTGGCCAACGCCGGGCTCTCCGCCGCCGATGTCGACGCGGTCGAGGCGCACGGCACCGGCACCCGCCTCGGCGACCCGATCGAGGCGCAGGCGCTGCTGGCCACGTACGGGCGGGAGCGGCCCCCGTCGGGCACACCGCTGCTGCTCGGCGCGCTGAAGTCCAACCTCGGCCACACCCAGGCCGCCGCCGGTGTGGGCGGTGTGATCAAGATGGTGCAGGCGATCCGGCACGGCGCGCTGCCGCGCATCCTGCACCTGGATGAGCTGTCGCCGCACGTGGACTGGAGCGCGGGGGCGGTCGAGCCGCTGCGGCAGAATCGCGACTGGCCGCAGACCGGCAAGCCGCGCCGCGCCGGGGTGTCGTCGTTCGGCATGAGCGGCACCAACGCCCACGTCATCATCGAGCAGGCGCCGGCCCCGGCCGACGCCGAGGCCGCGCCGACTCCGGTCGTGGCGCTGCCCGTCGTACCGCTGCCGCTGTCCGCGCGTACCGGTGTGGCGTTGCGGGGCCAGGCGACCCGGCTGCTGGCGCACCTGCGCGACGGCACCTTCGAGCTGGCCGACGTCGGCGCCTCGCTGACCGCCCGTACCCCGTTCGAGCACCGCGCGGTGGTGCTGGGCACCGACCGGGCGTCGGCACTGGCCGGACTGGCGGCATTGTCGGGGGCGGAAACCGCCGGCCCGGTCTCGCTGGTACGCGGCCAAATCCGCCCCGGTGCGACGGCGTTGTTGTTCACGGGTCAGGGTGCACAGCGTCTCGGCATGGGTCGTGAGCTGTACGCGTCGTTCCCGGTGTTCGCGTCCGCGTTCGACCAGATCCTGACCGGGTTCGATTCCCACCTCGACCTCCCCCTGCGGGAGGTGGTCTGGGGCGACGACCAGGAACTGCTGAACCGGACCGGGTACGCCCAGTGCGGGTTGTTCGCGGTCGAGGTGGCCCTGTTCCGGCTCCTCGAAAGCTGGGGTGTGCGGCCGGACTATCTGGCCGGTCACTCGATTGGTGAGTTGGCGGCTGCCTATCTGGCGGGTGTGTGGTCGTTGGCGGATGCGGTGCGGTTGGTTGCCGCGCGGGGCCGTCTGATGCAGGCGTTGCCGTCGGGTGGGGTGATGGCGTCGATCCGGGCGACCGAGGCGGAGGTGCTCGCCCGGCTCGGAGACGTGCCGGTCGGTGTCGCTGCGGTGAATGGTCCCGAGTCGGTGGTGGTGTCCGGAGCCGAGGATGCCGTGGCGGCGGTGGTCGCGTACTTCGAGGGTCTGGGTCGGCGTGTCAGCCGGTTGCGGGTGTCGCACGCGTTCCATTCGCCGTTGATGGATCCGATGTTGGCCGAGTTCGCGCAGGTCGCGCGGGGGTTGACCTTCTCGGCTCCGAGGATCCCGATCGTGTCGAACCTGACCGGTGCGCTGGCGACGGCGGATGAGCTGACGTCGCCTGACTACTGGGTGCGGCACGTACGTGAGGCGGTGCGGTTCGCCGATGGTGTGGGCGCGTTGCGGGATCTTGGTGTGTCGCGGTTCGTTGAGGTGGGTCCGGACGGGGTGTTGACCGGTCTGGTGTCGCGCATCCTGGACGACGCCCCGGTCGCGGCGATCATGCGGGCCGGTAGGGCCGAGTCGGAGACGGCGGTCGCTGCTCTGGCTCAGTTGCACGTGTGGGGTGGGACGGTGGACTGGGCGGGGTTGTTCGCCGGGTCCGGCGGGTCGCGGGTGGACCTGCCGACGTACGCGTTCCAACGGCAGCGGTACTGGCAGGAGTGGGGGCCGGCGGGCCTCGACGTCGGCTCCGCCGGGCTGGAGGCCGCCGACCATCCGCTGCTCGGCGCGACCGTGGTGCTCGCCGAATCCGACGGTCTCGTGCTCACCGGCCGGCTGTCGGTGTCGGCGCAGCCGTGGCTCGCCGACCACGCCGTGTTCGGCAACGTGCTGCTCCCCGGTACGGCGTTCGTGGAGCTGGCGCTGCACGCCGGTGACCGCGTCGGCTGCGACCTACTGGAGGAGCTGGCGCTGCACGCGCCGCTGCTGCTCACCGAGCGCGGCGCGGTCCAGGTGCAGGTGGTCGTCGGGCCCGCCGGCGACGACGGGCAGCGTACGGTGCGCGTGCACTCGCGTACGCAGGACGACGCCTTTGTCGGGCCGTGGACCCTGCACGCCGAGGGGGTGTTGACCTCCGGCTCGCCCGGCTCGCCCGCCGACCTGACGCAGTGGCCGCCGGTGGGCGCCGTACCCGTGGATCTGGACGGCGGTTACGAGCGGCTGCTGGCACGCGGTTACGCCTACGGGCCGGTGTTCCGGGGTCTGCGTGCCGTGTGGCGGCGCGGCGAGGAGATCTTCGCCGAGGTCGCGCTGCCGGAGCAGGCGCAGTCCGACAGCGGGCGCTTCGGCATGCACCCGGCCCTGCTCGACGCGACCATGCACGCCGAACTGGTCGCCGCCGACGGCGACGGTTCGACCGTGTTGCCGTTCGTGTGGCGCGGGGTGTCACTGCGCGCCTCGGGCGCCTCGGCGGTGCGCGTACGCCTCGCGCCGACCGGCCCCGACAGCGTCTCCCTGACGGTGGCCGACCCGACCGGTGCGCCGGTCATGTCGGTGGCGTCGATGGTCGGTCGGCCGGTCACCGCGGCCCAGCTCGCCGCCGGTGCCGACGCGGACCTCACCTACGCGGTCGAGTGGACCACGGCACCGGCGGTCGACGCCGCGCCGCCGCCGATGGTGGACTGGTCGCGGCTGCCCGACGGCGACGACGTGCCGCAGACGTCCGTGGACCGGTCGCGGCTGCCCGACGGGGGCGACGTGCCCGAACTGGTCCGCTACCCGGTCCCGGTGACGACGGCGGACGTGCTCGACGGCATGCGTGCCGCGCTGGCCGCGACCCTCGACGTGCTGCGGCAGTGGCTCGCCCAGGATCGGTTCGCGGGCTCCCGACTGGTGGTGGAGACCCGGAACGCGGTGCCGGTGGACGGCTCCGACGTGGACTTGGCACAGGCCCCGGTGTGGGGTCTGGTGCGCGCCGCCCAGGCGGAGAATCCGGGCAGGATCGTGCTGGTCGACTCCGACGGCACCGCCGAGTCGTCGGCGCTCGTCGCGGCCGTGGCCGCCGCCGGTGAGCCGGAGGTGGCGTTGCGCGCGGGCGTGGCCCGGCTGCCCCGCCTCACCAGGGCCACCACCCCGACCGCGACGGCACGCACCGGGGCGCACCGGGACGCCCCGGTCGAGGCCGAAGGGCCGTCCCTGGATGCTGCGGTCGAGGCCGAACCGGTACGGGCCGGCACGGTGTTCACCGCCGAGGGCACGGTTCTGGTCACCGGCGGCACCGGCGGTCTGGGCGCGTTCGTGGCCCGGCACCTGGTCACGGCGCACGGCGTACGGTCGCTGGTGCTGACCTCCCGACGCGGTCCCGCCACCCCCGGTGCGTCCGGCCTCGCCGACGAGCTGACCACGCTCGGCGCCGACGTGCGGATCGTCGCCTGCGACGCGGCGGAACGCGACGCCGTACGTGCGCTGGTCGACGGCATCGCGGACCTGTCCGGCGTCGTGCACGCCGCCGCCACCGCCGAGAACGCGCTGATCACCGACCTGACCACGGGTGCGCTCGACGCCACCCTGGCGCCCAAGGCCGACGGTGCGTGGTACCTGCACGAGGCGACCCGGGATCGGGAGTTGTCGGCGTTCGTGCTGTTCTCGTCGGCCGGTGGGCTGGTGCTGGCGGCCGGTCAGGGCGGGTACGCCGCCGCGAACGTGTTCCTCGACGGCCTCGCCGCGCATCGACGGGCTGCCGGACTGCCCGCGACCGCGCTCGCGTTCGGCCTGTGGGCGGGCGTCGGCCTCGGTGCCGGCCTGTCCGAAGCCGACGTCGCCCGTACGGCCAGGTCGGGTCTGCCCCCGCTGTCGCCGGCCGACGGCCTGCGCTCCTTCGACGCGGCCCTGGCCTCCGATCTCGCGCTGGCGGTGCCGTTGCGGGTGGACCTAGCGGCATTGCACGGCCGCTCGGATGCCGTACCGGCGCTGCTGCGTGGCCTGGCCGGACCGCGTTCGCGCCGGACCGCCGCCTCCGTCTCGGGTGCCGGGGCGACGACCGGCCTGGCCGCCCGCCTGGCCGGGGTGGCGGAGGTGGATCGTGCGGGTGTGGTTCTTGATGTTGTGCGGGTGCATGCGGCTGCGGTGTTGGGTCATTCGGGTGCGGGTGCGATTGAGCCTGGTCGGGCGTTTGGTGAGTTGGGTTTTGATTCGTTGAGTGCGGTGGAGTTGCGGAACCGTTTGCAGGATGCGGTGGGGGTGCGGTTGCCGGCGACGTTGGTGTTCGATTTCCCGTCCGCCTCTGCCGTGGCGGCGCATGTGTTGGGTTTGGTCGCGGGTGTGGTGCGGGCGGTGGCCCCGGTCGCGGTCACGGGTGTCAACGCGGATGAGCCGGTCGCGATTGTGGGTATGGCGTGCCGGTATCCGGGTGGTGTGGACAGTCCGGAGAGTCTGTGGGGTTTGGTCGCGAACGGCATTGACGCCGTCGGTGATTTTCCGGTGGATCGGGGTTGGGATCTGGCCGGGATTTATGATCCTTCGGGGGTGCGGCCGAATACGTCGTATACGCGGCGGGGTGGGTTTCTTTATGATGCGGCGGGGTTTGATGCTGGTTTCTTCGGGATTAGTCCGAATGAGGCCCTAGTCATGGATCCGCAGCAGCGGTTGTTGTTGGAGTGTTCGTGGGAGGCGTTGGAGGGGGCGGGTGTTGATCCGGGGTTGTTGCGGGGGTCGGGGACGGGTGTGTATGCGGGGGTGATGTATCACGATTATGGGTTGGGTGTGTTTGCGGGTTCGTCGGCGGGTGGGAGTTTGGTGTCGGGGCGGGTGTCGTATTCGTTGGGGTTGGAGGGGCCGTCGGTGACGGTGGATACGGCGTGTTCGTCGTCGTTGGTGGCGTTGCATTTGGCGGTGCAGGCGTTGCGGTCGGGTGAGTGTTCGTTGGCGTTGGCTGGTGGTGTGGCGGTGATGGGTTCGGCGGATATGTTTGTGGAGTTTTCCCGTCAGCGGGGGTTGGCGCCGGATGGTCGGTGTAAGTCGTTTTCGGCGTCGGCTGATGGTGCGGGTTGGGCCGAGGGCGTTGGGGTGTTGTTGGTTGAACGGTTGTCGGACGCGATCGCGAACGGACACGAGGTCCTGGCGATTGTTCGTGGTACGGCGGTGAATCAGGACGGTGCGAGTAATGGTTTCTCGGCGCCGAATGGTCCGTCGCAGCAGCGGGTGATCCGCCAGGCGCTCGCGAACGCCGGGTTGACCTCCTCCGACGTGGACGCGGTGGAGGCGCATGGCACCGGCACCACGCTCGGTGATCCGATCGAGGCGCAGGCGGTCATCGCGACGTACGGTCAGGACCGGCCTGCGGACCGGCCGTTGTGGTTGGGGTCGATCAAGTCGAACATGGGTCACGCGCAGGCGGCGGCTGGTGTCGCGGGTGTGATCAAGATGGTCCAGGCGATGCGCCACGGGGTCCTACCGAAGACGTTGCACGTCGACGCCCCGTCACCGAACGTGGACTGGACCGCCGGCGCGGTGGAGTTGCTGACCGAGGCCCAGCCCTGGCCGAGCAACGGGCACCCCCGGCGTGCGGGCATCTCCTCCTTCGGCATCAGCGGCACCAACGCCCACGTCATCGTCGAACAGCCGCCGGCCGGGTCCGCCGAACCCACCCCCGACCCGGACGAGCGGGTCACGCCACTCACCGTGTCAGGGCGTACGCCCGAGGCACTGTCCGCCCAGGCCGCACGCCTGCTGTCGGTCTTGCAGCAGCAGCCCGAGCCCCGGCTAGTCGACATCGGATACGCGCTGGCCACCACCCGTGCCGCGTTCGAGCACCGGGCGGTGGTCGTCGCCGAGGACCATGCCGCCGCCGTACGCGGCCTCGCCGCCCTGGCCGCCGGCGACCCCAGCGTCAGCGCCGTACGCGACACGGCTCGCTTCGGCGCGGTGGCGTTCCTGTTCACCGGCCAGGGTGCGCAGCGCATCGGCATGGGGCGCGAACTGCACGCCGCGTACCCCGTCTTCGCGGCCGAATTCGACCGGGTCCTCGCCGCGTTCGACCCGCACCTGGACCTGCCCCTGCGCGACGTGGTGTGGGGCGATGACCAGGAGCTGTTGAACCGGACCGGGTACGCCCAGTGCGCCCTGTTCGCCGTCGAGGTGGCCCTGTTCCGGCTCCTCGACAGCTGGGGTGTGCGGCCGGACTACCTCGCCGGCCACTCCATCGGTGAAGTCGCCGCCGCACACGTCGCGGGCGTCTGGTCGCTGGCCGACGCGGTACGTCTCGTCGCCGGGCGCGGCCGGTTGATGCAGGCCCTGCCCACGGGCGGGGTGATGGCCTCGGTCCAGGCATCCGAGGCCGAGGTCGCCCGGTGCCTGGCGGACCTGCCCACCGGGACCGCCGACCTGGCCGGCATCGCCGCGATCAACGGACCCGAGTCCGTCGTGGTCTCCGGCGCCGAGGCGGCGGTCGACCTGATCGGCGCCCACTTCGTCGCGCTCGACCGACGGGTGACCCGGCTGAAGGTCAGCCACGCGTTCCACTCGCCGCTGATGGAACCGATGCTCGCGGACTTCCGCAAGATCGTCGAAGGTCTGTCCTACCGCGAGCCGGCGCTGCCCGTCGTGTCCAACCTGACCGGCGGTCTCGCCGAGCCCGGCGAGCTGACCTCGGCCGAATACTGGGTGCGCCACGTCCGGCAGGCGGTCCGGTTCGCCGACGGGATCCGTGCCCTCGCCGACCGGGGCGTCACCAACTTTGTCGAACTCGGCCCCGACTCCACCCTGTCCGGCCTCGGCGAACGCACCGTACGCGGCGAGGCGGTGGCGTTCGTCCCGCTGCTGCGTCGCGGCAACGCCGAGGAACGCGAACTGGTCGCGGCGATCGCCCGCTGCCACACCCGAGGCGTGACCGTCGACTGGTCGGCGCTGTTCGCCGGGCGCGGCGCCCGCCGCGTCGACCTGCCGACGTACGCCTTCCAGCGGCAGCGTTACTGGATCGGCGCGGCGCCGACCGGCGCGGTCGGCGCGGCCGGGCTGCAAGCGGCCGACCACCCGCTGCTGGGCGCGACGGTGCATCTGGCCGAGTCCGGCGGCGCGGTGCTGACCGGTCGCCTGTCCACCTCGGCGCAACCGTGGCTGGCCGACCACGCCGTGCTCGGTACGGTGCTGCTGCCCGGCTCGGCCTTCGTGGAGCTGAGCATCCAGGCCGGCGACCAGGTCGGCTCCCCGGTGCTGGAGGAGCTGACCCTGCGGGCGCCGCTGACCCTGTCCGCTCACGACAGCGCGCAGACACAGGTCACCGTCACCGCCGTGGACGCCGACGGGCGGCGTTCGGTGACCGTGCACTCCCGTCCGGCGGCCGGTGACCCCTGGACCCTGCACGCCGAGGGTGTGCTGTCCGCGCGGCCCCCGGCGGTGGACGGCGACCTGACGCAGTGGCCACCGGCCGGCGCGACCGCCCTCGACGTCGGCACCGCGTACGAGCTGCTGGCGCAGCGCGGGTACGCGTACGGGCCGGCGTTCCGGGGGCTGACCGCTGCCTGGCGCCGCGACGCCGAGGTGTACGCCGAGGTGACCCTGCCGGAGTCGGCCCGCCCCGAGGCGGCCCGGTTCGGGCTGCACCCGGCGCTGCTCGACGCCGCCATGCACGCCTCGTTGCTCGCGGACGACACCGAACCGGTGCTCCCGTTCGTGTGGCGGGGCGTGACCCTGCACGCGTCCGGCGCGTCCACGGCCCGCGTCCGCATCGCGCCGACCGGTCCCGGCAGCGTGGCACTGACCATCGCCGACCCGGCCGGCGCGCTCGTCATGTCGGTCGGGTCGATGGTCGGCCGGCCGGTCGCCGCCGGGCAGCTCGCCCCCGACAGCACCGCCCCGCTGCTCGGCCTGGACTGGGTCACGTCCCCGGCACCGGCCGCCGGTGCACCACCGGCCCGCTGGGAGGACCTGTCCGCCGACGGCCCGGTGCCACCGATCGTGTGGTACGTCGTACCGACCTCGCCGGAACCGGTGCCGGTGGCCGTACGCGCGGTGTCGGCGCGGGTTCTCGCGACGCTTCGCGACTGGCTGACCGGTGCGCGTTACGCGGGTTCGCGGCTGGTCGTACAGACCCGTGGTGCGGTGCCGGTCGACGGTGCCGACGTGGACCTGGCACAGGTCGCGGTGTGGGGGCTGGTCCGGGCCGCCCAGGCGGAGCACCCCGGCCGGTTCGCGCTGGTGGACTCCGACGGCGTACCGGAATCGACGGCGCTGCTCACGGCCCTGTCCGGCGAGCCGGAGGCCGCGCTGCGCGCGGGCCGCCCGCTCTTGCCACGCCTGGTCCCGCTGCCCACCCCGGCCGCCACCCCGCTCGTCACCCCGGTCACCCCGGCCACCGCGGCCAACCAGGTCAACCAGGTCGTCACCTCGGTCCCGGCGTTCTCCGGGGACGGTACGGTCCTCGTCACCGGCGGGACCGGCGGCCTCGGCGCGCTGGCCGCCCGGCACCTGGTCGAGGCGCACGGCGTGCGCTCGCTGGTGCTCACGTCACGCCGTGGGCCCGCCGCCCCCGGCGCCGCCGAGCTGCGTGACGAACTGTCCGCGTCCGGCGCCCACGTCCGCGTCGTCGCGTGCGACGTCGCCGACCCGGCCTCGGTGCGTGACCTGGTCGACGGCATCCCCGACCTGTCCGCCGTCGTGCACGCCGCGGGCGTGCCCGGCACCGGCCTGATCACCGACCTCGGCGCGGACGCGCTCGACGCCACCCTGGCACCGAAGGCCGATGGCGCCTGGTACCTGCACGAGGCGACCCGGGACCGGAAACTGTCGGCGTTCGTGCTGTTCTCGTCGGCCGGTGGGCTGGTGCTGGCGGCCGGTCAGGGCGCGTACGCCGCCGCGAACGTGTTCCTCGACGGGCTCGCCGCCCATCGGCGGGCCACCGGGCTGCCCGCCACCGCGCTCGCGTTCGGGCTCTGGGACGGCCAGGGCCTCGGCGCCGCACTGTCCACGACCGACCTCGCCCGGCTGGCCCGGTCCGGGCTGCCCGCGCTGACCGTGGCCGAGGGGCTGGCCGGGTTCGACGCCGGCCTGGTCTCGGAGCGCGCCGTCCTGGTCCCGCTCCGGTTGGACCTCCCGGCGTTGCGTGGCCGCGCCGACGACGTACCCGCGCTGCTGCGCGCACTGACCGGCCCGGCTCG
The DNA here is from genome assembly GCF_036250065.1 of Micromonospora sp. NBC_01699. Lineage (NCBI taxonomy): Bacteria > Bacillati > Actinomycetota > Actinomycetes > Micromonosporales > Micromonosporaceae > Micromonospora > Micromonospora sp. NBC_01699. Next base: position 5,331,798 of record NZ_CP109199.1, on the reverse strand, counting down.
GCGTACCGCCGCCACCGTGGCCACGAACCCGGTGTCGGGTCTGGCCGCACGGCTCACCGACCGGTCCGAGGCCGAGCGCGAGGCCCTGGTCCTCGACCTGGTACGCGGCCACGCCGCCGCCGTGCTCGGGCACCCCGGACCGGACGCGATCGACCCCGACCGGGCCTTCGGCGAGTTGGGCTTCGATTCGCTCAGTGCGGTGGAGCTGCGCAACCGGCTCCAGGAGGCGGCCGGCGTACGCCTGCCCGCCACCCTCGTCTTCGACTACCCGTCCGCCGTCGACGTGGCCCGGCACGTACTGGCCCTGGTCGCGGGGGTGGTGCGGGCGATCACACCGGTGGTGGCGGCGACGACGGGCTCCGGCGAGCCGATAGCGATCGTCGGGATGGCCTGCCGCTATCCGGGCGGGGTGAGCAGCCCGGAGGAGCTGTGGCGGCTGGTCGCCGACGGGGTGGACGCGGTCGGGGACTTCCCGGCCGATCGGGGCTGGGACGTGGGCCGGCTCTACGACCCGTCGGGGGAGCGGCCGAACACCACGTACACCCGGCACGGCGGGTTCCTCTACGACGCCGCCGCCTTCGACCCCGGTTTCTTCGGGATCAGCCCGAACGAGGCCCTGGTCATGGACCCGCAACAGCGCCTGCTGCTGGAGTGCTCCTGGGAGGCGCTGGAGCGGGCCGGGATCGACCCGGCGGCGCTGAAAACGTCGGCGACCGGCGTCTACACCGGCGCCATGTACCACGACTACGGCACCGGCAGCAGCGGCGGCAGCCTGGTTTCCGGCCGGATCTCGTACACCCTCGGGCTGGAGGGTCCGTCGGTCACGGTCGACACGGCCTGTTCGTCGTCGTTGGTCGCGTTGCACCTGGCGGCGCAGGCACTGCGGTCGGGGGAGTGCTCCCTCGCCCTGGTGGGCGGCGTGGCGGTGATGGCGACACCGGAGATGTTCACCTACTTCAGCACCCAGAAGGGCCTGGCCCCGGACGGGCGCTGCAAGTCGTTCGCCGCGTCCGCCGACGGCGCCGGCTGGGCCGAGGGCGCGGGCGTCCTCCTGGTCGAGCGGCTGTCCGACGCCGTCGCCCAGCGTCACGAGGTGTTGGCGATCGTGCGCGGTACGGCGGTCAACCAGGACGGTGCGAGCAACGGTCTGACCGCTCCGAACGGTCCTTCGCAGCAGCGGGTGATCCGGCAGGCGCTCGCGAACGCGGGTCTGACCGCCGCCGACGTGGACGCGGTCGAGGCGCACGGCACGGGTACGACACTGGGTGATCCGATCGAGGCCCAGGCGTTGATCGCGACGTACGGGCAGGACCGGCCTGTCGACAGTCCGCTGTGGCTCGGTTCGATCAAGTCGAACATGGGTCACACCCAGGCCGCAGCGGGTGTGGCCGGTGTGATCAAGATGGTGCAGGCGATGCGCCACGGGGTGCTGCCCAGAACCCTGCACGTGGACGAGCCGTCGCACAACGTGGACTGGTCGGCCGGCGCGGTTGAGTTGTTGACCGAGTCGCGGGACTGGACGGTCAACGGTCATCCGCGCCGCGCGGGGGTGTCGTCGTTCGGGCTCAGCGGCACCAACGCACACGTCATCGTGGAACAGGCCCCGTCGGTCACCACCGAGCCGACCGAGCCGGACAGCGCCGAAGGCGGCGGCTGGCCACCCGGTGTGCCCGTACCGCTGGTGTTGTCCGGGCGTGGCGCCGCAGGGCTGCGCGGCCAGGCGGCCCGCCTGGCGACGGCCCTCGCCGCCACGAACGGTGAGCGGCTGCTCGACACCGCGTACTCGCTGGCACTGACGCGTTCACCGCTCGAACACCGCGCGGTGCTGCTCGCCGCCGACCCCGCCGCGGCGGCGGCCGGGCTCGCGGCGTTCGCCGCCACCGACGAGACGCGGCGGTCGGTGCCGTCCGGCGTGCCGGTGGTCGACGGCCAGGTCCGCCAGGGCGCGACCGCCTTCCTCTTCACCGGCCAGGGCGCGCAGCGTCTCGGCATGGGTCGCCAGTTGTACGCGTCGTTCCCGGTGTTCGCATCCGCGTTCGACCAGATCCTCACCGAGTTCGACCTGCACCTCGATCGCCCGTTGCGTGACGTGGTCTGGGGCGATGACCAGGAGTTGTTGAACCGGACGGGTTACGCCCAGTGCGCCCTGTTCGCCGTCGAAGTGGCCCTGTGCCGTCTCCTCGAAAACTGGGGTGTACGCCCGGACTACCTCGCCGGTCACTCGATCGGCGAGTTGTCCGCCGCGTACGTGGCGGGGGTGTGGTCGTTGCCGGACGCGGTCCGGCTGGTGGCGGCGCGCGGTCGCCTGATGCAGGCCCTTCCGCCCGGCGGGGTGATGACGTCGATTCAGGCGACCGAGGCCGAGGTGCTCGCCCGGCTCGGGGACGGAACGGTCGGGATCGCCGCCGTCAACGGCCCGGAGTCGGTCGTCGTCTCCGGGTCGGGGGACGCGGTCGCCGAGGTGGTCGCGTACTTCGAGGCGTTGGGTCGTCGGGTGAGGCCGCTGGCGGTGAGCCACGCCTTCCACTCGCCGCTGATGGACCCGATGCTGGCCGAGTTCGCCGAGGTCGCGCGGACCCTGACCTTCACCGCACCGGTGATCCCGATCGTCTCCAACCTGAGCGGCGCGGTGGCGACGGCCGAGGAGCTGTGCTCGGCGGACTACTGGGTGCGCCACGTCCGCGAGGCGGTACGTTTCGCCGACGGTGTCGACGCGCTGCGCGAGTTGGGCGTGTCCCGGTTCGTGGAGATCGGCCCGGACGCGGTCCTCACCGGTCTGGTGTCCCGCCTGCTCGATGACGCGCCCGTGGTCGCGACCATCCGGGCCGGTCGCGACGAGCCCGAGACGACCCTCGCGGCACTCGGCCGCCTGCACACCTGGGGTGCCGCCGTCGACTGGGCGAAACTGTTCGCCGGTTCCGGTGCCCGCCGGGTGGAGCTGCCGACGTACGCGTTCCAGCGGCAACGCTTCTGGCAGGAGTCCGGTACGGAGCCCACCGACGCCACCGCGCTGGGCATGCAGACCGTCGAGCACCCGATACTGCGTGCTCTGGCGTCCGCCCACGGCGACGGCGTGGTGCTGACCGGTCGACTGTCCCGTACCGCCCCACCGTGGCTGGCCGACCACGCCGTACGGGACACCGTGCTGCTGCCCGGCACCGGGCTGGTGGAACTGGTGCTCCAGGCCGGCGCCCAGGTCGGCTGCGACCACCTGGCCGAGCTGACACTGCGCGAGCCGCTGGTCCTGCCCGCCGCCGTCGGGCTCGCCGTGCGGGTCACCGTTGGCGCGGCCGATGACGCCGGGCGGCGTGGCGTCGCCGTGCACTCCCGGTCCGGGGACGACCCGTGGACCACCCACGCCGAGGGTCTGCTGACCGGCGACCGGGTGATCGCCGGCCCGGAGTTCGCGCAGGCGTTCGCCGTCTGGCCGCCGCCGGACGCCACCGCGGTGGACCTGTCCGGCGGCTACGCCCGGCTGGCCGAGCGCGGCCTCGGCTACGGTCCCGCGTTCCAGGGGCTCACCGCCGCCTGGCAGCGCGGATCGGAGATCTTCGCCGAGGTCACCCTGCCGGCCAGGGAGGCGGCCGAGGCCGGCGGGTACGGCCTGCACCCTGCCCTGCTGGACGCGGCGCTGCACTCCGCCATGCTCATCGGTGCGCCCACCGAAGCCATGCTCGGCGGTGCGTCCACCGAAGCCATGCTCGGCGGTGCGTCCACCGAAGCCATGCTCGGCGGTGCGGCCACGGAACCCGTCCGGCTGCCGTTCGCCTGGACCGGCGTCACCCTGCACGCCACCGGCGCGACCGTGCTGCGGGTCCGAATCGTCCAGACCGGGGACGAGACGATCACCCTGATCGCCGCTGACCCGGCCGGTGGGCCCGTACTGACCGTGGATGCCCTGGCGACCCGGCCCGTTGCCGCCGACAACCTCCTCGCGGCCGAGCGCCGCACCGACGACCTGTACGAGCTGCGCTGGTCGCCACTGACAGCACCGCTCGGGGATGGCGGTCCCGCCGTACGACACTGGGCGGATCTCGGTGAGGGTGCCGACGTACCGCCGATCGTGCTGCTCCCGGTCGTGCCGCTCCCCGGCGACGGCACGCCGGACGTGGTGACCGCAGCGCTGCACGACGTGCTCGGCGTGGTGCAGCGTTGGCTGTCCGAACCGCGCTTCACCGGTTCGCGGCTGGCCGTGCTGACCTCGGGTGCCGTCGCGGTGGGGAGCACCACACCGGAGCCGGTGGATCTGGCCTCGGCCGCGATCTGGGGTCTGGTGCGTTCGGCCCAGTCGGAGCATCCCGACCGGTTCCTGCTCGTGGACGCCGACGCGTCGGTGGACCCGACCCTGCTGTCCGCACTGGCGGCCAGCGGCGAGACCCAGGTGGCGGTGCGCGACGGTGCCGCGTACGGGGGTCGGCTGGTCCGGGCGTCGGCAACGGACGGACAGCCGGCGTTCGGTCCGTCCGGCACGGTGCTGGTCACCGGTGGCACGGGTGGGCTGGGCGCACTGGTCGCCCAACACCTGGTGACCGCGCACGGCGTACGCCGGCTGTTGTTGACCAGCCGGCGCGGCCCGGACGCGCCCGGCGCGGCGGACCTGCACGCGGAGCTGGCGGCGCTCGGAGCCGAGGTGACGATCACCGCGTGCGACGTGTCCGACCGCGACGCGCTCGCCCGGCTGCTGGCCGGGGTGTCGGGCCGGCACCCGCTGACCGCCGTCGTGCACACCGCCGGCGTCCTCGACGACGGTGTGCTGGACGCGTTGACCCCGCAGCGGATGGACGCGGTGTTCGGGCCGAAGGCCACGGCGGCGTGGCACCTGCACGAGCTGACCCGCGACCTCGGGCTGTCCGCGTTCGTGCTGTTCTCCTCGGTGGCGGGGGTGCTCGGCGCCCCCGGCCAGGGCAGCTACGCGGCCGCCAACGCGTTCCTCGACGCGCTGGCGGCGCACCGCCGGGGCGCAGGGCTGCCCGCGCAGTCGCTGGCCTGGGGCCCGTGGGCCGCCCCCGGCGGGATGGCCGGCGCGTTGACCACCGCCGACCAGACCCGGATGCGCCGCACCGGTATCGCGGCGCTCACCGCCGAGCAGGGCCTCGCCCTGCTGGACGCGGCCACCGCCTCGGGCACGCCGATGCTGGTCGCGGCCAGGTTCGTGCGGCCGGTGCTGGAGCGGCTCGCCACCGAACCCGGCGGCCTGCCGTCGCCGCTGCTCGGCCTGGTCCGCCGCCGCCCGCAGCGCGCGGCCGCGTCCGCCGGGACCGCCGCCGGACGCCTGGCCGCGCTGCCCGCCGGGCAGCGCCGACCGGCCCTGCTCGATCTGGTACGCGAGCACGCCGCCGTGGTGCTCGGGCACCCCGGCCCGGCCGCGATCACGCCCGGTCTGGCGTTCGGGCAGCTCGGCTTCGACTCGCTGAGCGCGGTCGAGTTCCGCAACCAGGTGCAGGCGGTGCTCGGGCTGCGCCTGCCCGCGACGCTGACCTTCGACCACCCCACGCCGGAGGCGCTGGCCGGTCGGCTGCACGACGAGCTGTTCGGCGCCGCCGAGCAGGACGTCGCGGTGTCGGCGACGGTGGCGTCCGGTGAACCGGTGGCGATCGTCGGGATGGCCTGCCGCTATCCGGGCGGGGTGAGCAGCCCGGAGGACCTGTGGCGGCTCGTCGCCGACGGCGTGGACGCGGTGTCGCCGTTCCCGGCCGACCGGGGCTGGGACGTGTCCCGGCTCTACGACCCGGTGCCCGGCCGCCCCGGCCGCTCGTACGTCGACTCGGGCGGATTCCTGCACGACGCGGCCCTGTTCGACCCCGGTTTCTTCGGGATCAGCCCGAACGAGGCGTTGTCGATGGACCCGCAGCAGCGATTGCTGCTCGAATGCTCGTGGGAGGCGTTGGAGCGGGCCGGTGTCGACCCGTCGTCGTTGCGCGGCACTGCGACCGGTGTCTACGCCGGCATGATGTACCACGACTACGCGGGCAGCAGCAGCACCGGCTCGATCGCCTCGGGTCGGGTGTCGTACACCCTCGGGCTGGAGGGTCCGTCGGTCACCGTCGACACGGCCTGTTCGTCGTCGCTGGTGGCGCTGCACCTGGCCGCGCAGGCACTGCGGTCGGGGGAGTGCTCCCTCGCCCTCGTCGGTGGTGTCGCGGTGATGGCAACCCCGGAGACGTTTGTCGAGTTCAGCCAGCAGCGTGGCCTGTCCGCCGACGGCCGTTGCAAATCGTTCGCGGCGTCCGCCGACGGCACCGGCTGGGCCGAGGGCGCGGGCGTTCTCCTGGTCGAGCGCCTGTCCGACGCCGTCGCCAACGGCCACCAGATCCTCGCGATCGTGCGCGGTACGGCGGTCAACCAGGACGGTGCGAGCAACGGTCTGACCGCTCCGAATGGTCCGTCGCAGCAGCGGGTGATCCGTCAGGCGCTCGCGAACGCGGGCCTGACCGCCGCCGACGTGGACGCGGTCGAGGCACACGGCACGGGTACGACCCTGGGTGACCCGATCGAGGCGCAGGCGTTGATCGCGACGTACGGGCAGGACCGCTCGCCGGACAGTCCGCTGTGGCTCGGTTCGATCAAGTCGAACCTGGGTCACACCCAGGCCGCCGCCGGTGTGGCTGGTGTGATCAAGATGGTCCAGGCGATGCGCCACGGTGTCCTGCCCAGAACCCTGCACGTGGACGAGCCGTCGCACAACGTGGACTGGTCGGCCGGCTCGGTTGAGTTGTTGACCGAGTCGCGGGACTGGACGGTCAACGGTCATCCCCGGCGAGCGGGGGTGTCGTCATTCGGGATCAGCGGCACCAACTCACACGTCATCCTCGAACAGGCCCCGCAGGTCAGCGCGCCGGACCGCCCGACCGCGCCCGAGGACGTACTTCCGCTGGTGCTCAGCGCACGTACGCCACAGGCCCTGCGGGAGAACGCCGCCGCACTGCTGGCGTATTTGCGTGAACGGCCGGAGCAACCGCTTGCCGACGTCGGGGCGACGCTGGCCGCCGGCCGTGCCGTATTCGAGTACCGAACCGTCATCGCCGCCCGTGATCGCGACGAGGCCCTGTTCGAACTGGCCGAACTGGCCGCGCTCGCCGACCCGGCCACCACCGTCGCCGGAGCCACCGCGTTCCTGTTCACCGGCCAGGGCGCGCAGCGCCTCGGCATGGGCCGCGAGCTGTACGCATCCTTCCCGGTGTTCGCGTCGTCATTCGACCAGATCCTCACCGAGTTCGATCCCCATCTCGACCTCCCCCTGCGTGACGTGATCTGGGGCGACGACCAGGAGTTGCTCAACCGGACCGGCTACGCCCAGTGCGCCCTGTTCGCCGTCGAGGTGGCCCTGTTCCGGCTACTGGAGTCGTGGGGCGTACGCCCGGACTTTCTGGCCGGTCATTCGATCGGTGAGTTGTCCGCCGCGTACGTGGCGGGGGTGTGGTCGTTGCCGGACGCGGTGCGGTTGGTGGCGGCGCGCGGTCGGCTGATGCAGGCGCTGCCGTCCGGTGGGGTGATGGCGTCGATTCAGGCGACCGAGGCCGAGGTGCTTGCCCGGCTCGGGGACGGAACGGTCGGCATCGCCGCCGTCAACGGTCCCGAGTCGATAGTGGTGTCCGGGGCCGACGACGCCGTTCTCGCGGTGCTGACGCACTTCGAGGGCCTGGGTCGGCGGGTCAGTCGGCTCAGGGTGTCGCACGCGTTCCACTCGCCGCTGATGGATCCGATGCTCGCCGAGTTTGCCGAGGTCGCCGCCGGCCTGGACTACGCACCGCCGACGATCCCGATCGTGTCGAACCGGACAGGTGCCCCGGCCACGGCCGACGAGCTGACCTCACCGGACCACTGGGTCCGGCACGTACGCGAGCCGGTGCGGTTCGCCGACGGTGTGCGGGCCCTGTCCGAGCTGGGCGTGACCCGGTTCGTCGAGGTCGGACCCGACGCCGTACTGACCGGGCTGGTCACGGCGATCAATGCCGACACCGAGCCGCCGGTACGCGCGTTCGGGCTCCAGCGGCGCGACGGCTCCCCACGGCACCGCCTGGCGACCGGGCTCGGCGCCGCCTTCGCCGCCGGGCTGCCCGTCGACTGGACGGCCTGGTACGCCGGGCGCGGCACCCGCCTGGTGACCCTGCCGACGTACGCCTTCCAGCGCGAGCACTACTGGTCCGACGCCGCCCCGCTGGCCGGTGGGGAGGCCGCCGGGCTGGGCCAGGACGCGGCCGAGCACCCGATGCTCGGGGCGGTGGTGGCGCTGCCGGACACCGGCGGTGCGGTGCTGACCGGACGGATCTCCCGCAGCACCCAGCCGTGGCTGACCGACCACACCGTGCTCGGGGTGGTACTGGCACCCGGTACGGCCCTGGTCGAGTTGGCCGTCCGCGCCGGTGACCAGGTCGGCTGCGACGTACTGGAGGAACTGGCGCTGCGGGCGCCGCTGCTGTTGCCCGAGACCGGGGCGGTGCAGGTGCAGGTCGGTGTCGGCGGCCCGGACGACTCGGGCCGACGGACGGTGCGGGTGCACTCCCGGCGACAGGATGCCGGACCGGCCGAGCCGTGGACGCTGCACGCCGAGGGGGTGCTCGCCACCGGCGCCGAGGTGCCCGACGTCGACCCGGAGCCGTGGCCGCCCACCGGTGCGGACCGGGTGGACGTGTCCGGCGCGTACCGGGAGCTGGCCGCGCGCGGCTATGCGTACGGGCCGGTCTTCCAGGGCCTGCGGGCGATGTGGCGGCGCGGTCCGGAGCTGTTCGCCGAGGTGGAGCTGCCCGAGCAGGCGCGGGCGGACGCGGCCCGGTTCGGGCTGCACCCGGCCCTGCTCGACGCCGCGATGCACCCGGCGCTGCTCGGTGACGGCGCGGAGGTGCTGCTGCCGTTCGTGTGGAGCGGGGTGTCGCTGCACGCGGCGGGCGCGTCCGCGCTGCGCGTACGGATGACGCCGACCTCGGCCGACGCGGTCGCCGTAGCGGTCGCCGACGGCGCCGGACGTCCGGTGCTGACTGTGTCGTCGCTGGTCTCCCGCCCGGTGACGCCCGACCAACTGGGCGTCGTCGGCGGCGGTGAACCACTGCTGCGGGTCGAGTGGACCCCGCTGACCGTGCCGCAGGATGGCCCGCCCACCGTGGACCGGGCGAGCCTGCCCGCCACCGGGCCGGTGCCGCCGCTGGTGCTGTTCACCGTGCCCGCAGCCGCCACGATGCCGGACGACCTGCCCGCCGCCGTACGCGAGGTGGCGGCCCGGACGCTGGACGTGGTCCGGTCGTGGCTGGCCGAACCGCGTCACGCCGACGCGCGGCTGGTCGTGGTGACCCGGGGCGCGGTGGCCGTCGACGGCGAGCCGGTCCGGCTCGACCAGGCGCCGGTCTGGGGTCTGGTACGCGCCGCCCAGGCCGAGAACCCCGGCCGCCTCACACTGATCGACACCGACGGCACGCCCGCGTCCACGGCCGTACTCGCGGCGGTGGCCGGCACCGGCGAGCCGGAGGCACTGCTGCGCCACGGTGTGGGCCGGGTGCCCCGGCTGGTCCGGGTCCCGGCGTCGACGTCCACCCCGGACGGTTCGCCACTGGGCGACGGCACGGTGCTGGTCACCGGTGGCACCGGCGGGCTGGGCGCGGCCCTGGCCCGACACCTGGTGACCGCGTACGGCGTGCGGAGTCTGGTGCTGACCAGCCGCAACGGCCTGCGGGCGCCCGGTGCGGGCGCGCTGCGCGACGAACTCGCCGGGCTCGGCGCCGACGTACGCGTGCACGCCTGCGACGTGTCCGACCGGGACGCCGTGGCGCGGCTGCTCGACACCGTCCCGGACCTGTCGGCGGTGGTGCACGCGGCCGGCGCGGCGGACAACGGTGTCATCGCCTCGGTCACCGCGCAGGCCCTGGACACCGCACTGGCGGGCAAGGCCGATGGTGCCTGGCACCTGCACGAGCTGACCGCCGACCGCAAGCTGGCCGCGTTCGTGCTGGTCTCCTCGGCGGGCGGGTTGGTGCTGGCCGCCGGCCAGGCCGGGTACGCCGCCGCGAACGTGTTCTGCGACGCGCTCGCCGCGCACCGGCGGGCCGGCGGCCTGCCCGCCACGTCGGTGGCGTTCGGCCTGTGGGCCGGCACCGGCATGGGCGAGCGGCTGTCCCCGGCGGACCTGGCCCGGATGCGGCGGCAGGGCCTGCCCGCGCTGACCCCGGCCCAGGGACTCGCGCTGTGGGACGCCGCGCTGGCCTACGGCGCCGATCCGGATGCGGGTCGGGCGCTGGCGGTGGCGCTGCGGGTGGACCCGTCCGCGCTGCACACCCGTGGGGGTGAGCTGCCCGCGCTGTTGCGCGGCCTGGCCCCGGCCACCCGGCAGGCGGCCGGCGACGGTGACGCGGGGGCGCTGCGCCGCCGACTGGCCGAGCTGACCGCCGACCAGCGGGTACGGGCGCTGACGGACCTGGTCCGGGCGCATGCGGCGGCGGTGCTCGGGCACGGGCGGGCCGAGCAGATCCCGGCCGACCGGGGCTTTGTGGACCTGGGCTTCGACTCGCTGGCGGCGCTGGAGTTGCGGGGGCGGCTCGCGGCGGCGACCGGGCTGCGGCTGCCGCCGATGCTGATGTTCGACTACCCGACCCTGGACGCGGTCGCCGAGCACCTGCGCGGCGAGCTGTTCGGGCACCAGGCGCCGGCGACCGACCTCAGCGAGGCGACCGCGGACGAGCTGTTCGACCTGCTCGATCGCGAGCTGGGCGGCGACCGGTGACGCGGCGCTCAGCCGGCCCGGCGGGTGGCGATTCGGGTGGCGACCCCGTCGAGCACCAGGTCCAGCCCGAATTCGAAGATCTGGTCGACGCTGAAGTGGAAGTTGTCCTGGCTGGTGGTGCGTTCCAGCATCGGGAACGAGCCGGACGCCAGCATCCCGGCGAGGGTGTCGTCCTGGGACTTCAGCCACTGTTCGTCGGTGATGCCGGTGTTCTGCAACGCCTCGGCCTCCAGCTCGAAGTTCACCGCGAAGCCGCGTACGTAGCTGAACGTGGTGATGTGCACGTACAGGATCGTCATCGGGTCGAGGCCGACGCCGTCGAGTGCGCGCAGCGCCCATTCGGTGTGCGCGAGCGCGTGCGGGGACGGTTGCGGGCGGGTCAGCGACATGACGTGTACCAGCCACGGGTGCCGTCGGTGGATCGACCATTGCAGCTGGGAGATCAGCTTCAGTCGGGAGCGCCAGTCGGCGGGTGGCGGATCGGGCAGCGCGGTTTCACCGAACGCCGCCTCGGCCATCAGCAGGACCAGGTCGTCCTTGCTGTCGACGTACCGGTAGAGGCTCATGGTGGCGACGTCGAGCTCGGCGGAGATGCGCCGCAGCGACAGCGCGGCCAGGCCCTCCCGGTCGGCGATGTCGACGGCCCGCGCCACTATGCGCTCGGTGCTGAGTTCCTGTTCGGTCTCGCGGGCGCGGCGGTGGCGTACGGTGCGCGCCGGGGCGTCGGGCGGCGCGCTCGCGCTGACCACGGTGCCGGAGCCGGCCGAGGTGGACACCAGTCCCTCCTGGCGCAGCGCGGCCAGCACCTTGCTGGCGGTGGCCATGGCCACGCCGTGTTCGGCCATGATCTGACGGGTCGAGGGCACCCGGTCACCGGGCCGCAGTTGCCCGGACGTGATCCGGTCGCGCAGCCGCGCGACGATCCGCAGGTACGGCGGGTCGGGAGGGCTCGCGGCGTTCGGCGCCATGTTTACCTCTTTGCGGCTGCGCGGGCGCGCGTGCACTAGTGCACGCTCCGCCGAGACTAACCGACGTCCCACCCCCCGCCCCCAACCGACAGGCCCTCACCAACCCCCACCCCCCGTGCAGTTTCCGGTTAATGCACTAGTGCAGGGAAAGGATTAAGTCGTGTATTTGCAGCACATTGCACGGATGAGCGGCTAAGTTTACCCTGTACGTGAACCTGGGCATCGTAGCTTGGCGATCTGGCCTGACGCGCTGCCGCGGCCTGCTGCCGCACGATCCGGCGAGCTGAAAATCCTTGCGCCGCCGAATCGACTTTCGACTTTTTCTGTAGGAGTAGATCGTTGAAGACCGTGAACCTGTCGCTCGGCCGGAGAATGGAGCCAGGCAAGTGACGACCCTCAGCCACAACGGAAAGGCCGGCAGCCGCGAGTGGATCGGTTTCACCGCGCTGCTACTGCCGCTGCTGTTGGTGTCGATGGACGTGTCGGTGCTCTACTTCGCCGTCCCGTACATCGCGCAGGATCTTGAGCCGACCAGTGTGCAGCAACTGTGGATCTTCGACATCTACGGGTTCGTGCTCGCCGGTCTGCTGATCACCATGGGTGCCGTCGGTGACCGCATCGGACGGCGCAAACTGCTGCTGATCGGTGCCGCCGCGTTCGGAGCGGCGTCACTGCTGGCCGCGTACTCCACATCGCCGGAAATGCTCATCACGGCTCGGGCCCTGCTCGGGGTCGGCGGCGCGACCCTGATGCCGTCCACTCTGGCGCTGATCCGCAACATGTTCCACGACGAGAAGCAGCGCAACACCGCCGTCGCGGTGTGGACCGCGGCGCTGTCCGGTGGGGTGGCGCTGGGGCCGGTCATCAGCGGCCTGCTGCTGGAGCACTTCTGGTGGGGCTCGGTGCTGCTCATCAACGTGCCCTTCATGGTGCTACTGCTGGTGCTCGCCCCGATCCTGGTGCCGGAGTTCAAGAACCCCGACCCGGTGCGGTTCGACTTCCTCAGCGCCCTGCTGTCGCTCGGCGCGCTCCTGCCGATCATCTACGGCATCAAGGAACTGGCCGCCGACGGCTTCGACCAGGTCCCGCTCTACTACATCGGCGCCGGGGTGCTGCTCGCCGTGCTGTTCGTGTGGCGCCAGATCGTCAAGCCCGGCTCGCTGATCGACATCGACCTGTTCAAGCGCCCTGCGTTCAGCGGCTCCATCGCGGTGAACCTGCTGGCCATGTTCGCGATCGTCGGCTTCGCGGTGTTCCTCACCCAGTATCTCCAGCTCGTCCGGGGGATGAGCACGCTGGAGGCGGCGCTGTGGAGCCTGGTGCCGTCGCTGGGCACCGGCGGTTTCGCACCGGCCGCGGCGGCGATCGCCCGCAAGGTCAACCGGGCGTTCGTGATGGCCGGTGGGTTCGTCATCGCGGCGATCGGCTTCGCGGTGCTCACCCAGACCGAGGTCGACTCGCCGCTGTGGATCGTGCTGGTCGGCGCGGCCTGCTACGCGGGCGGTCTGGTCGCCGTGATCGCCCTGGTCACCGGCATCGTGCTCGGTGTCGCCCCGCCGGAACGGGCCGGTTCCGCCTCGGCGCTGCTGGAGTCGGGCACCGAACTCGGCGGCGCGCTCGGCATCGCCATCCTCGGCAGCGTCGGCACGGCCGTGTTCCGCGACGAGATCGTCGGAACGCTGCCGACCGGCCTGCCCGCCGAGGCGGCCGCGGCGGCGGAGGAAACCCTCGCCGGGGCCACGGTCGTCGCCGGGCAGCTACCCGGCGAGGTCGGCGAGACGGTGCTCGCGGCGGCCCGCGCGGCGTTCGTGTCAGGTATGGACACCGTCGCGTTCACCGCCGCCGGTGTCATGCTCGCCTCGGCCGTCGTCGCCATCGTCGTGCTCAAGAGCGTCGGCGCCATCCCGGCCGCGCCGCCCGTGCCGGCCGACGAGCCGGAGCCGGAAGCGGCGCAGCCGGTCAGGGTGGACTGACCGACGACCCCTACCCGCGATGCACGGGCCGGCTCGCCGGCCCGTGCATCGCCGCGTCCGGCCGGACCGAGCCGCCCCGGCGGGAGTGAGCCGCGTCAATCCGGACTGACCGGCACCGGCCGACGATGGAGAATGACGACATGACCGCCGGGACCCTGTACGCGATCAGCGACCTCCACATCGCCTACGCCGAGAACCGCGACCTGCTCGCCCGGATCCAGCCGCCCTCGCCCGACGACTGGCTGATCGTGGCCGGTGACGTCGCCGAGGTGTTCGCCGACGTCGTCGGTGCGCTCGCGCTGCTGCGTGAACGGTTCGCGAAGGTGATCTGGGCACCGGGCAACCACGAGCTGTGGACGGTCGCCCACGATCCGGTGCAGACCCGGGGCGAGCAGCGCTACCTCGACCTGGTCGACCGGTGCCGCCGGATCGACGTACTGACCCCCGAGGACGAGTACGCGGTGTGGGACGGCACCGGTGGACCGATCGCCATCGCGCCACTGTTCCTGCTGTACGACTACTCGTTCCGGATGCCCGGCATGACGACCAAGGCGCAGTCCCTGGCGTACGCGTACGAGACCGGGGTCGTGTGCAACGACGAGATGCTGCTGCACCCGGACCCGTACCCGAGTCGGGAGCAGTGGTGCTGGGCCCGGGTCGAATATTCCCGTGCCCGGCTGGAGGCGCGTGACCCGGCGGTGCCGACCATCCTGGTCAACCACTTCCCGATGGTCCGCCACCCCACGGACATCCTGCGCTACCCGGAGTTCGCGCAGTGGTGCGGCACCGAGCTGACCGCCGACTGGCACCGGCGCTACGGCGCGGTCGCCTCGGTCTACGGCCACCTGCACATCCCACGCACCACCTGGCATGACGGCGTGCCGTTCCAGGAGGTGTCGCTGGGCTACCCGCGCGAGTGGAAGCCCCGTCCGGCCCCGCCGTCGCTGCTGCGTCCGGTGCTGACCTCGGCGACGCCCGGCTGAGCGTCGCCGTCGGCCGCCACCGTCACGCCCGCAGGTAGGTGAGCACCGCCAGTACCCGCCGGTGCTGGTCGGTGTCCTCCACGAGCAGGCCCAGCTTGGCGAAGATGTTGCGTACGTGCTTTTCCACCGCGCCCTCGCCGATCAGCAGTTCCCGGCTGATCGCCTGGTTGGACCGGCCCTGCGCCATCAGCGCCAGCACTTCCCGTTCCCGGTTGGTGAGCGTCTCCAGCGGGTCGCGCGGACGGCGGACCATCAGCTGTGCCACCACCTGCGGGTCGAACACCGTCCCGCCCGACGCCACCGTACGCAGCCCGGCGAGGAAGTCGTCCACGTCGATCACCCGGTCCTTGAGCAGGTAGCCGACCCCGCCGGCCCCGTCGGCGAGCAGGTCGTGGGCGTAGGACAGCTCGACGTACTGGGACAGGACCAGGATCGGCGTGCCCGGCTGCTGGCGGCGGGCCTCGACCGCGGCGCGCAGCCCCTCGTCGGTGAACGTCGGCGGCATCCGCACGTCCACCACGGACACGTCGGGGCGGTGTGCCGCTATCGCCCGGAGCAGGCTCGGCCCGTCGCCGACCTGCGCGACGACCTCGTGGCCGAACTCCTCCATCAGCCGGACCAGACCCGAGCGGATCAGCACCGCGTCGTCGGCGACAACTACGCGCATGGCACCCGCGCGCCGATCACGGTCGGTCCGCCGTCGGGCGACTGTACGGTCAGCATCCCGTCCACCGCCCGCAGCCGGTCGTGGAGCCCGGCCAGCCCGTGGCCCTTCGCCACGTGGGCGCCGCCCCGACCGTCGTCGGCGACGAGCAGCAGCAGGATGTCGCCGTCCTGGCGCAGGCTGACCACTATCCGGTCGGCCTGGCTGTGCTTGGCGCTGTTGGCCAGCGCCTCGGCGACCACGAAGTAGACGGTGTTCTCCACCGCGGCCGGGTACCGCTGGTCGACGGTGACGTCCAGCTCGACCGGGATGATGGCCCGCGCGGCCAGCGCCGCCAGCGCCGGTGCCAGCCCGCGGTCGGTCAGGATCGGTGGGGCGATGCCACGGGAGAGGGTACGCAGCTCGTCCAGCGTCTCGCGGGTCTGCGTGATTGCCTCCTTCAGCGACGCGTCGGCGGCCTTTGGGTCACGGGCCAGTTCACGGCGTACCCGGGACAGGTCCATGGCGAGGCTGACCAGCCGCTGTTGGGGCCCGTCGTGGATGTCGCGCTCCAGCCGGCGCAGCGCGGACGCCTCGGCCGACACCGCCGCCGCCCGGCCCTCGGTCAGGTCGTCGATGCGCTCCTCGTATTCGGACAGTCCGGTGAGCAGTAGCCGGCTGATGCCGCCCTGCAACGCGGTGGTGCCGCGCAGCACCAGCGGCAGGGTCACCACGGCCACCACGCCGACGGTCAGGTGGAACAGGATGCGGGTGCCGATCCCGTCGCCGAGACCGATCAGGTCGGGTACGTCGGTGTAGTCCGGGATCCGGTCGAGGATCCACCCGAACAGCGGGTACGCCAGACCGTAGAGGGCTATCGACCACCACGCCACCGCGAGCGAGAACGTCACCACCGCTATCGGTAGCACCAGGATGCCGTGCAGCAGGTCCAGCCAGCTCTGCAACTGGGTGGTGGGGTGCCACAGCCGCTGGAACCAGTTCGCGGTGGGCCGGTGCCGGCGGTAGCGGACCGGCGCGAGCGGCCGGTTGACCGCGTCGGCCAGGGCCCGGCGCTGCAACTGGGCGAATGTCCTGGCCACGGCGAAGGTGCCGAACATGATTCCGACGCTGACCACCCCGAGGATGGCCGTGCCGATGCCCAGCGCGAGGCCGGTCACCAGCAGCACGCTGCCGACGAGCGCGAGCGGGAAGGTCAGCAGCAGGTAGCGGGTGTCGCGGCCGAGCCGCCCCACAATGGATCGCATGGACAAGAAGCTACGGCCCGTGTGCGGGCCGGTCCATCTGGTGAACTGTCCGCCGATGGTAGGGCCAGCCCTACCATCGCCGGGCTGCTCCGATTAGCGTCCGGATCGGCGGGTAGTCGGCCGTGTGGGTAACAGCGAGATCCAGGATCATGGGCTGCTGGCCGACGGCCGGGCCGCCGCGCTGGTGGACCGTACGGGTTCGGTGAACTGGTGGTGTCCGTCCCGGTTCGACGGACCATCGGTGTTCTGCCGGCTGTTGGACGAGGACGGCGGGCACTGGTCGATTCGCCCCCGTGACCCGTTCCGGGTGAGCCGTGCGTATCTGGAGGGCAGCCTGGTCCTGCGTACGGTTTTCACCACCGAACACGGTTCGGTGGCGGTGACCGACCTGCTCGCGCTGGAGCCCGGGGTCCGGGGACATCAGATCGGCCGGCGATCCCCCGGTGTTCTGGTCCGGGTGGTGGAGGGCCTTTCCGGCGTGGTGCCGCTGGAAATGTCATATTCGCCCCGCTTTCAATATGGTCGGGTACACGGGTACCTGGTGCGGCGGGACGAGGCGCTCGTCGCGACCGCCGGTGCTACCACGTTGACCATGACCGGCAGCGTGCCGATGAAGAACGACAACGACGACGCCACCGCCCGGTTCCGGGTGGGGACGGGCCAGCGGGAAACCTTCATGCTCGCCTACACCCCGACCTACGGCGAAGCGCGACCGCTGACGCTCGGCGCCCCGCAGGCGGTCGACGAGACGGTGGAGTCGTGGCGGTCCTGGGCGCGGCTGCACGAGTACCAGGGGCGCTACCGGGAGCAGGTTCGGCAGCACGCACTGGTCCTGCAAGGGCTCACCTACCAGCCGAGCGGGGCGATCGTCGCCGCCGCGACCACCTCCCTGCCCGAGCAGATCGGCGGCGACCGCAACTACGACTACCGGTACGCCTGGCTGCGCGACTTCAGCATGACGCTGCACGCGCTCTGGGTGGCCGCCTGCCCCGACGAGGCGAACCGGCTGTTCAGCTGGGTGGCCTCGGCGGTCGGCCAGGTCGGCGACCGCCCCGTACCGATCATGTCCGATGTCCAGGGCGAGCGGGACATCTCGGAGCGAAAGGTCGACACTCTGCGTGGCTATGCGCAGAGCAGGCCGGTCTGGATCGGCAACGAAGCCTGGCGGCAGCGCCAGCTCGACGTACTCGGTGAGGTGTTGGACGCGGCCTGGCTGCTGCGCGACTACCTCGACCCCATGCCGGACGAGGTACGCGACCTGCTCCGCAGTCTCGCCGACCGGGCGGCCACCGCCTGGCGTGAGCCGGACGCCGGCATGTGGGAGGCGCGCGACGCGCAGCGGCACTACCTCTCGTCGAAGGTGTTCTGCTGGGTGGCGCTGGACCGGGCGGTGCGGTTCGGTGAGCGGATCGGTGACACCGGTGACCTGGCCCGGTGGAGTCGGGCGCGGGACGAGGCGCGGGAGACGATCCTGCGTGACGGCTGGAACGACGAGGTGGGTGCGTACACCGGCGCCTTCGGTTCCGATCAGCTCGACGCGAGCGTGCTGGTCATGCCGATCGTCGGGTTCCTACCGGCGACCGACCCCCGGATGCGAGCCACGATGGGGCTGATAGTGGATCGGCTCTCGCACGGGGGCCTGATCCGGCGGTGGGACGGTGACCCGGCGGCCTTCTTCCTCTGTTCGTTCTGGATGGTCACCTGCCTGGCGCTGGCGGGGGAGCGGGACCGGGCCGCCGCGCTGTTCGAGAACCTGGCCGACAGTGCCAACGACCTGGGGCTTTTCGCGGAGCAGATCGACCCGTTCACGGGCGCGCAGTTGGGGAACTTTCCGCAGGCGTTTTCGCACATCGGACTCGTCCTCGCGGCCTGGCAGATCGACACCGCGTCAACCGGCGCGATGACCGCCGAAGGAGGCAACTGATGACTGGACGGCTCGACGGAATGACCGCGCTGATCACCGGCTCCGACTCGGGAATCGGACAGGCCACCGCCATCGAGTTCGGCAAGGAGGGTGCCGACGTGGTGGTGCATTACCTCAACGACCACGACGGCGCGGAACACACCCGGCAGCAGGTGGAGCAGTCCGGCCGGCGGGCGATCGTCGTGCAGGGCGACATCAGCGACGAGCACCAGGTGGGGTCGATGTTCGACGACGCGCTGGCCGAGTTCGGCACGCTGGACGTGCTGATGAACGACGCCGGGGTCGACGCCTCCGGTATCCCGGTGATCGATCTGGACACCGAGACCTGGGACCGGGCGATCCGGACCAACGTGTACGGCGCGTTCTTCTGCTCCCGGCGGTTCGCCCAGCACCGACGCGACCAGGGCGGCAAGGGGAAGATCATCAACATCACCTCGGTGCACCAGGAGGTGGCCCGCGCCGGTGGCTCCGACTACGACACTAGCAAGGGCGCCCTGCTCAACCTCTCGAAGAGCATGGCCCTGGAACTTGCCCCGATGCAGATCAACGTCAACAACATCGGCCCCGGAATGGTCCTCACGCCGTTCAACCAGAAGGCGATCGACGACCCGGCGTATCTGGCGGAGCAGGTGAAGAGCATTCCGTGGGGGCGGGCCGCGCAACCCTCCGAGATCGCCCGACTCGCGGTCTTCCTGGCCAGCGGCGACGCGGAGTACGTCACCGGCTCGACCTACTTCATGGACGGCGGGCTGATGCAGAACCAGGGCCAGGGTGCCTGACCGCTCACCGGACCCGTAGGCGCCTCGTCGCCTGCGGGTCACGCCTCGACAGGGCTCTCCGGCGTTGTCCGGGCCGGGTCCGGGCGTCTCTGCGCTCGGCCGGTCCGGGTCCGGGTCTGACGCCGGCCGTGGGGCGGGGTTGCCGGACCGTACGCAGGTAGGAGTATCCCTGCACGGCGAGCGAGATCACGCAGCCGGGAATGAAGCCCTGCTGGGCGGTCAGGACCGCGTACGTCACCCAGCACACCTGCACACTCGCGCCGATCAGCCAGCCGATCCCGTGTCCCCGGCCGACGGCCAGGAGGGCGCTGACCTGAAATCCGGTGAGTATCCACGCCCAGCCGGGACCCAGTCCGAGACCGCTCTCGTGGCGGGTCGCGGTCATCGCCATCGAGAGCGCGACGCAACCGCAGAGAGCTATGAGTACGGTTCCGACCACAGATTTGCGCACAGTCGCGTCACCTCACCCAGACCAACGAAGGACGGGCCATCCCGACCACGTACGTCGCTCGTCACGGCTGGCCGTTCAGTCCTGCCGGTTCAGTCCTGCCGGTCGGGGACCTCCTCGTAGGCGTCCGGTACGCCGTCGGCGTCGGTGTCGCGTTCCTCGATCTCGCGTACCCGCTGGTAGTGGCGGTTGCGAGCACGCAGCACCACGGTCGCCAGCAGCGCGGCGGCCAGCGAGCCGAGCAGTACGCCGATCTTGGTGTGTTCGTCGCGCTCGGTCCCCGACCCGAACGCCAGTTCGCCGATGAGCAGGGACACGGTGAAGCCGACCCCGGCGAGCAGGGCGAGGCCGACAACGTCCCACCAGCTCAGCCCCTCGGCCAGGCGGGCCCGGGTGAACCGCTGCACCAGCCAGGTCGCGCCGGACACCCCGATCGCCTTGCCGGCGACGAGGCCCACGGCAACGCCGAGGGCGACCGGGTCGGTGAGGGTGGTGCCGAGTCCGCCGGCGCCGCCGACGGACACTCCGGCGGCGAAAAACGCGAATACGGGTACGGCGATCCCGGCCGACAGCGGGCGGAACCGGTGTTCGAAGTGTTCGGCGAGTCCCGGCCCCGGTCCCTCGGCCCGACGGATCACCGGCACGGTGAAGGCGAGCAGCACACCGGCGACGGTGGCGTGGATCCCGGAGGCGTGGACCAGCCCCCAGGTGAGCGCGGCCAGCGGCAGCAACAGCCACCACGAACGCACCCGCCGCCGCACCAGGTAACCGAACAGGGCCAGCGGCAGCAGGGCCAGCACCAGCGGGATCGGTTGCAGTGAGCCGGTGTAGAACAGCGCGATGATCAGGATCGCGATCAGGTCGTCGACCACGGCGAGGGTGAGCAGGAAGGTCCGCATCGCCGCCGGGAGATGGGTGCTGATCACGCCGAGGACGGCGAGGGCGAACGCGATGTCGGTGGCGGTCGGGATCGCCCAGCCCGCTAGGTCACCGTCCGGGCCGGCATTGAACCCGACGTAGATCAGGGCGGGGACGGTCATCCCGCCGATCGCGGCGGCGACCGGCAGTGCCGCGCGGCGAGGGTCCCGCAGGTCACCGGCGACGAACTCACGTTTCAGTTCCAGGCCGGCGACGAAAAAGAAGATCGCGAGCAGCCCGTCGGCGGCCCACTGGCCGAGGCTGAGATCCAGGTGCAGGGCGGCGGGTCCGAGACGGGTCGCGCCCAGCTCCCGGTAGGCGTCGCCCCACGGGGAGTTCGCCCAGGCCAGCGCGAGGATCGCCGCCGCGAGCAGCAGCACGCCGCCGACCGTCTCGGTACGCAGGATGTCGCCGACCCGGCGTACCTCCGGCCAGCTGCCGCGCCCGAACAGGCTGCGGTTGGGACGGCCGGGGTGCGTGGACATGCGGCTCCTCGAAAAGGGGTCGGCGAAGTGACCGCCGACCAGACTTCCCGGCACACCTGCCCCGTACCCTACCGGTCCCGACGTCGACGCCGGGACGATCCCGGTCCCCGGTCCCCGGCCGCTGGTCGGTGCCCGCGTCGACCCGGCCAGCATGACGGCGCACCCCCGCCATCGACGCCGTCGGGGCACCGCAGGCGAACGCATAATGCATCAATCTCGTACACCATCTTTGATGTACGCACGCAAAAGAAGATGTACGAGTCAAAAGCGTTAGTTTCCCTGGCGGCGCCGGGCTGCTGTCCCACCGACGAAAAACGTCATTCTCTATTTCTCTCCCAAGGGTCCGCTTCTTGAGAAAGAAAAGAGAATGACGTTCTTTCGTCACCGCCGTCGGCGGGTGGTGCCCGCTACGAGTGTTTACTGCTGCTTTGCCAGCCCGACGAACGCGCGCCACGCCTCCGGCCCGAAGGTCAGCGCGGGCCCGGTGACGTCCTTGCTGTCTCGCACACCCACGACGCCGGGGAGGTTCTTCGCTACCTCGACGCAGGTGGACCCGCCGTTGCCGCTACGGGTCGACTTGCGCCAGATGGCGCCGGTCAGGTCTGCCATGTCGCTCCCACTTCCTTGATCAGGGCGAGGGTCTGCTGAGTGGGCAGGGCAACCGCCCTGAGGGCCTCCCACGCCGCTTCGAGGGTATCAATGTCGTCCTGCTTGCTCGCAACGTCCGCGCGAACCAGATTGTCCAGGTGTCCCGCCGCGCCGAACGGGCCCTTCGTCAGGATGAAGCCACCGGCGAGTCCGATGTGTCCCCCGACGCTCAGCGGCACCACCTGAATATGGATGTGGGGTCGCTCGGCAAGCTGAGCGAGATGGCGGCTCTGTTCGGCCATCACCGCATGACCACCGACATTGCGGCGTAGAGCCGCCTCGTCCAGCATCGCGAAGAACTGCGGCGGGCGAGGCCCGGACAGGATGGCCTGCCGCTCGATCCGGGACTCGGTCCGTTGCTCCACCTCGTCAGCAGGCATCAACCCGCCCCATTCGAGAATCGCCCGGGCGTACGCCTCGGTTTGCAGGAGGCCGGGTACGAGATTGGGTTCGAACCACCGGAGCAGCCGCGTCTCGCGCTCATGTTCGATCCACTCACGTAACCAGGTCGGATCGCGGCGTTTCAGTACGTCCGGCCAAAGGTCCTCTACGTTCCGATTGACGAGCGCCGCGACCTGGGTGCGGTGCCGCGTCTGCGGAATCCGACCGGGGGTCACCCATTTGGCCGCAGTTTTCGGATCTACTCCTATCTGATCTGCGAGGGACTGTGCGGTGACGCCAGCCTCGATCATGGCCAGCTTGAAGGCTTGGTTCATTCCAGCTCCCAATTGGATGGACCAATCATTGTGAGAACCTACCGCAACGTTGTGTATTGATTCCACCACGGGAGGCAGGGTGTTTGTAGAACTGGCGTGGTCGGTGGAGGTTCGAGCCCGGCGGTTGCGTCAGCGGGGGCGCTCCCGAGGGGAGGTGGGAGCGCCCCTTCCCACAGCTCATAGGAGGTGTCGAGAGTGTTTCTGGTTCGCCGTTGGTGGGGCTCTGTCCGGCTGTGGTCCCTCGGGTCTGCCGCCGCACCGCAGCCACCTTTACCACCGCCATCCGCCCGCCCGCTGTGGGCTGGTCCGACGCTGTTTCTGGGGCCGTTGCTGACGTTCGGGCAGCGCACGATCTACCGCCTGCCCCGCAACGGGGGCCGTCATGTTGGATGAGCCGTTGGTCAAGGTCGGTGATGTGTTCACGATCGATCCGACGTCGTACCTGCTTGGTCATGGGCCGTTTGAGTGGCCCGAGGGTTGGCAGGACCTGCGTCTGCGGGTGACGCACTACCCGGTGGACGTGGAGTTGGGTCGTACGGATTGGGTTGCCCTGGTGGGGATCGAGTTGGGTCCGGACGGTGAGCGGGTGGCGGGTTGGGTTGGTGTTGTGCGAACGACTGCGCTTCCGGGTTATCGCCGGCCTCCGTGTCCGTTCGGGTGTGTGCGGTGTCCGACCGCGAGCGACCCGAGTCGGTGGTCATGACGCGACGACGTGCCGGCCCCGCGTACTACCGCGCCTGCCGCGCGACATTCACCCCGCCGTTCGAAATGGAGGCACACCCCGTGAGTAACGACGAGACCAACCCGACCCCCGACCCGGAGATCTCCGGCGAGGGGCTACCTGACCTGCCCCCGGCTCCCGGTACGCGGCGGCGCTTGCCCGACGAGGGCAGGTACGACGAGAAGCGTCGGACCGTTCCGATGGAGTTGTTCTCGATCGGGATGTCCGGGCGTATCCGGCGCAACCCGACGGGGTGACCGGTGGGCGGGGAATTGAGTATCGAGACGTTGAAGTGGATCGCTCGGAGTGAGGTCATGCGGCACCGTAATTCGCGCCTCTGGCGGCCGGTCTGCCTCCATTGCACCCAGTACGGATGTCCGTATATGGATCGTGCGATCGAGTTTCTCCAGGCTCTCGCGCGGGACGTGTGCACCGGTACGCAGGACGGTGCAGAGGAGGGCGAATTGTGAGTCGGCAGGATGAGCCGTTGACGAGGGCCGGGATCTGGTGGGCGGTCGGTATGACGCTTCGGGGGCATGTCAATGGGCGGCGGTGTCCGCAGTGTCGGGCGGATGGGTGCGCGCAGTTGGCCTGGGCGCAACGCGAGCGCCAAACAATGGCCCCGGTGGCAGCAGTGGCGCCGGTGGCCCGGTGACGGACGGGCCGCTTACCCCGGCGGCGGAGGAGCCGCTTACCCCGCCGCCGGATGGGCCGCTGTGCATGAACTGCGGCGGCGACCGCACCAAGTGTGACCGGTGCCGGGGCTGGGTCAAGCCGGGGTCGAAGTCGTGGCTGCCGTGGGCGCCGTGCTCGTGCCCGTGCTGGTCACGAAAGACACGGCCGCCGGCCCCGACGGTACCGATGATCGAGATCGGTAAGCGTCGTGGCTGAGCCGGACCGGTCGACGCTGACGAAGGTGACGGTCAACCTGGCGCCGCGCGCGGTCGACGCACTCGCCTCGGCGTGCGCCCGCACGAGGGACACGAAGACCGACACGATCAACCGGGCCCTGGTCGTCTTCGACCTGGTCCTCGACCTGACGGAACAGAGCAGGGGAAGCCTCACCGTGCGGAACCCCGATGGCGGCACCGAGCGGGTTCACCTGCTCTGATCGGAGAAAACGAACGTGGAACACGACTCGAACGACGTCCCGATGGGCGCCCCGCACCGCCCCGGTGCCGACTGGCACTGCCGCGACGACAGCGAAGAATGGCCCTGCCAAGTCTTCAAGCGCCGCATGTGGTCCCTCTACCAGGGAAATCGGCCCCGGCTGACCGAGGTGATGGGCGGCTTCCGCGACAAGGCAACAGCCGACCTGAACAACCTGACCGCCGAACAGGCCGAAACCCGCTTCACCGGATGGGTCCACGACCCACCGATCAGATACACCCGACGCTCGATCTAGCCGAATAATTCCTACCCCTGGCTGGCTGTCGTCCCCCGCCGCCCTCAAAAGCCACAGAACCCGCAGATCGAACCACTCCCATCCGCCACACACCAGACGGCGCGACGATCTTGCAGTTGTGGTGGCGAACAAATCCGGATGAGGCCCCTAATCCGGGCACCACAAGTGCAAGATCGTCGACGAGGTCGCGGCCGCCCCGACGCCAGAGCTGCCTAACGCCCCACCCGGTAGACGTCACGGGCACCGTACCGGGGGGCTGGGTATCGGTACCCAGCCCCCGGGTCAGCGCGGGCTAGGAATGCGCCTTGTCGACGTACCCGATCTCCTCCAGCTTGTCGCCAATGAGCCGGTAGGTGGCCGTCCGCTCGATCACCAACTCGATCATCGAGGCGTCGTCGGGTCGGGTCAGGTAGACCACCTGCGCCTGGCCGGCACTGATGGTGACCTTCTCGATCGGGGTGCGGTCGCCGAGATCGACCGTGCCGACATAGGCCGGGGCGCCCTTGACGTTGCGCCAGAGCACGATGCCCCAGAACTTGCCCGTCCCGCCGCCGTCGAGCATGATCGCGCGCAGCGCGTCGGCGGCGCCGTCGCCGGTCAGGTCACCGATCGCGCACGGCGGTTGCAGGGCGACCACCACGCCGTCCTCACCGGCCCAGCGCCCCTCGGTCAGCGGGATCGGGTCGGCGTAGTTGTTGTACGGCACCTTGGTGCTGCCCAGCTCCGATTCGGCCACCTGGTCGCAGGTCAGCGCGGGGACCTTCGCGGGCGGCGCGGCGGGCGGCGAGACGTTGTCGTTCGCGCTGCTGCCGTCGCCGAACGGCGGGTCGGCCACCGGCGAGTCCGACGGCATGGTCGCGCCGTCGGGGCCCGGTGCGGCGCCGCCGTCGATCTCGATTGTGCACCCGCCCGCCACGAGGACCAGGGCGAGCGCGGCCAGCGGCAGCAGCGTCCTGCGCATGGTTGTTCCTTTCGATGAAGTGGGCCGCAGCGTAGTGCGCCCCCGCCACTGCCGGACCGCCACCGCGTTTTTGTCGCGCGGGCCGGCGTCGAGGCCCCACAACGCCGCGACCTGGTCGAGGGTGAGTGCCCTGGCGGTGTCCACGGCGACGGCGTCCAGATGAGACGACAGCCAAGCTCCGCGCGGCGATGCCCGGCATCGTCAGGGCGTGAGCCATTCGGTCATCTTGTCGGTGAGGTCCACCTTATAGGGAAGACCTCGCAGGTCCTCTGCGGTCGCATCCAGGCCGCGAGCCCGAGCTCGCTCGGCCAGCCATGACCAGGGCTGTTCCTGCTCCATCGCGGATTCTTCGTCGTCGGGAAGCACGGCGTTCAAAATATACTGGGTGATGCTTTCCCGAGTCTCGACGAGCGGAACGACACCACCCGGGGCACGCGCCGACCGTCCTCCACCATCGCGAACTCACTGACTATGAGGCTCCGGGCGTCACGACCGGCCCCGCTTGCGGCGGTGGTCGCGGCGGTCGGCTCGCGGCGTGGACCCGAGGTCGGGCGTCTTGTAGGTGACCACGGGAATTGTGCTGGCCACCGGCGTGGCCAGGTCGTGGTCGACCAGGTCGGTGATCACCTGCTCGATGCGCTTGTAGGCCGTCGGGGCCTCCTCGAAGAGCAGTTGCCGGTCGCCGCACACCACGAGCGACCCCACCGGCGTACGGCGCAGTTCCTCGATTGTGTGCTTCGCCCGACCCCGGCGCAGGGCGTCGGCGCGGGACATCTTGCGGCCGGCGCCGTGCGCCACGGAATGGTTGGCCTCCGGTCCGGCATGCGCGGCCACCAGGTAGGAGGGGGTGCCGCGCGTACCGGCGATGAGCACGTCCCGGCCGTCACCCGGTGCCGCGCCCTTGCGGTGCAGGTAGACCCCGTCACGGATCTCGACCAGGTTGTGGCACTGGTCGACGATCGGGGCGGTGGGCTCGGCCCCCAGGGCGTGGGCGACCCTGGCCGCCATCAGTCGCCGGTTGAGTGACCCCCACCGTACGGCGTCGTCGTGCATCGCCAGGTAGGCGGCCGGGTCGGGGGCGGGGCCCGCGCCGTGGACCGAGGTGTGCGCCCGCAGGATCTGCTCGCCCAGCCCTCGGGAGCCGCTGTGGACGATGAGGACCAGGTCGCCGGGGGCGAGCCCGAGCCGGGTCGCGTGGTCCGGCTCGAAGACGGTTTCGATCCGGGCCAGCTCCACGAAGTGGTTGCCCCGGCCGACCGTTCCGAGGCCGTCGAGGTGGCCGGCGGGAACCTCGCCCGCCACGGGGAGCGGCGAGCCGGGCGAACACAGCACGTCCCAGGCCGGGTCGTCGGCGTCCTCCTTGGGGCTCAGCGCGCGGTCGAGGTCGGGGAACCGGGCGGCGAGCCGCGCGGGTACGGGGCGCTTCAGCCTGATCGGGAACACCGCGATACCGCAACCGATGTCGGAGCCCACCAGGAACGGGTACAGCACGGTCGACGCCATGGCGGCGCCGATCGGGGCGCCCTTGCCGGGGTGCAGGTCCGGCATGGCGGCGACGTGGATCATGCCGTCGAGGGCGGCCACCCGGTGACACTGGTCGACCGCGTCAGACTCGATCCAGCTCGTCGGGGAGGCGAACACCCTGACGGTGGCCAAACCCGTGGTCGGCGTGGACTGGGGCAGAAAGTGTTGCTGAGACAAGGACGTTCCACTTCTCGGAGAAGAGGGTACTGGGGCCTCCGGAGTGGTCACGGGGCCCGGAGGCTACGGGGAGCGGTCCGTCAGAACGTCATGGCGATCACGGTGCCCGAGCCCGTCGCGCCCGGCAAGCGGTTTTCCGCCGGGGGGAGGAGGGTCAGCGGGAGGCTGCTCGGTCGCGTTCCGCAGGCCGATTCCGTACCGTCGGACGAGGTCGACCGGGTCGCGCCGCTGGTGGGCGGCGGAGGTCGGCTGGGTTCGGACCGGGTCTGAGCGCGTCCTCGGCGTCGGCAGCGGGTTCGGCGGCGGGGCCGGTGTGGACGGGGTCGAGTTGTTCCCGGTCGGCCGCCTCGCGCCAGCGTCGGCGCCAATCCTGCTGGTCGCCGCCGCACGCCTGGACCAGGGCCAGGGTCACCGGGAGCGAGGGCAGGCTGAATCCGCTCGTCGCGGCGGACAGCACCGAGGGGGAGAAGCCGGCTCGTTTGGCGAGTTCGCGGTAGGACGGGCTGCCGGCCCGGAGCCGAAGCTGCCGCAGGCTCACCGCGAACTCCGCGACGGGTCCGTCGGCCGGATCCAGCGGGCGCTCGGGTCGGCCCATCACAAAATCCCCCTGTCGTTCTGGTTCTCCGCCCCGGACAACGCATCGATACTGACAGATGTATTGGGCTCGGTGGTCCAACCGAGACCCAACTCACAGGACCGGCGGCGCCAGTGCCGGCAGCGGCACCCGCAGGAACACCGCGCCGCGCAGGTCCAGCCAGCCGCTCGTCGGGGTACGGACCAGGCGCAGCACCACCTCCTCGCAGTCCGGGCAGCGGGCGACCAGGCCCGGCGCGTGCGAGTAGACCCGCAGTGCGGCGAATGGTCTGGTCGAGCCGCAGGTGGCGCACTGCTCACTGGCGGCGCTGAGGTCGACGGCGAAGATCTCGCGCAGCGGGCCGGCGAGCATGTTCCCGTCGATGTACTGGTCCGTCATCTCAACCTCCGGTAGGGCCGAACCGTTCGGTCTTGACCCGCTGGGCGTCGTGACCGACGGCCACCAGGGAGTCGGCGACGGCCTCCACGAGGCCGGTCGGTCCGCAGACGAAACACTGCGGTTCGCGCTCGGGTGGCCAGCCGCGTTCGCGGATGTCCTCGGGCCCGATCCGGTGCGGTTGTCCGGGCCAGCCGTCCGGTGCCTGTCGGGTGTAGACGTAGCTGATCTCCAGCCCCTGGTCGTCGGCGGCCCGGTGGCGCAACTCGTCGGCGAAGTAGACGTCCCGGTCCGTCCGGACCGAGTAGATCAGCCGGAACGGCACCCCACTGCCGGTCGCCCGCCGGGCCCGGACCATCGCCATCAGCGGCGCGATGCCCGAGCCACCGGCGACCAGCAGCACCGGCGCCGGTTCCGTCGGTCGCCAGACAAACCAGCCGCCGACCGGTCCGCGGATCTCCACCGGGTCGCCGACGGAGAAAACATCGATAAGGTACGGCGACACCTCGCCGTCGGGCACCCGCTGCACGGTCAACTCGACCGTGTTCCCGTCCGGGGCCGACGAGATCGAGTACGAACGCTCGGCCTGATAGCCGTCCGGTGCGGTGAGGCGTACGTCGACGTGTTGACCGGGTACGTGTCCGGGCCAGTCGTCCACCGCCAGCACCAGCGTGCAGGCGGTGGCGGTTTCCCGGCGCCGTTGCACCAGGTGGGCCACGTGCCACATGGCCATCGTCAGTCGCCCTGGTAGCGCTGCTCGCGCCACGGGTCGCCGTAGTCGTGGTAGCCGGCCGTCTCCCAGAAACCCGGCTCGTCGGTCGACAACAACTCGATCCCCCGCACCCACTTCGCCGACTTCCAGAAATACAGGTGCGGCACCAGCAGTCGGGCCGGACCGCCATGCTCGGCCGGCAACCCACCGCCCTCGAACTCGTGCACGATCCACGCCTGACCGCCGAGCAGGTCCGCCAGCGGCAGGTTCGTCGAGTAACCCCCGTACGAGTGGACCAACGCGAACTTCGCGGCCGTCTCCACCCCGCCCAGCAGGACGTCCAGCGACACACCCCGCCAGTTGGTGCCCAACTTCGACCACCGGGTCACACAGTGGATGTCGACCGTCGGCGTCTCCTGCGGCAACGCCAGCATCTCCGCCCACGACCACCGATGCTCGACCCCGCCCTCCGAGGTCACCGCGAACTCCCAGGTATCCAACGACACCCGAGGCGTCGGTCCCGCCGACAACACCGGGAAATCCTCGGTCAGGTACTGCCCCGGCGGCAACGCCGGCTGCGACGACCTCGGCCGACCCTGGAAACCCGGCGAAACAATACCCATTACCTACTTCTACCCTCCCCACTCCCTCCACCCCGCCCCAACGCCGCGACGATCTTGCAGTTGTGGTGGTGAACAAATCCGGATGAAGGCTCTATTTCGGGCGCCACAAGTGCAAGATCGTCGGGGAAGTCGGGGAGCGGGTGCTGCTGGTGGCTCTTCGAGGTCGAGCAGCATTCGTTTGCGGGGTAGGCCACCGGCGTATCCGGTGAGTTTGCCGTCCCTGCCGACCACTCGGTGACACGGCACCAGTACGGACACCGGGTTGTGGCCGACGGCCTGCCCGACCATCTGTGCCAGCGACCTGTTGCCCAACTCGTCGGCGAGCGCGCCGTACGTGGTGGTGGCGCCGTACGGGATCTCCCGCAGCATCGCCCACACCCGCTGCTGGAAGGCGTTGCCGACGAGCGCGAGCGGGATGTCGAAGCCGGTACGCCCGCCGACGAGGTACTCGTGGAGTTGTCCGGCGGTCGCGGTGAACAGGGCGTCCGAGTCGGCGTCCACGTACCCGCCGAGCATTTCCGCTGTCGGCGGGTACCAGTGGTGCGGGAAGTAGAGGCCGACGAGGTTCTCGTCGTCGGCGACGAGCGTGATCTGTCCCAGGCCGGTCTCGACCAGCGTGTGTCGCGTCGCCATCGTCCGCTCCTTCGCTCCCTGTCCTCCGGTAAGTCTTTCCACCTCCGCCGCGGGGCGGCTCGGCGGCCCCCGCGACGCTTCCGGGATATTGACGTGTTTGGTTCGTCTGATTACTATCCTGTTTCAGGAAAGCGCTTTCCTGTGCTTCTCCGTCTGCCGGAACTCCGTCCCCAGCCCCGGGACCCGGACTGTCCGGCACCCCTCAGGGAGGTCCCTCATGGGCGTACGCGTCCCCACGCGCCCGAAGTTACGTTCCACCTGGCCCCTGGTTGCCGGCGCGGTCGCGGCGATCACCGCCGGCGCGGTGCTCTTCGCACCGGTGGCCAGCGCCGCTACCGTCTTCAGCGCGGGATTCGAGGACGGCAGCATCAGCGGCTGGTCGAAATCCGGCGGCACCTGGGCGGTGGTCACCGACGGCTCACGGGCCGCCCAGCAGTCCAAGGCCGACGCCGAGAACGCCCGGCTGTTCAACGCACCCACCACCCTGACCGACTACACCGTCCAGGCCAGGGTCAAGCCGCTGAGCATCGGCTCGAACGGCTTCGTCGGCCTGCTGTCCCGGGCCAACGGCTCGACCGTCTTCTACCGACTGGCGCTGCTGCCCGGCCGGGTCGAACTACAGGCGGTGCAGGGCAGCTCGGTCACGGTCATCGGCGGCTCGACCCGTACGGTGTCGAACGGCACCTGGTACACGCTCTCGATCACCACCGCCGGCTCGACCGTCAGCGGCTCGATCGACGGTGCCCAGGTCGCCTCCGGCTCCAGTTCCGTGTCGGCCTCCGGCCGGATCGGCTTCCAGACCTCGTACGCCTCCGCGTCCTTCGACGACGTCGTGGTCACCACCGGCGGCACCACCCCGCCGACCAGCCCCACCCCCACCCCCACCCGCCCGAGCGCCACCCCCACCGGTCCCGGCACGCCCACCCCCACACCACCGGCCACCGGGACCCCGACACCGCCGCCCACGGGCCCGCCGGGCAGCGCGAACGGCCTGGTCGGCTTCGCCACCCTGAGCGGCTACGGCCGTACCGGCACGAACGGTGGGACCGGCGGTGCCACGGTGACGGTCGGCAACTACGCGCAGCTCGCGGCGGCCGTGGCCGACGACGTACCCCGGATCGTGCGGGTGTCGGGCACCATCACCGGCGGCGGCGACGCGATGCTCGACGTCGGCTCGAACAAGACCATCATCGGGGTCGGTTCGACCGCGACGATCAGCGGTTTCGGGCTCGACGTCAACGGCTGGGGGCCGGAGGAGGTGGCCTGGGGTGGTGACCTCTGCGACCCCGCCGAGCGGGACCGCTTCACCCCCGTCCAGAACGTCATCATCCGGAACCTGTCGTTCCGGAACTCGGCCGACGACTCGGTGAACGTGCAGTGCTACTCCCACCACGTGTGGATCGACCACAACACGTTCTATCCGGCCAACGACGGGTCGGTGGACATCAAGCGCGGCTCCGACCTCGCCACCGTCTCCTACAACCGGTACGCCGGCACGGACAAGTCGATGCTGCTCGGTCACAGCGACAGCAACGCCGCCCAGGACACCGGCTACCTGCGGGTCACGTACCACCACAACTGGTTCGACGGGTCCAACACCCGCCACCCCCGGGTCCGGTTCGGCTACGCCCACGTGTACGCCAACTACGTGAGCGTCGACGACTACTTCATCGGCCTCGGTGTCGAGGGCAGGATCTACGCCGAGAGCAACTACGTCGAGGGTGCGAAGACCATCACCGAGGACTTCGGCAACGCCCGGCTCACCTGGACCGGCAGTAACTTCTACGACCCGGCCACGATCACCCGGGCCAACGACAGCGGCAAGACGATGGAGGACTGGCTGCGCGCCGACGGCAGCGTCGCCGCACCGCCGTACAGCTATTCGGCCGGATCAGCGTCCTCCACCCCGCCGTCGGCGGGCGCCGGCGTCGGCGGCGCGGACATCGTCCCGTAGGAACCGGCCCGTCGGCCGCGGACGGGTGTGGTGGCTGGTGGCTATTCCACCGGCTGGCCGGCCACCACCACCCGGCCGGTGGTCGTCACCCCGGACATCGCCCAGGTGTTGTTCTGCGTGGTCTGGCCCGACGCGGTGTGGATCGGCCCGTAGGTATGGTGCAGCCCGAAGGTGTTGCCGGTGAGCACGACGTCGGTCGGCAGCGGGCCGTCCGGCGGGGCGGTGTCGAGGGTGTAGTTGCCCCCGTCGAGGTAGGAGTCGACCAGGTGTACCCGCCGGATCTGGTCCGGGACGCTCGACTGGTAGGTCAGGATGAGCCCGCCGGACGCCCGCGAGTCGACCGACGCCTGCGCGGTTGTCGGGTCCTCCCCGGTCTGGAGACTGAAGCTGTTGATCGAGCAGCGGTCGAGCAGCACGCCGCCGATGCCGCCGTCGACCTGGACGCAGTCGGAGTGGCTGCCCGGATACCGCTGCACGTCGCCGAACCAGCAGCGGGTGAAGGTGTGCGCGAACCCGGTCGCGGGCGCGGTGCCCGGTTTGAGGTAGACGTTGTCCGTGCCGCCGAGGAAGAGGGTGTCGGTCGCGTCGGTCTGACCGTTGCCCCAGGACGCCAGGCTCTTCGTGTTCGGCGAGCGGGTGATGATCCGGCAGTTGCGCAGGGTCAGCTTCCGGCCCAGATCCCGCTGGTGCTTGATGGTGTACGCGGCGTTGCCCTGGTCGAGGCTGCCGACGATCTGGCAGTTGCTCAGCGTCACGTCGTGGCGTACGTCCAGGTAGCCGGCGATGTCGAGGTTCTCGAACACCTGGCCGTCACGGGTGGTGACGATCGGGCCCGAGGCGACCAGTGGACCGGTCGGGCCGATGTTGGTCCGGGTGAGCTGCTGCCCGTGAGTGATGCCGATCTCGTACTGCACGGTGACCGGTGCCGAGAGCACACCGGAGGCCGTGTTCCGCAGCCGTACGGTGACGCTGGCCATCACGCGACGCTGGTGAGGACGAAGGTGGCACCCGTACGGGCGATCTGGGTCCAGGTGCGGGTGCCGGAGTCGGTGGCGACCGTCTGCAACTCGTCCAGGATGGTCGGCACCACCACCGGTACCGAGGTGGCGCCGGTGGCCCGGCTGCGTACGGACAGGGTGATCTCGATCATTTCCTCGTCGGCGTCGGCACCCACCACGGTCAGGATCATGATCTCGCCCGGGGCGTAGGCGCTCTTGTTCAACGTGGCGCTGGTGATGGTCGGAGCAGCCATGGTGGTTCCCTTCGACGGTCGGTCCGGGTCTGGCGATCTGCCCAGCCCCAGCCAACGCCCGATATGTAGCTGTCCGGAAGCACTCTGTATAGATCGCGACGATCCGTGCCTGTTTTGTGACCAAGTCAGGCATCATGAGCTGCGCAAACGTGCTCGTAGGGGTGTCCGGCGAGTTGGCCCGGTGGGTGGTCACCGTCGCGGTCGGCCGCCCGCACCCCGCCAGGAGACCCGGCCACCGGTACGGCGAGAATCGGCGGGTGCCTGTCCACGAGATCATCGACCCCGACGACGAGCGGATCGCCGACTACCGGGCGCTCACCGACGTCGAGTTGCGTACCCGCTGGGAACCGCCGCACGGACTGTTCATCGCCGAAGGTGAACTGGTCCTGCGCCGGGCGATACGGGCCGGCTACCCGCCGCGCTCGTTCCTGGTGGACGCCAAGCGGGTCGACCAGCTCGGTGACCTGGACACCGGGGAGGCCCCGGTCTACGCCGCCAGCCCCGACGTGCTGGAACGGGCGACCGGCTTCCACGTGCACCGGGGCGTGCTCGCCTCGTTCCACCGACGGGAGCTGCCGACCGTGGCCGAGGTGCTCGCCGCCGCCCGCCGGGTGGTGATCCTCGAAGACGTGAACAACCACACCAACCTCGGCGCGATCTACCGGGGCGCGGCGGCGCTCGGCATAGACGCCGTCCTGCTGTCACCGACCTGCGCCGATCCGCTCTACCGGCGCAGCGTACGGGTCAGCATGGGGGAGGTCTTCGCGGTCCCGTACGCCAAGTTCGAGCGGTGGCCGGCGGGCCTGGACCAGGTCAGGGAGGCGGGCTTCACCGTGCTCGCCATGACGCCGGCGCCGGACGCCGTACCGATGCAGCGGCTCACCCCGGCGCAGCGGGAGCGGGCGGCGCTGCTGCTGGGCGCGGAGGGCCCCGGCCTCACGGCGGCGGCGCAGGCCGCCAGCGACGTGAAGGTGTCCATCCCCATGCGCCGTGGGGTCGACTCGTTGAACGTGGCCGCGGCTGCCGCCGTCGCCTTCTGGGAACTGGGCCGCGACGACCCGCTCTGATCGCGGTTGCCCGGCCGGGCGGTAAAGTGGGCGAGCGCCCACCGTTGATTCGGGTGGGCCGGATGTCACGAAAGCGGGGGACGCGCGGTGCCGACCGGGGTGGCCATCCGCGACGTACGCGAGCAGCTGTTCGACGCCGCCGAGCGGGTGCTGCTGCGGGACGGCCGCAACGCCCTGACCAGTCGGGCGGTCACCACGGAGGCGGGCTGCGCCAAGGGCGTCCTGCACCGGCACTTCGCCGACTTCGACGCCTTCCTCACCGACTTCGTACTGGACCGGATCGGCCGGATCGACGCGCGGACCGGCGCTCTGCGCGGGTCCGCCGGAACCGGCACCGTCGCCGACAACCTCACCGCCGCGCTGACCGCCCTGTTCGAGTCGGCCGCCGTGGCGATCGTCGGTCTGATCACCGCCCGCGACGAACTGCGGGCCCGACTGCGCCGGGACCTGCCGGCCGGTGTCCCGGTGCTGACCGAGGCCGCGGAGCTGGTCGCCGCCTACCTGGTCGAGGAACGGGACCTGGGTCGCATCACGGCCGATGCCGACGTCGACACGCTCGCGGCGATGCTGATCGGAACCGCACACCTGCTCTTCGCCGACCGGTTCGGCACCCCGCCGGAGGCCGAGGGCGTACGCAGAATCGTGACCACCGTCCTCGTCGGCGTCGGGCCGCGACCGTAGTCGGACCGGCGGCCGGCGGTGGCCCGGCCCGATCGAGCGGGACCGCCCCGACGGCGTGCCCGGCCACGTCCCGGTGCGTCCGTGGCGCAGGGCCGCAAAATCGTTGGACAACACGTACACCCATGGCAGACGTTGACGGGATGAACCAGGACGAGATCTGGGACGTCTACGCCGCCCGCCGCTACGACACGCCGGAGACCGGCATGTTCGCGCCCGAGGTCCTCGGGCCGACCGTGGACCGCCTCGCCGAACTCGCGGGCGGGGGACGGGCGCTTGAGTTCGCCGTCGGAACCGGCCGGGTGGCCGTCCCGCTCGCCGGACGGGGGGTCTCCGTCACCGGCATCGACCTGTCCGGTCCCATGATCGACCGGTTGCGGACGAAGGCGGACGAGGCGACGATCCCGGTGATCGTCGGCGACATGGCGACCACCACCGCGCCGGGGACGTACGCGCTCGTCTATCTCGTCTACAACACGATCGCCAACCTGCTCACCCAGGCCGAGCAGGTCGAGTGCTTCCGCAACGCTGCCCGCCACCTCGGCCCCGGCGGCCGGTTCGTGATCGAGCTGTGGGTGCCCGAGCTGCGCAAGCTCCCACCCGGGCAACAGGCCACGGTCTGGCACTGCGAGCCCGGCTACATCGGCCTGGACACCTACGACGTCCTGCGCCAACACGTCGTGTCGCACCATTTCACGTTCGACCGGAGCAGGCGGGCCGAGCTGTCCCGTACCCCGCACCGCTACATCTGGCCGGCCGAACTCGACCTGATGGGCCAGCTCGCCGGGTTCGAGCTGGAAAGCAGGCACGCGGACTGGGCCGGGGCCGAGTTCACCGCCGAGTCCCGTTCCCACGTCTCGGTGTACCGCGTACCGCCGGTGGCGTAGCCGGGTCGGCGGGTGTGCCGTTCGGCGCGGCGGTTAGCCTGTGCGGGTGCAGGCGGCGGTGTTCCGGAGGAACCTCGATGGCTGACGCCGACGACGTCCGCCGGCTGGCGCTGGCCCTGCCCCACGTGGTCGAGATCGACAGCGACGGCTTCGACTTCCGGGTCGCCAACAAGGGGTTCGTGTGGTCCTATCCCGAGCGGCGGCCCGGTAGGCCGCGCCTGATCCGGACCGACATCGCGGTGCTGTACGTTGGCGACGAGGCCGAGAAGCAGGCGCTGCTCCTCGGTGAGCCCGAGGTATTCTTCACGACCCCCGCGTACGACGGGTTTTCCCTGGTCATGCTGTGGCTTGAACGGGTGGACGTCGACCGTCTGACGGAACTCGTCACCGACGCGTGGCGGATGTGTGCCCCGGCCCCGCTCGTCGGCGACCTCGACGCCGGCCGTTCCTGATCTTCGGCCTCGTCCAAGATCCACCGTTTCACCAGTTTTCCACCCGTCGACTCGTCGTTGCCACGCCGCAGACAACGGCGACGACCATTTCCGCTCTTGACACACAATGACGTTGAGGGCAAAGTCCCGCCCACCAAAGAAGCGCGTTTTTGCAAATTGTTTGCGCAAACCTGTTTGCATACCTGGCGAGACAGGTGGGTGACCGTGTACGACCCACTGAGGTCCTACTCCGGCAACGGCTGTGCCGACCTCGCTTGCCGTGCCTGCCGCGCGGGGACGATCGCGTGACGACGGGACGGCCGCGCTTCCACATCACCGCGCCACGCAACTGGATGAACGATCCGTGCGGTCCTGTCTACCGGGGCCCCTGAACGTGGAGATGGCTCGTTCGCCACGAGCACGGATGCTCCCGCGCGCGCCTCGATCGGGGCGGGGTGCTTGTGCTGGCCTGCGTCGTACTGCTCCAGTGGACCCGTGGCCTCGGGGGGCCGGAAAGCGTCGTGCCCCTGTTCTATCTTTCTCCGGTGAATCCCCGAAATGTGAAGATCCTCGATCAGATTCGCGCCGAAGCGCTTGAACGGAGCATCCCGGTCGCCGACGTGGAGCGGTGGATGGAGCTGGCCCGGCCGTGCGCGCTCCTGACCGAGGACGGCGACGGGCCGGTCGTGGGCCGGTTCGGCGGTCCCACGATGCTGCCCGCCGACGCCGAGGCACCCCGGTTCCCCCTCCTCGTCACGATCGACTGCGCGGCCCTTCCGGCGGACGTGACGGATCTTCCGCTGCCGTCCGACGGCCGGCTGCTGTTCTTCGGCTATCCCGAGTCGAACGGCATGGGCGAGGTGAGGTACGTCCCGGCCGGCGCGGCAGTCGTGGAACGAGAGCGGCACCCTTCCTTCTTCCCACCCGACGACGAGGAGTTCGCCTGGGTTCACCGCGACCTCCCGTACGGCGAACTGCACCTCACGGCCGACGTCTCGCTGCCCTTCGTCGGCACGGTCGAGCTCTCGGAGTCTCCCTGGTCCGCACCACTGCCGGGGCATCCCCACGCCGAGGAACTGGCCCGGGTGTGGGAGGACCAGTGGAGCAGGGCGCCACTGCTGGTCGGCGGCTACGGCACGGACTACAACGGCGGGGACGCGGTTGCGGTGGCTGCCACAGCCGCGTCCGAGGCCGAGCGGGGAGGCTACCGGCCGGGCCGCGCGATCTCGTCCAACGTGGATCACTGGGTGCTGCTGGCCCAGTGCAACGTCAGCCGGCCCGGCGCCGGCGCGGCCGTCTTCTGGGCCATCCAACGCGACGACCTGATCGCACGACGCTTCGACCATGCGGAGGTCGTCGTGGACTGGAATCCCTGAACCGGGCTCGGAGAATCCGGCCCGGACGGCTTCGGACGGTGCGAGCGGCAGGCGGTGGGACATGCGGGTGACGATGACGAGCGTCGCGGCACGGACCGGTCGGGTGAACGAGGACTTCGCCGGCGCCGTGACCACGGCGGCGGTGCTGGTCGACGGTGCCGGAATCCCCGGCACCGAGTCGATCTGCCGGCACGGCGTGGCCTGGTACGCGAGCCGCCTCGGCGGAAACCTGCTCGGCCTCCTGTCGCTCGTGCCGGAGCGCAGCCTCTCCGCGCTGCTCGCCGAGGCCATCGAGCGGGTGACCGACGATCACCGGAGCACCTGCGACGTCGCCGACCCGATCAGCCCGTCGGCGGCCGTGGCGATCCTGCGCCTGTCCGACGGCCACGTCGACCACCTGGTGCTCGGTGACGCGGTCCTCGTGCTCGACCGGACGGACGGGGTGCCGTTCGTCGTCTCCGACCCCCGAGAGGTGATCATCAGCCGGTCGTACGAGCCCGCGCTGGCGGCCGCCCCCGAGGGTGGCGACGAGTACCACCGGATCCTGCGGAGGCTGCGCGCCAATCGGAACCGGTCGGGTGGCTTCTGGGTGGCCAAGGACGAGCCCCGGGCGGCGGACGAGGCGGTCACCGGCAGGTGTTCGATCTCCGAGCTGACCGGTGCCGTCCTGCTCAGCAACGGAGCCAGCCGCATGGTGGACCGGTTCCGGCTCGCCGACTGGCCGGCGGTCATGGCCGTGCTGGCGTCGAGCGGGCCTGCCGAGGTCATCCGTCGGGTCCGGCAGGCGGAGGCGTACCACGCGGTGGCGGCCGACGACGCGACGATCGCGCACTGCACCGACCTCGGCGAGACCTGATCCGTCCTAGCCGAGCCCGCCGGGCCGACCCCGCCCGACCGCCCGCGCCGCGTGTGGTCGCCCGAACCCCGGACGGTACGGTGACCAGCGTGTTCCCTACCGTCCGTGAGGTGCTCGCCCTCGACCCGGTGCGACACGGCGGACCCCGGCTGGTGGCCGGGCAGGACGGTCTGGACCGCCTCGTCCGCTGGGTGCACGCGGCCGAGGTGCCCGACATCGCCGCGCTGCTCAACGGTGGTGAGTTGGTGCTCACCACCGGGATCGGCCTGCCCGGAGACGACGCCGGGCTGCGCGCCTTCATCGGCGAGCTGGCCGACGTCGGGGTCTCCGGGTTGCTGGTCGAACTCGGCCGGCGGTACCCGACCAGCGTGCCCAGGGTCATGATCGCGGCGGCCGAACGGCGCGGGTTGCCACTGGTGGAATTACGCAGAGTGACGCCGTTCGTCCGGATCACCGAGGCGGTGCACGCCCTGATCGTCGACGCCCAGCTCACCGAGCTGCGTGCCACCGAGGAGATCCACCAGCGGTTCACCGACCTGTCGGTGGAGGGGGCCGAGCCGGCCGAGGTGGTCCACCAGGCGGCCCGGCTGGCCGGGTGCCCGGTGGTGCTGGAGAACCTGTCCCGGCAGGTGCTGGCCTACGACACGGCGGGGGAGCGGGCCGAGCTGCTGCTCGGGAGCTGGGAGCAGCAGTCCCGGCGGATCCAGCCGGCCGGACGGACCGCGTACGACCAGGATGCCGGGTGGCTGGTGACCACGGTGGGTGCGCGCGGGCAGGACTGGGGGCGGCTGCTGCTGCGCTGGCCCGGCGCCGACCTGGCACCGGGCACGGCGTCCCCGGCAACCCCGGCCGCGCCGCCGACCCGGCTGACGATCCTGATCGAGCGGGCCGCCTCGACGCTGGCGCTGGGCCGGCTGATCCGGCGCGACGCCGAGGGCCTGGAACGGCAGATCCACCGTAACCTGCTCACCGCCCTGCTCGACCATGCCCGCCCGGTGGACGAGGTGGCGCTGCGGGCGCGGGCGCTCGGGGTGACGCTGGACCGCCGGCACCTGGTCGGGGTGGTGGTCCGGCACCGGGCCGACGAGGCCGGCACGCCGCTGGCCCAGGCCCGGCTGCGCGACCTGGCCGACGCGGTCGGCCAGGCGCTGCGCGAGGCCGAGCTGACCGGGCTGGCCAGCGCGTTGGACGACCAGGCGGTGGGGGCGCTGCTGGCCCTGCGCGACCCGGCGGCCGAGGACCGGTCACTGGCCGCGTTCGCCGCCGCGTTGCACCGGGTACGCCGGGACGCCGCCCCGCCCGGACCGGGCGGCACCGCCCCGGACGCGGTGATCGTGGCGGCCGGTTCGGGCGTCGACTCGCTCCGCGAGGCACGCCGGTCACTGGTGGAGGCCCGCCAGGTCGCCGACGCGGCCCGTCGCGGACGGCACGACCTGACCGTCTTCCGGTTGCCGCACGTCGGGCTCGCCGGCCTGCTGCACCTGCTGCGCGACGAGCCCCGGCTACAGACCTTCGTCGAGCGGGAACTCGGCCCACTGCTGGCCCACGACGCCGAGCACCCGAGGGAACGGCTGCTCGGCACGCTGCGGGCGTACCTGGACCATGGGCGGAACAAGTCGGCGGCGGCGACCGCCGCACACCTGTCCCGGCCGGCTTTCTACGAGCGGCTGGCCCGGATCGCCCGGATCCTCGACGTCGATCTCGACGCGGTGGACGACTGCCTGTCGCTGCACGTGGCCCTGCTCGCCCTGGACGCGGTCCGAGACACCTGAAACCGGGCGCCGGGGTCCGCCGCTACTCCTCCAGGGCGGCGCGGGCCTTCGCGTACGCCGGGGGGACGAAGTGCGGTCCGCCGGGGGTGAACACGTCCGAGGTCGCCGCCGTCGCCCACGCGGCCGACGGCACCGCCGCGACCAGCGCCCGTACGACCGGCGCGTCCCGCCACTGCTCCTGCTCGGCGATCAGCCCCAACGCGACCACCGACTCCTCGACCTCACCGACGCACTCGAACGGCTTGTGCGCGTCGATGCCGAGCAGCTCCAGGTAACCCGGCACCTGCAACGGGTCGGCGAGCAGATCCACCCCGAAGATGTGGACCAGCCGCTCACGGCCGACGAACGGGGCCAGCGCCAGGAAGACGAACCGGCACTTGGGGCAGTCGCCGCACCAGCGGGCGGTCGGGTCGTGCAGCCGGAACGCCTTGTTGCAGCTCGTCACCACGTCGTCGTACCGGTCGAACTGGGCGAACAGCCTGGCGATGTGCAGCTCCGACAGCGGGCGCAGCAGCGAGAAGTACGGCTCGGTCAGGCCGGCGTGACCGGCCAGGGCCGCCCGCAGCAGTCCCTCGGCCTCGACGCCCTTGGACCACTGGTGGTTGATCTCGTGACCGTTCCAGATCAGGTTCGGGTCGGACGCGGAGCGCTCGTTGGACATCACCACCGGTCCGAGACCGTGCAGCACGGCCGTGGCCACCGCGATCAGCGAGTTGATCGCGGTCACCGGGATGTGCCCGTTGCGGGCCCCGGCGGCGTTGAGTTCGAACAGTGCCGGGTCGATCCGGCGGCGGGCGGCCAGCGCGCCGAGCCCGGACGCCCGGTTCACCGAGACGATCACCGGATTCGGGTTGACCGAGAACGGGACCGGATCGAAGCCACCCCGACGCAGCGCCTCCAGGCTCACGATCGAGTCCTTGCCGCCGCCGACCGCACAGAGCGGACGACCGTCGGAGTTGTCCAGCGGGGTCGGCTCCGGCACCCGCCCGGCCGGCACCTCCGGCGCCAGCTCCAGCACGTACGGCAGGTCGTTACGGTAGGCGTACTCTGCGAGGCCCTTTGTGTAGACGGCGGTGACCAGCGCGACGGCGGCCTCGCCCAGCGGCGCCGGCGCCAGCAGCCGGGGCGGCGCGGCGGCCTTGTAGTAGCTCACCCCGGCGACCAGGTGCAGCAGCTCCAGCACCCGGCGGAAGGTGGCCTCGGTGGCGGCCGTCGGCGCGATCGCCGGCACCGGGAAGGTGATCACCTCGGTGAACCGCTGCTCGCCGTCCGGGCCGGACAGGGCGTAGTCGAACGATGCGGTACCGGTGGCGAGATCGACCGAGTACGACGGGAACGAGAAGTCGGTCATCTGCCTGAGTTGTCCGTTGCGCACAGGCCATAGTAGTCCCGCCCGGCGGGCCCGTGGATCATAGCCGGGCGATCCGTCCACCGGTCGGGCCGGCCGCTGTTGCCGGCACCGCCTACCCTCGGCCCTGCTGTGACAAAGGGCGCTTTTGTACCGGGCGGGTGGTCGATGACGGAATACCGGGTGCCGCGACGAGTCGCTCGGGCGGGTCGGTCGACCCGCCGGCTGACCCGGCTGGTGGCCCACACCGACCCGGTCGCGCTGGCCGGCATCGGACTGTCGGTGGCACTGTCCGTCGCCCTCGACCTCACCGGTGCCGCCTCCGGCGTCGAGTCGCTGTTCGCCGCCCTGCTGGGCATCACGATCTCGCTGCTGGTCGACTCGATCGCCCGCGCCGAACGCCGGTTCGAGCTGCGCGCGCTCACCACCGGGGCGCCCTGGCTGACCGAGGCGCTCGCGTCGATCGTGACCGGCACCCGCGAGGCGGTCGACCACTACCCGGACAGCCGGGTCGCCGCCGAGGCACGCCGACGGTTCGACCGGCTCCGGGTCGAGACCGAGCAGTTGCGCGCCGGCCGGATCGTCCGTCCGGGCAGGGACTACGAGGACCTGATCGAGGCGACCCGGGACTGTACCGGGCGGCTCGACGCGATGACCAACGTGACACCCTGGGCCGGCGGCGAGCCGGACTGGTGGGGCAGCGACATCGGGCGCCACTACTGGACCCTCAACCTGGAGGCGCTCGCCCGCGGGGTCCGGATCAGCCGGATCTTCGGCTACCACCGGCTCACCGACGAACTGCGCGAACTGGTCGACGAACAACGCCGGGCCGGCGTACGGGTCGGTCTGCTGCCCTGGCGCTCGGTGGACCGGAGCCGGAACCTCAACCTGGCACTCTGGGACGGTACGAGTGCCTGGGAGGGCCGGATGACCCCGCACGGCGAGATCGCCGAGAACGTCTTCTCGGTCAACACCGACGACCTGGACCGGCTGTACACCGCCTACCGGACCTGTGCCCGGGTCGCGACCTTCACCGACTGACATGCCCGGCCGACGACCGAGCCTCCCGCCGCCGGTGCGCCGGTCATGAGCTGGACCACGGTGCTCGTCGTCGCCGCCGTCGTGTGGCTGGTCAGCCTCATCCGCTCGGTACGCTGGCGCGCGTTCGTCTACAGCCTGCCGCTGCCGATGACGATCGCGCTGGCCGGCAGCGACTTCCCGGTGGACGGCACCCAACTGCTCGGCGTGGTCGCCCTGAACCTCTTCTTCCTCACCGTCACCGTGTGCCACCACCGGCTCCGGGTGCCGATCCTGCTGGCCGACCTGCTCGGGCTGGCCGTCTACCTGGGGCTGAGCGCGGCACTGCTGCGGGTCGCGCCGCTGCCGTTCGTACCCGTCCTGGTCGGGGTCGTCGGGCTGTGGCTGGTGGTGATGCTGCTGCTGCGCCGGTGGGCCGGACCGCTGCCACCGGCTCCGCGACGGCACCCGCTGCCGGCGCTGCTGCGACTGCCGGTCATCCTCGCCGGCTCGACCGTGGCCGTGCTGCTCGGTCAGCAACTGCGCGGCATGGTCGTCACCTTCCCGTACTCCGGGGTCCTGGTCGCCGTCGAGAGCCGGCGTGACCTGGTCGAGTTCAGCCGCCACTTCGTCGGCAACAGCCTCGCCCTGGTCGGGTTCCTCGCCGGATACCACTGGCTGGCCGCGAACCCACAGCCGGTGGCGCTGGCCGGGGGCTGGGCCGGTTACGCGCTGACCGCGCTCCTGCTGCGACTGCCGCGCTGGTCGACGGCGCGGTCGACTGCGCGGTCGACTGCGCGGTCGGCGGTTTCCGGTTCCACAGCGGACGGGATGCGGCCGGGCTGACGGAGTGTCAGTGCCGGGTCCGGTACGCGCTACAGGGTGGCAGTTGCCGGGGACGGTGGATCGATGAAAGCGTGCAGTCATCCGCGTACCCGGGTGAAGGGTGTGATGACGATGGCCACCGACGACCTGCTGGCGCGGCACCGAGCCGTGCTGCCGTCCTGGATGCCGCTCTACTACGAGGAGCCGATCGAGCTGGTCTCGGGCTCGGGGCGCCGGGTCACCGACTCGACCGGACGCAGCTACCTGGACTTCTTCGGCGGTGTACTGACCAACATGATCGGCTACGACATCGCCGAGGTCCGCGACGCGGTCGCCGGCCAGCTCGGCACCGGCCTGGTGCACACCTCCACCCTCTACCTGATCCGTCAGCAGGTCGAGCTGGCCGAGAAGATCGCCCGGCTCTCCGGCATCCCGGACGCGCGGGTCTTCTTCACCAACTCCGGCACCGAGGCGAACGAGGCGGCGCTGCTCGTCGCCACCAACTTCCGCCGGTCGCACCAGATCCTCGCCGTGCGCAACAGCTACCACGGCCGGTCGTACGCGACCATGGGCATCACCGGCCACCGGAGCTGGTCGGCGAGTTCGCTGAACCCGTTGCAGGTGAGCTGGCTGCACTCCGGCGACCGGATGCGC
Organism: Micromonospora sp. NBC_01699; assembly: GCF_036250065.1. Classification (NCBI taxonomy): domain Bacteria; kingdom Bacillati; phylum Actinomycetota; class Actinomycetes; order Micromonosporales; family Micromonosporaceae; genus Micromonospora; species Micromonospora sp. NBC_01699. The sequence continues at coordinate 5,287,497 of NZ_CP109199.1, read as the reverse complement.
GGGCTGCTTGCCCGGCTGGACCCGGACGAGCGCCTCGACGCGGCAGTGGACGACCTGCGCGAGGTGCTGGCCACCCAGACCAGTGGGGACGTGGCCTGCCTGATCGCCGAGCCGATCCAGGGCGTGGGCGGGTTCGTCCACCCACCGGACGGTCTGCTGGGCGCGTACAAGAAGGTGCTCGACGAGTCGGGCATCCTGCTCATCTCCGACGAGGTGCAGACCGGCTGGGGGCGTACCGGGGAACACTTCTGGGGCTACCAGGCGCACGACGTCGTGCCCGACCTGCTCACCTTCGCCAAGGGCATCGGCAACGGGTTCGCCCTGGCCGGGGTGGTCGGGCGGGCGCCGGTGCTGGAGGCGGTCCAGGGGATCAGCTTCTCCACCTTCGGCGGCAACCCGATCTCCACCGCCGCCGGCAACGCGGTGCTGGACTACCTGCTCGACCACGACCTACAGGGCAACGCCGAGCGGGTCGGCGCGATCCTGCGCGAGGGCCTGGTCGAGGTGGCCCGCGGGTACGACATCGTCGGCGAGGTACGCGGCAAGGGCCTGATGCTGGCGATCGAGTTCGTCCGGCCGGGTAGCCGAGAACCCGACCCGGCAAACGCCGTACGGGTCTTCGAGGAGTGCCGCCGAGGCGGACTACTCGTCGGCAAGGGCGGCCTCTACGGCAACGTACTCCGAATGGGCCCACCCCTCACCCTCACCGAAGCAGAGGCCCGAGAGGGCCTGGAAATCCTCCACACCGCCATCACCACCGCCTCCACCCACTAACCGCCCGCCCCCCGCGCCCCGCCCCCGCCCCGCCCCCGCGCCCCGCCCTCCCGCCCCCGCCTCGTCGATCTAGGGCAAATGGTGGTGATTGGAGATCCACTAACACGTATTTGCCCTAGATCGGCGGGGGTCTGGGGGCGGGGGGCGTGGGGGTGGCGGGGGGCGTGGGGGTGGGGCGGGTGGGGGGGATTTGAGGCGGCGGAGGGTGGCGGATCCGGTTAGGTAGCTGATCAGGGCGGCGGTGGGTAGGCCGAGTGGTTCCGGTGAGTCCTTCGCGGTCAGGCTGTTTTGCAGCAGGGCGGCGACTACGGCGGCCAGCGCGGCACCGGTGAGTACGGACCGTGGTGTCGTGCGGCTCAGTACGGCGTCGATCCGGTGCGTCGGCCGTCCAGCTCGGGGGAGGGGCGCGGCGGGTCGTCGCAGGGGTACGGCAGGTCGTCGCGGGGGTACGGCGGGTCGTCGCCGGATCGGTCTGAGGGGTAGGAACCGGGAGCGGGGGCCACCGGTCTCGATCGGGCTGAAGATCGCCACCAGCAGGGCCAGCAGCATGGTCAGCGCGACCAGCCAGGGCAGCCGCCAGAGCCACCAGGTGCCACTGCCCACGGTCGGGGTGGGCAGCGTGTCCAGCGCGTCCAGCGCCCCGACCAGCAGCACCGCCGCGGTGATGTGCCAGAGGAAGATCGTCAGCACGACCGCGTTCGCCGCCACCACGGCCAGCCACGGTCGGGGTCGGCGCAGCCAGCGTTCCGCCGGGGCGCGCAGCAGCAGGATGAGGCCGAGTTGCCAGGTCGCGTTGGCCAGCAGGGCGAGGCTCGGCGGGGACATGTTGTGCAGGCGCTCGCCCGGAATGTTGACCATGCTGATCGGGTACGGCCCGGCCAGCGTCAGCGCCAGCAGCACGGCGAAGCCGCCGAGCAGCAGCCGGACGCCGACGCCGGGGCCCATCGGCAGCCGGGTGCGCGACAGCTCGCGCCCGGCCCGTCCGGCGCCGGTCCGCGTGTCCCGCCAGGCATAACCGAGCTGGTGTACGGCGAGCCAGCCGAACAGGAAGTTGCCGCTGCCGTACCACTCCGGACCGGACAGCCGGGCCAGGTCGCCCCCGACCACCAGCACCAGCAGCAGCAGCGGTACGGCGAGCCCGAAGCGCCGGTGCAGCGCGTACGTCACCGGGGCCAGTGCCACCACGGTCAGGTACGCGGCCAGGAACCAGAGCGGGATGGTGGCGAACCAGATCACCGGGCGTACCTGATCGGCGTCCGCCCCGATCACCTGCGAGCCCAGCGCCGAGGCGGCCAGCACGACGATCAGTGCCGTGGTCGGCCGCAGCAGTCGCCCGCACCGGTCCAGCAGCCAGTCGACCGCCCGATCGCCCTGCCGCTGGTGGCTGCTCAGCGAGGCGGCGTTGGCGTACCCGCCGACCAGGAAGAAGATCGGCATGACCTGGAACAGCCAGGTCCCCGGCCGGGCGGCGGGGAGGTCGACCAGGGCCGAGTGGCCGGTGAGCCGGCCCGACCGGTCGTAGTCGATCACGATGATCAGCCAGTGGCCGATCACCACGGCGGCGATCGCCAGGGCGCGTAGCAGGTCGAGGTAGCGCTCGCGTTCGGCGGGGGTGTTCGCGGCGAGTCGGTTCAGGCCGCGCCACGGGTGAGCCGGCCGACGCCGCATATGACCAGGCTAGTACCGCTACGTCAGGTTTACCGGGGCTTGGTGGCGCGAATCGGCCGGCGGGGCACCGCCGCCTGACTCGTCGGCCCGGACCACCCGCGACCTCGGTCCGAGATTTGTCGCGTCCGAGCACCGCCACCTCTTCGGGACGCAGATCGTCAGGTCGCCGAGTTTCGCGATCGAGTCGTTCCGGCCATTCCTGTGCGGCCCGACGTGCCGCGCCGCCCGGTGACTCGTCGATGCCGTCCACCAGGATCAATGTTCGGCCATTGTGCGGCAACTGGCGTACCCGCCCGTCCGGCATCACGTCGGCGGCGGGCGGGTCGATGGCGCGGGGAAATTCGGCAGGGTGACAAGAAGACGATCGGCGGAGCGGGATGAAACAGCACGTGGTCGTTCCACCGGACCATACTGCCGGCAAAACACCCGGGAACTGCGCACGGGCAGCCAGCCCGGCAGCGCTGTCCCACCGCTGCCGGGCTCGCCGATGGGAATGGTCGGGCGAGGTCGAGTGTCTCCCGTACGGCATCGATGGCGGCAATCATCTCCTGTTTCGGTAGCCGTATGGTTTTCCCGCCCATCAGGGTGGCGAGTTTTCGACACAACCGTCGAAGAAGGGTTCGATCGATCGCTGTTCGAGGCGGTTGTCGAGGCGTACCCGGTCGGTGGGTGGTCGCGGTTTTGACCACCGCACCGGCGAGGCCGACGGGGTCCGTGGACCTCGGCACCTCGGGCATCCGCGGCTCGAACGGGGTCGGCCCGACGGGCGGGCGGCGCCCTCGTGAGCGGGGTGGTGACGGAGGGCTGGAGGGTCGACGGGCGGGAAGCGGTGGGCCGTGTGAACGATCGTGACCGATGCGATCGAGGTCGATGCGGGACCCGGCACGGGAGGGTCGGACCGACCCGACAGGTGCCTTCGGACGCCGTACCCCGATGCTGTTCTTGCTGGTCGGCGGCGTGCGGGCGGGTACGGACCGGGCCGTTCGAGTCGATCATGAGCGAGGTAACGGTTTGAAAACTTCGCCCACAGTCTTGACACGGAGGGGGTGTTAGTAAGAACTTTTACCACTAACAGTTAACACTCTTTCCGGAAGGCGTTCACATGGTCGATCACGAGGTGGACACCGCCGCGCGCACTGCGGTGGTCGACGCCGAGGCGTTCGACCGGCGACTTGCCGCCGGACTCTCCCCGAGCGACAGCGTCCTGGTCCGGGTCCGCTCCCGGCTGCCGGAGTTCACCGGCGCCCTGCAACGGGTCGCCGAACAGGTGCTCGCCGACCCGGAGGCCGCCGCCCGCGCCACCATCGTCGAACTGGCCGAACGCAGCGGCACCTCGCCGGCCACGGTCACCCGGTTCTGCCGGGCGATGGGCTTCGAGGGCTACGCCGACCTGCGGCTGGGCATCGCCGCCGAGACCGGTCGGGCGCGCTCGGCCGGCTGGACGGTCGACATCGGCCGGGAGATCCAGCCCGGCGACCCGCTGGAGCGGGTGCTCGGCCAGATCATGGCCGCCGACACCCAGGCCATGCACGACACCGCCACGCTGCTCGACCTGCGCGAGGTCGAGCGGGCCGCCGAGGCGATCGCCGCCGCCACCCGGGTGAACATCTTCGGCGCGAGCGGCAGTGCCCTGGTCGGCGCCGAGATGCAGTTCAGCCTGCACCGCATCGGGGTGGCCGCTTGGTCCTGGCACGACGTGCACGAGGGGCTGGCCAGTGCCGCCCTGCTGCGCGACGGCGACGTCGCGCTGGGCATCTCGCACACCGGTGAGACCCGGGAGACGATCGAGATGCTGGCCGAGGCGGGCAGCCACGGCGCGACCACCGTCGCGCTGACCAGCTTCCCCCGCTCGCCGCTGGCGGAGCTGGCCGACATCGTGCTGCTCACCGCCAGCCAGGCCACCACCTTCCGCCCGGACGCGCTCTCCGCACGGCACCCGCAGCTGGTCGTCCTCGACCTGCTCTACATAGCGGTCGCCCAGCGGACCCACGACCGTGCCCACTCGGCGTTCCAGCGGACCGCGCGGGCGGTCGGCGGGCACAAGGCGGCAAAGGAGGTACGGGGATGAGCGACCACGGCCACCCCGGCGGACCGATCGGGGCGAACGAATGATCAGCATGCAGGGGTACGCCGACGCGTTCCGCCCGGTGCTCGACCGGCTGCTGGACACGCAGGTCGACGGGGTGGGTCGGGCGGCCGACCTGATCGCCGACAGCCTGCGCGGCGACGGCGTGCTCCAGGCGTTCGGCGCCGGCCACTCCGAGGCGTTCGCGGCCGAACTGGTCGCCCGCGCCGGCGGTCTGGTGCCGACCAACCAGCTCTCGCTGAGCGACCTGGTCCTGTTCGGGGACGCGGCACCGGAGGTGCTGGTCGACCCGAAACTCGAACGCGACCCCACCATCGCCCACCAGATCTACGCGCTCGCGGCGCCCCAGCCGCGCGACGTGTTCGTGGTGGCGTCCCAGTCCGGCATCAACGGCTCGGTCGTCGAGCTGGCGAGGCTGGTGAAAGAACGCGGTCACGACCTGATCGCGGTCACCTCGGTCGAGCACACGGCACGGGTCGCTCCACGGCACCCATCCGGTCAACGGCTCGCCGACATCGCCGACGTCGTGCTGGACAATGGCGCGCCGTACGGTGACGCACTGCTGCCGCTTGACGGCGGCGGCGCGGTCTGTGCGGTCTCCTCGGTCACCACCGCGCTGCTGGCGCAGATGTTGACCGCGGAGGTCGTACGACGGTTCCACGTCGTGGGAGAGGTACCCCCAATTTACCGATCCGCGAACGTCCCCGGCGGGGACGAGCACAACACCGCCCTGGAGTCGCGGTACGCCGGACGTATCCGGCGAACCGCCTGACCCTGACATTTTGTGGCGACGACGAAACCTAACCGAGGAGACGAAGATGTCTGTAACCCCCGACAGTCCGTCGGATCTCAGCCGCCGCGTCGTACTACAGCGGGCGGCGGCGGCTGGCCTGCTCGCCGTTCCGGCGGCCGGCCTGCTCAGCGCCTGCGCCACCGGCGGTGACGACGAGACGCAGGAGCAGAGCGAGGGCACCAAGAGCGCCGAGAACCCCTTCGGCGTCAAGGAGGACGCCGCGCTTGAGGTGGTCATCTTCAACGGTGGCTATGGCGACAAGTACGCCACCGACGTGCACGAGCCGCTCTACAAGGCGAAGTTCCCGAAGGCGACCATCAAGCACGAGGCCAGCCAGGCCATCTCCACCGTGCTCCAGCCCCGGTTCGCCGCCGGCAACCCGCCGGAGTTCGTCAACAACTCCGGTGAGAAGTCGCTGGACTTCGGCGCCCTGGTCGCCGACGGTCAGCTCCAGGACCTGACCGAGCTGTGGGACGCCCCGTCGGTGGACGACCCGTCGAAGAAGGTCCGGGACACGGTCGTTCCCGGCACCATCGACGTCGGTACGTTCAACGGCAAGCCGTACGTGCTCAACTACGTCTCCACCGTGTTCGGCCTCTGGTACTCCGGCAAGCTGTTCAAGGACAACGGTTGGGCTCCCGCCAAGACCTGGGAGGAGTTCACCGCGCTGCTCGACAAGATCAAGGCCAAGGGCATCACCCCGTTCGGCTACGCCGGTGCGAACGCGCCGTACTACGTCTGGAACGTGATCCTCACCCACGCCGCCAAGATCGGCGGGCCGGACGTACTGAAGAACATCGACAACCTTGAGGACGGCGCCTGGACGGCCGAGCCGGTCAAGCAGGCCGCGGCGGCCTGGGCCGAGATCGGCGCCAAGTACCTGGACAAGAGCTTCGAGGGGCTCAAGCACACCGACGTGCAGCTGCTCCAGAACCAGTACAAGGTCGGCTTCTACCCCAGCGGTGACTGGCTGGAGAACGAGCAGGCCAAGGACACCCCGCCCGGCTTCGAGTACCAGATGATGCCGTTGCCGAGCCTGACCGCGTCGGACAAGCTGCCGGCCGGTGCGGTCCGGGCCACCGCGGCCGAGGGCTACTTCGTCTCGGCCAAGAGCGCGAACCCGCGCGGCGCGCTGGAGTACATGCGTCAGATGCTCTCCACCGCCGGTGCCAAGGGCTTCACCGAGGTGGTCAAGTCCGCTACGGTCGTGACCTCCGGCTCCGCCGGTTACGCGTTCCCGCCCGGCGTGGCCAGCTCGCAGGCCGCGCTCGCCGCCGCCGGCCCGAACGTGGTGAACCTGTTCTTCGACGGCTGGTACAAGGAGCTGGACACCGAAGCCCGGACCGCGACCAACGAGCTGATGTTCGGTCGGATCAAGGCCGACGCGTTCTGCGACCGGATCCAGAAGAAGGCGGACGCGATCAAGAAGGACGCTTCCGTCACCAAGTTCAAGCGCTGATCGGAGCGTAGGTCATGCGGCACGGCAAGTATCCATTCGTGATCGGCTTCCTGGCCGCTCCGGTGCTGTTGTACTCGGTCTTCGTGATCGCCCCGTACGCCCAGGCGTTCCAGATCTCGATGACCAGCTGGAGGGGATTCTCTGCCCCGAAGTGGGTGGGCTTCGACAACTATCGACTGTTGGCCGAGGACAACCGCTTCTGGCAGGCGATCCAGCATCACCTGGTACTACTGCTCGCCCTGCCGCTGATCACCATCGCCATCGCCCTGTTCTTCTCGTTCATGCTCAACGTGGCGGGAAAGAGCAGCGGAGGCAAGCGGTCGGGGGTCTGGGGATCGAAGTTCTACCGGGTGGTGTTCTTCTTTCCCCAGGTCCTCGCCGTGGCGATCATCGCGGTGCTGTTCCAGACGGTCTACCGGCCGAACGAGTCCGGTCTGATCAACGGCGTACTGATGAAGATCGGCCTGGATCCCATCCTGTTCCTGGTCAACCCCAACATCGCGCTCTGGTCGATCCTCGGGGTGCTGGTCTGGCAGGCGGTCGGCTTCTACGTGGTGCTCTTCTCGGCCGGCATCGCGTCGATTCCGGGTGAGATCTACGAGGCCGCCGAGATGGACGGGGCCACGCGGGTCACGCTCTTCTTCCGGGTGACCCTGCCGTTGCTCTGGGACACCCTCCAGGTCGCCTGGGTCTACCTGGGCATCGCGGCGTTCGACGCGTTCGCGATCGTGTCGGTGCTCTCGGTCGACAACGGCGGTCCGGACGGGGCGACCACCGTCCTGGGGCTGGAGATCTACCGCAACGCCTTCACCTACTCCAAGTTCGGGTACGCCTCGGCGATGGGTGTGGCGCTGTTCTTCCTGACCATCACCTTCGCAGTGTTCACGCTGCGGGTAACCAAGCGGGAAAGCGTCGAGTACTGATGGGTACACAGCTGACCACGACCAGGACCGACCAGCCGGACGGTCCCGGCTCCCGACCCCTCCCGCCGGTGGAGAAGCCCCGACGAGGCAAGGGGACCGACCGGAGCGGGGCGAGCCTGCTCAACGGCGTGGGCCACCTGGCGCTGTTCTTCTGGGCAGTGATCGTGGTGGTGCCGATCATCTGGGTCTTCCTTGCCTCGTTCAAGAACACCACGGAGATCTTCAGTAGCCCCTGGACCCTGCCGGCGGAACTGCGCTGGGAGAACTGGGGGCGGGCCTGGACCAAGGCGCACGTCGGCCGTTACTTCCTGAACAGCGTGCTCGTGGTCAGCTGCGCCACCTTCCTGACCATGCTGCTCGGTTCGATGGCCGCGTACGTGCTGGCCCGGTACAAGTTCTGGGGCAACCGGTTCATCTACTACCTGTTCGTCTCCGGCCTGGCCTTCCCGGTCTTCCTGGCCCTGGTGCCGCTCTTCTTCGTGGTGCGCAACCTGGGGCTGCTGGACACGTACACCGGTCTGGTGCTGGTGTACACCGCGTACTCGTTGCCGTTCACCGTCTTCTTCCTGGTCGCCTTCTTCCGTACCCTGCCGAACTCGGTGGCCGAGGCGGCGATGATCGACGGCGCGTCGCACACCCGGCTGTTCTTCCAAGTCATGATGCCGATGGCGAAACCCGGTCTGATCAGCGTGACGATCTTCAACATCATCGGTCAGTGGGCGCAGTACCAGCTACCGCTGGTGCTCGTCTCCAGTGCCAAGGACAAGTGGGTGCTCACCCAGGGCATCGCCGACATCTCGGTCAACGCCGGGTACGAGGCTGACTGGTCCGGCCTGTTCGCCGCGCTCACCATCGCCATCCTGCCCATGATCATCGTGTACGCGATCTTCCAGCGACAGATCCAGTCCGGCCTGACCGCCGGCACGGGCAAGTAGCGGCCCCGCGTACCCGCGTTTTTGCTCTCAGGTCCGCAAGCCCCCTGAGACAACGAACCCCCGGCCACACCTCGCGGTGTGCCCGGGGGCTTTCGTCGTTGTGGGGCTACTTCACCAGCCGGGCGAACCGGGCCCAGTCCGCCGGAGCGAACGTCAGCGCGGGGCCGTCCGGGTCCTTGCTGTCCCGGACGCCAACGACGCCGGGGAGGTTGGTGGCGACTTCATAAGTGGGTACGTCGATGCCGAGTTCGTCGGTCTGACCCTGTGCCGTGTCGTTGGAGACAAAGCAGCGGCCCTAATCGTTGTCCAGACATCGATGAAGCCTGTCCAGGCCTTGGTCGATGCGGTGCGTGTCGATCATGCCGTACCCGAAAGCGATGCCCGGCGCATCGGCGGCCGCCATAGCGATTTCCGGGAAGCTCGCTACACCGACCCCGGCCGCCCTGGCCCGGATGACCGCGTCAGAGGCGGAGGCTCCCCGCACTATCGCGCTGAGGTGCAGGCCGACCGAAGACGGCACGGCCGTGAGGTGCGCCGACAGGGGGCCGGCGAGCGCCGCCGTGATGCGTTCGTGGCGCTGGCGGTAAACGCGGCGGACCCGACGCAGGTGCTGGGCGTACATGCCTTGCTTGATGAATTCCGCCATGGCGGCCTGAATGGGCAGGTTGGTGTGCCAGTCGGTGACGAATTTGGCGGCGTGCAGGGCGTGGCGTATCGACGGCGGATGAAGCAGGAAGCCTAGCCGCAGGGTGGGGAGCAGGACTTTGGAGAAAGAACCGACGTAGAGGACCCGGCCGCTGCGGTCGAGGCTGTGCAGCGGCTCAAGCTGCTGTTCGGTGTAGCGGAACTCGCTGTCGTAGTCGTCCTCGACGATGGCTGCGTCGTGTCGTCGCGCCCACGCGAGCAGTTCGATGCGGCGCTGTAGCGACAAGGCCACGCCGGTCGGGTACTGGTGGGACGGCGTCACGTAGACGAGCCGCGCGTCCGTGGGCAGCGCATCGACAATCAGGCCCTGGTCGTCGACCGGGACGCCGGTCACTCGGATGCCCTGGGACTCCCACACGAGTCTCGGCGGTGCGTAGCCGGGTTCCTCGACCGCTGCTGTGGCGCCAGGTTCGAGCAGCACTCGCCCGATCAGGTCGAGCGCCTGCTGCGCGCCGGAGGTGACCAGCACATCCTGCGGATGCGCCTCGATGGTCCGGGCCGTGCGCAGGTGATGGGCGATCAGGGTACGGAGTCCGACGTGGCCGGCCGGCTCGGCGGGCAATCCGGTGCCCACGGCCGACGGCTGAAACTGGTTGGTCAGCAGCCGGCGCCAGGCTGCGTACGGGAACAGCCGCGCGTCGGGCGCGCCGACCCGGAAGTCGAACTCTGGTACTTCGGCGAAGTCGGGCGGGACCGGCAGCGGCGACCAAACCGCGCGCGGAGTGAGAGGGCCGAACGGCGACCGAGGCACCGCCGACTCCCCGAGGGGCAGAGCATTGACGAAGGTCCCGGCACCGGCCCGCCCGGTCAGAAAGCCCTCGGCGACCAGCCGCTCATAGGCGGTCGTCACCGTGTTGCGTGAAACCTTGAGCTGCTCGGCCAGTGCCCGGCTGGATGGCAGCGCCTCGGCCGGACGCAGCCGCCCGTCCAACACGGCGTCGCGCAGCTGCGCATAGACCTGTCGCGTCAGACCTTCTGTGCGGTCCAGCCGGATAGCTACCTCCATGTCCCAAGATCCTAAGTGGCACCGTCAAGCCGCCATCGAATTGGCTCTGGGAAGAGAACGGCGGGACTTCTACGGTGGTCGGTAGGCAATGTGAGCGCATCGGCCACCCGGCTCGTCGGTCCCGTGTGTGCGCCACGATCAGTGCAGGACAGATCACGCCCATAACAAACGCAAACGACAGGATCGGGGAGAGCAATGGAGAAGGTTGTCATCCGGGGCTTAGCGCTCTCGGTACTAATTGGCGGGGCTCTGGTGGCAGGGAGCCCCGCTTGCGGCATCGATGCAAAGGAGGAGCTGTGCGCCTAGCAAACATCTCACGCCGGGTCGTCACCATCTTGTCGGCGATGATTGTGCTCTTAAGCGGAACCGCGACGGCCGCGGCCGCTCACGCGACGGCCGATGGCGCTACGGTTCTGGCGGCCTGGGACTGCCCTGCCGGCAATCTTTGCGTCTGGAACGGATATGACGGCACGGGATCCCGTTGTAGCTGGTCGGACGCGGACAACGACTGGGGTGCCGCCCCGGTTACCTGTTCGTGGGCGCCGTACAACAAAGTAAAGTCCATCTACAACCGTGGGCAGAGCACCTCCTTCCTGGGGGTGATGCTTTACACAAGTGCCAATTACCCCTCTGCCGGTATCTGGGGTTGCGAAGCCCAAGGCAGTTCGTTCTCCTTCATTTCGGGCATTAGCGACGGGGTCTGGTTGGCGTCACATCGTTGGACCAATAGTTTCCCGTACTGTACCTGACGCTGCACGCGTCTCACGTCGTATGCGTGTTGCGCGCTTGACGTGCGGCCCAGACGGAAAGGAGCCCCGGCGCAGACGTGCCGGGGCTTCCATCCGAACGTCAAAGGTGAGGAGATGTGACGCACTGCGGCGTGAATCATCATCGCGGTCATCTCAGGGCGACAAAGTGACCCCCCGGCCCTGGAGGCCCATGGTCCCACTCCGCGTTGACCATACAGTGGACCAGGGCCTGTTTCTTAAGCCGGCTAGTGCCTCGTCTTGCAACGTTGAATGGGTAATCCGCTGGTTCCGGTGGGATGTCGGGCAAGCTGTGCCTTCCAGGTTGTGGGAGGTGGTGGCGGATGGGCAGACGCCCGGAAGTGTTCGTGCGGGATCTGTCGATGGCCGAGGGTCAGCGGTTGCAGCGGATCACTCGGACGGCGAAGGACCCGGTCAGGCTGCGCCGGGCGATCGTGGTGCTGATGTCGGCGCAGGGCCAGCCAGCCCCGGACATCGCGCATCTGCTCAAGGCCACCGATGACTACGTACGCCAGGTGATCCACGCGTTCAACGAGCGGGGGTTCGACGCGCTGAACCCAAAACGGAGCGGGGGCACACCGAACAAGATCGATGAGCAGACCCGAGCCTGGATCTGCGCGATCGCCCGGTGTGACCCCCGTTTCCTGGGCCAGCCGTTCTCCTGCTGGTCACTGCCCAAGCTGCGCGACTACCTCATCACCGCCGGGCGGGTCACGACGATCAGCGTCGAGACGGTACGGCGGATCCTGCACGAGCGCGGTGTGTCGTGGCAGACGACGAAGACCTGGAAGGCCAGCACCGACCCCGAGTTCACGGCCAAGATGCGCCGGATCCTGGACCTCTACGACCACCCGCCACCCGGAAGCCGGGTGATCTGCGTAGACGAGTTCGGAGCGCTGAACCTGCAACCACGCCCGGGCAGGGCCTGGCAGCCGCGGGGTCAGCCGGTCCGGCTGCGCGCCACCTACCACCGTGACCACGGCGTCCGACACATGATCGCCAGCCTCGACCTGACCACCGGGAAGATCCACTACCGGATCCGGGACCGGAAACGGTCGATCGAGTTCCTCGACTTCCTCAAGACCCTGCGCCGCCGCTGGCCCGGCCAGACACTGCACCTGATCCTCGACCACTTCTCACCGCACAAGCATCCGAGCGTGCGCGCCTGGTGCCAGGACAACGACGTCGACCTGGCGTTTCTACCGACCTACAGTTCCTGGCTGAACTGGATCGAGGCCGAGTTCGCAGCCCTGCGCTACTTCGCGCTCAACGGCACCGACCACCGCACCCACACCGAGCAGGACACCGCGATCGGCGACTACATCCGCTGGCGTAACCACCACGCCAAACCGAAGACCGGATACGCCATCAACTCCAAGATCCGGCACCCCGATTACCCCTTCAAGGCCGCATGACGAGGCACTAGCCCACGAAAACGGGACCGCCCACCGCCGCGCCGTTACCCACGTCGCACTGCCCGGCCCAGCCGACCGAACATGTCGGAGGGGCCGGGCAGAATCGCCTCCGTGCTGGTGGCGGTGATACCCGACGAGGGCGGCGGGGGCGAGTGGCAGCCCCTGCGTGCGGACGGCAGCCCGGCCGGGGCGGCCGAGCCGGTGGCCGACCTGGCCGCCGCGATCGCCGAGCGCGAGGCCGGGGAACGTCCGCGCTGGGTCTGGCCGTCGACCGCCGCGAGCTATCCGGCGCTGCGGCGGGCCGGCGTACGCGTCGACCGCTGTCACGACATCGAGCTGACCGAGGCGCTGCTGCTGGGTCACGCCGGCCGGTGGGGCGAGCCGCGCTCGCTCGCCGCCGCTCGGGCCCGGCTGTCCGGGGCACCGGTGCCCGCCGACCCGGCGCCGAGGGCGGCCACCCCGCCGGGCAACGCACAGGCCGCGCTCTTCGAGCCGGTTTCGCAGACCCCGGCGATGGGCCTGGACGCGCTGGTCGCGGTCTACGCCGACCAGCATGCGCGGATCGAGGCGACCGCCGAACCGGGCCGGTTCCGCCTGCTTGTCGCGGCCGAGTCGGCCGGGGCGCTGATCGCGGTCGAGATGGCCGCCGACGGGCTGCCGTGGCGCGGCGACGTGCACGACGAACTGCTGCTGGAGCTGCTCGGTGAGCCGTCGCCGGTCGGTGGGCCGCCGCGCCGGTTGGTCGAGCTGTCGGCCGGGATCGCCGCGGCGTTCGGGGTCCGGCAGCTGCACGCCGAGTCCCCGGCCGAGGTGCAACGCGCCTTCGCCCGCGCCGGGATCGAGCTGCCGAACACCCGGGCCTGGGTGCTGCGCGGGGTGGACCACCCGGCCGTGCCGCTGCTGTTGGAGTACAAGGAGCTGTACCGGATCTGGACCGCGCACGGCTGGGCCTGGCGGGACACCTGGGTGCACGGCGGGCGGTTCCGGCCGGAGTACGTTCCGGCCGGTGTCGTCTCCGGCCGCTGGGCCACCCGGGGCGGGGGAGCGTTGCAGATCCCCAAGGTGGTCCGGCGGGCGGTGCGGGCCGATCCGGGCTGGCGGTTCGTGGTCGCCGACGCCGGCCAGCTGGAGCCGAGGGTGCTTGCCGCGGTCTCCGGTGACGCCCGGCTGGCCGCCGCCGGTGGCGCCGGTGACCTCTACGCCGCGCTGGCCCAGGACTCGTTCGACGGTGACCGGGCCAGGGCGAAGCTCGCCCTGCTCGGCGCCATGTACGGCCAGACCGGTGGGTCCGCCATCCCGGCGTTGGCGGTGCTGCGGCGCAGCTACCCGACCGCCTTCGAGTATGTGGAGAGCGCGGCGCGCACCGGGGAGGCGGGTGGGCTGGTGCGGTCGTGGCTCGGCCGGACCTGCCCGCCGTCGTCGATCGGGCTGCGCGAGGACGGCGAGGGCGCGGACTTCGAGGTGCGGGCCGAGGCCGACCCGTTCGGCCCCCGGGCCCGGGCCGCCGCCCGCTCGCGGGGCCGGTTCACCCGCAACTTCGTCATCCAGGCGACCGCCGCCGAGTGGGCGCTGACCCTGCTCGCGATCCTGCGTGGGGGGCTCGCCGGCACCGCCGCCCAACTGGTCTTCTTCCAGCATGACGAGGTGCTGGTGCACTGTCCCGAGGAGCAGGCGGCCGAGGTGGTGGAGCTGGTCCGGGCGGCGTCGGACCGGGCCGGGCGGTTGCTGTTCGGGGACACCCGGGTCCGCTTCCCGGTCGACGTTTCGGTGGTTGATTGCTACGCTGACGCGGCGTAGTTCCGAATTTGCCCTTTTGGTGCCGATACCTCAGCCCGAGCCGGTCGTTGGGCCCGGTGTGCGTACGACGTCGTCGTAGGCCGGGTGGAAGGGTGACGCAGCTGAGTCGGATCGCAGGAATGATCATCGCCGCGGGCGGGGGACGCCGGATCGGTGGCCCGGAGGCGTTGCTGCACCAGGGTGAGCGGCCGCTGGTGAATCAGGTGCTCGACAGCGTACGGGACGCCGGGTGCGACCCGGTCGTGGTCGTGCTCGGTGCCGCCGCCGACCAGGTACGCGCAACCGCCGACCTGTCCGACGCGACGGTCGTGGTGAACCGGTCCTGGGGGACCGGGATCGGCTCCTCGATGCGGATGGGGCTGGACGCCCTGACCGCCCCGGACATCGAGGCGGTGGTGGTGGTGCCGGTGGACATGCCCGGCCTGACCAGCGCGGCGATCCGCCGGGTGACCGCGTTGCCCTATCCGGACGTGCTGGTCTGCGCCACCTACGCGGGGCTGCGCGGCTATCCGATGCTCTTCGGCCGGCGGCATTGGGCCGGGATCGCCACCCTGGCCAACGCCGACGTCGGCGCCCGGCCGTACCTGCTCGCGCACAAGCACCAGATCGTCGACATCGCCTGCGACGCGGTCGCCGACGGGAGCAGGGTGGACTCGCCCGAGTTGATGGCGCACTGGGGGCTGACCGTACCGGTGCCGGCCCAGCGGGTCGCGGTCTGACCCGTACCGAAGTCGAGCGGTCTGACCCGTACCGACGCCGGTCGGTCCGACCCGGACCGACCGGAGCGGTCCGATCAGGACCGCTCCACGTCGGGACCGAGGCGGGTTCGGGTCAGACCTCGATGTTGAACCGGGACAGCACCGTCGGCGCGACCAGACCCAGGGCGGCCAGCAGCGACACCACCGTGAAGGCGGTACGCAGCACCACCGTCTCGACCTTGCCGCCGACCTCGACCGCGATCTTGTTCGGCAGGCCGATCATCCACCACATCCGCCGCTTGATCGGGATCGGCCAGAGGATCGGTACGCCCGCGCTGGTGATGAAATCGCCCATGATGTGGACGAAGCAGCCGACGCCGACCGCCAACCCGATCATGGGATAGCCCCGGTCACCGGGCAGGTGCAGGAAGGTGAAGTACGCCGCCGCCGCCGACACCAGGGTCACGATCACCCAGCCGGCCTTCTTGGCCCACTCGTCGAACAGTCCGCGCAGCGCCAGCCCGATCATGAAGAACAGGATGCCGATGACGGCCCACTTGCCGTACGCGGTGCACAGGGCGGTGGTGCCCCAGCCGACCAGGAAGGTGAACGGCAGCGTGTGGGTCAGCGTACGGTGCCCGTTCTTGCGATCGGGGTCCTTGCTCAGCTTGGTGGCATGGTAGACACCGAGTGAGATCTTCTCCATCACCTCGGCGAAGAAGAGCGACACCACGCCGAAGGTGCGGGCCACCGTCGCGCCACCCTGGTTGCGGGTGACCTTGCCGGACATGTCGAGGTCGGGGAAGAGCGCCCCGCCGGCACAGACCGCGGTGCCGACCGCGATCGCCAGCGGCGACTGCTCGTAGTCGGCGAACTGGTACAACCCCCAGGAACCGGCGAGCCAGACGGCGGCGCCGGACAGTGCATGGGACGGTCCCATCATGATGTGCGTCCTCCCCAGGATCACCCCACGTAGCGCGATCACTTTGCCAAACGCGACGTCCACAGGCAATCACCGGGACCCGGCAATCTGTCGACAACGTCGGGATGACGACGCGGGACCGGTCCAACTTGACCGGTGGGGCGGGACCGGCTACCCGGCCGGGCGGAAACTGAGCCGCAGCATCGGCAGGTAGACCCGATTGACCTGCCAGTCGAACTCGGGCGTCAGCCAGGCGATGGTGTACGCGCGCGACGGCGAGGTGTGGAACAGCATCCGGTTGGTGTGCACCTGCTTGCCGGCGGCGTTGGTCCATCGACACTCCCACTCGGCCCCACCCCCGTGGAAGTCGAGCGGTCCGATGTTGACCAGGGAGTAACCGGGCAGCGCGCCCCGGTCGGTGAGCCGCGCCTCCTCCGCCCGCCAGTACGCCTGCGCGTCCGAGGTCGGATCGGTGGACGGGTCCACACTGAGCACCCGTGGGCCGTCCGGTTCCTGGAAGCAGACCACCGGCCCGTCGTTGAAGACCCGCCAGCCGATCGGGGCCGCGATCCGGAACCCGGACGGGTCGCCGTACCAGGTCCAGCCCGGCACCAGCGCGTACCGTTCACCGGACGGCGGTGGGCCCTCGGTGACCCGGGTGGTGACGTCGGACCGCGCCGAGCAGGGAAACGCCGGTGCCGGTGGTGGCGGTGACGGGGGAGTCGGGCTCGCACCCGGCACGACCGCGCTCATCCGGTCCGCGTCCTGTCTGGCCTGCACGGTCAGTGCGGTACCCAGGGCGGCGAGCAGGACCAGGCCGGCGGTGACGGCGGTCGCCGCCCGCCAGCCGGGCCGACGCCGTACGCCGGGCGGGGTGCTGAAGGCGATGCTGGTGGCCGAGCCGGCCGATGGTGGTGTCTCCACCGGCACGACCGGTGCCGCCGGTGCCGGCTCGCGGGCGGGTTCGGGGCGACGCGGGCGGGCGAGCGGGTGGCGCGGCGTCCTCGGCCCGGCGTCGGTGATCCGGCGCAGCAGGCGGTCGACCTCGTCGGCGGTGAGCCGCTGCCGGGGGTCGCGGCGGAGCAGGCCGTTCAGCACCGGACGGAGTGGACCGGCCCGCCGCGCCCGGTCCGGTGGGGCCACCGCCAGTGCGGTCAGGGTCGCCATCGCGGTCGAACGGGCGTACGGCGAGCGGCCCTCCACCGCGGCGTAGAGGGTGGCGCCCAGGGACCAGAGGTCGGCCTCGACGCTGGACCTGCCCTCGGCGGCGCGCTCCGGTGCGACGTACTGCGGGGAGCCGAGCACGATGCCGGCCCGGGTCATCGCGCCGTCGCCACCGTCGACGGTGGCCAGTCCGAAGTCGGTGAGCACCACCCGGCCCTCGTCGGAGATGAGCACGTTGTGCGGCTTGACGTCGCGGTGCAGCACCCCGGCGTGGTGCGCGGCCCGCAGCGCGGCCAGCACCTCCCGGCCGATCTCGGCGGCGCGCAGCGGCGGGAACGGTCCCTCGGTCTGGAGCACCTCCTGCACCGACCGGGACGCGACGTACTCCATCACTATCCACGGGGTGTCGCCGGTGTGGATGACGTCGTAGACGCGTACGACGTTGGGGTGGTTCAGTCGGGCGGCCGTGCGCGCCTCCCGGAGCGTGCGTCTGCGCAGGTCCTCGCGTTCGGACTCGGTCATCCAGTCCGGTGGCACGATCTCCTTGACCGCCACGTCCCGGTGCAGCATCTCGTCGCGGGCGAGCCAGACCCGACCCATCCCGCCCCGGCCGACGGTGTGCAGCAGGCGGTAGCGCCCAGCGATAAGCACCTGCTGCACGTCACGATCCCCCATCCGCCACCCGCCGTAAACGATAGCCAGCCGTGGGGCGGTTGGACATCCTCCGGACCAGTGAACCGACCGCCGGTCAGCGGATTGTCGCTGGTGGACGGGGGTGCGACCGGGCGGGGGGTGGGCTCAGCAGGCGGCTCCGTTGAGGGCGAGCAGGTTGCCCTCGGGGACCACCATCCGTCGGGGAACCTCGACCGGTCGGCCGGCGGTGGCGCCCGCCTCGCGTACGGCGCTCGCGTAGGTGGCGGCGGTCCGGGCAGCGATCGCCGACCAGCCGTACCGTTCGCTGACCATGGTCCGGGCCCGCCGGGCCACCCGGCGGGCGAAGACCCCGTCGGCGAGCAGGGTGTCGACGGCGCCGGCCAGTGCCTCCGGGTCGCTGTGCGGGAAGGTCACGCCGGTGACGCCGGGTTCGACGATCTCGGCCAGCCCGCCGGTGGCGGCGACGGCGAGCGGGGCACCGGCCGCGGCGGCCTCCAGCGCCACCATGCCGAACGGTTCGTAGAGGCTGGGCACCACGGTCGCGTCGGTGGCACCGAGCACCGCCGGCAGTTGGCTCTCGTTCATGAAGCCGACGAAGTTGACCGCCTGGTCGAGCCGGAGCCGGTCCGCCTCGTGCTGCAACTCGTTCCGGTACGGTCCGTCGCCGGCGATCACCAGGCGCAGTCCGGGGTGCCGCTCGCGCAGCCGGGGGATGGCGTGCACCAGGTGCTGGACGCCCTTCTCGTAGACCAGCCGGCCGGCGAATCCGATCAGCGGCCCGTCCCCGGCGAACCTGGCCCGAGCCGAGGCGACCGCCCTCGGCTTGGCGTGCCAGGCCCGGTCGTCCACCCCGTTGGGTACGACGTCGATTTGGGTGGTGGGGAGGTTGAAGAGGTTGTTGACCTGGTCGCGCATGTAGCCGGAGCAGGTGATGACGCGGTCGGATTCGTGGCTGAGCCACCATTCCATGGAGTGGATGGAGCGGTTCATGTCGCCGGGGAGCCAGCCTTGGTGTCGGCCGGCTTCGGTGGCGTGGATGGTGGTGACGAGGGGGATGTCGAGGTGTTCTTTGAGGTTGATGGCGGTGTGGGCGACGAGCCAGTCGTGGGCGTGGATGACGTCGTAGCCGGTGCTGGTGTTGTTGGCGCGGAGGGCGGCGCGGGTGAGGGTGTGGTTGAAGGCCATGGTCCAGGCGAGGAGGGAGTCGGTGGCGAGGGGGAAGGTGACGGGGTCTTCGGGGGCGCGGATGATGCGGACGCCGTCGGCGTATTCCTCGTAGGGGGTGTTGTCGGCGTGGCGGGTGATGACGGTGACGTCGTGGCCGGCGGCGGCGAGGGCGACGGAGAGGGCGTGGACGTGTCGGCCGAGTCCGCCGACGAGGACGGGTGGGTATTCCCAGGAGAGCATCAGAATCCGCTGCCGACGAGCCGACCGGATGTCTATTACCTCGGCGTTCGGTGACATGGACCGGCCCTCCAAGTCTGTTTGAGTGCATGCGCCAGTAGGCACCTGAGCGGGTGCCACGACGCGTCCTTTGGGTTGGCCCAATCCTGCCGGTACGGAGATAACCAGCGAAGACGCGGCCGTTGCCGTCATGTAACGGCGGTCGGTCAGTTTTGTCCAGCGCACGAATCGGGTTTTGCTTCGAGGTACGAAATATGTGCGTAGCGACGTGGAAGATGCGTGTCGACCGGAAGACGCGGGCGTAACTGTCGGGTGACGTGGTGTGTAACTAAGCGGTGCGGTCAGTCTCGGCGGATCCGCAGCACCTCGGCCACCGACCAGGCCTGGAACGGGCAGCCGGTGGCGGTGTGCGGTGCGAGGCCGTCCGCCGTCTCACTGACCGAGCCTAGGCCAAACTCGGGCAAATGTGAATCTATGCCGATCAACATGTCATCAGTTGGCATACCCGCGCGACGGGCGGCGTCCACGTACGGGCCGAGCAGCCACGGCCAGACCGTGCCCTGGTGGTAGGCCCCGTCCCGCTCGGCCGGTCCACCCCGGTGCCGGCCGAGGAAGCCGGGCCCGTCCGGGGCCAGACTGCGCGGGCCGAGCGGGGTCAGCAGCGCCGCCCCGAGCAGCCGCAGCGTCGCCGGGTCCGGTTCGAGCGGCGCGTACGGCAGCGACCAGGCCAGCAGTTGGTTGGGCCGGACCAGGTCGTCGTCGTGCTGGGTGGCACCGCCCAGCGGGTACGTCGGCGCGGGTGCGTCGACCACGTCGTAGAGCCAGCCGGCCGGGGTCGGGAACCGGTCCCGGAACGAGGCCAGCGCCCGGCTGTGGGCCCGTGGTGCCGCCCCCGGATCCCCGCCGACCAGACCGGCCAGCTCACCGACGGCGGCCAGCGCGTTGATCCAGAGCGCGTTCACCTCGACCGGCTTGCCCGCCCGAGGGGTCACCGCGATGCCGTACACCCGGGCGTCCATCCAGGTCAGCGCCTCACCGGTGGCACCCTGGGTGAGTAGCCCGTCGACCGGGTCGACACCGATGCCGTACCGGGTGCCGGCGAGGTGGCCGTCGACCACCGCGCGCAGCGCCGGCAGCAGCTCGTCGGCGAGGTCGGTGTCCGAGGTCAGCTCCACGTGCCGGGCCACCGCGTGCAGGAACCACAGCGTGGCGTCGGCGGTGTTGTACTCCACCCGACCGGTGTCGGCGGTGTTCGCCAGCATTCCCTCCGAGAGCGTCGCCGCGTACGACCGCAGCAGTTCGCGTCCCTCGTCGGCCCGCCCGGTGTGCAGGAACAGCCCCTCGTACGCGGTCATCGTGTCCCGCGACCAGGCGCCGAACCACGGGTACCCGGCCACCACGTCCGGCCCGTTGGCGGTCTGGACCACGAACGCGTCGGCGGCCAACGCCAGGGTCGCGTCGACCGGGTCGGCCGGCTTGGCCGCCGCCACCACGGCACGGTTGCGCCGCCGGGCCTCGGTGACGATCTCCGTCGCGGGCGGCGGCTGCTCGCCCAGCTCGCCCGCCCAGGCGAGCACCGACACCGTGTCGCCGGGGCCGAACAGCTCGGCGGAGAAGGTGCCGGCGTGCCAGAGGTCCTCCTCCGGGTGCAGTCCCCGGACGGCCTCCTCACGGTGGTGTACGCCGTGCCACCACTGCCCGGCCGGCTGCCAACCCGGCCCGGACAGCCGGTACGCCCCCTCGACGACCGCCCCGTCGGCGACCTGTTCGGTCCGGGGCGCGGGTCCGTCCGCCCGCCGTTCGCCGTGCGCGTCGCGCCAGGTGCAGGCGGCGGCCAGGTTCAGCCGTACCGGGCCACCGGAGATCAGCCGGTGCACGACCGCGACGCAGGACCGCCCGTACGTCATGGCCAGCTCGCGTTCGATCACCAGGTCGCCGACCCGCCACCGCCACCGGGGCAGCCCGTCGACCAGGTCGAAGCGTTCCAGCAGCTCGAAGCCGCGCGGGTCGACCACGCCGGACTGCCACTCGTGGGTGGCCAGCCGGACCTGGGCGCCGGTCGGGAAGGTGATCGCCGCGTCCAGGCTGGCCAGGCCGAGTCGCCGGCTGGCCGGGGTGTCCCCGGCGACCACCAGCAGCCCGTGGTAGCGCCGGGTACGCAGTCCACTGACGGTGCCCATGGCGTATCCGCCGCGGCCGTCCGGCACCAGCCATTCCCGGCTGGCACCCGTGCTCAGCTGGCCGCAGACCTGCGGACCGAAGCCGATCTCGATCAATCTTCCTCCCGAGAGACGCCCCACGAGGGTGCCTGTAACACGCCCCAGGAACAATGACGAGTGTGGTCAAGTTCGTGCGAGGGATCTTCCAGCGGAAGATCGACAAGGTGGAGGTGATCAGCGACGTGCCGGCCGCCGCAGAACCGGGCAACGACGCGGAGCGGGCCCGGTTGGCCCAGGCCGACTCGGGGGAGCAGCCCTGGCGACAATGGGGTCCCTATCTGTCGGAGCGGGCCTGGGGAACGGTACGCGAGGACTACAGCGAGCACGGTACGGCGTGGGACTACTTTCCGCACGATCATGCGCGCTCCCGTGCCTACCGGTGGAACGAGGACGGCATGGCCGGCGTCTGCGACGACCGGCAGACGTTCTGCTTCGCCCTCGCGCTGTGGAACGGCGCTGATCCTATCCTCAAGGAACGGATGTTCGGGCTCGGCAGCGACGGCGGAAACCACGGCGAGGACGTCAAGGAATACTGGTGGTACCAGGACTCCACGCCGACCCACTCCTTCATGCGCTGGCGCTACCACTACCCGCAGGCGCGCTATCCGTACGACGACCTGGTCTCGGTCAACGGCCTGCGCGGTCGGGACGAAACCGAGTACGAACTGGTCGACACCGGTATTTTCGACGACGACCGTTACTGGGCGGTGACCGTCGACTACGCCAAGGCGTCGCCGACCGACATGTGCGTCCTGATCACCGTGGCGAACCGTGGTGACCGGGCGGCCCAGTTGCACGTGTTACCCACCCTGTGGTTCCGCAACACCTGGTCCTGGGGACTGCCCGGCCGCGACGCCGTACCGACCATCACCGGCGCCGACGCCCGGCTGGTCGGCCAGCACGGCATCCTCGGCCAGCTCGTGCTCCAGGGCGACGGCGACCCGACCGCGCTGTTCTGCGACAACGAGACCAACGCCGAGCGGCTCTGGGACCTGCCCGGCCGCAGCCGCTACCCGAAGGACGGGATCAACGACCACGTGGTTTCCGGCGCGGCCACCGTCAACCCGGCCGGCACCGGCACCAAGGGCGCGTTGCACTACGTGCTCGACGTACCCGCCGGTGGGCAGGCGGAGATCCGGATCCGACTGAGCCTGACCGCCCCGCCGCCGGGCACGGCCCCGGCACCGGAACTCGACCTCGGCGCCGATTTCGCCACCACCCTGGCCGCCCGTCGGGCCGAGGCGGACGACTTCTTCGCCCGGGTCATCCCGGCCGACGTGCCGCCGCACGAGGCCGACGTGGCCCGGCAGGCCATCGCCGGACTGATGTGGGGCAAGCAGTTCTACCACTTCGACGTGCAGCAGTGGCTCGACGGCGACCCCGCCTCGCCGCCGCCGCCGCCCGGTCGCCGCCACGGCCGCAACAGCGCCTGGTGGCACATGAACAGCTTCGACGTCATCTCCATGCCCGACCCCTGGGAATACCCCTGGTACGCGGCCTGGGACCTGGCCTTCCACTGCGTCACCATCGCCCGGGTCGACCCCGGTTTCGCCAAGGCCCAGCTCGTGCTCCTGCTGCGCGAGTGGTACCTGCACCCCAACGGGCAGATCCCGGCGTACGAGTGGGCGTTCGCGGACGTCAACCCGCCGGTGCACGCCTGGGCCGCGCTGCGGGTGTTCGAGATCGACGGCGGACGGGACCACGACTTCCTCGCCCGGGTGATGCACAAGCTGCTGCTGAACTTCACCTGGTGGGTCAACCGCAAGGACATCGACGGCAACAACGTGTTCGAGGGCGGCTTCCTCGGGCTGGACAACGTGGGGCCGTTCGACCGTTCGGCGGCGCTGCCGGTGGCCGGGGTGCTGGAGCAGTCCGACGGCACCGGCTGGATGGCCATGTACGCGCTCAACCTGCTCGACATGGCGCTCGCCCTGGCCCAGCACGACCCCACGTACGCCGACATCGCCACCAAGTTCTTCGAGCACTTCGCGTACATCGCGGCGGCGGCGTACAAGCAGGGGCTCTGGGACGACGAGGACTCGTTCTTCTACGACCAGCTCCGGCTGCCCGACGGCAGCAAGGTCCCGCTGAAGGTCCGCTCGGTGGTCGGCCTGCTGCCGTTGGCCGCCACCACCCGGCTCACCGCGAAGACCCTGCACCGGCTGCCCGAGCTGGCCGCCCGGCTGCGCTGGTTCCTCACCCACAAACCCGAGTACGCCGACGTGCTCGGCGCCCGTCGGCTGGCCCCGGACGGGCGCCAGCAGCGGCTGCTGTCCATGGTCGGCCCGGACCAGATCGTCCGGCTGCTCGCCCGGATGCTCGACGAGGAGGAGTTCCTCTCCCCGTACGGGCTGCGCACGCTGTCCCGGCAGCACCTGGACAAGCCGTTCACGGTGTCGCTGGGTGGGCAGGACTTCACCGTCGGGTACGAGCCGGCCGAGTCGACCAGCGGGCTGTTCGGCGGCAACTCCAACTGGCGCGGCCCGATCTGGATGCCGACCAACTACCTGCTGATCCACGCGCTGCGCGACTACGCCGCGTTCTTCGGCGACGACCTGCTGATCGAGTACCCGACCCGGTCCGGTACCAAGCGCACCCTGGCCGAGATCGCCGACGACCTCTCCAACCGGTTGATCTCGCTGTTCGTGCCGGACGACTGGGGTCGGCGGCCGATCTACGGGGCCTGCGACCTGTTCCAGCGCCACCCGGACTGGCGAGACCTGATCTCGTTCCCGGAGTACTTCCACGGCGACAACGGGGCCGGGCTGGGCGCCTGGCACCAGACCGGCTGGACCGCCCTGGTCGCCGACCTCATCCTCACCACCCGCCGCCCACCGACCGGCTGATCCTCACGTTCGGGCGGTTGCCGCGCCGGCCCCGGATCCGGGGCCGGCGCGTCCGTTCTCCGGTCAGGCGTACGCGATCAGCATCGCCGGCCGCTCGACACAGTCGGCCACGTGCCGCAGGAAGCCCCCGGCCACGCCACCGTCACAGACCCGGTGGTCGAAGGTGAGACTGAGCTGGGTCACCTTGCGCACCGCGAGCGCGCCGTCGACCACCCAGGGCTTGTCGACGATGCGACCGATGCCGAGCAGCGCCGCCTCCGGGTGGTTGATGATCGGCGTCGACCCGTCGACACCGAACACGCCGTAGTTGTTCAACGTGAAGGTGCCACCGGTCAGCCGGGCCGGCGGCAGGGTGCCGGCGCGGGCCGCCGCCGTCGTCTCGGCCAGCGCGGTCGCGAGTTCGCTGGTGGTGAGCTGCTGGGCGTCGCGCAGCACCGGGACGACCAGGCCCCGGTCGGTCTGCGCGGCGATGCCCAGGTGCACCCCGGCGGACTGGATGATCCGCTGGCCCTCGGTGTCGACCCGCGAGTTGAGCTGCGGGTAGTGGCGTAGCCCGCTGAGGCAGATCCGGGCCAGCAGGGCGAGGATGCTGACCGGCTGCTCGGGCCGGGCGGCGTTGATCGCCGCCCGGGTCTCCAGCAGCGCGGTGGCGTCCACGTCGACCCAGATGGTGACCTCGGGGATCTCCCGCCGGCTGCGCGAGAGCTTCTCCGCGATCACCTTCCGGACACCGGTCAACGGGATGATCACGTCCGAGCCGGCGGGAGGGTCGACGGGTCGGGGTGTGTTCGCCGCCTCGGGCCGCGGTGCCACCGGTGCGGGGAGCGCCACGGCGGCCTCGACGTCGGCCCGTCGGATCACCCCGCCGGGTCCGGTGCCGCGCAGCCCGGCCAACTCCAGGCCGTGCTCCCGGGCCAACCGCCGCACGATCGGCGAGAGGACCAGCGGCGCCCCGGCCGCCGGTGCGGCTGCCATAGCCGGAGCGGCGGCCACTGCCTGCCGCTCGGGTGCGGCTGTGGCCGGCTGTTCGGATCCTGGGCGGGACTGCTGGTCGGACGTCAGGCGGGGACGTCGGCGGCGCCGGCCGGAGGTGCCATGCCCGGTGCCGTACCCGATGAGCACATTGCCCGAGCCGGCCCGCTCCTCCTCCCGGTAGCTGGCGTGCGCGGCGGACTCGGCCGGGGCGTCCGCCCCGGCGCCCAGCGCGGCCACGGTGATCAGTGGCTGACCCACCGGGCGCACCTCACCCACCGCGCCGTGCAGGGCGACCACCCGACCCGCGTACGGGCAGGGCACGTCGACAACCGCCTTGGCGGTCTCCACCTCCACCACGCTCTGGTCCACCGTCACCACGTCACCGACCGCTACCCGCCAGGCGACGATCTCCGCCTCGGTGAGCCCCTCGCCCAGATCGGGCAGCAGGAAGACCTGCGCGGCGGCCACGGCACTCATGCCGCACTGCCTTCGAGCGCCGGCAACCAGCGCCGGTCGGGCTGGTCGTCCCACTGGAGCCGGGCCACCGCGTCGAGCACCCGGTCGACGCTCGGCAGGTGGGTGTGCTCCAGCATCGGTGCCGGGTACGGGATGTCCAGTCCGCTGACCCGCAGCACCGGAGCGTGCAGCGAGTGGAAGCAGCGCTCCTGGACCCGGGCGGCGATCTCGGCGCCCACCCCGGCGAAGCCCTGCGCCTCCTGGATCACCACGCACCGCCCGGTACGGCGGACCGACGCGCTGATCGTCTCGTCGTCGAACGGCACGATAGTGCGGCAGTCGATCACCTCCAGGTCCCAGCCCTCCGCGCGGGCGGCCTCGGCGGCCTCCAGCGCCACCGGCACCGACGGCCCGTACGCGATGAGGGTGGCGTCCCGGCCGGGTCGGCGGACCACGGCCCGGCCGAACGGCTCGGCGGCCACCGGCAGGCTGGCCTCGTCACTTGCGAAGTAGAGCTTCTTCGGCTCCATGAACACCACCGGGTCCGGATCGGCGATCGCCTCCCGCAGCAGCGAGTACGCGTCCACGACGGTGGCCGGGGTGACCACCTTCAGCCCCGGCGTGTGCGCGTAGTACGCCTCGCTGGAGTCGCAGTGGTGTTCGACCCCGCCGATGCCACCGGCGTACGGCACCCGGATCACGATCGGCACGCTCAGCGCGCCCCGGGTCCGGTTGCGCAGCTTCGCCACGTGCGAGGCGATCTGTTCGAACGCCGGGTAGGCGAACGCGTCGAACTGCATCTCGACCACCGGCCGCAGCCCGGACATCGCCATCCCGACCGCGAAGCCGACGATGCCGGCCTCGGCCAGCGGGGTGTCGAAGCAGCGTCGGTCCCCGAACCGGGCGAGCAGCCCGTCGGTGATCCGGAAGACGCCGCCGAGCTGGCCGACGTCCTCACCGAAGACCACCACCCGCTCGTCGGCGGCCATCGCGTCGGCCAGCGCCGCGTTCAGCGCCTTCGCCATCGTGGTGCCGGCCATCAGCGTGCCCCCTGCTCGTCGTGTGCGCCCCGCGCGTCTGCGGCCTGCTCGTCGTCTTCGGCCTGCTCGGCGTCCGCGGCCAGTTCGGCGCGGACCTGCTCGCGCTGCTCCACCAGTTGCGGGGTGGGTTCCGCGAAGACGTGGTCGAAGAGGCTGAGCGGGTCGACGGTGGGCTGCACGTTCATCCGGGCCCGCAGGTCGGCCGCGTACGCCTCCGCCTCGGCGGCGACACCCGCCTCGGTCCCGTCGTCCAGGACGCCGAGTTGCCGCAGGTAGGCGGCCAGCCGGGCGATCGGGTCGCGGTCGCGCCAGGCGTCCACCTCGGCGCCGTCGCGGTAACGGCTGGCGTCGTCCGCGTTGGTGTGCGGCTCCATCCGGTACGTGTGCGCCTCGACCAGGAACGGCCCGTTGCCGGCCCGCGCGTGCGCCACCGCCCGGTTCAGTACCGCCAGCACCGCCACCGGGTCGTTCCCGTCGACCTGCTCGCTCGGTACGCCGTACCCGACGCCCTTGTACGCCAGTGACGGCGCGGCGGTCTGCCGGGACAGCGGCACACTGATCGCGTACCGGTTGTTCTGCACGAAGAAGACGACCGGCGCCTTGAACACGGCGGCGAAGTTGACCCCCTCGTGGAAGTCTCCCTCGCTGGTCGCGCCGTCCCCGATGAACGCCAGCGCCACCGTGTCCCGCCCCTGGTACGCCTCGCCGTAGGCGAGTCCCGCGGCGTGCACCGTCTGGGTGGCCAGCGGGGTGCACTGCGGGGCCGTACGCCGGGCGGCCGGGTCGTACCCGCAGTGCCAGTCGCCGCGCAGCAGGGTCAGCACCTCGACCGGGTCGATGTCCCGGGAGACCAGGGCCATCGACTCCCGGTAGGTGGGGAAGACCCAGTCGGTCGGACGGACCGCGAGCATCGCGCCGACCTGGCACGCCTCCTGGCCGCGAGCCGAGGGGTAGACCGCCAGCCGGCCCTGTTTGGTCAGCGTGGTGGCCTGGACGTCGAACCGCCGGCCGATGACCATGCGCCGGTACAGCTCGCGCAGCGCGTCGGCGGGGGGTTCGGGATAGTCGGCCCGTTCGGGCAGCCGGTTGCCCTGGTCGTCGATCATCCGGACCGGCTCGGGACTGGGCAGCAGGGCGCGGGCCGGGTCGGGCGGGGTGGCCGCCCGACGGGTACGCGGGGATGTCCTGCGGACCGCCTGCGGGGTGGTTGTCACGGCGGGGACCTCCTGGACGTGTGGTGCGCCTATGCTCACGCCCTCGGATGATTGACTCAAGATCCTTAGCAAACGCGGGACGATTGGCGACGGAGGCGTACTCGGATGGACCAGGAGGACCAGCAGCAGGGCCCGTTCGGTGCCGGCGCGGGACGATCGGTGCGACCCCTCGACGAGGTCGACCGGCGGATCCTCGACGAACTCGTCCGGGACGGCCGGACCTCGATCCGTACCCTCGCCGAACGCATCCACATCTCCCGGACCAACGCGTACGCGCGGGTCGAGCGGCTGTTGCAGGACGGTGTGATCACCGGCTTCCGAGCACAGGTGGTGCCGGAACGGGCCGGGCTCGGTACGTCCGCGTACATGGCGCTCAAGATCGAGCAGAACAGCTGGCGGGAGGTGTCGGTCGAACTGGGCCGGGTGCGTTACATCGAGCACGCGGCCCTGCTCGGCGGGGACCACGACGTACTGGCGCTGGTCCGGGCGCCGGACAACGCGGCCCTGCGGGACGTGGTGCTCAACCGGGTGCAGGGCATCGCCGGCGTGCTCTCCACCCGTACCTGGCTCGTCTTCGAGGAGTTCGACGGCGCGACGACCCCCTGGGCCTGACCCGGCTCGCCCACCAGGCCGGCTACCCGGTCGTCGCCCCGTCGGCGTCGATGACCGCGCCGACCCGAGCCGGCAGCGGGTACGGGCGCTCGTCGGGCAGCAGCTCGGCCGCCGCCCGCTCGGCACCGTCGCGCAGCAGCGACCGGATCTCGCGTACGACCGGGGTCAGGTCCGTGATCGCGACCGTCCACTCGTCCACGTAGCGGTGGACCGCCTCCCCGGAGAGCCCGACCTGTAGCGACCGGTACGGCAGGGCGCCCAGCCGCAACGACCGCTCGGGATCCCACTGCACCCGTACCGGGCTGGCCTTCAACTGTCGGGACCAGGCGTCCCGGTCGGCGTGCTCGGCGGGGTCGAAGTGACTCAGGCAGGCGCGTGCCAGCGCCCATTCGAAGCCGGCGCGGCTGATCTCGACGGCCAGCACCCGTTCCTGTCCCGGCTTCTCCGCCCACCCGCAGCGGTACATCATCCACAGGAACGACGGCTTGATCCAGGTCATCCGCTCCCGCTTGAACGGGCCGACCAACCGTCCGGCAGCCAGCGCCGGCCCGGCGATCTCCGGCGGATACGCCTGGTAGACGGTGATCGTGTCAGCCGAGTAGCGGGCCCGAATCTGCCGAGCGGAAACAGTCACCGCGACATGCTCCCCCACCCCTCGTTCCCACCGCACCGCAGTTTTCGTGATTCCGAAGAGTTCGGCTCGCGATATCCGGCCGGACTCTTCGAAATCATGCAGGGGATCAGGTGAGCACGGTGAGGGCGGCGGCCAGGTAGAGGCAGCCGCCGATGGCGACCACGACTCCGGCGGCGGCGGGTATCCAGGCGATCACCTTCGCCAGCGGTGACCAGGAGCGGGCCCGGTTGGTCAGCAGCGTGTAGCCCCGGATGGTCAGCACGCCGACGCCGGTCAGGGTGGCGGCCATCCCGATGCCGAACACGATCACCAGGATCACCGCGTCCAGCGCCCGTCCGGTGAGCAGCCCGCTGACCAGCACCAGGAACGCCGACGGTGAAGGGAGCAGCCCACCCGAGAGACCGAGCGCGAGCAGTCCTCGCCGCGACCACGGATCGGTCAGCTCGGCCGGCTCATGGTGATGGTGATGCTCCGACCCGGTCGCCGCCACCGGCTCGGCGGTGATCGTCGCGGTGGCCGTGCCGGACCCCACCTCGACGACCGGCCGACCGTGCTGGTGCGAGTGCTCGGCCGGCTGGACCTGCTCATCCCCGGTCCCGTGTTCGTCACCGGCGCCGGCCGCCGACTCCGAGGCGTGCGAGTGGCCGGGACCGTGCGAGTGGCCGGGACCGTGCGAGTGGCCGGGAGCGTGCCCGTGCCCGTGGGAGTGGCCGTGCGTGTGTGAGTGGCCGTGGCCGCCGCCGCGCAGGTGGCGGTAGGTCAGGTGGACGCCGACGCCGATCACCACCAGCCCGGCGAGCGCCTGGAGCCAGGCGGTGATCGACTTGGTGCCGAGACCGGCGGCCCCGGTCAGACCCACCCAGACCAGGGCGAGAACGAGTACGGAGAAGGTGTGCATCAGCGCGACGATGGCGCCGAGCCGTACCGCGTCCCGATAGCGGCCCCGGGTGCCGACCAGGTACGCCGCCGTCACGCTCTTGCCGTGTCCGGGGGCGACCGCGTGCGCCGCGCCGACGCCGAGCGCCACCAGCAGGGCCAGCCAGAACACCGCCCCGCTGTCGAAGAGCGCGATCAGGTGGTTGTCCAGCCCGTTGATCCAGGTCATGCCGGCTTCCTTCTCGTCCGACGCCGCCGGTTGACCCATACTCCGGCGAGGATGGCCACCGCGGCGATGCCGGTACCGGCGGCGACGGTGCCGACCGCGGCCGGGCGCCCGGAGCCGCCCTCGCCCGTGCCCAACCGGACCCGGTGGCTGCCCTCGGTGGCGGTGAAGAGGGCTTCCGGCGGGGTCATCGGCACGTCGGCGGTCAGAGCCGTGCGGTACGCGGTGTTCAGGTCGGTCAGCGCGCTGACCGTGACGTCCAGGTCGGTGACCGGCTGCGGGCACTCGAAGTCGAGTCGGGCACCCTGCTTGACCAGGCGTTCGAGGGTGTCGAGCCGGCCGGTGCAGGGCTGGCCGGACTGGCTGACGGTGATCCGTTTCAGCAGGTAGTCGCGGACGGCGGGGGAGCGTTGCAGCTTCTTTTCCCCGGTGAGAGCGCCGTCCACCTTGCCCGACGCGGGGTCCTCGAACGCGCCGAGGGACTGGCCGAGGGCCACCCAGTCGTCTTCGGCCGCGAGCCAGGCGATGCTCACTCGCGTACCGTCGGCGCTGATCCGCGCCGTGGCCGGTGGGCCGAACGGGTGGGCGGCGGCCGGGGTGGCCGGGCCGATGACCGCGACCAGCGCGACCAGGGCGCCCAGCAGCGGACCCGCCAGCGCGCGCGTACGGATGGTCACGAAAGCTCCTGTCCGGGCCGGACCGGGTGCGGACCGGCCGACGTGGCCGATCCGCACCCGGGACGGATTACTTGCTGATGGTGATCGCCGGGGTGGTGATCTTCTGGTTCTCGCTCACCAGGTAGACAACCTGGGTGCTGCCCTTCTTGGTGCCCTCCGGCACGGTGAAGGTGTAGTTGAACTGGCCCAGCTCGTCGGCCTTCTTCGACGCGATCAGGACGCCGGGCTTGCCCTCACCGAGGGTGGTCGAGCGCAGGTACACGCTCACCGTCTCGTTCGGGTCGTAGTTGTACGCCTTGACCCCGATCTTCTCGCCCACGGCGACGGTCTTCTGGGCGGTCAGGGCCCGCTCGCCGGTGCTGTTCTCCGGGGTGCGGAACTCGTTGACGGTACGCACACCCGCGTCGTTCTTGCGGATGAGGAAGCCGTCCTGGTGCTCGCCGTTGGCGCTGCGCGCCTCGAACCGGATCGAGTCGCCCTCGACGTCGATCATCTGGTAGAGCTGGATGTTCTCCGACCGGCTGGACAGCTCCGCACCGTTGCCGGTCCAGTTCTCGCCGCCGTTGAGCTCGTACATCTTGCCGCCGGAGACCGACACCACGTAGACGACACCGTTGTGCACGGTGCTCGACTTGCGGGTCGTCGCGACGTTGCCGCGGGCGTACGAGTGGTCGTGGCCCTGGAGCACCAGGTCCACGCCGTACTTCTCCAGCAGCGGGCCCCACTGGTCGCGGACCTGCGGGTTGTTACGGGTGCTCGTGTTCGAGTAGACCGGGTGGTGGAAGGTGACCACGGTCCACTTGTTCGGGTTGTCCTTGAGTACGCCGTCGAGCCACGCGGTCTGCGAGGCCATCAGGGCGGGGACGCTCTGCACGTTGGAGTCCAGGCCGATGAAGCGCACGCCCTGGTAGTCGACGTAGTAGGTGGTCTGCTTCAGCTCCGCGTTGCCCGGACCGTTGTCCGGGTACGGGAACTGCGGCCGCCAGAACCCGGACAGGCCACCGCTGTACTCGTGGTTACCCGGGATCGAGATGTTGTTGACCTGCTGGTTGATGAAGCCGTCGGCCTTGAACCACTGGCCCCACTGCTCGTCGCTGTTGGCGCTGTCGATGAGGTCGCCGGCGTTGACGATCATCTTGGCCTCGGGCCGGTCGGCGAACGCCTGCCGGAAGACCCGGGGAACCGCCGAGTCGATGTAGTTCTGCGCGTCACCGTAGTAGATGAACGAGAACGGGGAGAAGCCCTCGGCCGCGGTGGTGAAGTCGGACCACTCGTTCCAGTTGGTGCCGTCGCCGACCCGGTAGGTGTACCGGGTGTTCGGCTTCAGACCGGAGAACTCGACGGTGTGGTAGCTGGAGGCGTACCCGAGCGAGGTGTTCACCGACGAGTTGGCACTCGCGTTGACGGTGGTCACCGCGCCCGCGGCCGGCGCCACGTCGCCGAGCGCCTTGGGCGCCTCAAGGATCTGGGCCTGGGCCCATTCGGAGGAAGCCTCGGCCCGCCAGGTCACCTTCTGCGAGGTGGCCGGGGTGGTGGTCGGCGTGAGGATCACGCGGTCGGGCATCGGGGAGGGCTTGTGAATCTCGGCCGCCGGGAACTTGGTCGGCGCGGCGTCACCGAACGCCGACGGGCCGAACGCGAAGCCGCCGACGATGAGCGCGGCGGCGCCCACGGCGGCGAGCTTCGCCCGCCGCGAGCCCGTGATCCACGGTCGCTTGTTGTCGTTCAAGGTAGGGGTCACCCCTCAAGAGAAGTGGATTGTCCGCCAGCGGGAGCGCCGCGGACCTCCGCATTGAGTCGGAGTAGGCCGACCACAACCCGACGCCGGGCTTGCTACCAGGTGAACTAAAGATCACCACGACGAAGCCCGGTACGGGCGTCACCTTCCGGTCGCCGGCCGGACAGGTGTGGTCGGCCGCTGGTTCACCGACGCCCGCCTACCATGCGGCGGGGCCCGACCGGTAGCCCGTACCGCCGTCCAGAACAGGCCGCATCGATGACTCTCGCCCTGCCGAATCCCCTGCTGAGGAGCCGTCGTCGCTGGGCCGCGGTGGCCGCCGTCGCGCTGATCGGGGTGTTTCCGAGGGCAGAGCCGCCGCAGCCGATCGCGGTCAAGGGGGACGACTTCATCACCGCGGAGACCACCGGCATCCTCGACATCGAGGGCGGTGAGTGCTTCTCCGACCCGGCGTACCTGGACCGGGCGAACGACGTGGTGGTGCTCTACAAGCCGTGCGAGGAGCGGGCCGACAACGAGTCGTACGGATTCGTGCAGGCCGCCGACGGGGAGTGGCACCGGCCGGCGGTGGCCGCGTACGGCTGGCAGGAGTGTGGTCGGGACTTCGTCCGCCGATGGGGTGGTCAGTCGGAGTCGGGTATGGACTTCTATCCGGTCCTGCCCACCGCGGAGACCTGGGCGGACGGCGACCGGAGCATCATGTGCGTGGTCTACAACCCGGACGGGAAGATCACCCGGAACATGGTGCCGCTGGTGCACTGAGCCGGCCGTCGGTCGGGCCCGTCATAGAGTCGTGCGGCCGGTGACGAACGGG